>NZ_JBFAJZ010000001.1:0-1265213 GCF_040655475.1 Nocardia sp. NPDC050413 | reverse complement strand
GCATGCGCGAAGCGCGAGTCTCGAGCGCTGTTCGCGCGGCCCTCCAGGGGCCGCGCTCGAGCGCGCCAGCGCTCCAAAAATACAGCCCAATACCTTTGTGGTGCACAAAACACCGCAGTGGTTCCGCCCGCCCGAAAGTGCGGCAGGTGGCATCACTCGAGCCGTCCGTAGGACCGGCCTGCGGTACGTGAAAAGCTTCGCCCGATACCGCCGCCCACCGGTTTGCCACACGCAAATGCAGTTCCAGAAGAAACACTTACGCGCGGAGCTCGGCTACATAACCACGAAGCACCGCCCCCGCATCCAGCATCGCAAGACCCTGCTCGGTCAGTTTCGCCTGCCATGCGGTCAGAGCAGCAGTAAGCGCCTCGGTACTCCCCGCGGCACGAATCTGAGCGATAACGGCCGCGATGTGATCAAGACGGTAACCACCACGACGGAGGATCGTCGTCAGGTGAGCGTCACGGCGGTCGGTGGACGTGTAGAGCCGGTAACCGGTGCCGGAATCGCGCACAGGGGAGAGAATGCCCGCCGCTTCCCAAGCCCGGAGAGTGGCCGGGGTAAGCCGCAGGTGGGCGGCTAGTTCACCGATGGTGTACGCGGTCTCGGAATTCGGTGTGGGAGAGGGTGATTCGTTCGCCAGGTGGTCGACCGCGCGGCGGATATCGGTCAGAGTCTCGCGATCTTCCAGTAGACGGGCATGAGCACGGTCGACCTCGGTGAGAGCAGCGTCGAGATCATCATCGTGCAGCGCACGCATCACGCGACTCGCGACGGCATGCCCGAAGGCCGGAATCAGGGTGAGGTAGGTACGCAAGGCGACGACGTGGAGATCGGTGTAGACCCGGTATCCGGTGGGGGTGCGGTCGGCGGGCGGAAGACACCCGTCCTGCTCGTAGTTGCGCACCGCCTGGGTGGAAATGCCGTGCTCACGGGCCAGGTCCGTCGGTCGCAGGTGCCTCACGATTTGAGACTTTACCCGGCATCTACCCTGTACAGAAGGGCGAAGTTTACACCGTTTCTTCAACGATACGATGTACCCACATGAGTCAGAAGATCTGGGATTTCATCCCTTCCACCTGCGAGCTCCTCGCCTTCGGCGAACCCACCCACAAGGAGCCGGGCTTCGCAGCCCTGCGCAACAACCTGTTCGCCGACCTGGTCGACCGCGGGTTCCGCTCCATCGCCTTGGAAACCTGCCGCACAGCCGCACTCACCATCGACGACTATGTCCGCCACGGTGTCGGCACCCTCGACGAGGTGATGCGCACCGGCTTCACCCACGGCTTCGGCGCCTTCGACGCCAACCGGCAACTGGTGACCTGGCTGCGCGCCCACAATGCCGAACTGGCACCCGCGGACCGCGTGAGCATCCACGGTTTCGACGGCGCGATGGAAACCATGTACGCCCCGAGTCCGCGCCCTTACCTCGAATATGCCTGCGACTACATGCAACTCGACCTCGGCATCCGCGAGCTGGCAGGCGAGGACGACCGGTGGAACCGCACCGAGGCGATCATGGACCGGACGATCTCGGTCGGCGCCGGCACCGATGCCGCGCGCCTGCGCGTCATCGCCGACGACCTGCTCGTCCGCCTCCGTACCCGGGCACCGGAACGAATCGCCACAACCTCACTCGACGAATGGCGCAGGGCAGCAATCCATCTCACCACCGGACTCGGCGTGCTGCGCTACCACGCCCGCGCCGCCGACCCTCACGCCGACGACGATCGCTGGTCGGCCCTGTCCGCCACCCGCGACGCCCTCATGGCCGAGAATCTGCTCGACATCCGCACCGTCGAGAGTTCACGCGGCCCGACCCTGGTGTGCGCCCACAACCTCCACCTGCGCCGCACCTCGAGCATCATGCGAATGGGCCCGATGAACCTCACCTGGTCGGGAGCCGGCGCGATCGTCGCGGCCCTGATGGGGGAGCGCTACCAGGCGGTCCTCGGCAGCCTGGGCCGCAGCACCGGCCTGGAACTCGGCGAGCCCGACCCCGGTACCTACGAGGGCATCCTCCAGAAGTCCACGTCCACTTGGGGACTGGTGGCCGCCGGCACCCTCGACACTGCCGAAATCCGCACCGATACAAGACCTGAGCAGGGCTACTTTCCCCTGGACCCCGACACGATCAAGGGAGCAGACGTGATCCTGCACCTGCCCGAGGGAAGCGCCACCAGTCTCGCCAATTGGGGCTAGGCCCGGTCCAGTCGCGATGACGAGTCCCGGGGCGGCGGTGCAGACGTGCACGCCGCCCCTGCGAAACTCACGTCGCCTGGCTCACCGACGACATGTGGAAGTCCGGAATCCGCAAGGGCGGCATAGCCGTTCGGCTGAACCAGTCCTTCCATTCGCGAGGAAGGGTGATCTCGGTCGCGCCTGCCTCCGAGACCCGCCGCAACAGGTCGAGAGGACTCTCGTTGAAGCGGAAGTTGTTCACCGCGCCGGTGACTTTTCCGTCTTCGACGAGGTACACGCCGTCGCGGGTGAGGCCGGTGAGCAGCAGGGTGGCCGGATCGACCTCGCGGATGTACCACAGGCAGGTCAGCAGCAGGCCGCGTTCGGTGCGGGCGATCATGTCGTCCAGGGTGGCGTCGCTGCCGCCGGTGAGCAGTAGGTTCTCGCCGGGAACCGTTGCGGTGGTGCCGAATTCGGCGGCGGCGGCGCGCGGGTAGATCAGCGATTCGATGGTGCCGTCGGAGATCCAGTCGACGCGCCGCGCGGACAGACCGTTGTCGAACACCGACAGCGACTCCGACGACGAGGGGGTCGCCACGAACGGCCGGTACTCCAGGCCGCTCGCCTTCGGGTCGGAGTACAGGGTGAGCGGGAGGTCGGTGAGTCGCTCACCGACACGCGTGCCGCCCGCCCGGGCGAACGCATTGTGCCCTTCCTGGGCGCCGCGACCCTCCATGCTCCACGCCATGTAGATCATCAGATCCGCGACCGCCGAGGGCGGCAACAGGGTTTCGTAGCGGCCCGCGGGCAGGTCGACCCGGCGGGCGGCCCAGTCGAGCCGCCGCGAGAGCTCCGACAGCAGCCCGGGTGTGTCCACATCGACGAAATCGGGTGTCCCGACGCCGACCCAGGCGCTGGCGAGATCGCTGCCCTCCCCGCGCTTTCCATTGATTTCGACCGACCCGGTCGGCTGGGTGAACCGGCGGCGGATGCCCGTCGAGGTGCCGAGCCAGGTGGTGTGCACCTGGTGGTGGGCGAAACCGTAGAGCCGGTCGGCGCCGTCGAACCCGGCCGACAGATCGTGGGCCAGCCCGGCGAACACGTCGATCCCGGTGCTGCCCGGCGCCTGCTCCCAGGTGTCCGAATCGTCCTCGGTCGGCTCGAGCAGCGGCATGGCGTCCTGGGCCGGTTCGGCCGTGCGCGCGGCCTCCTCACCGGCCCGCACCACGGCCGCGATGTCGGCCGGATCGACGCTGGTCGACGCGATCGAGCCCACGCGAGCCGAGTTCGGTCCGTCGCGGAAGATCGAGATCACCGCCCACGACCGCGACACCGACGAACCGTTGGTGGTCATCGAATTACCGGCCCACCGCAGCGACGCCTCGTGCGCGTCGGTGACGAGCACGATCGCCTCGTCGGCCGTCGACGCGGCAAGCGCCCGCTCGACCACCGCGCCCGCCGGGAACACACTCGCGCTCACTGGCCGCCCTCCGTCCGGGTGTTGAGAATATTGACCCCGCGCACCAGCACCGACGGGCAACCATGACTCACCGCCGCCACCTGACCCGGTTGAGCCTTACCGCAATTGAACGCCCCACCCAGCTGCCATGTGCTCGGCCCGCCGACCGCCTCCATCGACCCCCAGAAATCGGTTGTCGTGGCCTGATAGGCGACATCACGCACCTGACCGGCCAACTCCCCGTTGCGGATCCGGAAGAACCGCTGTCCGGTGAACTGGAAGTTGTAGCGCTGCATATCGATCGACCAGGATTTGTCGCCCACGACGTAGAGACCGTCCTCGACCCGCGAGATCAGCTCGGCAGTGCTCGTGTCGTTGTCGGGATCCGGCTGCAGCGACACATTGGCCATCCGCTGGATCGGCACATGGTGCGGCGAATCGGCGTAGGAGCAGCCGTTGGAGCGGTCCAGGCCGAGGCGCGGGGCGAACACGCGGTCGAGTTGATAGCCGACGAGGACACCGTCGCGCACCAGATCCCACCGCTGGCCCGCCACACCTTCGTCGTCGTAGCCGACGGTGGCCAGCCCGTTCACCTGCGTGCGGTCACCGGTGACGTGCATGATCGGGGTGCCGTAGCGCAGGGTGCCGAGCTTGTCGGGAGTGGCGAACGATGTACCCGCATAGGCGGATTCGTAGCCGATCGCCCGGTCGTACTCGGTGGCGTGCCCGATGGATTCGTGGATGGTGAGCCACAGGTTGGTCGGGTCGATCACCAGATCGGTCGGCCCGGCCTCGACCGAAGGGGCCTTCACCTTCTCGGCCAGCCAGCCGGGGATCCGCGCGAGTTCGTCTGCCCAGTCCCAGGTTCCGTCGGCACCGGTGACGTACTCCCACCCGCGACCCGCCGGCGCGGCGAGGGTGCGCATGGTCTCGAACACCCCGGACGCGGCATCGACGGTCACCGCCTCGAGCTCTGGATGCAACCGCACCCGCTGCTGGGTGATCGACGATCCCGCGGTGTCGGCATAGAAGGTCTGTTCCTTGACCTGCAAGACCGAGGCGGTGACGTGGTCGACACCGTCGGCCGAGGACAACCGCCCCGAATAGTCCTGCAGCAGCGCCACTTTGTCGGCCGTCGGCACCGCGAACGGATCGAGATCGTAGGCCGACACCCAGGACACGTCGTCGTAGACCGGTTCGTCGGCCAGCTCCACCCGCTCCCGGTTCAGCGAACGCAGCGCTCGCGCGACGGTCACCGCGCGACGCGCCACCTCGGTGGCGGTGTCGGGGGTGAGGGCGGCGTGGGACGCGAAACCCCAGGTGCCATCGACGATCACACGCACCGCCAACCCGAGTTCGGTGGCATCGGTGACCGCCTCGACCCGGCCGTCGCGCAACCGGATCGACTGGGTCACCAACCGCTGCACCCGCAGATCGGCATGTTCGGCGCCCGCCGCGCGGGCCGCCGACAACGCGGCCTCGGCCAGCGCGGCGAGCCCGAGCGCGCGGAACTCTTCGTCCACCTCGTGTGAAGTCGTGGTACTCACCGCGCCTACGCTAGCGGCTCCCACCGACACGTGCCCACGCCCGCGTGAAAACCGGGCCGTGGCAGCGACAACCGTGACGCGCGGGCCCCGATCCTCCCGCCGGGGAACCCGCGGATGCCGTAGGGTGCCCGCCGTGCCGCCATCTGCCCTCCGCGATCGAAAAAGGGAACGAACCCGTCGTGCGATTCTGCTGGCCGCCGTCGAATTGTTCGAGGCAGCAGGCTATGAGGAGACCACCGTCGCCGAAATCGCGGCCGCGGCCGAGGTCGGCACCCGGACCTTCTTCAACTACTTCGCCAGCAAGGAAGAACTGCTCTTCCCCGAACCCGACGACCGCGTGCGCGCGGCGGTCGCGGCCATCGCCACCCGCAGGCCGGGGGAGCGACCCGTGGAGGTGTTGCTGCGTGCCCTGCGCGCCGCGGGCGACAATCCCGGCGAACACCTCGTCGACGATCTGGGCGCCCGCATCGCCGCCCTGCGCGCCCGCGTGTCGCGCACCGTTCCGTCGGTGAGCGGTCGCGCCGCGCATGCCCAGCTCGTCGCCCAGCGCGAGATCGCCAGGCAACTGCACCTGGCGTTTCCCCACGAACTCGACGAGGTCGGCGCGGCCGCCCTGGTCGGCGCCGTGGTCGGCGCGGTCTCGGGCGCGTTGACGGTGCTGTTCCAGCAACCGCAGCACAGCATCGACGACGGCGAACGCCTGCACCGCAAGATCCACGAGACCACCTCGCGGGTCCTGCAACCGTGGCTGGCCGCCCAGCCCGACGCGGTGCGCTAGGCGAACTGCTGCCAGCCCAGCCGCACCACCATCACCACGACGACGACCAGCAGCACCACCCGGACGAAGCCCGCGCCCTTGGCCAGCGCCATCCGCGAACCCACAACGGCACCGGCGATATTCGCCACCGCCATGCCCGCGCCGAGCCCCCACAGCACGTGCCCGGTGGCACCGAGATACAGCAGCGCACCCACGTTCGAACCACAATTGACGACCTTCGCCATCGCCGCGGCGCGCACGAACTCGGTGCCGAGCAGGGTGGCGAAGGTGATGATCAGGAAGGTTCCGGTGCCGGGACCGAGCAAGCCGTCGTAGAGGCCGATCAGGCCCGAGGCGAGCGCGACGACCAGGATCACCTTGCGTCGCGTCGGCGGGTGCGTCGCCATCGTCAACCCGACCTTCGGTCGCAACGTCACGAAGATCGCCACGCCGACGAGCACGACCATCACCATCGGGATGAACAGTTCCCGGTCGATGAGCGACACGGCCGCCGCACCGCACGCGGCGGTGATCGCGGCGATCACGCCACCGGGCACCAGCGCCTTCCACTGCATCGGTACCTTGCGCGCGAAGGTCAGTACCGCCGTGGCCGTTCCCGCCAGCGCGGCCATCTTGTTCGTGCCGAGCGCGGTCTGCGGTGCGATGCCGGGGGCGACCAGCAACAGGGTGGGCAGGATGATCAGCCCGCCGCCGCCGACCACCGCGTCGACCCAGCCCGCCGCCGCCGCGGCCACCAGTAGCACCGTCCAGTCTCCGAGTTGCACGCGTCAAGGCAATCAAGATCACGGCCGGAAAGCCAGCGGGCGCCTAGGCTTGGCCGGTGCGCCGGTTCAGTCTGTGGCTTCGTGGACGACCCATCGTCGCCGACTCCCTCCTCGCGGTGATGCTGCTGTGCTTCGACGTTCTCGGCGTGGGCGAGGCCAGGAACAAGGTCGTCTACCTCGTGCTGTCGGTGCTGCTGCCGATGCCGGTGGCACTGCGCCGCCTGTACCCGCGAGCGATGGCGGCGACCCTGCTCGTGCTGTCGCTGCTGTGCACGTTCACCGCCTACCTGCTGAACGAGAGCACCGCACCGCACGTGGCGCTGATCGGGCTCGGCGTGATGCTCTACACGCTGGTCGCCTACGTCGGACGCCGTGACGGGCTGATCTACGTGGGCTTCCTCGCCCTCGATTTGGGTCTGTCGGTGCTGCTGGTGCGCGAGCCCAAGGGCGGCGACCTGATCCTGGTCGGCGCCATCTACGCGCTGTGCTGGACGCTGGCGGAGTTCAACGGCGCCCGGCACGCCTACGACGCCGAGGTCGCCGCGCGGCTGGCCGTCGCCGACTACGACAAGGAACGCCGCGCCCACGAGGCCGTCGCCGCCGAACGCACCCGCATCGCCCGCGAACTCCACGACGTGGTCGCGCACGCGGTGAGCGTCATCATCGTGCAGGCCGACGGCGCGAAATATGCCCTGCGCACCGACCCGGACGCCGCCGAACGCGCACTGTCGACGATCGCGGGCACCGGCCGCGACGCCCTGCGCGAACTGCGCCGCACCGTCGCCCTGTTGCGCACCGAACACGCACCCGAACTGCTACCCCAGCACGGCAGCGCGGGCATCGCGCAACTGGCGCAGATGATGCGTGAGGCGGGCCTGGCCGTCGACCTCGAGCTCACCGGCGAACTCGACGACATCGCGCCCGAGGTGAGCCTCGGCGTGCACCGCATCGTGCAGGAGTCGCTCACCAACACCCTCCGGCACGCCGGTGTGAGCGCCAAGGCCGTGGTGCGGGTGCAGCGCGGCACCGAGGAGATCCTGGTGGAGATCACCGACAGCGGCGGAATCCCCGTGCGGGAGAGCGCGATTCACGGTGGCGGTATGGGCCTGGTGGGCATGCGCGAACGCGTCGCGGTGCTCGGCGGCACCCTGCACGCGGGCAAACTGCCCGACGGGCGCTGGCAGGTGAGCGCCCGCCTCCCGCTGCGCGCCGAAACCGACTGAATCACCCCGCTAGGGTGAGGGAATGCCGATCAGTGTGCTCGTGGTGGACGATCAGGAACTCATGCGGATGGGTCTGAAAATGGTCCTCGGCGCCCACCCCGACATCGAGGTCGTCGGCGAAGCGGCCAATGGCGAGGAAGCCGTGCGCCGCGCCGGGGAGCTGCGCCCCGACGTCGTGCTGATGGACGTGCGCATGCCGGTGGTCGACGGCGTCACCGCCACCGGCCGCATCGTCGCCACCGGTGACGGCGTGCGCGTGCTCGTGATGACCACCTTCGACCTCGACGAACACGCCCTCGGCGCGCTACGCGCGGGGGCGAGCGGATTCCTACTCAAGGACACCCCGCCGGAAGATCTCGTCTCGGCGATCCGCAGCGTCGCCGCCGGTGACGCCGTGGTGTCACCCAAAGTGACCAAACGCCTGCTCGACCGCCTCGTCGCCGACGACCCGGCCGGGCTGCGCGACCCCTCGGTGCTCGACGTGCTCACCGTCCGCGAACGCGAGGTGCTCGAGCAGATCGCCGCCGGGCAGAGCAACGCCGAGATCGCCGCCGCACTGTTCCTGTCCGAAGCCACCGTGAAGACACATGTGGGCCGGGTGCTCACCAAACTCGGGCTGCGCGACCGGGTACAGGCGGTGGTGCTGGCGTACGAGACCGGGCTGGTGCGGCCCGGCGGTTGAGTGATCCGCCACGGGCCGGGAGAAAAAACGCGGGCTCGTGCGTTGAACGGGTAGATCGTCCGAAAGGATCACCATGACCGCCCTGCTGTTCGTGCTCTACCTCGTCGTCGAGATCGCCGCCCTCGTCGGCCTCGCCCAGGTGATCGGCGTCGGCTGGGCGCTGCTGGTGCTCGTCGCGGTCTCCGGCGTGGGACTGGCCTTGCTCGCCAAGCAGGGGCGACGGGTGTTCGACCGGTTCCGCCGGGCCTCGCGCGGTGAGGTGAGCGCGGAGAGCGCGGTCGCCGACGGACTGCTCGTCGCGACGGGATCGGTGCTGCTGTTCGTGCCGGGCCTCGTCACCGGCGTGCTCGGATTGCTCGCCCTGTTCCCGCCCACCCGCGCGCTGCTGCGGCCGGTGCTCGAGAAGCTCGGTACCAGGCGCTTCGGCCCGCTGCCCTCGTTCGCGCCCGCGCCCTACCGTGGCGTGGTCGTCGATGCCGGCGGCGACGTGGTCGACGGCGATGTCGTCGGCCAGTGGTATGACGACGGACACACTCGTGGTCCGCGTGCGCTCGGTTCCGCCTGAACCGCTGACACTCGCACCGGTCGACGGTCTACAGTGACCCGCATGGCCACCGAGCAGATCACCGTCACGGTGAGCGAAGAACTGGCCGACGCGGTACGCCGAGCGAGTACCGCTGCCGGACAGTCGATGTCGGACTTCACCACCGCCGCGTGGCGGTTGGAACTGATCGCCGCCCGAGCGGGCGGACACACACCGGCGGGACTCGGCGACGCCGACGTGTGCGCCGTACTGTCCCTGCCGACCTGACGATCCGCCGATACGGCAGACTGGGGCACCGTGAGTACCCAGTTGCTGATCGGCGGTCGTTTCTACAGTTCCAGCTCCCCGGACGCGACCGCGATGGCGGTCACCGACGGCACCGTGGTGTGGCTCGGCGCCGAGGCGCCCGGGCGTGCCATGCATCCCGACGCGGAGATCATCGACCTCGACGGCGCGTTCGTCGCGCCCGCGTTCGTCGACCCGCACGTCCACGTCACCGCCCTCGGACTGCGGCTCACCGGGCTGGATCTGCGCGGCGCGCACTCGCTGGCCGACCTCCTCGACGCGGTGCGCGCACACGCCGCGCGCCAGCCCGACGGGGTGATGATCGGCGACGGCTGGGACGACACCACCTGGCCCGAGCAGCGGCCGCCGACGGTCGCCGAACTCGACGAGGCCGCGGGGCCGGGCAGGCTGGTCTACCTCGCGCGCATCGACGCGCACTCGGCGGTCGCGTCCTCGGCGCTGCTCGATGCCGCCGGTGAGTCCGGCGACCGTGGCGAACCGCTGCGCGCCGACGCCCACCACCGGGTACGTGCCGTCGCCCTGGCCGGACTGTCTCGCGCCCAACGGGATTCGGCCCGCACCGCCGCCCTCGACAGCGCCGCCGCGCACGGCATCGCGGCCGTGCACGAATGCGCCGGACCCGACATCTCCAGCCGCGACGACGTGCGCGAACTGCTCGCCTTCGACCACGGCGTGCAGGTGCGCGCCTACTGGGGCCAGGCCGTGCGCGGCGCGGACGAGGCGCGCACGCTGCTCGCCGAACTCGGCGTGCACGGACTCGGCGGGGACCTGTTCGTCGACGGGTCGCTCGGCTCACACACCGCGCTGCTGCGCGAACCGTACGCCGACGCCGCCGGCTGCGGGAAGAACTTCCTCGACGCCGATGCCGTCACCGACCACCTGCGCGCCTGCACCGAAGCCGGGATCCAGGCCGGGTTCCACGCCATCGGCGACGCTGCCATGGACCTCGTGGTCGACGGATTCGCCCGGGTCGCAAGCGAACTCGGCGGCCCTGCCGTCGCCGCGCGCGGGCACCGGGTCGAGCACGCCGAGATGACCGACGCCGCCGCGATCGAACAGCTCGCCCGGCTCGGAGTGATCCTGTCGGTGCAACCGGGCTTCGACGCCGCCTGGGGCGGAACCGACGGCATGTACGCCACCCGCCTCGGCGCCGAGCGCGCCGCCGGGCTCAATCCGTTCGCCGCGATGGCGGCCGCCGGGATCTCACTGGCCATCGGCTCCGACGCTCCCGTGACGACCCTGAATCCCTGGGAGCAGATCCGTGCCGCGGTGCACCACCGCACCTCCGGGCACGGACTCTCACCGCGCGCCGCCTTCGCCGCCGCCACCCGTGGCGCCTGGCGCGCGGGCGGTGTCCGCGACGGGATGGCGGGCACCCTCGTCCCCGGTGCCCCCGCGTCGTACGCGATCTGGGACGCGGGCGATCTCGTCGTCGCCGCCGCTGCCGACACGGTCCAGCGCTGGTCGACCGACCCGCGCTCGCGCGTCCCCGGCCTGCCGGCCCTCGACCCGGACGCGCCCCTGCCGACCTGCCTGCGCACCGTGCACAACGGCACGACCATCTACGCGGCCTGAGCCGACCAGCCACGAATCACGGAGCGCGACACCATGATCGACCCCGCCACCGGCGACCGGCCCCTACCTACCGAGCCATCGGGATCGGCCGAGGGACCTGCCTATCCCGGTGACAAGGAGCACGAGAGTCCTTCCACACCGGAAGTGGGCGCCGTCGACGGTCGCTCCGCTGAGCCGGGAAGGTCGACGGACCGGCCCGCAGCCGAAACGAGTGACACGCACGGACCCGACGGCACGTCGCCGTCGGAGCGGAGCGCGGGGCCCGAAGGCGATGCCGATTCCGATCGAGCGGTGGGGACGGCGACGGCTGGGGCCGTGCTCTGGCGGATGGTCGCGGCGGCGCTCGGCGGATTTCTGCTGTTCGCCAGTTTTCCGCCGCGGCCGCTGTGGTTTCTCGCGCCCTTCGCCGTCGCGCTGCTGACGCTCGCGGTCTACGGGACGAGCAGGGTGCGGGCCGGATTCGGGTACGGGATGCTCGGTGGGCTGGCGTTCTTCCTACCGTTGCTGCCGTGGACCGGGATCTACGTGGGCCCCGTGCCGTGGCTGGCGTTGTCGACGGCGTGCGCGGTGTTCTTCGGGCTCTGGGGTGTGCTCGCGCGGTGGCTCGGCAGGCTGCCCGGGTGGCCGGTGTGGCTGGCGCTGGCGTGGACGGCGACCGAATGGGCGCGCTCGAACGTTCCGTTCGGTGGGTTTCCGTGGGGGAGAATCGCTTTCGGGCAGGCCGACGGGTGGTACCTGCCCCTGGCTGCCTACGGTGGCGCCCCACTGATCGGCTTCGCGGTGGCCCTCACCGGCACCGCGCTCGCCGCCCTCGTGCTGCGGGTGCGCGCCGGGCAGCGCACTGTCGACAAGGGCATCGCGCTGACCGGTCTCGCCGTGATCGTCGCGCCGCTGGCCGGGCTCGCGCTGCGCCCCACCCTGCCCGCCCCCGACGACGGCCTGCGCACGGTGACGGTCGCCGCCATCCAGGGCAGCGTGCCGCGACTCGGCCTCGACTTCAACGCCCAGCGCCGCGCCGTGCTCGACAACCACGTCCGGCGCACCGAGGAACTGGCCGACAGCGTCGCACGCGGCCAAGAGCGCAAACCGGACATCGTGATCTGGCCCGAGAACTCCTCCGACATCGACCCGCTGCGCAATGCCGACGCCGCCGCCGTCATCACCCGCGCCTCGGAGCGCATCGGTGCCCCGATCCTCGTCGGCGCGGTCCTGGTGAACGGCGACCGGACCACCACGAACTCGGTGATCGTCTGGAACGGTGCCGCCGGACCGGGGGAGCGCCACGACAAGAAAATCATTCAGCCGTTCGGTGAATACCTGCCGATGCGAAGCTTCTTCCGTTTGTTCTCTTCCTATGCCGATCGCGCGGGCTATTTCGTACCCGGCCACGGCGACGGCACCGTCACTGCCGCGAATGTCCGAATCGGCGTCGCCACTTGTTATGAGGTCGCCTTCGACCGGGCATTCCGGGAATCCCTTGCCGCGGGCGCGCAATTGCTGACCGTCCCGACCAACAACGCCACCTTCGGCGAGAGTGAGATGACGTATCAACAATTGGCGATGTCTCGGGTGCGCGCGGTCGAGCACGGGCGGGCGCTCGTGGTCGCGGCAACCACCGGGGTCAGTGGGATCATCACCGCCGACGGCACTCTCACGCAGCACTCCGACCAAGTCGTCCCCGCGGCGCTGGTCGCCCAGTTACCATTGCGCGACACGGCGACGATCGCGACCAGGACTGGTGCGGCGCCCGAACTGGCGTCCGTTATCCTGACCGCGATCGGCGCGGGACTGCTCTTGGCCCGCCGCCACCGAGAGAACCAGACGCAGGTTATGCGCAGCTCGGGAAATTCTGAATAAGCGGTTTGTTTCAGCCCGGGGGAAGCGGCATCGAGTTGCTGCTACAGGGGTGTAATTCGTTGAGCGCGAAATAAATCCAGATCGGTAGCCATCCGGCCGCCGGAGTACTCCGAATCATGGGCGTGGATAGCCACGCCCTGGGCCGTCGTGTGCCCGGGCGCTGCTCGGGGAGTCGTGACACACCAGAACGGAGTGCTTGATGAGTTCATTGGCCACCGACCGCGTCAGCTCATGCGTCACCGACGAGGACTCGAGCCAGCCGTTCGCTTTGTCGCCCGGTCAGACGGCGCTGTGGTACGCGCAACGGATCAGGCCCGACATTCCGCTCACGATCGCCCACTACGTGGAACTGCACGGTGATCTCGACCCGGGCAGGCTGCTCTACGCCATCGAGCGATTCGGCGCCGAATCCCAGGTGGGACACGTGCGCCTACTCGAGATCGACGGCGTACCCCATCAGCGGGTCGATCCGAGCTGGCGACCCGGCTGGGCCCGCATCGACCTGCGCGGCGAGCCCGATCCGCGCGCGGCCGCGCTACGGTGGATGAACGAGCACGCCAGCACGCCCATCGACATGGAGAACGAGCCGCTCACCATCAATGTGGTGCTGCGCATCGGCGAGCGCGACTGGTTCTGGTACGAGCGCGGTCACCACATCGTGATCGACGGATACGGGGCGATGAACGCGCTCGCGCGCACCGCCGAGATCTACACCGCGATCGGCGAGCAGCGCGAACCCTCCGTGTCGCGCGCCGCCGCACTGGTCGACCTCTACGCCGACGAATCGCGCTACCGCGAGTCCAGCCGTTTCCACGCCGACCGCGAGTACTGGATGCAGCAGCTCGCCGGTGTCGGCGAGCCGATGACGCTGTCGTCGGTGACCGCGACCGGCGACACCCACGATCCCGGCCGTCACCGCGCGACCGCTGTGCTCGACACCGACCTCGACACCCTGCTCACGCAGGCGATCACCGCGCACAACTCGGCCAATTCCGCGCTCATCGTCGCCGCCCTCGCCGCCTACGTTTGCTCGGTCACCGGCAATCCCGACGTGGTGCTGAGCCTGCCCGTCTCGGCGCGCACCACCGTGGCGTTGCGCCGCTCGGCGGGTGTGGTGTCCAACGTCGTTCCGCTGCGCGTGCGTTTCGACGAGAACACCACCGTCGCCGACGTGGTGCGCCAGACCGAGCTGCAGATCACCGGCGCCCTGCGGCACCAGCGCTACCGCTCCGACGACATCCGCCGCGACTGCGGCTACTCGCGCGACGCCCGTGGCTTCTTCGGGCCGATGGTCAACATCATGCTGTTCCACGACGAGCTGAAATTCGGTGACATCACCGGTCAGCTGCACGTGCTGGCGACCGGCCCCGTCGAAGACCTCTCCATCAATATCTACAACGGCGACGGCGGCCGCATCCAGCTCGACTTCGAGGCCAACCCCCGCCTCTACGGCGAGGCCGAGAACTCGGCGCATCACGCCCGCTACCTGGACTTCCTCGCCCGGTTCCTGGCCGCCGCCCCCGACAGCCCGGCCCGTGCGCTCAACGCCATCACCGCGACCGAACGCGACCGCGTGCTGCGGGAATGGAATGCCACCGAGATCCCGGTGCCCACCGGCACGCTCGTCTCGCTGTTCACCGATCAGGTGCGACGCAGCCCGCACGCCGTCGCGCTCGAGTACGGTGACCGCGTCATCGGCTACACCGAACTGTCCGAACGGGTGAACCAGCTGGCCCGCGAACTCATCGCGCGCGGTGCGGGCCCGGAGACCACCGTCGGATTGTGCCTGCACCGCAGCATCGAGATGGTGATCGGCATGTACGCCGTGCTCGCCACCGGCGCCGCCTACCTGCCGATCGATCCGGAACATCCGGTCGATCGCATCGATGCCGTTGTGGCACAGGCGAAGCCGGTATGTGTGCTGACCGCCGCTCGCGACGGTGTACGGCTGCCCGCGGGTGCTGTGCGCGTGGATCTGGACACGCTCGACGTCACCGGGCACGACATCGCCCCCATCACCGACGCCGACCGCCGAGCGCCGCTGCGGCCCGAACACCCCGCCTACGTCATCTTCACCTCGGGCTCCACCGGTAAGCCGAAGGGGGTGGCGGTCACGCACGCCGCCATCGTCAACCGGCTGCGGTGGATGCAGGCCGAATACCCGCTCGACCACAGCGACGCCGTGCTGCAGAAGACCCCGGCCACCTTCGACGTGTCGGTCTGGGAGTTCTTCTGGCCGTTGCAGGTCGGGGCGCGGCTGGTCGTCGCCGCACCCGGCGGGCACCGCGATCCGGCGTACCTGGCGCGGATCATCACCGAGAAGTCCGTCACCACAGCACATTTCGTGCCGTCCATGTTGTCGTTGTTCGTCACCGATCCCCGCGTGCGCGGCGGCGCGAACCTGCGGCGGGTGTTCTGCAGCGGTGAGGCCCTGCCCGGCGCCACCGTCGCCCACTTCCATGCCGCTCTGCGCGGGCCGGAACTGCACAACCTGTACGGGCCGACCGAGGCCGCGGTCGACGTCACCTACTGGCCGTGCCCGGTCGGGGCGACCACCGTGCCGATCGGGTCGCCGGTGTGGAACACCAAGACCTACGTGCTCGATCCGCAGCTGCGCCCGGTTCCGCCCGGCGTGGTCGGCGAGCTGTACCTGGCGGGCACCCAGCTGGCGCGCGGCTACCTCGGCAGGCCCGATCTGACGGCCGACCGGTTCGTCGCCAACCCGTTCACCCCCGGGCAACGCATGTACCGCACGGGCGACCTGGCCCGCTGGCAGCTCGACGGCGGTGTCCTGGAATACCTGGGGCGCACCGACTTCCAGGTCAAGATCCGTGGTCTGCGCATCGAACTCGGCGAGGTCGAGTCCGCGCTGCTCGCCCAGGGCGGTATCGCCCGTGCCGTCTGCGTGGCACGCACCGGCCGCACCGGCGACGACGAACTCGTCGCCTACGTGGTCGCGGCGCCGGGCGCCGCCGCACCCGAGGTGGCGGCCTTGATGGCGGCGCTGCGCCGGGCGCTGCCCTCCTACATGGTGCCCTCGGCCTTGGTCGTGCTCGACGAACTGCCGCTGAGCGCCAACGGCAAGGTCGACCGCAAGGCACTGCCCGCCCCCGAGGTGGGTGTGCGGGTGACGACGGGCGCGGACGCACCGCAGACCGAGCTGGAATGCGCGCTCGCCGAGATCTTCACCGAGGTGCTCGCGCTCGACGGCACAGGAATCGGCGTGCAGGACAGTTTCTTCGACCTCGGTGGCAACTCGCTCGTCGCCGCGCGCGCCGTCGCCAGGATCAACACCACCCTCGACGCGAGCATCAGCATCCGGCACCTGTTCGAGTACTCGACCATCGCGTCGCTGGCCGAGTACATCAGCACCCACCGGCCCGAGACCTCCACGCCCGAACTGGTTCCCGCGACCCGGCCGGAACGGGTGCCGCTGTCGCTGGCCCAGCAGCGGCTCTGGATCCTCAACCGGTTCGCCGAACACGCCGCCGCCTACAACATGCCGCTGGCACTGCGGCTGACCGGTCGGCTCGACCTCGCCGCCCTGCGGGCCGGCCTGCGCGACGTTCTCGACCGCCACGAAAGCCTGCGCACCAGCTTTCCCGACGGCCCCGATGGCCCATACCAGCTGATCCATCCAGCCGCCGCCGTGGCGCCCGATCTCGTCGCGCACGACGTGGACGGCCGGATCGACGACCTCGTCGCCGAGGTCGCCGGTCGCGGCTTCGACCTGCGCGGCGAGACTCCGCTGCGGGTGGTGCTGTACCGCCTGGCCCAGGACGAACATCTGCTGGTCGTGGTGCTGCACCACATCTGTGGCGACGGCTGGTCGGTCGCGCCGCTGGCCAGGGATCTGATGACCGCCGTCGCCGCCCGCGCCGAGGGCAACGCGCCACGGTGGACGCCACTGCCCGTGCAGTACGCCGATTTCGCACTGTGGCAACGGGAACTGCTCGGTGACGAGACCGACCCGGAGGCACCGCTGGGGCGTCAGCTCGGGCACTGGCGCCGGGCCCTCGCCGGACTGCCCGATCAGCTCGACCTGCCGCTCGACCGCCCGCGCCCGCTGCGACGGACCACCGGCGGCGACACGGTCGCCTTCACCATCGATGCCGAAACACGCCGGGCAGCAGCCCAACTCGCCAGCGGCCGCGGGGTGAGCATGTTCATGGTGCTGCACGCCGCATTGGCCACCGTGCTCGCGCGTGTGTGCGGCAGCACCGACATCACCATCGGCACCCCGATCGCGGGACGCTCCGACCCGGCGCTGGACGAACTCGTCGGCATGTTCGTCAACACCCTCGTGCTGCGCACCGAGGTCGACCTCGGCGCCGGTTTCGACCGGGTGCTCGACCAGGTCCGCGAAACCGACCTCGACGCCTTCGCCAACCCCGACGTGCCCTTCGAACGGCTCGTCGAACTGGTGAACCCGGACCGGTCCACCAACCGGCATCCGCTGTTCCAGGTGATGCTGTCCTACGACCGCACCCCCGAGCTGCGCGTCGAACTGCCCGGTGTGGCCGCCGAACTCGTGCCGGTACAGACCGGTGTCGCCAAGTTCGATCTGCAACTCGAGGTGCGCGACAACCACGATGACGGCCCGCTGTATGCCGAATTCGGTTATGCCACCGATGTTTTCGACCGCTCGACCATCGAGGCCATCGCCCGCCGGTTCACCACCATGCTGCGGTCCGCGCTGGCCGCGCCGCAGGAACCGATCGGTGACCTGCCCCTGCTCGACCGTCGCGAGATCGCGCGGCTCGTGCCCGTGGCGGGCGCACCGGCCGAACCGGCCGACACCCTCGCCCGCCTGCTCGCCGATACCGCCCAGCGCCTGCCCGATTCGGTCGCGGTGCGTTATCTCGGGCTCGACACGACCTACCGGGAGCTCGACGAGCGCTCGAACCGGTTGGCGCGCAGCCTGATCGCACACGGCGCGGGCCCCGAGTCGGTGGTGGCGGTGGCGTTGCCGCGTGGGTTGGAATCGATCATTGCCATCTGGGCGGTCGCCAAGACCGGTGCCGCGTATGTGCCGGTCGACCCGGCGTACCCCAGCGAGCGCATCGCGCACATGATCGGCGACTCCGGTGCGGTGCTGGGACTCACCCTGCCCGAACACCTCGCCGCGTTGCCGACCACCGTCGGCAAGCACCGCCGGGCACCGGAATGGCTGGTGTTCGGGACCGCCGCCTTCGAAGCCGACTGCGCACACCGCTCGGCCGCGCCTGTGCGCGACATCGAGCGCACGCACCCGATGCGGCCGACCCAGCCCGCGTACCTGATCTACACCTCGGGCTCCACCGGTCTGCCCAAGGCGGTCGTCGTCACCCATGCGGGCATCTCCTCGCTGGCCAGCGAGCAGACCCAGCTGTTCCGGGTGACCGATGCCGCCCGTACCCTGCACTTCTCCTCACCGAGTTTCGACGCCTCGGTGCTGGAGCTGCTGCTCGGCTTCGCCGCGGGCGCGACCGTCGTCGTCGCCCCGGCCGACCTGTACGGCGGCGCCGAACTGGCGGGATTCCTCCGCTCGGAGCGGATCACGCACGCCTTCATCACCCCGGCCGCCCTGGCGACCGTGCCCGCCGGTGAGTTCCCCGAACTCAACACCGTCATCGTCGGTGGCGAGGCCTGCTCCGACGAACTGGTCGACACCTGGGCCGGTCGCTACCGGATGCACAACATGTACGGTCCGTCGGAGGCGACCGTCGCGGTCACCGCGAGCGCCGCCATGGTGCCCGGCGAGCCGGTGCCCCTCGGTGTGCCCGTGCGCGGGATGCGCTTGTTCGTCCTCGATTCCCGGCTGCACCCGGTGCCGCCGGGGACTCCGGGTGAGCTGTATGTGTCCGGTCCCGGTGTGGCACGCGGGTACCTGGGCAAACTCGGGCTCACCGCACAGCGCTTTGTCGCGAATCCACACGGCCGGGTGGGCGAAAGGATGTACCGGACGGGCGATCTCGTGGTCGCCGACGCCACCGGACGCCTGCGTTTCCTCGGGCGCGCCGACGACCAGATCAAGATCCGTGGCTTCCGTATCGAGCTGCGTGAGATCGACCATGTGCTGCGCGAACACCCGGGGGTGCGCTCGGCGACGACCGTGGTGCACGTCGATGAACACGGTCAGCAGCGGCTCGCGTCCTACATCACCGCCGACGGGCCGATCGAACCGTCGGCCGTGCTCGACACCGCGCGCGGCAGGCTGCCCGGTTACATGGTGCCCGCCGCGCTGGCGGTGCTCGACCGGATGCCGGTGACACCGGCCGGCAAATTGGACCGGAAGGCCCTGCCCGCTCCGGAATTCGCGGCGGCAGGCGGATCGCGCGCACCGCGTACCCACCTCGAGATGCGGGTGGCCGCGGTGTTCACCGAGATCCTCGGCAGGCCGGTGCCCGGCGCGGAGGACAGCTTCTTCGACATCGGCGGCAACTCGCTGCTCGCCACCCGGCTGGCCGCGGCGCTGCACGCCGACTTCGAGGTGGATCTGCCGGTACGCCAGATCTTCGAGGCGCCGACGGTGGCGGGCATCGCCGGTCTGATCGCGGAAGCGCCCCGGACGCAGCGGGTGGCGCTGGCGGTACACACCCCGCGCCCGGGACGCATACCACTGTCGCTGCCGCAGCAACGACTGTGGTTCCTCAACCGATTGTCACCCGAATCCAGCGCCTACAACATCGCTTTCGTCTTGCGAATCGGCGGCGATCTGGATATCGACGCCCTGCGCGGCGCGGTCACCGACCTGGTGCAGCGCCACGAGGTGCTGCGCACGGTCTTCCCCGAGGACCTCTCGGGCGCCCAGCAGGTGATCTTGCCGACGGCCGGGTCGGTGCCTGCGATCGAGCCCGTCGACACCGATCCCGCACGGGCGGAGGAGGTGCTCGCCGAGTTCGCCAGGCAGGGCTTCGACCTGACCCACGAGACGCCGTTGCGAGTCTCCTTGCTGCGCACCGGGACTCAGGAATACCTGCTCGGCGTGGTCGTGCACCACATCGCCGCGGACGGGTGGTCGCTCGGCCCGTTGACCAAGGATCTCGCGGTGTCGTACGTGGCGCGCGCCGGCGGCAGTGTCCCGGTGCGTGAACCGCTGCCGGTGCAGTACGCCGACTTCAGCCTGTGGCAGCGGGCCGTGCTCGGCGCCGAGGACGATCCGGACAGCATCGCCGCCACCCAGCTCGCGTTCTGGCGCGAGACGCTGGCCGAACTGCCCGACGAACTGCCGTTGCCGTTCGACCGGCCGCGTCCGGCCGAACCGGTGGGCACGGCGGCCACCGTGACGTGCCCGGTGTCGGCGCCGTTGCGTGCGGCGATGGAGGAGCTGGCGGCCGACACCGGTGTCAGCCTGTTCATGGTCGTCCGTTCGGCGCTCGCGGTGCTGCTGCGCGGGGTCACCGGCGGTCGCGACATCCCGATCGGCACCCCGGTCGCCGGACGCACCGACATCCAGCTCGACGAGCTGGTCGGCATGTTCGTCAACACCCTCGTGCTGCGCTCCGACGTCGACCCCGGCGCCAGCTTCACCGAACTCCTGCATGCCGACCGCGATTCGGAGCTGGCCGCGCTCGCGCACGCCGACCTGCCGTTCGAACGGGTCGTCGACGCGCTCGGCCGCGACAGCCGGGCCAACAACCGGCACCCGCTGTTCCAGGTAGCGCTGAGCATGCAGGACGACAGCGCACCGGAACTGGAACTGCCCGGCCTGCGGTTGCGCGCCGAGGAGCTCGACATCGCCCGCGCCAAGTTCGACCTGGAACTGCGGGTGGCTCCCGACGGCGACGGCCAGCGTTTCGAATTCGTCTACTCCACCGAGCTTTTCGACCGGGAGACGATCGAGACACTGGCCACCCGGTTCGCGGCGATCCTCACCCAGGTGACCGCCGACCCGCGCAGGCTGGTGTGCGATATCGACCAGCTCACCGTCGCCGAACATCGCGCGCTCGTCCCGGCGCAGGGCCCGGCGTTGGTCACCCCGGTGGTGCTGTCCGACATCATCGACCGGGCCGCCGACTGGTACCCCAGCAGGCCCGCGCTGCGCTGGTTCGCCGGCGGCAGCGTGGCGGGCGAGGTCGGTGAACTCGACTACGACGAGGTGGCTCGCCGTGCCCACCGGCTCGGTCGCGCCCTCATCGCACGGGGGATCGGCACCGGCGATCGGGTCGCCGTCGGCCTCACCCGCTCGCTGGACTGCGCGCTCGCCATCTTCGGCGTCGCCGCGAGCGGTGCCGCGTTCGTGCCCGTCGACCCCCGCTACCCGGCCGACCGGGTGCGGCACATGCTCACCGACTCCGGTGCGCGCGCCGTGCTCACCACCAGCGCCGACGCCCCCGCCCTGCGCGAGGCCGCCGGACCGCTCGACACCCGGTGGCTGCTGGTCGACGACCCCGACCTGCACACCGAGCTGGCCGGATACGACGACGCCCCGATCCGCGACGCCGAACGCATCCGCCCCATCCACACCGCCGACCTGGCGTACCAGATCTACACCTCAGGTTCCACCGGTCTGCCCAAGGGCGTCACCGTCACCCACGGTGGTCTGGTCAGCCTCGCGCTCGACCTGCGCGAACGGATGGGCCTCGACCGGTTCGCCAGGACGTTCTTCTTCTCCACCCCCAGCTTCGACGTGTCCGTGCTCGACATGCTGCTCGCGGTGTACTCCGGGGCGGAGATGGTGATCGGTCCGATCGACGTCTACGGCGGCGACGAACTCGGCGCCCTGCTGGAACGGGAGGAGATCACCCATACCTTCCTCACCCCCGCCGTGCTCGCCTCGATCGACGCGAGCCGCTGGCCGCTGCCGCGCCTGCGCGGGCTGATGGCCGGTGGCGAGGCCGTGCCGCCGGATCTGGTGGAGAACTGGGCGCCCGGGCGCCGATTCGTCAACGCCTACGGGCCGACGGAGTTCACCGTCATCGCAGCCATGTCGGAGCTGCGGGTCGGTGTGCCGGTGACCATCGGTACACCGGTGCGCGGATCGCGGGCCCTGGTGCTCGACGAACGGTTGAAACCGGTCGTGACCGGGGTTCCCGGTGAGCTCTACATCGGTGGCGCGGGTATCGCTCAGGGCTACCACCAGCGGTTCGGGCTCACCGCCTCGCGCTTCGTCGCCGACCCGTGCGGGCCCGCGGGCAGCCGGATGTACCGCACCGGCGACGTGGTGCGCTGGACCGCCACCGGCGAGCTGGACTACCTGGGCCGTAGCGACCACCAGGTGAAGGTGCGCGGTTTCCGTATCGAGCTCGGTGAGATCAGCGCCGTGCTCGGCAGCCACCCCGATGTCCGTTTCGCCCACACCGAGGTGCGCACCATCGCGGGTGACGACCGGATCGTCGCCTGGGTGCAGCTGGGTGAAGGCGCGGTCCCGGCTGATCTGGCCGACGTGCGCAATCACGCCGTCAAACACCTGGCCGGGCACATGGTTCCGGCCTCGCTGAACCTGATCGACGCCGTGCCGCTCACACCCGTCGGCAAGCTCGACCGGACGGCGCTGCCCGAACCGGAGTTCACCGTCGCGGCGGGCCGCGCCCCGCGCACCGAGTCCGAACGCCTGGTGGCCAGGGTGTTCGCCGAGCTGCTCGGCGTCGAGGACGTGTCGGCCACCGACAGCTTCTTCGACATCGGCGGCAACTCGCTGCTGGCCACCCAGCTCGTCGCCCGGCTGGCGGCCGCGAGCAATGTGCGACTCGAGGTGCGTACCGTGTTCGCCGCACCGACCGTCGCCGAGCTCGCGGCGCTGGTGGAGACCGGGCCGTCCGGCGACGAAGGCCGCCCGGACCTGGTGAAACAGGATCGCCCGGAACGGATCCCGCTCTCGGCGGCCCAGCGCAGGCTGTGGTTCCTCAACCGGTTCAACGCCGGTGCGCAGGACCAGTCCGCCGGTGCGTACAACATCCCGGTGGTGCTGCGGTTGCACGGTCCGATCGACCTCGACGCACTCATCGCCGCCCTACACACGGTGCAACGCAGGCACGAGACGCTGCGTACGGTGTTCCCGGAAACCGCGGGCGAGCCCGAGCAGCTGGTGCTCGACCCGCAGCTCGCGGCGGTCACTCTCTTCCATGCGAGTGCGACACCGCACGAGGTCGACGCCGCCGTCGCGCGTTTCGCCGCGCCTGGCTTCGACCTGTCGGTCTCGGTGCCGTTGCGGGCCGCGCTCATCACCGTCGACCGCACCGGGCTGCCGGTGCCCGCCCAGGCCAAACTGGCCGTCGCGGGCTCTCAGGAGCACGTGCTCGTGCTGGTGGTGCACCACATCGCCATGGACGGGTGGTCGTTGGAACCGCTCGCCGCCGAGGTGGCCGCCGCATACCGTGGCATCCGCACCGGTGAACCGTTCGGCGAACAGATCCCCGAGATCCAGTACGCCGACTACACGCTGTGGCAGCAGCAGCTCCTCGGCACCGAGGACGACGAGAACTCGCTGATCCGCAAGCAGCTCGACCACTGGCGCGACACCCTCGACGGGCTGCCCGAACTGCTCACCGTGCCCGCCGATCGGTCGCGCCCGCCGGTGCCCTCCTACCGGGGCGGCACCGTCGACTGCACGGTCGACGCCGCCACCCACCGGGCGCTGCGCGGGATCGCCGCCGCCAACAACGTCAGCATGTTCATGGTGCTGCACGCCGCGCTCGCGGTGCTGCTGCACCGGGTGACGGGCACCGACGACATCGTCGTCGGCACCGCCAGCGCGGGTCGTGGTCATCCGGCGCTCGACGCGCTGATCGGCATGTTCGTCAACACCCTCGTGCTGCGCACCGAGGTGTCCGACGACCGCGCCTTCGTCGACCTGCTGCGCACCGTGCGCGACCGCGACCTCGATGCCTTCGCCCACGCCGACCTGCCGTTCGAGCGGCTGGTCGAGGTGCTCAATCCCGCGCGCTCGCAGGCGCATCACCCGCTGTTCCAGGTGATGCTCTCGGTGCGCAACAACCCGGTGCGGATGCTGGAACTGCCCGGTCTGCGGATCGAGGCGGTCGACGCCGACGCAGGCATCGCCAAGTTCGATCTGCAGTTCACCTTCACCGAGACCCACACGGGCGATCGCGTCGGTGACGGCATCACCTTGTCGGTGAACTACGCCGCCGACCTGTTCGAGGAGGTCACCGCGCGCCGCCTCGGCGACCGCCTGGTGCGGCTGCTCACCGCTGTCGCCGCCGACCCGAACACCGCCGTCGGCGACCTGGCCCTGCTCGACGCGGTCGAGTGGACCGCGCTGGCACCCGTCCACGGTGCCCGGCCCGACACCCCGGTCACCCTGGCCGAGGTGTTCGACGCCGCGGCGGCGCGGGCCCGCGACGGTGTGGCGCTCAGCGCGGGCGACACCGTGGTCACCTACGACGCCCTCGACCGCTGGACCAACCGGCTCGCCCGGTTGCTCATCGGCCAGGGCATCGGCCCGGAAAGCCTTGTCGCGCTCGGTATTCCGCGATCGGTCGAGTCGGTGGCGACCATGCTGGCCGTCGCCAAGGCCGGTGCCGCGTTCGTACCGGTCGACCCGAACTATCCGGCGCAGCGGATCAGTCACATGCTCACCGACTCCGGCGCCGCGATCGGGCTGACGCTGCTCGCGCACCGCGACCAGCTGCCCGGTGACTGCCGGTGGCTGGTGCTCGACGACCCACACACCCGCGCCACCGTGCTCGGCACCGACGACGCGCCGATCACCGACGCCGACCGGGTCCGGCCGCTGCGCCTGGCCAACCCGGCCTACGTGGTGTACACCTCCGGGTCGACCGGCACCCCGAAGGGTGTGGTGGTCACCCACGGCGGCATCTCGAACTTCGCCGCCGAATGCGCCGACCGCTACGACGTGCGACCGGGCAGCCGGGTGCTGCACTTCGCCACCCCGAGCTTCGACGGGTCGATGCTCGACATCCTGTTCGCGCTCGGTGGGGCGGGCACCCTCGTCATCACCCCCGCGGGCATCGTCGGCGGCGAGGAACTGCGTCAGCTGTTCATCCGGGAGCGGATCACGCACGCCTTCATCACCACCGCCGCGCTCGGCACCGTCGATCCGACGGGTGTGCATTCGCTCGCGCACATCCTCACGGGCGGTGAGGCGCTGCCGCCGGACCTGCTCGCCCGCTGGGCGCCGGGGCGCAACTTCTACAACGTCTACGGGCCGACCGAGACGACCATCGTCACCCTGATGCCGCAACCGATGAGCCCGCAGGGCCCGATCACCATCGGCGGTCCCATCCGCGGTGTCTCGGCCACGGTGCTCGACCGGCGGTTGCATCCCACCCCGATCGGCGTCACGGGCGAGCTGCAGCTGGCCGGTGCTGCGCTGGCCCGCGGCTACCACAATCGGCCGGGGCTCACCGCGCAGCGTTTCGTCGCCAATCCGTACGGTGCGCCCGGTGAACGCATGTACCGCACCGGTGACCTGGTGCGCTGGCGTGACGGCAGGAAGTCGGCGCTCGACGTGGAGTACGTCGGCCGCACCGACCACCAGGTGAAGGTGCGTGGGTTCCGGATCGAACTCGGCGAGATCGATGTGGCCTTCGCCCGGCACCCCGACGTGGAGCTGGCGCTGACCGTCGGGCACACGACTCAGGCCGGGGTGACCGCGCTGGTGTCGTATGTGAAGGCCCGCGCGGGTGCGTCGCCGACGGTGCCCGAACTGCTCGAGCACATCGGTGCGCACGTGCCCAATTACATGGTGCCGCAGGCGATCATGCTGCTCGATGAGGTGCCGCTCAGCCCGGTCGGCAAGCTCGATCGCGCCCGGCTGCCCGAACCGGTGTTCACCGCCTCGGGTGGGTACCGCGCGCCGGTGACTCCCGCCGAGGTGGCGCTGTGTGCCGCCTTCGCCGAGGTGCTCGGGGTCGAACGGGTCGGCGCCGACGACGGGTTCTTCGAACTGGGCGGCAACTCGCTGCTGGCCACCAAAGTCGTTGCGGCACTGCGTGAGCAGGGCTACGAGATGCCGGTGCAGATGATGTTCGGCGATGCCACACCGGCCGCCATCGCCGCCCGGCTCGACGGCGCCGACCCGGCGGAGGTGATGGCCGCCGCCCTGGAACCGGTGCTGCCGATCCGCCCGTCGACCGGACCACACGACACCCCGCTGTTCTGTGTGCACCCCGCCATCGGCCTGGCCTGGTGCTACTCGGGGCTGCTCGCACACCTGGCTCCCGATCGTCCCGTGTACGGCCTGCAGGCCCCGCACGTGTCCGGTCAGGACAGCTTCACCTCCATCCCGGAGGCCGCGGGGCACTACGTGGCCAATATCCGGGCGATCCAGCCGCACGGGCCGTATCACCTGCTCGGCTGGTCGCTCGGCGGGCTCATCGCCCAGGAGATCGCGGTGCAGCTGCAGGAACTCGGCGAGGACGTGGCGCTGCTGGCGATGATGGACAGCTACCAGCTCGGTGACCGCTGGCTCGACACCGCGATGCCGAGCGTCGCCGATATCCTCGGCGAGTTCGGTGCCGACCTCGTCGACGGCGCACCACTGCCCGCCGACCTCGACCTGCACGAAGCGGCGGATCTGCTGCGGGCACAGCCGGGGCCGTTCGCGGCGCTGTCGGTGGACAATCTGCAACGCCTCTACACCGGGTACGCCGACGGGACGGTGATGGCCAACGCGTTCCGGCCGCGCAGCTTCGACGGCGACCTGCTGTTCTTCACCGCGGCGGCGGACGAGATCAACGCCGCCGATCCCGCCAGGCGGGCCGGTTCCTGGCAACAGTTCGTCACCGGCACCATCCACAACCACGACCTGCCCTGCAGGCACGCGGCGATGACCACACCGGAGGCGCTGGCGGCGATCGGCCCCGTGCTGCACCGTCACCTCGACGGGGTGCCCGGGATCACCGTGTGCGGCGGCGCCGAGAAGGAGATGCGTCCGTGAGTCTGGCGGTAGAAGTGCGTGGCCTCGCCAAGAGTTTCGGCAAGGTGCGCGTACTGAAGGAGATCGACCTCGAGATACCGGCGGGCACGGTGCTCGGCCTGCTCGGGCCCAACGGCGCGGGCAAGACGACCACCGTGCGGATCGTCACCACCCTGCTTCGCCCCGACGCGGGCACGGTGCGGGTGGCGGGGGTCGACGTGCTGGCCGACCCGGCCGCGGCCCGCACCCGCCTCGGGTTGTCCGGCCAGTACGCGGCGGTCGACGCGAACCTGACCGGGTACGAGAACCTGCGCATGGTGGCGCGCCTCTACGGCATGTCGAAGAAGCAGGCCACCGAACGTGCCGACGAACTGCTCACCGCGCTCGGTCTCGACCACGCGGCGAGCCGACGCGCGGGCACCTACTCCGGCGGTATGGCCCGGCGCCTCGACCTGGCCGGTTCCCTCGTCGCGCGGCCGCCGGTGGTCGTGCTCGACGAACCGACCACGGGCCTCGATCCTCGGGGGCGCCTGGACATGTGGAAGGTGATCGGCGACCTCGTCGACGACGGCACCACGGTGCTGCTCACCACCCAGTACCTGGAGGAAGCCGACCTGCTCGCCGACCGGATCACCGTGATCGACAAGGGCACCGTTATCGCCCGTGGCTCCGCCGACGAACTCAAGACCTCCATCGGCGGCGACCGGCTCACGGTCACCCTGGCCGCCGGGCAGAGTCCCGACCTCGCGGTCTCGGTCCTCGATCAGGTGGGTGTCGGCACGCCGATCCACGAGCCGGGCAGCGACGAAGTATCGGTGGTGGTCGGCAACGGCTCCCGCACGATGGTCGAGGCCCTGCGCCGGCTCGACGACGCGGGGGTGTGCGTGCTCGACGCCGTCGTGGTCCGCCCGACCCTCGACGACGTGTTCCTCTCGCTCACCGGAACCCCGGCCGAACCGGCCACCGAACCCGAAACCGACGACGTGCCAGAGGAGATTCTGTCGTGAGCGTGGCCCCCGACGTCGAGGCGGACAACGACACCCGCGAAATGCCCATCGCCTCGGGCAGCTCGCGGCCCGCTGCCGCCGACCAGACCCCGCCGCGTGCCCGGTTCCTGCGCGACAGCGCGATCGTGGCCTACCGCAACCTGCTCACCATCCTGCGGGTGCCGACGCTGCTGGTGACCGCGACCATCCAGCCGCTGATGTTCGTGTTCCTCTTCGCCTACATCTTCGGCGCGTCCCTCGGCGGCGACCAGTACCGCGAGTTCCTGCTCGCGGGCATCTTCACCCAGACCGTGGCGTTCAATGCCGCGTTCACCACGGTCGGCCTGGCCGGTGACCTGCAGAAGGGGATCATCGACCGGATGCGAACGCTGCCGATGTCGCGGCTCGCGGTGCTGATGGGCCGCACACTGTCCGACCTGGTGGTCAACGTCGCGAGCCTGGGGGTGATGGTGATCTGCGGGTACATCGTGGGCTGGCGGATCAACGGCAGCATCGCCGACGCCGCACTGGCCTTCGCCATCATCCTGCTGTTCGCTTTCGCCATGTCCTGGGTCGGCGCGTTGACCGGGCTCATCTCGCCGACCGTCGAGGTGGCGCAGAGCGCGGGCCTGATCTGGATGTTCCCGCTGTCGTTCATCTCCTCGGCGTTCATCTCCGCCGAAACCCTGCCCGGTCCGCTGCGCACCATCGCCGAATGGAATCCGATCACCGCCGTCTCGGCCGCCGGACGCAAACTGTTCGACAACTCCGCACCGCCGTCGTTCGCCCCGGCCACCGGCTGGGCGGCCGACAACTGCATCCTCTACGCGGTGATCTGCTCGCTGGTCATCCTGGCCGTCGCCATGCCCGCGGCGTTGCTGCAGTACCGAAAAGTGGCCAGTCACTGACGAGCTGAAACGGCGAAGGCCGCCTTCCCGAGGGGAGGCGGCCTTCGCCGTTGTCGCCTGTGCTAGCCGCGGCGGCGGGACTTGAGCAGGTCGAGGCGCTCCTTGAGCAGCTCCTCGAGCTCCTCCTTGCTGCGACGCTCCAGCAGCATGTCCCAGTGGGTGCGCGGCGGCTTCACCTTCTTGGTTTCGACCGAGGTGCCCTCCATGAGCTGGCCCTCCTGGCCGTTACGGCACAGCCAGGTGGGCGGGATCTCCGCGTCGTCGGCGAACGGGACGTCGAATTCCTCACCGTTGTCGGTGCGGTAGCGGGCGATCCGGCGCGGGGCCAGGTCATGGTCGCGATCGGTCTCGTAGCTCACCGCTCCGAGCCGACTGCCCCGGAGTACGCGATCTGCCATGTGTGCTCCTGTGTTTTTGGCGGCTGGCGCCGCGTGGTTGGTCGGCCTGTTCCCCGCACCCTCTGGTCAGTCCAGATCGAGGCGGCCGACAACCGGTACGTGGTACTACCGTTCAACGCGCGGGAAGACTGAACTGTTCCATTGTAGTCGCTCTGGCCGGGGTGGCCGTCGGACCCACTGGGTGAGTGCCCGCTCAGCGAGACCTGAACCGCCGGATCGGTCGTCGGGCCGCTAGGGTTTCGCAGCATGTCGCGCAGTCGCCTGCTGTCCTGCTCGTGGTGCGGGCGGGAGATCGTCGATTCCGAATCGGGTCGGCGTCGCCGCTATTGCCGTCAGTCGTGCCGGCAACGTGCCTACGAGCACCGCACGAGTCTCAAGGGGACGGGGATTCCCGAGGACGCGGTGGTGCTCACCGCCCAGGAGGCCGCCGATCTGGCCGACCGGTGGTTCGCGGCGCGCTGCGCGGCCGAGGACGTGGCGACGGCCGTGGCCGAGGGCGCGGATCAGGCCGAGCTGGCGCAGTTGAGTGCGACGCTCGTGCAGCTGACCAAGGAAGCCGAACGCCTGCGCTGACAGTGGCTAGGCCGGGTCGGCCGGTGTCTCGCGGGAGCGCAAGTAGATCGCGGCGACACCGGCGGCGACGAACCCGATCAGCCCGAGCGCCGCGCCGACTGTTGCCAGATCGGGTCCGGTCAGCGGCTGACCCCGCAGTGCCTGCCAGAACACCAGAGTGAGCAGTCCGGCGTAACCCATGGCGGCGACGCCGACCAGTGCGGCGCGAGTGCGCTCGGTCCGCAGCCACCGATAGCGGGCGGCGAGCGCGGTCAGCGCGACGGCCAGGACCAGCAGCACCTGGATGCCGTGCAGTCCGACGAAATGCGGGATCCGCAGATCGCCACCGGTGGTACTCCAGTGGGTGATCGGCATCGCGCCGAGCCCGTCCCGGGCGGCGTCGGCGGGGGAGCCCGGCGCGACCGTGTGCCCGGCCATCAACCCGATCACGGTGCCGTCGGCCTGACGCACCAGCTGCGCGCCGGTGAAGCCCATCAGATACCCGAGCATCATGCCTGCCACCGCCAGCCACAACCCCGCCTTCAAGGCGATCGCGGTCGGACGATCGGTGAGCTTCTGCCACGAGATGATCACCACCAGAACGAGATTCGCCAGAAACAGGCCGGGTACACCGGAGGCGAAGACCTGCTGACCGATCTGATTGACCGGGTCGGCGGCGGTATTGAAATGGCTGAAGGTCCCGCGCGCCGCCTGCAGCGCGATGAACCCGACGTCGAGCACCCCGGTGACCGCGAAGACGGTGCCGAGCCACCAGGTGGCCCGCCGACCCCGATGCGGCAACCGCAGTATCCAGGCCAGCGTCATGCCGTAGACGGCGAACGCGAAACCGAACTTCGCAGGTTTGAGCCACACCGATTCACCGAGCAGCAACCGGTCGTCGACGACCATGCCGATCATCGACACCACGACCAGCGCGGACATCAGGGCCGAATTGACCAACAGTGGGCCGTGCCAGGGTGCCTGCTCGCTCCTGGGCCTGGTCTGGAACCGGAAGCGGGAAAGGGTCTGGGTGAGGTCGATCGTCGCCATGTCCCGACGGTAGAAATACCCTGCGCCCCAGCACCTCCCGCTGCGGAACGGTCCGGGTACCCCTACCGCCGTACTATGCCGACCTCACCCCTGGCTCACCCGTGGGACCACCCCTAGAACTCGGTGCGTGCCCCACCCTCGAGCGAGCATTCGGCGCGGTGACCTTCCAGGGTCGCGCGGCCGCCGGAGTGTCAGCTATTGCTGGAGACGTGCGTCCAACGGAATCTGTTGGGCAACAAGGGAAAGCGCAGTCGCCAACGGAATCCCCGCCGAATTCGGTTCCGGGGTGTCCGGCAGGAGCTCGGTGAGCAACGGCGCCCACTCGTGGCGTCGCGCGGGAAAGCAACGATCGAGGAGATCCCGCATGATGTCGGGGGCGATGGAGGCGCCGGGGGAGGCGCCGAGCAGACCGGCGATGGTGCCGTCGGCCCCGGTGATGAGTTCGGTACCGAACTGGAGTTCCCCGCCGAAGCGCCCGTCGGGTTTCACCAGTTGCGCGCGCTGACCGGCCTGGATCAGCTCCCAGTCGGCGGCGTCGGCGGTGGGACAGAACCGCTGCAACTCGGCGAACTTGTCCCGACGCGAAGCCAGGAGCTGACCGAGCAGATAGCGCCCGAGGTGCAGATTCCGCAAACACGCGGACAACAGTGGCACCACATTGTGCGGGCGCACGGTGGTGAACAGGTCGGTGAGAGACCCGTGGCGCTGCAGCCGGGTGCTGAAAGTGGCGTACGGGCCGAACATCAACGCGGCCGACCCGTCGACCTCCCGCCGATCCAGATGCGGCACCGACATCGGCGGTGCGCCGAGCGAGGCCTGGCTGTACACCTTCGCCTCGTGCTCGGCGACCACATCGGGATTACCGGTCCGCAGGAACTGTGCGCCCATCGGCAGCACCGCGTACCCGCGCACCTCGGGCAGCCGGGCCCGCTGCAGCAGCCGCAGCGCGTAACCGCCCGCGCCGACGAACACGAACCGGGTGCGAACCAGGAACGTCCGCCCGGAATCCAGATCGCGCCCGCGCACGGTCCACAGCCCGTCGGCGCCGCGTCGTAAGCCGGTGATCTCGCGGTGCAGCCGCACCGGATTGCCCGCCTCGGTCATCGTCGCCAGCAACGCCCTGGTGAGGGCGCCGAAGTCGATATCGGTGCCGCCGGTGTGTCGGGTCGCCGCCATCGGTTCGTCGTCGGCCCGTCCACGCACCAGCAGCGGCGCCCACGCACCGATCACCGCGCGATCCTCGGTGTACTCCATCTCGGCGAAGGCGGGCAGCTCGCGCAGGGTGGCCCAGCGACGCCGCAGGTAAGCGATATCGCGGTCGCCGAAGACCACCGTCACGTGCGGTGTCGAGGTCAGGAAGGCCCCGAGGGGACTGCGCTCGGCCGACGGGTGGGCAGCATCCTGGTCGGGGAACGCGCCGCGTGTGGCCAGCGCCGACCAGAACCGCCGGGACAGGGCGAACTGCTCGGCGATCCGCGCGGCCGTGCTCGCGTCGTCGGGATCGGGCATGTAGTTGAGTTCGCACAGCCCCGAGTGCCCGGTGCCCGCGTTGTTCCACGCACCGGAACTCTCGGCCGCCGGTTCTCCGAGTCGCTCGAACAGCGCGATCGACCAGTCCGGAGCAAGGGTGCTCAGCAGCGCGCCGAGGGTGGCCGACATGATGCCGCCACCGATCAGCACCGCGTCGAGAATGTCGTCCCCGCAACCGGATTCGTGTGTCCTGGCATCCATGTCGAACCTCCCGATAGCCGTGTACCGCCATCGTCGGGCCGCCACTACCGATCCGTCCAATACGGAATCGCGGGGCATATGATCCGGATATGGATGAATACGGCGCGCAGGCCGTGGCGCCCTTGCTCGCGGCCTTCGACGCGGCCGCCGAGGAGGGCAACTTCACCCGGGCGGCGCAGCGCCTCGGGGTGCCCCAGTCGTCACTGAGCCGCCGGATCAAGACACTCGAACAGCATCTCGGGGTGACGCTGTTCCAACCGTCGGGGCGCGGCGTGACGCTCACGCCACAGGGTCGTGACCTGCACGAACGAACGCGCGGCGTACTGCGCGCGCTCGACGACGCCGTGCGCCGCGTGCGGGCCGACGCCGACCCGGAGACCGGTCTGGTTCGGTTCGGATTCCCGCTCACCCTCGGGCCGATCAGCGTCCCCGCGTTGCTCGCCCAGTTCCACACCCGCGCGCCCGGCATCCGCCTGCACCTGGTGCAGGCACACGGTGAGGCGCTGGCCGAGCAGGTCCGCGACGGCAGGCTCGATCTGGCGGTGATGATCCCGCCGCCCGACGACCTGCCGACGGTCGTCCTCGGGCGCCAGCGCATCGACCTGCACGTGGCCCGAACCCACCCGCTGGCGGGACGCTCGCGGGTGGCGCTGACCGAGCTCTCCGATGCGGCGTTCATCGCCAACCCGCCGAGCTATCAGCTGCGATCCCTACTCGATTCCTGGTGCGCCGCAGCGGGTTTCACCCCACGCGTGCTGTTCGAGATCACCGAGTTCGAGACGCTGCGCGCGCTCGTCGCGCTGGGGCTCGGCGTGGCGCTGCTCCCACCCGCCGAGACACCGCACCCCGATCTGGCCGTGGTGCCCATCGATGGCGAACGCGACCGCGAGATCGGCCTGGTCTCGGGAGACCATGGGTCGACGCTCGCGGTCGCGCGGCTTCGGGATTTCCTGATCGCCGGTCGGGCGGCGATCAGTGGGTGGTGAGGATCAGTCCTGCGGGACGCCGACGTCGATACCGCGCGCGGCGAGCCACGGGTGCGGGTCGATCGGGGCGCCGTAGAGCGAGCCGTCCGGCACGTGCACTTCGTAGTGCAGGTGGGGGCCGGTGGACTGGCCACGGTTACCGACGGTGGCGATGACGTCGCCGGCGTTCACGTGCTGGCCCGGCTGGACCAGGATCTCGTTGACGTGACCGAACACGCCGATGGTGCCGTCGTCCTGCTGGACGCGGACCCACAGGCCGAACCCGGAAGCCGGACCGGTCTCGATGACGGTACCGTCGGTGACGGCGAAGACCGGCGCACCGATCGGGTCACCGAAGTCGATGCCGTTGTGCGCGGCACCCCAGCGGGGGCCGTAGTAGGAGGTCAGGCGACCGTTGACCGGTCGAACGGTCTGCGGGCGCGGCGGCGGGGGCGGCGCGATGAAGGGCAGCGGAGCGGGCAGCGGCGGCAGCGCGGCCTGGATGGCCTCGCGGTGCTCTTCCCAGGCCACCGGTGCGGCGGCGGGGGTCTCGGCCTGCACCTCGGGCGCGGTAGCGGAGGTGAAGCGGGCCTGCGAAACGCCGAGGGCGTCTGCCGAAGACGCCGCGACGGCGGTGGTGGTAGGGGTCTCGGGGCCGCTGAAAGCGGCGGCGGACGTTCCCACGAGTGCGGACAGGGCCACCGCACCCGCGACAACGCCTCCCAGACGACCGGCGAAGGCGTCGGAGATTCGGGCGGATAACGGGTTGGTCACGAACATGTCTCGAAGGTAGCCAATTTGTAACCGACGCGGCGAATCCTGTGGCTGCCATCACGAGCGGACAAAACGCCAGTTGATCTATAACAATCGCGTCTCGAAAGCGCGAATTCCGGGGAGCGACCGGGTGAAATACCGTGACCACAAGATCGTTGCCGACCAGGCGTTATCCGCGCACACTTGTTCAGTGGACGCTAACGGAGTTCGGGCAATCACCGCGTTATCCGACGCGACCCGGCGCGCGATCTTCGAGTCGCTGCCGCAGGGCCCACGCTCGGTCGCCGAGTTGGCCGAGGCCACCGGTATCACCAGCTCGGCCGCCTCCCAGCACCTGCGCGTCCTGCGCGAGGCGCACCTGGTGAGCATGCGCCGCGACGGCAACCGCCACCTGTACTCACTTGATCCGCGTGGTCTCAACGACGCGCGCGACTACCTCGAACAGTTCTGGCCGAGCGCGCTGGCCGCGCATGCCGCCGCGCTGCGCGCCGCCGGTCAGCCGACCACTGCCGTACCGCCCACCGCCGGTCAGCCCACCCGGCGATAACGCGAGCGACTCGACTCCGCCCAGTCCTGCTTGTCGAGTTGCGCGTCGACCGCGGCGATCACCTCGGGCACGCCGATGCGCAACAGGCCCGGATCGGGGGTGCGGGCGTCGGGATCGCCGACCTGCCCCGCCCACAGCACCGCGTGCCTGCCGAGCAGGTGCGCGGGCGGACCGCCACGGCGCGGGGGAGTGGGCCCGAACAACAGCACGGTCCGGGTGCCGAAGGCGGTGGCCAGATGGGCGACGCCGGTATCGCCGCAGATCACGAGGGCGGCGCCGGCCACGGTGGCGGCGAGATCGGTGAGGTTCTGCCTGCCCGCGAGTACCCGGTCGTCGGGCAATCCCGCCTGCGCGGCCACCTGCACGGCGATGTCGCGTTCGAAGGGATCTCCGGTGAGCACCACATCGCGGCCGAGGACCATCAGGTGCCGGACCACGGCGGCGAACCGTTCCGGCGGCCAGCGGCGCGCGGGTGCACCGGCGCCGATATGCACCACGACGCAGTCGCGACGGCTGATGGAGGCAACAGGGGGGACCAGCCCGAGATTGCGCCGATCGGCGGCGATGCCCTCGCTCTCGAGCAACTGACACCACCGATCCGCCACATGGGCCTCGGGATCCCAGCGCGGCCCGGTGAGGCGGGGCAGGCCCGGCGTCCGGTGCCCGATGATCCGCTTGGCGCCGGTATCGGCCAGCGCTCGCGCGCTCGCACCGTCCGGGCCGTGCAGATTCACCGCCAGCTCGGGCGCGGGACCGTCCCAGATCAGGGCCGCCGGATCGGCGGTGGCGACGAGTTCGTCGACCGAGGAGATCAGGTCGACGATCTGTTCGAGGCGATGGGGCGCGGCCAGCACGATCCGGCTGCCTGGTTCGGCCCGGCGCAGGGCACGCAGAGCCGGGACCGCGGCGAGCAGATCACCGAGTCCACGAGCTTGCAGCACGAGTACAACCGACACTCCCATCACCTACCCGGGACCGGAACGCGCCAAACGTTCGCAGTGGCAATGAGGTGTCGCTCGTCACCGCGCGCCGCGTCCCGCCCCGTTCGGCGACGGGTTGTGTGCCGCGACACGATCACAGCTTCAGCAACTTTCAAGGGAATGAGAGCTGGCGGGCATAACATCTCGTCATGACGACAAATACCGTGTTGGAGAGCCCATTTACCGCGCTTGCCAAGAAAACCTGGCAAACAATTCTGGTCACCGGTCTTCTCGCGGTGGTCCTCGGCATCATCGTGCTCGTATGGCCCGGTCCGTCATTGCTCGTCGCGGGCGTGCTTTTCGGTATTTATATGGTTGCCAGCGGTATTTTCCAGCTGGTCGCCGCGTTCACTCATCTGCCGAGTACGAGCCTGCGGGTGCTCTCGTTCATCAGCGGTGTGCTGTCGCTGATCATCGGTGTGTTCTGCTTCCGCGACGACCTCACCTCGATCGTGTTGCTCGGCTTGTGGATCGGCATCGGCTGGTTGTTCCGCGGCATCACCGTGCTTTTCGCGGCGATCTCCGAACCCGGCATCCCCGGCCGCGGCTGGCAGATCTTCTACGGTGTGCTGAGCGCGATCGCCGGTGTGATCCTGATCGTCTGGCCGATCAGCTCCATCGCCACGCTGGTTCTCGTCGTCGGTATCTTCCTGATCGTCATCGGCATCATGGAGGTCGTCACGGCGTTCGGGATGCGCAAGGACGCGCACCTGCTCGACCAGGCCACCCGCTAGCCGCATTCGTCCACAATGGCCGGCACCATCGGGTGCCGGCCATTGTCGTGTGAACTACCCTCGGCAGTCATGGAATTCGTTTACGACCTGGTGGTCGTCACCCATCTGCTCGGCATGGCCGCGGTGGTCGGTGGGTATGTCGCGTCGCGCCCGGTGGTCTCGGAACTGATGGTGTGGGGCGCCCGCGCCCAGCTCGTCACCGGCGTGATCCTCGCGGGCCTCGCCTCCGGCGTCGAATCGCTGGACAAAGAACCCGACACGACGAAACTGGCCGTGAAACTCGTCATCTCGATCGCGGTGGCCGGGTTCGCCGAAGTCGGCCGGGCCGATGCCAAGCGCGGCAAGCAGGTCGGCTGGATGACCGATGCCGCGGGCGGACTCGCCATCGTCAACGTGCTGGTCGCCGTGCTCTGGAACTGACCGGTTACGAGACCTGTCCGGCCATCGCCCGCGCCCGGCGCGTCAACTCCACTGTCGCGGCTCGCAACTGACCGATCTCGGTGAGCGGTTCGGCATAGCCGACGCGGGTGCGGGCCACTCCGCGCGGTGTCTCGACCCGCAGTTCGAGACCGTAGCGGTCGGCCCGTTCGCAGCTCGCGGCCGTGGCATCGGGGAAGCCGCCGAGCTGGGTGGCCATGGCGAGCAGGGCGTCGGCGTGGTCGGCGTTGAGGTGGGCGATGCCGGGTGCCGCCTGCGGCATGATCGGGTCCGGTTGCGCGGCCAGGTACTGCGCGGCGGTCGCGGAATCCATCCGGCCGTAGCCGCCGACCCAGCGCACCCGTTCGACTCGCAGCACCCACAGCGTGAAATCGTTGTAGTCGATGTAGTACTTGGCCGCGGGCACCGCGGCCAGGTGCGCGGCGCGGGCAGCCTCGGCCTCGGCGCCGGTCGGCCGCTCCACCACACCGGCCAGCGTGATGCGCGTGCCCGCCAGGGGGTCGGCCGGCATGTCCGGCGTCACGATCGCGATGCTGGCGCGCGGATCGGCGGCCAGATTGCGTCCGTGCTCGGCCAGGTGCGACACGCTCAGCACGGGGGCTCCGTCGAGCAGCCCGTAGGTGATGAACGACGCCCACGGCGCGCCGTCGGCGGTCAGGCTGGCCAGGGTGCCCGTATTGGACGCGGCCGCAATCGTTCTGGCCTCCTCGGCGGCGGACGGTCGCGCGTCGTTGGCCAGGGGAGCGGTGGGCAGCGGAATGGCCGGTGCGTCGCCGGGATCGCCGTGGTCGAGAGTCATGACCCCAGCGTATCGAGCTGGACCGGATGGTGGGGCGTCCCCGACAACCATCCGTGCAGTGCGGTGTAGACGGCGTCGTGATTGAGCAAGCTGAAATGGTTGGCACCCGGTACGTGCAACCCGTTGCCGCTGTCGAAACCGATGCGCCTGCTCCGCCCGACCCCGGAACCGCTGCCGCGCAACACCATCCCGTCGCCGATCACCTTCCCGAGCGGATGCTTCGGGCTGTGGGTGACGGTCGCGGTGACGAAGTAGTGATCGGCACCGGCCAGCAGCGGTACCTCGCGCACCGCCTCGGCCCGCAGCGCGTCGACGTCGCGGTCGCGCCAGTCCTCGTCGACGAGGGAACCCTGGCGCAGATCGCGGATGCCCGCACTTCGCCTGCGCAGCAGGGTGCTCAGCGGGCGGGTCTCGGGCAACCGGTCGAGCACCGCGGCGGCGTAGTGCACGAACTGTTCGAGCGGGGCGCCCAGATGCGGCGAGCCGAGGCACACCACCTGTCGCACCGAACGCGCCCAGACTGCGTCACTCTGCTCGGCCCGATGGCAGGCGCTGCGCGCGACGAGCCCGCCCATGGAGTGCCCGATCAGGCAGATCTCGTGGACCGGGAGCGGCCACTGCTCGACCAGCCGGGTCAGCAGGGCGTCGAGTTGCGCGGCGTTCTCGGAGATGTGCAGGCCGGTGTTGTAGCGCACGAATACCGGGATGTAGCCGAGGTCGTCCTCGAGGCGTTCGCCGTAGGTCGGCCTGCCGCCGAGGCGCCAGGCGTGTTCGGTCTCGACCAGCCCGTGCAGCAGGACGACGAGCTTCGTGGTCGGCACGGGGACGTGCGCGGCCAGCTGTTCGGCCGGGACCGGGGCGCCGTCCACACGAATGGTCATGGGGGAGGCCAGGATCGGTGCGTCGTCCTCGAGCGCGTCACCGATCAGTCCCTGGACGGCCGCGAGGAAGCCCGCGCCCCAGACGGTGCGCGAGGGTGCGGGCAAGCCGGGCACCTGCACCGCGCTCGCCATCTCGCCGACCACGTAGCCGGTGCCGCCGACGACCGCGTACACGCTCTCGGTGATGGCGTCGTGCACGACCTTCACCGGATCCGCGGCCGACCCGACACCCGCGCGCACGGCGGTGAACACCCGATCGCTGATGGCGCGGTGGATGGCCGCGATCCCGTCGACCGCACCGACGAACTCGTCGCCCGCCAGGCGGGCGAGCGCCTGGACTTCGGCCTGGGACTGGGGGAGTTGCTCGGTCACGCTTTTGAGAGTACAACTGTGCACTGAAACGCGGCGGATTCGGGCAGGCTTCGGGAGATCTGACCGGACTCACCGGTCGGATCCCGTGTTCCAGCACAAGGCATTAGATCAGCGCGATATGCGCATCTATATATGTAATCTTCGCTGGGGCACCGAGGAAAAGAACGGGCAAGGACGGCGGGGTGAGGGGTTCCGCCGTCCTTGCGCGGTCAGCCCTGCTGGGTGATCGCGTACCAGAGCGCGCCCATCGTGCCGAGCACGAACAGCGGTGAGATGACCCAGGTCTCCACCCGGTTGCCGGTGCGGTCGATCAGCGGCACCCGGGTGCGCAGCGGGAATGGCCACAGCAGCCGGCAGCCGCGCTCGGTGAGGCAGTCGCCGAGCAGGTGCGCGAGGCAACCGAGGCCGACGCAGATCGGCAACCAGGCGGGCCGGTCGACGATCCAGTGGTCGACCGCGAACGTGCCCGCGCTGGCCAGCACGATCACCGTGCCGTACGTGCGCACACTCTTGCCCGGCGGGCACAGGTGCAACGACCGCACCGCCAGCGCGAGCAGGAAGAACACCAGACTCAAGGTGAACGGCCTGCCGAGCCAGTGCTCACCGGCCCAGGTGGCGCCCACCGCGCCCGCGACGAACAACAGCGAATGCGTGCCGTGTCGATGCCCGCCCGACACCCAGGAGATGAAGCGGCACAGGTGATGTGACACCGGCCCGAGCACGTGCGAGATGGTCCCGCTCGGGTGATCCGCGTCCGGCAGCAGGGCCGCGCCCGCGGTGAGGAAGGTACCCATGATCAGCTCGGCGACGCCGAATCGTGTTGTCTCGCTGTCGAACAGGGGGAAGGCGGCGACGGTGAGCGGCAGCGCCGCGGCGGTCCCCGCCCAGGCCAGCGCCCCGCTGGTCGCGTGTGAATGTCCTAGCACCCCGCAACGTTAGAGGACGTAAGGACCTGCTCGCATATGCCCAGGAGCGAACCGGCAACGCCGACAGGCGATCTGACAATTCCGGCATTTCGCGCAATACTGTGCGCCGACACCGGTATCGAATTCCGGTCCTGAGTACGGGGGAAGAATGCTTCACCGCCGCCTGTTCGCCGTGATCGCCATTGCTACCGCGCTCGCCACGAGCGCCTGCCTGGACGACACGAAGTCCGCACCGACCGGTAAGGGGTCGACCTCGACCTCGAGCACCGTCGCCGCCCCGCTGCAGAACCGCCGGGCCGACAACGGCGCCGTCGTCCAGCAGAACGGCCTCAACGGGTCGGGCGAGCTGAAGATCGTCAACGGCAATTCGTCCGACTGTGCGATCGTCGTCACCAGCAGCGACCCGAAGTCGCCACAGGCGACGATCTACGTGCAGGGCAACTCCAACGCCACGCTGAGCGGCATCGCCGGCTCCTACTACGTCTACATGAAGTACGGAACCGACTGGGACCAGGCCGCACTCGGCTTCACCCGGGACCAGGAGTTCTCGAAGTTCGACGACGTGTTCGACGCCGACACCGAGTGGGAGATCACCCTGCAGCCCTCGATCGGCGGCAACGCCTCCACGAGCGACGTCCCCTCGTTCTGATCGAGCCCATCGCACAGCTCGCGTGATTGTGAACTGTGCCATGGTGCGCCCGGTGGACGGGCTCGTCGGCTACCCTGCCGGGAGTCCGTCCCCCGAACGAAGGTGATCCATAGTGACTTCCGTGGCCGAAGCCCCCGATATCGCGTCGAAGGTAGGGCACTACTACCGGGTGGACGACGTCTACGAGGTCGGCCGTGAGAAGGTGCGCGAATACGCCCGCGCGGTGCAGGATTTCCATCCCGCGCACTGGGAGGACGAGGCGGCCGCCGCGCTCGGGTACCAGGGTCTGGTCGCCCCGTTGACGTTCGTCTCCATTCCCGCGATGGCGGCCAACCGGCACCTGTTCGAATCGGTGGTCGTCGGCTACGACATGTTCGTGCAGACCGAGCAGGTCTTCGAGCAGCACAAGCCGATCGTCGCCGGTGACCGCCTGACCGTTGACGTGGAGCTGTCCTCGGTGCGCCGCATCGCGGGCAAGGACCTCATCACCGTCACCAACACCTTCGCCGACGAATCCGGCGAGACCGTGCACATCATGCACACCACGGTTGTCGGCATCACCGGTGACGACGGGGTGGATCCCGAGATCACGCGTGCGGTGGAGAACGTGATGGTGCACGGGGTGAAGGTCTTCAGCCAGGACAAGGACGCCGCCGCGTCCGACGTCGAGACCCCGCGCCGCCCCGAGGGCGACATCCACTTGTCCGCCGCCGGGGCCGCCCGGGTGCCGAGCACCACGCTCGCCTTCGAGGACCTCAGCGTCGGCGACGAACTGCCGCTGCGCGACGCGCGCCTGTCGCGCGGTGATCTGGTGAACTACGCCGGTGTGTCCGGCGACAGCAACCCGATCCACTGGGACGAGCGCATCGCCCAGCTGGCGGGGCTGCCCGACATCATCGCCCACGGCATGGTGACCATGGGCCTCGGTGCCGGCTTCCTGTCCGCCTGGTCGGGCGATCCGGGCGCGGTGACCCGCTACGGTGTCCGCCTGTCGAACTACACGATCGTCGGCCGCGAGGGTGGGCAGGTCGAGTACACCGGTCGAGTGAAGTCTCTGGATCCGGTCACCCGCACCGCGGTGATCGCGGTCGTCGCCAAGTCGGCCGGTCGCAAGATCTTCGGTCTGGCCACCGCCGACTTGCGTTTCCGCTGACCGTCTCGCCGCGGTGACTTCACCGCGGCGCCACGGCCACCTCGGATCCGGTTGCGCTGCCTGCCTTCTCGACCCCGCCGACACGCACCCAGGTGTTGTTCACCGCCGACGTGCCCGAGAGCGGGTCGGTGCGGGCCGGGTCGTGCAGCAGGTTGACATTGGCGCCCGGCAGCGCGGCGGCCACCTGCCAGCCGACGCCGGGTTCGCGGTGGCCGTATCCGTGTGGCACGGCCACCACACCGGCGCGGATGTCGGTGCTGATCTCCACCGGAACCTCGATCGCGCCGACCGGGGACTCGACGGTGGCCTGGTCGCCGTCGGCGAGGCCGCGGGCGGCGGCGTCGTCGGGGTGCATCAGCACCGTGCAGCGGTCGCGGCCCTTGACCATCGACTCGATGTTGTGCAGCCAGGAGTTGTTGCTGCGCAGGTGCCGTCGGCCGATCAGCTGGAGGTCGTAATCGGGTGTGGGGGAGTCTGTTTCGTCGAGGACCGTGCGGACCGCCGCGAGGAAATCGGCGGGCGCCAGCTGGACCGCCCGGTCGGGGGTGCCGATCAGTTCGGGTAGGCGCGGGCGCAACGGGCCGAGGTCGATGCCGCTCGGTGTGTCGCGAATCTTGCCGAGCGTCAAACCTTTCCGGCCGCGCCGCAAGACCCCGTACGGGCCTGCCGCCACCGCGGCCGCGGTCAGGCGCAGGGGGCTGAGCTGTTCGAAGACCGCGTTGAGGACCCGGCCGGTGAACCGGCGGGCGGGCAGTGGGGTCACCTCGGTGACGAGGCGGGCCAGGATCTGCCAGTCGTCCTTGCCGTCGGCGGGTGGGTCGAACACCTTCGCGTCGTAGCGGGCGTTGTTGCGCACGCTGAAGATGGGGAACAGCAGGTTCAGCTCCTCGCGTTCCAGCGCGGAGACGGGCGGCAGGATGAAGTCGGCGTGCCGGGTGGTCTCGGTGATGTACATGTCGACGGCGACGAAGAAGTCGAGGGCGGCGAGGGCTTCGTCCAGCTTGCCCGCCTGCGGTGTCGAGAGCACCGGGTTGCCCGCGTAGGTGATCATCGCCCGGATCCGGTCGTGGCCCGGCTCGAGGATGTCGTGCGCGAGGGCGGCGACGGGCAATTCGCTGCGGAAGGACCGGTAGGCGCCGGTGCGGTCGGTCCACGCGCCATGGCCCACTCGCAGGTACTTGGCGTACCGCGCGCCGTCGACGACGGGCGTGGCGAACATCTGGCCGCCGGGCCGGTCGAGGTTGCCGGTGACGGCATTGATCGTGTTCACCAGCCAGTGGGTCAGGGTGCCGGTGACCTGCTGACACACACCGATGCGCGCGTACAGCACCGCCGAGGGCGCGGCCGCGTGGTCGCGGGCGAGTGTGCGGATGGTGTCGGCGTCGACTCCGGCCGGACCGGCCATCCGCTCCGGCGTGGTGTCGGCGACCAAGGCGCTGAGTTCGTCCAGACCCACGCACTGCCCGCGCACCCGGCGTTCGTCGCACAACCCCTCGGCGAGCAGCACGTGCAGCATGCCGAGCAGCAGATAGACGTCGCCGCCGGGCCGCACGGCGATGTGTTCGTCGGCCAGACGGGCGGTTTCGGTACGGCGCGGGTCGATCACGACCACTGTGCCACCCCGTTTGCGGACGTCCTTGATGCGTTGTTTGGCGCCGGGCATGGTGGTGATCGAGCCGTTCGACACCGCCGGATTGGCCCCGAGGACCACCAGCCGGTGCGTGCGATCGATATCGGCCACCGGCATCAGCACATTCGAGCCGAACATCCGCCAGGCGGTGAATTCCTGCGGGAACTGGTCGATCGAGGACGCGGTGAAGAAGTTCCGGGTGAACAGGGCTGCCCGCAGCAACCCGCCGTAGAGCACCGACGAGCTGTGCGCTGCCGGGTTACCCATGTACATGGCGATCGCGCTCGGGCCGTGCGTGGCGCGCACGGCCCGCAGTCTGCTGCCGATCTCGCGGAACGCCTCGTCCCAGCTCACCGGGACGAATCCGGTGGCGGTGCGCCGCATCGGGGTGCGCAGTCGGTCGGGGTCGTGATGCAGGCCGCCCATGGCGGTGGCCTTCGGACAGATGTAGCCCCGGGAGAGTACGTCGTCGGGATTGCCTTCGATCCGGGTGACGCGGTCCTCCCGCACCGTCACCAGAATTCCGCAGTGTGCCTCGCACAGTGTGCATTGCCGCGCGATCGTCTTGCTGTCCACAGCTTTTCCCGCCTTCCGCAGAACCGCCTGGTCCCACGCTAACCGGTTCGGGCGGTCCGCAGATCCGACTACGGGCGGATATCTCGGAGAGCGCGTGGCGCTCAGCAAGGCATAGGGAGACGAGACGTTGCGTCTTGACAGCGGGGCCGACTGTTGGCATGGTGTAACTCGTGAGACGAGACGGAACGTCTCGTCTGGATAGGAGAGTGACATGACCACCGCCGTATCTCCCCGCACCTGGTTCATCACCGGCGCCAGTCGTGGTCTCGGCCGCGCCTTCGCCGAGGCCGCGCTCGCCGTGGGGGACCGGGTGGTCGCCGCCGCCCGCACCCGCACCGCACTCGACGAACTCGCTGCCGCCCACCCGGGCCGGGTACTGCCCCTGACCCTCGACGTCACCGACCGGGCCGCCGTGATCGGTGCCGTCGAGGAAGCCGTCGCGCACTTCGGCCGCCTCGACATCGTGGTGAACAACGCGGGCACCCTGTCGATGGGCATGATCGAGGAATTCACCGAGGACGAGGCCCGCGCCCAGTTCGAGGTGAACTTCTTCGGCGCCCTGTGGGTGAGCCAGGCCGTGCTCCCGCATCTGCGTGCGCAGCGCTCGGGCCACATCGTCCAGGTCTCGAGCATCGGGGGTCTGGCCGGATTCCCGCTGTCGGGGATGTACGCCGCGAGCAAGTTCGCGCTCGAGGGCATGAGTGAGGCGCTCGCGCTCGAGGCGGCCGATTTCGGTGTGCGGGTAAGCATTCTGCAGCCCGGTGGCTACTGGACCGAGCTCTACACCGCGATGCACAACACCGAACCGATCGAGGCCTACGCCGCGCTGCGCGCCCAGCTGCAGGCCCAGTGGGCGGAGGGTTCCATCGACAGCGAACCGGCGCTGGCCGCCGAGGCGCTGCTGGAACTGGTCGGCTCGGACAACCCGCCGCGGCGCCTGCTGCTCGGAAACATGGTGTACGACTTGGCCTTCGACCTCACCCGCGCCAAGCTCGACACCTGGGCGGCGTGGGAGACGACCAGCCGGGCCGCCGAACGAGCGGTCGCCGCACCGGGCGGTCACTGAAACCGGCGACGCCCACCAGCGGTGCTGGTGGGCCTCGCCTGCGAGCTAGGTGGTGACCGGCGTGCGGGTGGCGCGGTCGATGAGGTACTCCACCAGGTGGGTGAGCACCGCCTTGGCCGACGGACGGTCGCGGGCATCACACAGGATCACCGGGGTGTTCGGGTCCAGATCCAGCGCGTCGCGGACCTCGTCCACGGTGTAGCGGGGAGCACCGTCGAAGCAGTTCACCGCGATCAGGAACGGCAGCCCACGACGTTCGAAGAAGTCCACGGCGGCGAAGGAATTGCTCAGCCTGCGGGTATCGGCGAGCACGATCGCGCCGAGGGCACCGCGGCACAGCTCGTCCCACAGGAACCAGAAGCGGTCCTGGCCGGGCGTGCCGAACAGGTACAGCACCAGGTCGCGGTCGATGGTGATGCGGCCGAAGTCGAGCGCGACCGTGGTCGTCGACTTCTGCTCCACCCCCGACAGATCGTCGACACCGGTGCTCACCTCGGTGATGAGCTCCTCGGTGCGCAGCGGGGCGATCTCGCTGATCGAGGAGACCATCGTGGTCTTGCCGACGCCGAAGCCGCCGGCGATGAGGATCTTGACCGAGGCGGCGAGGTGCCTGCTCATGGTCGGGTCAAAGTTTTCGGATGCCATCCAGAACCGCTCGCAATACGTTGAGGTCGCCGGCGCCTGCCTCGGCCGCTACCGGAGCCCGGAAAATGAGGTGGCCGTCGCCGATGAGATCACCGACGAGGATCTTGGTCACCGCAAGAGGAAGTTTCAGCACGGCCGACACCTCGGCCACCGACTGCGGACGTTTGCACAGCTGTGCGATCGTGCCGTACTCGGGTTCGGGCCTGCGCAGGGTCGGCGCGGGATGCACCGCGACAACCACTGTCAGCATGTCCAGGTCGTGCGCCGCACCCATGGTGCGGCCGCGGGTCACCGCGTACGGCCGGACCAGGGGTCCGGCCGCGTCGTCGAACCACGGATCGCCGAGTCGAGTCATGGTGCCGCGTCCTATATTTCGGCCAGCCCATGCCGCGGTTCCGCCGACAGGAAGCTGCCGACCCGCTGCACGGTGAGGTTCATCTCGTAGGCGACCATCCCGAGATTGGCCGACTCGGTGGCCTGCAACGCCAGGCAGGCGTTGTCACCGGCGGAGGTCACGAACAGGACGGCCCGATCGAGTTCGATCACGGCCTGGCGTACGCCGCCGCCGTCGAACCGGTTGCCCGCGCTGCGCGCCAGCCCGTAGAGCGTGGACGACATCGCCGCGAAATGCTCGGCGTCCTCCCGCTTCATCTGGGTGGAGCGCCCGAGCAGCAGCCCGTCGGTGGACAGCACGACCGCGTAGCGGACCCCTGCCAGCCGGTCGACGAGATCGTCGAGCAGCCAGTTGAGATCACCTGGTTGGGGAGAGTTCACCTCAGCCTTCCTGTTCGTCCTGGTGAGAGTTCGACAGGGGCTTGCGGCCCTGTCGAGTGCCGATCTCGATCGCGGACATCAGGTCGCGGGCCTGCTCGGCGGAGCGGGGACGCGGCGCGGGTGCGGTCGTTTCGGCGGTGGTCGGTTCCTCGGCGAGTTCGGGTCGCAGATTCGTCTGCCGCTGACGGCGGGGCAGCAGGGGCCTGCCGTCGGGGCCGGTCTCGGGCTGCGGCGGGGCTTCGACCTCGACGACGCGGGTGTCCACGATCGGGTCGGCGGGGCGCGGTGCGGGCGGTTCGGCGACGAGGGTGGCCACCGGTGCCTGCTCGAGCGCGGCGGCGGGCGCCTGCTCGTGCGGGCGGGGCAGCCCACGGCGCAGCGGACCGGTGGTCGCGGGCGAGCTCGGCATCGCCGCGGTCCCGGCGAGCAGGTTCTGCGGGATGAGCACGATGGCGCGGATGCCGCCGTAGTCGGATTCGCTGAGCCGCACCGAAACACCGTGCGCGGTGGACAGTCTCGCGACCACGAACAAGCCGAGGCGCGAATCCGAGGACAGCGTGCCCACGCCGAAGTCCGGCGGATCGGCGAGCATGTCGTTGTAGCGGACCAGATCCTCGGGACTCATGCCCATGCCCTGGTCGGTGATCTCGACGACCACACCCTTGCCGACGATGTTGCCGCCCGCCTCGACCCGCGACTGCGGCGGGGAGAAGGCGGTGGCGTTGTCGACGAGTTCGGCGAGCAGGTGCACGAGGTCGGCGACCACGGTGCCGACGACATCGACCTCGGGCAGCTTGGTGACCCGCACCCGCGCGTAGTCGAGGGTTTCACCGATGGCACTGCGCACGATGTCCATCAGCGGAATCGGGTTGCGCCACTGGCGACCCGGGCGGCCACCGCCGAGGATGATGAGGTTCTCGGCGTTGCGGCGTTCGCGGGTGGCCAGGTGGTCGAGCCGGAACAGGGTCTCGAGCAGCGCCGGATCCTCTTGGCTGCGTTCGGCTTCGTCGAGGATCTCGAGCTGACGATGCACCACGATCTGGCTGCGGTGGGCGATATTGAGGAACACCGCGCGCACACCCTCACGGGTGCGTGCCTCGTCGACGGCCGCGCGCAACGCTGCCGCGGCGGCGTGCTCGAAGGCGTCGGCGACCTGACCGATCTCGTCGCGACCGAAGTCGAGCTTCGGGGCGATGTCGGCGGGATCGACCTGTCCGCCCTCGCGCAGGGTGCGCATGGTGGCGGGCAGCTGTTCGTCGGCCAGGGCGAGGGTTTCGGTGCGCAGCCTGCGCAGGCGGCGGATGATCCGGTTGGCCAGGATCACCGCGACCAGGAACGCCAGCAGGCTGACCACGACGACGCCGCCGCCTGCCATCGCCGCGTTCACCTCGGCGCGCTGCGCGGTCTTCTCGGCCAGCTTCTGGATGTGGCTGTTGTGGGCACCGTAGGCCTCGATCATGGCCCGGTTGACTTCGCCTGCGGCGGTGTGCCATTCGGGGATCGACATGGGCAGGGCGGCGACGGCCTGCGTCCGGCTCGACGAGCCGGTCGGCTGCTGCGGCGCGGCGAAACGGCTTACGATCGCCGACTCCATCGCGGCGAGCTGGGCGAAGTGCGGCGAGGACATCATCGCGGCGATCGGGGCGCGCTCGTCCTCGTCGAGCTCGGTGACGATGCCTGCCAATTCGGTGTGGTAGTAACCGATCTGGTTGATGAGCTCCTCGATCGGGATGCCCGTCGGGCCGTCGGCGGTGACCAGCGACAGGGAGATCGCGTTGCTGCGCGACATCGCCTCGGCCGCGTGCAGCAGACGCACACCCTCGGCCACACCGGAGGCCACCTCCGCATCGGGGGCGGCGCGCTCGGCCACCTTGGTGCCCTGGGTGAGCACGTCGAGCAGCCGGCTGTAGAAGGTGTAGGCGTCGTTGGCGGGCAGCATCCGCGCGTCGGCGCCCTGGCGCACACCGGTCAGATGCGTCTTGAGAGTGTTGAATCCGCCCTTGTCGTCACCGATTTCGGAATCGTCGACCGCGCGGATATCGGTGGAGATATCGATCAGGCCCTGCACGGCCGCGTCGAGGCGTGTCCTGGCCGGGCCGAGGGCGTCGGCGGCGGTGTCGTCACCGGCCAGGTAGGCCAGGGTGAGCTGACGTTCCGACTGCACCGCTTCGATCAGCGCGCGGGTATAGGGGACGGCCGCCTGCATCTCCGTCGCCCAGGTCTTGGCCTTGTTGCTCTCCTCGACCAGGTAGCCCGCCGTGCCGACGCCGACCACCACCAGGGTCAGACTGGGGATGAGAGCGATCGCCAGAATCCGGGTGCGAACACCGAGTCTCGCTAAGAACATCGCCATAACGTAACGGAATTGTTGCAGTGTTGCCGCACGGGTCTCGCTGAGCGAGACGCGATTTGGCATCCGGGGCGACCTCGAGCTCGCCCCGCCGGCTGAGCCGCGATGGCCCAGTCGGCGGGGGCTCGCCGTGCCCTGGCGTACCCGTACGGGTCGGCCAGGTCAGGTCTTCTCCCGCGCCTACAGCGTGCGGTCGGCGCCGGTGCGCGGTGGCGGTGCGGCCGCGAGCGCCGCGTTCTCCGCCGCGGTCAACTGCCGCGCGCGCAGGACGAATCGCAGGCCGTGCGAGGCTTCCAGGGACTGCTCGGAGGCGGGTCCACGGGTCACATCGATGGTGAGGTGGGTGTCTTTCCAGCACTCGAATTGCTCAGGGCTGATCCAGAATTCGGTGTGCCAGCTCAGCCTGCCGAGCAGGATGTCGCTCTTCTCGATCGGGAACTGCCTGGTGGGTAAGCACATCGGCGCGGAGTCGTCCCCGCAGCAGTCGCCCGCCTGCCGGAACAGCACCGGGCCGTTGTCCTCGATGACGCGGCGCAGCAGGTCCTGGGCGCGTTCGGTGATATCCACGCGGTGGATCGTGTTCTGCATCAGAACATCCCTGGTGTCGTCGTCGAATGGCGCACCAGCAGGTTCTTGGACCGCTGGTAGCGCCCCAGCATCATGGCGGTGTTCTCACCCGCGGCGTGCGCGGGGTAGGGGTGGTAGCAGTTGGCCCACACCCGGCGGGTGCCGACCGCGCCCGCGAACCGGTGCGCGGTGCCCAGATCTCGGGTCCACACGCCCGCACCGAGGCGGTGGGAGGTGTCGTCGGTGACCCGCACCGCTTCGTCGAGCGTGTCGAAGCGGGTTACCCCGAGCACCGGGCCGAAGATCTCCTCCTGGAAGATCCGCATCGAGTTGTCGCCTTCGAAGACGGTGGGTTCGATGTAGTACCCACCCGGCAGGCCGTCGACCTTGCGTGCTTCCCCTCCAGTCAGCACGCGGGCGCCTTCGGCTCTGCCGATATCGAAGTAGGACAGGATCCTTTCGTACTGGTCGTTGCCGGCCTGCGCGCCGATCATCGTCTCGGTGTCGAGGGGATGACCGGACACGACGGCCTCGGTGCGGGCGATGCAGCGGGCGAGGAACTCGTCGTAGATCGACGAGTGGATCAGCGCACGTGACGGGCACGTGCCGACCTCACCCTGGTTCAGGACGAACATCACGAATCCCTCGACGGCGCTGTCGAGGAACGTGTCGTCGGCGGCGAGGACATCGGCGGTGAACACGTTGGCGCACTTGCCACCCAGCCGCAGTGACACCGGGACGATGTTCTCGGCGGCGTGCCGCAGGATCAGCCGCGCGGTCGCGGTATCACCGGTGAAGGTGAGCTTGTCCAGGTGCGGGCTGCGTGCCAGCGGAACGCCCGCCTCCGCCCCGAATCCGTTGACCACGTTGAGCACACCGTCGGGCAGCAGGTCGGCGATCAGCTCCACGACGAGCAGCAGCGAGGCCGGTGTCTGCTCGGCCGGTTTGAGTACCACGCAGTTGCCTGCCGCGAGGGCGGGCGCGAGTTCCCATGCGGCGGTGAGGATCGGGTAGTTCCACGGGAGGATGTGCCCGACGACGCCGAGCGGACCGGACAGGTGGTAGGCGACGGTCTCGCTGTCGACCGTGGAGATCGTCCCCTCCTGTCCGCGCAGCACGCCGGCGAAATACCGGAAGTGGTCGACGGCGAGGGGCAGATCGGTGTGCAGGGTCTCGCGGACGGGTTTGCCGTTGTCCCAGGTCTCGGCCACCGCGAGCGGTTCGATGCTGTTCTCGATGCGGTCGGCGATGGCCAGCAGGATGCCCGCGCGGTCGGCCGGGGAGGTGGCGGCCCAGCCGGGAGCGGCGCGGCGGGCGGCGGTGAGCGCCAGGTCGATGTCGGCGGCGCCGGAACGGGCAACGGCGCAGAACGCCTCGCCGTCGACCGGGGAGGTGTTGTCGAAATAGCGGCCTTCGACGGGGGCGACCCATTCGCCTCCGATGAAGTTGTCGTATCGGGCGGCATAGCTGACTATGCCGGTATCCGATCCGGGCTTGCCGTAGATCATGCGTCTCGCTCCTCGCGACCTCGTGCGTGGTGGAACACACTATGGTCGGCGAAGGTTGGTACGAGGTTGGTCGTACCGTTCGCGCTGGTCAGCCCTGGCGCGCGGTGTACAGACGTGCGGTGACGACAGCCCGGCGGACGTCGTCGCGCGGCAGCAGCCGCAGGGCGTGTTCGTGCACGGCGACATCGCCGGGGCAGCGCTGCCCGAAGGCCACCGCGTGCTCGGGGCGATCGCTGGCCAGCACCGCGTCGCGCAGGCCGACATCCAGATGGTCGCGCCACTGGTGCACGCCGGGCAGGTCCGAGCCGGGTAGCAGCGGTCCGCGATACAGCCACAGCGCCGAGGTGAGGTCGCCGCCCTCGATGGCCGCGAGCAGTTCGACCGCGTCGCACGACACCGCACCGGTGAGCATGTACCGGCGGTTGGTGATCTCGCCTCTGGTCGCCCGGCGCAGATGGGAGACATCGGCTTTGAGCGTGTTCAGCGATACCGCGCGGTCGCCGTAGACGGCGGCGTGCAGCTGTTCGGGGGTGTACCCGTCGGGTTCGAGGGCGAGCAGTGCGAGGATCTCGAGCTGGCGCGGCGGCAGCGGGACGGGTCGGCCGTCACGTAGAAGCCTTGCCGCGCCGAGACATTCGAGACGGACACCGGGAACGGGAGTCGGTGCCTCGGCGCGCAGCATCGTCTCGACGGCCGTGACGAGGGCGCGCACCGAGGTCATCACCATCGGGTGCGAGCGTTCCCAGGTGGAGGACAGGTCGAGGACACCGACGGTGCGGCCGTCGGGTCCGTGGATGGGCGCCGAATAGCAGACCCACCCGTGCAGGGCGGCCACCAGGTGTTCGGCGGAGAACACGGTGCAGGCGCGGTCGTCGTGCAGGGCGAGCGAGAGGCCGTTGGTGCCCATATGGCTTTCGTCCCACACCCCGCCGGGCGCGAAGTTCACCTGCTCACCCTGGCGGCGCAGGGTGCGGTCGCCCGCGGTCCACAGGATGGTGCCCGATTCGTCACTGACGACGGCGAGGTAGCCGGAATCCTCGGCGATACCACGCAATTGGCCCGCGAGTTCGGTGACCGGCCTGCGCAGCGGTGACTCCCGCCAGCGGCCGCTGATGTCGTCGAGCCCGGGGGCGACGGTCTGGGCGGGATCGACGGTGTGCAGGGAACGCTGCCAGGACCTGGCCACTTCTCGGCGCACGGGGCCGGTGTCGCGAGGCAGTTGGAGCGGGCGCGACGGGGCGGCGAGGCGGTTCCATTGCTTCTCGATCGCGCCGCGGTAGTCCGCGAGCCCGTCGGGCCTGGGCGATCCGGGAATCGGATCGTCGGATGCGCCCACGTTCACTCCTGCTCGTCGGTGGCTGTTCCTGTCTATCAGGTGTGCCACCGGCGTGGGCCGGGATTGCCTGCGGACTACCGGGTCACCGGGGTGTGCCCTGTCGCGTCGGCTTGACGCGCGGTCGGCTATTTGTTCAGGAACAGGCCCGCGATATCGGCGTTCTTGATGGGGGTGTCGATATTGCGCTGGCCCGCGCACAGCAGATCGACCTGCACGATCATCGCGTCGACCACGGTGCCTGCCGGTTCGTTGTCGTTGCCCGTCTGCTCTTTGATCGCCTTGGTGATGGTGATCCGCTTGGTGTCCGGCTCCTGGTTGATGTAATCGCGGCAGGGGGTGTCGCCGCCCTGGTTGAGCAGGCGCTCGACATCGGAGCAGCCGGTCACCAGTGCCGCCAGCACCGCGAGTCCGACCGCGACGGCGCCGCTGCGGGTGGCGTGCATGGTTCCTCCTGAAAGGTCGCGCCCGGGACGACTCGCCGGGATCCGCTTCAGAGTAAGCGGTCAGCTGCGGTGGATTCGCAACGGCACGAGCAGTTCGTCGGCGGTCAACGACCCGTGATGGCCTGGCATCTGCGATTGCAGGGGTTCGGCGCCGCTGCGGATCACCCCGCTCGTCCCGGTGGCGACCACCACGAGATCACCGATCCGCGCCGCCACCTCCGGATCCACGCGCGGGCCGAACCATCCGGCCTCGATGACCTGGGCCTTGGTGCGCACCACGAACTCGTCACCGAGCGTGCCCGTCCAGGTGTCGGCGACCGACTCGGTGGCGCCCGCTTCGGTGTAGACGTGGCGGGCGCGCGGTTCGCCGCCGAGCGCGCGCACACCCTCGGACAGGTGCGGGTGGGTGTCGAAGTCGATGCGGTGCACCAGCGGCACCATGCCGTGATCGGCGGTGACGATCAACGCCGAGCGCGGTGGCAGGTTGCCTGCCAGCTCGGCCGCGATCCGGTCGACATTGGCCAGTTCGAACCGCCACGCCCTGGTCTGCGGACCGCGCGCGTGCCCGGTGGTGTCGAGATCCGAATGATAGGTGTAGACAAGGGTTTTCGGTGACGAGCCGAGCGCGGAGAGCACACCGTCGACCAGATCGCCCACCGAGAAGGCCGTCCGGAATCCGCCACCGCGCCAGCCGGCTCGGGTGAGACCCGAGCCGTCCTGGTAGCTCGGAGCCACCTGCACGGCCGCGATGCCCGCGGCGGTCGCGCGTTCGAAGGTGGTGCGGTGCGGCTGGATTCGCTCCGGTGGGAACTCGGCGAGAGCGTCGACCTTCGGCCCGTCGCCGGTGAGCTGCCAGCGCAGACCGTTGAACAGGCGGTCCTGCCCGGGCAGCTGGAAGGTGTAACCGACGGTGCCGTGTTCGCCCGGCGGCAGGCCGGTGCCGAGGGTGGTGAGGCTGGTCGCCGTCGTACTCGGGAACCCGGCATCGAGGGTGGCCGCGGGCAACCCCGAAAGGAACGGCGCCGCAGCGCTTTCGGCGTCCAGAGCGGTGGCACCAAGCCCGTCGACGAGCAGCACGCACACGTGGTCGACATCCAGCTCGAGACCGAGGCGGTCGTGCTCGCCGGGCACGCCGAGACAGGCCAGGATCGAGGGGAGCAGGTCGGCCAGTGACGCGTGGCCGTAACGCGGGAGGAGAAGTTCGTTCACGCCTGTCCGGTCTCGAAGCGGCTGATGAGGCCGTTGCGCACATCGAATCGCCAGGTGGTGCGCATGGAACCCCACCGGCTGTTGGTGTAGTCGGCGGTGAACTCGAGTCCGTCGGCTTCCACCGTGTCGATCTCCAGATGCCCGTTGGCGCTGAAGATCTCGGCCTCGGTCCACTGCGCGAGATTGCGTTCCACGCCGTCGTCGGACATGGTGGCGTCTTCGGCGAGCACGCCGTAGAAGCGGTCGGTGTCCTGGGCGTTGAGCGCGTCGACGAACGCCTCGACCGCGGGATCGAGTTTCACAGTCTCAGCCATCGGGCCTCCTGCTCGTGTTCGGGCGCACTGGGTAGAACAGCCTTACCCACTCTAGGGCCGCTCGCACACCCCGCACCGCAAAATTTTCAGGTGCGTGTGGCGACGAGCGCGGTGAAGGCGCGCATGATCTCGTCGACGAGGTCGGGCGCGTTGGTTCCCAGCTGTTCACTGCGCTTTTCGAGGTGGCCGTCGAGCCACAGCGAGGCCAGTCCGTGGCCGAGACTCCACCACGCCACGGCCAGCGTGTCGGCCTGGTTCGCGGGAAGCTGCCCGGCGGCGACACATTCGGAGACGGTGTCGGCGAGCACGCCGAAGGCGGTGTCACCGGCGTGCGCGGCGTCGGGATGCTTGTCCGGTTGGGACAATTCGGGCCGGAACATCAGCCGGAACAGGGCCGGGTTCTCGCGGGAGAACCGGACATAGGTGGCGGCGAGTTCGGTGAGCGCGGCCAGCGGGCTGCTCGCCTGCGCCCGCGTGGCGATCAATTCCTCGGCAAGGCGCTGGAAACCGTCGACCGACAGCGCCGACAGCAGCGCGGCGCGGTCGGCGAAGTGGTGGTACGGCGCGCCGCTGCTCACCCCGGCCTCGCGCGCGACCCGGCGCAGGCTCACCGCCGCGAGCCCCTCGCTCTCGATCAGGCGCAGGCAGGCCGCCATCAGGGTGGCTCGCAGGTCGCCGTGGTGGTAACTGGTGCGCTTCACCCCTCCGAGCCTAGGCGACGCGCCCGGGAAAATAGGCACTGGACAGCAGATCTATGCAGTGCTTAGATTATCTGAGCACCGCTCAGATGGGTGGGCTCCTCCGAGGGAACGGAAGAACACCATGACCGCAAGGGTTCTCGTCACCGGCGCCACCGGCTTCGTCGCCGGACACTGCATCGCCGAACTGCTCGAGCACGGATACGCCGTGCGCGGCACCGTGCGCGATCTCGGCGCCACCGCCAAGCGCGCCCACCTCACCGAGCTGGCCCGCCGCACCGGCGCCGACCTGGAATTCGCCGCCGCGACGCTCGACGACGATGCCGGGTGGGCCGAGGCGGTGGCCGGCTGCGACACCGTGCTGCACGTCGCCTCCCCGTTCCCCGACAGTCCGCCGGAGAACGAGCGCGACCTCATCGAACCCGCCGTGCAGGGCACACTTCGGGTGCTGCGCGCGGCGGCCGCGGCCGGGGTGCGGCGGGTCGTGCTCACTTCCTCGGTGGCGGCGGTCGCCTACGGCCACGGCAACGACGACGTGCGCACCGAGAACGACTGGTCGGTCGTCGACCGGATTCCCGCCTACCAGAAGAGCAAGACCCTCGCCGAACGCGCCGCCTGGGACTACGTCGAATCCCTCGGCGACACCAGCGATCTCGAACTGGTGGTGCTGAACCCGGGCATGATCCTCGGGCCACTGCTCGAACCACGAACCAGCACCTCGCACGCACCGATCCAGCGCCTGCTGGCACGCGACGTGCCCGGCTCGGTGCGCACCGGCTGGTCCCCGGTCGACGTGCGCGACCTCGCCGTCGCCCACCGCCTTGCCATGGAAGTCCCTGCGGCAGCGGGCAACCGGTACATCTGCGGGGGTGAGCCGCTGTGGATGGCGGAGCTGGCCGGTCTGCTCGCCCGCGACTTCGGCCCCCAGGGCTTCCGCGTACCGACACGGGTACTGCCCAACGCCCTGGTCCGCCTCGTCGCCCTCTTCGACAAGACCGTCCGCCTCACCGTGCCGGTCCTCGGCCGCGCCGAACGGGTGAGTTCGGAGAAGGCTCGCCGCGAACTCGGCTGGACCATGCGCCCGGTGGAGCAGACGGTCCGCGACACCGCCGACAGCCTGATCGCCTTCGGCGTCGTCACCGCGCCCGGCAAGCGTCGATCAGCACAAGCCGTTCCGGCCGGAACACGTTGAGCGGGAAGGGAAGACGATGCTCATCACCGCTCTGATCCTGACCGTCGTCGGAGCGCTCCGACGGACTCGGCGTCGCCGCGCGGGTGGCGAAGAAGGCGCGGGATCTGCGTCGCGGCGCGTGGACACCGCGTCTGTATTCGGGGGGCGGCTGCGGCCTGTAGCGCTCGGCGTGGTCGCGGTGTGCCGCCGGGCGCGACGCGGGCAGGCGTCGGCCGCACTGAGTATCGGTGCGGCGGTGCGCGCCGTGGCGACGGGCGCGGGTGCCTGGCTCAACCGTCTCGGCGGGCGTATGCGGCGACAGGGTCGGGCACTGTCGACTTCGGCGGCGGTCTTTGCCTTGGCCATCACGGGAACCCAATTGGCCTGCGGTTGAACCGGGTTCAGTGCCGTCCCGGATCACCGAGTTGTCAGGATCAGGAATGCTGGAAACCCGGCGTGCGGCGGGGCCGGGTTCAACGCCATTCCTGGCGTTGGAGGTCGAGGATCACCGGGTGCATGAGAGTGGAAACCTCGGGGTCTTTCGGGCGGCGGTCCGGAGGGAAGACGGTGGCGGCGGTGAGGGTTGTCTCGTCCAGGGAGCGTAGGGGAGTGGGGGAGCCCAGGGTGGGGGTCGGGCGCTCGTTCATCGCCGCGAGGACGAAGCCCCAGTCGCCGAAACTGGGGACATCCACGTGGAACGGGGTGGTGTGCAGTCCGGCAGAGCGCAGGGTGGCGTCGATGGTCCAGAAGGAGCGTGGTGCGAAGAACGGGGAACCGGACTGCACCACCAGGCGGGCGCCGGGCGCCAGGACGTTCGCGGTCATCGCGTAGAACTCCTGCGAGTACAGCTTGGCGACCGAGGTCTGGTCGGGGTCGGGCAGGTCGACGATCACCGCGTCGAAAAGCCCTGGCGCACCGCGCAACCAGTTGAAGGCGTCGGCGTTGACCACCCGCACGCGCGGATCGTCGAAGGCGTGCCGGTTCAGTTCGGTGAGCCGGTCGTCGGTGCGGGCCAGCTCGACCATCGCCGGATCGAGTTCGACCAGCGTCACCCGCTCCACGTCGGGGTAGCGCAGGATCTCACGCAGCGCGAGCCCGTCGCCACCGCCGAGCACGAGCACCGAGCGGCGTGACCCGGCGAGCACCGGATGCACCAGCGCCTCGTGGTAGCGGTACTCGTCGACGGAGGAGAACTGCAGGCCGCCGTTGAGGAACAGCCGGGTGTCGGTGGTGGCGAACGGCGAGAACGACTCGGTGAGCACGATCTGCTGATACGGCGTGCGGGTCTGCCACACGATCGGATGCGCGAACAGCGCCTGCTGCGCGGTGGCCTCGAAACGGTCGGCGTACAGGTAGGCGCTCGACAGGCCGCAGGCGACGACGGCGGTCGTGGCGATCAGGGTGTGCCGGGCGGCGCGGGTCATCCGGTCGCGAAAGAAGAAGAACGCCAACGCCAGACCGGCGATCGCGTTCACCACACCCACCACGAGGCTGCCGCGGATCTGCCCGAACACCGGCAGCAGCAGGAACGGGAACGCCAGGCCACCCAGCAGCGCGCCGACATAGTCGGCGGCGAACAGGTCGGCCACCGCGCTGCTGGCCTCCTGCTTGCGCACCTGCTGCAACAGCTCCATCAGCAGCGGGATCTCGGCGCCGACGAGCATCCCGATCACCGCCGCCGCCACGACGAGCGCGGCGGTGTACACGTTGAGCCAGGCGTAGCTGGCGTAGAGCGCCGCCACCGACAACCCGCCGATCACCGCGAGCGCCAGCTCCACCGCGACGAACGCGGCGGCGGCATGCGGGCGCAATGGTTTGGCGAGGAGCGCACCGACACCCATCGCGCACACCATCACGCTCAGGGTGATCGAGGCCTGCGCGGCGGTGTCACCGATCAGATAGCTGCCGAGGGTCACCAGCGACAGCTCGTACACCAGACCGCAGGCGGCGCAGATGAATACCGTCGCCAGCAGCGCCGCCCGCGCCAGGCGGTGGGTGGGCATCAGGTGAGGCCCGCGGCCACCACCAGCGCGACGGCGACATGGGCCGATGCCGTCACCCAGACCGCCGGGTGCGGTTCGGGATCGGCGACAACGGTCCGGAAATCACCGGGGGTGAGTGCGTCGAGCAGCACGAACGCCAACGCCATCGCGGCCAGCCCGATCACGCCGTACACCGCGCTCGCCAGCAGCGCCTTCACGATCTCCCCGTCGGAGGTCCAGATGGCGGTGGCGACGATGATGCCGGTGCCGAACAGGTTCGAGGCGAGCAGGGTCGCGGCATTGCGGTTGCGTTCGATCCAGATCTGAGCGCGCAGATCACCCGGGGTGAGCAGGTCGACGAGCCCGAATCCGACGGCCATCAACACGATTCCCACCGCGGAATAGGCGAGCGCGGCGCCCGCGTCCGCCCCCAGTTCGGCGAGCATGAGTGTCCTCCTGTGCTTGTGAGGCGAGGTGCCCCGAATGAACTACTTGCCGCCGCTGTCGCTGCCGCCACCGCGGTAGTCACCCGCCGCGGAACCGCTGGTCCAGCCGTAGGTGCTGGTGTGCGAGTGGTGGCGGCGGGTGCCGTTGGCCCAGCTGTCGACCAGCACGAGCGAGCCGCCCGCGTGCGGCGACACCGCGACGAGGTCCTTGTCGAACCGCAGATAGTGGTTGTCGCCGGTATTGCGCCGGTCGCGCGGCTCGGTGGCCTTGGCGATGGCGGCCGCGACCGCGGCGGGCGCGGCGGCCGTGGTGAAGGCGAGGCCGTCGTTGGCCTGGTCGAGCTGGCGGGCACGCTGGTACTTCTCGGCGACGAACTCGCGCGGATCCTGCGGCCCGGTCACGGCGACGACCGTGACCACCGCGACGATCACCGCGACCACCGAGGCCAGGATGCCGACCACGATCCATCTTGTCCGGGTCACCGCGGCACCCCGAAACCGGTGCGCCACAGAACTGTCGGCGTTGTGCTGATGAGAATCCCTCCCCGTCGAAAAACTGGCCGGACTGTATCACCGGGTTCGCGCCGCCGACCGTGGGGAGTTGAGCAACTGCGATTCAGATCACAGCGGGCTACCGGGCCGTGTGCGGGGATGGGATCGACGGGGTCAGCGGGGTCGTTGCCACAGCAGCGTGTATCGCCACAGCAGGCGGCGGCGGATCTGCGCACCGGGCAGGAATTCCTCGGCGGCCCGCCGGATTTCGCCGAGCGTTTCCTCCGGATCCCGGATCGTCGCGTTCGGTCCGCCAGCTTCGCGGCGGTGGCGACGATCGGTGGCCCAGACGACCGGTAGCAGCGGGAGGTAGCCGATGTCGGTGAGCGGGTGCATCTTCCAGAGCCCGACCACCGCGAGCGTGCCGCCGGGGGCGACGAGGTCGTGCAGCGCTGCCATGCCTTCGCGGACGGGAACGTGGTGCAGGGTGGCGACGGCGGTCACCATGTCGAAGGTGTCGTCGAGGTCGCGGAAGTCGGCCTTGTCCAGGTGCACGTGGGGTGTCGACGGTGCGTTCGCGATGACCTCGGGGTCGATGTCGATGCCGAGCACCGCATCACAGCGGGTGGCGAGTTTGCGGGCGAGCAGGCCGTCGCCGCACCCGATATCGAGGGCGGTGCGGGCGTGCGCGGGCACCTGTTCGAGCAGCCAGGGGTGGTAGTGCGTGTTGTGGTTCCAGTAGGGGTCCGTCGACATGATCGGTCAACGCCCGCAGGACCCGCAGGGTTCCGAAAGGATCACCGCACAGGCGTTTTCGCGGATCAGGCGGCGGTGTGGCCGGCCAGCCAGTCGGCGAAACCGGTGAGGCCGTCGAGCACGACATCCGCACCGGCCGCGCGCAGTCCGTCGGCATCGTAGGGGCCGGTGGTCACACCGACCGCGAACGCACCGGCCGCCTTCGCTCCGCGCATGTCACCGGCGTGATCGCCGACGAAGATCGACGCCGATTCCTCGCGGAGCACCGCCGCTTTCCCGGTGGACCACAGATCACCTGCCACCCGGTCCACGTCCCACCCCAGATGTTCCACATGCAGACGGGCGTGCGGTTCGTATTTGCCGGTGACGACGAGGGCGCGCCCGCCGCCCGCCCGAACGACTTCGAGCGCGTCGCCCGCGCCGGGCAGGGCCGGGATGCTCGCGATGACCTCCGGATACAGCTCGCGGTACCGGGTGACCAGATGTGGGACGAGGTCGTCCGGTGCGCCCGCCTCGCCGAGCAGGGTTGCCAGTGGCGGGCCGAGGTGCTCGGCGAAATGCGCGCCGATCATCGGCAGGTCGAACTCCTGCGCGAGCGTGTCGATCGCCACGGCCACGCCCGGCCGCGAGTCGATGAGCGTCATGTCCAGGTCGAAGCCGACGGTGATGGTCACGTCGCCGAGCGTATCGCCGCCGCGCTGGACGACCGATCAGGCATCGGCGCGAAACCGCCGGTAGAGCCCTGATTCACGTGGAACCGCCGCTGCACTCGGTGCCGAAATCGCTTGGGGGAGAGGCAATGCGCGGTGCACGGCGTGCGGGCGAGCAGTGACAGCCGGATAACCCCGAGTACGGCGGGCGTCGTGATCGTGCAGGTCGGGGCGAATTCGCCCTCGCTGCGCTTGCGGAATCCTCGGTTACTCGCATCGCGTGCAGCCATGCATCGAGTGCAACATTCCGGCCGTGATCGTGCCTACCACCGCGTGATCGGGATGCCCGATCGATCTCGGTTCAGCGCACATCGCGCGAGGGGAAGGTGCTCGGACAAAAACAATGGCAAGGAGGTCGAACCACTCCCTGCCACTCTCAACATATAGCGCACCCCCGGTCTTGCCACAAGCCCCCGGTCGTCCTGCACAATCGCCTGCCTGAGCGTGTGACCAGCGGAAACAGAGGTGGGTTGATGATCGACCTGGTTGTCGTCGGTGCGGGTCCGACGGGAATGATGCTGGCCGGTGAGCTGCGGTTGCAGGGTGCCGGGGTGGTCGTCCTCGACCGGGATCCGGCGCCGACCCCGGTCGTGCGCGCCCTCGGTCTGCACGCCCGCAGCCTGGAGGTCCTCGCCCAGCGTGGTCTGGTCGACCGGTTCCTCGCGCTCGGCTCGCGCCATCCGCTCGGCGGCTACTTCGCCGGCATCGCCAAACCTCAGCCGACCGGCCTGGACACCACCTACCCGTTCGTACTCGGCCTCCCGCAGCCCGTCACCGACCGCCTGCTCACCGAGCACGCCGTGGCGCTGGGCGCCGAGATCCGGCGCGGCACCGAGCTGGTCGGCCTCACCCAGGACGAGCACGCGGTGACCGCCGAACTGGCCGACGGCTCCACGCTCGCCGCGCGCTACCTCGTCGGTTGCGACGGTGGCCGCAGCACGGTGCGCTCGCTGCTCGGCATCGGCTTTCCCGGCGAACCCAGCCGGGCTGACACCCTGCTCGGCGAGATGCGGTTGACCGCGACGTCCGACACGGTGTCGGCCGTGAACACCGAGGTGCGCCGGACGCAGCTGCGCTTCGGTGCCGGGCCGATCGGCGACGGGTTCTATCGCGTGGTCGTGCCCGCCGACGGAGTAGCCGAGGACCGCACAGTCCCGCCGACGTTCGACGAATTCCGCAGTCGGCTGATCGCCACGGCAGGCACCGACCTCGGCGCGCACGCACCCCGCTGGCTCTCGCGCTTCGGCGACGCCACCCGCTTGGCCGAGGAGTACCGCCGCGGTCGCGTCCTGCTCGCGGGCGATGCCGCCCACATCCACCCGCCGCTGGGCGGCCAGGGCTTGAACCTGGGTATCCAGGACGCGGTGAATCTCGGCTGGAAACTCGCCGCCGAGGTCAACGGCTGGGCGCCACCAGGGCTGCTCGACAGCTACGCCGCCGAACGCCGCCCGGTGGCCGCCGACGTCCTGGACAACACCCGCGCGCAGATGACTCTGGTCTCGCTCGATCCCGGCGCCCAGGCGGTGCGCCGCGTGCTGTCCGAACTGATGGACTTCGAGGGCGTCACCCGGCACCTGATCGAGAAGATCATCGCCACCGCCATCCGCTACGACCTGGGTGACGGCCACGACCTGCTCGGCAAGCGTCTGCCCGATATCGAACTCGCGCACGGCGGTCTCTACGACCGCCTGCACGCCGGTCGTGCCCTGCTCCTCGACCCGGCCGGTGCGTTGTCGGTGACCGGCTGGGCCGACCGGGTCGATCACCTCGTGGACGGCATGGTCGATCTACCCGCCGTCCTGCTCCGTCCCGACGGTCACGTCGCCTGGGTCGACGACGGCCGCCACGACCTCGACCGAGCCCTCACTCGATGGTTCGGCGAGCCGCGCGCCTGATACCCGGTGCCGGGCAGGCCGTTTCGCCGGAGGTCAGGCGGAATCGGTGATCCCGGCGCTCGGCCGACTCACTGGGCCGCTGCGGTGAACGGGGTGACGACCCGTGGGGCGGCGGGCCGGGACGGATGCCGCCACACCCCCTGCCGTTCCAGGATCGGCAGCACACCCTCACCGAACCAGTACGCCTCCTCCAGATGCGGGTAACCGGAGAGGATGAAGTGGTCGATGCCGAGCGCGGCGTACTCGAGCAGCCGTTCGGCCACCTCCGCGTGGGAGCCGACCAGTGCCGTGCCCGCCCCGCCGCGCACCAGACCCACACCGGCCCACAGGTTCGGGGCGATCTCGAGGTTGTCGGTACGCCCGTTGTGCAGCCGGGCCATGCGCCGCTGTCCCTCGGACTCGCTGCGGGCCAGGCTCGCCTGCACCCGTTCGATCTCGCCGGGCGCGATGCCCGAGAGCAGCCGGTCGGCCTCGGCCCACGCCTCGGCGGCGGTATCGCGGGTGATCACGTGCACGCGCAACCCGAAGTCGACCGACCGGCCCTCGAGCGCGGCGAGACCACGAATCCAGTCCAGCTTCTTCGCCACCGCGTCGAGTGGTTCGCCCCAGGTCAGATAGGTGTCGGCATAGCGCGCCGCGACCGGGCCCGCCGGACCGGACGAGCCACCGAAGAACACCGGCGGGATCGGATCGGGTCGCGCGCTGAGCAGCGCCTCGTTCACCCGCAGATGCTCGCCGGTGAACCTGACCGGCTCGGTCGACCGCCACAGTTCACGCACGATGTGCAGGAATTCCCCGGTCCGCGCGTACCGCTGCTCCTTGTCGAGGAAGTCGCCGTAGGCCTGCTGCTCCTTCGGTTCACCGCCGGTGACCACGTTGAGCAGCAAGCGGCCGCCGGAGTGGCGCTGGAAGGTCGCGGCCATCTGCGCGGCGAGCGTAGGGCTGACGAGGCCGGGCCGCAGGGCGACCAGGAACTTCAGTGTCTCGCTGGTCTGCACCAGCATCGCGGTGGTGAGCCAGGCGTCCTCGCACCAAGCCCCGGTGGGGGTCAGCACGCCGGTGAATCCGTTGTCCTCGGCGGCGGCGGTGAGCTGATTGAGATAGCGCAGGGTGGCCGGCCGGTCACCGGACATGAAACTGCCGTGCCCGCCCGCGACCAACCCCCGCGAATCGCCGTAGGTGGGCAGGAACCAGTGGAACGACAGTGCTTGCTTACTCATGGCAACGATGCTGACCGGCGCATCCGATGAGGTCACGCATTGTGCTCACCGTGCGCACAATTCCCACCTGCCGCACGGAACTAGACGTAACCATGCGAAACACGTAACCTCGTGGCAGGCTCGGGCGACGGTGCCCGGGCGGCGACGACCCTACGAAACGAGTTTCCTCAATGACGCGGCATGTCGACGTACTGATCATCGGCGCTGGCCTGTCCGGAATCGGCACGGCCTGTCACCTCATTCGCGAGCAGACCGGACGCAGCTACGCGATCCTCGAGCGCCGCGAGAACATCGGTGGCACCTGGGACCTGTTCAAGTACCCCGGCATCCGCTCCGACTCCGACATGCTCACCTTCGGCTTCGGTTTCCGCCCCTGGATCGGCACCAAGGTGCTGGCCGACGGCGCGAGCATCCGTCAGTACGTCGAGGACACCGCCAAGGAATACGGCGTCACCGACCACATCACCTTCGGCCGCAAGGTCGTGCACCTGGCCTTCGACCGCGACGCCGCGCAGTGGACCGTCACCGCCCTGATCGAGGCCACCGGTGAGACCGAGACCTGGACCGCGAACTTCGTCGTCGGCGCCAGCGGCTACTACAACTACGACAAGGGCTACCAGCCCGAGTTCCCCGGCGAGGCCGACTTCCAGGGACAGATCGTGCACCCGCAGCACTGGCCCGAGGACCTCGACTACACCGGCAAGAAGGTCGTGGTCATCGGTTCCGGCGCCACCGCCATCACGCTGATCCCGTCGATGGCCGACAAGGCCGCCCACGTCACCATGCTGCAGCGCTCGCCCACCTGGATCCAGGCGCTGCCGTCGGACGACCCGGTCGCCATCGGGTTCAAGAAGACCCGGGTGCCCGATTCGATCGCCTACAAGATCGGCCGCGCCCGCAATATCGCCCTGCAGCGCGCCAGCTTCCAGCTCTCGCGGACCAACCCCGAGCTGGCCAAGAAGCTGATGCTGGCCCAGGTGCGCCTGCAGCTCGGCAACAAGGTCGATCTGCGCCACTTCACTCCCAACTACAACCCGTGGGATCAGCGCCTGTGCGTGGTCCCCAACGGGGACCTGTTCAAGGTGCTCAAGAGCGGCAAGGCCGACATCGTCACCGACCGCATCGCGAAGTTCACCGAGAAGGGCATCCTGACCGAGTCGGGCCAGGAGCTCGAGGCCGACATCATCGTCACCGCCACCGGTCTCAACGTCCAGATCCTCGGCGGTGCGACCATGAGCATCGACGGCAACCCGGTGAAGATGAACGAGACGGTCGCCTACAAGAGCGTGCTGTACTCCGACATCCCGAACTTCCTGATGATCATCGGGTACACCAACGCCTCCTGGACGCTGAAGGCCGACCTGGCCGCCGCCTACCTGTGCCGGGTGCTCAACATCATGCGCGACCGGGGCTACAGCACCTTCGAGGTGCACGCCGATCCGGAGGACTACGCCGACGAGTCGCTGATGGGTGGCGCCCTCACCTCGGGCTACATCCAGCGCGGCAACGGTGAGATGCCGCGCCAGGGCAAGCGCGGTGCCTGGAAGCTGGTGAACAACTACTACCGCGACCGCACGCTCATGCACAAGGCGCCCATCGAGGACGGCGTGCTGCGGTTCAGCAAGACCCGCTCGGCCGCCCGACCCGACGAGCAGGTCGCCAGCGCCTGACCGGCCGACCACTCGGGCCCGTCGCACCGCAAGGTGCGGCGGGCCCGTCGCTTTTCCCTGGTGAATCGGGTTGTGCGAGCGCCTTTCCCGCGCGCGGGCGAATTATCCGCGGCTCCCGTAGGATCGCGATCGAAGACACCGCCCGGGGAGAAGTGAGGAGGACGGTGTGGGATCTCGCCTACCGGCGACCATCCGTGACGCGGGGACGTGGTTGCGGCGGTTCGCCGCGACGACACCGGGGGTGATCGGGGTTGTCCTCGTCCTCACCACCCTGGCCTGTCTGATCGCGGGATCGACTGCGGGACAACAGCTCGACGCCAAGATCGTCCGCTCCGAGCAGGTGCTCGATCGCACCGAACCATTGGCCTTCGCCGCGCAGAGTCTCTACGTGTCGCTCTCGGCCGCCGACGCGGGCGCCGCCACCGCGTTCCTGTCCGGCGGCATCGAATCACCGCAGGTGCGCGACACCTACGAGCAGGCGCTCGCCGAGGCCGCCGCCGCCCTCGCCGAGGCTACGGCAGGCGCCACCGACACCAAGACCAGGGCGATCGTGGCCCGCATCGCCGCCGATCTGCCCACCTACACCGGGCTGGTGGAAACCGCGCGCGCCAACAACCGCCAGGGTTTCCCGGTCGGCTCGGCCTATCTGCGCCAGGCCTCCGACCTCATGCAGAACTCCCTGCTGCCGCACGCCGAGCAGCTCAACGAGGCCCGCTTCGCCGCCGTCCGTGACGATCAGCAGCGCATCGGCGCCCTGCCGCTGACGTCGATCCTGTTGCTGTTGCTGGTGTTGCTCGCCTGCGCGGTGGCCTCGGTGATCCTGCTGCGCCGCACCAACCGCCTGGTCAACCCCGGTGTCGCCCTGGCCGCCGCGGCAGCCGCTCTCGCGCTGCTGTGGACCGTCGGCTCGACGCTGGCCGCCGCCCAGCTGCTCGACACCGGCGACTCCGGTGCGGGCGCGCGGGTGGAGAACCTGGCGGACGCGCGCATCCTCGCCCAGCAGGCCCGCACCGACGAGACCCTCGCCCTCATCACCCGAGGCGACATCACCGCACCCGAGGCCGCCTTCCGCTCCCACACCGCCGACCTGGAACAGCGTCTGGCCGCCGCCGGTGCCGCCGACTCCGATGCCGCACGCGCGCTGACGAATTGGAACGCCGGGCACAACGCCCAGCGCACCGCCTACGAGAAGGCCGACTTCACCGGCGCGGTCACCCAGGCCATCGGCACCGGCCCCGAGAGCTCGGCCACGAGCTTCACCCGCCTCGACAACGAACTGCGCGACGCCCTGGCCCAGGCACGCACCGATCTGCGTGACGGCGTCGACGACGCGCGAACGGCATTGACACTGAGCCCCTTCGGCACCCTGCTCCTGTTGCTCGCCGCGGCCGGTGCGGTGGTCACGGGCCTGTGGCCACGGTTGAAGGAGTTCCTGTGAGCATTCGTCGTTCCCGGTTCGCGCTGGTTCTCGCCGCGACCGCCGTCCTGCTCGCGGGCTGCGGTGACGCGCCCGCGCCGTCGTCGATCGAGGCCACCGCCGTCGCGCCACCGCTGCCGGGCGCCGAGTCGATCACCTCGGCACCGACCGCCGAGGGCACCGGATCCTGCGATACCGAGGCCACCCTGGCTCCGCGGGCACAGCCGCGACCGGGAGCGATGCCCACCGGATCGGCGATGGCCGCGATCGTCGCCAACGGCAGGTTGCGGGTGGGCGTCGACCAGAACACCTATATGTTCGGGTTCCGCAACCCGTCCACCGGGCGGCTCGAGGGCTTCGACATCGACCTGGCCCGCGAGATCGCCCGCGACCTGTTCGGCGACCCCGACCGCATCGAGTTGCGTTCGGTGACCGCCGCCGACCGCATCCAGCTGCTGCAGGAGCGCAAGGTCGACATGATCGTGCGCACCTTCTCCGCCACCTGTGAGCGCCGCCGCGACGTCGACTTCTCGAGCGTGTACTACCGTGCGGCCCAACGCTTCGCGGCGCCGCGCGGCGCCGGCATCGCCTCCGGCGCCGACCTGGCGGGCAAACGGGTGTGCGTCACCAAGGGCACCACCGCGGCCGCGCCGCTGTTCACCCTGCCGACCCCGCCGACGGTGCTGGGCGTGACCAACTGGACCGACTGCCTCGTCGCCCTGCAACAGGGCACCGTCGACGCGATCAGCGGTGACGAACCGATCCTGTCCGGTCTGGTCGCCCAGGACCGCAACCTCGAACTCGTCGGTGCGCCCATCGGTTCGGGGGCCTACGCGGTCGGGGTGCCCAAGGGCAGCGACGAATTGGTGCGTTTCGTCAACGGCGTGCTCGAACGGATCAGCGGCGACGGCACCTGGGAACGGATCTACGCCCAGCATCTGTCGGCGCTCGGCCCGTCGCCCGGCGCACCCGCGCCCAGGTACGCCGGATGAGTTCGCCGATACTCGGCACCGCCGAGATCGATCGTGAACTGGCCGGGCGCACCGCGGAATTGGCGACGGTGAGCAGCACCCTGCTCGAACTGGACCGACACCCCGGCATCGCCTTGGTGCGCCGTTACCCGCCGGAGGGGGAGACCGCGCGCCGATGGGCGCCGGTGGAGAAGGCGCTCGGCGAGCTCTTCGACGACCTCGCCCGCGTGCGCGCCATCCTCACCGAGGCCGAGACGGTGCGTGGGCGCGGCCGGATCGATGATCGTGCCCGCGCCCGGCTCACCGACCTGCTGCGGGGGCGTCCGCACGAAATCGCCCGGGTACCGGTGCCGTTGGCGCAGCGCGGGCTCACCGGGCCGAGCGAAACCGTGGTGACGGTCGGGATCGCCGACTGTCTCGACCGCATGCGCGCCGCCTTCGCGTTCGTCGCGCCGTTCGCCGAGGAGGTCGAGGCCGTCGACCGGCAGGTACTCGGCGCCCTCGCGCCCTTGCAGCAGCGGGTGGAGCAGGCCAACGGCGCCTTGGCCGCCGCCACCGAACCCCTGGCCGACTTGTTGCGCCGCGCGGGTACCGACCCGCTCGGCTTCGCGCCGGGTGAGATCGCGGCGGCACTGGCCTCGCTCACCGAGCTGATCGAGACCGAAGCCGCCCGCAATGCCGAATTCCTTTCGGTGGCAACCGATCTCCCTGCCGCGGTCGGGGCACTGCGGGCCCGGCTCGTCGACCTCGCCGATGCGCAGCGCCGCGCCGACGACACCGCCGCCCGCGCCGAACGCAAGGTCCACACCGGATCGCTGCCGCCGGGTGGCGCGTCGGCGGCGACCTTGCTCGCCGAGCTTTCGACCCTCGGCGAGGAACCGACCCGCTCGACCGTCGAACACCTGCTCGCCCTGCGTGTCCGTGCCGACGACGCGGCCGACGAGACCGCGCGCCGAACGGAATTGGCGCAGGGTTTGCTCGATCGGCGGGCGGAGCTGCAGGGCAGGCTCGCCGCCTACCGTGCCAAGGCCTCGCGCCTGGGTGTGGCCGAAGAGCGCGATGTGCTCGCCGCCGACCGCATCGCCGCCGGCCTGCTCACGCGCACACCGTGCGATCTGGCCGCCGTCACCCGGGCGGTCGCCGACTATCGTTCGATCATCGGGGAGAAAGCGGGGCGGACAGCATGATCTGTAGTGAACCGGGTTGCGGCGGTGTGATCGAGGACGGCTACTGCGCCGTCTGCGGCACCGCGCCCGTGGCGGTCGCCGTCCACGGCGCCGCGCCGACCTCGCCCCGGCGTTCGGGCCACACCACGGCCGTCCGGCGAACACCTGCCCCGACAGGCGGCACCTCGAGCGGAACCGCCCCGAAGGTCACCGCGCCGGGACTCTGCGCCGAAACCGGCTGCGGCGGAACGATCGTCGACGGCTACTGCGACACCTGCGGCACCGCGCCCGCCCCGCTCAGCGCCCCCGTGCACAGCCCGTCGGCCGCGACCGTCAGCGCCAACCGCACCTCGAGCCGTTCGGTGCGCACCCGCTCGGGCTCGGCCCGGTCGGCGGCGCGCGGCCGGCTCGGCGCCGGACTGGTGGAGGTGCCGCCGGTACCGCGCGTGGATCCCGCGTCGGCCGTGCTCACCGACCCCAAGGTCCCCGAATCCGACCGCTACTGCGGCCGATGCGACAAACCGGTCGGCCGGACCAACGACGGAATCCCGGGACGCACCAGCGGTTTCTGCCCGCACTGCGGTACCCGCTACTCGTTCGTGCCGCGCCTGCAACCCGGCGACCTGGTCGGCGGACAGTACAAGGTCGAAGGCGCCCTCGCGCACGGCGGGCTCGGCTGGATCTACCTGGCCACCGACATCCGCGTCAACGACCGCTGGGTGGTGCTCAAGGGCCTCATCGACACCGGCGACAGCGACGCGCAGGCCGCCGCCCTGGCCGAACGGCGCTTCCTCGCCGAGGTGGACCACCCCAATATCGTCAAGATCCACAACTTCACCGAACACGCCGACGCCGACGGCGAACCGGTGGGCTACATCGTGATGGCCTATGTGGGCGGCACCTCGCTCAAGCAGATCCTGCGCGACTACCGCGCCGCGCACAACGCCTACCTGCCGCCGGCCAGGGCCATCGCCTATGTGCTGGAAATGCTGCCCGCCCTCGGCTATCTGCACGCGCGCGGCTGGGCCTACTGCGATTTCAAACCCGACAACGTGATGCAGACCGAGGAACGCCTCGAACTCATCGACCTCGGCGCCGTGATCGCCATGGACGACACCACGTCCCCGATCTACGGCACCCTCGGCTACCAGGCACCCGAGATCGCCGAAACGGGCCCGACCGTGGCCACCGAGATCTACACGGCGGGCCGCACCCTCGCGGTGCTGATGATGCGGGTGCCCTCGGTGGACGGCCGCCTCGGACCGCTGCCGACGCCCGACACCGAACCGCTGCTGGCCCGCCACGATTCGCTGTACCGGTTCCTGCTGCGCGCCACCGACCCCGATCCGCTGGCCCGTTTCGCCTCGACGAGCGAGATGGCCGACCAGCTCACCGGTGTGCTGCGCGAGGTCCTCGCCGCCGAGGACGGTGTACCGCGCCCCGGCATGTCGGCCGTCTTCGGTCCCGCCCGCGCCGTCTTCGGAATCGAAGGCGCCACACCGGAACCCGCCGCGGTCGTCGTCGCACTGCCCGCGCCGCTCGTCGACCCGGGTGACAGCGGCGCCGCGCTGCTGGCCACCACCGACGCCGCGACCCCTGCCGAACTCGAGCAGGCGCTCACCGCGGGCCTGCGCGCGGTCGTGACCGGCGCCGGGGAATCGGTGGAGATCCCGTTGCGCCTCGTGCGCGCCGAACTCGAGGCGGGCGAGGCCGACGCCGCCCTCGCCCGGCTCGCCGGGCTGGAGCTGGATTTCGACTGGCGCACGGTGTGGTACCGCGCTCAGGCCGCCCTGCTGAAGGGCGACTACGGCAGTGCCGCGGCCGATTTCGAGGCCGTCTACGCGGCGCTGCCCGGCGAACCCGCGCCCAAGCTCGCCCTGGCCGTGGCGCTGGAGCACGGTGACCGGCCACGCGAGGCGCTCGCCCTCTACGACCTGGTCTGGTGCACGGACCACACCTATCTGTCGGCGGCCTTCGGCGCCGCCCGGTTGCGTCGCGCCGACGGGGACCGCGCCGGTGCGGTGCGGGTGCTCGACCAGGTCGAACGCACCTCGTCGATGCACACCGAGGCCCGCGTGCGTGCCGTGGAGACGCTGCTGGCCGATCGCGGTCCGGCCGAACTGGACGAAGCCGCGTTGCGCGAGGCGGGGGAGCGGGTCGAGCACCTGCGGCTCGACTCGCGTGCGCGCACCGCCCGGGTACGCATGCACGTGCTCGAGGCGGCACTGAACTGGATCCGGTCGGGACAGCGGCCGAGTGCACCAGGCAAGCTGTTGGATGTGGAATTCACCGAAGTGGGAGTGCGGACGGGGTTGGAACGATGCTTGCGGACATTGGCGCGCGAAGCCGACGACATGTGGACCCGCTTCGTGCTGGTGGATCAGGCCAACAACGTGCGCCCCAGGACCACGCTGTGACCGCCCCGGGCTGCCCGGACTGCGCGGGCGCGGCCAGGGCGGGATACCGGTACTGCGAGAGCTGCGGTCGCGAACTCGGAGTGCGCAAGGCGGCCCTGCCGGTGCACGATCCGGTCACGGTGCCGCAGTGCCCCACCTGCGGGGAACGGCGCTACGAGGCCGGGCTGTGCGTGGTGTGCCGCACCCCGAAGCCGGTTCCGGACCGTTTCGAGGAAGACCTCGGCCCGGTGTACATCCTCACCGATCGCGGAATCAGCCACTCCCGCAACGAGGACGCGGTCGCCGCCGCCGTGCGCGACGGTGACGGTGTCCGGGCGATCGTCGTCAGCGACGGCGTCTCGACCTCCCAGGACCCACAGGCCGCCTCCGGCACCGCCGCCCGCACCGGCGTCGACGCGGTGCTGGCCGCGCTCGCCGACGGCCGCCCCGCCCCCGACGCCGTGATGGCCGGACTGGCCACCGCCGTCGCCGCGGTACGCGGCATGTCACGCACCCCCGAGTACGCGCCCTCGTGCACCTACGTCTCGGCGATCCTGCGCGACACCCCCGAGGGCACCGAGATCACCGTCGCCAATGTCGGTGACAGCCGGGCATTCTGGCTCGCCGCGGGCGATCCGACGGCGTCGCGCAGGCTCAGCGTCGACGACTCGTGGGCCCAGGCCCTCGTCGACGCGGGCGCCATGGACGAGGAAGCCGCCATGCGCGATCCGCGTGCGCACACCCTGCTGCGCTGGCTCGGTGCCGACGGCGGCGAGGCGCCCTGGTCGGCGAACTGCCTGCAGAGCATGCTCGTCACCGAACCAGGCACCCTGCTGTTGTGCACCGACGGGCTGTGGAACTACCTGCCCGATCCGGTCGCGCTCGCCGGGTTCACCGTCGAGACCACCCCGCAGGCCGCGGCCCGCGCCCTGGCCGACTTCGCGCTCGACAGCGGCGGCAGCGACAACATCACGGTCGCGCTCGCCCCCGTGCCCGCGCGCGCCGCTGTACCCGATCCAGGAGTGTCATGAGTTCCCCTGATACCGCAGGCATTTCGGTCGCCGTCGACCAGAACGAATTCCTCGCCGAGGGCGCGAGCGTGGTCGACGCGGTGCTCACCGTCGCCACCGGCCCCGAACTGGCCGCCGTCGCCACCCCGCCGCCCCGGCTCGAGATCCTGATCATCGACTGCTCCGGGTCGATGGGGCACAAGCGCAAGTTCGAGAACGCGCGCACCGCCACCCGCGCCGCGCTCGACGAGATCCCCGACGGCACCGCCTTCGCCATCATCGAGGGCACCGAGTCCGCGCGGATGATCTACCCCACCGGCGCGCTGTCGGCGCCCGCCGACCACACGCACCGCACCGCCGCCAAGCGGGCCCTCGATCGGTTGCGGCCCGACGGCGGCACCGCCATGGGGTCCTGGCTCGCCCTTGCCCGCCAGGTCGCCGCCGGGCATCCGGGTGCCCAGGCGCACGCCATCCTGCTCACCGACGGCAAGAACGAACACGAGACCCCCGAGCAGCTGGCCACCGAACTCGACCGCGCCGAAGGACTTTTCGTCTGCGACTGCCGTGGTGTCGGTGCCGACTGGGCGGCGGCCGATCTGCACAAGATCTCCTCGAAGCTGTCCGGCGGCGCCGACATCGTCGCCGATCCCAAGGACCTGTCGGCCGATTTCGCCGCCATGATGCGCTCGTCGGCGGCCCGGGTGATCCCGGAACTCACCCTGCGCGTGTGGACTCCCGCCGGCGCGCGGGTGCGCATGGTCAAGCAGGTCGCACCCGTGCTGGAGGACCTCACCGGGCGCCGCACCGATTCCGGTGCGCAGGTGGGGGACTACCCGCTGTCGTCGTGGGCGGCCGAGGAACGCGAATACCACGTGCAGATCGAACTGGAACCGGCCGCGCCCGGGCGGGAGAAGCTCGCGGCCCGCCTCAGCGTGCTCGCGGGCGAGGACGTGCTCGGTCAGGGGCTGGTCCGCGCGGTGTGGACCACCGACTCCACCCTGTCGACCAGGATCAGCACCCGCGTCGCCCACTACACCGGCCAGGTCGAACTCGCCCAGGCCGTCCAGGAGGGTCTCGCCGCCCGCCGCGAGGGCGATCTGTCCACGGCCACAGCGAAATTGCGCCGCGCGGTGGAACTGGCCGCCGCCTCGGGACACGAGTCGACCGCCAAACTGCTTCGCACCGTCGTCGAGGTCGACGAGAAGGACGGAACGGTGAAGCTGCGCGGTCAGGTCGCGGCCGCCGACGAACTCGCGCTCGACATCCGCTCCACCAAGACCACCCGATTGCGGTCGGAGGGTTCCTGACATGGCGGTGTGCGCGGACGGTCACCAGACGCAGGCCACCGACTACTGCGATGTGTGCGGGTCGGCGCTCACCGGTGTCCCGGCAGCCGATCCGGCCGATCTGCGCCTGTGCCCCGCGTGTTCGGTGCCGACCAGCGGACGGTTCTGCGAGAACTGCGGATACGACTCGGCCCTGCCCGCGCCGCCGCCACCGCGCACTGACTCACCCGCCGCCGATCTGCGCGGTACCTCCGATGCGCGCGAAACCGTCTGGGTGGCCAGGGTCCTCGCCGACCGCGAGTTCTACGATCGGGTGCAGGCCCGCAAAGGTCCCGACGCGGACCGGGTGGCATTCCCCGGCTTCTACCCCGAACGCCGGATCGAGTTGCGCGGCAGCGAGTTCCTGATCGGCAAACGCTCGGCCTCGCAAGGCATCGTGCCCGAGATCGACCTCGGCATCGCCCCGGCCGACCCGGGAGTGTCGCGTGCGCACGCCCTGTTGCGCGTCGGGACCGACGGCTCGCTCACCGTCACCGACCTCGGTTCGACCAACGGGACCAGCCTCGACGGCACCGAGGCACCGCTGTCGCCACAAGTTCCGGTGCCGTTGCGGGCGGGTAGCCGTCTGCACGTCGGCGGCTGGACGACCATAACCATCGATACCCTGTCGTAGACGGGAACATCGAGCGAACCGTAGGGTCGGGGCCATGACGAAGTTCGACGGGAAGACCTGTTTGATCACCGGCGCCGCCAGCGGTCTCGGCCGGGCCACCGCCTTCGCGGCCGCCGCCAAGGGCGCGTCACTGGTGCTCACCGACATCACCGCCGACACGCTGGCCACCACCGCCGAGGAACTGCGCGCCGCCGGTGCCACCGTGCACCTGGCCCATCCCGCCGATGTGAGCGACCATTCGGCCGTCGTCGGGCTGGCCGCGCACACCTTCGAGGCCGTCGGGCACGTCGACATCGTGATGAACGTGGCGGGCATCGCCACCTGGGGCACCGTCGACAAACTCACCCATCAGCAGTGGCGGCGCACCATCGACATCAACCTCATGGGCCCCATCCACGTCATCGAGGAGTTCCTGCCACCGATGATCGCCGCACGGCGTGGCGGTCATCTGGTGAACGTGTCCTCGGCGGCCGGACTGTTCGGGTTGCCGTGGCACGCGCCCTACAGCGCCACGAAGTTCGGGCTACGCGGTGTGTCGGAGGTACTGCGGTTCGACCTACGCAGGCACAAGATCGGCGTCAGCCTCGTACTTCCCGGGGCGATGGCCACCCCGATGGTCGACAGCGTCGACATCGCGGGCGTCGACCGCGACAACGCCGCGCTGCGCAAGGCCATCGGCCTGTTCCTGCGCCATGCCGTCACGCCGGAACAGGCCGCCGACGCGGTGATCCGCGGTGTGGAACGCAACCGCTACTGGGTCTACACCTCCCGCGACATCCACCTCGCCCACTGGGGCCAGCGCTACGTCCCCTACGGCTACACGCTGGCCATGCGCGGCCTCAACGCCGCGATGACCAACTACGCCACCAAGAACGAACTGGTGCGCTGAGCCCGCTCACATCAGGTCCGACGGGTCGGTGTTGGCACCGCACAGGATGACGCAGACCCGCTCGCCCTCGGCGGGCCGGTAGGCCGCACCGGAACCGGTGTCGCGCAGCGCCGCCAGCGCGGTCGCGGCACCGTTCTCCACGGCGATCCGGTGCTCGTCCCAGAGCTGGCGGCGGGCAGCGCGAATCGTCTCGTCCTCGACCAGCACCGACACCACATCGGGGTGCTGGGCGGCGGCCAGCGCCATCTCCGACACGTTCGGTGCGCCTAGCGAATCGGCGGCGATCGAGTCGACGCTCACCTGCACCGGACGGCCCGCCTCGAGCGCGGCGTTCAGCGAGCGGCAGCCCACCGGTTCCACCGCGACGGTGCGGATGCCGAAATGCTGTGCGGCGACCGCGGTTCCGGTGAACAGTCCACCGCCGCCCACCGCGACGACCACCGTGTCCAGATCGGGCACGCGCTGCTGGATCTCGCGCATCAGCGTGCCCGCGCCCGCCGCGATGAGCGGGTGATCGTAGGCGTGCGAGAACAGCGCCCCGGTGTCCGCCGCGAACTCCTGGCACGCGGCCAGCGCCTGCTTGTACTCGGGACCGATCAGTCGTACATCGGCGCCCAAGTCACGAAGTCGACGGATTTTGACCGGCGGCGCCGATTCGGGCAGAAACACGGTCGCCGGCACCCCCGCTTCCCGCGCCGACCACGCGCACGCGAGTCCCGCATTGCCGCCTGAGGCGATCGTCACACCGGCGGCGGGCAACTCCCCGGCGGCGCGCAGGAAGTTCTGCGCGCCACGCGCCTTGAAAGTCCCGGTGAACTGCAAGAACTCCAGCGCGAACCAGAGCGGGGAATCCCCAGGTCCAGCCGGTGCAACCGTCACCGGGCGAACCCGGCCCTCGATCCGCGCGGCGGCGGCCTCGATGTCGTCGAAAGTGGGCATCACCCCGTCGACTATGCCACCGCGCGCGGCACCCCGACCGACCTTTGAAACCGTGCAAATCGGGCACGAATTGTTACGGCGGGTTTACGCGACGAGAGCTCTGGGTAAGTAACGGATTGGTAACAAGCTCGAAAGCGGGATGTCGTGTCGGACTGGGGACGCGAATTCCCCAGGTGTACCGGCCGCACGCACGAGCGTGTCAGCAAAGGAAGTGCACATGAGCGAGCATTGGCAGAACACAGCCGCATCGGCGGTCACGGTCGCGCCGGGCGGCAGCGAGGTGCGAGGATGACCGCCAACTTGATGATCGTCGACGACGATGTGCAGATGCGGGGCGATCTGCGCCGCGCGATGGAAGACGAGGGCTACGCCGTGGCCGAGGCGGGTGTCCCCGAGGACGCCCTCGACCGGCTCCGCAACGACGGCCCGCCCGACCTGATGATCGTGGACTTGATGCGCGGGGCCACCGACGGTTTCGACTGCATCCGTGAGATCCGCCGCGACCACGACGTGCCGATCATCGTGATCAGCACCAGGTACGACACCCACGACGTGGTCGCCGCCCTGGAAGCCGGTGCCGACGACTTCGTCAGCAAACCGTTCGAGATCAAGGAGATCACCGCCCGGATGCGCGCCCTGCGCCGCCGCGCCAGGATCACCGCCGAACGCGATGCCACTCCCGAAGTGGTCCTCGACGACGACCCGGTACGTCCGCTTGTCCTCGCGGCCGACGCGGGCGCGGTGCGCCGGGGCAGCGAGGAACTGCACCTCACGGTCACCGAGTTCCGGTTGCTGTGCGAACTCGCCGAGACCCCCGGCCGCGTGCTCAGCCGCGCGGTGCTGCTCGAAAGAGTGTGGGATCAAGGCTTTTTCGGTGACGAACGCATCGTCGACGTCCACGTGCGCCGGTTGCGCACCAAGATCGAGCGCGACGCCTCGGATCCGCGCATCGTGGTGACCGTGCGCGGGCTGGGTTACCGGCTGGATATCCAGCCGCAGTAAACGATTCGTCATACAACCGCAAAGAGCTCGACACAAAGACCGTAAAGTCTCTTAGTCAAGGTGGAATGTATGCCGAGTCCGACTATGTCCATGGAGCCGACCGATACCGCGGCGGCTCGAGGTTCGGAAATTATTCTCAGACACCCGAGATTGGGTGACGGTGCCCAATTGTGGCGCATCGCGCGCGATTCCCGCGTGCTCGACGTGAATACGAGCTACGCCTATCTGCTGTGGTGCCGGGATTTCGAAGCGACCTCCATGGTCGTCGAATGTGGCGGGCAGGCAGTGGGATTCGTGATCGGGTATGTTCGTCCCGATGCGCCGGACACGCTTTTCGTCTGGCAGATCGCCGTCGACGCCGAATTCCGCGGCCGGGGTCTGGCCGCGAAACTCCTGCACGCCCTGCTCGATTCCGTGGCACCCGCCGGGATCAACACCCTGGAAACGACGATCTCCCCCGATAATTCCGCTTCCCAGGCGTTGTTCTCCGCGGTGGCCCGCGAACGCGGCGCGCAATTGCGTATCGAGGAACTATTCGAAGCACATCATTTTCCGGATTCCCACGAAGCCGAGCACCTCTACATTATTTCGCCCGCTCAGCGCCAGGAGGCATGATCATGATCACGACCACCGACACCAGCATTTTCGAAGCGATGGAATCGAATGTGCGTGGCTACTGCCGCGACTGGCCCGCCGTGTTCACCACCGCCGAAGGTGCCTGGATCCGCGATGAGCAGGGCCGCGACTACCTCGACTTCTTCGCGGGCGCAGGCGCGCTGAACTACGGCCACAACAACCCGGTGCTCAAGAAGGCGCTGCTGGAATACATCGGCAGCAACGGCATCACCCACGGTCTGGACATGTCGACCGTGGCCAAGCGTGAACTGCTCGAGACCATCCGCGAAACCCTGCTCACCCCGCGCGGGCTCGATTACAAGGTGCAGTTCCCCGGCCCCACGGGTGCCAACGCGGTCGAGGCGGCGCTGAAGCTGGCCCGCAAGGTCACCGGCCGCAAGACGATCCTGAGTTTCACCAACGCCTTCCACGGCATGACGCTCGGCGCGCTGTCGGTCACCGGCAACGCGGCCAAGCGGGCGGGCGCCGGTGTGCCGCTCGAGCACGCCACCCCGATGCCCTACGACGGCTACTTCGACAACACCATCGAGGACTTCGGCTGGATGCAGCGGGTACTCGACGACAGCTCCTCGGGTTTCGACCGCCCCGCCGCGGTGATCGTGGAGACCGTGCAGGGTGAGGGCGGTGTGAACCTGGCCCGCGCCGAGTGGCTGCGCCACCTGGCCGGCCTCTGCGCCGCCCGCGACATCCTGCTGATCGTCGACGACGTGCAGATGGGTTGCGGCCGCACCGGCCCGTTCTTCTCCTTCGAGATCGCGGGCATCACCCCCGACATCGTCACCCTGTCCAAGTCGATCGGTGGCTACGGCCTGCCGATGGCGCTGGTGCTGCTCAAGCCCGAGCACGACCAGTGGGCTCCCGGTGAGCACAACGGCACCTTCCGCGGCAACAACCCCGCGTTCGTCACCGCGACCGCCGCGCTGCGCGAGTACTGGTCCGACGACAAGCTGGCCCGGCTCACCGCCGCCAACGGCGAGTACATCGGCCGCACGCTCTCGGCCGTGGCGCAGCGGCACGAGGGCATCACCACCCGCGGTCGCGGCATGGTGCACGGCATCGTGTTCGACGACCCGTCGCAGGCGGGCAAGGTCTGCCGTACCGCGTTCGAGCAGGGTCTGCTGGTGGAGACCTCGGGTTCGATGGACGAGGTCGTGAAACTGCTGCCGCCGTTGACACTGCGCAGCGACGAGCTCGACCGCGGTCTCTCGGTGCTGTCGGACAGCATCGACACCGTCTGTGGTGGTGCCGCATGATCGTGCGCACCACCGCCGAGATCACCGGAACCGACCGCGATGTGGCCGGTCCCGGGTGGCGAAGCAAACGTATCGTGCTCGCGGGCGACAAGGTCGGGTTCTCGTTCCACGAGACCACGATCGAGGCAGGCACCGTGCACCGGTTCCACTACCAGAACCATGTGGAGGCGGTCTGGCTGGTCGAGGGCGAGGGTGAACTGCTCGACCTCGAGGACCAGACCGTGTACCCGCTCGGTCCCGGCTCGATGTACCTGCTCGACGGTCACGAACGTCATCAGGTCACCGCCCGCACCACGCTGCGGATGTTGTGTGTGTTCAATCCGCCGGTCACCGGCCGCGAGGTACACGACGAGAACGGGGTGTATCCGCTGATTATCGAGGAGGATGCCAGTGTCTGATCGGTCCGACCGCTACCCCACGCGGTTGTCCGAGCCCGCCCCCCACATCGAGCGCACCGATCCGACGGTGTGGGGGCAGGTGAGTACACCCGAGCTGGCCGAGTTCGACGCGAACGGTTTCGCGACGATCCCGGATCTGCTCAGCGCGGACGAGGTGGCGGCCTTCGGGGCCGAGATAGGGCATCTGGCGGCCGACCCGGTGCTCTACGGCGACGAGCGAGTGATCGTGGAACCCGTTGCCGGACAGGTCCGTTCGGTGTTCCAGGTGCACCGGCTGAGCAAGCCGATCGCGGAACTGCTCGCCGAGTCGCGCATCGTCGGGCTCGCCGAGCAGATCCTCGGTTCGCCGGTGTATCTGCATCAGAGCCGGGTGAACTACATGCCGGGTTTCGGTGGCAGCGGGTTCGGCTGGCACTCCGATTTCGAGACCTGGCACGCCGAGGACGGGATGCCGACCCCGCGCGCGGTGAGTCTGTCGATCGCGTTGACCGACAACTACCCGTTCAACGGGTCGCTGATGGTGATGCCGGGCTCGCATCGCACGTTCGTGCCGTGCCTGGGTGAGACGCCGGAAGGTCATTACCGGGAGTCGTTGCGCGAGCAGCGCATCGGCATCCCGACCAACGACGACATCACCTTCCTCGCCGCGCGTTACGGCATCACCCAGTTCACCGGCAAGGCAGGCTCGGCGCTGCTGTTCGATTCCAACCTGATGCACGGGTCGTCGAACAACATCACGCCGTATGCCAGGTCGAACATCTTCCTGGTGTTCAACAGTGTCGAGAACGCCCTGGTCGAGCCGTTCGCGGCGCCGCAGCGCAGGCCTGAGCACATCGCCGCACGTGATTTCACGCCCGTGCGGTCGTTATCCGCCGAGCGGCACCTGGTGGATCAGGTGCGCTGAGGCAGCTCGGCCAGGCAGGCCCCGGCCCGGGGATCCTCGTGGGCCGCGGTCTGCCACCAGGTGCGGGCGGCACCGATATCGCCGACGTGCAGGGCGAGCAGGCCCAGGTCGTAGGCGGCGGCGCTGCATCCGGCCTCGGCGGCTTGGGCCCAGAGCACACGAGCCGAGTCGTGTTCTCCCCGTGCGAACATGGCCGAGCCGAGGTCGTGCAGCGCGCGTCCGACATTCTGCTCCGCGTATGGCTGCGCGGTCGGTTCGGCGGTGACGACCGGCTGCACACGCGCGGTCGGGCGGGCGTACAGGGGCGGCTCGGCCCGCACGAGTGGCTGGGTGCCCACCCGTGGCAGCTGATCGGTCGGTGCGGGATCCGCGTCGGCCCGGGTGAGTTCGACGACGAGTTCGTTGAAGTCGGGGGTACCCGGGCCGGTGCTGCACCACAGCGTCGACGCACCGTCGGGCAGCAGGTCGACGACCATGCCGTAGTTGCCGGTCCACGACTGCTGGGGGCCGGCACCGGCCACCCAGACGGGGGTGAGGGTGAACAGGGCGTCGGGCGCCTCGGCGGTGACGGTGATGTCGATGCCCGCCGCGAGCGCGTCGGACCAGATGTCCACGCCGCCCAGGGTTCGCCCGCCCAGATGCACGTGGCCGTCTGTGACGGTGAGCCCCAGACCCAATCCGGATACGTCGGTGGGCGGCATCACCGACAGCGCGCGCAGTCGTAGCGCGGTCGTCCCGGTCGGTAGCGCCTCGGTGTACATCGGGTACACGTCGGCACCGCACCAGTCGATGGGATCGGCCCCGGTGTAGCGGTGCTCGAGCGGCACGTCACCGGGGCGCTGTGCGCCAGGACGATTCATCGGTGCAGCCCACCCTTTCCGACGTAGTACCCCCTGCATCGGTCGCGCGCTACACCGTACCCGCGTCCCACCCCGAACGCGGGCTGATTCATGACACGGAATCGGTCATCTCACCTCCTCGTAATCCGCCTGCGCCTTCCCGATGCCCGCGCCCACCGCTGCACGGCTCACCGGATGATCTCGGCCCGCGCTCGCTCGTTCGGCGTGGCGATGTCCCAGAACCGGACGGTGCCCCGCGCCTCGCGGTAGTCGCCGGTGCCACCGGTGATCGCCATGTCGAGCGGGCTCGTCCCGCGCTTCCACAGCGACTGCATGGTGATCGAGCCGTTGCCGAGCTCCATCGTGATCGAGCACTGCATGGTGGCGTCGCCGCCGTCGATACGGAGGGTCTGGCAGGTGCCGCCACCGTGGCCGACCGCGCGTCCGTCTTGGATCGCGTCGCCGGAGTAGACATCCATGTCGCCCAGGCTGGGCCCCGCCGGGCCGAGGTCGATCGCCTCGTACCGGATGTTCTGCACGCGCAGCTCGAGGACCTCGACCTGACCGGCCGGGTCGGACGTTTCGGTCTCCGCCGTGCCGCAGCCACCGGTCACGGCGCCGATGGACGTCATCGCGACGAAGTACAGACCGGCTTTGCGGAAGCGGTTCTCGCTGATGGGCATTCGTTCTTCCTGTCTGTCAGTTCGGGGTGCGGCTGATCCGGCGTGGCTCGGCGAGGGCCAGGAGCTTGTCCGGATTGCGGATGGCGTAGATGTCGGTGATCTCGTTGCCGGTGATCTCGATCAGGAAGGCGCCTTCCACGTGATCACCCCGGTAGGCGACGAGCGCGGGGGAGTTGTTGCAGTTGACGGTTTCGACGCGGAGACCTGGTGCGGCACGGCGCTTGTGGAACAGGCTCACCAGCCGGGCGGCCACCGCCTGCGCGCCGACCACCGGGTGGCGGGCGGCGAGGGTCTTGCCGCCGCCGTCGGCGGTGAGCGTGGCGTCGTCGGCGAGCACTGCGAGCAGCCCCTGGGTGTCGCCGGTGGTCGCGGCCGTCATGAACTGCTCGGTGATCCGGGCGGTAGTCGCGGTGTCGACCGGCCCGAAGCGCTTGCGCCGCGCCTGCACGTGTCTGCGGGCCCGGTGCGCCGCCTGCCGCACCGTCCCCACGGATTTGCCCACGGTGGCGGCGATGTCGTCGTGGCTGAAGCCGAACACCTCGCGCAGCACGAACACCACCCGTTCGTCGGGGGTGAGTGTCTCGAGGACGACGAGCATGGCCATCGACACCGATTCGGTGAGCAGCACATCGGCCGAGGCGTCGTGGTCGTCGAGCAGCACGGGCTCGGGTAGCCATGGACCGACATAGTTCTCGCGCCTGCGCGCACTCGCACGCAGAGCGTTGAGCGACAGGCGGGTCACCACGCGCGCCAGATACGACTTGGTATCGCGCACCGTCGTGAGATCGACGTCGGCCCATCGCAGATAACCGTCCTGCAGCACGTCGTCGGCCTCGGTGGCCGAACCGAGGATCTCGTAGGCGATGGTGAACAGCAGGGGCCGCAGCAGCGTGAATCGCTCGGCGTGTTCGTCGGTGGTCACGAGGACGGAACTTCCTGCGCCGGAGCCACGGGCCGAGTGCCGCCCGCGGCATCTCCCGCCGCGACGATCCGGTCGTGGTCGAGGCTGGTCAGCGTTTCGTCGGTTCGCAACGGCGCCGTACCGCAGATGAGCGTGACGCGGCGACCTCGCTCCGCCGGTTCGGCCGCGAGCGCCCCGGCGTAACCACCGCCGACCACGAGAATCCGCTTGTTCGGTGTGCTGTGTTCAGACATGCCTCCCGAGACACCGCCGCACACCGGAATGTGACACCGCGGAAGCCGTTGTGGTGCACGTCACCCCACTCAGACGGCGACGGATTCGCCGATCTCCTCCTCGACCGCACGCTCGCTGACCGGCTTGGGGGCATGCCGCGCCTCGTACTTCCCCGCGACGGCGACGAGCAGCACGCCGACCGCCAGCCATACGAACAACCCGCCGAGGCGTGCGGTGAAACCGGCGTCGCCGTCGAAGTACAGCAGGCTGCGCAGACCTTCGACGAAATCGGCACCGTTCCAGAACGAGTGCAGCGCACCGAAGAACCCGTTCTGCAGTTCCGGCCGGTAGACACCGCCGGAGGTGGTGAAGTTGAGCATCACGAACAGGGTGATCAGGGCGAGCGTGGTCCAGCGCTTCAGGAAGGTGTGCAGGCCGATACCGATCAGGATGATGCCCGCGGAATACAGCCAGGCGATGCCGAACACGCTCGCGAAGTCGCTGTCGATCACCCCGAACACCGGGCCCGCCACCACGACACCGATCAGGCTCACCACCAGGGCCGTCAGCACGCCGATCGCCGCGCGCACCCGCATCCGCAGCATCGCGCCCGCGGCGCCGATCACCGCGACACTGCCGTAGGAGCCGACGCTCAACGCCACCAGCAGGAAGAACAGCCCCTGCCCGGTCGGATCGCCCTCGGCCTTGCTCGTCACGTCGGTGACCACCAGCGGCACGCCCTGATGGTCGGCGACCGACCGGAACGCCACCTCGGCGGCCATCGCACTCGTGTCCGAACTGGCGGTGGCCACGAGCAGTTCGGGGCGCGCGGCATCGGGCACGTAGGCGCCGACGAGGTCGCGCTCGTGCAGCAGGTCCGTCGCGGCCTCGCGGGTGGGCACGGTGATGACGTCGACACCCGACCCGCCCCGGTTCTGCATCGTCTGGGCGAGCACCATCGCCTGCGGGGAATCGCCGACAACGGCCAGCGCCAGATGGTTCGGCGTGGGCTGATGGAAGGCGCCGAGATAGGCCAGGGCCATGCCGAGACACATCAGCAGAGGGGTGAGCAGGTGGCCGGCGAGGTGCCGCAGCTGGGTGACGGTCATCGAGGGAAGTCTCCAAGAAGGTTGGTAAATGCAACTATGATTGTTGTATCGTACAACCATGACTGAGTCAGAGGCAAGGGACGACGCCGTCGACGCCATCCAGCGGGAGCTGACCGCCTTCTCCCGCCGCGCCCGTGGCCGCGCCGCCGAACTACACCCGGAATTGAGCCTGGTCGCCTACAGCATCCTCGACCTCGTCCTCGAACGCGGCGGCTGCCAGGCCGCCGACGTGGCCGCTCAGTTCCTGCTCGACAAGTCGACCGTCAGCAGACAGGTCGGGGCGCTCGAGCAGCTCGGCTACCTCGAACGCGAAATCGACCCCGCCAACCGGCGCAACCACATACTGCGCGCCACCCCCGAGGGTCGCGCCGTCGCACGCAAGGCCGAACGCACCCGCCGAGCCGCCTTCACCGCCCGTTTCGCCGACTGGTCCGACGAGGATGTCCGCACCCTGGCCCGCCTGCTCGTCCGCTACAACCAAGGCTGAACGGGGTGTCGTGCGCGTCACTGCCGCCGAAGGTCGGTGCCCCGACTCGGGCGCCCGGTCGGTATAGTCGCCGCGGATGAGTAGTGACACCACCCACCCCGCGCAACCGACCCCACGCCCGATCAATCGAGCCTGGTGGCTGGTGCCGGTGTTGCTCGGTGTCGTCGCGGTGGTGTGCATGCGGACCCCGCTGTGGCCGTTCGAACCGTACTCCGGCGCCTTCATCGACCTGCAGGTGTATCGCCTCGGGATCGAGGCCATGCGCGACGGCGCCGATATGTACGGCCAGCTCCCCAAGACCAGCATCGGTATCGGACTGCCGTTCATCTATCCGCCGTTCGCCGCGATCGCGCTCGCGCCGTTCGCGTTGCTGCCGTGGGGTGCGGCCAAAACCCTCTACGTCGCGGTGTCGGTCGCCGCGCTGGCCTGGACGCTGTACCTGGTCGCCCGCCGCTACAACCCCGATCGCAAGCAGGTCGCCCTGCTGATCACCGCGTGCGCCCTACCGGTCGCGATGCTGCTCGAACCGGTGCGCGCCACCATCGACTTCGGGCAGGTGAACCTGCTGCTCATGGTGCTGGTCGCCACCGACTGCCTGCTGCCCAAGACCCGCTACCCGCGCGGCATGCTCATCGGCCTGGCCGCCGCCGTCAAGCTCACGCCCGCCGCGTTCGTGCTGTTCTTCCTCGTCCGCAAGGACTACAAGGCCGCCGCCACCGCCGCCGCGACCGGTGCGATCGCCACGCTCGCCTCGTTCGCGATCCTGCCGACGGAGTCCGTGCGCTACTGGTTCGGCGGCCTCGGCAATGTCTCGGGACTGAGCGGTTCGGCCTTCCACACGAACCAGTCGATTCAGGCGGTGCTGGCCCGCCTGCACATCACGGGCCTGCCGTTCGACGCACTGTGGTTGTTCTTCGGCGCCTTGCTGCTCGCCCTCGTCGTGGTCGCCATGCGCAAGGCCGCCGACGCTCCCGCGATCGCCTTAGCCCTCAACGCCGTCTTCACCCTGCTGCTGTCGCCGATCTCGTGGTCGCACCACTGGGTGTGGATCGCGCCCGCGCTGCTCGCCATCGTCTGCCACGCCCGCACCCTGCCCGCCGCGAGCGCGCGTGGCTGGTACGCCACGGCCGTCGTGGTCGCCGCCGTCTTCGTCATCGCGCCGCACAGTTTCCTGCCCGACGGCGAACACCGGGAAACGTCGTGGACCTGGGATCAGCACCTCATCGGCGATACCTATGTGTGGTTGGCGGTGGCGCTGGTTGTGCTGTTCCTCGTCACCGGCAGGCGCGCGGACCGCAAGTCCGTCGCGGTGGAGCCCGCCCGCCCGGAAGTCATCCCCGCCGCCTGAGGACCGCCCTGTTTGAGGCCGATCCGCCCGGGTATTTCGGCAGCCGTTCGAGGAAACTGACGCAGGTCGCTTCGGCGTCCGGAAAGGTTCCGTGATGGTGACTACCGATGTGCGGCGGGTCGAGCGAGCGTTGTCGGAGGTGGATTTCCCGGCGAACAAGGACGACCTGGTGCGGTGCGCGACCGACGCGAAAGCCGACGAGGACACAGTGCGCGCCCTGCGCGCCATCCCGCCGGTGGCCTACGCCAACATGACCGAGGTCCTGCAGTCGGTGACCCTCGACGACGGACGAACCGAGGCACAGCGAATGGCGCAGAGCCGCGATCACGCGCACCCCGGTGTCGCGGAGCGCGACCGCGAGGTGCCGCCGAACCCGATCGTGGCGGAACTGGGGGAGAACCGGGACAGCTGACGGAGGTGTGACGCATGGCCGAGACACTGGTCGACGACGAACTCTGGGACGAATTCCATCGCGTGGTGAACATGTCCTCACGCGAGCTGAGCGACTGGTTGCGCACCGCGGCGGCGGGCACCGACACGGAACGGGAGCCGGATCTGTCCGGACCCGAGATCGGCAGGCACGTGCTGGCGATCCTCGGCAAACGCCGCACCGACGTGACCGCCGACGATGTGGCGGTCATGCGGCAGGTGGTCGACGAGATCAACGCCTCGCGCCGAGCCGATCTGGAACCCGTCGCCGGTGAGGCACAGTTCCGGCACCGGCTCATGAGCCTCGGCCACGATCCGCTGAAAGCGCCCTGACCGGCACCTGGTCACCGCTGTTTCGCGGCCGGGGTCCGCGATGTATCCGCCAGCCCGGTTCCCGTCACCAGCGGGAGGTCGAGCGTGGTGCGGATGCCCGGCGGTGCGGCGACGACGGCGGGGATGGCGTTGACCAGCCGCATCGCGGTGCCGACGAGGCTGGCGTGGTTGTGGTCGCCGTGGTCGCTGAACATGGCCAGATCGAGGGTGTAGTTCGGCTCGCCGGTGACCTCCACCCGGTAGGAACCGCCGGTCCGGGCGGGCTGAGGCCAGTCGGGTGCGAGATCGGCACGCAACCGGGTGACGTGCTCGAGCACCGTGACGGCGCGATCACCCACCATGCCGCGCACTTCGAATCGCAGTGCCGCCGCCGTACCCGCCTCGATGGTGCCGGAGTCGATGTCGAAGGTCTCCGGGGCGGGCAACCGCTGGTACTCCTGGGTGACGGCGTCGAGTTCGATGCCGAGCCCGGCCGCGAGCTGACGCACGACGCTGCCCCAGGCCAGCGACAGCACCCCAGGCTGCAACAGCAGCGGCGTCTCGGTCATCGGCTTGCCGAACCCCATGATGTCGAACATGACCGCCGGATTGTCGTAGGTCGAGTAGTCGACGATCTCGAGGCAGCGCACCTGCTCGACGTACCGGCAGGTGCCGAGCAGGGCGAGCGGGAGCAGGTCGTTGGCGAACCCGGGGTCGATCCCGTTCACGAACAGCGACGAATCTCCCTGTGCCGCAGCCTGTTCGATGGGATCGAGCAGCTCCGTCGGGAGCACACCCCACGGGTACTGCAGGAACACCGGTGCGCTGGCCACCACATCGATGCCCGCGGCGAGCAGCCTGCGCAGGTCTTCGAGCGCCTCGGGTAGCCGGTTGTCGGTCATCGCGGTGTAGACGACGCAGTCGGGGCGGCGCGCCAGCACCTCTTCGATGCCGGTGGTGGCCGGCACGCCGGACGGGGTGGCGAGTCCTGCCAGTTCGGCCGCGTCGAGACCGACCTTGTCAGGTCCGGAAACATGGACCCCGACCAGTTCGAATCGCGGGTCGGCGAGCACACCCGCCAACGCGTGCCTTCCGACATTGCCTGTACCCCAGTGGATTACGCGAACAGTCATGATGTGGTCCTCACAGATCGGGAAGCGGAATCGTCAGATTGGGTGCGATCAGCCCGCCGTCGACCTCGAGCACCTTGCCGGTGAGAAACGACCCGGCGGGCGAGGCGAGATACACCGCCGCCGCCGCGATATCGGCGGGCTCACCGAGGCGCCGCAGTGGCGTCGCCTGTTCCATCTGGCCGCGCATCTGCTCGTTGCCCGCGACGACCGCCAGCGCCGAGGTGAGGATGGAACCGGGTGCGATGGCGTTGACCCGTACCCGCGGGCTCAGATCGGCCGCGGCGGTGCGCGTGTAGTGGGCAAGCGCCGCCTTGGCCGTCGCGTACGCGGCGAACGCGCGCCCCGGCAACCGGCCCATGGTCGAGGTGATGTTGATGATCGAACCGCCCTCCGCCGTGGCGAGCATCTTCGGCACCGCGGCCCGCACCAGGGCGTGCGCGGTGCCGACATTGAAGGTGAAGGCCTCGGCCAGGTCGTCGGGAGTGGTGTCGAGCAACGGTTTCGGCAGCGCCCCACCGACATTGTTGACGGCGATGTCGAGGCGCCCGAACCGCTCGACCGCCACCTCGGCGAGCGCGGCGGCGGCCGCCGGGTCGGCGAGATCGGCGACGACGACCTCCGCTCGCCGGCCGGTGGCGGCCACCTGCTCGGCGACCGCACGCAGATCCGACTCGGTCCGCGCGGCGATCACCACATCGGCGCCCGCCTCGGCGAATCCGACGGCGATCGCGGCGCCGAGTCCGCGTCCTGCCCCGGTGACGACCGCGACCCGGTCGTCGAGCCGGAAGTGATCGAGAATCATGAAAGCCCCTCAGGCGTCGAATATTCGACTAATGTGTGGCGAATAGTCGGAGCAGTGTAGGGCGGGGCGTCCCCGCGGACAAGGGGTTGTGATGGCGCAGTCGGCATCGCCGCCGACCCGGCGGGTCGTCGAGGTGATGGAGTTGCTCGCGAGCGCGGGCAAGCCGCTCACGGCCTCGGAGGTCGCGACGGCACTGTCGCTGGCGCGCGCCACGGTCACCGCCGTCCTCACCGAACTCGCCGCGGCCGGATGGGTGCGCCGGGACGGGGAACGCCGCTTCCGCCCCGGCCCGGCCCTGGCTGCCCTCTCCCCGGCGGAATCCGAACTGCCCGAGGCGGCCGTGCGGGCCGAACTGCGGGCGCTCGCGGTCGCGGCGGGCTGCGGGGTGACGCTGAGCAGGATCGAACGGGCCACCCTGACCGTCGTCGCGAAGGAGTACGCACCGGATGCCCGTGTGGTGCCGGGACTCGCTGTGGGTCAATCGATTCCGCTGGCCTATCCCGCGGGCGCGGCCGTGATGCCGTGGCGCGCGGCGGCCGAGCGTGCCACGTGGTCGAAGACCGCTCCCGGCGAGGCCGCGGCACTGCTGGAATTCGTGCGGGCCAACGGGTGCGCCGTCTTCCGTCCCGACTCCGACGACGCGGGGGTTGTCGACGTGCTCGCCGACCTGCTCGGCGCCCTCGGCGCGGAACTCCTGCAACCCGACCTGCGCGCCCGCGTCCTGCGCCAGCTCGCCCGTCTCACCGCCCGCCCGTATCGCGACACCGAATTCACCGGCGACGATCCGCTGCCCGTGAGTTATCTGTCGGCCCCGGTGTTCGCCGGCGGCGCCGCACCCTACGAACTGCAGCTCGGCCCGCTGCGCCCGGCCGTCGGCCGCGCCGAGCGAATGGTCTATGTCGAGGCGATTACCGCAGGGGCCAAGGCGATGTCGGTCGTGCTGGGCAGGTAGTTCTCACGCGGCCCGAGGCGTCAGGATCACGACCGGTATCCGGCGTTCGGTCCACGCCTGATAGGTGTCGAAATCGGCGTACAGGTCGACCAGCGCCGGCCACAGCCGAGCCCGCTGCTCGTCATCGGCGACCACCGCCCGCACGGCCCGGCGCTCACGCCCGATCTGCACGTGCGTGTCCGGGTGTACGCACAGGTTCCGGTACCACTGCGGATGATTCGCCAACCCGCCCTGGGAGGCGACGACCACGATGTCGCCGCCGTCGACGAGGTAGAGCAGCGGAACAGTGAACTGCTTGCCCGACTTACGGCCGCGATGCTCGAGCAACAGGGTGGGTACCGGCTTGCGGAAACCCGCGCCGATGCGCCAGGTGCCGCCGATGCGCCCACCGGTGCGCCGATAGATCGCCACCTGTGCGCGGCCGACGATCCGGAAGATCTTGGGCAGCACGGGATGATCGAGCTGACGCGGTCGCGGCGGTGTGGTCACTCACCAACCATACATAGCGCTGCTCGATTGTATGGTCTGTTTCTCGTGTCCCGCCGCGAGTCGGCGAGGGATTCGCGGGTGCGGCCGGTGAATAATCACCACGGAAGCCCGGTAGGTCCGGGCGGCGGCGAGAGGTGCGACGATGACCGCGATCGGTTTGATCTTCACCGGGGTGGCGGTGCTCCTGCACGCCTACATCTTCGTGATGGAGTCGCTGCGGTGGACGGCGGCGAGCACCCGGCGGACCTTCGGGATGTCGGCCGCCGAGGCCGAGTCCACCAAGGAGATGGCCTTCAACCAGGGCTTCTACAACCTCTTCCTGGCCGTCGTCGCGGCCGTCGGAATGGGGTTCACCGCCTTCGGCGACAAGGGCATCGGGCTCGCGCTCGTGCTCGCGGGAGCCGGTTCGATGGTCGCGGCGGGTGTCGTGCTGCTCGCGTCCTCGCCGAGCAAGGCGCGCCCGGCCCTGATCCAGTTGATCCCACCGCTGATCGGCTGCCTCGCGCTGGCGATCGCCCGCTTGTGAACTCGTCGGTAACCACACCTTCCGCTTGAGTAGTAACAGTGTTACTCTTCCCCGCGGCGCAGGTGTGACGGGCCTCATGGTTCCTTCCGCCTGCGTCGTGAATCACTCCGGCGACGTCGCCGGGCGGTGGAAGGAAAGGTTCTCGATGGATCAGCAGGGTATCGGGCGACGACGGCCGAAGACGGGCCGCGTCGTCCTGGGAGCAGCCGTTGCCTGTGCGATGGCGGCCACCGTCATGGTCGCGCAGACCGATGCCTCGTCGGCCGAGCCGGTTGGCTCGTTCTACACCCCGCCCGCGCAGATCCCGCAGGAACCCGGCGCCATCGTCAAGACCGCCCCGATGACCCTGCTCGCCACCCCGCCCACGGAGAACGGCTGGCCGGGTGCCGCCCAGCACGTCATGTACACCTCACGCCTGCAGGACGGGTCGCCCGTCGCGGTGTCGGGGACCTACCTCGAACCGACCGGCCCGTGGCTCGGTGCCGGCCCGCGCCCGACCGTCGTCATCGCACCCGGCACCTCGGGCCAAGCCGACCGGTGCGCCATGTCGCAGGCGTTCTCCACCGGCCTGAGCGTGCACACCGACCCGGCGCTCGGCTTGTCGGCGAACCAGGAACTGCCGTCCTCGGCGGTGTGGAGCCGGCTCGGTGCGCGCGTGCTCGTCACCGACTACATCGGACTCGGTACCCCGGGCATCCACACCTACGCCAATCGCATCGAGAGCGCCCACGCGGTGCTCGACGGCGCCCGCGCGGCACATCGCCTGGCGGGTGTCGGCCCGGAGACGCCGGTGGTGCTGTGGGGCTACTCGCAGGGCGGCGGTTCGACTGCGGCGGCCGCGGAGATGGCGCCGGACTACGCACCGGAGCTCACGGTGAAGGGCACCTGGGCGGGTGGCCCCGTCGCCGACCTGTCCGCGATCCTCGCCAAGATCGACGGCGCCCTGATCAGTGGTGCCATCGGCTTCGCCGTGAACGGCATGGTCGCCCGCTACCCCGAGCTGAACCAGGCCGTCGACCGGGTCATCAGCCCGTCGGGCCGCGACATGCTCGCCACCCTGAGCGACTCGTGCATCGCCGACCTCATCACCCGACACCCGTTCCTGAAGACCACGACGCTGACCAAGGACGGTCGCACGCTGACCGAGCACCTGGCCGAAATGCCCGAAGCCACAGCGGCTCTGGAAGAACTCCGGGTCGGCTCGATGACCCCGGCCACGCCGGTGCTCATCACCAGCGGACTCAACGACGACACCGTCCCCTACGGCCAGGCCCGCGCGCTCGCCGAGACCTGGTGTGCCAAGGGCGCAACGGTCACCTTCCGCACCAACGAGCTGCCGCCGATCCTCCCTGGGACCACCATCCCGAACCATTTCGGCCCCGAGATGATCGACGGTTTCGGTCCCGACAACGCGATCACCTATCTGCTCGATCGCCTCGCGGACAAGCCGGTCACCGGCTGCACCTTCGACTGACTCCTCCGAGGAACCCCCGTGAATACGTTCTCCCGCCGCAGCATTCTCGCGGCCGGGGCGGCGCTGGGCGGCATGCTGCTCGGTGCCCGCCCGGGCCTCGCCGCGCCGATTCCGGCGCGCACCGGCACCATTCCCCTGACTCGTGAGGACCATCGGGTCGTCGTCATCGGCTCCGGATTCGGCGGCGGCGTCAGCGCTCTGCGGCTGGCGCAGGCGGGCGTGCCGGTCACCGTGCTCGAACGCGGGCTGCGCTGGCCCACCGGCCCGAACGCCGAAACCTTCCCGCGCGCATCCGCGCCGGACAAGCGGATGCTGTGGTGCCGGTCGAGCCCGAACCTGTTCGGGCGCCCACTGATCGTCGAGCCCTATGCCGGGTTGGTCGAGGCAGTGACCGGTGAGAACATGACCGCCCTGTGCGCCGCCGGTGTCGGCGGCGGTTCGCTGGTCTACCAGGGCATGTCGCTGCAGCCCGCCCAGGACGTGTTCGAGGCGCACTTCCCGCAGGAGCTGGATTGGGCGCGGATGAACCGGGTCCACTACCCGAGGGTGGCGGCGATGCTCGGCCTCGCCGAGGCGCCCGACGAGTTGGTGAACACCGAGAACTACCGCGTCGCGAGGATTTTCGCCGAACGGGTGCGCCAGGCCGGGCTGCCGCTGTCGAAGATCCCGATGCCCATCGACTGGAACTTCGCCCTCGCCGAACTGCGCGGGGAGATGAAGGCCTCCTACACCAACGGCGACGGCGCGATGGGAGTCAACAACGGCGGCAAGCATTCCGTCGACGTCACCTATATCGCCGCCGCCGAGGCGACCGGCAACTGCCGGGTGGAGACCCTGCACGAGGTCACCGACGTCGAGCGCGCGGCCGACGGCCGCTGGGTCGTGCACGTGCAACGGCTCGACACCACCGGCGCCGTCGTCGAGCACAAGGTCCTCACCACCGGCGCGCTCATCATGGCCGCGGGTAGCCTCAACACCACCCGTCTGCTGGTCCGTGCCGGCGCCAAGGGGCTGATCCCGGACCTGCCCGACGACCTCGGCCGAGGCTGGGGAACCAATGCCGACCGCATCTACGTCTGGCGCGATCCGGCCGCGAATTTCGGTGCGGCACAGGGTGGTCCGGTGGTCTACGGCAGCAAGAACTGGCACGACCCGCACACCGCGCACACGGTGATCCAGGCGTCCATCCCGCCCGTGTCCTTCGATGCGGGCAGCACGATGCTCGTCGGCTACGGCGTGAGCGACAGCCGTGGCGCCTTCACCTACGACGCCGCACGCGACGAGGCCGTGCTGCGCTGGCCCGCCGACGGCGACCGGACCATTCAGGACGATCACATCGGACCGACGGTCGCGCGCATCGCGGGCACCGGCGCCACGCTGCTCGACACCAACACCCTGTTCCCGTCCACGTGGCACCCGCTCGGCGGTGCCAATATGGGCGCGGTGTGCGACCTGAACGGCCGCGTACACGACCAGCCGGGGCTCTACGTACTCGACGGCGCGCTACTGCCGGGCAGCGCCGCCGCGTGCAATCCGTCCATGACCATCGCCGCCGTGGCCGAACGGGCCATGGACACCGTGGTCGCCGAAGACATCGGGACTCGCATCTGAGTTCCGTGCACTACCCTGTCCGGGTGGCACGAAGGGGCGAAGGCGATCCGGCGCGCAGGATCACCGAGGTGACCCTCACGCTGCTCGAGACCGAAGGGTACGAGGCGGTGCAGTTGCGCACCGTGGCCCGGCTCGCCCACGCGTCGCTGAGCACCGTCTACAAGCTCTACGCCACTCGCGACGAACTGGTCCTCGCCGCCGTCGCGCAGTGGATGGCCACCAATACCTACACCGAACTCGAGCCGCCGCGCCGGGGGGAGTCGCTGGCCGAGGTGCTCATCCGGGTGATCCGCTACGTCTTCGAACCGTGGGAGCGTCATCCACGGATGCTGGCCGCCTACCATCACGCCAGGTCGGGTCCCGGCGGCCAGCGCCTCGACAACCAGGGCTTCGCCGCCATCCTGCCCGTGGTCGCCCCGATGTTCGCCACCCTCGACAAGGACTACGCCGCCGATCTCGCGCTCGTCCTGTCGAACATGGTCTTCGCCCTGCTCGCCCGGTTCGCGCACGGTGATCTCGACATCGCCGACATCGTGCCCGCCCTCGAGCGCACCATCACCCGGCTCACCGGTGACAACACGCCGCACGCCGCCGCCGCGCTCCGGGTGACCACCGCCGACAGCGGCGATTTCGCGTGGAACTCCGGTTTCGGTTCGCCCTACTCGCCGGGCACCGCGACCGACGAGTCGTAACTCCACCTCCCGCATCCTGCACGCACACCGATGGACCATTGCTGTCCGCGCGCGTCGATGATACTGTCCAGACAGGTGTCCAGCTCGGTGTCTCGCAGCTGAGAACGCCTGGGCGACAGGGGAAGGCGGGCGACGAGATGAGCAGACGCATCGTCGTTGATCTGGATCTGTGTCAGGGGCACGCCGCGTGCCAGGAGGAAGCGCCGGAGGTGTTCACGGTGCCCAAACGCGGGAAGGTCGAAATCCTCGTCGAACGGCCGTCGAGCGCGCAGCACGCGGCCGTCGCCGACGCGGTGACCTACTGCCCCACGCGGGCGCTGTCGATCGTCGACGACAGCGCGGCCGACGACGAAGGAGAATGACATGACCGGTTTTTCGCGCGGCGAACTGGAAGAGATGGTCCAGCGCTGGCTGGATGCGAACAAGCGCTGTGAGGCCGAGGGCGATTGGCGGCCGCTGGCCGACATGTACACCGAGGACGCCACCTACGGCTGGAACTACGGACCGAACCACGAGTTCATGGCGGTGGGTCGCGAGGAGATCCGCGAGATCGCGGTCGGCCAGGAGATGGACGGCCTCGAGGGCTGGACCTACCCGTATCAGCATGTGGTGATCGACGAGAAGACCGGTGACGTCGTCGGCTTCTGGAAGCAGACCTCGAGCGCGACCCGTCCCGACGGCAGCAACTATCAGGTGCAGGGTATCGGCGGTAGCTGGTTCCGTTACGGCGGCGACTTCCAATGGTCCTGGCAACGCGACTTCTTCGACTACGGCAATGTCGGTGCCTTGTTCATGGAGATGATGACGAACAAGGCGATGACGCCCGGCATGCTCACCCGCATCAAGAAGGCGACGACCGAGCAGCCGCTGCCGGGGTGGTACCCGATCGGGAAAGCGCCGGTTGCGCTGTGGTGACACAGGATTCGCGACAGTCCTACGCCGGGCTGTCGCGCGCGCAACTGGCCGCGCTCGTCCCGGAACTGCTGCTGTGCGGTCACCTGATCGACCGGTCGGGCATGCCGCACACGATCGGCGCGTTCGGTCGCGAGGGCATGACCGAGGTCGCCATCGACGAGTGGCAGGTCGCCAGTCCCGTCTACACCCGGCGGATGCAGGCCGCGCTCGGCTTCGCCGGTGACGGTGTCGAGACGATTTTCAAAGGCCTGCAGCTCGATATCGGCGCCCCGCCACAGTTTCTCGACTTCCGCTTCCGCGTCGAGGATCACGATCACGGCGAGTTCTGGCTCGACCACTGTGGTGCGCTGGCCGACGTGGAACCGCTCGGCGACCAGTTCGTGCGGGCCATGTGTCACGACATCGAGGACCCGACCTTCGACGCGACCGCGCTGGCCACCAATCCGCACGCCCAGGTCCGCCCGATCCACCGCCCGCCGCGTGCGCCCGCGGACCGCAAGCCCGTGTGCGCGTGGCGGGTGAGTATCGACCCGGCCAACGAACCGCCGCCGATTCCGCGCAATGCGGGGCTGGTGGCCGGGTCCGTCGCGGCGACGGTGGCATTGTCACCGATCGACCCGGCCGACGACGGCACCGCCGACTACCGTGGCCCGTTGCTGAGCGATCTGCGGTTCGGCGATTTCTCCCGGTCGGCGCTGATCCGCATCGCCGAGGAGGTCGCGTTGCAACAGCACCTGCTGGTCGCGGGTTTCCTCATCGCGATCCGCGAACGGGTCGACGCGCAGCGGGCGGCGGAGATAGGCCGCAAGCAATTCGCCGGTGTGGCGGGGGTGGCCGCGGAGCGGATCAGATCGGCCCTGGGCCTGGGTGGTGACCCGGAGTCGCTGGCGCGCGTGCTCGACCTGCATCCGGCACTCAATCCGCGGCAGTACGTGGGTGCGAGAGTCGAAAAGTCCGGTGCCGGAGTGCGTCTCGTGCTCGAGCGCGGGTGCGGTGCGATCACCGACGGTGTGTGGCCCGCCCTGCTCGACCCGGACCATCTCGCACCGCTCGACGCGCTGGTGCGCGGTGTCGACCCGCACTACACCTGCCACACCTCGAAGGCGACCGACACCGAACTCGTCGTCGATGTCGTGCGCGCCGAGGAGCCGGCCGCCGAAGCGGTGGAGGTGGCGCTGACCAGGATCAGCACCGGGGCCGCCTTCACCTTCACCGATCGCGGAATCCCGTTGCCGTTGACCGTCGTAGATTCACCTGGAGTGCGCAGTGACCGTTGACATGGAGACCTCGATCCCGTTCGACCCGTACGACTACGCCTTCCACGAGGACCCGTACCCCACCTACGCCCGGCTGCGGGCAGAGGCGCCGGTGTACCGCAACGCGTCGATGGACTTCTGGGCGCTGTCGCGGCACCGCGATGTGCGGGCAGCCCTGCGCGACAGCGCCCGCCTGTCCAACAGCTGGGGTGTCTCGCTCGACCCCACCGCCTACGGTCCGGAAGCGCACCGGTCGATGTCGTTCCTGGCGATGGACGACCCCAAGCACGCGCGCATCCGCAAGCTGGTGTCCAAGGGTTTCACCCCGCGCAGGCTCGCGGACCTGAGCGAACGGATCGCCGAACTCACCCGCAGCCACTGGGATCGGTGCCTGCAACTGGGCGAGTTCGACTACATCCGCGACTTCGCCGGGCTGCTGCCGATGGACGTGGTGTCGGAGATGCTCGGCGTCCCCGAATCGGACCGCGCCCACCTGCGCACCCAGTCGGATCTGCTGTTGCACCGGGAGGAAGGCGTGCTCGACGTGCCGCAGGGCGCGATCATGGCCTATCTCGAACTCACCGGTTACTACCGCGACCTGCTCGAAGGGCGCCGCAAGAACCCCGGTGAGGATCTGGTGTCGGTGCTGATGGACGCCGAGATCACCGACGGCGACGCGGGCACCACCCGCCTGTCCGACGCCGAGATCATCGGCTTCCTGATCCTGATGGTCGTCGCGGGCAACGAGACGACGACCAAACTGCTCGGCAACGCGATGTACTGGGGTTCGCGGTTCCCCGACGAGGTCGCCAAGCCACTGGCCGACCCGTCGCTCGTGCCGGACTGGACCGAAGAGACGCTGCGCTACGACAATTCGACCCAGATCCTGGTGCGCCGTGTCCTCGCGGATGTCGAATTCGGTGAGCACACCATCGCGGCGGGGGAGCGGGTGCTGTTGCTGCTCGGTTCGGCCAACCGCGACGACGACGTCTTCGACGACGCCGCCGAGTACCGTATCGGCCGCGACAGCTCCCAGACCCTGCTGAGCTTCGGTCTCGGCGTGCACTTCTGCCTCGGTGCGCACCTGGCGCGGATGGAGGCCAATATCGGCCTCGGGCAGATCGCCGCCTCCATCCGCGGCTACGAGATCGACACCGCCGCCGCCGAACGGGTGCACTCGGTGAGTGTGCGCGGCTTCGCCACGCTGCCGATGTCGGTGCGGGCGAGATAGGTCACTTCAGCGGCAGGGCGTTCTGCAGCCCACCGACATCGGCGATCCGCCAGTCCGCGTTGCGGTCGACCGTGAGCGAATAGGCCACGGTGGTGAGGGTGCCGGTGGGATTCTGCACGCTGGTGGAGTTGACGGTGAGATAGGCGTTCACCTTGTACACCCCACCCGACTCGGACACGACGCCCGCCGACAAGGGCGTCGCCGTCGAGGTCCACTGCAGCGGCAGCAGGATCTGTTCGAGTTGCGGCGCTGTCGCGTCGAACTTGCCCGAAAGCTGGGGTGTGGTACCGGTTTTCAGCCGGGCCAGCCACGCCTTGGCGTCCCGGTAGTCGATGGTCGACGCCCCGAGCGCGTAGTCGAGGGCGACCTGTTCGACCCGGCGATCCTCGGCGGCGCGCCGATCGTGGTCGGCAATGGTGGTGCGCGCCGACAGATACAGCATTCCGAAGGTGGCCGTCGCCACCACGAGCACAGCGACGGCGCACCCGGTGAGCACGCTCGACAGCCGGATCGAGAGGGTGCGCGGCTGGGGTCCGCCGGGGGCAGGCGTGTGGGGGCGGGTCTCGAGGTCAACGGTCATGGGGTGCCGGTCCTTTCGTGCCTATTTGATGCCGATGCGCAGATGCACCGTGTCGTCGCCGAGGCCGTGCAGGGCCTGGTCGAGCAGGGCGCCGAGATCGAGATCGGGTGCGGTGGCCACCGCGTCGCGCACCACCGGTTGCAGCATCGGGCCCAAGGCCGCGGCGCTCGGCCCGATCTTCGCGAGCAGCGCGTCGAGTTCGCGCACGAACACCAGCACCCCGCTCCCGGAGAAATAGTCGGCGACCGGGCGGCTCTCGACCAGGGCCGACCCGGACTGCACGATGGCGCTGAGGGTGATGCCGAATTCCCCGAACAGCGGGCCCGCCGTGCTCAGCGACGGTCCCATCCAGTCGATGTCGGCGCCGAGGAATTGCAGGTCGGCGAACAGCTGACGCAGCCGGTCGGTGCGGCTGAGCAGTGTCGCGGCCAGCAGCGTGGTAGAGCGGCGCAGGGTCTGCATGGTCGCCTCGGTGTCGGCGAGGGCGCGGTCGAAGGTGTCGACCAGGCCTGCCATCACCTCGGGGCGGATCTGATCGAGCAGGTCGATCAGCCGGGTGGACAGGGTGGTGATGGTCATCGGCGCGGGCACGCGATGCGCCGGAATGCGTTGCCCGTCGGTGAGATACGGCCCCGCGTCGTCGACCGGGTCGAAACCGATGTAGGGCTCGCCGAGTGCCGAAAGCTGTTCCACGCGGATCCGGCTCGATACCGGAATCGGGTACCGCTCGTCGATCCGCAAGGCGACGAGCACCCCGCTCGCCTGCTTGCGCACCGACTCGGCCCGGCCCACCGCGATCCCGTTGAGCAGCACCGGCGCGCCGGGACCGAGCCCACCCGAGGTGCTCAGCTCCAGCTCGACGGCCAGGTAGTCGCGACGCGGGTCGATATTCAGTACCCCGAACGTCATGTACGCGACGCCGAGAACCAGCACGGCCGCGATGGCCGACAGCGACAGTGCGGCACGGGTATTCATCGGACGGCTCCGATCATCCGCAGCAGGTCGACGATTCGCGCGGTCTGCTCGTCGGTATGCATCGCCCCCGTGACCCCGATCTCGACCACGTCGACCTTCGGCCCGCGCTGCGCGAACGGCAGCACCTCGGTATGGATCAGGTCGACCAGCGTCTTCAGGTTCGACGGCGACGAGGTGTCGAATGGTCTGCTGCCGAACAGCATCGGCACCACCGCGGCGGTCGTGGCGTCGAGCGAACCGAGCAGCGGCCCGAGCCAGGCGGCGCTCGGCGCGACCGGGCCGAGCGCGGTGAGGACGAAGATGACACCGATCTGGGCGTTGATCGCATCGGTGGTCTGGGTCACGCCGTAGGGCGTGAGCAGCTCGGCCAGCACCGGGGCATTGTCGAGAACCCCGTCCTCGAGGGTGGCACCGAGACCGTCGAGGACCGCGTCGACCGAGTCGAGGTGATCGGCCAGGTCCGACAGGTCCGTACCGAGGGTTTCGGAGAGGCGGGCGGTGTCGCGCGGATCGGCGGGCAGCACCCCGTTCATCGTGGTGACGATGTCCTGCAGATCGGTGACCGCGCCGGTGCCGATGAACACCGACAGCGTGGCGAGAATATCCTCGATGGCCGGGGCGCGGGCGGTGTCGGCCAGCGGGATCGTCGCGCCCGGTCCCAGCGAGCCGGTGGTGGATTCGCTCGGTTCGGTGAGCGCGATGTGCACGTCGCCCAGCGGGGTGTTCTGGCGCAGTTCGGCCGTGGTGCCCACCGGCAGCCGAACCGCGTCGTCGATGTCGACTTCCGCTGTGGCATAGCCCTTTTCGCTGAGAGTGACCGACGAGAGCTTGCCCACACGGACACCGTCGGCGATCACCTTCGCGCCCTGCGGCAGGTTGAGGACACTGGCGAATTCGATGCGCAGCCGATAGGTGGGTTCGCCGGTGCCGGGCAGCGTCGTTCCGCATCCGAGCACAGTGCAGGCCACCACGACGATCAGCAACAGGTGCCGGAACCGGCCGCGCCACCTGAGTGAAAGCTGGTTCCGTACCCGGCATGTCGTCGGTGTGGAGCGGGTTCGGGAAGTCGGTTCGGGGTGACCGCTGACATCCGGGCGGCCTCCGATCTTCGGAGTCAGGTGGCGGGGGCCGTGGAGAACGCGTGGTGGTGTGCGGCCGGGCGAACGGGCTATTTCCCGCTGCAGCGCAGGGCTTGTCGTCATCGCGCACTCACCGCCGCGAGCAGTGCCGCGAGCGGGGGCACGGTGACGGTACCGTCCGGCCCGAGCGCACATGGCTGACCGGTCACCACCTGGATCGCGGCGCACAGCTGCGGGGAATCTGCCTGGGGCACAGCCAGTCTCGCGGGTGCATAGGTGATGGTCGGCCGTCCTTCCGGAGCGATACTCGCGGCGAAGCCCGCGGCGAGAGCGGGGGTGAGCCGGATGACCTCGGCAACCGAGCCGAATCCCGCCGTCAGCAGTGCGGGCAGGTCGGCGATCTTGTCGAGCGCACGGACCGCCGGGGTACCGATCATCATCATCACGTCATTGAGCTGGGGTAGGACCTGGATCAGGTAGGTGACGATGTCGATGATCGGTGGGAAGGCGATGGTCACGATGTCGTCGAACGTCCGCGGCAGCTCGATCGTCATCGCCCGCACGGTGTCCCACCCGTTGCGGGCGTGCCGTACCAGCTCGGTGAGGGCGTCGATGAGACTGCCGAGGTGCCCGACCGCGGCATCGGGGGCGGCCAGTGCCCGGCCGAGCTGGTGCAGGAGCGCGTTGATGTCGTCGCCGGTGCCCGCGGTCGCCCGGTCGAGCGCCGACAAGCCCGAGCCGAGGGCCGTGCGCTGCGCGGGATCGTCGGCGGCGTTCAGTTCGTCGGCCAGCCCGGCGAGCGCGTCGAAGGTCTCCGAAAGACTCAGCGGCGTCAGTGTTCTGGTGATGCACGTGCCCGGCTCCCAGCCACCGGCAGCCGGTTCGTCGCCGACGAGAGCGAGATGGCGATCGGCCACCAGGGTGTCGCTCACGGTCACCGCGCCCACATCCGGGGGCAGCCTGCGATCGGCGCGCACGGTGAACCGCACGCGTGCCGAGGCCCCGTGTGGCTCGATGCCGGTGACCTCACCGACCGGGATGCCGAGCACGGTGACGGAGCTGCCCCGGTAGAGCCCGATGCTGTCGGGCATGTCCGCGCAATAGGTGCGCACCGGCGGCGCGGGCCGTGACAGCTGGAGTGCCACCGCGCCCGCGAGGACGACGACAAGCACCACCGCCGTGGACATGAAGCCGCGCGAACCGAGCAGGCGTGTCACCATCAGCACCCACCTCCCGGCACCGGCACACAGATACGCTCCGGCACGATCGTCACCGCCGAGTGGTCGATGCTCACCCCGTCACCACCGGCGAGCAGCGGCGTCAATCGCTGTTCCAGCGCCACCAGTGCCTCGAAGAGCGAACCCAGGTGCGTGCCCAGGTTTTCCAGGCCCGCGACGGCGTCGGCGAGCGGTTGCGCGCGGGCTCGCAGGTCACGGTCCCAGGCCCGGCCGAGCGGGGAGGCCTTGCGCAGCACATCGGACAGGTCGCCGAGAGCCTGGCTCACGATGGCCTTGTTGGTCTGCACCAGCGTTTCCAATGTGTGGAGGTTGCGCACCAATTGCGCGAGCACCTGCGAACTCCCGTTCAGCGCGGTGAGGTACTCGTCGGCGAAGGCGAGCGCGCGGGAGATGTCGGCGTTCTGGGTGTTCAGCACCGCGACGAGGTCACCGGCGGCGCGCAGCGCCGAGCGGAAAGCGTCGGGACTGTTGTCGAACGAGGTGGACAGGGCGGCCAGGTTCTGCCGCAGCACCGCGCCGTCGATCTCGCGCACGGGTCGTACCGCGTCCTGGAAGACCTCGGTGAGGTTGTAGGGCAGGATCACTCGCTCCCGGGGGATCACGGCCGAACCCAGCGCAGCGGTGCCCGCCGGTCGTAGGGCGACGTAGTAGCCGCCCACCACCGTCAGCATGCGGATCTCCAGGATCGTCTGATCGCCGACGGCCACGTCCTCGCGCACGGTGAACGTCATCCGTACCCGATCCGCCAGCAGGTCGAGCGTCCGTACCCGGCCGACACCGATCCCCGCGATCCGCACATCGTCGCCTTCGCGCAGCGCACCCGCATCGGCCAGTTCGGCGTGGTACACCCGCTCGGCATCCGTCCCGACCACCGCGACCACACCCAGCGCGATCATGAGCAGTACGGCACCGCACAGCCCGGCCAGCCCCCAGCGCAGGTCACCGGCACGCCCGTCCGTGCGCCGGCCGAACAAGGCGCGCACTCGTCTCATCGGGTGCGGCACAGCGTCACCCCCTGCCCGTCGAACAGCACTCGCAACGGTTCCGGCGCCTCCGCGACCCCATGAGTGCACGTGCCTGCCCGACCGTTCGCGGGCACGGTGGCCGCCATGGTCTGGATCAGCCCCGGCAGCCCGGCGAAGACCTCGGCCGCCACCTGCGGATCGGGGAAAGCATTGCGCAACACCAGGTCCAGATCGCTGCCCTCGTCACCGGTGATGCCCGCGACGGTCAGCATCGACCGGATCGGTTGCAGCACCGGGGGAATGGCAACGGAGAAATCGACCAGACCCGGCAGCTTGTCGGCGATGGCGGTGAACAAGCCGGTGAGGTTGGTCAGCATCCGCACCGCCTGCGCCGACTTACCGCCCAGGCGCTCCGCGATCACGGCCAGATTGCGCACCAGCGTCGACAGCACGACCTGCCGGTCGGAGGCGTAGCGGCTCAGGGTGTCGACCGCGTCGAGAGCGGGACCGAGACCGGCGCCGTCCCCCTGGATCACGGCGAGCAGGCTGGTGGTGAACCGGTTGATCTCCTCGGTGGACAGCTGCGCGAGCACCGGCTGCAGACCCTTGAACAGAGTGGTGATGTCGAACGAAGGAACGGTTTCGGCGGTCCCGAACACCTGCTCGGGCGCGCGCGGTGTGCTCGGCCGCGGCGGTGCGACGATCTCCAGATACCGGAAGCCGGTGAGGTTCTGATACCGGACGGCGATGGTGGCGGCCGTGTCGACCGGGTGCGCGCGCAGCACGGTGAACCGGACGCGGGCCAGGGCGCCGTCGAGCTCGATCCCCGACACCTTGCCGACCGCGACACCGTGCAACCGCACGTCGTCGCCCGTGCGCAACCCGTTGGCATCGGTGAACAGCGCGGTGAAGGACTCGGTGTCGCCGCGCACCGGTCGCTCGATCAACCGGAAGATCCCGGCCAGCGCGACGGCGGTGAGAGTCAGTGCGATCGCCACCCGCACGGCGAGCCCGCTAGTCCTCATCAGCGGCCTCCGTTCGGCAGCAGGGCGGCCAACGGCCCGGCCAGACCCGGAACGGTGTCGAGTTCGACCGAGACCCGGAGCGCGGGGCCGTCGGGGGTGTCACGGAACGCGGCGCCGAGGCGTTCCAGCAGGGTGGCCAGCTGATCCGCCGATCGCCCGGGTGGGCCCATGGTCGCGGTCACCTCGTCGAGCAGCAGCGTGGCCATCGGTAGCATGTCGCCGAAATGTGTTCGCGCGGTGGTCATCAGCGCGGTGACGGCGGGCAGGAGCTGGTATTGCATATCGCCCCAGAACTGCCCGAACCGCGCGATATTCGCCGGTGAGCGCAGGTACTCGTTGGTGTAGGCGGCCTCGAGCACGTCGACGGCGCCGGTCAGCATCGGCGGCATACCGGCCAGCACCGAACCGAAGGAACTCGCCAGCTCCGAGGGCGGCAGTTCGCGGGTGTCGGCGTAGGCGCGCAGGGTGGCGCCGAGGGCTTCCAGCAGCGGGGTGAAGGCGCGCAGGTCACCGGCGATGGTGTGCAGCAGTGCGGCCAGTTTCGGGGTGAGTACCTGCTCGACGAGTCCGCCGGTGGAGCGCAGCAGCGCCGCCAGCGTGGCGTCACGGACGCGACCGTTGTCGAGGTCGACCGAGGAACCGTTCCCGAGCTCGGTGCCACCGGGCCGCGCCACGAGATTCAGCGCGCTGATGCCGAACAGATTGCCCGGCGCGAACTCGACATCGACGGTGTCGGTGAGCCCGAACAGCTGCGGCCGATCGAGCACCAGGGTGAGGTGTTCGCGCCCCCGCCCGGCCGGTGCGATGGCCTCGACCGTCCCGACCCGCACCCCGTCGAGACGGACATCGGTGCCGGGGGCGATGCCCGCACCGACCCGCTCGGTTCGCAACGTCACCCGGATCTGCTCGGGGGCAAGGGATTGCGGCCACACCTGCCAGGCCAGCACGCTCACCAGCGCGACCAGGAGCGCGCAGACACCGAGGACGCGGGCACGCAACGGCCCCACCTCGGTCCCGGGAAGTGCGTACGGAGGCATGCGCGTCACCCCGTGAACGTGATCGGGGAGCGCCAGCCCCACAGGACGACGGTGGCCACCATGTCGAGCGCGATGATCGCCACCAGGCTGGCGCGGATAGCCCGCCCCGACCCGATACCGACACCTTCGGGGCCGCCGACCGCGAAATAGCCCTGGTAACAATGGATCAGGACCACCGCGACGGCGAACACCACCACCTTCACGGTCGCGGCGAACACATCCCAGCCGAGGACGAACTGATCGAAGTAGTGGTCGTAAGTCCCGGTCGGCACCTCGTGGATCGATGTCACGATCAGCTGACACGACAGATAGCTCAGGATCAGCGCCACCACGAAAGCCGGCGCCACCGCGACGATCCCGGCCACCACCCGGGTGGTCACCACGAACGGCACCGACCGGATCCCCATGGATTCGAGCGCGTCGATCTCCTCCGAGATCCGCATCGACCCGATCTCCGCCGTCATCCGGCAGCCCGCCTGTGCGGCGAAACCCACCCCGGCAGCGATCGGCGCCAGCTCCCGGGTCACCCCGAACGCGGAGATGAGCCCGCTGAGCTGACCGAGTGCCAACGCGTCCAGCGCGTGATGGGCCTCGATGCCGATGGAGGCACCCATCGCCGCACCCATCAGCAACATCAGCGGCACCACCCCGCCGCCGACGATCACCGAGCCGCGCCCCCAGGTCATATCGGTGATCGCGGTGAGCGTCTGGCGCCGGTAGTGCGCGAGGGTGTACGGCACCGACGACAGCACCTGCCAGCAGAACCCGATCACGAACCCGAGCGACTCCACGGGGCGCACCGGCCCGATGCGGCGTCGCAGCCGGCCGATCCAGCGCACTCCGAACGGCACATACGGGCTCGCGGTCATCAGGCCGCCCGCAACGGGACGAACACCGTGACCACCTGGGTGACAACGGTATTGAGCACAGTGATCGCCGCGACCGACATCACCACCGCCGCGTTGACACCGTCGGCCACCCCGCGTGGTCCACCCCGCGCCTCCAGCCCGCGCTGACAGGCGATCACCACCACGAGGAACCCGAACATCAGCGACTTCACCAGCGACACCCACACATCCAGCGAGGTGGTGAACGCGCCGAAGGAGTCCCAATAGCTGCCCGGCGTCACGTCCAGTGCGGTGACCGCCACGCCGTATCCGGCGGCGATCCCGACGACGATGATGAGCACGTCGAGCAGCGGCGCGATCAGCATCATGGCCGCGATACGCGGAACGACCAGGCGCTGCACCGGATCCACGCCCATCACGCGCATGGCGTCGACCTCCTCGCGCACGGTGCGCGCACCGAGGTCGGCGGCGATCGCGGCGGCGCCCGCCCCGCCGAGCAGAATGCCCGCGGCCATCGGCGCGCCCTGTTTGATCACCCCCAGCCCGCCCGCGGCACCGATCATCGAGTCGGCGCCCAGCTGGGAGACGATATTGCCGACCTGAGTGGACAGGATCACCCCGAACGGCACGGCCATCAGCACGGCCGGAATCGCGGTCACCTTCACCAGGAACCAGGCCTGTTCCAAGGCCTCGTGCACCGGAAAGCGCAGGCGCACGGCATCGTTCGCACCGATCCGCACGGCGGAGGTGCCCATACGCAGGGCGCGACCGAAGGTGGCCAGCGCCGACAGCACGGTGTCGGCGAAGTTGCGGCGCAGCACCGCGCCCGCGGTGCGTGGCTGCGCGAGTGGCTCGGCGTCGCTGGAATGGCCGTGCCCGGCTCGCGATGTGGTCCGCCCGAACAATGCACACCCCCTCGGTGTTCGAATGCCCGTTCAATTGCCTGGACACTAGTCTGGACGGTACTACACCCACCTTCGGCGGAAGGTCGTAATCGCGAATCACTCCGAACGCGAGCGATTCTCCGTATCATGGACACCTGTCCGGACAGAAATTCAGAAATAGCGAACCGGCATCGAGTTGCGAGGCACTGCATGGTTGGTTTCAGTTTGTCGAACGTATTCGCGACCGTGGCCGCGGCGATTCCGGAGCGCGAATTCCTCGTGCACGGTGACCGCCGGATCTGCTATGCCGAAACCGACCGTCGGGTAACGGGATTCGCCAGATTCCTGGCCGCGCGGGGGATCGGCGCCCAGGTCGAGCGGACGGCTCCGTATTTGTCCGGGCAGGACCATTTGGGCGTCTATTTGCGCAACGGCACCGAGTACCCGGAGATCTTGATCGGTGCCTACCGTGCGCGCGCGGTGCCTTTCAATATCAACTACCGCTACGTCGAAGAGGAATTGCTGTACCTGCTCCGTGACGCCCGGGCGCGAGTGCTGGTGTACCACGCGGAATTCGCCCCACGGGTGGCCGCGGTACTACCGACGCTGGCCGAGCCGCCGCTCCTGATCCAGGTCGCCGACAGCAGCGGCAACGACCTGTTGCCGGGCGCGATCGACTACGAGACCGCCGTCGCCACCACCGAGGGCGAGCTGCCGGAACCCGACGGCGACGATCTGTACCTGCTCTACACCGGCGGCACCACCGGGATGCCCAAGGGTGTGTTGTGGCGTCAGGACGACATCTACCTCGCCGCCATGGGCGGCACCCGCTTCGGCACCGGCGTGCAACTGGATTCCTATGCGGAACTGGCCGATTCGGCCACGGTGACCGGCGGCGCCTACCGCTTGGTCGCCGCCGCGCCGTTCATGCACGGCGCCGCCCAGTGGTTGCTGTTCCAGTGCGTCACCAACGGCGGAACCCTGGTGCTGCCCACCGTGGTCGACCGCTTCGACGCCGCATCGGTCCTCGCGGCCGTCGCCACGGAAAACGTGATCGCCCTTCCGCTCGTCGGTGACGCCATGGCGCGACCGATCGTCGCCGAACTCGAGCGGCATCACTACGAGCTGCCGTCGCTGGCTGCCGTGCACAACGCGGGCGCCCCGCTCACCCCGGCCGTGCGACAGCGATTGATCGCGGCCTTCGGCAAACCCGTACTCGTCGTCGACTCGGTGGGCTCCTCGGAGTCCGGCATCCAGATGACCCAGGTCTACGACGCCGACGCCCGAACCGCAGCGGGCAGCTTCGTCCCCGCCGACACCGACACCGCCGTGATCGACGAGGACCTCACCCGGCTGCTCGACGAACCGGGCGCCTCGGGCTGGCTGGCGCGCAAGGGTCGCATCCCGCTGGGCTATCTGGGCGACGAGGAGAAGACGCGGCGCACCTTCCCCGTCGTCGACGGTGTGCGCTGGTCCATCGCGGGTGATCGCGCGAAGGTCCTGGGCGACGGCCGGATCGAACTGCTCGGCCGCGACAACCTGACGATCAACTCCGGCGGCGAGAAGATCTTCGTCGAAGAGGTCGAGCGCGCCGTCGCCGCCCACGCGAGCGTCCTCGACGTGGTCGTGGTCGGCAGACCGTCGCAGCGGTGGGGGAGCGAGGTCGTCGCCCTCGTACAGGTGGACGACGAGACCGTCACCGATGCCGAACTGCTCGACGAATGCGCCAAGCACATCGCCCGCTACAAACTGCCCAAAGCCATCCTGCGCTGTCGCGAAATCCTGCGCTCACCCACCGGCAAGGCCGACTACCGGTGGGCGCGCGGCGTCGCGACGCGGATGTGAGGAGATCCCGATGCCCCCACTCACCCTGCCCGCAGGCCTCGACTTCTCCGACCCGGGACTCTGGGCCCAGCGCACGCCCGTCGAGGAATTCGCGATGTTGCGCAAGGCCGCCCCGGTGTGGTGGAACGCGCAGTCCGACGACATGTGCGTGCCCCACGACGACGGCGGATTCTGGGTCGTGAGCCGTCACGAGGACGTGCGAACGATCTCCCGCAACCCCACCCTGTTCTCCGCGAGCACCAAGGGTTCGGTCATCCGCTTCCCCGGCACCGTCACCGCCGACACCTTCGAAGCGACGAAATCCATGCTCCTCAACATGGATCCACCCAAGCACTCGGCCGTGCGCCGCATCATCTCGCGCGGGTTCACCCCACGCGCGGTCGAGGCGCTGCGCGCCGCGCTGGCCGAACGCGCCGAGGCCATCGTGCACGCCGCCCGTGCGACCGGCGGCGGCGACTTCGTCCACCAGGTGGCGCGCGAGCTGCCGTTGCAGGCCATCGCCGAACTGTTCGGCATCCCGCAACCGGATCGGCTGCGCCTGTTCGACTGGTCCAACCAGATGCTCAATTTCGACGACCCCGAATACGGCGACCCCATCGGCGCCACCGCGGATCTGCTCGGCTACGCCTGGCAGCTGGCCGAATCGCGACGCCTCGACCCCGCCGACGACCTGGTGTCGAAACTGGTCACCGCCGATATCGACGGCGGCTCACTGACACCCGACGAATTCGGGTTCTTCATGATCCTGTTGACCGTGGCGGGCAACGAGACCACCCGCAATGCCACCACCCACGGCATGAAGGCCTTCGTGGATCATCCGGAGCAGTGGGAACTCTTCCGCGCGCAGCGCCCACGCACCGCCGCCGACGAGATCGTTCGCTGGGCCACTCCGGTGATCGCGTTCCAGCGCACCGCCACCGAGGACACCGAACTGGGCGGTCAGCCGATCGGCGCCGGGCAGCGGGTGGCGATGTTCTACAGCTCGGCCAATTTCGACGAATCGGCCTTCGGCAACCCGTTCACCTTCGACATCCTGCGAGACCCCAACCCACACTTGGGTTTCGGTGGGACCGGCCCGCACTACTGCGTCGGCGCGAATCTGGCGCGACTGCAACTGGAACTGATCTTCGGGGCCATCGCCGACGCCATGCCCCGCCTACGGCAGGTCGCCGAGCCGACCAGGTTGCGGTCGAGCTTCGTCAACGGGATCAAGCACTGGCAGGTCGCCTACGAGTGAGGCGGATCGCCGGTCGGCACGACTGATTCGTAGTAATGTCCAGACAGGTGTCCAGGTACCGTCTGGACGGAAGGAAGGTGTGGCCATGCCACGATTCGAACCCCACCCACCGGTGCGACCCGCCGTGGTCACCGGCGGCTCGTCCGGCATCGGCGCCGCCACCGCGAAAGCCCTTGCCGAACTGGGGCATCCGGTCGCGCTCGGCGCGCGACGCGTGGCCGAGTGCGAGGCCGTCGCGGCGGCCATCCGGGAGAAGGGCGGCACCGCGTTCGCCCACCGGCTCGATGTCACCGACAACGACTCGGTCGAGGAGTTCGTCGCCGCCGCGCGGCGCGAACTCGGCGATATCGAGATCCTGGTTTCGGCCGCCGGGGTGGTGAAATTCGGGTGTGTGCACGAGCTGTCCTCGGCCGACTTCGTCCGCCAGCTCGACGTGCACCTGGCGGGGCCACAGCGCTTGCTGCGCCTGCTCGTGCCCGGCATGATCGAGCGGCGCCGCGGCGACGTGGTGCTCATCGGCTCGGACTGCTCGGTGACCCCACGGCCGCGCACCGGCGCCTACAGCGCCGCCAAAGCGGGCATCGAGACCCTGGCCACCCAGATGCGCATGGAGCTGGAGGGCACCGGCGTTCGCGTGTCGTTGGTGCGCCCCGGTCCCACCGCTACCGAGATGGGCACCGACGCGACCGTCGAGGACATCGAGCCGCTGCTGAAGGACTGGTCACGCTGGGGCTTCGCGCGCCACCCCTACATGCTGCGCGCCGCCGACCTGGCCGACGCCGTCACCGCCGTGGTGTCCACGCCGCGCGGTGCCCATGTGATCGTCAGCGAGGTCCAGCCCGAGTCACCGCTGCGCTGACTCGCCAGACGCCGAAAGCCGCCCCGAACCTTTCGGGGCGGCTTTCGCGTGTGACGTCAGCGGCGCCTGCGGTAGCGCACCCGACACGGCTGCTGCAACTGCACGACCATCTTGGAGTGATCGTTGCGATAGCTCTCCGAGGGCTGGGCCATCTCGAACTCCCAGTCGCGCAACAGGATCGAGAATATCGCCTTCATCTGCATGAGCGCGAACGCGGCACCGACGCAGCGATGCCTGCCCGCGCCGAACGGGATCCAGGTCCAGCGGTTGACGATATCGGCCTGTTCGGGGTCGATATAGCGGCCGGGATCGAAGGCGTCGGGGTCGGGGAAGCATTCGGGCAGCCGGTTGGACACCGCCGGGGTGGCCGCCACCAGGTCACCCGGCGCGATGCGGTGCCCACACACCTCGAACTCGTCCCTGGCCACCCGCATCAGGATGATGAGCGGCGGATGGAGCCGCAGCGTCTCCTTCAACGCCGCTTCCAACTGCGGAATCTGGCGCAGCGCACGGAAACTCACCTCGGTGTCGTCGGCGAAGAGGGTGTCGAGCTCCCTGACCACGGCGGCGAGCGTGTCGGGGTGGCGCAGCAGTTCGATCATCGTCCACGCCGAGGTCCCCGAGGTGGTGTGGTGACCGGCGAACATCATCGAGATGAAGATGCCGGTGACCACCGACGCCGAGAAGCGCGGTGCGCCCTGTTCGTCGCGCACCGACACCAGCACGTCGAGCAGATCGCGTTCCTCCTTGCCCTGGGGAGGCGCGGCGATGCGGCGGTCCATGATCTCGCCGACCAATTCGACGAGTCGGCGCCGCGATTCGTCGCGTTTTCGGAAGCTCTCGATCGGCATATACGGGTCGACATAGGCGAGTGCGTCGGTGCCGCGCTCGAGATCGTGATAGAGCTCGGCGAAACGGCTGTCGAGTTCATTGCGGAATTTGGTGCCGATCAGGCAGGCCGAGGAGGTGTAGATGGTGAGCTCGGCGAAGAAGTCGAGCAGATCTATTTCTCCGGAATCGCCCCAGTCCGCGATCATCCGGTCCACTTCGTGCGAAATCGTCGCCGCGTGGCCGCGCATGTAATCGGCGCGCAACGCCTGATTGTGCAGCATCTCCTTGCGCCGCTCCGGGCTGGCGTCGAAGACGACGCCCTCGCCGAAGATCGGCTTCATGAAGGGGTACGCGGCCTCCTGGTCGAGGTCCTCGTCGCCGGCGCGGAAGAAGAATTCATTGGCCTCGGCGCCCGAGAGCAACACCACGTCGCGCCCGGCCAACTCGAAAACGCCCACGTCGCCGCATTCCTCGCGCACCCGGCGCATGAGGGCGATCGGGTCGGAACGCAGTTCCTCGAGGTGACCGTGCTCGTGTTCGCCGCCGGAGACCCGTCGCGGTTTCAGAAGCGTCATCGAAGACCTCTCAATCTCTGGGTCATATAGACACGTGTCCAGACGGTACTACAGTTCGCGGGCGTGGCGCAATGCGCGAAAAAGCCGTCACCCGGTTATCCGGGTGACGGCTTCTGTTGTCGCGGAGACTATTCCAGGATCAGATAGACCGATTTCTCGATCCGGTCCGCCATTTCGTCGTAGGTGCCGTATCCCATCCCGGCACGCACCAGCGCGCCCGCGTAGAGCAATTCGAACGCCTCGAGCACATCCGGATCGTGGTCGGGACCCAGTGCCCGCGCGATCCGCTGCCGGATTTCCAGACCGATCCGCACCCGCAGATGCGACACGTCGGGGTCCTGGCCGAGCAGCGCGCTGGTCACCGCGCCCGCCAGCTCGTTCTCCCCGCCGACCATCAGCGACACCTGCCGCAGCGTCTCGACGACCCGCTCGGCCGCCGACTTGTCGTCGTCGTGGTCGAGCTGCGGCGTCTGTAGCAGGCGACGCCAGAACACCTCGGCGACGAGGTGTTCCTTCGACGAGAAATAGGTGTAGGCGGTCGCGGTTCCCACGCCCGCGGCGGCGGCCACCTGACGCACGGTGAGTCCGGAATAACCCTGCTCGGTGATGACGTCGACGGCGGCGCGGGTGAGCCGGTCGACCGTATCGGCCTGTTTCTCGGTCAGACGCCTGCGCGTGGCCTCGAGAATCGCGGGATCAGAATGGTTTTCGGACACAATTCCATATTAGTCGCAGGTACATGGGATACCTATTTGGGCCTGCGCATGCGCGGTTCGCCGCCTCCGCGCGCCCGTTCGGAAACGGTGCTGATGGCGGTATCGAGCCGGGTCCCGTTGGGCCAGCCGACATAGTGGCACAGGAACAGGGCGATTTCGCGGAGCTGTTCCTCGGTGAGCTCTTTGTTGTGCAGGGCGGCGTGGATCTGGATTTCGGCGGTTTCCATGCGGCCCTGGGCGGCGAGCGCGCCGAGCAGCAGCAGCCGACGGTCGCGGTCGGTGAGGCCGGGGCGCGACCAGATCTCGGCGAAGAGGTGATCGACGGTGGTGGCGAAGAACGCGCCGTCGATCTCCGGCGGTTGCCAGCCGTAGACCTCTTTCATGCGGGCCAGGCCGCGGGCGCGGGCGTCGTCGGTCATGTGCTGCTCCTGTCGGATGTGGGGATCCGAAGGCCGAGACCTTCGGCGAGATGCTCGAAACCCATTCGGGCGAGAGGTAATTCGACGCCGAGCCGGGCGCCGAGGTCCAGGGCCAGCGCCAGATCCTTCTCGCCCAGGTCGCGCACGTGCGACATGATCGGCAGCCACGGATCGCCCTCGGCGAGGTGAGCGGTGCTCTCACGCCACAGGATGGCACCGGGTCCGCCGGTGACGGCGTCGGAATGGCGAACCACCTCACCGAGGCGGCGGATGTCGAGCCCCGCCGACTCGGCTAGGCGCGAGGCCTCGGCGGCGGCGGCGAAGGCGACGAAGTGCACCAGATTGCGGGCGAGCTTCATCCGCGTACCCGCACCCACCGGGCCCGCGTGCACCACGAGATCGGCGAAGCGGGCGAACGGGGACCGCACCGCCTCGAACGCGGACTCGCTGCCGCCGACCATCACCGCGAGGCGTCCCTGTTTCGCGCCGGGCGCGCCACCGCTGACGGGTGCGTCGACCAGCTCCACCTCGTGGCGGGCGCATTCCTCGGCCAACTCGATCGCCGTGCTGTCGGCGATGGTCGAATGCACGGCGACCACCGTGCCCGCGGCGGCCGTCGACAGAATTCCCTGCGGACCTGTCAGCACATCGCGGACCTGAGTGTCGTCGAGGACGGTCACCGAGATCACCGCCGCGCGGGCGGCGACCTCGGCCGGTGTAGCGGCCACCGCGACGCCCGCGGCGGCGAACTTCTCGGTGGCAACGGCCCGCGCGTCGCACACCACCAGCCCGCCCGGCCAGTCGACGAGCCTGCGCGCCATGGGCGCACCCATGTTGCCCAGCCCGATGTAGCCGAGGCGTGGCGCGTTCTCGGTGGTCATGAGCGGATCACCTGACCGCCGTCGACATTGAAGATCTGCCCGGTCACCCAGGCAGCGTCGTCGGAGAGCAGATACAGGCAGGCACCGACGAGATCCTGCGGTGTGCCCATCCGCTTGAGCGGCAACCGCTTCACCATGTCGTCGACGATGACCGACGGCGTGATCGTCTTGGTCGCCTCGGTGTCGATGGGGCCGGGTGCGATGGCGTTGATCCGGATGCCGGAGCTGCCGAGCTCGTGGGCCAGTTGCTGGGTGAGGCCGTTCACGCCGACCTTGGCCAGCCCGTAGAAGCTCGAATAGGTCCATGCCGCGGTGGAGGACTGGTTCACGATGGATCCACCACTGGCGCGCATCGTCGGCCAGACCGCGCGGGTCACGTTCAGCGCGCCGTCGAAATTCACGCTCATGAAGTGCTTGTAGTAGTCCCACGGCACCGTGAGCAGCAGGTTCAGTTTCATGGTCCCGTAGATGGCCGCGTTGTTCACCAGATGGTCGATGCCGCCGAACTTCTCGACGGTGAACGCGGCGAGCGCGGCCGCGGAATCCGGGTCGGCGACATCGACCTCGCGGAAGGCGGCGACACCGCCTGCCGCGGTGATCTCCTTGGCGACCGATTCGCCCGCCTCGGCATTGATGTCGGCCACCACCACGCGGGCGCCCTCGGCGGCGAGTGCCTTGGCGTAGGCCGCGCCGATACCCTGTGCCGCGCCGGTGACGATCGCGGTCCGGTCGGTGAAACGTGTCATGTCTGTTCTCCTTCAGGCCGGGTAGGCCACGAGTTTGGTTTCGAGGTATTCCTCGAAGCCGGCGACGCCCATCTCGCGTCCGATGCCGGACTGCTTGTAGCCGCCGAAGGGCGCGTCGACCGAGTACCAGGTGCCGCCGTTCACGCCGAGGGTCCCGGTGCGGATGGCGGAGACGACCTTGTCGACGCGGGCGGGATCGGTGCCCCACACCGAGCCCGACAGGCCGTAGGGGGAGTCGTTGGCGATGCGGATCGCGTCGTCGTCGCCGTCGTGCGGCAGGATCACCAGCACGGGCCCGAAGATCTCCTCCCTGGCCACCCGGGACTCGTTCGTCAGCCCGGCGATCAGGGTCGGCTCGACGAAGTAGCCCGCATCGCGGCCGGCTGGACGACCGCCGCCCACGACCACCTCGCCGCCTTCGGTGCGAGCCAGCGAGATGTAGCCCTCCACGCGTTCGCGCTGTCGCTCGGAGATGAGCGGACCGCACACGGTGCGCCGATCGTCCGGGTCGCCGGCACGGATGCCGGACATTGTCCTGGCCGTTGCTTCGAGAGCCGCCTCGTAAGCGCTGCGCGGTACCAGCAACCGGGTGGACAGCGCACAGCCCTGACCGGCGTGCACACACACCGAGAAGGCGGCCATCGCGCAGGCCGCCGCGACATCGGCGTCGTCGAGGACGACGAACGCGGACTTGCCGCCGAGCTCGAGGAACACCTTCTTCACCGTGGCCGCCGCCGCGGCCATCACCAACTTCCCGGTGCGGGTGGAACCGGTGAACGACACCAGATCCACGTCGGGATCCTCGGCGAGCTGGGCGCCGATCCGGTGGTCGGAGCCGGTGACCACATTGAACACACCCGCGGGGATATCGGTGTGCTCGGCGGCCAGAATCCCCAGCGCCGCACCGCACCACGGGGTATCGGGGGCCGGTTTGAGCACAACGGTGTTGCCCGCCGCCAGCGCGGGCCCGATCTTGGCCAGGTTGATCTGATGCGGGAAATTCCACGGCGTGATCGCCCCGACGACGCCCACCGCCTCGCGCCGCAGTTCCCTGCGGGTACGCATCCCCATCGGTTCGGCGATCGGCATCTCGGTGCGCCAGGAATAGGATTCGGCGAGATCGGCGAAATAGCCGAGATCGTTCACCGGCCCTTCCAGATGCGGTCCCGCCGTGAGCATCCGGGGCGCGCCCGCCTCCTCGATGGTGATCTCGCGCAGTTCCTCGATGTGCTCGCGCATGGCCTCGCGCAACTGGCGCAGGCAGCGCGCTCGGAACGCGGGATCGGTCGACCACCCGGTGGTGTCGAAGGCGGTGCGGGCCGCGGTGACGGCCGCGCGCATGTCCTCGGTGGTGGCGTCGGCCGCCCAGCCGAGGCGCTCGCCGGTGGCGGGGTTGCCGGTCGCGAACACCCCACCCGATCCCCGGCTCAGTTTTCCGTCGATCAGCAGCGTGCAGCCGTCCTCGGGACGTAGATTGCTCGGCACCGTGTCTCCCTCACTGTCTGGACAGGTGTCTAGACTGTATTTCACCGTACCGCCGGTGAGCAAGGGCGCATCGGCCGGAACCGTTGCCCGCGAGAGGAAATGCCATGAAGACCAGACTGCGATGCCCCTGTGGAGACCTCATCGTCGGCACCGACGAGGACGACCTTGTCGAGCACGCGAACGCGCACCTGGCGGCGAACCATCCCGACCACGACTACACCCGCGAGGAGATCCTGTTGTTCGCCTACTGACACGACAGCGGGCCCGCACCGTGTGCCGGTGCGGGCCCGCCGTCGTGGGTCGGGTCAGGGTTTGCGGGCGACGCCGCCGTACGCGGAGATCGGCTGGACCTCGCCCACCTGGGCATCCTCGGGCCGCCACTGGGTGATCGAGGTGAAGCCGGGCTCCACGAACTCCAGGCCGTCGAACACCGCCTGGATCTGGGCCTGCGTGCGCGGAATGTAGGGGGTGCCGCCGGTGCCGGTGTAGTTCTCGCACAGCGTCACATAGGCCTGGCTGTCGTCGGTGCCGTCCCACATGATGAGGTAGCTGCCCGACGGGACCGCCGCCAGCACGGTGCCGACGATGCGGAGCAGGTCCTCGTAGGTCTTGGCGTGGCCGAGTACGCCCATGAACATCACCGCGATGGGCTCGTTGAAGTTCAGCACGTTGCGGGCGTCGGCGACGATCTTCTCGGGCTCGTGGAAGTCGGCGTCGATGTAGGTGGTGACACCCTCGGGGGTGGTGCTGGTGAGCAGCGCCCGCGCGTGCGTGAGCACGAGCGGATCGTTGTCGACGTACACCACGCGGGCGTCGGGGGTGACGCCCTGGGCGACCTCGTGGGTGTTCTGCATGGTCGGCAGACCGGTACCGATGTCGAGGAACTGCCGGATGCCGCGCTCGCGGGCCAGGAACCGGACCGCCCGGATCAGGAACTGCCGCGACTGCACCGCCATGGTCGAGATGTCCGGGTCGACGGCCAAGCCCGCGTCACCGGCGATCTTGTCGATGTCATAGTGGTCTTTGCCCCCCATCCAGTAGTTCCAGATCCGCGCCGAATGCGGGATGTCGGTCCTGATCTGTGGGGTGTCTACGTCGGCCATGGGTCTCGTTCCTCTGCGAATCGACTGTGACTTAGCCGGCCCGCCGGTCCACACCGCCGGCGCGGCACAGCATCTGATCTGGTTGCGACAGTACAAGATTGACGCCGTGCTCGAGCAGATTCGTGGTTCACCTGTTCGGGCCGATCGAAACCGGTCCTCGCACTGCGGATCTCGCGCCCGACAAGGGGGTCCCCGACAGGAACGGTCAGGTCGAATTCCCGCCGGTGACCCGATTCGCGGCTCCCTACGGTCGGTCGAGTGAACCCTGATACCTACGCAGAGACCCCGGCGACCGACCGGCTCCACCGTCCCCTGATCCTGTTCATGGCACTCGCGGCTGCCGTCGGTACATCGACGATCTATCCGATGCAGCCCGCGATCGCGGACGTGGCGGATTCGCTGGGCACCCAGATCACCGCTGTGGGATTCGCCCTGGCCTGCGGGCCGATCGGCTACATGCTGGGACTCGGCCTGCTGGTGCCGCTGGTCGACCGCTTCGCTCCCGGCCGCGTCCTCGCCGCCCAGTTCGGGGTACTCGCCTGTGCGCTCGCGGCCAGTGCGGCCGCGGGCAGCGCCACCGTGCTGGCTCCGATGATCGGTCTGGTCGGCGCCTGCTCGGCGGTCGGGGCCGGGTTGAGCTCCGTCGCAGGCCGGTTGGCGCACCCGCACCGGCGCGCGACGGTCCTGGGGATGGTGACCGCGGGCATCTCCGTCGGCATCCTCGCCGGCCGGATCGTGGGTGGGTGGCTCGCGGACGAGATCGGCTGGCGTGCGATGCTGCTCGTCTTCGCCGCCACCTGCGGCCTGCTCGCCGTCTGCTGCCTCACCGCGCTGCCCGCCGTGACCGGAACCGCCGAGCGCGGCTATTTCTCGACGTTGCGGTCCCTGCCCGGATTGCTCGTCCACCACGCGACGCTTCGGGCCGCCGCTGTGCGTGGTTTCCTGTGGTTCTTCGCCTTCTGCGCGGTCTGGGCAGGTATCGCCGTGGCACTTTCGGAGCCCCCGTATTCCTACTCGGCCGAACGAATCGGCCTCTACGCGCTGGCGGGCCTCTCGGGCATCCTCGCCACCAGGATCGCAGGCACACGGACCGACCGCGACGGCGCTCGCCCGGTGATCCTCGCCGGCCTCGTCCTCGCCGGGACCGCCACCGTCGTCATGGGTTTCGGCCTCGCGAACACACTCGTGACGCTGGTCTGCCTGGCGGCCTTCGACGCCGGGCTCTTCGCCGCCCAGGTCGCCAACCAGAGCACGGTCCTGGCGATCGAACCCGACGCACCGGCACGCTTCAACAGCGCGTACATGCTGGTCTACTTCGTCGGTGGCAGCATCGGGACCGCCTTCGGCGCCGCGGCGGTCGAGTGGTTCGGGTGGCAGGCGACCGCCCTGATCGCGGCGGCAGCCATCGCCGCCGCCGCGATCAACACAGCACGATCGCCGCTCGTATGAAACTCGTAGTCCGTTCGGCGGGCAGGAGAAGTGGGCGCGAATCGCGCCGACTCATCTAGGTTCGGAGTCGGTGCTTGTCGGCGACTTCGAGCACGCCGGCCGGCACCGAACCGCCAACCGATCGAAGGAACCCACAGATGACCATCAAGCTGGAGAACATCGGCATCGCCGTCCGCGACATCGAGGCCACGATCAGCTTTTTCGCCGACCTCGGTCTCACGGTCCTCGGCCGCGACACGGTCAGCGGTGAGTGGGCAGACACCGCTGTCGGCCTCGACGGCAATCATGCCAAGATCGCGGTACTCCGAACTCCGGACGGCTCCGGGCAAATCGAACTGTTCGAGTACATCCATCCCGAGGCAATCGAGACTTCGCCGACGCTGCCCAACGAGATCGGCATGCACCGCATCGCCTTCTCCGTCGACGACATCGACGAGGCCCTCGCGATCGCGGCCGGGCACGGTTACCACCCGCTCCGCGGCGTGGCCGACTATGAAGGCGTTTACAAGCTCACCTACCTGCGCGGGCCGAGCGGAATCCTGATCATGTTGGCCCAGGCACTCACCTCGACGACATCCGACGAGTAGCGCCCGCGCCGGACAAGTGCTACGTCCACGGGGTCGAGCCGGCGAAGCAGGCTACGATCGCCGATCTCTCACGGCCGTCCCTCGCCTCGGCCGAGGCGCTCGCCGCCGAGCGTGGGCTCGCCGACATCATCACCACCGCACCGGTCGCCATCGACGACCTGGCGACCGAATTCGGGCACGCGACCTTCGATACCGTGCTGTGCCACAACGTGATCCAATACCTACCCGAATCACCGATGTCTGCCCTCGCGGGCCGGCTCGCACCCACGGGTCTGCTGTCCGTCATCGCTCCCAACGCGGCCGCAGACCCCCTTCTCACCGCAGTCCGTTCCCGGAATCTCATCGAGGCGCTGCGCCTGCTCGACGCCCCGACCCGCGTCACCGTCACCTACGACACCGAAGCGCGAGCCTGCTACGCCGACGACATCGCAGGCGACCTGCGTGACGCGGGCCTGGAGGTGCTGGCCCACAGCGGAATCCGCGTCGTCTGCGACCTCATCACCGACGACGCCCGTAAATCCGACCCCGACTTCTATGCCGATCTGGAACGCCTGGAGCTGGCCTTGGCCAACCGCGCGCCGTATCCCCACTTCGCCCGCATGTTCCAGCTCATCGCCCGTCCGTCGCGTACACGCTGAAACTCTCACCGTCGGCGATCCGGCGCATCGCCGCCACCTGGTAGGCGATCGCGTCACTCGGAATCTCGCTCATCTCCCGCCATGTCAGCTCGGAGCACTTGTGCGGTTCGCGGTTGACCACGTCGTCGTCCCACCGTTCGGCGCGGAAGAAGAATCCCACTCTGTGCGGCTGATTCCCGTACCGGTGCTGCATGACGTGCACGCACGTCAGATCCTCGGGGCGTAGCCGGATCCCCACTTCCTCCTCGGCCTCCCGAATGGCTGTCTCGACCACGTCCTCGCCCTCTTCGAGGTGCCCGGCCACCAATCCCAGCTGCCCGTCGGCGAATCCGGTGTTCGACCGCCGCGACCACAACAACTTCCCGTCGCGCACCAAGACCAGATGCACATCCACCACGCTCCGAAACCGTTCGACCACGCTTGTCTCCCAACAGCTCCCGGCGTCGCACCCCGGTGGACGCGACGGAGCACGATCGTATTTCCCGGATGCACGTGGCGGTTCGGGAATGCGCGTCAACTCATGGATTGTCGGTCGGTGGTCCTCCGGCACCCACCGAAATTCACGGCCGGGTGTCGGCCGTACGCATTCGCTGACGCGTCATCATTCCCGCTGGTCAACCCCCACGCCGCCGCTGATCGGGACGACACCCCGACTCGACCGCGACACACCTGATCCAGGGTAGCGATTGCTGGATGATTGCGGTTGCGCGCGCCGGACGGAGAGCAAACTCCGGACCCGGAGGCAGGCGATCAGTGTTCGGCTGTGTCCGGAGTCATGGAGGAGTCCGACGGTATGGGTGTGTTCAATTCTACTGCCCCGAAGGGCATTCGGTGTGGCCGTGGGCCGCCGGTGTGGTCGGTCGTTCGTGTACGGGACCGGGGCCGCGCCGTTGTGCTGGTGCGGATTCTCCCCGGACATCGGATCGGGTGCCTCCCCGCGAGCACGGGGAGACACCCGAAAGAGCTCTGCGTGGCGGTCGCCACCGCCGCGCGGAGCAACGCAGACACTGGGAGAGCGCTGCTGTGACCACACTAGATGTTCCTGTTGTTCCCGTGTGCCCGGATTCGGCCCATCGGCCGCTCACGGCACCGGCCGACCCGACGGTCGAGTCGTTGCGAACGGCGATTCTCGGCGATTCGCGTGCGACGCACCGACGGGTGTGCGTCACGACCATCGCCCTGAACGACGGGCCACGGTCGGGACTCACCTCCTCGGCCGAGGCCGCGCTGGCACCGGATCTGTTGCGCGCGACGATCACGGCCCTCGGTGGATCGGCAACGGCCATCGCCGCCGACCCCGAGCTGCGCGGCGCGCTGTGCGAATGGGCGGCTGTCTACGCCCCGCACCTGTTGCCCGTGCTCACCGGCCATCTCGACTTGGCGATCGGGGCGATCGCCGCACTCGGCAACGATTCCGCGTACCAGCGGGAACTCCTCGCCGAGCTCGACACCGGGGAGGCGATCGGCCTGCTGCTGCTGACCGAGCTCGGTGGCACCAACGGCGCCGACCAGCAGACCACCGCCACCTGGGACGGCGCCCATGGTGGGTTCTGGCTCGACTCGCCCGGTACCGCGAGCTGGAAGTTCATGCCCAACATGGCCGACCCGGCCACCCGCAAGACGGGTGTGGTCACGGCCCGCCTGATCGTCGACGGTCGCGACGAAGGCGTGCTGCCCTTCCTGCTGCGGTTGCGTACCGGGCAGGGGCTCGTGCCCGGGCTGAACGTCGCGCCGCTGCCCGACAAAGGCTGGGCGCCGATGGATCACGCGCTGATCCGGTTCGACGCGGTGTTCGTCCCGGTCGACGCGCTGCTCGGCGGCCGGTGGGCGGTGATCGGCGCTGCGGGGTTCGAATCGAAAGTGCCGGTACGACAACGCTTTCACCATGCGATCACGGCTTTGGGGGAGGGCAGGCTCGATCTGGCAGGCGCGGCTGCCGCCGGTGCGCGTGCGGCGTTGGCGGTGACGGTGAACTACGCCGATCAGCGTCGCCCGGGTGGCCGGACCTCGATGGCCGACCGTGGAACGGTTCGCCGTGATCTGGTCTCCGCACTGGCCTCCACCTACGCCACCAGCATCCTCGGCCGCCGCATCCAGGACCTGCGTGTGGCCGCCGCCGGACCGTTCTCCGCGGTGTGGTCGATGCTGGCCAAACCGTTGCTGGCCTACACCGCACACGACGTGCTGCTGACCTGCCGTCAGCGCAGTGCGGCGCAGGGGTCGCTGCGCACCAACTGGATCGTCGACTGGATCGGCAACACCGAAGGGATCATCACCGCTGAGGGCGAGTCCCAGCTGCTCTGGAAGCAGGCCGGGCACCTCATCGCCCGCGCGGAGACCGCCCTGACGCTGCCTGCCACGCCGGACGTTCTGCCCTGGTACATCCGCATGCTCACCGGGCGGGAGTCGGCGCTCGCCGCCGCGCTGCGCCGGGGTGATATCGCCGTCGCGAGCACCGCGGTCGATCGCGATACCGCCGCCGTCGAACTGGCCACCGCCACCAGCGAAAGGCTCGCCGCCACCGCGTTGTTCGCGGCCTGTGCCACGGCCGACGACGCATCGGCCCGCCACCTGCTCGAATCCGCCTGCGTTGTGTACGCGCTGGAGCGAATCCGCGCGCACGGCAGCTGGTTCGCTGCCCACGGACAGCCGACGCCCCGGCACGCCCACCGCGTGCACGAGGAATTGCGTTGTGGCATCGACTATCTCGGTGCGTACCTGAATGTGCTGGTCGACGGCTTCGGCATCGAACTCGAGCCCTTCGACGCGCCGATGGCGTCGCCGGACTACCTGCGGTGGTGGGAGACCTGGGCGGGCGGGAAGACCGACGCGTTCGGCGAGGTCATGCGCTCGATCACCGGGCAGGTGCTGGCATGACCGGACACAGTGTCGAATACGAGGTCGTCGTCGTAGGGGCCGGGTTCGGTGGACTCACCATGGCATGGGAACTCCAAGAGGCCGGCGTGCGGAACTTCCTGATCCTCGAGGAAGGACCCGAGGTCGGCGGTGTGTGGCGGGAGAACACCTACCCGGGCTGTTCCTGCGACGTGCCCGCGCACCTGTATTCGCTCGCCTTCGACCCCTACCGTGACCCCCGGGTGCGCTACCCCGACGCGCAAGCGATCCTGTCCTACCTGGGTGCGGTCACCGACCGGCACGGGCTGCGTCCTCATCTGCGCTGCGACACCGCCGTGGTGAGCGCCGATTACCGCGACGCCGACCGCACCTGGTCGCTGACCACGTCGGCGGGGGACCAGATCCGTACCAGAGCGGTGGTGTGGGCGGTCGGCCAGCTGCACCGGCCAGCTGTCGCACAACTGCGCGGAGCCGACACCTTCGATGGTCCGATGTTCCACTCCGCGCGCTGGGATCACACGGCCGACCTCACCGGGCACATCGCGGTGGTCGGCACCGGATCCTCGGCGGCACAGATGATTCCGGAGCTGGCCCGCACCGCTTCGTCGGTCACCGTCTACCAGCGGAGCCCGTCGTGGGTACTGCCCAAACCCGCCGCGTCGTTCGGAACGATGTCGCGGTGGGCGCTGACCCATGTACCCGGCCTGCACGGCTTGTACCGCGCCGGACTGTACCGCGCCGCCGACCTGGTGCTGGCCCCGACCACTCATGCCGGGTGGTCGGCCAAGGCGCTGGAATTGGTTGCGCGGGAACATCTTCGACGCCAGGTGCGCGATCCGGAGCTGCGCCGAAAGCTCACCCCGGACCATCGGATCGGGGAGAAGCGCATCCTCATCGACAGCGGGTACTACCGCGCGCTCACCGAGCCCCACGTAGAACTCGTCACCGACCCGATCGACCGGATCGTCCCGGACGGCATCCGCACCGTCGACGGCATCGAACGCCGCGCCGACCTCATCGTCCTGGCCACCGGCTTCCGCGCCCGGGAGTTCCTCGACGGCGTCCGGGTCCGCGGGCGGGGTGGTGTCGATCTGCACGACCGGTGGCGAACCGAGGGCCGCCCGACCGCCTTCTACGGACTGGCCGTTCCCGGCTTTCCCAATCTCTATCTGATCGCGGGACCGCACTCGTTCACCCCAACCAACAGCAACCCCGCCGTCAAACAGCACCAGGCCCACTACATCATGCGCTGCCTGGCACTCAGCGCCCGCCTGCGCGAACCGATCGAGGTCACCGAACAGGCGATGACGACCTACCTGGACCACCTCGACGACGCGCTCGACCGCACCGTCTGGCGCGACGGCAAGGCAACGACCTGGTGGAAAACGGCCGAAGGCACCGTCACCAACGCCTGGCCGGGAACGGTAGCCGCTTTCGGAAAGGCGCTCGCCGGAAACAATCCGGCCCTCTCGTTCACGGTGCCGGACTCGGGACGACTCTCGGGCGCCCCGCAACCACGTCCACACGACGAACCGTGCCGAACGGGATAGTGGCGGCGATCCGCGCAATCAGCACCGGGTGGAGCTGATCGCACCGCGCACGCCCTCGGGGAGACCGCATCCTCCTCGAGGGCGTCGCCGGTGAGAACCGATCACTGCTCGGCAGCTCCGGATCGTGCGTGCTGCGAAACAACATTCGCGACCGACCACATGACGTCGTCCAGCGGTTTACGCCGACGATCCGTACCAGTGGCGTCACCGACCGGCAGCCCGACGGCCGCCATCGTGGCGATCGCCCAATGATCGGGCAACGCGAACTCGTGGTGCAGTCCGTCCCGGTCGAATGCCCGGAACTGATGCACCTGGAGTCCGAGTTCGTGTGCCTGGAAAGTCAGGTGCGCCACGGCCTGTCCGAGGTCGTAGTCGGCGAACTCGGAGTACTCGAAGTCGGTGTTTTCCACTCGTCGCTGTACGAGGTTGGCGACCAGGAGGCTCGCATCCGGTGCCCACGCCGCGGAGCTTCGCGCGAGGAAGCCGGCGAGCCGCCGATGAACAGCGTCCCCACGCACACCGGCGATGAACCGCCACGGTTGCGAATTGCCTGCCGAGGGCGCGCGCCGAGCAGCTTCGAAGAGCGAGCTGACCTCGGCCGACGACATCGTGTGGGCACGTTGGAAACCCTTGGGGCTGTAGCGCTCGAGGACGAAAGGGTGCAGGGCGGCGGCATGGACGGTCACACGAAGGGCAACCACCCGAGCAAGCCCGACCTTCCCGTGCACGCTTGCGACTCGGACCGTCCGACCGTCCTGAACCGAGGGAAACCGGGCGGGCATGCGACCATACAGGGGTTGTCGGAGGTCGTCGCTATGCTCGGTGTCACCACGGCTCGAAGCCACTCCCAGGGGGAATCCATGACCGACCTACACCCGCGCACGTCCGGCCGTCCTCCGGAACCCGCCCGCACCGACGAGGTCGAGCTCGCCGTGTCTTCGAACGCTGTCCCGTTGTTCAGCACCCCCCACCACAACGAACCCACGGCGGCAACGCCGACCACCACCGGACACCAGTTCCCGACCTTCCTCGCCCCCGCGCACGATCGGTCCGACGACGACCAGCAACGCTAGGGCTGTCCCTCAGGCGCGTTGGTACTTCGCCTGAGCGAGACGTCCCCGCCGACACAGATTTCGACGGCGAAGTCGGTGACGACCCGGACGTGACCACGGCTGTCCGGCGACGTCCGCTGGTCCCCGACGATCCGGTCTATCAGCCGCGTGTCGGCAGAGGGTTGTCGGGTCGCACCTGACACTGGAACATTTCCTCAGCGGATCGGTCCGGGTCCATCAGCGCTTGCTCGCCGCTGAGCTTCTCCGCCGCCCGGACAACCGTTCCGGTTCCGCACCCCACCCACTGCACGGTTTCTCCCTGCGGCGTGTTGTGTGGGGGCGCGACCGGGCCGTCGCACGCCCGATCGGGTGGGGAGACGTGGTAGGTGCGGGTGCCGGATGGTGCCCCGTCGACAGCGGTGACGTCGAAGGCGAAGATCGCGACGCGTTCGCCCTCGGCGGGATGGCCCTGGGGCCACGGGTTGTCCCAGACCCCGGTGGGGCTACCGGTCGTTTTTGCGGTGATGGTGCTGGACTCGCCCATATCGCTCCTCGGAAGGTGAGGGTGCAACTCTGATGACGACGCTTTCGACCACTGCGATCGACTGTAGCTGTTCGCGAGGCACTCCATCCAGGTTCACGGCCCGGGACCCTCAGAGCACGGCGTCGGCGAGACGGTCGATCTGATCGGGATCGGTGCCGTAGCAATACAGCATGACTTCGTCGGCGCCGAGGTCCTCGAATTGCCTGATGGCGGAACCGATCTGCTCCGCAGTGGTGAGTATGCCGTCGGCCATGTAGCCGGCACGGCCGCTGAACTCGTAGTAGTCGAGGACGGCGGCGCGGGCCTGGTCGACCACTGGCTGCGGACCGAGGACTGCGTTGAGCTGGGCGACGATGCGTGGTGAGCCGTCACGACCGTGGTTGCTCCAGGACTCGCGAGCCAGGTCGAAGAGTCCGCCTGCCCAGGACGGTGCCGCAGCGGCGAGGAACCCGCCGCCCCAGCGGCCGACGCGGTCGATCGCGGCGGGCCGGAAGCCGCCGAACAGTAGCTCAGGGCCCGCCGGTGCGGTCGGTGACGGACCGATGGGTCCGCAGCTGTCACTGAATCGGTCACCGGCCCACAGCCGGCGCATGAGGCCGAGATGTTCGTCCATACGGAGGCCGCGGCTGCGGATATCGGTGGCGCTGGCTTCGTGATCGTCGTCGCGACCGCCGACACCGAGGCCGAGCACGAAGCGACCACCGGACATCCGATCCAGCGTCGCGACCTGTTTCGCGAGCAGCGCGGGTTCGCGCAGCGGTGCGATGAGCACCTCGGTCTGCAAGCGGATGCGAGTGGTTCGACCAGCGAGCACCGCCAGGGTGACCAGCGGTTCGGGGTTGTCGTAGACCAGCCGGTCGAGCAGGCCGAGGGTGGCGAAACCGGCGGCTTCGGCACGGACAGCCCATTCGGGCAGCGTGCTGGGATCGGCGATGGGAAGGCCGAGACCGATATGCATGGAATCCTCCGTCGGAGATGGGTGTGCGTCATCACGCCGCCCACTCCACGCCTGCTCAGATGAGGCGGGGCTCCCACACTGCGACTGTATTCCTGGAGAGCGCCGATCGGATTGCGGCCACGATACGACGCTCGCCACCGAACCCGCAAGACGGACGAGGCACCGGCCTCGGCGGGCACGATGACTTGACGCGATCGGGCGGGACAGACGGTAGCGGGTAGGCTGACCAGGTGAAGCAACTGTGAAAGACCTGACCGTCGGCGTCGTCGCGACCTCCCGCAAGGAAAACGAGCATCGGCTGGCCATCCATCCGGCCCACCTCGACCGCATCGATCCGGGACTGCGCGGGCAGATCTTTCTCGAACGTGGCTATGGTGACCGTTTCGGTTACTCCGACGAGGCACTCGCTCCGCTGGTCACCGGGTTCCGCACCCGCGAAGAGCTGTTCGCCGAATGCGATGTGCTGTTGCTGGCCAAACCGCTGGCCGAAGACCTCGAGCAGATGCGGCCCGGCACGATCGTGTGGGGCTGGCCGCACTGTGTGCAGGACGCCCGAATCACCCAGCTGGCCATCGATCGGGAGCTGACCCTGATCGCGTGGGAAGCAATGAACCACTGGACGAAGGCAGGCGTGTTCAGCGTCCACGTCTTCCACAAGAACAACGAACTGGCCGGCTACTGCTCGGTGCTGCACGCACTCCAATTGCGTGGCGTCACCGGCGATTACGGTCGCCGGATGCGGGCCGCGGTGATCAGCTTCGGTGCTACCGCGCGCGGTGCCGTGCGGGCGCTGTCTGCGCTGGGCATCAGTGATGTGACGGTGCTGACCCAGCGCAGCGTGTCCGCGGTGGCCTCACCCTTCGCCTCGGTGCGGATGCAGCACTTCGAGCGCGACCCGGCCACCCCGAGCCGTACGTTGGCATTGAAGGCACCGGAACCGGGCCCGCTCGCGGAGATGCTGGCCGGTTACGACGTGGTCGTGAACTGCATGTTTCAGGACACCGAGGCACCACTGACGTTCGTCACCAACGACGACCTCGACCTGTTCTCGCGCGGCACGCTGTTCATCGACGTGTCCTGCGACGAGGGGATGGGTTTCGAATGGGCGCGCCCCACCTCCTTCGCCGACCCCATGTTCACCGTGGGTACCGAGCTGCACTACTACGGTGTCGACCACAGCCCGTCGTTCCTGTGGGACTCGGCGACCTGGGAGAACTCCGAGGCCCTGCTCGAGTACCTTCCGGTCGTGCTCGCCGGTCCCGGCGCGTGGGACGCCAGCGACACGATCCGCCGCGCCATCGAAATCCGAGGTGGTCGCGTGCAGAACCCGCGGATCCTGTCGTTCCAGGACCGTTCCGACGCCTACCCGTACGCGGTGAACTGACGCCGGCCACCATCTCCATCGTGCGCGCGGCGTAGCTCGCCCGACTCAGGTTCCCGCGAGGCGTCTACCTGGTTGCTGTCGCTGTTGAAGACGTGGCGGGTGGGCGCGCGAGCGATGGAGTCGGACGTGGCTGCTTCGTCGCAGTCGGTGTCGTGGTCGCGGGGATGGGCCGCGTCGTTGTGGTCGTCGGTGGCGCGGTGGTGGTCGAGGGCGGTGGGATTGTGGTGCGGGGCGGCGCTGTTGTCGTGGTGGTCGGCGTATCGGTGGTTGTGGATGTGACGGTGACGGTCGGGGGATCAGTCGTCACCGTCACTGTGCTCGGCCTGACTGTCGAGGTATCCGAGGGAATCACGGTGACGGGCACTGTGGATTCCGGGACCGACGCGATACCCGGATCTGGTGGAGGCGGCGTGGCCTGTACCGAAAAGCTCGCCGTGACAGACAAACTCACGCTGACCGAGGTATCGGGTGAATCCGCAGGCAAGGGATCGGTGGTCACGATGGTCGTCGTTTCCGGTGCGGGGGCAGTGCTCGGCGTTTCGGTGTCGGGTTGGTCGGATCCGGCCTCGGTAGCCGGGCCGGCATCCGAGGCGACACCCGGAACGGCGATCTCACTCGGTGCGTCGGCTGCCGCGCCGGAATCGACCACAGCGGGACTGTCGTCGACGGCGCAGTAGCGGGAAGCCTGTACGGACGGTTCGCCCGAGAACATCGCCGCATTGTTCGCCGGTAGCGGCGGGCTCGAATCCGCCGGCATTATCAGCGATATCCCGATTCCCGTGACGACGACCGCAGCCGCGACGCCCGTCCGTGACATCCGCCGCCGGTACCGATCGGCGGGTGCGGCCGAGGCGTGCCGCCGGCATCGACGCAGAGACCGAGTCCCGGGTTCGATTTCGCTGTGGTCGACGGATTCCATCCTGCGTTCTCCCTCGAGGTATGCCCACCGTGCGAACCGGTGGCAACAATGCGGACGTCGCGGCCCATTTCAGGGTTTCGAGTAGGGATGTACCTCGCGTAACCGTTGCCGGTGTATTTGTTGCAGTTCGCCCGCGCGGGTCAGAAAGTCCGCGATTATTTCGAGTTCGGCGGTGTTGTAATAGCTCAGCAACATCTTGTAACTCTCGACGATCATGGGTACGACGATTTCCTGTACCCGATGGGCCGCGAGTTCGGTGGCCATCACTATCACCCGGCGACGATCGGTCGGGTGCAGCGAACGGACGATATAGCCTTGTTTCTCCAGCCGGTTGAGCATGATCGTGACGCCCGCCGCGGTGAGGCCGAGCCGTTCGGCCAACCTTCCCGGAGTGGTGGATTTCTCGTCCTCGAGCAGCACGATTTCGAGTGCGCGTCGATCGGTCTCGTTCACGCCGAGCACTCGGATCAATTCGCGAATCAGATCCTCGACGGATCCGTGATAGAACTCCAGCGCCCTTTTGAGCTCGACCGAGATCCGGGCGGGTTCGCTAGTAGTGGGGCACACGAGCTTTCCCATCAGCAGTCACCGATCAGAGCTTCCCTACGGGCGGGCGAATCGCCGCCGGGCGTTCGAAGGGGGCATGGTGGCTCCTGTCGATCGAACATCACGAGAGCGGCACCACCGCGGCCGCCGAAGTGAACCGTGGCTGTGTCGGACATGCAGCGTACGACACGATGGCGGGTGCGATACGCCCATCGGACTTTTCGGTCGAAATGGTTACCCCGCACCAAACCCTAAGTGGGGCAACCATTGTCGATAGTGATGTATATGGTCTCGCCAGGTCCGGACCGGGCCGCTCGCGCGACCCGGTCCGGACGTCTTCACCACGGATTGTCGGCGCGGCCGCGGGTCACCGTGCCGTAGCGCCTGTCCATGAGCCTAGGTGACGGTGGTCGTGGTGAGGGTCGGGGAGGGGTTCGGGTAGCACGAAGTCGCTACGTTGCCGACGAACGAGACGTTGGTGGTCATGGTCATACCGGGGCTGGTGTAGCTGGTTCCCGCGTACTTGCTGGTGATCGACGTCCCCGCGGCACCCGCGGTGACATTGATGGTCACCGCGGGCGGGGTGAAGCTGGTGCCGCCGGCGATCGGCCCGGGAATGGTGAGCACGACGTTCCCGCCCGACGTCGCGACAGTGCCCGCCACGCTACCTCCGGAGGCGGTAGCCGAGACCAGGGTCGAGTTCGCCGGGGTGGGAATGGTCATCTTCAAATTGCTGATGTTGTTCACCGTGAAGCCGGAAGCCGAACTCGGCACCGACGACGCACCAGGTGTGATGGTGATGGCCACGGCGGATCCGGATGCCGCCGAGCCCGGTGCCGTACCGGTGACCGTCGTGTTCATGCTCGAGGTCTGGCTGATCCCGAGGACGGTGCCCCGGCAGGCCCAGTTCACGCTGACCGGCGCCGCGTTGACGGGTGCGGCCAGACAAAAGACGGTAGCGACGGCCACCGGAGCGATAAAGCCTGCACGAAACAGGGAAGTGGTCGATATCATGGCGATCTCCAGGAAATGTCGAACAGCGGTGTGACGGTATGCCCAACTGCAAAGTGGGTGTTTTAAAAATATAGCTCGCCGTCTTCTTTCCGTGGCTGGAATCGCGAATCGGTACACCCGGAATATCGTTATCCGCTATTAGTTATTTTCTCCGAATAGTTAATTGTGGAAAGGTTTCCACTTATTTTGGAACCGCGGAATGAACTGGGCCAGGGGGCACCGGCGGCGATGGCCGCCCGCGCCGCGCGGAGTTCTCGAGGCCTGGCCATCGCGACGGCGCCGACGGGTAGGCCGTCGCGGACGGCCACGGCGAGGAAGTCCCGGGATTCCAGGGTGCCTTCGACGACGAGGTCGTCGTGCGGGTGGACCCAGCCGGCGAATTGCAGGGAGAGCCCGTGCTGATCGGTCCAACCCCAAGGGATTTCGACGGGGACGGCCGGGCGGCCGAGGATGGCCCTCGCCGCGGCGGCCCCCGCGGACATCGCCGAGTTCCACTGCCGGCCACTCTCGAACTCGCCGCGGTGGGAGTTGAAGGCGGTAGTCGCGTCGCCCGCCGCGAACACTCCCGGTGCCGATGTGCGGTAGTGCTGATCGATGACGATGCCCTCGTTGACGGCCAGGCCGGCGACTTCGGCCAAGGCGGTGTCGGGCGCCGCTCCGATGGCGACCAGAGCGGCCCCGGCGGACCAGCTGCGCCCGTCGGCCGCCGTGGCCGTCACGGCGTCGCCAGCGTCACCGAGATACGTTGTGCCGAACTCTGTTTCGACGACGACGCCGTGCTCCTGATGGATGTCGCGCAGCAGGTTCGACACCGCCCGCGGCACCACCCGGTCGAGCAGCGTGGGGCCCGCGTGCAACAGCGTCACATCGGCGCCGAGGCCGCGGGCGGTGGCGGCCACCTCGCAGCCGATCAGCCCGCCGCCGATGATCAGCAGCGACCCGCCTGCATCGATAGCCGCTCGCAGCGCCGTGATGTCGGACAGCGTGCGCAAGGTATGCACGCGGGTGGACGCGGTGTCGATGTGGCGTGCCCGCGCACCGGTCGCGAGCAGCAAGCTGTCGTAGCCGAGGTCCTCACCCGTGCTCAATCGCACCGACGCGCGGTCGATGTCGATCGCGTCGACCCTGGTAGCCGGCCGAATATCGATGACATTGTCGGACCAGAACTTCGCGGGCTTCAGCAGGGTGCGGTCCACCGAGGCGGTGCCCGCCAGCAGTTCCTTCGAGACCGCGGGCCGACGATAGGGCATCGCCGGTTCCGCGCCGACGAGCACGATCTCGCCGGCATACCCCTCGCGGCGCAAGGTGTGTGCCGCGGTGGCACCGGCGACACCGGCGCCGACGATCACGATCCGCCCGCTCATCCGCGACTCACCTCACGCATGTCGAAGTCGGCCTTGGCCGCACCGCAGTCGGGGCAGGACCAGTCGTCGGGAATGTCGTCCCACCGGGTGCCGGGTTCGATCCCGTCCTCCGGCCAGCCGAGTGCCTCGTCGTACTCGAATCCGCATTGGACGCACTGGAACAGCTTGTAGTCGTTCATCCTCGGAGTTCCTTCGGTTCGAAATCGACCTTCTCGCGGACACCGCAGTCGGGACAGCACCACTGTTCTGGAATCAGCGACCAGGCGGTACCCGCCGCGAAACCTTCACGGGGAGCGCCGAATCGTTCGTCGTAGATGTAGTCGCACACGGGGCAGAGGTAGGCGGCCATCAGATCGCTCCGTACCGCGCGAGGATCTCGGCGCGCTTGCTCGGCTGGATATTGACCCGGGTGATGTCGCCGTTGTAGTGCGCGAGCACACGATGGTCCATCACCTTGCGCCACAAGGGGGTCAGGTAGGCCAGGCCGATCAGGCTCGCGTAGCCACTGGGCAGTTCGGGCGCGCCGTCCATGTGGCGCAGGATCTGGTAGCGCCGGGTGGGATTGGCGTGGTGGTCGCTGTGGCGTTGCAGGTGGTAGAGGAAGATGTTGGTGACGATGTGGTCGGAGTTCCAGCTGTGCTCGGGGGTGCAGCGCTCGTAGCGACCAGAGGCGGTCCTGCTCCGCAGCAGACCGTAGTGCTCGAGGTAGTTCACCGTCTCGAGCAGAGAGAATCCGTAGACGGCCTGGATCGCCAGGAACGGCAGGATCGCGGGGCCGAACACCGCGATCAGCGCCACCCACAGCACCACCGACATCGCCCACGCGTTGAGCACGTCGTTGTGCGGCGAGAACGGGCTCTTGTCCAGCCGGCGCAGGCGAGTGGCCTCCAACTCCCACGCGGACTTCAGGCTGCCCCACACACTGCGCGGCAGAAAGCTCCAGAACGATTCGCCGAAGCGGGCACTTGCCGGGTCCTCCGGCGTCGCGACACGCACGTGGTGGCCGCGGTTGTGCTCGATGTAGAAGTGGCCGTAGAAGGTCTGGGCCAGCGTGATCTTCGACAGCCAGCGCTCGAGTTCGTCCTTCTTGTGGCCGAGTTCGTGTGCGGTGTTGATGCCGACGCCGCCCATCGCCCCGATGGTGAAGGCCAACCCGATCTTCGACGCCAGGCCGAGACCGCCGTCGATCCCGAGCCAGGACAGGTTGTCGGCGGTCCAGAGGTAGCAGGCGAAGACCAGGCTGAACAGCTGTAGCGGAATGTAGGCGTAGGTGCAGTAGCGGTAGTACCTGTCGTTCTCCAGCTGTGCCATCACCTCCTCCGGTGGATTCGCACCGTCGGGTCCGAAGAAGCGGTCGAGGGTCGGCAGCAGGACGTACACCAGGATCGGGCCGAGCCACCACCACACCGGCGCAACCGCCTGCCAGCCCAGCTGGTTGAACGCCCAGACGAGCGCCGTGGCCAGCATTGCCGCACTGGGGGCGACGAGGCCGAACAACCACAGATAGCGCTTGGAATCACGCCATTGCAGGGTCGTGGCCGGTTCTTCGTGGTTTCGCGATGTCGTCATCTCGTTCTCCTGATCACCGAGACATGTCCCGGGTGTTGTCGAGCGTGTTTACAACTGACGCCGATGTGTTCTCAGTAAATACACAAGTGCATTCGTTGTCAACGAAGCTGTCACTTCCGGGCACATGTACGATGACTGGGTGGCCGAATCGCCGAACTTCCAGTCCGAGATGCGTCAGCTGTTGCGCGACCGCATGCTCGACGCCGCCCGCACCATGGTCGTGTCCGAAGGGTGGGGCGCGGTGAACATGTCGCGCATCGCAAAGGAAGTCGGCATCAGCAGGCCGGTCCTCTACAAGGAGATCGGCACCAAGCAGGCATTGGCGGATGCCCTCATCGAGCGCGAGACCGGCATCTACTTGAGCGGGGTGGCCGACACGCTGGCAGAGCATCCGGGCGACCCACTCGCCGGGATCACCGCCGCTGCCGAGTACACCCTGCGCACCGCCGGCGACAACACGCTGATCAAGGCCGTCCTCTCCGCTCGTCAGGACGCCGACACCGCCCTGCTGCCCGCCCTGGTGAGCGACGCTCAGCCGGTGCTCGTCCGGGCGGTCGACGCGCTCACGATCACGGTGCGCGACTACTACCGACTGCCTCAGCTGTCCGACGAGGAGATCACCACGATCGTCGAGATCATGGTCCGGCTCACCTTGAGTCACCTGTTCCAGCCGACCGGCAGTGTCGACCGTGCGGTGGCGCAGATCGGGGCTGTGCTGGCCGGTGTGTTCCCGGTCTGAGTCGAACGCCGTGCTGTGGACGTGCTGCTGTGGAGCAATAATTCCTGACTGATTGGTTTGAAAACGAATTAGTTCAAATCTTGGGCTAAGCAACAAGTTTCGTTGATACGGTCATCTGACTGGGCCGTTATGCCCGGTGCATCTCGCGGCATGACGATCTAGTCGGTCGCCTGATGCGTTCTTTGGTTTGATGAATCGAGACCACTATGTTCGGAATCCGCACCAGCCACCTACTGGCAGCGATCACCGTGGCCGCACCCTTGCTCGCGACCGCCGCGCTCTCGGCGCCCGCGCACGCGGCAACCACCACCTGGACAGTCGTCAACCCCAACAGCAACGGCGCCTTCTCGGCGGTGTCGGGACCGCTGGTCGTCAAGAACAAAAGCGGCACAACGATATTCACCTGTCCGAGCCTGTCCTCGTCGGGCTCCTTGCCCGCAGGTACCCGGACGACCTCCGGGCTCGGTGCCATCAAGTACACGGACCTGATCAACTGCACCGCTCCCGACGGCACGGCGTGGCGAGGGCAGTTCACCGCAGCGGCAGGCGCCTCGAACTTCACGGGCAAGTCCTACAATGCGGCCACAGGGACGACCTCGCTGGTCAATGGCGACCTGTTCAACTCGATCAACCTGGTCTTCACTACGGTCGTCGGAAACTCGTGCGGGTTCTGGACTCATCACACCGCGATGACCTACGCGAACGCCACCTCCACCCTCAAAGCGACCACGGCCGTGGTGAAGTTGGCCACGGCCGAGGGAACGCCGACGTGTCAGGGACTCCTGACGCAGGGTGAGACGATCACCTTCGCCACCGAGTACAAGGTGACACCGGCGATCAAGATCACCGCCACGGTCAGCTGACCTGGCACCAGGCTGCCCTGACTATCGGCTCAGCTGTGCTCTCGGCGCCGGGATGTCGTGAATTCCATTCCCGGCGCCGATCGTCCGAGTGCAGCATCGACCGCGAAGTCACCGGCAGAGTGCGCGCAGGCCCGGTCCCGCGCTGTGCCGGACGAAATCGCAGTCGGCGAGACGCTCGACCGAGCCGAAAGTAACTGTGAGACTGGCAGATTCGGCGATCCGATAGGGTCGGCTCGCCACCACCGAACCGAGCGTCCGCCGCAATCGGGAGATCTCGGCCCGGACCGCGACGGCGTGGTCCGCATCGCCGAACAGCGCTTCGCTGAGCCGTCCGACCGTCATGCCCTGCCGGCCGTGCAGGTGCAACAGCAGCAGGATCTCGGCATGGCGCGCCGACAGTGCACAGCGCCAGGCGGATTCGCCGCCGAGTGCGCGCAGGGTCGGCGTACCGGACAGGTCCAGCTCCAATCGGGTGAGCCGGGAGTCGGAGTCCGGGCGGATCAGCCATCCGTCGGCGAGTTGTTCGGCGGTGCACAGTCCGAGCCCGGGGACGGTGATCGGGCGGTCGGGTCCCGGCACGGCCACCCGGTGCGTGGCGCCGACACCGACGGCCTGGGCGACCCAGCCGTTGTCGTCGACGACCAGCGCGGGGCCGGACAACCCGGCCAGGGCGGGGCCCGCCGCCGAGCGCAGCCGGTCGAGCCGGGTCTCGTGATGACGCCACAGTTGCGCTTCGGCGAGCCGCACGCCGGTGCGCACCAGCGCGGTGACAGCCGGATGCAGGGCCAGCGCGGGACCGCTGATGTCGACGATTCCGAGCAGAGTGCCGGTGCGCGGGTCGTGGATCGGGGCCGCCGTGCAGAACCAGGGGTGCTGGAACTGCTCGAAGTGCTCACCGGAGAACAACTGGACCGGATTGGCCTCGGCCAGCGCGGTGCCGATCGCGTTCGTGCCGACCGCGTCTTCGGTCCAGCGCGCGCCCTCGCGGAAACCGAGGGTGTCGGCCCGGTGGCGCACCTTCGCCGAACCGTGCCGCCAGAGGATCACACCGTCGGCGTCGGCGACCACCAGCATCAGTTGGGATGCGGTGTCGGTGAGGTCGGACAGCGCCTGCGTGAGGTCCTCGATCACCGCGGTGAGCGAGGATTCGCGGCGCCTGCGTTCGACATCGTCGACGGCCAGCACCGAGCGCGCCCTCGGCTGGTCGGGCACCAGACCCGCCGCCAGCACCCGCGACCACGACCGGGCCACGAGGGGACGAGGCCGCAGCGGCGATCGCCCTCCGGCGATCACGGCGTCGTGCATGCGGATCAGCTCACGCGCGTATCCGGAGAGGTCGGTGCCGGGTTCGAACGCGCCGAAATCGCCCACGCCTGCGCCCTTCATCGGTGCTGTCTGCCAGCGCTGCAACGCGCTGCAACGATTGTGCCACCCGCCCCGCATGACGTGTGCTTCATGTCACAGATTGTGGAGGAGGATTCGATGACCCAGACACTCGATCCCGTCGTCGACGGATCGGACGTAGCCGGACCCCAGCAGCGCGTGGACGCCTGGCTGACGGCGTTCGAAGCGGCCCTGGCCGCGCGCGATGTCGACACGGCGGCGAGTATGTTCGCCACCGACAGCTTCTGGCGCGACCTGATCGCGTTCACCTGGAACATCAAGACCGTCGAAGGCCGGGCGGGCGTCGCCGACATGCTGCGCGCCCAGCTCGCCGACACCGACCCGTCCGGATTCCACACCACCGAGACACCGACCGAGGCCGACGGGGTGATCAGCGCGTGGATCGGTTTCGAGACGGGGGCCGGACGCGGTGTCGGGCACCTGCGGCTCACCGACGAGGGTGCCTGGACGCTGCTCACCACCATGCAGGAGCTGAAGGGTTTCGAGGAGAACAAGGGTCCGCGCCGGCCACGGGGTGTGCGTCACGGCGCCGACCGCGCCCGGGTGACCTGGTCCGAGCAACGCGAACGCGAACAGCACGAACTCGGCTACACCCGGCAGCCGTTCGTGCTCGTCGTCGGTGGGGGACAGGGCGGCATCGCCCTCGGTGCGCGGCTGCGCCAGCTCGGTGTGCCCGCCCTCGTCGTCGACAAGCACGATCGGCCCGGTGACCAGTGGCGCAAGCGGTACAAGTCGCTGTGCCTGCACGATCCGGTCTGGTACGACCACCTGCCGTATCTGCCGTTCCCCGACAACTGGCCGGTGTTCGCGCCGAAGGACAAGATCGGCGACTGGCTCGAGATGTACACCAAGGTGATGGAGGTGCCGTATTGGTCCAAGACCACCTGCACCTCGGCTCGCTACGACACCGCGAGCGAGACCTGGGTGGTCGAGGTGGAACGCGACGGCGACCCGCTCGTGCTGCGCCCACACCACCTGGTGCTCGCGACCGGGATGTCGGGCAAACCGAACATCCCGAATTTCCCAGGGATGGACCGCTTTCGGGGCGACCAGCACCACTCCAGCCGGCACCCCGGGCCGGACCGCTACGCGGGCAAACGTGCCGTGGTGATCGGGGCCAACAACTCCGCCCACGACATCTGTGGCGCCCTGTGGGAGGCGGGTGCCGAGGTCACCATGGTGCAGCGGTCCTCCACCCACATCGTGAAGTCGGACTCGCTGATGGAACTCGGCCTCGGCGACCTGTACTCCGAGCGAGCCCTTGCTGCCGGAATGACCACGCAGAAGGCCGATCTCACCTTCGCGTCGCTGCCGTACCGGATCATGCCCGAATTCCAGATCCCGGTCTACGACGCGATCCGCGAACGCGACGCCGACTTCTACGCGCGCCTGGAACGCGCCGGATTCGAACTCGACTGGGGCGACGACGGCTCCGGATTGTTCATGAAATACCTGCGTCGAGGCTCGGGCTACTACATCGATGTGGGCGCCGCCGAACTCGTCGCCAACGGCGATATCCGGCTGGCGCACGGGCAGGTCCGCGAACTCACCGAGGACAGCGTGATCCTGGCCGACGGCACCGAACTGCCCGCCGATCTCGTCGTCTACGCGACCGGCTACGGGTCGATGAACGGCTGGGCGGCCGATCTCATCGGCCAGGACGTCGCCGACACGGTGGGCAAATGCTGGGGTTACGGCTCGGGCACCACCAAAGACCCGGGCCCCTGGGAAGGGGAGCTACGCAATATGTGGAAGCCGACCAAGCAGCCCGGCTTGTGGTTCCACGGCGGCAACCTGCACCAATCCCGCCACTATTCGCTGTACCTGGCCTTGCAGTTGAAGGCCCGGTTCGAAGGGGTGCCGACCCCGGTCTACGGAATGCAGGAGGTGCATCACCTGAGCTGACCGTCCTCGACGCGGGGAGCAGTCGGTGGCTCAGGCCGGTGGGATCAGGTCGCTTTCGCTGACGGTGTAGGTCAGCGGCGGGTAGACGAAGTCTGTTTCGTTGTTCTCACGTCGTCGCAGGCGGTAGAACTCTCGTCGCTGATCGTCGTCGGCCGAGGTGAGACGTGCGCCCTGCGGTAGGTACGGCCGGCCCTCGCGGAACCGGACGAAGGTTTTCGATTTCCGGAAAGTCACGCCGAGCCACTGGTTCTCGACCGACCGTGCGGACGGCTCGAGCACGATCTTGTGCTTGTACCGCCGATTGGCGGCGACGGAGAACACGACGACGCTGTGGTGCGCGAGGGGGATCGCGAAATTCTCCTCGGTCCCCTTCCGTTCGAAGATCAGCGTCCGCGGTGGTGCCTCGGGGTGGCGATAGCAGGAGAAGACGGCGATGAAGGACTGGTCGGCGAGGTCGAGGGCTTGATCGGAATGGCTGCCCATGGTGGCGTAGGCGTTCGTATAGCTCTCGATGAGCGCGTTGTCGAAACCGACCGCGATTCCCGCTCGGGCTTGTATCCGCTGTGCCAGGTGGTGATGTAGCGGCTGGAAGCGCTGCGTCGGGCGGGCATAGCGGGTGGTGGTCCGGACGAGCGGCACGCGACCCGCCGCATCGGGGGCGGTGAGAGTCGCGCCGCGCCGGCCGCTTCCCGTTTCCTCCAGGCGAGCCGAACCGGAAAGCTCCGTGAAAAGATTGCGCTCGAAAGGCAAAGCGTACGAGGCTATTTCGTCGGAGATGTCAGATTCGGGGAGCATCGTAGTCTCCTGCGTTCATGCTGAAGGGGAACCGGTCGCCGTAGTCGATGAAGGACGTGGTTCTGTTCTGTTCGGCGTAGAGCCCGCGCAATTCGTCGACTCCTTCGGGGGTGGGCGGCTCCAGCTTCACCAAGCCGCCGGCGCGCTTCAGGAAGGTCTGGCCCTCCCTGTGAACGGCTTCGGCGTTCGAGCAGCGCACCACGTAGCCCAGACGGGTCGGCAGCGATCCGACGTCCGGGGCCGGGGGCCGGATCTCGTGGGTGTAGAGGCGGTTGGTCGACAGCGGCATGAAGAACACGGAACCGGGATACAGGGTCAGATCGAATCGCACGGGAACCCCGTCGCGTGCGTCGGCCGAATCCTTCAGGCGGAAGCGGAGTTCGGTCAGACCGCTGGTATTCCGCACGCCGTAGTCGAAGGGGTCGGCGGTCATGGGCGCCAGCATGTCGAGCCCGTCGTAGAAGGTGCAGAAGGCCATGATGCCGCCGACGGGCATGTCCTTGGTCTTGTCGGCATGGGCGGAGATCTTGGCCTTGGACTGTTTGCGCCCGGCCGTGGCCGGGGTGTTGTGATAGATCTGGGCGAGAACGTGATTGAGCGGCGCGTGGCCACGGAATACGGTGGCGGCCTCGTTGTTCAGGGCGTCGACGATGCTCGTGTCGGTCGGGCCGAAGCCCTCGGTCGGCCCCGAGAGATTCGTCGAGCAGCGCAGCAGCCGGAAATGCAGTTCGTCATCTCTTCGCGTGACAGGTGTCAGGTAGATACCGCTGCGGTGGGCCGAACCCGGCTTGGTGGACTCGGTCAGGGACTGGAAGGTGTGCTCGGCACTGATCCGCCCGAAGTGGTCGTCTTCGAGGGCGAAGAAGCGGCGGTAGTACACGCCGACGCGATGCACACGAACCGGGACACGACCGAGGTCGACGCGAGCCGGCAGTTCGTTGTCGCGGTCACCATGTGAGAGCTCCCGGACAACGAACACCCGTGCGGCCGAACGCAATTGATGTTCGTCGATCGCTGCCATATCACCACACAGGTAGACGGTCTTCTGCGTGAGATCCGTCGATCCGGCGGCAAGATCCGCCGGGGTGATCGTTGACCCGAAGAAGTCCGTGATCGCGGTGTCGCGCGATCCCGTCGGTGCGATCAAGACATTGCTCGTGTCGTCCAAGCGGGCTTCCGACTCGGTGTGCGTCATACGGTCACGGCTTCCTGATTCGGGTCGAGCGGTAGTCGCTCGGCGCGCTACCGGTCCAGCGGTGAAACGCCCGGCGGAAGGCGCTTGCCTCCGAATACCCTAGGCGGGCAGCGAGATCCGCGATCGACTCGTCCCCGTGGACCAAAGCTTCGATGGCGCGGTCGCGAAGGATCTCCTCCTGGATCCGCCGCTGGCTGGTGCCTTCGGCACGCAGCAGCCGCCGCAGGTGCGGCGCGCTGATCGATAGGCGGCGGGCGAGTTCGTCGGCACCGAGCCAGGGACCGTTCGGGTTGCGCTCCATGATCGCGCGCACCCGTGCCGTGGTGGTCGTGGCCTGGTCCTGCGCGTAGAACAGCACACCGGGGGAGTCACGGAGGAATCGTTTGAGGTCGGCTTCGTCGCGCACCACCGGCTTGGCCAGCAACGCCGCATCGAACGACATCGCCAACCGCGAGGCACGGAAGGTGGGCCGGACGCCGAAAATCGTCGTGTACTCCTCGGCCAGGTGCTCGGCATCGAACGGGAAATCCACGGAAAGCAACGGGATCGGCGCTCCGATCAGCCAGCCGGCGAACCGGTGCACCCCACCGGTCATCGCGAACGCGACGAACGGATCGAGGCGCACGTCGGGATCGGCGATGCTGATCGTCGCGCGGCCCGCGTCGTCGGCGCGCAACGTCCAGCGGATGCCGGTGGTCACAGAGGACAGTTCGAACATGCGACCGAGCGCGCCGCGCAGATCCCGGGTGTGGATGACGGTGAGCCCGGCCAGTCGCAAGGTGCCGCGTGCAACCGGTCGCGGACCCAAGCCCAGCAGTTCGTCGTCGGTCTGCTCCCAGAGTGCGCGGATCACCCCGGTCGTCTGCTCCGGTGTCATCCGGGCACGGTCCTCGGCGTAGAGCCGCCAGTCGAGTCCCGCTCCGCGCAGCGCGCGCTCCACATCGAGGCCGCGTTTCACCATCGACTCGACTGTCGCCCGGAAGAACCGCATCGGAATCGTCTGCGCCACTTGGCTCCTTCGACGTCGGGCGAGGCGATTCGTACGGTACCGCAGCGGCGATGATCGTTTCGGTCCCCCGAACGGCCCGCTGCGGTCCTCGTCGGGCGGCAGCCGAACTCCTAGCGTCATAGGTGACAGCCGCACGGCTGATCTATGGAGAGGACTGTCCTGTGACGCAACGGGTATTCGTCGTCGGTGTCGGTATGACGAAATTCGAGAAGCCGGGTCGGCGATTCAACGAAGACGGCAGCATCTGGGACTACCCGGATATGGCACGGGAATCGGGCACCAAAGCCCTCACCGACGCGGGCATTTCCTATTCCGAGGTGCAGCAGGCCTACGTCGGATACGTGTACGGCGAGTCGACGTCGGGGCAGCGCGCGGTCTACGAACTCGGTATGACCGGTATCCCGGTGGTCAATGTGAACAACAACTGCTCGACCGGGTCGACGGCGCTGTATCTGGCGGCGCAGGCGATCCGTGGTGGCCTGGCCGATTGCACGCTCGCGCTCGGTTTCGAGAAGATGCAGCCCGGCTCGCTCGGCACCACCTTCGACGACCGCGAGCAGCCGATGGCCAAGCACATGCAGGCCCTCGCCGAAATCTCCGAGGTGCTCTTTCCGCCCGCGCCCTGGATGTTCGGCGCCGCGGGCCGGGAGCACATGAAGGAATACGGCACCACTGCCGAGCATTTCGCGAAAATCGGGTTCAAGAACCACAGGCACTCGGTGAACAACCCGTATTCGCAATTCCGTGACGAATACACCATGGACCAGATCCTCGATTCGCGAATGATCTACGACCCGCTCACCAAACTCCAATGCTCGCCGACCTCCGACGGTTCCGGTGCGGCGATCCTGGCGAGCGAAGATTTCGTGAACCAACACGACCTCGCCGGCCAGGCGGTCGAAATCGTGGGTCAAGCCATGACCACCGACTTCGCCTCGACCTTCGACGGCACGGCCAAGAACATCATCGGCTACGACATGAACGTCGCCGCCGCTGCCGAGGTGTACAAGCAGGCCGGACTCGGCGCCGAGGACTTCCAGGTCATCGAACTGCACGACTGCTTCTCGGCCAACGAACTGCTGCTCTACGAAGCCCTCGGCCTCTGCGCGCCGGGCGAGGCCGGTCGGCTGCTCGACGACAACCAGACCACCTACGGCGGCAAGTGGGTCGTGAACCCCTCCGGCGGCCTGATCTCGAAGGGGCACCCGCTCGGCGCCACCGGGTTGGCGCAGTGCGCCGAGCTCACCTGGCAGCTGCGCGGCACCGCCGATGCCCGTCAGGTCGACAACGTGACCGCTGCCCTGCAGCACAACATCGGCTTGGGCGGCGCCGCGGTCGTCACCGCGTACCAGCGCGCCGACCGCTGACCGGCCTTCCACCACACCACCATTCGCAGGAGAACACTCATGGGTCACATCGAGAAGACCGCCACCCTCAACGCCCCCGCCGAGAAGCTGATGGGCGTGATCACCGACCCGTCCACCTGGGGCGACTGGTTCACCATCCACGAGCGCTGGATGGTCGAACCGCCGGCCACCCTGACCGAGGGCGCGACGCTGACCGCCAAGATCTTCATGCTCGGCATGGCCAACAAGATGGAGTGGGTCGTCGGCGAGGTCGCCCCGACCAGGCTGGTCATGACGGGAACCGGGATGGCCGGGGTGAAGGCCACCTTCTCCTTCGACCTGACGCCCGACGGCGACCAGACCGAGGTCCAGGTCGCAGGCGAATTCGAGGGCTCGCTGATCAAGGGCGCCCTCGGCAAGGCCGTCGAAAAGGACGGCACCAAGCAGCTGCAGACCTCGCTGGACAAGCTCGCCGCCCTCGCCGCCGGAGCCTGACCATGGGCGACGTAGCCGAATTCGACCTCGACGCTCTGAACCTGTGGTCGGACCCGGAGCGCTTCGAGGTCACCCGTGAGCGGCTGGCCGAGTACGCCGCGGCCACCAACGACCCGATCACCGCGCACCGCCGCGGTGACGTGGGCTCGCCGGTGTTCGCCATCGTCCCGGTCTTCGACGCGCTGATGATGCCCGCCGTCGACGTGGTGCCGATGGAAATCTTCGGCCGGATCACTCACGGTGAGCACGACTTCCACTTCCACCGGCCGATCAAGCCCGGTGACAAGCTGGTCTCGCAGGGGCGGGTGATCGGCTGGGAGACCAAGTCCACCGGCTCGCTGGTCTACATCCACCTCACCTGTAAAGACGAGGTGAGCGGTGACCTGGTCAACGAGCAGTACCTGTCCGGGTTCTTCCGCGGAGTGGACGCCGGCGACAGAGTCGGCGAGGCGATCCCGGTGATCGAGCCCTATGCCGAGCTCAAACAGTCCTCGCCGCAGGCGAAGACCGCCCACCACGTGGACGACGACCAGACGTTCCGGTACGCGCCCGCCTCGGGTGACCCGGTACCGCTGCATCTGGACGAGGAAGTCGCCAAGGACGCCGGTCTGCCCGGCATCATCGCGCACGGTCTGTGCACGATGGCGATGGCCGGGTGGGGAGTCCTCGCCGAAGTCGCCGATTCCGACGTTTCGCGGGTGCGGCGCTTGGCCGTGCGCTTCTCCAAGTTCGTCTTCCCCGGTGACGACCTCGAGACGCGAATCTGGAAGGCGGGCACCGACAACGGTGTCACCACGTACGCGTTCGAGACCGTGCGCGGGACCGATGTGGTGCTGAGCAACGGCATCGCCGAAATCGCGGACTGACCCATATCCGCCCGCGCCGAATCCTCGTGCGCGGGCAGGTCTTCGCCGGCTGTCGGACCCACATCCGTGGCGACCGACCAAGACTGTGAACGAAGGAGTAAGCATGGGTGCCCTGGAAGGACGGGTCGCGGTGATCACCGGTGCCGGTCGCGGTATCGGACGTGAGCACGCGCTGCTGTTCGCCCGCGTGGGTGCCGCGGTCGTCGTCAACGACCTGGGCGGCAGCAACAGCGGTGACGGTGTCGATGTAGGCCCGGCGCAGGAAGTGGCGAACGAGATCGTCGCCGCGGGCGGCCGGGCGGTGGCCAACACCGATGACGTCGCCACCTGGGCGGGCGCAGAAGCTCTGGTCGGGCAAGCGATCTCGGAGTTCGGTGGCCTCGACGTGGTCGTCAACAACGCGGGTATTCTCCGCGACGGCTTCATCCCCAGCCTGTCCGAGTCGGACTGGGACGCCGTGGTCGCGGTGCACCTCAAGGGCCATTTCGCGGTCATCCACCACGCCTCGGCGTACTGGAAGGCCGAGTCCAAGGCAGGCCGTCGACCCAACGCCGCCATCATCAACACCGCCTCGGCCTCCGGCGTCACGGTGCCCAACGCGGGCCAGGCCAACTACGGTTCCGCCAAGGCCGCGATCGCGGCGCTGACCCTGGTCGCTGCCGACGAGCTCGAGCGCTACGGCGTGCGGGCCAACGCGATCGCCCCGATCGCCCGCACCCGCCTGACCCTGGCCACCCCGGGAATGGGCGCGCTGATGGCGGCCGAGGCGGCCGACGCCGAAGCCGAGGGCAGCTTCGACGCTTTCAGCCCGGCCAACATCTCACCGCTGGTCGCCTACCTGGCAGGCGAGAAGTGCCCGATCACCGGCAAGGTGTTCGCGGTGCAGGGCGGCGCGATCAGCGAACTCGCCGGCTGGCACGACGTCAAGACCATCGAGACCGACGAGGCGTGGTCGATCGACGACATCGCCGCCCGACTGCCCTGAACCACGAATCCTGGAGTGAACAACGATGTTCGAATGGTCCGAGACCGACGAGATGATCCGCGAATCCGTGCGCGCGTTCATCGACAAGGAAGTTCGTCCCCACATCGACGAACTCGAACACGGCGAGCTGCCGCCGTACGACATCATGCGCACACTGTTCAGCCAGTTCGGGCTCGATGTGATGGCCGGTGAGGCTGTCGACAAGATGCTGGCGAAAGAACAGGCCAGGGCCGACCGGATCGCGGCGGGTGAGCCCGCGCCGGAGAAGCCGGACAAGAAAGCCGCGTCGAACCCGCTTGCGGCGCAGGGCAGTATGGCCGCGGTACTCGTGAGCGAACTGACCGGCGTCACCCTGGGTAGCGTCGCGGCGGTCGGTGTCAGCCTCGGCCTCGGTGCGGCGACCATCGCCGCACGCGGCACGCTCGCGCAGAAGCAGCGGTGGCTCAAAGACATCGTCACCCTGAAGAAGGTGGCGGCGTGGGCGATCACCGAGCCGGACTCCGGTTCCGACGCGTTCGGCGGCATGAAGACCTACGTCCGCCGTGATGGTGAGGACTACATCCTCAACGGGCAGAAGACCTTCATCACCAACGGCCCCTTCGCCGACACCGTGGTCGTCTACGCCAAGCTCGACGAAGGCGACGGGGGCGACAAACGCGACCGCAAGGTGCTCACCTTCGTGCTGGACAAGGGCATGGAGGGGTTCACTCAGGGCAAACCGTTCAAGAAGATGGGCATGCATTCCTCGCCCACCGGTGAGTTGTTCTTCGACAATGTGCGGCTGGGCAAGGACCGCCTGCTCGGGGAGACCGAGGATCACCAGGGCGGTGACGGCCGGGAAAGCGCGCGGGCGAGTTTCATCGTCGAACGGGTCGGCTGCGCGATCTTGTCGATGGGCATCATCAACGAATGCCACCGGCTGTGCATCGAATACGCCAAGTCGCGCAAGCTGTGGGGGCAGGAGATCGGCCGCTTCCAGCTGGTCCAGTTGAAGCTGGCCGAAATGGAGATCGCGCGTCTGAACGTCGAGAACATGGTGTTCCGGGCGTTGGAGAGCTCGGCGGCGGGCAAGATGCCGACGCTGGCACAGGCCTCGGCGATGAAGCTGTATTCCACCAGGGCCGCCACCGATGTCGCGATGGAAGCGGTGCAGTTGTTCGGCGGCAACGGTTATATGGCCGAGTACCGGGTCGAGCAGCTGGCCCGCGACGCGAAGTCGCTGATGATCTACGCGGGCAGCAACGAGATCCAGGTGACCCACGTCGCCAAGGGTTTGCTCGGGCAGTGATCGGTGCACGCGCTGACCGCCCGCACCGGGCGGTCAGCCGGTCGGCCGATTGATCAGCTGGAACCGCTGGGCAGCCCCGCCGAGCCGCTGCCCAGCTGGGGGTCACCGGTGACCTCGACGACGAGGGTCTTGGTGGAGGAGCCCTGGGTGGCCACGATCGTGTACGTGCCCTTGGCCGACGGGCGCCAGGTGCCGCGGATCGCGCTGCGCTGCCGGTCCGGGTAGTCGAGGCGCTCGGGTGAGGTGAGCTCGCTGCCGTTGATCGTGACGGTGGCGGGCAGTGCGTAGTCGGCGCCGAACATCCGGGCCATGACCGTGCAGTTGGCACCCACATAGTCGCAGGCGACGGGCATTTCGCTGTTGCCCCAGGCGTAGATGGTGATGTCCTCCACCTCCGCCGAGGCCGCGGGGGCCAGGGTGGCCGGGAGGATCAGTGCGCCCGCCGCGAGGGCGGTCAGTCCTGCGATTCGCATGGGTTCGGTGGTCCTTCGCATCGGTGTAGTCGGTCCCGGTGTTCGATCGGTACCGCGTGAAGCGGAAGAGTTCCACAATTCTCCCAGGGCCGGTACCCCGAAAACCCACGGCTTGACCCTGGCTTCGCGCCGATCGCCGGATCCGGTGCCCCGCGCCGAAATCCTGTTGCGAATCATGTGTGACGGGACTTTACGGTGTCCGCTCGGTCCGCTCGCGGCGCGGCCCGCCGCGTGCCCGTACTCTGTTGAGTGCCTGCGTATTTGGCGGTCAAAAGCCCGTAGAATGGAGCCCGATGGACCACTCGGACCGTTTCCCTCGTCCTGTTCCAGTGACGGTGCCGAAGCTACTGGTCGGTTTAGGGGCGGTACTGGTTGTCGCCGCGGCGATCGCATCCTTCACCTTCACCTCGACTCTCGCGGCGGTGGCGGGGGTTCCGGAACACCTGACGTGGTTGTGGCCGCTCGTCGTCGGTCTGACGGTCGCGCTGGTCGCCTGCACTTTCATCACGCTGGTCGGCATCCGTGACGAGAAGGCCACGTCCCTCGTCCGGTTCTACGAGTTGCTGCTCCTCGTCACCGTGGCGGCCAGCATCTGCGGCAACGTCGTGTCCATCTCGCGCGATCCGATCCAGATGGGGACCCTCGCGACCGCGATCGTGGTCTCGGTTCCCCCGATCTGTCTGATGGTCTGCGTCGGAAACTGCCTGCTGCTCACGGCGGTCGTCCCCGTGCGCATCGTGGCCGCCATCCCGCAGGACGACTGGCGGCTCAGGGTCCTCGGCATACCGAGTACACCGGCGCCGTCCAAGGACCAGGAGGCCGCCCAGCAGGAAAGCGCCTCCTGGTGGGACCAGCACCGCAACGAGGCACGGACCCCACCCGCGACCCCGAAAACCCGCACCTAGGCAGACCGACCGCGGTGCGCTGTTCGGCTGAGTAGGGTCGGCGGAAAGTGACCAGGACCGGAAGGTGGCCAGTAGTGGGGATCGATCAGCGAGCCGTGGTGCGGATGAATGCGCTGGAAATCGCGGAATTTCTCGACAGCACGAGGGTGCTCACGCTGGCCACCCTCGACCGGTCCGGAAAACCACACCTCACCGCCATGTGGTTCGGCCACATCGACGGTGTCGTCTACTTCGAGACCAAGTCGAAATCGCAGAAGGCGGTGAACCTGCGCCGCGACCCGACCATCGCCTGCATGGCCGAAGCGGGCGACACCTACGACCAGCTGCGTGGCGTGTCGATCGAGGGCACCGCCCACCTGATCGAGGACACGCAGGACGAGGAGTACTGGCGGGCCGCCGTCGACATCTACGAACGCTACGTCGGCCCGTACAGCCCCGAGGTCCATCCGTTCGTCGAGCAGATGATGAACAAGCGCATCGTGATCCGGGTCGACCAGACCAGGGTCAGGTCCTGGGACCACCGCAAGCTCGGCCTGCCCGCGATGCCGCTGTCGGGTCGTACCGCCGAGGCCTGAGCTCATGTAGTTGCAGTTTCTGAAAAATTGCAGTTTGTGTTAACTTGGCGGCATGTCTTCCGAGCCGGCCAAGCAGCCCCCGATCGGTCTGCGTGAACAGAAGAAGCAGCGGACCCTGATCGAACTGTGCCTTGCCGCACGGCGATTGGCGGTCGAGCACGGGCTGGACGCGACCAATGTCGACGACATCGCCAAGGCGGTCGGCGTCTCGCCGCGCACCTTCTTCAACTACTACGACACCAAGCTCGACGCGGTGGTCGGCCCGATCGGCGACATCGGCACACCCGAAGCGCGGCAGGAGTTCGTCGCCGGCGGTCCGACCGGGGTGCTCATCGAGGACCTCACCTGGCTGCACGCCGCCGGATTCCAGCCCGAAGATGAAGTGCGCGAAGGTATCTCGCTGGTCACCGAGCTGATCACCGCCGAGCCGAGAGTGCTCGCCGCCTTCATCGCCTCCGGCGCCCGTTTGGAAGCCGCCACCGCCGAACTCCTCTCGGCGCGGCTCGGTGCCGAGGTCGAGCCCGAATTCGCCTCGCTCACCGCGGGAATCATGACGACCATCACCACGCGGGCGGCGATGTCGCTGGCCGCCGATCCGAACGGGTCGCTCGCCGCAGCGCTGCACGAGCACTGCGCCATGGCCGCCCGGCTGTTCGACCGGCCGGGCGACACGACAAGGGAGACGCACCGATGACCACGACGGCCGACTCGCCGCCGACCCCGATCGTCCTCACGCAGAAGCGGATCTGGTTGATCTTCTCCGCGCTGATCGCTGGCATGTTCCTGGCCAGCCTCGACCAGATGATCGTCGGCACCGCGATGCCGACCATCGTCGGCGAACTCGGTGGGGTCTCCCACATGGCCTGGACCGCCACCTCGTATCTGCTCGCCACCACCATCGTGATGCCGATCTACGGAAAACTCGGCGACATGTTCGGCAGGCGCTGGCTGTTCCTGTTCGCGATCACCGTCTTCACCGCGGCCTCCGTCGGTGCCGCCGCGTCGACGGGATTCTGGGAGTTCATCGCCTTCCGCGGCCTGCAGGGTGTCGGTGGCGGCGGTCTGATGATCCTGGCGCAGGCCATCATCGCCGACGTGGTGCCCGCCAAGGACCGCGGCAAGTACATGGCGCCGATGGGCGCTGTCTTCGGCATCACCTCGGTCGCCGGGCCGCTGCTCGGCGGTCTGTTCGCCGACCACCTCGACTGGCGCTGGTGCTTCTGGATCAATGTGCCGATCGGCATCGCCGCGCTGTTCATCGCCTTCCGCTACCTGAGCATCCCCAGCCATCGACCCAAGTTCCGGCCCGACTACCTGGGCATCGTGCTCATGTCGGCCGCGACCACCCTGTTGATCCTGATCACCGACTGGGGCGGCAAGCAGTACGAGTGGGGTTCGACGGTGATGCTGTCGATGATCGCGGCGTTCGTCGTCGTGGTCGCGGCGTTCGTCTTCGTCGAGTCGCGTGCCGAGGAGCCGATGCTGCCGCTGTGGCTGTTCCGCAATCGCACCTTCGTGCTCACCTCGGTGATCGGATTCCTGGTCGGCCTGGTGATGTTCGCGGCGATCGGTTTCATCCCCACCTACCTGCAGATGGCCAGCGGTACTTCTGCCTCGGTATCGGGTCTGCTGCTGATCCCGATGATGATCGGCATGATGCTCACGCTCATCACCTCGATGAACGTGATCACCAAGACCGGTCGCTACCGGGTGTATCCGCCCATCGGTGCCGCCCTCATCGCCATCGACATGCTGTGGTTGACCCGGCTGGACGCGAACACCTCGATGTGGGTGGTCTCGGCCATGCTGTTCGTCATGGGCGCGGGCCTCGGCCTGATCATGCAGATCATCGTGCTCGTGGTGCAGAACGCGGTGGCCCCCGACCAGATCGGCACGGCGACCAGTGCCAACAACTACTTCCGTGAGATGGGTGGCGCGCTCGGCATCGCGATCTTCGGTTCCATCTTCACCGGCCGGTTGACCGAGAATCTCACCGGCGCGTTCCAGGCGAACTGGCAGGAAGCGGCGGCGGCGAACATCGACCCGAGCGCGCTGATCCCCTCGGTGGTCAAGAACCTGCCGGACAAGCTGCACGACGCGATCGTCGGCGCCTACGTCGACGCGCTGGTCCCCGGCTTCTGGTACCTGATCCCCGGTGCGATCCTCGCGTTCGCGCTCGCGTTGTTCATCCCGCACCTGACGCTGTCCGACGAGGCAGGCATGGTCGCGCGCGGCGAAGCCGTGATGGCCGAGGAGGAGCCGGACCTGGTCAAGGAGGGCTGAGCGTCCGGGCCGCGCCTCAGTCGTCGATGTGCAGTTCGGCGCCGAGCGCGGTGAAGGCGGTGGGAGTCAGGCCGAACATGGCCCGGAACGTGTCACTGAGGTGTGAGGGTGAGGCGAAGCCGGCGTCGGTTGCGGCCCGGGTCAGGTCGTGGCCCTCGGTGAACGCTTTCGCCACTCGCAGCATTCGCGCCCATTGGACATAGCGGCGAAAACTCGTGCCGGTCTGCTCGGCGAAGGTACGCAGGAAGTACGAGGTGGAAAGGCCTGCGGCCAGGGCCTTTTCGGCCGCGCGTTGCTGCCGGGTCGGATCGGCGCGGATCTGCGCGGCCACGGCGGCGATGCGTGGATCGCCGATCGTCGGGACCGGGACGCTGGCCAGATCGAGTACTCGATCGATATCCGGGTCGGGGGAGTTGCCCAGGTCGATCAGGGCGGCTTCGTTGCGCTGATCGGCGCTGAAACCACCGATGTCGCGCGACATCCCGCCGAGACAACGGGTCATCCGGGACGAGGTCGGGTCGAAGAAACAGAACAGTCTTCGTCCGTCCGTGTCGAGAATGTGGTGGGTTACCCGGGCGCGGAACAGGAAGCTGCGCGCGGTGACATCCGGAACGCCCGCCGCGCGGACCCGGAACGGCCCGTCCAAACCGACACCGAGACTCGCCACGGCGGTGGAATGCGGCCCCAGCGCCATACCGGGACCGATATAGACCGCGTGTCCGAGACGCAGCCACAGCCGTGCCGGTGCGGTGGCGGCCGCCGGCTCGGTAGCGCACGTTTCTGGAAGTGCGGGCAACGCCATGCACGCGACCATACATCCACCGATCGTGACCACCGTGCGAGATGTGGAGCAAAGATGACGACAACCTTCGAACTGAACGAGGTCGGCGTCGACGGCGCGCGCCTGGCCTATGCCGATGTGGGACAGGGCGATCCGCTGGTTCTGCTGCACGGCTGGCCGGAGAGCCACGCCGCGTGGCGGCACCAGATCGGGCCGCTGTCCCGATCGCGCCGGGTGATCGTCCCCGACTGGCAAGGCTGGGGTGCTTCGACTCGTGACCTGCGGTTGAGCTGCGACTACGACACCGAGGTCGACCGGATCGCGCGACTGTTCGACGCACTCGGCCTCGACCGCGTCGATCTGGCCTGCCACGACTACGGCGGTTTCCTCGGACTCGGGTTCGTGCAGCGATACCCCGAGCGGGTCCAGCGTTTCGCGATCCTCAATTCCCGGGCTCACCGGACCTTCACGACGCCGTACTACCAACTGTTCGGGCTGTTCTCCGCCGCGGCGCGACGCCCGCTGCTTCGCCCGCTCCTCACGGCACGAACGATCGGACTCGTGCACCGCCTGGGATTGGCACAGTTCGTCCGCAACGGCTCGTTCGACACCCACCGCCTGTCCGGCTACCTCGATTTCCTCAACACCCGCGAAGGACGCCGCTGGTACGCCCACTTCTGGGCCGGCTACAGCGTCCGGGTGCGCCCCGAACTCGCGGCGGGACTCGGCGCCATCCGCTGCCCCACATCGGTGATCTGGGGCGATAAGGACCCGGCGATCCCGTTTCGCTATGCCGAGGACCTGGCCGCACACATCCCGCACGCGACTCTCGTCCGGATCGACGGCGGGCATTTCATCATGGAACAGCGTCCCGCCGAGGTCACCGAGGCATTGCGGGCATGGTTGCGTCGCCCCGTCGAAAGCCATGGGGGAGCGGAGGATCGCGCGACTCCCGTCACCTAGTGGATAGGCGCCGGGGTGGATCGGTGTCGGACGGGCAGCCGCAGGACTCGCCGCGATGGAGGGTGACCGGCATCGGCGCCCACGTCGCCGGGTCCGGCTCGGCCGGATCGAGAACATCGCCGATCGCGCGGGCGGCGATGACGTCGATCGGCTGCATCACCGAGGTGAGGGTGATCTGCCCGAACTGCTGGGCCACGCCACCGTCGAAGCCGACGATGCGGAGGTCGCCGGGAACACGCAGGCCCGCATCGGTGACAGCACGCATCGCGGCCGCGGCCTGGCCGTTCGTGCCGACAACCAGAGCTTGCGGTCTGTGCACCGCCCGCAGGTGTGCACCGACTGCCCGATAGGCCCCCTCCGGGGTGAGATCTGTGCGGATCACGGTGCCCCCGTCGACGATCGAGGCGAAGCCCTCGTACCGCTCGGCGACGGTTTCCCGGTCGCCGTATTCCACGTCGGTGGCGGTGAAGCCGCCGACGAAGGCGATGTCACGACAACCGTGGACCTCGGTGAGATGTGTGGTGGCGAGGCTGCCCGCGGCGACATGATCGGCACGGACGAGAGGCGTCGGGGTGTCGACGGTTCCCCTGCGGTTGTGCACCCAGGCGACGGGTACGCGAGCGCGGCGGCAGACCTTGCCGATCTCGGGGGTGTTGACCGCGCCGACCACGATCAGGCCGTCGATGCCGACATCGGTGAACGCCGCCGTGAACTCCAGTTCCAGGTCGGGGTCGTAGCCGGTGTTGCCGATCATCGTCAGGTGATCGCGAGCGCGCGCCTCGATTTCGAGCCGCCCGGCCAGCGCGGCATACAGCGGCAACGTGAGGTCGGGGACGAGCAGGCCGAGTTGGCGCCACTTGCGTGGTCGGCGTAGCGCCCTGGCGTTGCGGTCGGGGCGGTAGCGCAGTTCGTCGGCGGCTGCGAGAACCTTGGCACGTAACGCGTCGGACACCGGGCGGGGACCGTCGTTGAGGACGTAGCTCACCGCGGCGGTCGAGACGCCTGCGAGTGTCGCGACATCGGCGAGGGTTGGCCGTTTGGTCGTCACATTCGCTCCAGTATCGCGGGCCGCGCCCGAGTTCGTCCTGGTTTCACTCATCCCGATTTCTACCCTGTCCAGCGCCGTATTTCTTCCTACGCTAATCGATTAGATACGTTACCGGCGCGACCCTCCGCCGCAACAAACGACAGGTGAAGTAGACGACATGTCCTACGTACGACTCAGCGGAGTCACCCATCACGAACCCGGCAACGCCCACGACAGCTACATCCTGTTCACCGGAGCCGACTCGATCACCCGCCTCATCGATCTCGCAGGCACCGTCGTGCGGGAGTGGCCGTTCGCCGGGGTCCCTCCCCGCATCATCGACCCGGCACTCAACGCGGGCCGGCTCGGTGACATCGGCGTCCAGCTCAGCGAGAGCGGTGACGCCCGCGGCGGCATCTACGCCAACGGCACGGTCGGGCAACTCACTTGGACCGGTGAGACCGTGTGGGAATGGGGCACGCAGGCCCCCGGCGGCGCGGCACGCCAGAACCACGATTGGGAACTGCTGCCCAACGGCAAGCGCCTGCTCCTGGTGACCGTGCCACGGGTGGTCCCCGACCTCGGTGCGATGACCGTAGGCGACCAGGGACTTTTCGAAGTCGACCCCCGGGGCGCCATCGTCTGGCAGTGGCTCGCCGGTGACCACCTGCACGAGTTCGGCTTCAGCGAACACGGCTGGGAAGCCCTGCGCGCCACCGCGTCCCGTGACCCCGAAGACCCGTGGGGCTACCTGGAGATGAACAGCGCGAAGACGCTGGGCCCCAACGCCTGGCACGCCGATGACCCCGACACGGTGTTCCAGCCCGACAACATTCTCGTGAGTTTCCGCAAGGCCAATATCGTCGCGCTGATCGACAAGGCCTCCGGCTCGATCGCCTGGAAGCTCGGCCCGTACTTCGACGCTGTTCCGGGCGCCCAGCATCAGCGCATCAACGTCCACAAGGTGCCGCGCCCGCTCGATCAGATCTCGGGCCAGCACAACCCACACATGATCGCGCCGGGCCTGCCCGGCGCGGGCAACATCCTGGTCTTCGACAACCAGGGTGGCGCGGGTTATCCGCCCGCTCCGCTCGGCATCTACGCGGGTTCCCGGGTACTCGAGATCGATCCGGCGACCGAGCAGATCGTCTGGCAGTACACCGCCGAGGACTCCCAGCGCCCGTCGTGGACGTTCTTCAGCTCCTTCGTGAGCAACGCGCAGCGACTACCCAACGGCAACACCCTCATCACCGAGGGCATGCGCGGCCGAATCTTCCAGGCGACCTCGGACGGTGCGGTGGTCTGGGAATACCACAGTCCCTACGAGGGCTACGGCGTCGCCGGTGAGCCCGAGGTCCGCGAACCCCGCGTCCCCGGGGTCGACCGCCTCACCCTGACCCCCCTGGTCTACCGGGCACAGGCGGTTCCCTTCGACTGGGTGCCCGAACCCACGTCGGCCCACAGCTGAAGGAAGGACGACGAGATGACGATCAGCGTGGGAACCGCGACGGCACCGGATCCGCCCGCGACCTCCGGATCCCGGCCACGACGCGGGCCCAGGCCCGGCCCGCCGACGTGGATCGTGCGTTCGAAGGCACTGGTTTGGACGGTCGCCGGGCTGGGACTGGCAGCATCGGCGTGGACGCTGGTCGCGGCGAGCGGGCAGTTCCCCGCGGAGCTGTTCCCCGCGCTGCCCGAGATCTGGCGAGCCGGGTACGGCATGTGGGTCGACGGCCTGCTGGCCGAGGACATCGTCGCCAGTTCCCGCCGTGCCGCAACAGGATTCGTCCTCGGTGCGGTCGCGGGTATCGCCGCCGCCGTGCTGACGGCGAACACCGCGACCGGGCGACGACTGCTCCAGCCGGTGCTGCGGTTGCTCGCTCCCGTCCCGACCATCGGCCTCGTTCCGCTGGCCATCCTGTGGTTCGGGCTCGGCGAGGACAGCAAAGCGCTGGTCATCGCGCTCGGTGTCTTCGTGCCGGTCTGGATCAACAGCCACACCGGCCTGTCGGGCACGCCACACGACTACCTGCAGGCCGCCCGCTGCCTCGGCGCGGGCAGGCGCCAGACCCTGTTGAGGATCGTGTTGCCCGAGGCGGCTCCCGACATCGTCTCCGGGCTGCGTGTCGGTGCGGCGATGTCGTTCGTCCTCATCGTCGTCGCCGAAATGACCGGCACCACCGCGGGAATCGGCTACCGGATCTATCAGTCGCAGATGTTCTCCCAGGCCGACCGGGTGATCGCCTGCCTGATCGTGCTCGGCATCATCGGCGCCGCCTGCGATCTGGCGATCGCCTCGGTCACGGCGCCCCTGACGAAGTGGTCGGAAAAGGAGCGCTGACATGGCAATTCGTATCCAAGACCTGGTCGTGCACTATCCCGGGCAACCGGCACCGACACTCGGCGGGATCACCATGTCGATCCCCGACGGCTCGTTCACCGTGCTGGTCGGCGCCTCCGGCAGCGGCAAGTCGACACTGTTGCACTGCCTGGCCGGTCTCATCACCCCCACCTCCGGGCAGGTGACCGACAACGACGTTCCCGTGCTGGCCCCTGATCCGCGCCGTGGCATGGCCTTTCAGCGTGATGTGCTGTTTCCGTGGATGTCGGTGGCCGACAACGTCGAGTTCACCCTGCGCGCCCGCGGTGTCCGGGCGCGCGAACGCCCGCGGCGGGTCGCCGAACTCCTGGAGGTGGTCGAGCTACCCGATGGCACCGGCGCACGCCGGCCCAGCGAACTGTCCGGCGGCATGCGGCAGCGGGTGAGCATCGCCCGGATGCTCGCCGGTGAGCCGACGGTGATGCTGATGGACGAACCTTTCGCGGCACTCGACGCGCTGACCCGGCTGCGAATGCAGGACCTGCTCATCGACCTGTGGACCAGATACCACCGCACCGTCGTCTTCGTCACCCACGACATCGACGAAGCGATCCGGCTGTCCGACACCGTCGGTGTGCTTCGCGACGGTCTCATCGTCGACCGGATCGCCAACCCACTGACCCGGCCGCGTCCTTCCGACGCGCTGGCCGAGCAACCCGGCTACAGCAGGCTCCGAAAGCTCTTGCACCACGAGCTCGGCATCGACCACGCCATCGCCTGACCCCCCTTCGAGCTAGGACACACCATCGTGCAGATCTCTCCTCGCCGCATCGTCGCCGCGGCGCTCACCGTTCTCGCCTTCGCGACCGTGACCGCGTGCGCGGACGCGGACAGCGACGATCCCACCAAGCTGACCGTCGGATTCGTCGTCGACCCGTCCTGGGCGCAGATACCCGTCGCCGACCGGGTCGGGCTGTTCGACAAGCACAATGTGACAGTCGAAGTCGTCAATTTCCCGTCCGGAGTGGAAGCGCTGCAGGCGGTCGCCGCCGGACAGGTCGACATCGCCACGGCCGCCGACGTGCCGACCTCCGCTGTGCTCACCCGCTCGCCGTCGCTGCGGATCGTCGGCGACGGTTCACGCTGGGAAGGTTCGCGCATCATCGCCCGCCGCAGCGCGGGCATCGACGACGTGGCGGATCTGGCGGGCAAGTCCATCGGAACGCCGTTGGGCACAAGTGCCGCGTACTTCGCCGCGAATACGCTGTCGCACAACAACATCACGGCGAACCTCGTGCAGGTCGCGCCGTCGGCGACGGTCACGGCGGCGAGCGGGCACGACGTGGACGCGGTGTCGATCTTCCAGCCGTATCAGGCCCAGGTGGTGGCCGCGCTCGGCGCCGACGCCGTCGAGCTGACGGGTGGTAGTTATCACCAGCACAGCCTCTACCTCGCGACTCAGGAAGCCGTCGCCCGCAAGGCCGGGGCCATGACCGCGTTCTTCGCGGCGCTGTCGGAGGCGGGCGAGCAGCTGAAAGCACTCGCCGAGCCCGCCGTCGAGGCCGTCTCGGCCGCCACTCAGCTGCGACCCGACCTCCTGCGCGGTGTGCTCCCGCAATTCGATTTCACACTGCAACTGCCGCCGACCCTTCCGGGCAAGCTCACGGAGCTGGGACGGTGGGCCGAGAGTCAAGGCAAGATCCCGGCGGGCACCCCGCTGCCGGATTACGCGACCGTGATCGACAGCCGCTTCCTTCCGGAGAGCTGATCGAGCGATCGCACAGTCTTCCGTACTTTCAGGTACGGAAGACTATTCGACATAGTATGGTCGACCCGATCGCAGTCAGCGGGTGGATGCTCACGTCAGGAGGCCCGGTGTGGCCGAATCCGTCGAAGGTCAGGTCGAATACCTTCACGCCGGGGCAACGGTGAAGTGCCCCAGCGCGTTTCGCTACTGGGAGGTGCGCGACACACCGCGCGTGCGGCGCGTCGAACGTGTCTTCACGGCCGTGACCAGGCAGCGGCTGTTCCCGACCGACGAGCAGGCGATCGCCCTGTGCGAAGACCTGTTCGCCGGTGACCCGGTGGCCGAGCGGTTCGTCGCGGAGGTGATGCACGGTGAGATGGGACCGAAAGCCGGGCGCCGGATGCTGGAGCAGGCCATGCGCGAGGGCATCGACGCGGTCCCGGAGGCACCGGAATCGATGCGTGAACTGTTCGCCGAGTTCGAGACGGTGCCCGACTGGGTGGTGCCCGACCTCGTCGAGCAGGGTGCCGCGATCTGGCGGCGCTGGGGCACCATGCTGTTCGGTTTCGCCGGGGCCGAGACACTCGAGATGTACACCGAGGCGGCGGTCGCCACGCCGCTGTCGCTGGCCGGTGGGTACGCGGGCGACAGCGCGCTGCGCCGGTTCCTCGAGACCTGCCGGTTCTGGATGGACGTCTCCGAGCGCGGCGCGCTGCTCACCGCCGGTTCGGCGGGCCGGGCCACCGCGCTGAAGGTGCGGGTCATGCACGTGTCGGTGCGTGCGAAGGTCGCCGGTCATCCCGAGTGGGACATCGAACGGTGGGGGCTGCCGATCAGCCAGACCTACCAGATGCTGACCCTGCTGGCGGGCAGCGTGACACCCGGGCTCGGTCTGTGGGCGCTCGGCTACCAGACGACACCGTCGGAAATCCGTGCGCTGCTGCACTTCCAGAAGTACATGGGCCACCTGCTCGGGGTCCGGCTGCGCTGGTACCCCGACACGGTTCTCGACGCACTGCGCGTGCTGGCGATGACCATCGCGTCGCGGTCCTACGACGCCGGACAGCACGGGACGGAACTGATCGAGTCGTATCCGGCGGCGTTCGCACCCCGCGACGGTCATCGCGGCCTGACCCGGCTACGCGAGATGTACAACTTCCGGATCAATTCGGTGTACGCCGCGATGTACATGGCCCCCGGTACGCGTCGGCACTACACCATGCCACCGGCGTTCCCGTGGATCCTCGTCCCGATCCTGCGCTTCCCGCTGATCACCGTGACGGAACTCGTGCGCCGGTTCTGCCCGCCGTTCGCGCGGGCACACGAGAAACTCATGCTCGCCCACCGCGAGAACTGGTACCGGGCCCAGATGCAGGGGCGTGAAGCGGCCTTCGACGCCGGCGGGGCCCTGCGCCGATGAACGGACAGAAAGCGACCATGACTGCCACCGACATCGTCGAAGTATGGAACGGGCCCGGCCGCGGCGACGGCGAGCTGACACCGATCGAGCCGCACCACAACGCCTTTCATCCCGCCGCGAGCAGGCTCGCCTTCGAACACTGGTATTTCGACGCGCACCTCGACACCGGCCACGTGGTGATCGGCTTCCTGATCAAACGTCGCCCCGAGGACCTGCCGCTGGCGCGACCCTGGGTGGAGATGATCGTCTACGCGCCCGACGGCACCCGACGCCAGGTGTCGCGGCGGTATCCGCACTCGGCGGCCTCGTTCTCGCCGGACGCCTGCGATGTGCGTATCGGTGACAACACCGCCCGTACCGAATCGCGCGACGACGGTCTGCCCACCCACCATCTGCGGATGGCCGAGGACGGCTTGGTCTTCGACCTGCGGTTCCACAACGAGGTGCCCAGCTGGATGCCCGGCAAGGGCGAAACCCGTTTCGGCGGTAAGGATTCCTTCGGCTGGATGGTCGCCGCGCCCCGCGCGCGAGTGACCGGGACCATCGAGCTCGACGGCGTGCGGCACGAGGTCACCGGACGTGGCTACCACGACCACAACTGGGGCGTCGGTGACATGAAGAAGATCATCGAGCGCTGGCACTGGGGCCGGTTGTACGTCGAGGACTACTCGCTGCTTTTCGCCTCGGTGCTGACCCAGCAGCGCAAGGGCGGCCACGAGATCAACCCGTTGATGCTGGCCGACCACGCCGATATCGTGCTGTCCACCGGCGAGACAGTCCTCACCGAGGGCCCCGCCCGCTTCGACGCCATCGCGGGCCGCACCTACCCCGAATGGGTCGAACTGCGGGTGCCGGGGCGACTCGAACTGCGCCTGGACATCACCCGGGTCATCCACGCCCACGATCTGCTCGACGATCTGCCGGTCGTGCGTTCACGCCTGGTCAAGCCCCTCGTACACCGGCTCGTCGGGCACCCGGGCTACTTCCGGTTCGAGTCCACCTTCGAGCTGAGCGTGCACACCGGCAACGGCACCGCACAGCGTGACGGAACGACCCTGCACGAACTGGTCGCACTGACCTGAGCGCCGCCGCGGAAATGCGGGATCAGCACCGCGGCCCGGCACTGGTGATGAACCGGAAGAACTCCCGACGCTGATCCTCGGTCGGCACCGGCAGGTTCTGATTGCCGTGCACGAAACCGATGCCGGCGAAGCACATCAGCCCGGCCCGCATCTCCGACTGTTCGGGCGAGAACCCCAGCTCGATCAGGGCTTTGGACAGGGTGTGGAAGATCCGCTGATCCAGCGCCTTCACCGCATCGGCCACCTTGGCGTTGGTGCGTGCCCAGTCGCGGACCGCGAGCTCGATCTGCCAGACCCGCTCCTCGGTGAGCAACGCGCCCATGCGTTCCAGGCGTTGCTCGACGGGCAGGTCGTCGAGGTCGTGGAAGCCACGGGCGGCGTCGTTGTGATCGGCGCACCAGAACTGCGCTGTCGTCTCGAGCAGCTGGTCGATTCCGTCGAAGTGCCAGTAGAAGCTGCCCTTGGTGACCCCGAGTTCCTCGCAGACCTTGGCGATGGTGACGGCGCCGACGCCGTCGCGCAGCAACACCCGCAACGCCGCGCTCGTCCAGTCCTCGACACCGAGCCTGCGGGCCGTTCCCCGGGCCGCCGCTTTGCGTTTGGACACCGGCGCCGGCGGTCGGGAATTGCCGGGCTCGTCGGTCATGGCCGTCTCCTTTCGGCATCGCGGGCGGTCTACCGTTCGTTCCGCGGTCACCGGACAGTGTTTCACGGAGTCGGCCTGCCACGTGCCGATGGTGCGGGTGCGCTGAGCGGATTCAGCTGTCGAGCAGGTGCGGAAGTCCGGCGCGGAAGCGGTCGGCGTCGACGGCTTTGGCACCGGCGAAGACCGGCAGGTCGACGAGCGGGAAGCGGGTCGCCCGGCTGCCCGGATCGTCGGCCGCGTCGAGGACCGCATTGGCCGCGGCGCGGCCGGATTCGTTGGCCCCCTCCATCGTCGCCAGGTCGATATGGCTGCGGATGTGGTCGCCGCCGAAATAGAGGTTCGGAATCGCGCAGTGCGCGTCGGGCCGGTTGTCGTAGGACCCGACCGTATTGACCAAGAGCGGGGTCTCGTTGTGGATGCCGTTCCCGGACCAGGTGATGCCGGGATCGAGGTGCCAGGAGTGGATGTCCTCGTCGCGCAACCAGCCGGTGCCGGTGTTGAGCCAGGTCGTGAGCTGCGCCCACACCTCCGCCGCGATCTCCTCGGCACCACACTCCTTGGCGGTGCGCCCGTAGAGGATCCCGGGGGTGTCCCAGTCGGAGATGTCGACCGACAGGCATTCCACGACGGAGCCGTCGCCGTAGGTTGCGGCGAAATCTCCCACCCACATCGGTGCCTGGCGCAGCGCGGTGATCGCCCACGGTGACCCGAGTGCGGCGATGTGGCCCTCGGGGATGTCGGTGGGGCGGCGCAAGAAGTACTGGATGCCGACCATCCAGTCCGTGACCAGCTCGCGCATCCCGGCCAAGCGTGGGTCGGCGTCGAGGATGGCCGGGCTCAACAGGTCGACGACCCGGTCGACGGGAACGGCGCAGATGTAGTGATCCGCGGTCACCGTGGTCGCGGCACCGCCACCGGCCACCGTGGCCGACTCGACCCGGCCGCCGGCCAGCCGCAACGAGGTCACGGCCTGGCCGAGGACGAACCGGACTCCGAGGGAACGCAGATACGCCACCCACGGATCGATCCACGCGGCGTTGGTCGGCCGGTTGAGGATGCGGTCCACCCCGCCGGAGAACTCCGGAACGAGCCCCGTGCCTGCCAGGACGAGTGCCTCGCCGATGGTGCCGATCGTGCGCGCCGAACTGGTCTGCGGTTTGGCGGCCACGGTGATCCGGGTCAGCGCGCTGACCAGGTACTTGCGATAGGCGGCCGACTTGCCCTCGGCCCGCATGATCTGTTCCCAGGTGACGTACTCCCACTGCCCGAAGCGACGTTCCGTGCTCGAGGTGAACCACATGGCCATCTGTTTGGCGAAGAAGGCCAGTTCGTGGGCGGGCAGGTCGGGGATGAACCGCAGCGAACCGATGATGCTGTTCTGGATCACCTGCGGGGTCAGCTGGGTGAGGCCGCCCGGTTCGACAGGAAGGAAGATCGGCGCGGTGTTCTCGAAACCGGCGACCGTGCCCTCGACCCGCACGAGATTGTCGAGCACGCCGTTCGGGTTGCCCGGGAACGGGATTCGGCTCATCGTGTCGGGGACATTGCGGTAACAGCCGGGAAAGAAGCGGAAGCCGTGCTCGCCGGGCAGATCCTGTCTGCCCGGGCCCGCCGTGCCGGGAACGCCGAGGCTGCGGGCTTTGCCGCCGAGATGAGCGGGTTCGTAGACGGTCACGTCGTAGCCGCGTTCGGCCAGTTCGTGCGCCGCGCTCAGGCCCGCCATCCCGCCACCGAAGATCGCGACGGTTCTGCCCGTCGTTCGCAGCAGCGGCGAGCGTGGGCCGGGGGCGGCGCCCACCGTGGGTGCCGGGACGGCCAGCGCGGCACCGACGGCCAGCCCGGCTCGCAGGGCTGTGCGGCGGGTGCAGGTGAACGGGCTATCGGACATGCTGAGCTCCGGGTGTCGCAGAGGTGAGCAGGGTGGGCGTCGGCACCCGAGGGGGAGTGCCGCGCAACGTGGTTCGCGTCAGCTGTCGTTCGGCGACCGCGTCGCGGATCTCGCGCGCCATGTCGGCGAGGACGGCGGGCACTTGATCGCGTTGATGGCGCAGCGCGTCCCAGCCGAGCCGCAACGCGCGAGCCGGGGTGTAGAGATCTGCGGGTTTGCGCGTGCGCGAGAAGATGCCGGTGGTGATCTCGGCCAGCTCGGAATCCATCTCGGCGCGGCGGTAGAGCTCGATCTCCAAGGGCCGCATGGCCTCGCCGCGGGCGAGCCGGTTGGTCCAGTGGAAGATGTCGCGGCACTCCACCACCCGCGTGCGTTCCCACTGTGCCAGTGCCGCATCGAGAACGGGCGGGTCGTCGAGGACATCGGTGACGGCTTCGGCCAGCCGCCGGCCGTAGTGCAGTGCGTCGCGGATCCCCTGCGCGGTGACGGGATCCTTGAAATGGCCCGCGTCGCCGGGCAGCGCCCAGCCGGGGCCCGCGGAACGGCGGAAGTACGAGGCGATGCCGACGGCCGACCGGACGCGCCCGACTCGTTCGCAACCGCGTAGCCGGTCGACCAGCCCCGGAATCCGTTGAACCGCTGAGGAATAGCGGTGCTCGGCCACGCCCGGGCCGAGCCTGCCCTCGGCGCGTGGCGGTTGTACCAGGCTCAGTACGAGACCGTCGTCACAGGGGAACGCGGTGCCAAGATCCGCCCCGACACGCCACTGCGCGGCGATGTGGCGTGCGGCATCGGGTGAGTCACGCCAATAGGCGAAATAGCAGTCACGGCCGCTGGGCACCGTCAGGAACGGCTCCTCCGCGCCGACCGCGCGGGCGACGGTGCTGCGCCGCCCGTCCGCACCGACTACCAGCGCCGCCCTGATCTCGGTGACGGCACCCGCGCTGTCGCTGTATCGCACACCGGCACAGCGATTTCCGTCGAATACCACTGACTCCACCCGGCATCTCGGCCGCACGTCGGCGCCCGCCGCGATCACCGCCCGCACGAGCACCCCGTCGAGTCCGGTCCGCCGCACACACATCGCGTAGTCGATGCCGTCCACCGGCTGGAACGCCGACCCGATACCGAATCCCGCGCCTTCGGCGTAGGCCTGGGTCAACTGGGGCGCGCCGAGCGCGGCCACCTCGGGAAGGACACCGAGTCGCTGGAGTTCGGCCATGCCCGCGGGCCAGAGCAGATGCGTGGACAACGTATCCGAGGGCAGGGGAGCGGAATCCAAGACGATCACTCGGCGACCGGCCGCGGCCAAGGTCAGCGCTGTCGCGGAACCGGCGCAGCGCGCACCGACCACGACGACATCGGCGGACTCGATGCTGGGGACGGGGGAAGGGGTCATGTGAGCCGCCTCGGTCATCGAGTCTCGGACAGTGTGTCCGATAAAATGATGAGCTGCGTCACACCCCGAGTCAATACCGCACGGCCACAACATGTTTGCCGGAGGTGTACCGCTCCCGGCATCGACATACGCGGCGCGGCAGGCACAATGAGGGCATGCCTCCAGCACACGAGCGCGGCGCCGAGCGGGATCCAGGGCGCCGATGCCCTCGCTGACGCGCGTCCCGCGATCGGCCCGCAAATCCTCCGACGACCGGCGGGTGGAGTTCGAGCGCCGGGTACTGCGCGCGGTGGAGGACCTGCTCGCCGACGGCACGCCGTACACCGAGCTCGCCGTGCAGCGGATCGCGGCCGCGTCCGGCGCCGCCCGGTCGACCTTCTACCGCTACTTTCCGGACAAGAGCAGCCTGCTGGTCCGGATGGCCGAACTGGCCACCGCCGACCTCTTCGCGGCCGCCGAAACGTGGTGGCGCGCAGAGCACACCGACGAGCAGGCCGGTGTCGTCGCGGCGATCGCCGCGATGATCAGCGGCTTCCGTGCACACCGCTACCTGCTGTTGGCGCTCAGCGAGGTGTCTGCCTACGACCGCGCGGTGGCGCGCTACTGGCGGACGCGGGTTGCCGGCTTCGCCGAACTGGTGTGTACCCGCCTCGACACCGAGCGCGCGGCAGGCCGCGTAGCGTCCCGACTCGACCCACAGTCGACCGCCCTGGTTCTCACCTCGATGGTCGAACGGACACTCACGGTCGCTTTCGCTTCGGAAACGGGCATCACCGACGAGGAACTGGCCGCATCACTCGGCCGCGCCATCTGGCTCGTCGTCTACGGCGACGCACAGACAACCGCCTGACCCCGGGCGTGATCCGCTGCCGAACGCCTACTGCGTTGTCACATTCCTCGGGTCCGAACGTCGGCACGCGGTCAGGCGGCGCAGGTCAGGCCGGTCAGCACCGCGTTCAGTTCGGCGAGTGTTGTCACGGAATGGAAATCGCCGCCGGACAGTCTGCCGATCTCGCGCAGCGAGTCCGGATCGGTGGGCACCGGGACCAGGCTGCGGCCGTTCGCCTCGGGAACCTCGATCGTTCCACCGCTGGTTCCGAGCGAAACAGCCGAGATCCCGGCGTACTGCCGTCTCGCTTCGCGGGCGGCGGTGAAGGCGCCGCGGGAATCGTCGAGATCGGCGGGCACGGTCTGTTTGCCGTCGGAGAGCAGGACGATCCGGCGCGGACCTTCGAGCGACGCGACCGCCTGCAGCGCACCGAGCGCGGCGAGCGCGGTGAAGATCGCTTCACCGGTGGCGGTGCGTTCGGCCAGCCGAACGGCATCGATCGCGCGTTTGAACGGGGTGCGGTCGGTCGATGGGCTCACCTGCACCGATGCGGTTCCGGCGAAGGTGATCAGCCCGAGTTGCGTGCGCGGCGGCAGCCGGTCGGCGTACTCCTTCGCCGCGGTCGTCGCGACGGCGAGCCGGGTAGGCGCCACATCGCTGGCCTCCATCGACAGCGAGGTGTCGAGCACGAACATCACCACCGCGTCGCAGACCGCGAGCCCGAGTTTCGGTTGTGCGTGACCGGAGATCGTGTTCGCGCAGGCGGAAGTGAGACCGACTACCGCAGCCAACAGACAGGCCGTTACCGACAGCTTCGAATGCGCTTGGCGCACAGGGCCAAGCTACCAGCGGACGTCGTAGCCGAACGATTGCTATCCCCCGAACAGCAGGTACAGCCCGGTGAAGGTGAAGGCGACCATCGTCAGCATCAAGGCCAGCTGGCCGGTCAACCGGTGACGAGGCGGGAGAAGGACCAGACAGCGGTCGTGTGCGGCGGCGACGCCGAGGACATGGCCGGTCAGCACCGCGAGCACCTTGCAGGTGGCGAGCACGCCCGGATGGCTCGACAGCACGTAGGCCACGTCTCGATCGGCCAGGCCCGCGAGGTTCCAGCCGCGGTCGAGTGGATCGGCGAACAGCAGCACCGTCGCCTGCCCCTTCTCGACGAGAAACGTGAGGTAGTGGGCGATCAGGTACCCCGCGACGATCGGGGTGAGGCTGAGCGTCAGTCGTCGGGGGAGCAGCGCGCGATCGGCGGGGGCGACACCGCCGGTGGCGCGCGCGGCGAGGGAGAACAGTCCGCCCACGACCCCGATGAAAACCAGTAGTCCGGCCGTGCGCACCAGCGTCGCATCGACGACGGGAGTCAGGTCGTCGACCAGTTCGCGCCACCACGGGAACGTGGAGAAGCTGTCGAAGGCAGTGGATCCGAGCAAGGTCGCGGCGACCGCTACCGATCCGGCGAGCCCGGGGGTCCCCGCGAGATTGTTCAACGGCATTCGCAGGACCGGCTGTCCCGCGCGGTCGCGGCCGAACGGACTCAGGTGCGCCAGCAGGGTGCTGTACACCTCGAGCGGGTCGGCGCGTTCTGCCCACACGGTGCCGAACAGGGCGAGGCCGATCGAGGTGACGACCAGATAGCCGATCAGCCAGGTCAGTACCGAGCTCACCGAACCCGGTGTGCGCCAGGCCAATTCCAGCCACACGAAGGAGAACAGGCCGACAGCGGCGGGAAGGTGACCCCATTCCTCGCGATAGCGGAGAATTCCGTGCTCCGGCGCGCGCCGCAACAGCAGACAGCCGAATCGATGGATCGCCCGGACCGGGGAGACGACCTTCCACACCGGCCCGATCAGCAGAGACGCCACCATCACCCCGACCCAGACGCCGATATAGAGCACTCCCGGCACCGGATTCAGGGCCGGATCGGGGGAACCGAGTATCGCGATGACGATCACGCAGGCAGTGGCCACCACACTCACCGTGGCGACGACCCACCGCGTTGTTGGAGCGTCGATCAGTCGGCGCACCGGCGTGGGCAGCGGCCATCCCGGCGACTGCGGGTCGAGTCGCGGCTGACGCCAGGCCACGAACAGCAGCGCGAACGAGAAGGTCAGCGCCCATGCCGCACCGACCAATGCGTAGGCGAGCGGAATCGGCAGGTCCTCGGCGCCGTTGAGGCCGTGAGCGAGGGGACTCACCGCCGGACCAGCAGCGTCGTCACCGTCCGTCCGAGCCGGTGGAGTTCGATGTCCACCTGGCCCGGAACCGCCACGGTGAAATCGAACTCCTGGCCCGCGGCCGCGGCGACGGGGAAGGTGTGTGCGGGAGCGGAATGGACATGCAGTTCGTCGGTGGCATCACTGTCGACCCGCAACACGATGCGTTGCCCCACCTCGGCTTCGGTGCGCGTATTGACCGGAGACACTTCACCGTCGGCTATCCGGATGTCGATGGTGCGTGCTGTCGCCACCGGCTCGACGGTCGGCTCGCCCGACGAGCAGCTCATCAGCAGTGGACCCGCGCAGACCGTCACAAGACCTAGCAGGAGTCGACGAGTGCTCACGGATTCTCCTCACTGCGGTCGGTCCGCGCGGATTCGCTTTCGGCGCCCTCGTTTTCGCGCCTCTCCGCGCGCCGATCGCGCATCGCGATGAACAACACCAGCCCGACCAACGCGACTGCGGGCAGGAAGGCCGGAATCGCCAGCAGCAGGGAGTGGTCGGCGAGAATGTCGACGTTCTCCTCGCGAATCACGTGCCGACCGTTGCCTTCTGATCCGGTGTGCTGCCCGCCGCCAGATAGCGGTCGTTGACACGAGCCGCGCCCCACGCCATCGCCGCGATCAAGGCCAGGCTGCACGCCAGCACCACCAGGCCGGCAAGGCCGATCAACCAGGACGGATGATCGAAGGACCGCTCGCGCTGCAGCACCGAGATCTCCTCGACGAACGGCCGCGTGAAGCTCGCGGGCGCGGCCACCTCCGCGGCGCCGATGCCGGGATCGAGCGGCATGAACAGGGGCAGCGCGGATTGCATACGCCCGTCCTGCAGGCGCAGCACCGTTTTCCAGGTGCCGTGCACGGGCACCGGGCGGGTGGAGACGAAGTGGTCGTCGGCGACGCGACGCAGTTTGTCCACGACCAGGCCGTGGCCGGGACTGTCGTCGCCGGTACCGCCCTGCCAGGCCAGGATCTCCACCCATTCCGGGTCGGCGCCGATCAGATCGGTGGGGGAGAGCCGGATGTCGGCGGTGACCATCCGCCCGCCCCGCACGGGCTCGGCGTCGGTGAGCACGACCGTCGCCGACGCGTGCTCCGGCACGCGGATGATCAGCCCGTTCGTGGTCGCCGCGGCAGCGATCACCACTGCGCCGACCACCAGTCCACGCCGCACGGCAGGCCTGGGCAGCGGCTTGCCGCGTAGGACGGTGCCGAGCATCGCGCCGATCACACCGCCCGCCACACCGACCGGCACCGCCATCGCCAGCAGTTCGGGCCACATCCCGGCGACCCACGGATTGACGAACATCCGCTCGATCCACAACGATTCCAGCCAGATGCCCACCGTCGCCACCCCGAGCCCGGCCAGCGCGCCCCACCAGAGCGGTCGGCGGATCAACGGCAGGAGAGCCAGCAGTTCCACCACGACCGCGGCACCGAGGTAGAGCGGAAACACATTGCGCGGCGCCTCGAATCCGGTGCCGACCAGGACCGCCACGACCCAGCGCACACCGAAGGCGAAGGCCACGAGCAGCAACGTGCTGAGCGGGCCGAGCGTGAGGCGCGCCGAGATCAGGGCGATCGTCGCGGCGAAGACGATGAGCATCGGTTGCAGCACCAGCCGGAACTGCTGCACACCGAAGTCGAATTCGACGCCGAACACCGACAACCCGATCACCAGGCCGCCGAAAGCGAACGCCTGAATCGCCCACAACACCCGGCCGTCGATGCGCGCGGGGTCGGGCCGGTTGTATCGGCCTTCGAGTTCGAGCAGCAGCACGCCGATCAGCGACAGACCCGCACCACCGATGAGCATCAGGTGGGTGGGCCCCCAGAGCGTGACGTCCTGACCGAACAGCCGATGCCAGATGTCGTCGAGCGGAAAACCGATCAGCGCGTACAAACCGGCACCGGCGATCAGGATGCCGCCCACAGGGGCGTACCAGTCGCGGGTGATCTTCACCGCGGCCCGGCCCGGCTTCTCGTCGAGCGGCAGGATGACGGCAAGCATGCCCGCCATGAAGAGGAAGAACAGGCCGACCAGGATGAAGTAGTGGGCCGGGTTGGCCAGCGGTCCGGCGTCGCGACCCTTGCCGACGTGCAGGCTCACATCCCAGATGAAGCCGAGAAACGCCGTGAGGATGGTCGCGAGGAACATCGCGATCGGGAGCGCCACCCAGCCCGGCCGGTTCATGATGCGACCGCTGAAGTCGGCCAGCCGTTGCAGCCAGGTGATGCGCCGGGTCCGGTGCAGGTAGGCCACCCACAGCAGTACCGCGCCGATCACCGCGGCCGCACCGGTCATGAGCGCGACCTGATCGAGGGCGGCACCACCGCCTTCGGTGCCCTGCGCGACCGGCATCGTCGACGGAGCGGATATCGCTGTGGACACGGCAGTCCTCCGATGTGTCGAAGCGCCCGGTCGATGGGGTAACGAACAGTATCCCGAAATCCGCGCGGTGCCGATACCCCACGCGCGCAGGTCGGCGGATCCGATCCTGCGCGCGGGGAGCGACGCCGTGGGTCAGCGCGTGGCGATGATCGCCGATCCGTGGCCGAAGAGGCCCTGGTTCACCGCGATGCCCGCGCGGGCGTCGTCCACCTGGCGGCCCTCGGCCTGCCCGCGCAGCTGCCAGGTGAGTTCACAGATCTGGGCGATGGCCTGAGCGGGGATTGCTTCGCCGAAGCAGGCCAGGCCCCCGCTCGGATTCACCGGCACCCGTCCGCCCAATGTCGTTGCGCCACTGCGCAGCAGAGCCTCCGCTTCGCCCGTCTCACAGAGCCCGATGTCCTCGTACCAGTCCAGTTCCAGCGCGGTGGACAGGTCGTAGACCTCCGCGAGGGACAGGTCTTCGGGACCGATCCCGGCCTCCTCGTAGGCGGCGTGCGCGATGGCCGACCGGAAGGTGCGCGAGGGCGGCTCGACGGCCACGGCCGAATCCGTCGAGAAGTCCGGCAGATCGAGCACGGTCTTGGGGAACGTCGGCGTGATCGTCGACAGTGCGGAGATCCGGACCGGATCGGCGATGCCGTGGCGGCGGGCGTAGTCCATCGACGTGAGCACCAGGGCGGCGCCACCGTCGCTGGTCGCGCAGATGTCGAGCAACCGCAGCGGGTCCGAGACGATCGTCGAGGCGGAGATCTCCTCGACCGGGACTTCCTTGCGGTAGCGGGCGTTCGGGTTGTTCAGGCCGTGCCTGGAGTTCTTCACCTTGACGGCGGCGAAGTCGTCGAGGGTGGCACCGTGCAAGGCCATCCGGCGGCGGGCGTACAGGGCGAAATAGATGGGGTTGGTCGCACCGAGCAGATGGAAGCGCAACCAGTCCGGGTCGTCACGGCGCTCGCCACCGACCGGCTGGAAGAACCCCTTCGGGGTGGTGTCCGCGCCGACTACCAGCGCGACTTCGCACAGTCCGGCCAGGATCTGCGCACGCGCGTTGGCGATGGCCTGTGCGCCCGAGGCGCACGCGGCGTAGCTGCTCGAGATCTGCGCACCCGACCAGCCGAGCGCCTGCGCGAACGTCGCGCCCGAGACGAAGCCGGGGTAACCGTTGCGGATGGTGTCGGCGCCGGCGATGTAGCCGACGTCGCGGTGGTCCAACCCGGCATCGGCCAGCGCGGCACGCGCCGCCACCAGACCGTATTCGACGAAATTGCGGCCCCACTTGCCCCACGGGTGCATGCCCGCGCCGAGGACGGCGATGTCGCGATCATTGGTGTCAGTCATCGACCGGCCTCCACATCCACACCGTGTGCTCGGCGTCGTCGTCCTCGTACAGCGTGCCGACGGTCAATTCGACCGGCATGCCGACGGCGAGGTCGTCCACGGTGAGACCGCGCTCGACCTGCCCGAGAATCACCATCTGCTCGACCTCGAGCTCCACCGCCGCGACGACGTAGGGCACGAACGGATCGGCCGAGACGTAGGGCGCCGGCGGTTTGTACCGAGCGTCGGCGTACGACCAGATCCGCCCGCGCGTAGAGAACAGATACTCGACGAGCTCGGAGCCGTCGTGGGTACCTGTGCACTGCGGATTGCGGCAGGCGAGCGTGTTCTTCGGGAAGTACGGTGTGCCGCAGTCGTTGCAGCGGGTGCCTTTGAGGCGTACCTGGCCGTCGTCCGCAGTGAACCAGTCAGCCACGGCGGGGCGTTGTTCTTTCTGCACGTGGCCGACGGTATAGGAACACGTTCTACTTTGGGGCGGAATTCCGATCCGGCGCCGCTCGGGCGGAGGTACGGTTGGCGCGTCGAGGATGCGATGACGTCGATCTGGAGTACCGCAACGCGATGGGCACCAAAGCTATTGACCCGCAGGCGATCCGCAACGTCACGATCATCGGCGATCCAGGCGGGGCGACCCGACTGACCCATCGCCTGCGCCGGTGCTTCGGCGACACCGAGAACACCGTCCGCTGGTCGACGGAGGGGGTCGAGCACACGATTCGTGTCACCGCGCCGGCGAGCGAGGCGCTCATCGCCGACCTGGAACGCTGCATTCGCTTAGCCGACGGAGTCGTCGTGGTCGTGGACGCCGCCGCGCAGAGCACGCCGCGGCTGGACACCATGTTGCGGGTCGCCGACGACCATCAGGTCGCGCGCCTGTGCCTGGTCACCGGGCTCGACGGACCCACCGCCGACTTCGACCGCTGTCTTCATGCGATCGCCGACATTCGCGGGGCAACGCCGCTGGCACTACAGGTCCCGGTCGGCACCGGAGGCGACTTCGGCGGTGTCATCGATCTGGTCTCGGCCGCGGTGCTCGGGGCTGCCGGACAACATCGGGAGTCAGCCGAGCGCTGGTGCCGCGCGCTCGTCGAGACGCTGACCGAACCGGACCCTGCGGTGTCGGACTGCCTCACCGTCCGGGACCTGCACAACTGCATCCGGGGCCGCACCCGTAACGGCGACATCGTTCCCATCCTGTGCGACGCACCCCGGGCGAGCGACGACATCGCCGCACTCCTGGACGCGGTCGTCCGCTATCTGCCGTCACCCATGTACGTCTGCCAGCCCGAACACGTCCTCGACTACTGACCAGCGTGGCCGCGACGACGGAGGCCGCCCGGGCGTCGAGCGCTCACCTCGCGCAGTGCGGTGCGCAGGCCACGCCGGATCGTTCCCGGCTCGGCGGGGACCGCGGTGCCGAACTTGCGTTCGGATGCGGTTTCGGGTGCGTCGTCGGTGGTTGCCAGCAGGAAGGTGTCGGGGAGGGCGAGTTTGTGGATCGTGCGCAGAGTGAGCAGGTACTGCCGGGGCAGTGGACCGGTGGTGTAGGGCAGGTCGTATTTGTCGCAGAGTGCGCGGACCCGAGTGGCTATCTCGGCGTATCGGTTGCTCGGCAGGTCGGGGAAAAGGTGGTGCTCGATCTGGTGTGAGAGGTGGCCGCTGAGGAAGGCCAGGATCGGGCCTGCGTCGAAGTTGGCGGTGCCGAGCATCTGGCGCAGGTACCACTCGCCGTGCGTCTCGTGCTCGATCGCTTCCGGCGTGAATTTCTCCGCGCCGTCGGGGAAATGGCCGCAGAAGATCACGACGTAAGCCCAGAGATTGCGCAGCGCGTTGGCGGTGATGCCCGCGGTCAGGGTGCGGCGCCAGCGCCGTCCGCTCAGGATCGGGAAGAACAGATAGTCCTTGGCCGTCTGCCTGCCGATCTTGCGGAGCAGTGCCCGGGTGTGCGCGGTCTTCTCGGTGGCGGTCGCGGCGCGGTCGCGTTCGGAATACAGCCCGTGCAGGGCGATGCCCCATTCGAACGTGGCTGCCAGGAGCAGGTTCTGCAGCGGTTGCAGGAGCAGGCGTGGTCGCCATTGCTGGTCTCTGGTCACCCGGATGACGCCGAATCCGACGTCGTCGTCCATGCCGACCACGTTGGTGAACATGTGATGGCGGTAGTTGTGCGAGTAGCGCCATTGTGACGACACCCCGGCCATGTCCCATTCCCAGGTGCGGGAATGGATTTCGGGATCGTTCATCCAATCCCATTGGCCGTGCGACACATTGTGGCCGATCTCCATGTTCTCGATGCTCTTGGCCGCGGCCAGCGCCGAGGTGCCGACGAGCCAGCCCAGTCGTGAGCCGGTGCCCGCCAGGAGCAGTCGCGCACTCGCGTCCAGGATTCGCTGGAACGCGATCGTGCGCCGGATGTATTCGGCGTCGGGGGTGCCGCGCCGCTCCTCGATGTCGCGTCGGATCGTGTCGAGTTCCTCGCCGAGGGCTTCGACATCGGCCTTGCTCAGGTGCGCGTAGACCGCGACTTCGGTAATGGCCATGATTCCTCGCTGGTCGTACTGCTGATTCTACGTCCATCTACAGCAGACGTCTACACCGTAGACTGACGGTATAGATGCCCACGGTGACCGCTGTGTGACGGAGTAGGCGTGAGCCGGACAGTGCGGCTACACCTGCGGGTGGCACGGTCGACGTCGAGTCCGCCGCGCAGGGTGGAGGTCCGAGGTGAAAGCGAGCCAGAGTAGGTCAGCTCGAGAGTGGCGTCAGGGTCGCGGTGAGGCCGGTGAGCAGGATGTCCAGGCCTCGCTCGAGTTCGGCCGCGCCGTCGTAGGCGGCCAGTACCGGCGCGAGTGCCCGCACCAGCGGGAACTCGGTGATCGGGAGCCGGTGCAGGCCGAGCCGCAGGACCTCGTCCGATTCCTCCGGCCGCTCGATCACCTCTTGGAGTTCGTTGAGTACGTGACCGTAGAGGAATCCGAACAGCGCGCGGTAGACGTGCAGCGCGTCGGCGCCGGAGAACCCGGCATTGGTGAGCAGCCGCAGGATGCTCTCGAGTGGCCGGACCACCGCGATCGGGCGCATACCGAGGGGGGTAGACAGCGGCCGGATCGCCAGCAGCGGCACAACATTCGGGTGCGCCAGCGCCAACGCGCGGAACGCGCGCGCCACCGCGCGCAGCTGTGCCGCCCAGTCCGGATCGTCGGCATCGACCACCAGCTGCTCGAACACCATCTCGGCCACGCCGTCGAGCACGGCTGCCTTGTTGGGCAGGTGACGGTAGATCACCATCGGGTCCCGGCCGACCGCTTCGGCCAGCCGCCGCATCGACAACGCGTCGACGCCGTCGCGATCGACGATCATCAGCGCCGCGGCGAGCACGGACTCCCTGGTCACCGCGCTGGTGGAACGGCGGGTGCCGGCTGTCGAATCCTCGGCCACGAGGGCACCTCCGTCTGATCCAGTTCCTTGCCAGTGTAGACCTACAGCGTTGACAAGCATCATTCGGAATCAGGTCGAGATCACAGCTTGCTGGAGCGAGTACCGTGAAGACCGGGGACCGCCGTTCGGACCGGTGCACCGTGTGGGCCGCGCTCGAGCACAACCAAGGGGCATCCGATGCCGATATTCATGGTGGAGCGGCAATTCGCCGAACAGCTCGAGGTGGCCCCGGAGACCGCCGCGGAGATCAACCGGATCAACGACGAGTTCGGTGTGCGCTGGCTCAGTTCGTTTCTGTCGCTGGACAAACGCAAGACGTTCTGCCTCTACGAGGCCGACAACGTCGACGCGATCCGCGCCGCCGCGGTCAGGGCCGGCATCCCCGCCGACGCCATCATGGAACTGTCCGGCACCATCACCCCGGACGGGGCCTTCGCCCCGCTGTCGACCGCAGGCGGGCCGACCACCGGCTAGAGCAGCCCGTGCTCGGTGGCGAAGATGGCGGCCCTCGTCCGGTTGGGCGCGGCCGTCTTGATCAGGATGCTGCGCACATGATTGGCAGCGGTGTTGGCGCTGATGAACAAGCGCTCGCCGATCTCGCGATTGGACAGCCCGTCGGCGACCAGGCGCAGCACATCCACCTCGCGGTCGGTCAGCCCGTTCGGCAGGATCACGTGCTCCCGGTGCGGCGCGGGGTCCGCATCCAGATCGCGCAGAATGCGACGGTGCCCGATCCGCCGTGCCAGCGCGCGTGCCTCGGTGGCGAGGTCGGCGGCGGTGGGTCCGGGCACGGCGGCGGGACGACGGAGCCGGTGCCGGTACCAAGCCGCCAATGTCTCGGCCTGGTGGGTCACCGCTCCCATCCGGCGGTCCATCGCGAGAGCATGCTCGAAGTGCAGGTCGGCACTGCCTGCATCGAGCACCGAGTCGAGTTCGGCGAGATAGCGATCCGCACTGCCGAATACCGCGACACTCGCACCGGCCATCAGATTGGCACCGGAGTACTCGGCGACCAACGGGCGCAGCATCGCCGCCACCTCGGTGTCGTCGAGCCGGACCGCTGCCTCGGTGGCGAAAGCCAGGACCCCTGCCCATTGGGCGCCGAAACGGTGATCCGCGATCCGGTCGCAGAGGTGGGTCAGCAGACGCGCGGCAGGCTGCCACATCTCCAGCTCCGTGTACAAGGCCAAAAGGCCCGGCAACCAGTGATCGTCGAAGCTCTCGCGGCCGGAGACGAGCGGACGAACCTGCTCCAGGCCACCGGTGACCCGCCGGAGCATGAACTGCTGCACACCCCATGAGCCCTCGGTGGCGCCGCCGAACTCCTGGGCGAACTGGTCGTCGAGCCAGTCGATGATCCGCTCGGTACCCGCGAAATCGCCGACGGCGAACCGGTGCGCGCATCGCGAGCATCCGGCGACATACCGAAAGAACGGCTGACCCCGAGCCAACGCCAACTCGGTCAGGTCGCGCTGGGCGCTGCTCCACGCCACCGCGTCGCCGAGCAGGTAGGCGAACACCGCGCGGTGGAAGGCGGCGGGTCCCCGGTAGTCGTCGTCACCGAGGCGCGCCCCGATGTCGTTGAGCTCCAGCGCCCGTGCCAGCAATTCGGGCGCCAGATCCGGGCGCATACCCTGCCACAGCGTCGTGCACAGGGCGTGCGCGAGCAATTCCGGATCGCCGATGACCCTGGCCCGCGCCAACGCGTCCTCACCGATCCGCCGAGCCCGCCCGGAATCGCCGGTGAACGACGCGGCCCGCCCCATGCTCGCGCGAGCGCGCACCGACAGCGGGTCGTCAGGGTCCAGTGCGGCGGCGCCCAGCGCCTCGCTGAGCAGCGCCAGCGAGCGCTGACCACTCGCGGAGGGCCGCCACGACGCGTTCTCGTGCCCGATTGCGGCAGCCAGCCGGACACGTGGGTCCCCGTCCGTCGCGAGCTCCTCGTAGAGCCGACGGGCGGTGTCGAAGTCACCGCCGTGCAGGCGACAGCGCGCCGCCGCCGAGAGGAGCTCGACCCGGGTCGGTCCGCGCGCGGCGTGCGCCTGCGCCGCGCGCTCGTACAGCGCCGCCGCCTCGCGATGAGCGATGCCACGCTCGGCCTGGCGGGCCGCGAGCACCAGGTAGTGCACCGCCTTGTCCGCGTATCCGAGGGCACGGGCCCGGAAATAGTGATGCGCCAGCGCGGCCACCCGGGTGGGGTCGCGCTGCTCGAGGGCAACCGCGACCCGGGCATGCGCGGCCGCCAGGTCGACCGCCGACATCCGGTCGAGGACGGCCTGGCGAGCGAGGGCGTGCGCGAAGCGATACTCGCCGTCCGCGGCCCCCGCGACGAGAAGTCCGGCGCGCACACCGAAGTCGATCCCCGCGAGGACCTGGTTCGAGTCGAGTCCGTCGGTCAGGATGTCGATGTCGACGACATCACCGGCGGCCGCCGCCAGTTCGATCACCCGCGCGTGGTCCACATCGAAGGCCGCGAGTCGGCGGGCCAGCGCGTCCTGGACCGATCGCGGTGCGGCGACGGCGGACCGTACCGCGGTCAAGCCGCCGCGGGTCGCGAGGTCGTGCCAGTACTCCTGGAGGAAGAACGGATTCCCGCCGGTGTGGTCACGCAGTACCGGCGCGGCCGACAGCGCCGCCCCCCGCGACACCCCGGCCGCCCGGACGAGGTACTCGGCCACCTCGTCGGTGCTGAGCCCGGCGAGGTCGATCCGGGCGACACCGTCGAGACGATGCAGATCGGCGAGGGCGAAGCCCACCGCGTCCGTGCGGTCCGGTGCGGTCGTCCGAAGGGTCGCCAGCACGAGTAACCGCTCACCAGCCGTGGACTCGACCAGATGAGACAGCATCGCCAACGTCGGTTCCGAGGCCCAGTGCAGATCCTCGAGGACGAGCACCAGCGGGCAGCGCTCGGCGGCCGCCAGCAAGACACGCATGAGGGCGTCGAAGAGGTCGGGTCGCGAGTCCCGGTCACCCGGATTCGGTCGCGCCGACGGCCAGTACCGCGACACGCTCGTGGTGAGCCGCAGCAGCGGGGCAGCCGCGGTGGGCGCGATAGCGCGCAGAGCCTCGGGCGGGGCCTGTTCGATCGCCTGCTCGAGGATCGCGACGAAGGGCCGGTACGGGATGTCGAGATCCTCGCGGCACACGCCCCACAGCACGGTGGCACCCTGCGCGCGCAACGCGGTGGCCGCCTCGCTCACCAACCGGGTCTTGCCGACGCCCGGTTCGCCGCCGACGAAGACGACCTGCCGCCGATCGCTCTCGACCGCCGCCCACACGGCCTCGAGCCGCGCGACTTCCGCGCCGCGACCGACAAAGGCCGTACCGCTGCTCGGCGACGCCGATTCGGTCACTCCTCGACCTTAGCCGGATTCGACGCCCATCGAGATAGTCCGATCCGACCCCCTCGCGCTCGCGCCGATTCGGTCAGATCAGGTCAGGTGCGCGGCACCGGTTCTCCGTAGCGTCACAGGTAACGCCGACCGAGGAGCACATCATGGCGACGAGGATCGAAGACCTGCCCATCGAGGTCGCCCAGGGCGAGTTGACCACCCGGTATATCGAGTGGGGCGACATGGCGGTCCGGTACGCCAGCGTGCCGCCCGAAACCGACTTCGGCCCGGTCCTGCAGGGCCTTCCCGACGACCGTTGCCCCAGCCCGCACTGGGGGATCGTGCTGGAAGGATCGTTGCGGCTCGAGCACGCCGACGGCACGGTGGAGACCGCCGCCGCGGGGGAGGTCTACCACTGGCCTGCCGGGCACACCGCCACCTCCGCCGGGGGAGCCGTCTTCCTCGAAGTCGGCCCGGTGGCGCAGATGCGTCGATTCCACGACCACGTCCTGCGCCTGTTCGGCTGACCGCCGCACCGGCCGACCCTCAGGGAGCAGAAATGAACGGCACACCAGCACTGACCATGCTCGAAGCGGTCCGCGGCGAGGTGATCACCGCGCAGTCACCCGGCTACGACCAGGCCCGTTCGGTCTACAACGGGATGATCGACCGCAAACCCCTCGCCATCGTCGGCGCGGTCGACGTCGCCGACGTGCGCGTCACCGTCGACACCGCCCGAGCGAGCGGCCTCGACCTCGCCGTGCGTGCGGGCGCGCACAGCGTGCCCGGTTTCGGCACCGTCGACGACGGCATCGTCTTGGACCTCAGCGCGATGAAGGGCATCCGCATCGATCCCGAGCGGCGGATCGCCCGGGTCCAGGCGGGCTGCACCTGGGGCGACTTCGACCACGCCGCACACACTTTCGGCCTCGCCACCACCGGCGGCATCATCTCGACCACCGGTGTGGCCGGCCTGACGCTCGGCGGCGGCATCGGCTACCTCGCCCGTGCCTACGGGCTCTCGATCGACAACCTGCGATCCGCCGACGTCGTCCTGGCCGACGGCACCTTCGTCACCGCGAACGCGACCGAGCATCCCGACCTGTTCTGGGCGTTGCGCGGCGGCGGCGGCAACTTCGGTGTGGTGACCGAGATGGAGTTCGACCTGCACCCGGTGGACACCATCTACGGCGGACCCATGTTCTTCGAACTCGAAGCCGCCGAACAACTGTTGCGGACCTACCGCGACTGGATCGCCGCGGCACCGCGCGCGATGGGTGCCTTCCCCGCCTTCCAGATCGCCCCGCCGCTACCGTTCATCCCCGAAGACCGGGTCGGTGAGCCCTTCATGCTCCTGGTGTCGTGCTTCAACGGCAGCGACGAGGAGGCCGAAGCACTGCTCGCGGACCTGCGCGCGGTCGCGACACCGGTCGCCGAGCACGTGGGCCGGATGCCCTACCCGGCCCTCAACGGCGCGTTCGACGCGCTGCTCCCCGCCGGGTTGCAGCACTACTGGAAGGCGGCGTTCCAACCCGAACTCACCGACGGCGCCCTCGCCGCGCATCTGGAGTTCGGTCCACGGGTGCCCGCCATGCAGTCCACCATGCACCTGTACCCCATCGACGGCGCCGTCCACGACGTCGCGGCGGAGGACACCGCGTTCGCCTACCGGACCGCGAACTTCGCCCCGGTCATCGCGGGCATGTGGCCGGATCCGGCCGACAACGACGCCAACATCGAATGGGTGCGGGACTACCACGCCGCGCTCGAACCGCATACCGCCGATGGTGGCTACATCAATTTCATGGCCTCCGACGACCAGGGCCGCATCCGCGCCAACTACGGGCCCAACTACGACCGCTTGGCGGCGGTCAAGAAGGCCTACGACCCGGCCAACCTGTTCCATCTCAATCAGAACATCGCACCGGCGAAATAGTGGCACGGACGCGCGGACGAGGCGCGGCGAATCAGGCCGTGTGCGCGGAGTTCGGCGTGGCCGCGGTGATGCGTCGCCTGCGCGACGGCATCATCGTGGTCGGGTGCGAAACGCTCCAGGCCGCGCTCTTGCAGACGAACTCCTTGAGGCGTGCGGCGGGTCGTCCGGTGAGCGCGGAGGACTTGGGCCGGTCGTCGGGGGTGACCCACTGCACGATGGCGTCGCGGCGGCCGAGGCTCACGCACTGGCCGGTGTAGCCGATATCGTTGCGCGGCACCGCGCGCCCGGTCAGGCGGGCGGCGATGGCGTCGGCCGCCTGGTACGCCGTGGGGACGCCGGACGCGCAGGACATGCGCAGCGGGTCACCGCCCGCGCCGGGGGCGAACGCGGCGTCACCGACGGCATAGACGTCGGGATGCGAGATCGAGCGCATCGTCTCGTCGACGACGATCCGGCCGGTGTCCGACACGGTCAAGGTGGTGGCCGTGGGAATCGGATGGACCGCGAAACCTGCTGTCCACACCGTCATCTCGGCATGGATGGTGTCGCCGTCGCCGGTGGTTGCACCGCTCTCCAGTACGCGGGCGATATCGGTGTGCTCGCGCACCGTGATGCCGAGCCGGTCGAACGCGGCGTACAGGTGTCGGCGCGCCTTGTCGCTCAGCCAGTCGCCCAGGCCACCGCGCGCGACGAGCACGACGCCGAGATCCGGTCGGGCCTCGGCGATCTCGGTGGCCGCTTCGATGCCGGTGAGGCCACCACCGACGACCAGCACGGTCGCACCGGCGCCCAGGCTCGCCAGCCGCGCACGTGTCCGGAGCGCGGAAGCTTGCCCGCGATGTCGTACGCGTGCTCGGCCACACCGGGCGCGCCGGAGGCGGCCATGCTGCCGAGGGCGTAAACCATTGTGTCGTAAGCGATGTCGTTCCCGTCGTCGACGGTGACCGTCTTGTGGTCGACATCGACCGCGGTGACGCGCCCCAGTCGCACGCGCACCCCGGTACCCGCGAAGACCTCGGTCAGCGGGCGGCTCCGCAGGTCCTGTCCGGCCGCGAGCTGGTGCATGCGGACCCGTTCGACGAATTCCGGGTCGGCATTGACGAGGGTGATGTCGACGTCGGCCGGGTGCAGCCGCTTGGCCAGACGTCCGGCGGCATTGGCTCCGGCGTAGCCGGCGCCGAGAACGACGATGCGATGCTTCATGGTCTCACTCCTGTCCGGGTGTTGTTCGCTTCCTGAACCGGACAGCGACGCGAAACCTGACAGCAGCGTGATGTGAGCTAGGTCACCAGCCGGTGAGGAGTGGGTCGGCGTGCGGGGTGGTCGCCCAGTGCCGGGTTGCGCGCTCGAGTTTGGCCGGGTTGGCCTGGGTGTGCACGGCCACGATCCCGTCGGTCGTCACCTCGAAGGTGATGAGGGCGACGATGCGGTCGGCGGCCACGATCACCAGGGCGGGAACGCCATTGGCGACGGCAGCGTACAGGTCGGCGCGGCCGCCGATCATCGCCCACTTGTGTTCGTTCGGCACGAACAGCCTGCGCAGGAACCGTGCCACCTGAAGCGAACCGGTGATCGGCCGGTCCAGCGACGGGACCACCCCACCACCGTCGCCCGCGCTGATCGCGTCGTCGGTCAGCAACCGGATCAGCGAGGCGGTGTTGCCGCTGAGCGTGGCGGCCAGGAACTCCTCGACCACCTTGCGCGCGGCCGCCTCGTCGACGTGCACGCGGGTCCGGTCGTCGGTCACGTGCTGTTTGGCGCGCCGGTAGATCTGGTAGCTGTTGGCCTCGGTGATATCGAGGATGTCGGCGATCTCGTTGTGCGCGTAGCCGAACGCCTCGCGCAACACGTACACGGCGCGTTCCCTCGGCGAGAGCCGTTCCATCAGCGTGAGGACGGCCATCGACACCGACTCGCGCTGCTCGACGGTGTCGGCCGGGCCCGCCATCGGGTCGGTGGCGAAGACCGGCTCGGGCAACCACTGGCCCACATACGCCTCCCGGCGCACCCGCGCCGACGTGAGCTGGTTGAGGCAGATATTGGTGAGCACCTTCGTGAGCCAGGCGGCGGGCGTCTCGACGAATTCGTGGTCGGCGGCGTGCCAGCGCACGAAGGTGTCCTGCACCGCGTCCTCGGCATCGCTCGCCGACCCCAACAGGCGATACGCGATCGCCTCCAAACGCGCCCGTGAGTTCTCGAACTCCGCGAGCTCGCGCGCACCAACCGACATGGGTCGAAGCTAGTGGTTCCCGGACCGGTCCGCGAACTCGGACGCTACTGGCAGTTGCGTTCGTCGCTCCCGTCGCCGCAGTCGTCGTCACCGTCGCACAGCCAACCGCTCACCCGTACGAAACGCCGGTCAGATCCTCCGAGATCTTCCACAGTCGCGAGGCGCTGTCGGTGTCGCGCAACGGTTTCCACAGCTTCTGCGCTCCGGGCGGGCCGCCGACTCGGCCCGGCCATTGTGGACCGTAGAAGCCACCGTCTCTCGACTCAGGAGTGACCGCGGCCATGAGCGCGGGGAGTTTCGCGCTGTCCACGGTCCCTGCGATGATTCCGTGTGCCGAAAGCCAGCGGATGATCCGTACCTGCATGGTGTCGCCGGTCCGTCCGATTTCCGGGCGCGCTGCGAGGAGGCTTGTCGGTGCGACACCGGGATGAGAGATGTTGCTGGTGATTCCCCAATCTTTCGCGCGGCTGAGGCGACTGAGTTCGAGCCCGAACAGCCCAGATGCAAGCTTGGATTGTCGGTAGGACCGCATTCCGTCGTATTTCCGTTCCCAGTTCAGGTCTGCCCAGTTGATCTCGGCATTGCGGGCCGCGACGCTCGATTGCGTGGTCACCCGCGCGTGACCGGCGCGTAGGAGTGGTAGGAGGTGGCCGGTGAATGCGAAATGGCCGAGGTGGTTGGTGCCGAACTGCAGCTCGAATCCATCGGTGGTGGCCTGCCGTTCGGGCGGGGTCATGACGCCCGCGTTGTTCACCAGGAAATGGATCGGTGAACCGTCGGCACGCAACCGCTCGCCGAGCGCCGCGATCGACGCCAGGGAAGACAGGTCCATATCGCGCAGAACAAGTATCGCGTCAGGGTGCTGCTCGCGGATCTTCGCAATGGCCGCTTCGCCTTTGCGGCGATTACGGACGGGCAAAACGACTTCGGCGCCCGCGCCGGCGAGCATCGTCGCGATACCGAGTCCGATGCCATCGCTTGCTCCCGTCACGACCGCTCGTTTTCCGGAAAGGTCGGGAATCGCGATGTCGTAGTTTTCGCGCACCATGGGCTACTCCTGATGTCGACCTGCGTTGTGCACCGTTTCGGTACCTCAGGACAAGCCTTCCGCTCGCTACGGAACTTATCCAGGACTCGACGATCAGTGGCTGAGAGACCGCGTCCGGGCGGAGAAGGGGGAGGATGTACAGATGATCGATCGACCGGGACTCGCGGAGTTCCTCCTTGGCAGGCGGCAGGCATTGCAGCCCGAAGATGTCGGTCTCCCGCGTGGCAAACGTCGTCGAACTCGTGGTTTGCGCCGCGAAGAGGTCGCGGCGCTGTGCCACATGTCCCCGGACTATTTCGCGCGTCTCGAAAGAGCAAGCGGTCCGCAGCCCTCCGAGCAGATGATCGCATCCATCGCGCAGGGGCTGCACTTGTCGCGGGACGAGCGCGATCATCTCTTCCGCCTAGCCGGACACCAGCCGCCGAGCCGAGATGGCGACAGCGAGTTCATCAGTCCGGGCATGATGCGGATTTTCGACAGACTGACCGACGACACTCCGGCCGAGATCGTGACCGAACTCGGTGAAACGTTGCGCCAGACTCCGCTCGGTGTCGCGCTCGTAGGCGACCTGACTCGATACACCGGACCTTCGCGCAGCATCGGATACAGATGGTTCACCGATTTAGCGGCCCGTGCCATCCACCCTGCCGAGGACCACGAGTTCTTGTCGAGAATGTATGTTTCGGGTCTTCGAGGCGTGCTCGCCCTTCGCGGGCCGACATCCAAAGCTGCCCATCTCGCGGAGTTGCTCACCACCGAAAGCGAGCAGTTCCGCACCCTGTGGAAAGACCACGAAGTCGGCATCAAACCACGAGCGGTCAAGCGATACCTGCACCCGACCGTCGGACCATTGGAACTGAACTGCCAAATCCTTCTGGACCCGGACCAATCAAATCTTTTGCTCGTCTACACAGCGGTACCAGGAAGCGAAAGCTACGAGAAACTGCAGCTGCTGTCCGTCATAGGTGCGACCACGCCTCTCGAGGCGCGTTGAACCCAAACAGCTCCTCCCGAAACAGATCTTCGGCGGTGATGGAACCACCACGCCGGGGCGCCCCTCGGTGCAGATCAGGAGCCTGGCCCGTCAGCTTCGTCCGCGCGGTGGGAACGTGCGGCCTGCATGTACTCGCGCACGGTCAGGGCTGCTCGCAGTCTCGTGATGAGTTCCGGGCTGCGGGGGTCGAGTCCGGCGAGTCGGTAGATCCGGCGAAGCCGATAGTCGACGGTGTTTTCGTGGATATGCATCTCACGTGCGGTGAGCCGACGATGCAGTCCGTTGTTCAGATGGACGCGCAGCGTAGCCACCAGCTCGGGATCTACCGCAACCGCATCGAGCGCGGCTTCGAGGCGATCGCGGCCGGGGCCGGGGCGAGTCAGCTGATATTCGACCGCGAGATCGTCGAAGTGGTAGAGGCCCGGTCGTTTGCGGAGTCTGCGCACGACGTCGAGCAATTCGTGGCCGATTTCGGTGGCCGCCGGAATGTCGTCACGCGCTGCCTCCATCGCGATCACGACCAGCGATGTCGGCACGAGCATGTGCCGAATGGTCTCGGTATCCGGCGTGCCGTGAATCAAGACGGTGCCACCGAGCGTGCTGTGTAGCGCGGAAACGGGTTGTGCGAGAGTGTCTTCCAGCATCTCGACGAAGTTGCCGGGCGAAAGGGCCCCTTGCCCGGACGAGTGGGCGGCCACCGACAAGACGATGTACCGCTCGGTGAGCGATGTTCCGTGTTCACGGGCAACCGCGGATGCGTTTCGCCCGCTCAGCAGGGCGCGGGCGACTGCCTGCCGACCGTGGTGATCGGAGACGAACCGATCGACCTCGAGGTAGACCCGGTAGATCGTCGCGTCGACCGTGTGCATTGCCTCCATGATCTTGGTGACGTCGCCGAGATTCTTTCGATACGGCGGATTCGAGATGTGGTCGTTCAAATGAACGCGGAATCCTGTCCGCACGAGCCGGTGGACGGTTTCGATGGGAACACCGGTGGTCGCCCACCGTGCGGCAGCGGGGCGGAGTGCCGCGGGTACATCGTGTTCGCGCGCACCGCTCACCAATTCGAGGCACTCTCTGACAACGGCATGTATTTCGTCACGTAGGACATCGCCGTGCGCACTGTGCGGGCGAATCGCGTGCAGAACTCCGTCGACGATCCGCTGCGTCGCCCGCGAGATCTGCGCGGGTGGCGCGAGGGGTATGGCACTGGTGTCGAACATGATCATCGTTGGTATGAGCCGCATCTCCGCGAGTAGGGTCACGAAAGTTTGCCGTGCACACGACTGCGCCGTCACTCCACTGAGCGACGATAACGAGTGGTAACACGTTGTAGTCGGCGACGTTCGTTGCCTCGCGCGCCGAGATGGCGGCGACGAAATTGGTGCGGACGCAAGGGTTTGGGTGTATTCGACCGGACCTACCACTGTCGGCCTGTCTTCGGAACACAATCGGGGCATGCTCGTCGAAAAGCCTGTTTCCGTGCGACCCGCTCTGACCGCCCGCATGCTCGCTCGATGGCCGCAGGTCTCCGAGCGCATGCTCGCGGAAGGTCTCGGTGCGACCACTCCCGCCGACCTACCCGCCGACCACTTCACCGCGGAGGTGCTGCCGACGATCCTCACCTGCGGCCGTGCGGTTTTGGAGGCCATCGCCGCGGGTCGTGATTTCAGTCAGGCGGAGGTGGCGGTATTCGTCGGACCCGTCGCCGAACGGCACGCCGAGGACCGGCTGCCGCTGCGAATGCTGATCGCCGCGATCCACGCCTCGGCGAAGTCGTTGCTCGCCGAGGCATCGGAATTGGTCGAACCGGACGAGATGGACGAGTTCCTGGTGGCATTCGGCAGACTTCTCGATCTGCTCCGCGATATCAATCTGACGGTAGTGGAGGCGTATACCGAGGTCGAGCGCTCGATCTATCACGCCGAGCGGGAGGCGCGTCGCGAATTGTGCTCGGCACTGGTGCGTGGCCTGCCCGCCGAGGAACTCGCGGCACGCGCGGACACGGTTCTCGCCGAGCACTACACCGTCTTGGCGATACACCTGAACGAACCGTCGCTGACCGGCAGCGCCGCGAACCTGGTGGCCCGGCGCCGGATCCGGGTGCTACAGCACGCACTCGACGACCTCACCGGCACCACCACGCCGGCCACTTTCGACGGGAAGAGTGGAATCGCGTTGGTGAGCGACAGCTCCGAGACCGGCGCCCTCGAATCCCAGCAGTTCGACCGCCTCGCCGCGCGGTTGTCGGAGCAATTCGGCGCCACCGTGTATCTGGCCGAACTCCCCGGCATCAGCCGTGCGGATATTCCGGCCGCCGCCGAGGACGCGATCGAACTGACCGAATTGGCGCGCCTGCGCGGCAAACCGGGTGGCTGCTACCGGCTCGACGATCTGCTGCTGGAATATCAGCTCACGCGTCCGGGACCCGCCCGAGCGAGACTGGCGCAACGTGTGATTCCGTTGTTGGCCAGCCCCCACCTGCTCGACGCGCTGGAAGCCCATCTGCACTACGGTGCCGACCGCAAAACAGCCTCGCGCCGCCTCCACGTCCATCCCAACACCTTCACCTACCGACTGCACCGCATCGCCGAACTCACCGGCCTCGACCCCACCGTCCCCCGGGAATCCCGCATGCTCGCGGCCGCCCTCACCGTGCACCGACTCGACTCGGTCCGACGCGCGGTGGATTGAGCTACGTCCCGCGTACGCCCCTGGTCATCGCCGCCGTGAGGAGTGCGCGTTCTGCAGCGCTCGCTGGGCGGCGTTCGCGCCACACATGCCGTGCGCGCCAGGGCCCGGTGGCGTCGCCGCCGAGCACAGATAGTGGCCGGGCACGCCGATGTCGTAGGGCTGGAGGGTCTTTCGCGGGCCGAAGACCAGCTGCGTGATGTCCTTGGCGCCGGTCATGATGTTGCCGCCGACGAAATTCGGGTTGCCCGCGGCGAATTCGGCTGTGCTGTGGACCGCCATGCCGATCACCCGGTCGCGGAAGCCGGGGGCGAAGCGTTCGAGTTGGGCGATGATCGCCTCGGTGGCGTCACCGGTGTAGCCGTTGGGCACGTGGGCGTAGGTCCACACCGGGTGGATGTCACCCACCGAGCGGCCGGGGTCGGCCAGATACTGCTGACCGACCAGGACGAAGGGGCGCTGGGGCATCCGGCCCGCGTGGATGTCGCGTTCGGATGCGGCGATCTCGGGGAAGTCGCCACCCAGGTGCACCGTGCCCGCCCGTCGCGCGGCGGTCGCGGTCCACGGGACACCGCCCTCGACAGCGAAGTCCACTTTGAAAGCGCCCGGCCCATAACGGAATCGACGGTAGGCGCGAGCGACACGGGCGGGTAGCCGGTCGCCGAGGATCTCGGCGACCGCGGTCGGCGCGAGATCCCAGATCGTGATATCCGAGGGCGGCAGATCCGCCGTCGAGCGCACCGGGACACCGGTTTCGATCTTGCCGCCGTGGTCACCGAGGACCGCGACCATGGCGTCGGCGATGCGCTGAGAACCCCCGACCGCCACCGCCCACCCGTATCGGTGGCCTGCGGTGAGGATGCCGAGACCGATACTGGCGCTCAGCGGCCGGTGCAACGGGTGGAAGGCGTGCGCGGCGACGCCGCCGAACAGCGCCCGACCCTGCTCGGTGCGGAAGGCCCGTGCCAGAAACGTGGCGGGCAGCGTCGCGGGAATCCCGAAGCGGGCCAGCCGGATCGGATGCCGGGGGAGGTGCAGCAGCGGCCGCATGATGTCCGCGCTGGTGTTGTCGTAGCCGGCCACCGGGCCCTCGAACAGCCTCCGCCACAGTCGCTCGTCGGCGTCGAGTCCGGCGGCGGTGTCGCGGACCGAGCGGTGCAGTACTCCCGCGGTGCCGTCGTCGAGGGGGTGCACGCAGTCCAATTCGGCGTGCGCCCACCGCAATCCGTACCCTTCCACGTCGACGGTGCGCAGGAAGGGCGAGCCGACGGCCATCGGATGGATGGCCGAGCAGTGGTCGTGCAGCAGGCCGGGCACGATCGCCTCGTGGGAGCGGGTGCCGCCGCCGACGGTGTCGGCCGCTTCCAGCACTGTCACTTCCAGGCCCGCCCGGGCCAGGGTGATCGCCGCTGCCAGCCCGTTGGGGCCGCTGCCGACCACTGTCGCCGTCTTCATCGACTCGTCCTGTCTGTCTGCGGTTTCCGGGTTATTCGGCGGGCTGGACGGTGGTGTCCGGCCGGTGCGACACGATCGGGGCGTCGACGTCTTCGCGTCGCCAGGTCACCTGATGGGGGATAGGACCACCGGGCAGCCAGGGCAGCGCCTCGACCGCGTCGGCGACCCGCCAGGTGCCGCGCTCGATCACGCCGACGGCGGCGTCGATCACCATGTACTCCTGGGTGGGTTTGTGGATGGGCTGCGATTCGACCCAGACCACGACCCATTCTCCGGGCGCGAACCCGACCCGTTGCTGGATCGCCTCGATCAGGTCGAGATTGTGCAGGTGCCCGTCGCCGAAGTTGAAGCCGATCAGCGAGTTGCAAGCGAACTCGGCTTCGCGCACGGTCCAGCGGTCGATATCGGGAATGTGCTTGTACAGCAGGGAGAACAGGCCGCGGCCCTGACTGTGCATGGAACGCCAGCCGATGGTCTGCTGCATCGTGATCTCGGCGACGGCCGGGTCGTAACCCATGGCCTGGAGCTGTTCGAGCTGGTTGACCGTGGGCCGGTGCTCGATGGTGTTCAGCTTCTGCTCCGCTCCGGGGGCGAAGGCCCACAGCGCCGAGGCCCAGTTGCCTGCGTACTGACGCATCGACGGCAGGAACGACACCAGGTCCGGGCGCAGGTTCCCGACGATCGGGAAGAACGCCAGCCCCGCGACGATCGCCAGGGTCAACCACGGCGAGGACATGTCGAACACCGCGTACCCTTCGCCGTTCGGGTAGCCGAGGAACAGGAACACCGTCAGGTAGGCGAACAGGATGTTCCATTCCAGCGGCACCGCCAGCGGAAAGGTGGAGGTGATGAACAGGTGGAACACGACCATCATCGCCACGCCGGCCAGGGTGAGCCAGTGGTTGGTGGAGAACAGCAGCACGATCGGGGTGACCACCTCGACGGTTGTGCCGCCGACATGCGCCATGAACGCCGCCAGCCTGGAAGGGCGGATGTCGTGCGGGAAGTCGCGGTAGTGGGCTCGCTTGACCGACCGGAACGGCACGGAAGGGCTGTTGGACACCATCGGCGGCACGACATTGGCGAAGTGCTTGCCGAACTTCGACACCCCGGCACCGACCCACACGATCACGATCAGCAGCTTGGCGGCGATGATCATGTCGGTGAACGGCAGCAGGGCGAAGAACACCAGCGCGGGCAGATATTGCTCACCACGCGCGGCCAGGAAGATCGTCTTGTCCCGCAGCCCGCACAGGATGTACAGCGCGATCGCGACGATGAGCAGCGCGGGGCTGATCAGCCCGGAAGTGTTGTCGGGCAGGCGTTCCAGTAGCGACTGGGATGTACGTCCCGGCGCCAGCAGCGCGAGCCCGAGGGTCGCGAGGAAGCCGAGGTACAGCACGACATCCAGAGGCGTGCGGGTGTTGCCCGCGGTGAACGGCACCCGCCGCCACGGTCGTAGCCGGATGGTTCCGGGCCGGGCGAAGAACAGCACGCCACCGGTCATCGGCTTGAATTTGCCCGCCAGCGGACCCCAGGACCCGGCCACGCCGATCGCCTCCAGCAGCACGGTCCACACCACCAGCTTCTGGTAGACGATCGGCTGATCCCACCAGGCGCCGATGTCCCAGAACGGGCCGGTTCCCGAGGTCAGCGTCGACACCAGGACACCGCCGAAGATGTAGAGCACCAGCAGTTTCAGCACATAGACGGTATGGATCATCTTCGGTGTGCCGAAGCCGTATTCGACCCAGTGCAGGGCCAGGGTGCGCACACGGTCGCGCAGTGGCAGATCGAGAAATGTCTCCGTATCCACCGGGGGGAAATCGCCTGTTTTGAACCCCATTGTTCTCATGCCTTTCTTGTCGTGTTCCGGGCGCGCGCGACCGCGACCGGAATTGCCTCGAATTCCGAATTACCTTCCGGTGGAGGGCGTTCAGGCGGTCGTCGTGACCGCGCGGAGCCGGTTCTTGTCGATCTTGCCGACGGGATTGCGCGGCAGTTCGGTGGTGAGCACGATCGCCGCGGGCACCTTGAACGCGGCCAGCCGCGTGCGGCAGTGCTCGGTGAGTTCGGCGGCGGTCACGGAGCCGGTGGTGACCACGTGCGCGACCGGCACCTCCCCGAGCACCGGATCGGGCGCTCCGACCACCGCCGCCTCGTGCACGGACGGATGGGTGTAGAGCGCGTTCTCGATCTCCTTCGGGTAGAGGTTCTCCCCACCACGGATGATCATGTCCTTGATCCGGTCGACCAGGACCAGATAGCCGTCGGGGTCGAAATAGCCGATGTCACCGGTGTGCAGCCGGCCTTCGATCACCGTCTTCGCCGTCTCCTCGGGCTTGCCGAGGTAGCCGCGCATGACATTCGGTCCGCTGATCACCACTTCGCCGCGTTCCCCGGCGGGCTGCGCGACGCCGTCGAGGTCGACGACCTGCACGGTCTGACCCGGCAGCGGCAGACCGACCGTGCCCGGCTTGCGTTGTCCCGACGCCGGATTCAGTGTCGAGGCGCACGTGCCCTCGGACAGCCCGTAGCCCTCCACGACCGGGACACCGAAGCGGTCCTCGAACCGGGCGACGAGTTCTGCGGGCATGGGTGCCGCGCCGCAGATCGCCAGCCGCAGCGAGGCGGTGTCGGGACACAGCTCGGCGGGCTGGGCAACCAGCATGGCGTAGATGGCGGGCACGCCGGAGAAATAGGTCGGGCGGACCCGCTCGACCAGGTCGAAGAAGCCGGTCGCGGAGAACTTCCCGGCAATCGTGGTGTGCCCTCCGGCGAGCAGCGGCGACAGCACGCTGACCACGATCCCGTTGACGTGGAACAGGGGCAGGATCAGCAGACTGTGGTCGGTGTCGTCCAGACCGACCGCGCCGATGACCATCGCGCACATGGCGGCGAGGTTGTCGTGGCCGAGCAGCACGCCCTTGGGGCGGCCGGTGGTACCGCTGGTGTAGATGATCAGCGCAAGACCGTCGCGAGGGGCCACTGCCGCGACCGGGCCGGCGGTATGCGCCAGTTCGGCCACGTCGAGGGTGGTTCCCGCTCGGCCGGGGTCACCGACGACCACCAGTGCTCGCGAATCGGCGATCTGAAAGCTGATGTCGTCGTCGGTCAGGCCCGGGTTCACCGGTGTCACCGCCGCACCGAGCTGCCAGGCGGCGAACAACACGACCACGAGTTCGACGCGGTTGGGCAGCACCACCGCGACCACGTCACCCGCGCGCACGCCCGCCTGGCGCAGCACCGAGGCGGCGCCGTGCACCCGGTCCCGGAACTGCGCGTTCGTCAGCGCGGTCGTATCGTCGGCCAGGCACGGCGCGTCCGGCGCGGAAACCGCTCGGGTGGTGGGTAATTCGACGATCTGTCGCATGATTCCTCACGAGGCTGATTGTGATCTGAGTTACATCAATCACCGTATGGTCCGGTCTCGGCGGCGGCTACGGGCCGGGAGACCAGCGTTGCGAGTCCCCGTTGTGCCACGGGTACAAACAGCCTGGTGGGCGGGTGGACGCGGGGTAGTGTCGGCGCCCATGGCCCCCGACTACGACGCTCTTGTCCGCGAGGTGGCGGGCCGGATCAAGGCGGATCTGGACCGGCTCACCCCCGCGATGACCACGATGTTCGCCGACACCATCCCGGAGTTCCGCCACGATGACGAGATCCGCGGACTCATGGTCGCCAGCACCGAGTCGAACCTCACCGCCATCATCGACATGCTCACGCTCGGCATCGGGCTCGGCGACATCACCGTGCCGCCCGCCGCCGCCGAGTACGCCCGCCGTTTCGCCCAGCACGATCTGTCGCTCGAGGCGCTGCTGCGGGCCTATCGACTCGGCGAGCACATGTTCGTGCAGCGGACCATCAGGCTGCTGGCCGAGCTGGCGCCGCCCACCGAAGTGGCGCTGGCCGCCGCGGCGCGCATTGCCGAGCTCGTCAACAGCTACATCGATCAGGTGATCGAGGGCCTGATCGACATCTACGGCACGGAGCGACGCCGCTGGGACGCGCGCACCGACGCCGCCCGCGCCGCCCAGGTACGCGCGGTGCTCGACGCCGAGGAGCTGGATCTGGCCTCCGCGGAGCAGATGCTGTCGGCGTCGCTGCGCGGCTGGCACCAGTTCGTGCTGCTGTGGACACCGCCGGGGACCGCCGACCCGGGTCCTGTGCTGCGGGCCGGCATCCAGGTGCTGGCTGCGGTGTCGGCCCGTTCGCCGATGACCGTCGACATCGATGAGCACACCCGCTGGGTGTGGCTGGCGTCGACCGGCAGGCCCGTCCTCGACACCGCGCGGCTGGCCAGGGAGCTGCGCGCGACACCGATTCTGTCGATGGCCGTGGGGGATCCCGCGACGGGGCTCGCGGGGTTCCGGCAGAGTTTCCACGACGCGCAGCGGGCTCGCTCGGTGGCGGTGGCCGCCCGATCGCGCGGCGTACTCGCCTACGCGGACGTGGCGCTGACCGGGCTGCTGGCCGACGACGTGGCGCGGGTTCAGGCCTGGGCGGCGCGCGTGCTCGGCGGACTGATGGGCACCGACGAGACGGCGGCCAGGCTCCGGGAGACGGTGCGCGTATTCCTCGACGCCCGAGGCAGTTACACCGATGCCGCCGCGCGTCTGCACGTCCACAAGAACACCGTGCACTATCGGGTGCGCAAAGCCGAGGAGGTGCTCGGGCATCCGCTCACCGAGCACCGACTCGACATCGAGGTGGCGCTGTTGGCCTGTGCGCAGCTGGGGCTACCGAGGGCCTGAACCGTCGTGGTGCCGACGACCGCATCCATACCCGATGAGGGACGGAAACAGCCGTCACCATTTGTTGTGGATTCCTCCGAGGATTGCGCGGCGAGCCGAATGGGAACGTCAAAACCTCGGCCGGACGAATGATATTCGGGAGTCGTCGTGATCTGATCGAGATGTCCCGAGGATGGGATGTTCACGAGCACAATCGAGGAAGTACATATGAACGCCAAAATCAGCCGCCCGCTCGCCGTTGCCGCGCTCGTCATGTCGGCCGCCGCGTTGAGCGCAGGCACCGCCACCGCCGCCGCGCCCGCACCTGTTTCGGGTTCAGTCGAGGTCTGCCTGCCGCTGCCGCTTGGGCCGCTGGAAGTGAGCTTCTGCCTCTGACCTGCTGAACCGCGCGGCGGGTGTGGGCGGGCGTCGGGGCGCCCGCACCTGCCCGCGCCCGGCAACTACGAACTCGGGTGGGAAGGAATCACCATGGCTGTTACGACCTCCATCGAACCGTTCTTGACCGCCGCAGGCCGCCCGGTATCGACACCCCTGAGCGATGTGCGCGCGATCTCGCGGCAGATGGTCGTCCATTTCATCGAAAAAGTCGTCCCCTGCGGCACACTGCCCGGTGAAGCGCTCGACGGCGATATCACCACCGTCACCAGGATCTGCCTGGAACTCACCCGAAGCATGCTCGACGGCCGTGATCTGCCCGGCCGGGTGGAGCGCGTACAGGCTGCCGCCGCCGACTGGGCGCGCGAGGGCATTCCGATCGACACCATCCACCACGCCGTGTACGAAGGCTTCAAACTCGGCTTCGACCTCATCATCACCAATGTCGCCAACCATGATTACGACACCATGGTCGGCGTGGTACGGCGGCTGATGGACGCCCAGGACATGATCACCGCCGCGGTGTCGGCGGCGTATGTGCGGGAACTGCGTGCTGTCGTCAGCGAGCACCATACCGCCGTGCACACCCTCACCTCGGCGCTGCTCGGCGGCCAGAACACCGCGACGATGGCGCGGGAATGCGGCATCGAGATCGACACCGAGTATCACGTCATGGCGCTCGAACTTCCTCCCCATGCAAAAGAATCCGAACCGGGGTTGAACGCGAAAGTAGTCGCCAGACGCAAGCTGCGGCGAGTCCAAGCCGAACTCGCCGACCGATGCGACGGCAAGGCGCTCTCGCTGCTCAGCGTGGACGGCGGCACACTGCTGCTGCCTGCCTCCGAGTTCGCCGGACCCGACATCGACGACCTGCTGACATGCCTGTCCGCGGCCGCCCAGGTACCGCTGCGCGCGGTCGTGACGACGGCCGTGCCGACGGAGATCCCGCGTGCCGCCGAAGAGGTCCACGAACTCATCGAAATAGTGCACCGCCTCGGCGGGCCGAGCAAGGTGTACCGCCCGCACGAATTGGCTTTGGAATATCAGCTCACCCGACCGGGACCTGCCCGCGACTATCTGAGTTCGGTTGTCGATTCGCTCGAGCCGCATCCTGAATTGATGCAAACCCTCGAGGTGTATTTGGCGACGAATATGCAACGTGCGCGCACCGCCCGAAAAATGTTCATCCACACCAATACCGTCGATTACCGGCTCAAACGGATCACGCAGATGACCGGATTCGACCTCAACGACATCACCGGCCTGTGCTATCTCCGCGCGGCCCTGCTGATCCGGGCGCACCGAAGCACGAAAACCGCCGAAGTCCCCGGCACGCGCGCGAGCTGACACCGTCGCACCTCAGAGCATTCCTCTTCGGTGGTCAAGGGAGGAACGCCGCTGTTGCAGAAGTCGGTCAGGCGCCCGGCTCCAGAATGTCGAGTTCGATCTCATCCAGCGGCAGGTCGGCCAGTGTGAGAACGCGATGCAGGGAGTGGATTCCGTGGGCCAGATGCGGCGCGTGAGTCGCGGCTGTAGCGGCAATGATCGCGGTCGCGCGGGATTGATTTGTTCCGCGTGCCCAGCGCATGGTCCCGTCCTGGCCGCGGGCCAGTACGATCCATCGGTCGGTCCCTGGGAGGTGAAGTCCGCGTGGCGCTTTCGAGGCACCGGGTAGCCAGGTGAGTGCGGCTAGCGCGGTCGTGGCAAGACGGGAATCTAGGCCGAAGAACGTGCGGACAGACACATCGAAGTCGCGCTGGAGGGTGTGCTGGTCGGCGAAATCGAGTCGGTAGAGCCGCCGCGGTCTCTGGTGCCCGGGCAGCAGGAAGGTCTCGGGTTGTGTGTAGTTGCGGATGTAGCCGTCGCCTTCGCGGAAGTGCTTGCCCAGCAGTCGATATGACCATTCGACGGCAGCGGCGCCGTGACGTTCACCGGCGCCGAGGAACACGGCGAGGTCGATCGGACCCGGCGATGTTCGGTGGACTGCTGCTGCGAGTAGGTTGGTCAGCCCAGGGGCGAGGCCGACCTCGACGACGACCGGGGACTGCGCGTTCGCCCGCGCGAGGTCGTGGAGATATTCGGTGGTGGCCGAGATTTCGATGAACGCCGACCCGTGGTCACCGGCGAGTGCGGCCAGTCGCGGATTCTCGGCACCCGAGGCGTTGACTGTCACATCGATGCCGGGCAGCGCCGCACGATAGGCCGACAGGCAACGGTCTCGGAGATCGATCACCGTGTCCGAGCGGGCCGGATCGTGGCCGGCGACCACCACCACGTGTCCTCGGCGGCGGAGCTCGGTGACCAGATGGCCGCCCACAGCGCCGTAGCCGCCGAGCACCAGGAGCCTCATCGGTTTGTTCCGGGCGCCATGACCTACCTCGATGTCAGCGAAATATGCACATACTGTTTGGCAATATGAACGTATCGTGACACAGTATGCTCGTATTGTCTATGGTTGATTCGTGCAGCCCACGTCGCCATTTCCCCTACCAGCAGGTCCCAGCCCGTCGGCCGCGGACCGGATCCGCGCCGCCGCGTTGAAGTGCTTTGCCGCCGAAGGGGTTACGGCGACCTCACTTCGATCGGTGGCTCAGCAGGCGGGGGTGTCGATCGGACTGGTGCAACATCACTTCGGTACCAAGGCCGGACTCGTTACCGCTGTCGACGAGTACGTCCTGCGAGTCGTCGCGACAGCGGTCGCGTCTCGGCCACTACCGCCACCACCGGAGGATTCGCTCGGCGAGCTGGGGCACCGGGTCACCTCGATCATGACCGATCATCCCGAGGTCGTCGACTACATCGCGCACGCGTTCGTCGAGGGCGACACCATCGGCACGACCGTCTTCGATGGACTGGTCTCCATCAGCACCACGCAGTGGAACGAATTCGATGAACAGGGGCTGCTACGACCCGATGTCGACCGCACGTGGGCAGCGCTGCATCCATTGATCTTGGTCATCGGCACGGCCGTGTTGCGGAAACAGATCGACCGGCACCTTCCCGAGCCCCTCACCTCACCGGCACAGCTGCACCGCTGGGACGATGCGGTCGCCCAGCTCCTGCATGGCGGACTGTTCGCTGATCCGCCACCACCGCCCGTCGATCCTGCCCGGCGAGTGGACTGAAGCGCGCAGGCCCTACCCGCATCCGGATCGGCCGACGATTGGCAGTGTTCACAGCCGGTGCGCGTGTTCTTCGGTAACCGTCAAGCATCCGAAGAATTCGCGTTCGGCCACGGCGCCGTGCGCGACCATGACTTCTGGTGCAGTGCCTGACGAAAGGCGCCGTCGCGGCACAGTGGCCGGGATGCGTGGGCACTTCCCGGCAGCGTGGCCGGGCCGAGAGAGGCGCAGAGATGTCGAGTGATGTCGTGGATGTGACCGTGGACTTCGCCGTCGCGAGGCAGGCGTTGTGGGAGGTGCTGCTCGAACCGCAGAGCTATCCGCGGCTGTGGTCCGGCATCGGAGGATGCCAGCGGTTGACCGGCACCGAGGGGGATACGAGGTGGCAGGTCCGCATCGGCGACGCGGATGTCGGCGTGCGGACCATCGAGCTGGCCTTGCGGATCGGTCGCTGGTACGAGAGTTTCGAACTGCACAACCCGGAGACGGGCAGTTTCGCGCTGATCCGGCTCGCCGGTGACCAGCAGCGAACCAGCGTGAGCGTCACCGCCTTCGCCGCGCCGCGGCTGCATCCGGCGCTGGCGGAGGCGCGCGACGCCGAGACCGTCCGGTGGATCAGGGCCGGGTTGCGGCGTGCGGTCGATGTGGTGCGTGGGGCGCAGACATCGGTGGTGGGAAACGGCGACCGGGCGCCGATCCGCCGCAAGTCCGAACTCGTGCGCTGGGTGGTGAATTCCGGGCTGGTCGCGCCGCCGGTGACCTCGGCGCGGCAACTGCGGTCCTTGTACCGGTGGGGTTTCAACCTGGCGGGCGGTTACGCGGCGGGCGCCGCGCACAGCCCCGACCAGCTCGCCCTCATCGACAACATCAGCACGGCCACATTCGCCGAAACCGACAAGCGCACCACCGCGCTGGCCGGTGCCATGTACGAGGTCGGATTGCGCGCGGGCGACGCGATCGGGTTGCTCGCCGCCAACCACTGCGGCATGGTCGAGACGATGGTCGCGGCGGGCAAGCTCGGCGTGGACGTCGCACTGCTGAACGCCGGCCTGTCGGGCAGGCGGATCGAGGAGATCGTGCAGCGTCACCGGCTCTCGGCGTTGTTCGTCGACACCGACCTCGAGCACCTCGTGCAGTATCTGCACAACGGCGTGCCGCGCTTCGTCACCGACGACCTGCCCGCGGACCCGGGCCGGGTCACCATCGAGGATCTGATCGCCATGGGGCACAAGACGTTTCCGGTCCCCACGGTGCCCGGGCGTCAGATCGTGCTCACGTCGGGAACAAGCGGCACACCGAAGGGTGCAAGGCGTCCGCATCCGAAGGGATTCGACACCCTGGTCGCGCTCCTGTCGCGAATCCCGATCCACGTGGGCAGCACGATGATGATCCCGGCACCGCTGTTCCACACGTGGGGGCTCTCGGCGCTGCAATTGAGCACCGCCGTGCGGGCCACCGTGGTGCTCGCGCAAGGATTCGATGCCGAGGAATGCCTTCGTCAGGTCGCCGAACACCGGGTGAACACCCTCATCGCGGTGCCGACCATGATCCAGCGCATGGTCGACCTGCCCGCCGCGGTGCGCGCTCGCCACGACCTGAGCAGTCTGCGACATGTCGTCAGTTGTGGTGCCCCACTCGTCGCGGCGACCGTCGATCGCTTCCTCGAGGACTACGGTGATGTGCTCTACAACCTCTACGGTTCCACCGAGGTCTCCTGGGCGAGCGTGGCAGCGCCCGAGGACCTTCGTGCCGCCCCGACCACGGCGGGTCGTCCGCCGCTGGGGACCCGGATCGCGATCCTCGGCGACGACAACCAGCCGGTGCCGATAGGGGTGACCGGACGGATCTTCGTCGGCAACCACATGCTGTTCGACGGCTACGTCAACGACACTCCGCCCGAGGAGGCCGACGGCATGCTGAACACCGGCGATCTGGGCTACCTCGACGCGGAGGGCAGACTGTTCGTGGCCGGACGCGACGACGAAATGATCATCTCCGGTGGCGAGAACGTCTTCCCACGTCCGGTCGAAGAGGCCCTGTCGTATCTGCCGCAGGTCAGCGATGTCGCGGTGGTCGGGGTACCCGACCGTGAATTCGGTCAGCGATTGGCCGCTTTCCTCGTCAAACAGGAAGGCTCCAGCCTGGATTCGGGCATGGTGCGCACCTACATCCGCAACCGGCTCAGCCGCTTTTCGGTCCCGCGCGATGTCACTTTCCTCAACTCGCTGCCGCGCGGGGAAACCGGCAAAGTACTCAAGCGACTGCTCGTCGATCCCGCGGGTTTTCCCGACTGAACGATCGAATTCCGTTCACTCGATCACGAGGCATGCGGATATCCGATTTCGGAGATGTCTCGGGCCAGATCCGCCAGGGTGGCCTCTCCGTTCAACGACGACACGAGTTCCTGGTCCAGCGGCCGCAAGGCATACATGTCACGCACCGCTTCCAGGTCCACAGAGATCTCGTAATAGTCCTCGGCGAAGCGCTGGAACGCTTCAGGTGAGCGGTCGACCAGTAGTTGGAACAGATAGTTCGCCCCATCAGGGTCGGCATGGTCCGGGGGGAAGTCGATCGTGCCGTGGTGCCACTGATCATCGGTCGCCGTCCGCCACAAGCAGGCCGTCACAGCAAGCACGCCGTCCTCGTCAGTGAATGCCGGCTCCTCGACCAAGGGCATGAAGACATCGGGAACTTCGTCGATCACTCCCGGCCAGGGCTGGCGGTCATGGCCATACGGGCTCATCGGCGACTCGTGGCCAAAGCCCCGGATATATACCCCGGCCACCGAGAACACGATGGAGTATTCGTCTCCCGACCCGTTGCGCATCGAAGCCATCTCCGGGCCTTCGGACCAGGCGCCGTCGAAGGAGTAGTAGCGGCTTTCCCAGTCCGGGCTCAGGATCGCGTCGAGCATCGCAAGCGAGCGGCACAGGTTCCGCAGGTCGGCGATGGCAGGAAGCCGGCGGGCTACGTCATAGACAGTCACGCGCTCATCCAACCGGATCCCTCTGACACCCGGCCGCGGTGCGGAACAACTTGTGGCGGCGAGGGAGAGCCGACGCGGCAGCAATCGACGCACAAACGATGCATTTTTGGAAAATCGGTGTCACAATCGTGGCGTGAATGCAGAGCGAGCTGCGACCGCAGCCGGACCTCGCGGACTCTCCACCGACGACGGCTCGACAGAGTTCGAACGGTGGCTCGCGCAGACACAGAGATCGGTCCGCGATCACGTCGATGAGTTCGTCCGGGCGCGTTGCGCGGCGGAATTGGACCCGGCGGGATTCTCACTGCCAGGTCGGCTGATGGTCGACTTCGCGTCGGGTGGCAAGTGCGTGCGGTCGGTGTTCGTCTATCTCGGTTGGCTGTGTGGTGGCGGCGGCGAGTCCGAACCAGCGCTGCGCGCGGCCGCAAGTGTGGAACTGCTGCACGCGTTCGCGCTCGTGCAAGACGACGTGATGGACGAGTCCCGTGTCAGACGGGGACGACAGTCGACCCATCTGCGGCTGGCCGCGTGGCATACCGAGCAGAAGTTGTCGGGATCGGCGGCCCGATTCGGCGAATCCGCGGCGATCCTCCTCGCCGACCTGTACTTGGTGTGGGCCGAGCGCATGTTGCGCGAAAGTGGCGTCGGTACCGCCGCGTTGGATCGGGCATGGCCACGCTACGACGCGATGCGCAGCGAACTGGCAGTAGGTCAGCTCGCGGACCTGTCCAACGACGCGAACCGCTTTCCGTCCTTGACCGCGGTGATGGACATCGCACGCCGTAAGTCCGGCAATTACACCGTGCGCCGACCCCTGGAACTCGGTGCGGCGATGGCCGACTGCGACGACACCGTGATGGATGTTCTCGGTGCATACGGCGTACTGGTCGGAGAAGCATTCCAACTTCGCGACGACCTGCTCGGCGTCTTCGGCGACCCGTCGACCACCGGAAAGCCTTCCGGTGACGATGTCCGAGAACGCAAGGCGACCACGCTGATCGCGCTGGCCGATCAGCTCGCTGGGCCGTCGGACCGCGCCCGGCTGCGAGATCTATGGCGGGAAGAGCTGATCGACGAGCAGGGCGTCGCCTTCGCACAGGCGGTGATCGTCGACAGCGGCGCGCGGCAGTGCGCCGAGCGGATGATCCGCGACCGAGTCGAACACGCGCGTCGGCTTCTCGATCGCGCCGATCTCGAACCGTCGGTGGCCGACGCGCTGCACCGAATGGCGCTGTTGTGCACCGACCGTACGTCCTGACCGGCCCGCGTGCCATCGAGAAGTCCGACTGGAAGGTAGAGATGCGAACGATACCGGGAAGAACCGATGAGGTTGTCGTCGTCGGGGCCGGTCTGGCTGGTCTGGCCGCCGCGCTGCACTTGGCGGGGCGCGGCCGCGGCGTCACGGTGGTGGAGCGCGATTCGGTCGCAGGCGGTCGAGCCGGGCGGCGCGATATCGACGGTCTTCTGCTCGACACCGGGCCGTCGGTACTCACCATGCCCGACATCGTCGCCGACACCCTCGCCGCGGTGGGGGAGAGTCTCGACTCCCGGCTGGACTTGCTGCCGGTCATCCCTGCCTACCGCGCGCACTTCGCCGACGGCAGCGGGCTGGATATTCACAGCGACGCCGCGGCGATGGAGGAATCGGTCGCGGCTTTCGCCGGGCCCGAGGAAGTCGAAGGGTATCGCCGACTGCGAGCGTGGTTGAGCGAGTTGTACCGCGTCGAATTCGATCGGTTCATCGCCACGAACGCCGATTCTCCGTTCTCACTGCTCACACCGGCGTTCGCGCGGTTGATCGCGTTGGGCGGCTTTCGTCGCCTCGACCGGGCGGTCGGATCTTTCCTGACCGACGAACGGCTGCGGCGGGTGTTCACCTTCCAGTCGCTCTACGCGGGTGTGTCGCCACAGCGAGCCCTGGCGCTGTACGCGGTGATCTCCTACATGGACACCGTCGGCGGTGTGTACTTCCCGCGCGGCGGAATGCGTGCGCTACCGGACGCCCTGGCCGCCGCTGCCGTGGATGCCGGTGTGCGGTTCTGCTACGACGAAACCGTCCACGATCTGGAACGGAACGGTTCACGCATCACTGCTGTATTCACCGAAAAGGGACGCAGAATCCCCTGCGACGCAGTCGTTTTGGCAACCGAATTGGCCACAGCCTACGAATTGCTCGATCGCTCTCCGCGGCGTCCGATCAGCTGGCGTCCGGCACCGTCCGCGGTCGTCATGCATGTCGGCTTTCCCGTCGGCGTGCCGACCGCACATCACAACCTCGTCTTCGGTGCCGCCTGGAAACAGACCTTCGACGAACTGATCGATGGGGGAGAGTTGATGACGGACCCGTCGCTGCTGGTCACCCGGCCCACCGCGACCGACCCTGCCCTCGCCCCGCACGGGCAGGACCTGTTCACCGTTCTCGCTCCGGTACCCAACCTGTTTCGGGGCAAGGATCTGGACTGGGATCGCCGCGCCACCGCTTACAGCGAGGAACTCGCGGCGATCGTCGAGAACCGGTTGATTCCGGGCTTCGTCGCGAACTCCACGATCGTGCATGTGGACACCCCCGCCGATTGGCAACGGCAGGGCATGCTGGCCGGAACCCCGTTCTCCCTCGCGCATACCTTCGCCCAAACCGGTCCGTTCCGTCCCGCGAACATGCCACGCGGAGCGACCAATGCGGTGCTGGCCGGCTGTGGCACTGTTCCCGGTGTCGGCGTGCCGACGGCACTGTTGTCGGGTCGTCTCGCCGCCGACCGCGTGACCGGCACCCTGACTACCTCGCGGTCTTCGATTTCCACCGCGACCAGGAGCGGACGACGATGACTCGCACCGAACTCGACGCCGCCGGTATCCGTGACGCGGGGTTGCGCGCGTCCTATCAGAGGTGCCGGGAGCTCAACGCCCAGCACGGGCGCACATTCTTCCTGGCCACCCGACTGCTCGCCCCCGCCCAGCGCCCTGCCATCCACGCCCTCTACGGTTTCGCCCGATGGGCGGACGACATCGTCGACGAACCCCCGACAGGCGACGCCACCGGTTCCGCGGCGGCCCGCCTGGACGCGGTGGCGAAGACCATGCGCGACAGTCTTCGCGGTACCCACGACGGCGACCCGATCCTTGCCGCGCTCGCCGATACCGCCGCCAGATACGAGATCGAGCACTCGCTGTTCGACGATTTCCTCGACTCGATGCGGATGGATCTGACGGTGACCGACTACCCGGATCGGGCCGCGCTTGATCGCTATATCCACGGTTCGGCAGCGGTGATCGGCCTGCAGGTACTGCCGGTGCTCGGCACCATCGGCCCCCGATCCGATGCCGCGCCCTACGCGGCGGCGCTGGGAAAAGCCTTCCAGCTCACCAACTTCCTTCGCGACGTCGCCGAAGACCTCGACCGTGGCCGGGTGTATCTGCCTGCCGACGAGTTGGCTGCTTTCGGTGTGGACCGCGCCCGCTTGCAGTGGTGCCGGACCAATCGGCGCACCGACTCCAAGGTGCGGTCGGCGCTGGCCGCTCAACACGCCGTCGCCCGAGAGTGGTACCGGTACGCCGATGCCGGAATCGCGTTGCTGCACCCGGTATCGCGACCGTGCGTCGCCACCGCGGCCGTCTTGTATTCGGAGATTCTCGACCGGATCGAACAGAGCGAGTTCGCGGTGTTCACCGCGCGGGCGACCGTGAGCAGCGCGCGCCGAACGCGCGTCGCCGGTTCGGCGCTGGCTCGTGCGTTGTGGGCGCGGCGAGGTAGCCGGGCACGGGCACTGACCCCCGCCGAAGGCTGAGGGGATCGGGTCGAGCCGAAGGAAATAGCTGAATCTTCAACCTGTCGGCGTGCTATCGGGGGTGCGTTCCGCAGTACTCGTGATGTTACGGACCATGCCTCCGAAAACGGCGCTGTGAAAAGGGCTGATCGCTTTCCAATACAGGTGCCCGGCGAGTCCGTGCGGTTGAAAGATCGCGCGCTGACGGTATCGGGATCCACCGTTCGGGGCGGGTTCGACACCGAGCTCGAGCCACGCCAGGCCCGGCACCCGCATCTCGGCGCGAAGGCGCAGCAGGTGTGGTCGGTCGATATATTCGACGCGCCACCAGTCCAACGCTTCGCCGGAGTGCAGGCGCCGAGGGTGTTTGCGGCCGCGGCGAAGTCCGACACCTCCGGCCACCCGGTCGATCCAGCCGCGGAGCGACCACGCGAGCGGGAACGAATACCAGCCGTTCTCACCGCCGATGGATTCGATCACCGCCCACACCGTGTCCGGATCCGCGGAGGTGTGATGTTCGCGAACGTCCTCATAGAGGGAGCCGCCGGACCAGTCCGGATCGGTGGGTAAGGGATCGGAAGGTGCGCCGTAGGTGCTGGCATCGGACCAACGAGTGGACACCTCGGCGTTGCGGATGCGGGTCAGCGCCAGCTCCACGGCGCGTCCGTACCGGGTGAGGCCCTCCGGGGGATCCGTGATGTACGCGGCGATGTCGTGCTCGCCGCAGACCACCTCGTGGACGAGCGACTCGATGAGCGGCACGGCAAGCGCACGGGGCACCGGCGTCACCAGGTTGACCCACTGCGCGGACAGCCACGGCGTGAGCACCGGAACCGGCAGCACGACTCGACGATTCAGCCCGGCCACGACGGCGTATTCGCGCATCATGGTCAGGTAGGTCATCACGTCGGGCCCGCCGATATCGAAGGCGCGGTTGACGTCGGCCGACAACTCCGCGGCGTGAACCAGGTAATACAGAACGTCTCGAACAGCAATCGGCTGAATCTTGTTGTGAACCCACCGCGGGGTGACCATCGCGGGCAGGCGTTCGGACAGATACCGCAGCATCTCGAAACTCGCCGACCCGGATCCGATGATCACCGCCGCACGCAGCTCCGCGGTGGGAACACCGGAGGCACGCAGGATCTCGCCGACCTCGGCACGGGAGGCCAGGTGGCGAGACAGTTCGGTGTGTGGCGGGACGATTCCACCGAGATAGACGATGCGCCGGACCCCCGCCGACAACGCGGCCGCCCCGACGATCCGCGCGGCTTCACGATCGATATCGGCGAAGTCACGACGGGTCAACGAGTGCACCAGGTAGTAGACGACCTCCTGACCGGCCACCGCCGAGCGCACCTGGTCGCTGTCGGTGACATCTCCCTCGACCACCTCGACCCGATCGAGCCACGGCACTTCGGCCAGTTTCTCCGGTGTCCGGGCGACCACCCGGACGTCATGACCGGCCCGAAGCAATTCGGGTACCAACCGGCCACCGATGTAGCCGGTCACCCCGAAGACCACACACCTCATGCTCGTTCAGCCTTCCGTGATATCCGGTCGGGCAGCGTGGCCCGGTAGGCCCTGAGTGCGTCGTGCCTCCTTCATCTCGGCCTCGTAGACGTGGGTGCGGCCGCCCACAAGCCGGTCACGAACCGTCCGCTCGAGCTCGCGAAACACCGAGTAGTAACCCTCGTCGTACTCTTCCACGATCTGGAAGGTCCAGCGGCCGACCAGAACGTTGCGGCCGATCAGTTCGGTCGACAGCCGATCGGCGAGTCGATGGTGGCCTGCCACGCGAAGCATGTCGGCCGCTTCGCCGAGCGCGAGATCGGCTCCGCCGGTGAGTTGGTGGAACTCGTAGAGGTGTCCGCGCGCCCGTTCCGTTGTCTCCAGCGCCTCCGACAACTTGCCGACCGCAGCGACGGTTTCGTCGCTGACACCGCTGGGACGTCGGTGGCGGTCGGCCGGTCGGCCGTTGTCGGCCTGGTTCTCGTTCGCACTCATCGAGCTAAGGCTTGGGGCGATCGACGTCGCCACGCCACGCTCCCGTTTCCGATCCACGGCCTTCGATGAAGTCCTTGAACCGGCGCATGTCCCCCTTGATGCGGCGATCGAGCACACCTGTTTTGTCCGCGATGTTCTCGACGAAGCCCTCCGGGTCGATGTCCATCTGCACGGTGACCCGGGTCGTCGAGTCATCGATGCGGTGAAAAGTGACCACGCCGGCATGCTCAGGACCCTCGTCGGACTTCCAGGCGATGCGTTCCTCGGGATGCTGCTCGGTGATGGTGGCATCGAATGTCCGAGTGGCACCGGCGATGTCGACGGTCCATCGGGTATGGGTGTCATCGAGTTGTTCGATCCGGTCCACCCCGTGCATGAACTGGGGGAACGATTCGAACTGGGTCCACTGGTTGTAGGCGGTCGCCACCGGTACCTGCACGTCGACAGCTTCGATGACAGTGCTCATTCTCGGCCTCCTCGGATCGAATTTCTGCGTTCAGCGGCCGAGTGCCCACTCGCCCCGAGTTCACACCGATTGATGCAAATTCGCTTCAATCGGCTGCGCCCGGCCCGCCGCCTAACGACGTCGACGACGTGCTCGAAGGCGCAGACCCGCGGGCTTGAGGGTGAGGGTTTCGCGCACGTCGAGGTCATATGCCGGGTCGGGTTCCAGATCGAGCTGGTGCAGAAGTGCCGCGAGGGTGACGCCGATTTCGTGGTGCGCGAACTGGCGACCGATGCAGGCGCGGGGGCCGGTGCCGAAAGGTTTGTAGACGCGGGGCGGCAGACCGCGAATGTTGTCGGGCAGGAATCGGTCGGGGTTGAATTGATCTGCGTCGTGGCCCCAGGCCGGGTCTCGGTGGGCGCCGAGGAGCAGTACCAGCACCCAGTCCTTCTGGGCGAACCGGTAACGGCCGCAGAGCGTGGTGTCGCGCTTGGCCCGGCGGAAGTAACCGGGGCCGGTCGGCCACAGCCGCAGCGTCTCGTCGATGACGCGGCGCAGACTGCGGAGCTTGGCCACGTCGTCATACCGGATATCGGGGAATTCCGCTGTGGGCCAGCGCTCGTCGAGTTCGGCTCGGACGCCGGCGGCGATGTCGGGACGGGTCGAGAGGTAATGGAGAGCGAAGGCGATGGTGTTGGCCGAGGTCTCACTACCCGCGATGAGGAAGGTGAGGATCTGATTCCGGATGTTCACCGTGTCCAACCGCTCGCCGGTTTCCGAGTCGGCACTGTCGAGCATGAGATCGAGGATGTCGCGATACCGACGGTGTGAATCGTGTTTGCGGGCTTCGATGATGTTGTCGACGACTGCGTGAGCGTGCGCCAGATCGGCCTCGTGCCGCGCATGGTCGGCCCGACGGAAGACCTTGTCGAACAACGGAAGTACATCCGTGCGGCGGTTGGCATAGGCGAGCTCACGCACCATCGCTTCGACGAACGAACCGCTGTTCGAATCGGCCAGTGAACCGAAGGAATGCGAGAACCCCGCGCGCGCGATGATTTCGAACGTCAGCTTGTTCGTCGTCGCGGGCACGTCGGTCCACTCCGGTGTCGTCGACCACAGGTCGGTCAATTCGCGGACGGTGCCGGTGATCGCGGCGTGATAGTCGGCCATGGCCGATTTGGTGAAGGCGGGAGCGAGAACGGCGTGTGCTTTAGCCCAGTTCGGTTCCGAGTTGTTACCTCCCGCGCCTGCTCGGCGAGTCGCTGGCACGGCTTCGCGAAATCGGTGGTCAGGACGTCACCGAGCAACGGCAGCCGAAACCGTGGATGCGGTAGCTTCTCGAAGAGCTCGGATTCGGTAATGCTTTCTCGCGCTACGAAATTCGCGAACACGTCGGGTTCCACATCGCGAGTGTAGGCGCAACCGGGTCGGCGAATGCCGATCGCAACGCTCCGGTCGATGACGCCCGGAGCGTTGCGTTTCGCGGGCGGGGTCCGGTCGAACGGACCGGCGGCACGAAGTTGACCTGCACTGTGGTTGAGGTTGCACAGTGGCCGGATGCGGATGAATCAGATCACTATCGGTGCTACCGACCTTGCGCGGTCCGAGCAGTTCTATGGGCTGCTCGGGCTGCACCTGATCGTCAAAACCGACCACTACCTGCGTTTCCGGTGCCCTGATGGTGACAGTACGTTTTCGGTCGAGCTGGTCGAATCCCTGCACGGCGGTGGGTCGGTCTCCATCTACTTCGAGTCCGACGACCTCGACGACCAGTGCGCTCGGCTACGTGCTGCGGGCGTGGTGTTCGACAGTTCGCCCGTCGACACACCATGGCTGTGGCGCGAGGCATGGCTGCACGATCCGGACGGTCATCGGCTTTGCCTCTTCTATGCTGGAGTCAACCGGCTCGACCCACCATGGCGGATCGCTGAGTCGACGTCCTGATTGCGGCCGATCGGCAGTCGGTGAGGGCGCTCGGTCACCGCGCGAATCATCGTCTGCAGCGCCGACAAGCTCGCCGACTTGCAATCGGCGTCATGACACGGCACCGGGCATCTCGGCGGGACTGGCCGGGGCATCCGGGCCGGGCGCGCTCGCCACGCCTGCCTATGCCGAGGCTTCGTCGTAGGCGGCGATGATCTCGGCGGCGATGCGGCCGCGGGTGGAGACGGTGTGGCCGTTCGCGATCGCCCAGGCCCTGATGGCCGCGAGGTCGGTGCGGCGACCTGTCTGGGCGGCGGGGGTCGCTGTGGCGTGTCGGCGGGAGTTGCTGGTTTTGGCGCGGCCGGTTCGCCGGGCGTAGGGGATCCACTGTTCGAAGGTGTTGCGCAGTTTGGTGGCGTTGGTTTCGGACAGGTCGATCTCGTAGGTGTGTCCGTCGATGCCGAAAATGACGGTTTCTTCGGCGGCGGATGTGCCGTCGAAATCGTCGACGAGGGTGACAACGACCTTGCGCGCCATATGGATTCCTGTCAGTGTATGAGGGTTCGGTTCGGCGATGGCCAGGGTAGTAGCACTCGGCGCGGGTCGTACATGCGGACCGTGCGATCCACTTGTCTGGTTGAGGCGGACCCCGTCCTCGCGGGCGGCGGATCGCCGAGCCGGCGTCATGATTGCGGCCGACCGGCAGTCGATCAGGGCTCTCGGTCACCGCGCGAGTCACTGCTGATCCTTCGTGTGGGCGCTCGATGCGCCTGTGCGGCAGCGACATCGGAGGAAGCGGCCTTCGGTGGACCGGATGCAGTGGTAAGGCTGCGGACGAGCAGGTCGATGACCGCTCGCTTGTCCACGTCGTCGTGCTGGTGGGTGAGGAGTCCTTCGATCACGAAGGTGCCGATGGCGGACATGGCCGCGAGATCGGTTTCGGCGACTCCGGCCGCGCGGAGGTTGTCGGCGAACAGCGCGTCGGCGAGCTGATGGAACCCGGTGTGCCAGGCGGCGACGGAGTGGGAGGTGGCTACCCGGGCATGCACGGTATTGACCAGCCCGTGCAGCTGTTCGAGTTGGTCGACCACCCATAGCAGCTGCTCGTTCAGCGGCTGGCCGTCGATCTCCGCGTAGGTGGCCAGTGCCTCGGCCAGAATGCGGTCGAGGACCGCGATGAGCAGCTCGTCCTTGTCCTGGAAGTACCAGTAGATCGTATTGACGGTGACGCCCGCGCTTTTGGCGATCCGCGCTGTGGACGCCGAGTCGAAGCCGTCGTCGATGAGCAGGCGTCGCGCGGCGGCGATGATCTCCTCTCGCTTCTCCTCACGGTTCTGCGGGCGTCGGTTCCTTGGCACCTCGACACTCTATCTTGAACCACGCTCAAGAAGGCGGTACGTTTCTTGAGCGACATTCAAGAAATGAGGCTGGTTCACATGGACTCCGACAACCTGGCGGACGAGCTGCGCCGACTCGACACCCGAGGTCTGCTCGCCCTGTTCACCACTCTGGAAGCCCCCACGATCGCCGAAATCGACGGCGAATACGCCGCCGCTCTGCTGGCCCAGCCGAATCTGTTCGCCGTGGTGACCGGAAAGGTGGCCGTGGCCAACCCGCTCGAGCCATGGCGGTGCAAGGCTTTCCGGCCTGTCGACGAGAACGGCGGGCGTGGTTACAACACCTTCGGCAGGCTCGGCCGAGTCCGGCAGCGCTACCCGATGCGTACGCTGTTGGCCCCGTCCCGCTACGACGGCGCACTGTCCTACACGCTCGTCTATCGCGCCTACACCTCGCTCTGCGGCTCGATCCACATGGTGGACGAGGTGCGGCGTGCCGCGCCCGGCGTCTACCTCGGAATCGGCACCTGGGGGTTCACCGATGCCCAGCGCCGCGTCCCCCGGCCCTTCCTGCTGACCGGCCCGATCGGCTCCTATCGCGGAGACATCGGTAAAGCCCGCCGCGACTTCACCCCGGGCACCCGCGAGCTGCCCGGCACGCCCGCCTGACACCACTCACGTCTCGGCCCTATCCGAACGAAGGAATCATGACCACAACTCACCGCACCGCGCTGATCACCGGCGCGTCCGCCGGTATCGGCGCGGCGTTCGCCCACCACCTCGCCGCGAACGGTTACCAACTGCTGCTCGTCGCCCGCCGCGCCGATCGTCTCCGGGAACTCGCCACACAGCTGACCGCACGCCATGATGTGCGCTGCGAGGTGTTCGCCGCCGACCTCACCGACAGCGCCGCACCAGCCGCGATCGTGGACTACGCCGACCGGCAGGGCTTGCCCGTCGACGTCCTGATCAACAACGCCGGTCTCTCGGGCAAGACAGCATTCGCCGACACACCGTGGAACGCCCTGGCTGGGGAGATCCAGTTGATGGTCACCGCCCCGACCGAACTCGCCCACCTCGTCATCCCCGGCATGAAGAATCGCCACTGGGGTCGCATCGTCAACCTGTCGTCGGTCGCTGCCTTCGCCCCGCCCGGCGCCGGCTTGCTCTACACCGGCATCAAGTCCTACGTCCTCGACACCTCACAAGCCCTCGACATGGAACTCAAACACCACGGCATCCACGTCACCGCCCTGTGCCCCGGCTTCACCCGCACCGAATTCCACGACGTCATGGGCACGCGCGACAAAGCCGACCATCTGCCCCGCATCCTCTGGCAGCAGCCCGACGCTGTAGTCGCCGAGGGCTGGGACGCTGTGATGAAAGGCAAGCCCGTGTGTGTCCCGGGCATCGTCAACAAGATCTCCGCCGCCGCCATGAAGCCCTTGCCCGTCCGCCTGGGCTACCTCCTCGGAAAGACCTTCAACCCCTTCAAGAACAGCTGAAGCCGACCCGGGCCACCGCCCGGATCGGTGCGCCGTCGGCCCCGCGCAGCGGCAGCGGAAACAACGAAACCTCGATCGATTCGCCTGACGCCTGCGCGTTCGACAGCTCGTCGAGTGCGGTGAGGTTCTCGGCGATCACGGCGTGCGCACCGCACAGGATCCGGTGTGCGGGCAGGTCCAGGTCGTCGGTCCCGGACAGGTCGATGCTCGGCGCGTCGATGCCGACGGTCCGGATTCCCTTGTCCACCAGCAGTTGTGCGGACTCCGGGTGCAGGTATGGGTGGGTGAAGTAGTCCGGGTTGCCCCACCGCGACGACCAACCGGTGGCGATCAGCACGATCGTGCCGGGTGGCAGGTCGACGTCGAACAGTGCCGGTCCGATCGCGGTGTGCGCGGGCACCGATCGCGCATCCACGATCCAGGCTGGTCCGACGAAGCGCTCGAGGGGCAGTTGATCCAGGGTCGGCAGACTGTCGTCCAGATGAGCGGGCGCGTCGACGTGCGTCCCGGATTGCGACCCGAGATGCACGCGCAGCACGTTCACACCGTCGGTGGCGGCACGCAATGCCGGTTCCAGCAGAACTTCCGGATCGCCCGGGAACACCGGCATGCCGGTGTGGATCGGCCGGGTCAGATCGATCAGGCGCACCACGTCAGCATACGAGAGCCGTCGACCGTGCTGAGGTCGCTGTGCTGTCCCCCCGCGAAAACCGTTGGCGCTGCAAGATATTCGGCCGATAACCTGATTAGACCCGCCGAGTAGCTCAGGGGAGGAGCGAAACTGTGTGGGACTGGGGGAAATCTGTCGCCGAGCACGCGGCTGCCACCGCGTGGACCACCTGGCCACCGCCGGAAAAGCCACCGACCGTCGTCGACCCACCGCCGGGTCGCGCGACACGACCATATGAAGCCGGTCGTGCCGAGTGGTTCGACAGCGGGGCGAGTCGGTAGGTACGCAGCACCTGGTCGAAGGTCGGTTTCCGCTCGTATTCACGGGTATACGGGCCCCGAGGGAGGTGTCCATGTACGACCAGTTCACAGCGGCCTATGAGCGGCCCGTCTCGTCGGCCCACGCGCGCATCGCATTCGCCGACAATCTGTTGCGGGCCGCAACCCGACCGGAACGCATCGCCGAGGTGTTCGCGACGATCATCGGCGACCACATCGAAACCGGCCCGATCGCCGTCGGTCCGGGTGGGTTGGTCTCCGCGACCGCGGCAGGCCGCACCGAGCGCGTGCAGGTCACACCTTCACAGACGGATTGCTGCGAGATGGCGGTGTTGGTACCGGTCACGTTCCGGATTCAGGCAAGGCTTGGCGGAATCCCTGCCCACTACCTCGCCGCGGCATGTGTGCGGACTCGGGTCACCGTTGTTCCCGACGCCCCGTGTGCGCTGGTGGTGCGGCATCAGTCGATCTCGCGGCACGATGTCACCATCAAGGTGCGAGCGAAGAACGCCCTCGCTCGACTCGCCGAGCCCTTCGCGCACCTGAACTCCCTGATCACCGATCAGGTGGTCAGCTACGTCAACAGCCTGGTGACCAGCCCGCGGGTGCGTGAGTTGAGCCGCATCGACGTAGCCCAGCTCATCGAACGCGCCTGGGACACCGGACTTGTCACCGGCCGCATGGTCGGTCATCAGTGAAGGTCGTGATCACCGGGGCGAGCGGCAGTGTAGGTACGGCACTGCTGCGCACCGTGCGTGCGGAGGGTTGTGAGGTGGTGGGTGTCGTCCGGCGCCCACCACCAGCAGACTGCCCTCCCTACACCGGTGTCCGCTGGGTTCGCTGCGATATCGGCGACCCGGCGGCGCTGCCGCAGCTGACCCACGCGTGCACCGGCGCGGATGCCCTCGTCCATCTGGCGTGGGCGATCAATCCGCGCACCGGAGATCCGCCGATGGAACGGACGAACCGCGTCGGCACGGCCAACGTGCTGCAAGCCGCCGCAGCCTGCGGGGTCGCCCACCTGACATGTGCGTCTTCGGTGGCGACCTGCACGCCGACCGCACGATGGCGACGAGTCGATGAGCGGTGGCCGCTGGACGGCATCACCACCAGCGCCTACAGCAGGGGGAAGGTCGTCCTCGAACAACAACTCGACGCCTTCGCCCGCGCGAACCCCTCGCTACGAATCGCACGGATCCGTCCGTGTGCTGTCGCGCAAGGCGCCGCCGCCGCCGAGATCGCCGACTGGGTACTGAGCCCGTGGCTGGCCCGTGCCGTCATCGGTCACCGCCTGCTGCCGGTGCCCCTGTGGCGCGATCTTCGCCTGCAGCTGGTGCACGCCGAGGACGTGGCCGCCGCGATCTGGTTGATCGTGCGCGAACGGGCGACGGGAGCCTTCGGTCTCGCTGCCGAACCGGTGCTTTCGGCGCCCGTTCTCGCCACGATCTTCGGCGGATTCCGGCTTCCTGTGCCACGGCCGGTTCTGGCCACTGCCGCGTGGGCAGGTTGGCGGCTGGGATTGCAACCGTTGCACCCCGGTTGGCTCGATCTGGCCGACCAGGCGTGCTTGGTCGACGCGGGCCGCGCCCACCGAGAGCTCGGCTGGTCACCGAAGCACGACGCCATCGCCGTCGCCACTGAACTCGCCGCCGGGTTTCGCGCGCACCGACGCGGCGACAGCCCGCCGCTGGCACCGCCACGAGTACCCTTTCATTTCGGATCGCCGACGCATCAGAGCCAGGCCCCGCCGCGCCGGGCCGGGCGATGAGCGGCACGCAGCCTCGGTGCTCGCTGAGCGCGCGCTTCGACGGTGTGAGCGATGCCGGTCTTGTGGATGCGCACACGTGCCGGCCGCCGCGGCCTTGTCCAGCATCACCTGGCGCGATCCGGAAACCGCTCCCTCCCAGCGAAACCGGTGATGCCCGTGATTGCCCGATCCGTGCGCGAGCAATATCGCGCCGCGATCACCTCGTGCAATCGACACCTCGAACACGCGCGCGGAACGTGGCGATGCGGTTTGTGGCCCCGAGCACCGGGTAGGCATCGCATACCCGCACTGGGAGGAGGACAGGTGCCACGGTCACTATCCGTCCAAACAGAAGACGAACTCGGTGGCGCGCTGAGTGTGTTGACGCTGCAACGCCGCGACCACCATCGGCTGGACCTGCTCTTGGAGCGCGTCGCGAACACCACCGGCAGTCAGCGCCAAGATGCTCTGACCGCGCTGTGCCGCCTCGTCTTCCCACATGCGTTCGCGGAGGAGGCGGTGCTGTGGCCGCTGGTTCGCCGAACCCTGGCGGACGGTCCGGCGCTGACGTTGCGGGTGGAACAGGAACATCAGGAGATCAACGAACTGTTCGCCGAGCTGGAACGGACGGATCCAGACAGCCCGCAGCACCGTCGATTGTTCGAGCGTATCGCCCAGCTACTCCGGCAGGACGCGCGAGACGAGGAGGACCTACTTCTGCCGAAGCTGCAGGAGGCGCTGGATCCGCGTGCGTTGCGCCGGGCCGGCCTGCTGTGGTCGGCGCTGCGGTACACCGCTCCCACTCGTCCACACCCGACCGTCTCGCGACGGCCACCGGGCAACGCACTCGCCGCGCTGCCGCTGACCGGACTGGATCGGGCGCGGGATCGGCTCGACCGGGCTGCTCGACGAGTACCTGCCTCGTTGGCGGCCGGATGCCGAAACACCAGCCACGTCCTCGCCTCTGTCGCCGGAGCCGTCGAGCACCTGCCGCTGCTGCGTCGCGGCGAGCATTCGACCACGCGAGGCTGACACTTCCGAGAGGTTTCGAAAGGGAATGTCATGAGTTACATCGAGAAGGCCAAGGAACAGCTGACAGATCTCGTGGGGAAGGTCATCGATTCCGCCAGTAGCGGTGGCGGCGCGCAAACCGTCACGATCAGCCGCCCACGCGCCGAGGTCGAACAGTTCTGGCACGATCCCGACAAGCTGTCGCAGGTGCTCGGTGACGTGGCCGGGGTCCGCGCCACGGGACCGACGAGCTACGAATGGGTCCTGCGCCGCCGGGAAGAGGACCCGATCACCTGGGATACCACTCTGCAGACCGAGGAAGACGGCCTGCGTTTTGTCGGCGCCACCGAGAACGGCGTCCACGCCGGGCCCGCCGAGATCCGCGTGACATTCCGGGACGCGCCCCGCGGTGCCGGGACCGAGGTGAGCTTGCGGGTCGAGTCACCGGTACCCGACTTTCTCATCGGCGCAGCCGCATTCAAGGTGCTCTACCGGGCGCGCGCGTTGCTGCAGACCGGTGAGGTACCCACCCTCGCACACAATCCGAGCGCGCGTGCGGCCGCGCACTGACCTAGGAGGCGATACATGCGTGCACTCTGTTGGAACGGCGTCAACGATTTGGCGGTGGAAACGGTCGACGACCCCACACTGCTCAACCCGCACGACGTCATCGTTCAGGTCGGCTTGACCACGACCTGCGGATCGGATCTGCATTTCATCGACGGCTACCTGCCCGGCATGCGCGAAGGCGACGTGTTCGGGCACGAGTTCATGGGTGAGGTTGTCGAGGTGGGCCGTGAAGTCACCGCGCGCAAAGTCGGTGACCGCGTGGTGGTTCCGTCGTTCATCGGGTGCGGGTCCTGCTGGTTCTGCGAGCACGACCTGTGGTCGTCGTGTGACACGACGAATCCGAATGCTGAACTGCAACAGCCGATTCTGGGGTATCCGACCGGGGGAATCTATGGATACACCCATCCGTTCGGTGGCTATCAGGGATCGCACGCGCAGTATGTCCGCGTGCCGTTCGGTGACGTCAACTGCTTCACCATCCCCGAGGGCGTCACCGACGAGCAGGCCCTGTTCCTCTCCGATGCCGTGCCGACCGGCCTGATGGGCGCCGATTTCTGCGACATCGCACCCGGCGACACGGTCGCGGTGTGGGGCAGCGGTGGGGTGGGCCTCATGGCCGGGCACACCGCCCGCTTGCTCGGCGCGGGTCAGGTCATCGTCATCGATCGGTATCCGGAACGATTGGCTCTGGCGCGCGAACAGTTCGGCGCCGAAACCATCGACTACACCGCGGTCGACAGTGTGCTGGAGGCGGTGCGGGAGATGACCGGGGGTCGCGGCCCGGACGCCTGCATCGAGGCGGTCGGGATGGAAGCGCACGGCACCGGACTGCAGCAGGTCTATGACCGCGCAAAGCAATTGCTGCGGCTGGAAACCGACCGCGCGACTCCGTTGCGTGAAGCGATCGTCGCGTGCCGCAAAGGCGGGGTCGTGTCGGTACTCGGTGTCTACGGGCTGACCGACAAGTTCCCGATGGGTGTGGTGACCAACAAGGGTCTGACGATCCGATCGTCGCAGCAGCACGGTCAGCGATACATGCCGCGGATGTTCGACTACATCCAGCAGGGCGATCTCGATCCGTCGTATCTCATCACGCACGACTTACCGCTCGAGGACGCGGTGCGCGGTTACGACATCTTCAAGAACAAGCGCGAAGGTTGCATCCGGGCGGTATTTCGCCCATGAACGACAGCCAGCGCCGCCTGGGCGGGTACGCCGCGACGATGGGGCTCTACGCGGTGGTCGTCGCCGCCGTCGCACTGTTGAGCAGGGTGACCGATCGTCGACTCCCGCGCGCCATGACCGTACCGGAACTGATCACCACCGCCGCTGCCGCACACAAACTCTCCCGCACTGTCACCAAGGCGGCCGTCACCAGACCCGTGCGAGCCCCGTTCACCGAAGAGGTCGGCACCGGTGGCCCCGGCGAAGTGATGGAGCGACCGAAGGGCCAACAGGGCATCCAGCACACGATCGGCGAATTACTCAGCTGCCCTTTCTGTTTCGATGTGTGGGCAGTCACGGCGCTCACGGTCGGACACGTCTTCGCACCCCGTACGACCCGCTTGGTAGCCGACGGGATGACAGCCCTGGTCGGCGCCGACTTTCTGCACCTCGCGTACGCCAAGGCCCAACAGCTGGCCGAAGGTTAGTTCGCGGTCACGCCGTCGGTCTACGTTCGCGAGGGCCAGGCGCCCGGAAGCTCGACCACTGGGCGGCTCAGGTCTTCGGTCAGACCACATCGAGGAGTCGCTGGTCTGTCCGGCCAGGTCCGCTTGCCTACGGCGCCGGCGCGAGTCTTCGGAGAACGAGCTCGCGCCGACGCGTTGAGCGGCGGTCTAAGGTGCCGGTCGTGACTCGTCGAGCCGGATCAGGGGGCCGGCCAGCACTGCGAGCACGGCTCCGAGTAGGCAAACCGACGTCAGAGCCATCTCCTGCGTGAGGATCACGGCCGCCAACACCGGGGTGCAGCTGATACCCAATTGGAAGGCTGAGACCGTGGTAGCTCCAGCGAGAGTCGGCGCGTCGCCGGCGATGGTGAACACCCGGCCGTACAGGGCGGGGTTGAGCACAAACGCCGCCACACCCAGCAGAAATACCGCAGGAACGACGATCCAGATCTGTCGCATCGACACCGCGAGCACCACGGACAGAATCACGATCGCGCCGGTTCCGGTGCCCAGTGCCAAGTGGGGGCGCCGGTCGGAGATCCGGCCACCGATTGTCAACCCGGCGAAGGCCCCGATGCCGAACAGCGCGAGGACGGCCGGGATCCAGACCTCGCCGACATCGGTGATATCGCCCAGCATGGCGGCCAGGTAGTTGAACGTGAGCATGTATGCCGCGGTGGTCGTGATGGTAATCGCGTAGATCACCCACAGCTTCGGCTTGCGTATTGTGGCGAGTTCGCGTGTCACGACCGATCCGGTGCCTGGTCGGGAATCCGTTGCGGTAGCGGGAATCCCGAGAACACAACCGGCGATCCCGACCAGCGTGAGGGCGACCACGGCCCAGAATCCGCCCCGCCACCCACTGAAATGGCTCAGTAGTGTGCCCAAGGGTCCGCCTGCGACCATCGCGACGCTGAGCCCGCTCACCACCACGCCGGACGCGCGAGCGTTGCGGTCGGGAGTGACCAGGCCGATCGCGGTCACCGAGGCGATCGCGAAGAATCCGGCATAGGCGATACCGGCCACAACTCTGGAGGCCAGCAGTACCGGATAGCTGCCGAGCAGGCCGATCGCGATGCTCAGGGCGAAGACGACCTGTGTGGCCAGCAGTGCGGTGCGGCGCGGCAACCTCAGGCTGAGTACGGCGAACGGCGGTCCACCGAATACGACACCGAGCGCGAAGGCGGTGATGAGCATGCCGGCCGACGACAGCGGTACATCGAGGTCGGTGGCGACATCGGGAAGCACACCTGCGAGCAGGAATTCGGCGGTGCCCATCGCGAACAGGCTGAAGCCGAGCAGGTATACCCCGGCGGGCAGGCGGTCTCCGCGTCGGTCCGTGAGCTGTGTGGTGACGGTCATCGACGATCACCTGCCGATGCGACGTCACGCACGGACCTGTCGATCAGGCGCACCCCGTAGTCTGCCAACCGTTCTCGTTCGGCCTCGATTCCGTCGACGCCGGTCGCGTCGAACTCCGTCGGCGGCATGCCGCCGCGGGATGGAAACCCATGCATAGCCGTATCCACTGTTTCGTTCATCTGTGAGCACCTCCGAGACGAGCATCGGTGTGCCTGTGCGGAATCGGCAAACAACCTTGCCGATTCCGGGATGGATTGGTTGGCTGGCCGGATGGATGACCAACCGACCGTGGGCGCCGTGATCGAGCAGATCGCGCCTCGTTTGCGACGTGCCCGCGAACAGCGGAAACTCAGTTTGGCCGACCTTGCCCGGGTCACCGGTCTGTCGACCAGCACGCTGTCCCGGCTCGAATCCGGGCAGCGCAAACCCAGCCTCGAATTGCTCCTGCCGATCACGGTTGCGCTCGGAATCGCGCTCGACGAGATCGTCGCCGCACCCCGGATCGTCGATCCTCGTGTGCCGCAGGAACCGACCAAGAACGACGGCCGGGTGCTGGTCCCACTGTCCCGGCACCAGGGCGATCTCCGTGCCTACAAGATGATCATCCCCGCCCACGATGAAGAGCCCTACCTGCGGACCCACGAGGGCAATGAATGGCTCTACGTGCTGCGCGGACGACTACGCGTCCGGCTCGGCGAGCACGATTTCGTGATGGACGCCGGTGAGGCAGCAGAGTTCGACTGCCAGATCCCGCACTGGTTCGGTGCGGCGGGCCGCGGCAGTGTGGAACTCCTCAGCCTGTTCGGACGACACGGCGAACGCATCCACATCCGTGCCCGGACCTCCCGCCGCTGACAGCGCACCACGCACGCTCCTAGTTCCATACGGGGGCGACAACTGTTTCGACAACCTCGACGTCTTCTTCTGGTCGTATGTGCGCTACCGGGCGGTGCGCGCGCCGTCCCGGCGAGGGTCCGGGACGACGCGTGGATCGTCAGCCGCGAACCGGCGGTTCGATCATCGCCTGCGGTCGCACTCGACCCCTTCGACGACATCTCCGGAGACCATGCCGGAGCTGCAGATCCACCGTGCGCCGTCGTCGGGGCGTGTCACCACGAATTCGCCGTCGATCGGGCCTTCGGTGGGCGCATCCTGACCTGCGGTGCAGCCGCTGCCGACGATGTCGGGGAAGTTCGGCTCGACCGTGGTGCAGGTGTAGGACCACACCGATTCGGCGGCGGCTGTCGGTGCGCCGAGCAGCAGCGTGCCCGCCACGACGACCAATGCGGGTAGGAGCGTGCGGGCGATGCGAAGGCTTGTCATGAGATCTCCTTGTTCTGTTCCGTGGAAGGACGAATCGGTCGTCCACCCGGATCGGCTGACAGCGTGGCGCGCCGGGAATCCGGGTGGGCCATCAGGAGAAATGCGAATTGCCATCGAACGATAACGCGGTGGGCTGGGCATTCACTTGCGACACGCGTGCTCAGCAGACCATCAGATCCGCGGTCGGCCGCAGACCCTCGACACTGCCGGGGGTGATCACGGCGAGGTCGTATGTGTGCCCGGCCGTGACCTGCCACTGCCCACCGGCCAGCGGCACGACCGCCACGCCGGGCACCGGTCCCGAGGTCCAGTCCAGTCGACCGGCCATGGTCTGGATGTGGGTGCGGTGCAATGCTTTCGCGATCGCGTCGGGGTCGGTGGGGTCGTCGGCGGCGCGCAGCGCGTGGACGGCGACCTCGAACAGCGCGTAGGCCAGGCCGAGGGGCTGTAACCACGGCCGTCCGGTGTGCTGGGCGTAGGCGTCGGCGAGTTCGGCGGCGGTGGTGCCGTCGAGGGAGGACCGGTAGGGGTGCACAGGCGTCCAGTAGACCAGGGTGCCAACGTTGTCCTGGCCTGCCTCGCCGCCGGAGCAGGTGGCGGCGGGTGGGTAGGCGAGCCAACGGGAGCAGGTGATCAGGCGCGGGTGCCAACCGAATTCGATTGCCCTGCTTCGGAACAGCGTGAGGTCGCGGGTGGTGGCCGCGCTGGTCACCAGTTCGGCACCGCTGTCCCGGAAAACGCGCAGGTGGGTGTCGAAGTGTGTGGCGGGCTCGTGATAGCCCGCCGGGTCGACCAGTCGGTGACCACGTCCTCGTGCGACGGGGGCGAAACCGTGGACCTGGTGGCGGGACCAGTTGCCCTGGGGGCCGTCGTTCCACAGGCAGCCGATCGCCGGGCCGTCGGGTGCCGCGCGCTCCCAGAGGTCGGCGAACACCTCGGCGATGTCATCGAGGCCCCAGCAGAAATGGAACGCCCGGTTCAACGGCCGATCACCTCGGCCGTAGTAGTACACCTGCCAGGGGAAGGTGCTGGAAACGCAGACGCTGCCGAGACTGTCGCACGTGTCGGCGACCACCGGCAGAACCTGGGTTCCGGCCAGGGTGAGCACGATGCGCGCCCGCTCGTCCCGGACGAGTTCGGTGACCGCCTGGCGCGCACCGTCGGCGGTCGACTTGCTGTCGCGGCCGGCGATCCGCAGTCGGGTGCCGCGGGGTGCCAGACGGTGCAGGTGTGGGGCGAGCTCCGTGAGGACGAAGTCGAGTGGGTCGCCCAGGCTGGAAAGGCGGCCCGAGCGCGCGACGACCACGCCGATGGTGAGAACCGGTCGGCCGGCTTCGATCCGGGGGAGAGGTGCCTCGCTGCGGGCGGTGGGGCCTGCGTCCATGACATCTCCTGTCGATGGCGGGTGCGAGTGCGATGAACCGCGCGGGACGAGCACTCGTATCTGCCGAAGGATCGCATACCGAGTCGAAGAATCGGCGCAGCCTGACGTGTCGATCGGGCGGTTTCGTGTGTTCAGGTCCGGACGGGCACCGCGTCGCGCACGCGCGCGGTGGCACTGCGGGTGCCGATGATCGAGCCGATGATGACGAGCGGGAAGCCGATCGCCATGCCGATCGTCAACGGTTCGCCGAGCGCCGCGATGCCGAGGACGATCGCCACCGCCGGATTGATGTAGGTGACCACGGTCGCCCTGGCCGGGCCGACCTCGGCGATGAGCGCGAAGAACACGAGAAACGCGGCGGCCGTGCAGATCACGGCGAGCCCGAGCACCGACCATGCCGCGTCGGCGGGGATGCGCTCGGGCCAGGACACCGCGGTGAATGGGGTGTAGACCAGGGCCGCGAGCAGCAGTGAGGCCGTGACCACGCCGAGTGCGGGCAGATCGGCGAGAGTGCGGTCGTTGATGATCGGGCCGATGGCGTAGCCGATGGTCACCACGGCCACCGCGCCGAGCGCCGCCGGGGCGGTGAGGTCGATGTCGAGGCCGACCAGTGCAGCGACACCGGCGAAGCCGACGGCGAGACCGAGCGTGCGGCGGCCGTCGAAGTGGTCGTGGCCGAGCATTGTCACCAGGACGACGGCGATCAGCGGCACCGCGGCGAGCAGGATGCCGACGGTGGAGCTGTGCAGGGTCTGTTCGGCGTAGCCGAGCAGGACCCACGGGCCGATGATCTCGACGGCGGTGTAAGCGAGCAGCATCCGCCAGCGCGCGAGGACGCCGCGGAAGGCGTTGGTGTACAGGGCGACCGGTAAGAGGAGCAGGCCACCGATCGCGGTGCGGCCGAACGCGACGACCACCGGGTCGATGCTCTCGACCGCGATGCGGATCATCGCGTACGGCACACCCTAGATCACTCCGAGGGCGAGGAACAGGACCCACCCGCGCCTACTCACCCGGCTCACCCACCATTTCCGATCCCGTGGGGAGCACGGCGCTCACCCATTTTCATCCTATGATTTCGGCGGGCTTGGCGTCACGCTAGTGGCTGATATGACAACTTTCGTCAATATCCCGCCAGTTCGCTGAACATGATCGAGATGGCCCCGCCTTCTTCCATCTACACCGAGCTCACCGAAACCGGCAGGGCTGCTTACGAAAAGGCGCGCCCGACACACGATCGCATCCTCGAACAGGCACTCGCCGACGCCGAGGTGATCCCCGAACTCGCGCCGCTCGTGGGCTTCCTGCGCGGCGTTCCGGCGCCGCGTTGAGCACGACATCGGTTTGATCCGTGGTAGCCACGGCTTTGTGGCCGTGAACCCTTCGACCATGGCACGAACGGTGCCCATGTCGTCCCCCATGAGTACCGCTGAACTGGCCGACCGCACCGCGCGTGCCGTCGATGCCGCCGTCGCCGCCGGCCGCGCACAGGGGCTCACCGTGACCCACCCCGCTGTCCTGCACGACGTGTTCTCCGTGGTCGTACACCTCGCCCCCGCACCGGTCGTGGTGCGGGTACCGACGGTGGTCACCCTCCCCGTCCACGAGCAGTACCTGCGCCAGCGCATCGAACTCGATGTGGTGTCGTGGCTGGCCACCCGGCAAATCCCCGTGATCCCGCCGAGCCCGCTTGTCCCGGCCGAACCCGTACGCCGCGACGGCTTCTCGATGACGTTCTGGCAGTACGTCGACCAGGATTCCGACGTCGAACCCGACTACGTGCACAACTCCGCCCGCGTGGCCGACCTGCACCTCGCCCTGCGCGACTATCCCGGCGACCTGCCGTTCCTCGCCGCCGCCGAACCACACACCATCACCTCGAGTCTGACCGTGCTCGCCGAGCGCCCCGACCTCCTCGCCCCGGCTGACCTGGACCGAGTCCGACGAGAATGGGCACTGCTGGAACCCCTGGTCTCCTCGCGCACCGCGTTCGACGCCGAGTTCCCCGGCGTCACACCGCAGCCCATCCATGGCGACGCGCCCGCGGTCAACATCGTCACCACCCGCACCGGCCATCTCTACGCCGATTTCGAACTCACCTGCCTCGGCCCCGTCGAATGGGATCTGGCCGCCATGGGCCCCGAGGGGGCCGCCGCGTACGACACCGCCGCCAGGGCCAACGGAACACGTCCACTCGATCCGCGCGTCGCACAGTTCGCCGAGGCGGTCGGCATGATCCGTGCCATCACCTGCCTCACTCTGGTCGACCAGCAGCCGATCCTCGCCGACGCGCTCGCGCCCGCTCTCGACGCCTGGCGGATGCAACCGTTCGCGAACGGGCTGTTCGACTGACAAGCCACCGAGGAGTGCCCGCGCTACAGCCTGGCGGCCCACTCCGGGATCACGATCGATCCGTACCTGAAGTTCACCGACTTATGCCTAGCAGGCCGAGGGCGAAGTCGGCATAGGCGGTAGCGATCTGCTCAGGGGTGGACGGGCCGTCGAGTCGGAACCATTGTGGAAGGGCGGTGCACATTGTCGCGATCGCACGTCCGGCGGCTTTCGCGTGGTCGGTGGCGCGGTTCTCCTCGGCGAGTGCGGTGTCGATGTCTTCGTCGAGCAGGTATTGGATCTTGTTGCGGGACCTGGTGATTCGCTGCCGATCGGCAGGTTCCAGGCTGCGCATCTCACTGGCGCCGATGAAGGCGAGTTCGCGGCGATGGGTGTGGAACAGCGCGAGCGCCTCGACCGTGCGGATCAGCCGGTCGCGACCGGTGGCTGCCTCGCTCCGGGCCGCGCCGACCCGCCAGTGCAGCTCGTCCATGGTGAGGTCGAGTGCCCGCACCAGCAGGTCCTGTTTGTCGCGGTAGTGGTGGTAGACGCCGGGCACGCTCATGCCGGCCCGGTGCGCGATCGACCGCATGGTCGCGCCGTGGTAGCCGGTTTCCACGAAGGATTCGATCGCGGCGGTGAGCACGGGATCGATGTCCAGCGGCGGGAACTCACGCCATGCGCGGGTCTTCTCGGTGATCGACTCGGTGACGGCACCGCGCGGACGCCGTGTGGTCACCGGGTTTCGTGACTCGTCGAGCAGCCACTGCGTCGTGGTGCCGAGTTCGGTGGCCAGTCGGCGGAGCCGGGGTACCGAGACGCCCGTTTTGCCGGTCTCCACGGCACTGAGCGTGGCCGGGCTGACCCCGATGCGGCGCGCGGTCTCCCGCAACGACAGCCCCGCCGCGACTCTCGCTTCTCGCAGCCGCGCACCCAGATCTGTCGGTCCGTTGTCGAGAGTGTTCATGTTGTTCAGAATAGCTGAACATAACAAAAGACCGAGAAGTGCTGTGTTTGACAGGTGTGAGCGAACCATGTCAGGGTGCTGAGTATCCAATGCCGAGCGATCGTTCGGTCTGGGAGTGAGGAGTGGTTTCGTGGCGATCGATCTGTCCTATCCGCCCGAGGTGCAGCGGCTGGCCGACCGCACCCGCGGGTTCGTTCGCGACCGGGTGCTATCGATCGAGGACGCGCACGACGGCGACATCACTGCCGCGGGCGGCGACGCACTGCGCAAGGAACTGCAACACGCCGCACGCGAAGCCGGAGTGTTCGCACCGCACGCACCGACCGAGTACGGCGGGCACGGACTGGGAATGGTGAACCGCGCACCGATCTTCGAAGAAGCGGGCTACTCGCTGTTCGGCCCGACGGCACTGAACATCGCGGCCCCGGACGAGGGCAATGTGCACATGCTCGCCCACATCGCCGATCCCGAGCAGAAACAACAGTTCCTCGCCCCGCTGGCGCGCGGCGAGGTCCGCTCGGCCTTCGCGATGACCGAACCCGCCCCCGGTGCGGGCTCGGACCCCTCCGCACTGACCACCCGCGCGGTGCGCGCCGAGGGCGGGTGGCGAATCAACGGTCACAAGTGGTTCATCACCGGCGCCGACGGCGCGGGCTTCTTCATCATCATGGCCCGCACCTCGGGTGAACCAGGAGATCGCGGTGGCGCGACCATGTTCCTCGCCCCGGCCGAGACCCCGGGAATCCGAGTGGGCCGCCATATCGACACCCTGGACCGATCCATGCTCGGCGGCCATTGCGAGGTGTTCTTCGACGACGTGCTCGTCCCCGACTCGGCTGTGCTCGGGGCGGTCGACCGCGGCTTCGAATACGCCCAGGTGCGGCTGGGACCGGCCCGCATGACACACGTGATGCGCTGGCTCGGAGCCGCCCGCCGTGGTCACGACGTCGCGGTGGCGCGGGTGGCCGAGCGTCGCGGATTCGGTTCGCGGCTCGGCGATCTCGGCATGATCCAGCAGATGATCGCCGACAACGAGATCGACATCGCCGCCACGCGGGCACTGCTGACCCGCGCATGCTGGGAACTCGACCTCGGCGAACCCGCCGCGAACGCGACGTCGATCGCGAAAACCTATGCGGCCGAAGCGATCTTCCGGATCATCGACCGCAGCATGCAGATGTGCGGTGGCCTCGGCGTCTCCGCCGACCTGCCGCTGGCTCGGCTCTCCCGCGAGGTCCGGCCGTTCCGGATCTACGACGGTCCGTCCGAAGTGCACCGCTGGGCCATCGCCAAACGCGCGGTGAGCGCGGCCCGCCGCGCACAGCAGGACATGAAATGAGCCTTCCCGGAATGGATGTCGTCGCACTGGAGAAGTTCCTGCGCGACAGTGGCGTCGCGGTGCGTGGTGAGCTGCGGGTGGGACTGATCGGCGGTGGCCGCTCGAACCTGACCTTCGCGGTCGCCGACGACGAGTCGAGCTGGGTGGTGCGCCGTCCGCCCGTCGCCGGGCTCACCCCCTCCGCCCACGACATGGCCCGCGAATTCACCGTGACCCGGGCGCTCGAGGGCTCGGCGGTGCCGGTCGCTAAGACCGTCGCATTCGATGCGCAGGGCACCGCGCTCGGCGCCCCTATGACCGTGGTCGAATACGTCGACGGAACGGTGATCCGAGACCAGGACGACCTCGCCGCCCTCACCGACGCCCAAGTGGCGGCGAGCGCGGCCGAGCTGGTGCGCGTGCTGGCCCGATTGCACGAAATCGACCCGGACGCGGTGGGGCTCGGCACGTTCGGGCGCCCCACGGGTTTCGTCGAACGGCAGGTGAATCTGTGGGCGGCCCAATGGGATCGGGTGAAGACCCGTGAGCTCGCCGATGTCGCGGCGCTGCACGCGGCGCTGGCGGAATCAGCGCCGAACGCCTCCGCGGCCTCGATCGTGCACGGCGACTTCCGGATCGACAACACGATTCTGGACGCGGCCGATCCGGCCCGGGTGCGTGCTGTCGTGGACTGGGAGATGTCGACACTGGGGGATCCGCTCACCGATGTCGCGCTGATGTGTGTGTACCGCTCACCGGTGTTCGACCTGGTTCTCGGCTCCTCGGCCGCGTGGACCAGCGATCGGATGCCCACCGCCGACGCTCTAGCACAGGCCTATGCGACGGCCTCCGGCCGAGACCTGGGCGACTGGGGGTTCTACCTCGCGCTCGCCAACTTCAAACTCGGCGTGATCGGCGAGGGCATCACCCACCGCGCGCTCCAGGGCTCGGGCGCCGGAGCAGGCGCCGAACGCGCGGCCGAGGCGACGCCGGAATTCATGGCGGCCGGGCTGCGGGCAATGAAAGGACACCGGAAATGACCAGGTCCGCGCTCATCAGCGGCGCCTCCCGGGGTATCGGCCTCGGCATCGCGAAACATATGGCCCAGCAGGGCTATTCGCTGACCATCACCGCGCGCGACGTCGACCGTCTGCGAGCAGTCGCCGCGGAACTGCGTGCGGACGGCGCGTCGGAAGTGGTCGTTGTCGCTGCCGACATGTCCGATGAGGAGGGCGTCGCGCGCGTGCTCGGCGCGCACACGGATCGGTTCGCGACGATGTCGGCCCTGATCCTGAACGCGGGTGTCGGCACCGCGGGCCCGCTGGCCGAATCGTCGATGCGGCGCTTCGACAAGACCATCGAAGTCAACGTCCGCGCTCCCATCCAGCTGATCCAGGGCGCGCTGCCGCTGTTGCGCGCCGGGGCCAGGGAAAACCCCGGTCGCGGTGCGAAAGTCATCGCGCTGTCATCGATCACCGGCGTCTACGCCGAGGCCGGGCTCGCCGTCTACGGCGCGGCCAAGGCGGCGCTGATCTCGCTGCTGGCCACCCTCAACGCCGAAGAATCCGGCAACGGAGTCACCGCCACCGCCATCGCACCCGCCTTCGTCGACACCGAGATGAGCGCCTGGATCCACGATCAGGTTCCCCCCGAGCAGATGCTCGCCGTGAACGACATCGTCGAGATGGTCGACGCGCTGCTGCGGCTGTCCGCCCGCGCAGTTGTGCCGACAATCGTCATGTCCCGCGCGGGCACCGACGGCTACCGAGCCTGACTGCGCTGTCGCGACTAGGTTTCGGCCGTTTCATCAGCCCCGTCAACATGGGCTCACGGGGGGCGGCTCGTCCGCCTTCGCGCTCGCGCATCTTTCGTAGTCGACCTCGAACGGAGCTGTTGCCAAGCGAAGTCGGCGCAAGTAATTTGAGCTTTCGTCGCGCTGTCCGACGGTATGTGTTCTGCCATCCTCCTCGATGACCGGGACGCCGACCCCGGCCACATCCGAGCGGTTCTCTGGAAAGCGCTGTCGCGAAGCGGCTCGGTCGACAGCGATCGAGCGTCGCCTCCGAGAACTCGCGGGCGAGACTATTGAACTGGGTGGTCACAGGAGCATCAATCCGTCGCGCTGGCGTGTGCCGCGATAATTCGCCAGCCGTGCTCATCGTCGTGCAGCCATGAACGCGTGTAGCGCATCCTGGCTCCGAAAGGCTCGCCGTTGACGGTCCCCTCGATCGTCCCGAGAAACCAGGTCACTCCGGCACGTCCGTCGGTGAGGACGTCGAGCTCTTCCTCGACCAAGGCAGTCACCACCTGGGTCCGGGTGCGGTGAAGCTCCAGATCATCGGCCTTGGTGTAGACGTCTGCGCCGAAGGTGAAGATCAACCGGTCATCCAGCAGACGATCCAGTGCCTGCACATCCCCGGCAAGTTGCGCGGCCTGTAACCGCCGTTCGGCGTCCCGCAAGTTCTCCATGCACTCACCCTGCCAGCCGATGTCCACTCACGCCACGTTCGTTTTCGGCTGAGAGCGAGGCGCCGACGAGACCCTTATGAATCGACATCTGGCGCCGGGCACACCGACGCTGAGGTGTGCCATGATCGCGAGGTGGACAGTGCTGATGGTCCCGCCGTTGATCGCGCCGAGTTCGACCGCCTCGTCGGCCCGTTGCGCGCGGAACTGCACGGGCACTGCTACCGCTTCCTCGGTTCGGTTCATGATGCCGACGACGCCCTGCAGGAGGCTTTGCTCCGCGCGTGGCGCTCGCGCGCGAACCTCACCGATCCCGGCAAGTTCCGGCCATGGCTGTACAAGATCGCGACCAACCGGTGCCTGACCATGCTCGAGCAGCGCGGCCGACGCGAACTCCCGATGGATTCGGAGCCGGATGCGCCCGCGGCCGAAAGAATATGGCTCGAACCGTATCCCGGCGTCGGGGTGGGGGAGCCGGGGCCGGAGGCGCGCTATACGGCTCGCGAGTCGATCGAATTGGCGTTCGTCGCGGTGATCCAGCAGTTGCCGGGCGTGCAGCGGGGTGCCTTGCTGTTGCGCGATGTCCTCGGCTTCACCGCCAGCGAGACCGCCGAATTGCTCGACGTGACCGTGGCCTCGGCCAACAGCGCACTGCAACGGGCACGGGCGCGCCTCGATCAGCGCGAACCGTCTGTGGCGCCCGACGATCCGCGGGCGCGCCGCCTCGCCGAGCGATATGCCACCGCTTGGGAGAACGCCGATGTCGACGGCATCATCGCGTTGCTCGCCACCGACGCCCGCTACGCCATGCCGCCACTGCCCGAGTGGTATGGCGGACGATCCGCGATCCGGGAATTCCTGGTGACCGGCCCGCTGCACTGGCGCTGGCGTTTCCGCCCGACCGTGGCCAACGGTCAACCCGCGTTCGGCACCTACTGGTGGGACCCCGAGCGTTCCGTCTTCGCGGCCATGGCCCTCGATGTGCTGACAGTGCGCGGCGGTGCGATCACCGATGTGGTGTCGTTCCTCGATCCCGCACTGTTCGCCCGCTTCGCCCTTCCCGAATTCGTGACCGACTGACGATTAGTTCGGCACCGTCGGCCGGGTCATACCGGTAGTGGGACGTTCCCACCGGCCGGGGCCCGACCTCGGCACCCGAAGGGAGACCGTCATGTCGCACGACGAAGACCAGATCCGTACTCTGATCCACGACTGGGCCGCCGCCGTCCGCGCCGGTGACCTCGACCGTGTGCTGGCCGACCACACCGCCGACATCGTCATGTACGACGTACCGCCACCGCAGAACGGCGTCCGTGGCATCGATGCCTACCGGCAGACCTGGCCACCGTTCTTCACCTGGCTCGGCCGCGGCGCCGCCTTCGACATCGTCGAGCTGAACGTGTCGGCCGGCGCCGACATCGCCTACGCACACGCTCTTCTTCGGTGCGGATCACCGGAAGAGCTTGCGGCCGAACCGGATACCCGCCTGCGCCTCACTCTCGGCCTGCGCAAGGAAGGTGGCCGGTGGAGGGTGGCCCACGAACACCATTCGTTCCCCGACACCACCGCCGACCCGGCCGACGACATCGCCGAGATCCGCGCACTGCATCAGCGGTGGTTCGCCGCGACTGCCGAGAAGGACCTCGACAGGCTGATGGCGGAGATCGCGGAAGACGTCGAATCCTACGAACACGACGCACCGCTGCACTACACCGGCGCAGACAACGTCCGCGAGGTCTGCCGACGTGGACTCGAATCCGCCCCCGGGCGGGTGACCTGGGACGTCCCCGAAATGGCAGTCGAGGTCCGCGGTGATCTCGCCGTGGTGTGGGGCCTCAACCACATGAGCGCCGAGGACGCGAACGGGCAGGTCGATCACTCCTGGTCGCGAGGCACCCGGGTATTCCGCAGGCGTGGTGGACGGTGGTTGCTCGTGCACCAGCACGTGTCCTACCCCTACGACCCGGAAACCGGTGTTGCGGCAACAGATCTCGTACCCGAGGACGAGCCGCCGCGAAGTGCGTGACCATCCTGCGTCGGTACTGCCGCGTTGCAGGGTGGCCGCAGGTCGGTGCGACTATTCGACCTCGGTCATCGCGAGGAGTTCAGCGCGGGCGATCTCGAGATCTTCGTCCGACAGGTAGGGGCTGGCGGCGGCGACCGCGAGCCCTTCTGTGGCGTACCGGATCAGGAGGAGCCGGGTGTGGGGGAGACCGTCGGCGGCGAAGGCATCGGCCAGGATGCGGGCGTCTCGTTCGTAGAGGGCTTCGCGCTCCGGTGAGGTGCCGAGGGTGGTGATGAGGCTCGTGGGGGCGAGGACTCGTTTCACGTATTCGCTGCCGCCGGTGAAGGCGCGGATGTAGGCCCGGGTGAACTTTCCGGGTCTGTTCTCCGACAGGTCGATCTGGGCGCGCACCTCTTCGTGCAAGCGGGTGAGGATGTGCTCGGTGACTCCGTTGACGAGTGCTTCGCGGTGCGGAAAGTGGTGCATGAGACCGCTTTTGGTGACGCCCGCCGCGACCGCGATATCGGCCAGGGCCACATTGGCGCCGCGTTCGGTGAATACCGCCTCGGCCGCGTCCAAGATGGCGCGGCGGGTTCGTTCCTTGTCGCGGGTAGCGGTGCGGTCTCCGGTGGTTGTGCGGTCAGACTTCGTCATGTCGAGCTACTTTCACAGTGCCGTGGGAAGGGATGGCACGCCAAGCGAGGATCGCCGCGACGGCGAGGATCGCCGCCGCGATGAACGATGTGGTCTGCATGGCGTAGGCGAAGGAGTCCTTGGCCAGCGCGACGATGCCGGGGTCGTCGACCGTCGCGACGGTGGCGGCGAGCGAGTCCTCCACGACGGCGGCGCGGGACGGGTCGGTATCGGCAGGCAGGTTCACATGCGAGCGGTAATTCGCCAACTGGATGGACCCGAGAACCGCGATTCCCAGCGCCCCGCCGAGTTCGTACGCGGTCTCCGCGATCGAGGACGCCGCGCCCGCGCGTTCCCGGGGCACGGCGGTGACCACGGCGTCGACCGCCAGGGTCATGGCCACGCCCACGCCGAGACCGAGTACCGCCAAGGCGACACCCAGACCCCAGTAGCCGGAGTGGGTGGCGGACAACCCGAGCAGGAGAAGGCCGACCGCGGCAGTGGCGAGACCGGCGCCGATCGAGCGGCCCGGGCCGAATCGGGTGACGAGCACGCCGACGAAGGCGATCACTACGATCGACGCGATCGTGGCCGGAAGTTCGGCCATCCCGGCCCGCAACGGCCCGTAACCGCGCACGAGCTGAAGGTACTGGGAGAAGAAGAACAGCAGACCCATGAACGCGAAGATCGACAATGCCGACGAGGTGACCGCACCCGTGAATGCCGGTCGGCGGAACAGTGCGATATCGAGTAGCGGGTACTCGAGATCCAACTGCCTGCGCACGAACAACCATCCTGCCAGCACACCCGCTGCCGCGAAAGCGAGCACAGTCCAGTCGAAACCCGTTCCGACCCAATGCTTTATCGCGTACACCAGGGGCACGATCGCGACAATCGACAGCGCCGCCGAGATGAGGTCCACCGGCCGGTTGGCGTCGCCGCGCGACTCCGGGAGCAGCACGACGCCCGCGACGAGGACGACCAGCATGATCGGCACGTTGATCAGGAATACCGAGCCCCACCAGAACCTTTCGAGCAGCGCACCACCGACGAGTGGCCCGAGCGCGGCACCTGCTGTGGCGCCCGCGGACCAGATCGCGATCGCGGTGGTGCGCTGCCTGGGATCGGCGAACAGCTGACGAACGATCGACAGCGTCGAGGGCATCAGTGTCGCGCCCGCGACACCGAGTAGCGCGCGAGCGGCGATGAGCGTTTCCGGGTTCGGCGCGAACGCGGCAAGCACCGACGCACAGCCGAACGCCCCCGCACCGATGAGCAGCAGCCGTTTGCGCCCGATCTTGTCGGCGAGATTGCCCATCGTGATCAGCAAGCCGGCCAACACGAACGAATAGATGTCGCCGATCCACAACAGTTGGGTCGCGGTCGGTGCGATGTCGGTGGTCAGCGACGGGACGGCCAGGTACAGGACCGTACCGTCGATCGTGAGCAGCAGCACCACCAGGACCAGGGCGGCGAGCGCCCACCATTCGCGCCTACCCGCACGGTTCGTTTCGACGTCTGGGCTCACCGCACCAGGCTAACAGTCCGCCTGTCTGGTTGTACAGTCCAAATGGACTTTAGACGTGTCATGACGAAAGCCCAGCTCACTCGAATCACCCCCGACACGACCCCCCAGGACGCGGTTGCCGTCATCCTGTGTGACGGCGGGGTGATCGTCGAGGGACCTTCTTCGGCGAGGTCGGTCCACCTCGAGAACGGTGCCGATTCCGACTGCCGGAATCGGCCCGAACGGCCCCGGTACTGATCGCCCATCGAGAGGACGCCTGCTCGACGCGTCCACGGTCCTCGCGTTCGTGCGCAATGCCCGCCAGGACCTGGTGCGCCCGCTCGCGGTGAAGGTCTGCCTTCACTCCTTCTCGTTCTCTCGACCGTTTTCGGCCGTCTGGTTCACCGCACCCGTCAGGTCGCCGACGATCCGGCGCAGCTCTTCGATGTGGTTGTCGCGGAGTTGGTGCGGCGTGAGGTCGTACTTCAGGCACAGTGCGGCGGCGGCGGCCGTTGCGATCGCGTGCTGCGCTCCGTTGCCCATGAACTTCGTGACCGAGCCGGCGATATGGGTGACGCTGATGTGCTTGCCTGCCATCATCACGTTGTCCAGGTCGGCTGAATACAGGCATCGGAACGGCACTTCGAACGGGAGGCCGTCGCGGGTGTCCCACTTCCAGTCCTTCAGGCGGAAGTCGTATTCGTCGTCGATCGGATAGTGCAAACAGAACGCCCCGGAGTTCATCGCCACTGTGTCGGGGAAGCGTCGGTGCTCGCGAATGTCGTTCTCGGTCAACACGTATCCGCCGAGGTATCGTCGGAACTCCCCTTGCCCGGCGACGAAAGCGACCCAGTCCAGCGCCAGGTTTGCGTAGGTATCCGGTTCGAGGGCCTTGACGTTGGCGAAGGTTCCATAGATCGCGCACAGCAGGTGATCGCGAATTTCCTCGCCCTGGGTATACGGATCGAGCCATTGGCCGTACTCCCAGAGGTGCGTGGCGGGGAACAGCATTCGGCGGCGGATGCTCGGATCCGGATCACGGAATCGACCCGCCACGGGACCTGGCCCGTTGTCGACCCCTGGCTCCACCAGTTGCCCGCCGAGATTCGCGTAGTCCTTCGCGACGGCCTGTGCCCAGGGGACATCCGGAAACGGCACCGGCTCCGAGTGTTCGCGAGTCCGGAAGAACAGCGTGTGACCGTGATGCTGGTCGAGATGCTCGGCTGGAGCCGTCGGTTCGTTGTACTCGGCCCTGGATTCGTGGCTGAACAGGGTTCGTGCGTCTGCGAGCAGGCCGACGATCGCTGTCCCGCTGCAGTCGATGACGAGCGGAGCGGAAAATCGATACTCCCGCCCGGTCCGTGTGTCGCGGGCATCGACCGCGGTGACCCGTCGTTCGGCGGTGATCACGCGGAAGACCTGGTGCTCGGTGTAGAGCGACGCGTTCGATTCCGCCTCGAGGACCTGGCGTGCCATCAGATCGCCGTCGGGGTGGCGCTTCGACAGCTCATGCACGAGCGGTCCGGTCTCGCCGCGGGGAGTGAGGCCGATCTCGACGCTCGCGTTTCCCCCGAGGACGGGCCGATTGTGCAGGAGTGCGACCCGTAGCCCGAGCCTGCAATGGGGAGACAAGTACACGGCTGATCCCGAGGGGCCCTTCCTGGATGTCCGCCACGCCGATTGCGACGCGCCCGTGCGAGTGGTCGTCGAGTGCAGTCACGACCACGCCGCCCTTGCTCACAACGAGGTCGTCGTGCGACCGGGCGCGTCCGCCCGTCCACGCCGCCGGTAATCGCCTGCATCGACGGGGACAGGCCCGCAGGTGACCTGAGATCTCCCGGGTTTCGGGACAGGCTGGGCGGGTGGGTGTTCGGATCTGAAGCGACCGTCAGTATGGCGGCCGGCTTTCGGAGGGGTGACGACCGGTGAGCACTCGTATCGGCTCCTCGCGGACAATCCTCCGGTGACGCTTACTCTCGCCGAACTCCTCGGCTACACCGATCGTGGTCTGGACGCCGACCTCGCCCACTGGTTTCCGGACGCCGACCTCGTGTCGATTCCCGCCGAAACTCGTTCGGCCGAACCATTTCTCGCACGACTCGCCCCTGCCGACGCCGCCGCGCTCGCGGCCTTCGACCGCCGGGTCCGCTCCGGTCGGATGCCGCAGTTCCTCGACATCTTCGAGTGGTCCTACGCGTTCGACTTCGCGGCCAACGGCTGCGGGATTCTCGACGCGGACTACAGCACCGAGCTGGCTGACGACGACGTGTTCTCCGTCGGCGCCGACGGCGGCGGCAACCTGTATGTCTTGCTCACCACCGGGCAGGTCGCGGTGTGGTTCCACGAGGAGGAAGTTCTCGAGGGCGACACCCGTTTCGACAACCTCGACGTCTTCCTCTGGTCGTATGTGCGCTACCAGGCGGTGCGCGCGGGCAGGCTGGCACCGGCCGATATCGAGGCTGACTTCATGGCGCTCGGCCAAGACGGTGCGCTCGCCGAAGAACTCGGATTGTTGAGTCGGATCATCCGGTAACGCAGCGATGACATCCGCAGCGACGACGATCCACACCGAGACGAGTGCGGCGCGATACGCTCGGCGCACGGTGATCATGCGGCGCTTGAACCGAAGTGGGTCAGGGGCTCGAGTCGCTTCGCTTTTCCGAGCTGACAGGGCTAGCCCTACGAATGTGCAGCTGTCGGGATTCGTTGGAGTCGTTCGGATCAGGTAGCGCAGTGTTGTCGATCATCAAGTGGAGCTTGTCGATCTTCGCGAGGCGATCAGCGGCGTCCGCAGCTTCGACGACTCCCGTGACCATCTGGGCATGTCGGAGGCCGTTCTAGCCGACCGGCTCCGCAAGCTTGTCGCTGCAGGCATCCTGATGACCCGGCCCTACCGGTCGCCGGGCGAACGCACTCGCAACGAGTACCTCCTGTCCGAGAGAGGCGATAGCGCCGACGCGGTGAACGACCAGTCCGCTTGTCCTGGTGGCGTTGTGTTCGCGGCGCTGCTCAGTGGGGGGCGGCGTGTGGGCCGGGACCAGCCGATGCTGAGTTGGACGGCCCGTTGCCAGTGCTGGTATTCGTCTTCGCGAGCGGAGCGGTCGTGGCCGGGCACCATTGGGCGGCTGCCCGCCAGTTGCGGCGTAGCCCGTGCAGGTCCGGCCAGTAGCCGACGGCCAAGCCCGCTGCATAGGCTGCTCGTCCAAACTCATCCACGGCGGGTTGCGCTATCTCGAGCAGATGGGCTTCACCCTGGTTCGGGAGGCGCTCGAAGAGCGTGGGCTGCTGCTGAATTCACTCGAACCGCACCTGGTTCTCCCGGTCGCGGAAACTTTGAGCGAGACCGAAGGCCTGCACCACCCTCACACCGCCGAACTCTGACCCAGTACTCCAACCGCGAGGTCAGCGGCGAGATGGCCGGTTGAGCCACCTCACGCACAGACGAACCGCAGGCCGGTGGCGTCCGTCTGGTCCGAGGCGGTCTTGGAGCGCTGTCGGTGGTTGCCGGTGCGATGATGAGTCGATGACAAGCCCTGATCCAACCGAGAGCGGTCCTGACGAGGGATCTCGTACGGTCGTGACGCGGCCCGCCTCGGTGGGATCGTTCACGTTCTGGTTCGCCAACCAGCGTTGGGAGTGGTCTGCGGAGGTGTACCGGATGCATGGGTATGCCCCCGGTCAGATCGTGCCGACCACCGAGTTGTTGCTCTCGCACAAGCACCCTGAGGACCGGGATCTTGTCGCCGAATTGATCGAACGCACCCTGGCCCAGGGTGAGCCGTTCTCGAGCCGTCACCGTTTCCTCGACACCAGTGGCCGCGTACACACGGTGATGGTCATCGCCGACCAAGTCCTCGACGACGACGGCGAACCGGTGGGTACGGCCGGCTATTACCTGGATCTGACCGAGACTGTCGACGCGGTGGCCGAGGCTGCCGCGACGGAGGCGATCGGTGGTGTGGTGGCGGCGCGGGCGGTGATCGAGCAGGCCAAGGGTGTGCTGATGCGCATGTACGGTATCGACGCCGAGCAGGCGTTCAAGGTGCTGGTGTGGCGTTCGCAGGAGACCAATGTCAAGCTTCGTGACATCGCGGCCTGCGTGATCGCGGACCTGAAATTGATCCCACGGCCACCGGTACAGACCGTGACCGCGTTCGATCATCTGCTTCTGACCTGCCACAAACGGATTACCAGCACCACCGAGGCGTGAAACAACCGGTGATCTGCGCTGGATCTCCGGTCGTCTCTGCCGCCGTGGGCCAGGAGAGGACCTCGTTCGTGGTGGTATCCACGATCGCCGCGCCGGCGACGATTGATCGTTCACCACAGCTCGCACAGCCCGCGTCACAGAGGTAGGGGTCGAACGCGCCGACTACTCGCCTGAACCGGCGCGTTCTCGATCGCTGCGACTTCCCGGGTAGTCGCAGGATCTGTCGGGGGCTTTACCCGCTACAACTTGTCTAAACGGTGGAGTCGGCTCCGTCGCTCCGGATTCTCCAGAGGCGCAGGTACGGCATTGGCGCCGAAGCCGTTTCACCCGTCGGCCAGGTGGGGTAGGCCTGTCCGATATCGGTCGGCGTCGGGGTAGACAGGTTCGAGCCCGCGATAACGACACCGGTGTCTTGCCTGGCGAAGCTCGAGTCAAGGCGCGCGTCGATTGCGCTGACTAGCGATTTGTGGCATTCCGGGCCTCGGAGATCACCGCCACCCCGGCTCGGCCACCGTCGACATCGAGCACACGGTGCCGGCGGCATCGGTCGCCACGCTGTGGGTGACGTAATCCCGACCGCTTGAGCTCGGTGGTAACGTGGCGGCGTGCTCATGGAAGAGGTCGACAGACTGTAGCCGCCCTCTCGAAGGCGGCGCTCTCGACGACACGTTCCCTCAACTCTGGAACGTGCCTTCTGCCTGTGCTCACTGCGCTGGCGCGCACCCTCGGCCGCGCCGCGTCGCTTTCGACGGCATCCGCAAACATCCGAGTCCTTTGCGGTCGCTCGTTTTCACGAGCAGGAAGAGTCGAACATCCATGTCTACATCCACACCCTCGGCGATCACTTTGCACGACCTGTCCTTCGAATGGCCCGACGGAACCGTCGCGCTGTCCCGGATCAACGGAGCATTCGGTACGGGCCGCACCGGTCTGGTCGGCCGTAACGGCGCCGGTAAATCAACGCTGCTGCGCCTGGTCGCCGGGCTCCTCACGCCCAGCTCCGGGCGCATCGACATCACCGGGGAGGTGGGGTACCTTCCCCAGACACTCACCCTCGGCCGCGACGCCACTATCGCCCAATTGCTCGGCATCGCAGACAAACTCGCCGCCCTCCGGGCCATCGAGTCCGGTGCGACCGGCGAAGAACCCTTCGAGACGATCGGCGACGATTGGGACATCGAGGCTCGCGCCGACGAGGCCCTGCACGAGATCGGCTTCAGCGCAGCCGATCTGGACCGCCGCGTCGGCGAGATCTCCGGGGGGCAAGCTGTTCTCGTCGCAATCACAGGGCTACGTGTTCGGCGCACCCCGATCACCTTGCTCGACGAGCCCACCAACAATCTCGACCGTGGAACCCGGGCCGTGCTTTCCGGATTCGTGGATTCGTGGCCCGGAACCCTTGTGGTGGTCAGCCACGACCTCGAGCTGCTCGAGCGTATGGATGCCACCGCGGAACTGCACGGTACGACCCTGGAGGTGTTCGGTGGGCCCTACAGCGCCTGGAAGCAATACGTCGAGCAGGAACAGGCCGCGGCGCAGCAGGCCGCGCGGACTGCCGAGCAGGCGTTGAAAGTAGAGAAGCGGCAACGCGTCGAGGCCGAGACCAAGCTGGCCAGGCGGGAACGCACGGGAAAGGCTACGCAGCGCGACGGTGGCATTCCCCGGATCCTGGCAGGCAATCGTGCCAGTAAGGCGCAAGCGTCGGCGGGGGCGATGCGTTCCACGCTTGATGCGAAAGTGCTAGCTGCCCAGGGTGTTCTGGACCAAGCGGCGAGCCGGGTACGGCGTGAGGAGCACATCCGACTCGATCTGCCCGATCCCGACGTGCAGCGCGGCAGGCGCATCGCGGAACTCCGCGCCGGCGACCGCAGCGTCATCGTCCAAGGGCCCGAACGCGTCGCCATTGTCGGCCCCAACGGCGCCGGGAAGTCGACGCTGATCGAGAACTTGCTGCAAGGTAGCGGATCCGGCACATTGTTCACCGATCGGGTCGGTTACCTCCCGCAACGCCTCGATGGCCTCGACGACCAGGTCAGCGCACTGGAGAACGTGCACGCGGCGGCCCCGGCCACGCCGCCCGCCGCCATCCGCAACCACCTGGCTCGAATGCTGTTACGCGGCACCAGCGTCGAGCGACCGGTCTCGACGCTGTCGGGCGGTGAAAGGTTCCGAGTTTCCTTGGCGCGCTTGTTGTTCGCCGATCCGCCGCCTCAGTTGCTGGTCCTCGACGAGCCGACGAACAACCTGGATATCGCCAGCGTCGACCAGCTTGTCGACGCGCTGGTCGCCTATCGCGGCGCTGTGCTGGTCGTCAGCCACGACTACCCGTTCCTGCGGCGCCTCGGCATCGACACCGTTATCGAACTCGATGCCGATGGCCGTTTCCGAGACCGCGGATCTTTGTGAGGCGATACCGAAGCTGCCGGACCGGTAAGCGCTACCGGCCCGGCGGCCCGGGGCCGTCGAAGTCGCTGGCCAGGGGATGATGGTGGGCACAGTGATCACCGGGCCGATGGCGAGTTGCTGTTCGTAGGCGTCGTACTGGGGTTCGCCCGGAGCCAGGCTCAGCCGCCACCGGTAGTTCGAGACGACGCTCTCTGGTTCAGATGGAATCTTTCGCAGCCGCGGTCCGTGCGGGAGTACACGCCGATCCGTCGATCGAGTGGCGCGCGCCCGCGTCCATTCTCGACGTCCTCGAAAGGGCCGCGATCAGGACTTGCGGAACTCGGTTGTGCGGTGGCGGCGGACTCGGTGACTGTGATCTCAGCTGTCGGTGCGTGAGGACCGGCGGTGCCCCGTGTCCTTTCTCGTGAAGGTGTCACAGCTGGATCGAGGAGAGACGATGACGAGCAGGGTTCGAGTGGCGGCTGTACAGGCCGAGCCTCGGTGGCTGGATGTGTCCGCCGGCGTCGACCAGGTCATCACGTTGATCGAGGCGGCGTCGGAGCAGGGTGCCCGGTTGGTCGCCTTCCCCGAGACGTTCATACCCGGTTTCCCATGGTGGATGTGGTTGCGCGCGGTCGAGTGGGACGGCGACATCCTCGCCAGGTACCACGCCAATTCGATGACCGTCGACGGCCCCGAGCTGCGCGCGATCCGCTACGCCGCACGCCGCCGAGGCATCCACGTCGGACTCGGCTTCTCCGAGCGAGCCGGGAACCGCGTGTTCATGTCCCAGGCGCTGATCGACGATCAGGGCGACATCACCGTCTCCCGCAAGATGCTGCCCACCGCCCTGGAACGCAGCGTGTTCGGCACGGCGGACGGGCCCGCGCTGCTGCGTGAGACCGCACTCGGCACGATCGGGGCGCTCGGTGGCGCCGACCATTTCCTGTCCGGCGCGTGCGAGGCGATGCAGCGGGCGGGCGAACACATCCATCTGGCGTTCTGGCCCGGATTCACGTTCTGCCGCGGTGACACCCGGATCGACGCGGCGGAACTGAGCACCGCTGCCAGCCGCCGGTACGCGCGGGCAGCTGGCAGCTACCTGCTGGCACCGACCGCGGTAGTCCCGGTGCGCGGATGGCGGGCCGCGGCGGAGGGCCGCGCCGACGTGCTGCACGGAGGCAGCGGTGTCGCCCGGATCCTCGGCCCCGACGGTCACGACCTCGCGATCCCGATGAATCCCGACCAGGAAGGGCTGCTCGTCGCCGACCTCATCGTCGCCACTGCGCGCTATCGCCCTGCCTTGCCGTGCGCCGACCGCGCGCTCGCCTGAAACTCCGCGACACACCCCACGGTTTTAGCGCCTCGGTGCGACGACGACCACTAGGAAGTGTCATGGTCGGCCCGCGGATGGGACCGACGGATACCGATACTTCCGGGTCGGACTGCAGCGCCCTCCATCGATGCGGTGGGTGACATTGGCACAGGGGTAGAGATCGGTGCGCGAGACCGGCCCGATGAACCCGCGAGGCCAGTCGATCGGGGAGGTCGCTGTGCTGCTGTCAATCGACCCCGATTCGGAGTTGCCATCCGCCGAGGGGAGTTTCGCTAGTAGCCGTGGCGAGGATCGGTTGGTCGGCATGGTCCCGGTGGTGCCCGCGAGCGTTCTACTCCATCGGAGATCGTCGTGCATCGGAAAGGGGAGTCCGCCAAGCTGCGGGTTCGGCAACGGCAAATCTGCGACCGGTCACTGAGGTCGGTACGAGCCGGATGAAGAAGTTCTTCGCGCCACCCTGCCACCAGGACCACTCGGCCGATGACCTTGCCCGACGCGAGATGAACGCTCGCATCGATCTCGACTCCGAATTGAAGCGTGGTTTCGGTATCCGTTCGGTCATCCGGTAGGGAGGGGTTCTACTCCACAACAGCGGGATCGCCCGACGAGGTCGCGAGTCGGGCCGATCGGCGATCACGCGGACTACACGGTCATTCGGTGAGGCTGGCACCGAATACGCGCAGCTCTCGATAGGCCACCCGGAAGCGTGCCCGCTTGTGCAGCGACCCGGACTCGCCGTCGTGGGCCACACGGAACGGCTCGTCGGCCTCGATCGTGACGACAGGCGCCTGCAGCTCCCGGTACACCTTGGAGTTGCGCATCCGCCCGCTGATCCACGACAGCAATAGCCGCACCGTCGCGAATCGGTGACCGTCCTCGAGATAGCGCACATCGAGCACACCGTCGTCGAGGCGCGACCGGCGGCCCGGCACGAAGCTCGGTGCGCCGTACATGGAATTGCCGAGGAAGAAGAACGACACCGTGGCGGGGCGGCCCTCGATGCAAACCTTCACCGGCGAGGTGTGGCGCAGCACCTTGCGCAGCGCCCGGATGGTTGCTGTCACCCGCCCGATCCGGCGCCGCTGATATCGCGTTCTGGTGCGGACGAATTCGGGGTAGGCGCCGATGCTGGCCGTGTTGAGCAGGAGCGTGCTGTCGTTCAGCCACACCACGTCGACGCGGGCGACCCGGCCCTGCCGGATCGATTCCACTACCGCGGGAACGGTGTCGCAACCGACGTCTTTCGCGAAGTGGTTGAACGTGCCCGCCGGAAACACCGCGAGCGGCTTGCCCGTCGCGACCGCGTGCGCGGCAAGGGTCGCGACGGTGCCGTCGCCGCCCGCCACCCCGAGGAAATCGGCCCGCTGCGCGGCCTGCGCGGCCACCGCGTCGATGTCGCAGTCCTTGGCGAGCTCGATGATCTCGGCCTTCGGGAGCTCCTTACGGATCTGCTGTGCGACGCGTGCGCCGGTGCCGTCGCCGGAGGCGGAGTTGAGTACGACGACCAGCCCCGCGCCGTCGGGGTCGGTCGCGATCCGCTCGACGGTCGGCGGCGGAATCATGATGCGGCTGTCGTCGACCGGCGGCACAAGTTTCGCGCCGGCGATCGCGATCCCCGCGCCGACGGCGAAGCCCGCGAGCACGTCACCGGGATAGTGCGCGCCGGTGGCGACTCGGGATAGGCCGACCGCCCCGGCGAGACCCGTCAACAGGTATCCGGCGGTGCGGTTCTCCAACCCGACGCCGACGGCGAACGCAGCCGCCACCGCGGCGTGCCCGGATGGGAACGATGTGGAGGTGGGCTGATGCCGGGCACGTGCGCGGGGCACGGTGTCGAAAACGGGGCGGATGCGGGGATATATCCGCTTGAGTCCCTGGTTCACGACAAGGCTCGTGACAGCGATGGACCCGAGCCCGCGCACCGCGCCGCGACGCGAGGACAAACCACCCAGGCCGAGTCCGGCGGCGATGACCATCCACAGTTTCGAGTGGTCAGCCGCCGCGGACAACGGGCGCATGGTGAGGTCGAGCAGTGGGCTGGGGGAATCCGCCACGGCGTCGAACAACCGACGGTCGAGATCGCTGAGTCCCTCGTGGAGGGTTCGGAGGGGAAGCGGCACCGGACCGGGCATAGTCTTGAAAGTACCTTCTCACCCGGTCGTCAGACGGGATTGACCGCGCCGGTGCGTTTACGCACCGACTGCCGCGGCGCAGAGGGGCTGGAGACCGCAGGACGGGTCGAGGCCGTGGATCTCCTTTGTGCCGAGAGCGTCCATGAAGTTCAGAATGTCGCGGCTCACCTCTTGGCTCGGCACAAGGATCGTGAGCTCTGTCGGACACGGGGTCACGAAACTTGCGGAGGCCGTGGGCCTGGCCTGACTCGTCCGCGCCCCGATCTCGGCGGCGGACAGATGCTCGACCATGCCCGCGTCATGGGACAGCGGTTCGTCGAGCGCCTCGAAGGCCGCTTCCGAACGCAATGCGCCACATGGGAAGTATGAGCTAACAGTATTCGATGGTGTTGCCTCACTCGCACCTTCGCGACTTTTCTGTGATCCGTGCCCAGGCCGATCGTGCCCGCAGAAGGTCGCCGAGCACCGACCGAGGTGGCGGTCGAATGCCGGGGTCCGACACCTTGATCGTCGTTCGTATCGCGGCAGTGAGGTGGTTCCACGACAATGGCATGGTGTCGCCGGATGAGGACTACGCGAGCTTGGTACCGAACCCGCCGACGCGGTTCGGGGTGGGTGAGCTTCGTGATGCTTATGTCGATGTCGTTACCGACGAACGCAATCCGCGGTGGATGGCCGCAGAACGCCGCGCCTACTTCGATGGGCTGTGCGGGTTGTTCGACCTGGATCTGCCGACCTCACGCCAGAGTGTCGGCCGCGGCCGGAACCAGTATGTGCACGGCTTGCTGCTCGACACTGTGGAGTCGTTGCAGCGCACCGGAACCCCGTGGGACGGTTACCTCGTGGCGGGAGCTTTGCTGAAAGAGCTGGACCACCTCGGAATCGGTGGAGCGCACCGGGAGTTCGTGTTCGAACTGCGTGCGGCAGTGGACGCCTCGCGAGCCAAGCATCGCGAATTGCTCGACCTGCTCCTGGGCGGTCTACTCGGTGACCGAGCGAACCAGGTGTTCACCCTCGATGAACTCGAGGCAGCTGGGATCGAGCGCGCTGTCCCGATCCGCTGTCTGCCCGACTGAACTTCGTCGTGTCGCCACGGTGGGGGCAGGGCGGTGAAAGGACTCATGATGTCGTGGAGTGCGCTGCCGTTTGTTCATGGCACTGTGCCGCCGTATATCGCCGCGATCCTCACCACGGCTTTGTCGGACGACCCGGTGGATTTGGCTGGGTATGAGGAGGCGGCGGCACGAATGGCTGACCTCGCTGTGCGGATCGATGGGTATCTGGGGATGGAGTTCGCGCGAGACGAGCACTGTGGGATCACCGTGTCGTACTGGCGCGATCTCGATGCCTTGCGCAACTGGCGGGAGGACATCGAGCACGTGGCAGCTCAACGCGTCGGCCGCGAACGGTTTTACCTGGGGTACAGGGCGCGGATATGCCATGTTGAGCGCGAGTACGAATGGGCTCGCTCTTTGGAGCTTGTTCCTCCTGTCCACGACTACTGAGATGGGGAACCGGTCCTTGTGTGTCGGATGCGCGCAGAATGACATCGTTGCGCGCGACGCGCTGGGTGTGTTCGGGAACATCGGGCGATTCCGTACTCGACTCGGTGTTCTCGTCGCTTCCTGTCATTTCCCGTTGATCCCGTCATTTCTGTGTGATCAATGTGTGTCGCATCGGATACCGCCGTCAGTTGTCGGTGCTCGTACCAGATCACCGGGATGACCGATCCGTTCGGCAACGTCTGCGCTCGACGGTCCTTTTCCGTCGCACCGATGCGGGCGGAGAGATGCGCTGCACCGCGAGATTCGACTCGTTCGTACCGATCTCGACGGTGGCGAATCCGGCGTTGTGGATAGCTTCGACCAACGCGGCCACCGCTTCGCTCGCGTAACCGGCGCGCCGGTCCTGTGATCCGATCCACCAGCCGAGAGTTCGCGATGATGCGTCGTTGTCATCGGGGTCCACGTTCGCGCCACCTATCAGGGCGTCGTCCGACCGCGTTTCGAGTACGAGGAGCCTGGTTCCGGGCGTCCCTGCTCGACGGATTTCACCATTCCCCGGGTATGATGTTGCGTCAACCTGTTCGCTGCAAGCATCTCCGCATCGACCGTGGCCGCGAGTGCGACAACCACCGCCACGGCCGAGACCGTCGCGATCCAACTCGCCAACCCGCGAACGGCGACACGCCAGGGCATTTGTTGAAGCGCCGTCCTGACATACGCGATGCGCCACATGGGAAACATGAGCAACCGTATTCGACGGTGTTGTGTCACTGGCGCATTCGCGACTGCTCTGTAGATCCGGACGCAGGCCTGATCGTGTCCGCCGAAGGTCGCTGAGCTCACACCGTAGTCGCGCCCCTGCCGTGCAGACCCGAATCCGGGCTGGCCATGGTCGGCTCCACCTACCCCGGGTTGTACCTGCGGTTCGACGGCTGCGTCGGGGAACAGCAGGCTGATCGGCAATCAGGGTCGAAACCGAGGGCGAAGACCGGACTGGGCGACGAAACCTCGTTGACGGCGTGTCATCGGGGGCCTTTGCGGGAGTCGGCGCACACTACAGCACACGCATCGATCGCGAAGATTTCATACAGAAGGGCCTTCTGGATGAAGATATCGATTCTCGCCCTGCTCGGACGAATTCGCGTCGGAAATACGGTGCTGGCGTTGGTCGCGAGCACGCTGTCGGTGATGGCGGCTGTGCCCGGTCCGACGATGGCAGCGCCCGCCGATTCCTACGCGTCCTCCGACGTCGGCTTCGCGGAAGGCTCAGGTGACGGTGCGGACATCGTGCGGCGCCTGCCCGCCATGCAGTCCGCGGTGGCGCCCAAGGTTCCGATGCTGCGCCTCGACCTCGACTGGTGGTCGGTCGAACCGGCTCGTGGGGCGCCGTTGCGGTGGGACCGGCTGGACCCGGTCGTGGATGCCGCCGCCGCCCGCGGAATGCGGGTTCTGCTCGTTCTCGCCTACGCGCCGCCGTGGGCGAACGGTGGTCACAGCGGCGACAAATGGTTCCCGATCCGCGACCAGGACTGGACCTCGATCGTGGATCGCACGGTCGCGCACTTCGGCGGCAAGGTCCAGGCATACGAGATCTGGAACGAACCGAACTTCGTGAACTTCGCCAACTTCGTCGGCGACCGCAAAGCGCGTTACTGGCAGCTCGTCAAACTCGCCTACCCGCGGGTGAAGGCGCGGTGTCCCGGGTGTGTTGTTCTGGCCGGGGCGTCGGGGGCGGGGACGGTGCAGGGTGGGACCAATCCGAACGCGCCGTCGGTCTGGTTGGATTGGGCGTACAGCCGTGGGTATCGCGGCTATTTCGATGCCGTCGCGCACCACCCGTATCCGGCGTGGAACTCGGGCAAAGGCCCTGCCGATCCCGAATGCGTCAATCGTTGGTGGAATATGTTCGGGCCACCTTCGGAGGCCACGCCGTGTGGTGAGCTCGCCCTGGTGCACTCGGTGATGGTTCGCCACGGCGACACCGCGAAGAAGGTGTGGGCTACCGAATTCGGCTATCCGACAGCCGGACTCGCGGCCATCCCGAGCGCGAGTACTGTTGGCGAGTACCTCGTGCAGGGCGTCCGGATGTGGCGTGCGCTGCCATACGCGGGTCCGCTGATCGTGTACTCCTACCGTGATCGCTGCGCCGCCGCCGATGATCCCGAGTGTCACTTCGGCCTGGTCACCACCACGATGGCGAGCAAGGAACCGATCACCGCCGATGTCAGCGCGGCCCTGCGTGGTGACGGTGTCACGCCGGTCCCGAGTTGGCCCGAGCGGTTGGCAGCGGGGGCGACCCTGCCCTGCGCGTCCGCGCTCCGGTCCCGCAACGGACTCTACGAGCTGTGGCTACAGGGTGATGGCAACCTGGTGCTGTATCGGACCAGCGGTGAAGTGCTGTGGTCCACCGCGACGACGAACGGAGAGACTCTGGTCAACCAGAACGACGGCAACCTGGTCCTGTACACCGGAAGCGGGGCCGCGGCGTGGTCGTCGAGGACGTGGACCATCGGCCCGTCGACGTTGGTCCTGGAGGACACCGGCAATCTGGTGCTCTACCGCAACGACGGAGGAGCGATCACCTGGTCCACGGGAACGGCACAAGGATGACCGAAGACCCCGAAACAGGGCCCACGCCGCCTGCTCTGCCCTCTTCGCCGAAAGGCCGGGGTGGTCGATCGGCCTGGCCATGCTACGGAAACAGCTCGATCGACACCTCCCCGAACCTCTCGGCATCCCGGCACAATTGCGCCGGTGGGACGACGCGGTCGCTCAACCGCTGCGCAGCGGGCTCTTCGCGGACCCGCGATCGGCCTGCACCTACGTGGGAACGGAGGATCTGTTCGACCTCGGCCAGGAAGGACGGCATCACCGCGCGGGCAAGCGGCGTGGCCGGATAACGGACACGCAGCGCCAAGCCGTCCTCGGTGCGGGAGAACCAGATCTGCACGTCGTCGGTGGTGCCGGTGTTGGAGATGTGGGTGGCGCCGCGCGCTCGTGCGCCGGGAAGGCGCCGGTAGTCGAGGTAGGACACCATGAAGATGTCGTGCCGTCGCGGGCGCAATCCCCCCAGCGCGTGCAAGGTTTCGGCGAGGGGGAGCGCGCCGATCTCGATGGCGGTACGGACCGCGGGCTGGGCGCGGCGCACGGTGTCGGCGAGGGTGCCGGAGGCGTCGATGGCGAGCGGAGCATTGGTGGTGAACCAGCCGACCGCCCGCTCCCATCGCGGTTCGTACCTGGTGTGCATCGGAAAGAGCAGCCGGGTCCGGTCGCCACCGCCCGCGGCGCGCACCCCGTGCGCCAGCGTCGCCAGCAGACCGGCGAAGAATCCCGCGTCGTTGCCCCGGCACCAGCTTTCGAAGGCCTCGGCCTCCTCGGCGGTGAGCACCTGACGCAAGCTCACGGCTTGGGGCGCGGATCGGCCCGGCGCGAGCCCCAGGTCGAGCGGGAACGACGGTGGTACCACGCCCTGATCGCCGAAGAACTCCCGCCAGCCGCGCAGGCGCGGATCGGCGGGGTCGAACGTGGTGGGTCGCGCGCAGTGATCGACGAAATCGCCGACCGGCGGCAGGGTTTCGGGGGCGGCGCCGTGGTAGAGCAGGCGCAGTTCGTCGATGACGATCGCGATCGAATGAGCGTCGACATGGGCGTGGTCGAAGGCGCACACGACGGTAGCGGTGTCGGGGCGGTCGATCGCGGCGAGGAGATAGGCGCGGTCGGCGAAGGGTGCGCACCGGTCGTTGCAGTGCCGCCAGATCGTGTCACGCAGCGCGGAACTCGATCTGGGCGTGGCGTCGGGCTGCTCGTCGAGGCGGACGGTTGCCGAACGCAGGACCCGGCGAGGTCCGCTCGGGGTTGCGGTGAAGGAACTGCGCAGGGTGCCGTGCCGGACGATCAGCGCGCGATAGGCCGCGGCCAGCGCCGCGCGATCCAGTGGACCGTCGACATCGAAAGCCGCGGCCAGCCACGTGCTTCCGGCTTCCGCTCCGGCGAGATGGACGAGCTGGTTGAACGAGGGCGGGATCGGCGACTCGTGCGCGTCGCCGTCGTCGCGGACCCGCCAGTGCACGAAGGTGCCGGGCGCGGGGGAGTAGTGGTCAACCGTGGTGACGCGCAACCGCCACCTCCCGGTCGTCGGCCTCGAGGCCGCGGTCGCCGTCGGTGGCCACGGCGTCGAACACCGATCGCAGATGGGCGTGATAACGCGCGAGCTGGTGCTGGGCGAACGGGGTCGCGGGGCTCTGGCAGCCGAGGTAGAGGTGCTCGGCGTCGCGGTTGAACCACATCGAGGCGTTCGCGGTCTCACCCTCCCCGGTGAACAGCATGCCGCGCTCGTACGGTGCGGTCCCGGCGCCGGGGAATCGCCGGAAGTCCAGGTAGGACAGCATGTTCGGACTCGCCGTCACCGCTGCCGGATCGGCACCGGCGGACAGGAGTGCGGTGAGCACTGCGGACAGCGGCACGGTGGACAGGCGGATGGCCCGGTCGTAGGCGGCGTTCGCGCGGCCGACCACCTCGGTGAACGAGGCGCATCCGGCCAGCGAGAAGGTCACCGGGGCGAAATTGCACAACCAGCCCTGAGTGAGCAGGAACTCCCCGACCCCCCGGGTGCTGAGCACGGTCATGCCGTAGTAGTCGGTGCGCCCGGCGAGCTCGAGATCGGTGATCGCCACCGCGGCGAGGACCCCGGCCACGTAGCGGCCACCCGCCGCGCGACAGACCTCGGCGAACGCGGCCGAGCCGGCACGGTCGAGTACATCGAACTCGATGCCGTGCATGGGTGCGGTGGCGCCGGGCGTGAGACCCAGGTCGAGGGCGAACCTCGGCATCGCGTTGTCGTGGTCTCGGAAGATCTCGACCCACTCGGCGACCTCGGGGCTCGCCGGGGAGAACTGGTGCGCCCGCGCGTTCTCCTCGCGGGCGTAGTCGGGGAACCCGCCGGCCGGGGTGGCGGTGAACGGGCTGAGCGGGCAGGCGGTGGTCTCGTTGCCGTAGAAGTCGAGGAGTTCGGTGAGGACCAGAGCCTGGGAGGCGCCGTCGCTGAGCGCGTGATCGGTGGCGTAGTAGAGGGTGAACGAGCCGGGGCGGGCGATGGCCCCGAGGACGAAACCGGGCCAGGAGGTGGCGACCGCGTCGCGCGCGATGCGGACCAGGGCATGGTCACGGAACTCGGCACCGCCGGGTGTGTGGCCTATTGTCATCGCCTCGAAGTCGATCCGGGCGGGCGCGACACTGTGCCGGGTGACGGTGGCGCCGTCGGTGTCGAACCAGGTCAGCAGCCCGGAATGCCGACGTGCGAACCGGGTCAGCGCGCGACTCATCGCCGTGGCGTCCAGCCCGCCGTCCACCTCGGTGGTGACCGCGAGGTAGGCGGTGTGTGGCTGTCCCGACCGGGCGCGGGCGTGCACGCCGCGCAGGTGATTGTCCTGCAGGAAGGTGCCGGGATCGGGATCGGCCGCTGCTGTCGCGGCGGCACGCAGAGCCGCGTCGGTGGGCTGCCACTCCACCAGTTCGCCCGGTTCGGGATCCCAGTTGCGCAGTGCGGTGATGATCATCGGCGTTCACCCGGCCGGGATCACGGCGGTGCGCCGGTCGACCAGCGCGCCCTCGGCGGCCACCGTCGACAGCATCGCGGTGAACGTGTTGATGAATCGGTGCACGTTCGCCGTCGCGACCTCGTTGCTGGGGAACCGTGCCGAGACCGCGAGCCCGCCGGGGGAGCGGGCGATCCAGAAGTAGACCTCCTCGTCGGACTGCTCCCCGCTGCGCAACGGCCGCACCTGCCACTGCTGCCACCGCGTGGCATCGGGCACGTGCCGTACATCGACATACGACACCACGAACCGCGGCACCTGCGCACAGTCGAGCAACTCCGCGATCCGCGGAAACGGCAGCCGGGCCAGGGGTTTCACCGCGTCGATGGCGGCGGTGGTCCGGTCGAGCAACTCGGCGAGGGTGTCCGCGCCCGCGTGGTCGAGCTCGAGCGGCAGCAACCCGACGTACCAGCCCATGGCGTGCACATGCGCGGCGGTGTGCCTGGTGTGCACCGGCATCGCGCAGCGCAGCGGCTCCGAACCGACCAGCACACGATGGGTCGCGGCCAGCGCGGCGAACACCGCCGACTGCACCGAATGCCCGGCCCCGCGACAGCGGGCCTGCAATTGCTCGGTCTGTTCGGCGGTCAGCACCCACGAGGACAGTCCACTCTGGTGCAGTCCGGGATGGGAGCGTCCGGTGCGGGAGGTGACCGGCAGCGGGAACGCTGGGAACCGGCCGCCGCCGTGCCGCAGGTACCGGCGCCAGACACGCACCGCGGGATCGGCCGCGGTCAGTGCCGCGCCGAGTGCTCGATCCTCGGCGCCGAAGTCGATATAGCTACCCACGTCGGGCAGTTCGGCGCTCGACTCGGTGTGGACCGCCTGGTAGAGACGCTGGATCTCGCTGATGGCCAACATCATCGAATACGCGTCCATCACCGAGTGATCGGCGCCGAACACCAGCAGGAACCCCTCGTCGTGCGCGGTCGGCTCGATGTCGCTGACCGTGGCGAGCAGACAGTGCGGCCATCGGGTGGGCGACAGGCGCGACCCGAAATAGTGGGTGAGGTGCTGATACACCCGCGTTCCGGTGCGCAGATGCCCGACCCGGCGCGGCATGACGTGCACGTCCTCGGCACGGCAGGTATAGCGCGCGAAACGGCCCGGCGCATGCTCGTCGGCGGTGGCCGTGGTGCGAAAGGCATCGTGGCGGGCCATCCAGCGCCGCAGTGTGACGCGCACCGACTCCTCGTCGAAGGGCAGCGGTATCTCGAAAACCGTGCCGAGCCACGAACTCTCGCCCTCGTCCGCGGTCGAGCGCGCGCAGTGCTGCTCGTGGAGATGGCTCAGTGGCCGTTCGTCGCGCTGCCACGCGCCCGAGGGGCCGGTGACCGGAACCCATTCGATGACGGTGCCCGCGCGCAGCGGATAATCAGCTAGCTCTGTGAATTCCATACGACCGCGCCCCAACCATAGTTGCTGACCGAAAGCTGAAAAACAGTGTGAATCCCCATGCTTCGCCCACCGGGTCACAACGTCGACGTCGTGTGGACCGATGGCGAGTGCCCGGTGACGGGCATGAAACGAGCGTAGGGGTTGCCCGAAAATAGTTCCTGCCGGGCGGTGGTGGCCTTCGTCACGATGTTTCCGGCCGGATATATCTGCTGGCTATCGCAGTATTCGGTGCGTGGCAGGGAATTTCGACGTTGCCGTCGGGTCGCGATTCGGTGAACGCGATATTTCGGGGGAAACTCTCGGCGTTGTGATGGCGATCTTTTCTGGCCTCCCGCATGACCTTGCGGTTGCCCGTACGTTCGTGTGGAACATAAGCTGCCGGGAGTTCGCAGTGGCGCGATCGCGTTCCCGTACGCATTCATCGAATATTCCGCCGAGGCGATGAGGAGGTGACGATGGCCGAATTCGAATCGGCGATCGAAACCAGGGGATTGACGAAGTCTTTCGGCGCGTTCCGCGCGGTCGACGGTATCGACCTGCGAGTGCCCGCGGGCACGGTGTGCGCGGTGCTCGGACCCAATGGCGCGGGCAAGACGACAACGGTCCGGATGATCGCGACCCTGCTGCGCCCCGACGCGGGCACCGCCCGGGTGTTCGGCCACGACGTGGTACGCGAGGCGACCGCGGTGCGCTCGCTGATCGGGCTCACCGGTCAGTACGCCTCGGTCGACGAGGACCTCACCGCCACCGAGAACCTGACCATCTTCGCCCGCCTGCTCGGCTTCCCCGGCGCCCGGGCCGCTCGGCGCTCGGCCGAACTGCTCGCGGAGTTCGGTCTCGAGGAAGCCGCGGGCAGGCCGCTCAAGCACTTCTCCGGTGGCATGCGACGTCGACTCGACCTGGCGGCCAGCCTGATCGGCCGCCCACCGTTGCTGTTCCTCGACGAACCGACGACCGGCCTGGATCCACGAACCAGAGCGCAGATGTGGACGACCGTGCGCGAACTGGTCGGAGCAGGCACGACGGTGCTGTTGACCACCCAGTACTTGGACGAGGCCGACGAACTCGCCGACCGCGTCGTGGTGATCGACCACGGTCGCGTCGTCGCCGACGGCACCGCCGACGAACTCAAGGCCACCGTCGGCGCCGCCGCGCTCACCCTGCGTGTCGACGTCGTCGAGCTGGCGGCGGCCGAGGCCCTCGTCCGCCGCTACCTGGGTGCGGAATCGGTGCTCACCAGCCCCGATGGCACGCTCACGGCCTCGGCGGCCGATACCACGACCCTGCCCGAACTGCTGATGGCCTTGCGCGCGGCCGGTATCGAGGTGCGTGAATTGGGGCTCGCGCCACCGAGTCTGGACGAGGTGTTCTTCGCCATCACGGGACCGGGTGGGGCCCTGCGTGTCCCGGAGCCCGCGTGAGCACCGCGGCCGAGCGGATCGCAGGTCCGGTGGGCACGCGGCGGATCTCGATGTCGCAGTCGATGTATCACGCGGCGACGATGGCGCGGCGCGGGCTGCTCAAGATCAAACACAATCCGCAGGAGCTGTTCGATGTCGTGGCCCTGCCGGTGGTGTTCACGGTGATGTTCTCCAGCATCTTCGGCGGCGCCATCGCGGGCACGGTCGGTGACTACCTGCCCATTCTGGTGCCCGGGGTGCTGGTGCAGGTGGCGGTGGCGGCCTCGGTGAACACCGGGGTGAAGCTGCGCGAGGACATGAACAAGGGCGTGTTCGACCGGTTTCGCGCGCTGCCGATCGCCCGGATCGCACCGCTGGCGGGCTCGCTGCTGGCCGATATGGTCCGCTATGCCGTCGCCACGAGTATGACGGTGGTGGTCGGCCTGGCGATGGGCTACCGCCCCGGCAGCGCGATGGGGTTGTTCGTCGCCTGCCTGCTGGTGCTGGTGGTGGCGTTCTCGCTGAGCTGGATCTTCGCCCTGATGGGTGTCCTGATGGACAAACCCTCGACCGTTCAGGGCGTGTCCATGCTCATCCTGATGCCACTGACCTTCGTCTCCAACGCCCTGGTCCCCGTCTCGACCATGCCTGCCTGGATGCAGACCTTCGCCCAGCTCAACCCGGTCTCACACCTGGTCACCGCGGTTCGTGAACTCGCCGACGGCCACTACGGCCACGAGATCGGCATCTCGCTGCTCGGCGCCCTCACCGTTCTGGCGATCATGGCTCCACTCACCGTCCGCGCCTACCTTCGCCGCGCCTGACCAGCCGCCGATCACGCGCCGGGAGCGGAGCGCGGCGGTGGTCACGGGGCGACGCGGTCGCTGGGGTTGTGCCAGACCTCAGCCGGGGTGAACTGGCCATTTCCCGGGTTGTGAAGGCGGAGCAGGGCCAGCCGGGCGGCGTGCAGGGTGATGATGGCGGGAAGGTAGACAGTGGCGGCGGCCAGGGCCAGGCCGTAGCGGCGGTGGAGCACGAGGGTGCGCGGAAGGCAGGCCATGTACCGGGCGAAGGAGACCGTGCCGGTGGCCATGCGGCGGGGGGCGACGCCGACGGTGATGGTGGGGAGGAAGGCGTTGCGGCCACCGGTCTCGGTGACGCACAGGCCGGTGTCGACGTCTTCGAAGATGTCGCGGCGCATGGTGACCCGGTCGCGGACGCGGGCCCACGTGCTCGCCCGCAGGATCATGTTCGAGCCGTAGAGGACGGGAACCGCCTTGACCCGGTTGGCCTTTCGGGCCCGCCAGCGCTGACGCAGGGCACCGACGGTGTCACCATAGGGCAGGTCGTAGGCCTGGCCGCGACCACAGGCGGCGGCCCAGTGGTGGTCGGCGTCGGCGGCGAAGAAGTCGACGATGTGGCCGGCCCAGTGCGGCGGGACGAGAGTGTCGGCGTCGATGCGCGCCAACAGCTCACCGGTCGCGCTGTCCAGGCCCCGGTTGCGGGCGTGGACGAGGCCCTGCTCGGATTCGGTGAGCAGCCGGATCGCGGACCAGCGCGCGGCGTACTCGGCGACGATCTCGCGGGTGCGGTCGGTCGAATTGTTGTCCACGACCACCACTTCGGTGATGTGTGCGCGCTGGGCGGCGAGCCGAGCCAGGCATTCACCGATGATCTCCGCCTCGTCGAAGGCGGGGATCACCACGGACAGTGTCGGCGCGTTCATCGGACTCCTCCACGGGACGGGCCCACCCCGACCGGGGCATGAGCCGAGACTTCGACGAGCGCGGCGGCGGCGCGCACCGCATCCTCGGGTGACACCATCGCTGCGGCGACCCGCTGGGCGGCCGCTCGACGCTCGGGTCGCAGCAGCCCGCGCACCGCACGAGTGAGGGTGGCCCTGTTCAGGCGCGCGAGGGGCAGTCCGGTGCCGACACCGAGTGCCGCGAGGCGGCGCCCCCACAGTGGCTGATCGGCGCCGATCCAGCAGGCCAGCGCGGGGATTCCGGCCCGCAACGCGGCCGCGGTCGATCCCGCGCCACCGTGGTGCACGGCCGCCACACAGCGCGGCAGCACCGCGGCGTGATCGACGGTGCGCACCACGCGTACCCGGTCGCTCGCGGCGTCCACCATGAACTCGCTCCAGCCCGCCGCGACCAGCAGCCGCAGGTCTAGTTCGTCGGCGACCCGGGTGAACAGGTCGGCCAGCCGGTCCGGGTCGGCGATGGTCATGCTGCCGAAACCGACGTAGAGCGGCGGTGATCCGGCGTCGAGCCAGGCGTCGAGGTCGGTGTCCTCGGTGCCGATCATCGCGCGGGTCCGCGCGGCCAGATCGAGGAACCCGATCAGCGGCCGGTCGGGACCCCATTCCTCGGCCAGGCCCGGGTACAGGAGGGGATCGTAGGCCTGGAGCTCAGGGATCGGGCGGTTCGTGATGCGGGTGGCCGGTGGCGTGGTTGGTGGGGCCAATCCGAGGTCGGTGGCCAGTTCGCGTTCGGCCGCGCGGGTCGCCAGCCAGGTGAGATGTTCGAGCGCGGCCCAGCTGAGTCGATGCGCGAGGCCGGGCGTCCTGTGCCACGGCAGGAGCGAGGCGACGCTGTTGCGTCGCAGCGGGCAATAGTGCACCGGCACATACGGGATCCCGCGCGCGGTGGCCACGTTCAGCAGTCGTTCCTGGCCGACGCTGCCGCCGATGAGCGCGTCCGCGGTGCCGGTGAGATCCATGAGCTCGGTTTGGACGCGGCGCCCGTCGCGAACAGTGAGTTCGGCCAGCGCGCGCAGTCTGGTCAGTGGATCGACCGATTTCAAATCGGCCGAAACCAAGGCGGAGTCGAGCAATTCTTTAGTGTCCGTGCCGAATTCCCGGGTCGGAATTCCGGCCCGGCGACAGAAATCCGCAAGATTAGGCGGGACGGCCATTGTCACGTCATGTCCGAGCGCCCGCAATTGCACACTGAGCGCCACACCGGGCTGCACGTCACCGCGGCTGCCGGTGAACGCGAGTACGAATTCCATCGAGCTCCTCGCAGTACGGCTACCAGGGTCGAGAAAGGCCACCGTAACCAGACCGGGCGGAATACGCGCGTTGAGCGCGGCGTCGGGTGCTCCATCTCACAGCGAGCGCCCGGATGCTGGTTCATTGCTCCCGGTTTCGCCTACCGTGCTCGTAACCGGAGGCAGGGAGATCGATGAGGTTTCTACTCGCGTTCAACGGAACACGCGGAGACATCCAACCTGCCGTGGTGGTCGGGTCGGAATTGCAGCGGCGCGGCCACGACGTGCTCGTCGGGGCGCCGCCGAACCTGTGTGAGTTCGTCGCGGCGGCCGGACTGGCCACCGCGCCGTTCGGCTACGACACACAGGCGCACATGAACTCCGACGTAGTGCGCGCGAAGCTGCGCACCGGCGGTCCGCGGCAACGGTGGCGGGCGTTCACCGAGATCCGCGATCTCGGCTGGGCGCAGGCGGTCGGTGACATGCGCGAGCTGCACAAGGGCGCGGAGGCGATCCTCACCGGGTTCGTCACCGAACAGATCGCCGCCCCGTTCGCCGAGGCGGCCGGAGCCGCGTGTATCTCGCTGCACCACGCGCCGATTCGTCCGAACAGCACCGTCTCGCCGGTGCCCGCCGCACTGTCGGGCGTCCCGCCGGTGGTGACCAGGGCGAGCTGGTGGCTCACCGACACCGCGATGTGGCTGCTCACCCGCGACCGCCAGAACACGCTGCGCGCCGACCTCGGCATCGCGGGCGAGGTCGCGCGTTCACCGCGCGACCGACTGGAGATCCAGGCCTACGATCCGCGACTGTGCCCAGAACTGGTCGCCGAATGGTCGCCGTCGCGACCATTCGTCGGCTTCCTCGACCTGGCCGCCGAGCAGCGCGCCCGCATCGGTGCCGACACCGGCGACCCCGACCTGCCGGCCTGGATCGCGGCAGGCTCCGCGCCCGTCTACTTCGGGTTCGGCAGTATGCCCGTGCCCGACCCCGGCGCGGTGGTGGACGCCATCGTGCGGGCCAGTGCGCGACTGGGTGTCCGCGCGCTGATCTGCACCGGCTGGGCTGGACTCACCGTGCCCGAGAGCCCGGACGTGCGGATGGTCGGCGCGCTCGACCACCAGCGAATCCTGCCGCTGTGCCGGGCCGCGGTGCACCACGGCGGCGCCGGGACCACGGCGGCGGTGCTGCGCGCCGGGATCCCCGGCCTGGTGTGTTGGGTGGGTTCCGACCAGCCGTACTGGGGCGACCGGTGCGTGCACCACGGTGTCGGCGCGACCACGCGATTGCGTGGCCTGACCGCCGACACGCTCGTCCGCGAGTTGACCACCGTCCTCGCCCCCGAACCCGCACGAGCGGCCAAAGCCCTCGGCGCGGAACTGATCACCCCCGAACAGGCGGTACGGCACTGCGCCGACCTGGTCGAGGAATACACCACGGCGAGCCGCCCTGCCGGAGGGATCCGCTGATGGTCGTGGCGCGCATGCAACCCGAGGACACCACCTACTGGCTGGTTCGTGAAGCGTTCGGCTGGTCGGTCGTGCTGCAAGTGCTGTGGCACTTTCCCACGGTCCCGGACCGCGCCGCACTCGACATCGTCAACGAGCGCCTGCGGCACAGTGTCCTCAACCGGCGCCTGATCCGGGCGCGGGCGCCCTTTGCTCGCCCGCGCTGGATCCACGCCGACTTCACACCCGAGCTGCTCGTCGACAGCGAACCCATCCCGGCCCGCGACGTAGAACCCTGGTCCGGTGCCGAGTTGTCCTGTGCCCCTCTCGACCCCGAACACGGTCCCACCTGGCGCCTGCGTGGTGTCCCGCTCGACGACGGCGGCTTCGTCCTTTCGCTGACCGCGCTGCACCTCGTCGCCGACGGTCGCACCGTGGTCACCGCCGCGACCGCCGCCCTCACCGGCACTCCCAGCGATCCCCTCGCCCGACCTGGACAACTGATCACCAGGCTCCGGCGGTGTTCGCCACTCGGTGGACACCTGGCGCGTTCCCGTTCGGTCCGTCCGCTCGTCGACACGGCGGTCGATGCGGCGGATGGGGTGATCCAAGTCGTGGCGGCTGGACGGGGAATCGTCAGGGCCGCGAAGGCATTCGCGCGGGCGAGTGGGGCGGGACCGGCACGCGACCGACGTCCGGTCAAGCCGGGCGCGCATGTGCGGGCACCGCGGGCGCGGTACTCGTGGGCGACGGTGAGCGTGGATGCCGCGCACTGGGATTCGGTGGCCCGGCGGCACGGGGGGACCGCGAACACCTTGTTCATCGCGGTACTGGTTGGGGCGTTGCGCGCGTCGGGGTATGGACAGGTGCTCGAGGTCGGTATTCCGGTGAGCAGGCGCAGCGAGGACGATGCGCGCGGCAACGCGACGGCCGGGGTGTCGGTGACGTTCACCGAGGACCTGCCGCCCGGTGGTGATCTCGGGCCGTTGCGGCGACAGTGCAAGGACGCGTTCACCCGGCTCTCGGCTGGGGAGCGGGCCGCCCATGTGCATCTGCTGCCGCTGGTCGGGTTGCTGCCGACGGGGCTGGTGGTGCGGGCCGCCACGGCGGGGTCGGGGATGCCCGACGTGGTGGCCTCGAACCTGGGTGACTTCGACAGCGAACTCCGCTGTATCGGTGGGGTTTACGCGAGTGCGGTCGCATTCCGGGGGATCGCGCAGGGCGTCGACCCGGCCGCGCCCTACCGGTTCGGCGACGGCGTGCAGTCCTGGGGCCTGCGCACCGGCAACACCTGGACCTTCTGCGTCGCGGCCTTCGACGAAGGGTGCTTCCCGCATCCGGACGAACTGCGGACAACGCTCGCCGCCGAACTCGACGGCTGGGGTGTCGAGCACCGGATGTGGTGAAGCTCGCTTTCGGCCGCCGCCGGGATGCGGCACCCGCCCGCCCTGGCTAGCCTGGCGAAATGAACCGTGTTGCCGGGGCAGACGAGTCATATCTTCTCGCCGAACAGCTCTTCGGCTGGTCCGCGCCGATCCAGTACGCCTGGGTCTTCACCACCGAGCCCGACACCGCCGAGCTCACCCGTTTCGGCGAGCAGCTCGCGGCCGGCTCGTTGAGTCGCAAGGTGGTTCGCGCGGTGGTGCCGTTCGCGCGACATCGCTGGGTGCGCTCACCGCATCGACCGGTGTTGCGCATCGACCCCGACCCGATCGCCGACACCGAGATCGGCGCCTGGGCCGACCGCACCTTGCGCACCGCCGACCTCGACCCCGTCGACGGTCGCGGCTGGCAACTCGTCGGCGTGCGCACCAGCGCGGGCCGCTTCGTGCTCTCGCTGCTGATCTCGCATATGGTCGCCGACGGCCAGGGCCTCTACAACGCGCTCGCCGCCGCGCACGCGGGCAGCTCGGCGAGCACGCTGCCGACCGAGGCCGAGGTGCTGGCCCGTCCCCGCTGGCGCGGGGACGTCGCGGACGCGCTGGCCCAGCTCGGCGCGGCCGCGGCCGCGGCCCGGGTGATCGGCGTCGAGCTGTGGCGAACCCGCAACGACCCCCGACGCGCAGCGGCTGGCGCACCCCGCACGGCCGACCTGGCCACCGACGGCCCCGACACCACGTTGGCCATCGTCGACATCGACCGTGCCCGCTGGGCCGAACAAGCCCGACGCTTCGGCGGAACCGGCAACAGCCTGTTCACCGCGCTCCTCGGCGGCCTGGTCCAGCGTTCCGGCGCGCCGGTGGGCGCCGACGGGTTGCGGGTCTGTATCGCGGTCAGCAATCGGGAAGCGGGGGACGAGCGCGCCAATGCCTCTGGCGGTGTGTGGATCCGGGTGCCCGAACCCCCGTCGCCCGAAACCGGACTGGCCGCGATCCGTACGCTGAGCAAGGAGGCGTTCACCCGATACGCGTCGTCCGGGCAGGACAAGCTCACCGACAACCTCCAACCCGTCGTCCGGCTGCTACCCCAGCGGGTCATCGCGACCATGATGCGTTCGATCGCGGGCCCCGACACCACCGTCTCCAATCTCGGCGCCGCTCCCGACAGCGCGCTCACCATCGCCGGTCGGCGGGCCGAGTCCTTCGCCATCCGCGCCATCATGCAGGGCCGCAGCGCCGCCGAACGGCGCCGTCAGGGTCCCGGGATCGCCGCCTGGGCAGTGGAATACGACGACAAGATCACCATCACCTTCTTCGGCATCCACCCCGACCACTTCGGTGACGAGGACAAACTCCGCGCCAACATCACCGCCGAACTCGAAACCTGGGGACTCGACGGCACTGCCTGGTGACTGCAACAGGGGTCGGTTTCGGCGGCGGACTCCTGCGGGGATCAGCGGTGCCCTGCGACGGAACGGGTGCGGTCGGCGGTGGTTAGTCCACTGCGGGCACCGGATCAGCTGTAGGAGCTGCGGAGCGGGCCGGGGGAGCGGAGTGGGGTGCGGGTATCGGTGCGAGGCCGTTCGCGCCGACGCGCTTGGGTGGGCTCCCAGGGGGCGATGAGGCGCACTGTCACCCGATCCCGCAAAAGCCCCGTATACCGCTCCTGATCGCTGGGTGCCATGGACCGACAGATGCCGCGCGTGCGTGAGCGGTTCGCCTAGTCTCACGTCATGACAGCATGGATTGAGGTGCTGACAGCGCTGACCTCTGGCCCTGACGTACCTCTCCGAGGCACCGTTCGGGAGATCGGTGCTGCCGCTCGGGCGGATGGGTTCGTCGCGATCGGGTCGAGTCCCATGCTGGTCGTCGCCGATGACGGATGCCGGGTGTGGCGTCACGGAGACCGGCTTCGTGTCGAGCACGAAGATGGGCGCCCGATTTTCGTCACCGATGGCATCCACGCCTGGGACTTCACCGCAGATCTGCAACGCCCTCGCGTCGGCCCACCTGACCGCGTGCATTATCTGGGCCCGACTCAGTTCCTACTGCGGCGAAAGGCCGCGGAGTGGGCCGGTGATGATTTCGCCCGGCCAGCCGGTCCGGTGGAAGAGGTTGAGTTCGTCGGCCGGGCGTGTTGGACGGTCGAGTTGGCTCCGCCGCCCCGAAAGCCTGAGCCGCTGCGGATTTGGGTCGATAAGGAGTCTGGCCAGATGCTCGGATACCGGTCGGAGGCGGCGGGCTTCGGTGCGCAGTTCGTCGACCTCGTGGTTGGCGAGCCGATTGCCGACGCGCGGTTCGTATGGGGCGGACCTGTGGTCACACCGGAGCAACACCAGCAGATCCTTCAGGATCGATTCGCGGCGGTCAAGCGTGTGCAGACTGACTGGTTTGCCGAAACCGTCACCGCAGCACCGATCCTCGCACGCGTGCCGATCGACTTCACCCCCGATGCCGTTCCTTTCCGTGATCCGGATTCCGGGGCATTCGATGCGATGAACGAGCACACGATGCTCTCTCGGCGCCCGCGTAGCCAGGAAGGATGGACTCCTCGCTGGGGCGTAGCGCACTTCATCTGGTCCACGCCGCGCTGGGACTGGGCGGCCGCCGCCCTTGATGCGGACCTCGACGACGAGGCGATCCGTCAGCTCCAGCACGTCCTGCATCCCGATGAACCAATCGCCCGGCAAAGACGAATCGTTCCCCCTGGACGAGGCCGGGTCGGGTAGGCCCGCCTCGATGCAGTGAGTTCAGGCCAGCGGCGCCTGCCCGCACTCCTGTGGCGACTTATCGGCGGCCCTGATGTGGATCCGTATGCCGCGCCTGCCACGCCGACAGGAAGCCAGGATATCCCGGCAGGCAGATCGACCCCGGACCACCACCGAATCCCATCGAACATCGCTCGATGTGGTTGTGTGATTGCAGGAAGTTGATCAGAGAGCACGAGCACACGGACCGCAGGTCGACCCTGTGTGGCGTCTGTGCCATCGTTGTGCGGCGTTGGCCTGCAGTAGGGTTCGGGCACGCAGTGAGGTTCGAAGCAGGGGGGTGCCTGACATGGGTAAGCGTTTTGTTCCTGTGTTGCTGGTAGTGGTGTTGCTGGCACTGATGGGGTGTTCGTCAGCCACTCCGGGGCAGCCGCAGCCTGTCCCGGTGCCGGTGCCGGCGCCGGACTACCCGGGATACTTACCCGAGAAGGCCCGCCAAACCCTGGCCTACCTCGACACCTTGCGGGCCCTGGATATCTGTGGCTACCTCGACCGTGCGGTCCTGGCGACGTTCGGCCCTGTCTCCTACGTCGGTGCCGACGGCGTATACGAATCGTGCGTCGCGCGCTACCCGGATGATACGGCCCGCCATGGGATCTCGAAGGTGGAAGTATCGATCGGGGCCGCGCCCTCGCCGGGGTGGGGAACGACGATCGACATCGCTGGTACCAGCGTGGCTTACAACGATGCCGGTGGCGAATTCTGAACGGCGTCCACGACATTCGATGAACGCCAGCTGATCAGCTGGTCCCGGCTTGCCGAGCATCTAGCGAGAGATGCCTCGGTCGTGGCGACGTTCCGGGTACTGCGGTGGCGTGTAGTTGTCGGTGGCGACCGAGCGTGAAGGCCTGCGGACGGCTTCCAGGGGTGAGGCCTTGCGAATGGAAATCGCGGCCGCGATCTCATCGTGCAGAGCCTCGTCGGCCCGTTGGGCGGATCGCCGTGCCGAGTTCGCGGCGGTCATCGCCTCGTTGCGCAGCTTGATCAGCTCCAACCGCCGCTGCGGGTCCAGCTCGGCTGCCTCGAACGCTGCGTTCGTCTCGGTGAGGTAGGTGTCGACCTCGGAGAGCTCGGCGAGGTTCGGCTGGTTGTCGCGCAGGTAGGCCAAAACGGCTTGGTACTTCTCCTCAAACGTGGACACGACCCAAATCCCCTTCGACTTGTCGGAATCCCTTGAGGGTACAGAGACCGGATGGTCAGCGGGGGACCACCGTTGATGCCATGTCGACTGTGGCGCAACGAAATCCCGTGTCGTCGTCGAGCATCGTTGCGGCAACATCGTTGAGCATCGCGGGCAGCGCCCGGTCGAACGGGCTGGTGAACGCCGTGCCTTTCCAGGCTTGCGGCCTTCGGTGGCCAGCCACTCCCAGGTGTCGCCGCACAGGTCATAAACCCCGTATGGGCTGACCCCAGACTTGTACTGATCGACTGGCGTGGTGGTGTTCGGTCCGGTGCCTCGACGGTGGGCCACCAAGACGTTGCCCACCGCGATCACACGACCAGATCAAAAAAATCCACCGCGCCGGGTTCGAGGTGATGGGGTCCCGTCCGGCTGTGGCCATTGCCAGCCGGCCACAACTCTACGCCCGTGGAGTGGATGGTGGGGTTTCGGTGCAGGCTTTGTCCCCGCGGTGTTCGTGTTCGTCTCCGCTGAAAGCAGGGGCCCATAAATGTCGATGCTCCAGGTGCGGGGTTCGCACCTGGAGCATCGAGTAGGCATTTGCAAACACATAGTTGTATTTAGCACTGGTGTCCGGAGGGGGACTTGAACCCCCACGCCCTAATACGGGCACTAGCACCTCAAGCTAGCGCGTCTGCCATTCCGCCACCCGGACTTGCTGGTGTGCCAAAAGATTATCCGACTGTTTGTCGTAAACCAAATCGCCTATCTGACCTGCGGTTTTGTTGGGGGTCGGATGATCTTGACGGTGCCGTCAGGCGCCTGATCCTAGGGTGCCTCAGGTCTCCCTGGTTCGGAGGCGAACCAGGGAGACCAGCCACGGCGCCAGCGCTCGGGGATGCCCGAAAAGTCAGTTCTGGGCGACGGGCTGGACGCTGTGGGTTCCTGCGCGTCGACCGGCGAAGACGCAGTCCGCGAGGGACAGTCCGCTGACGTAGCCGTTGGAACAGATGCCGACTGCTGCGCGACCGGCGGCGTAGAGGCCGGGGATGGGGTCGCCGGTTTCGGTGCGGACGGCGCCGGTTTGTTCGTCGACGAGGAGGCCGCCGAGGGTGAGCATCGGCATGGGGTAGGTGAGGCGGGCGGCGAAGGAGATGTCGAGTAGGGCGTAGGGGCCGGTGTGGATCGGGCGGCGGATGTCGTCGGGTTTGCCGAGTGGGTCGGGGGTGCCCTGCTCGATGGCCTGGTTGTGGGCGTCGACGGTGGCGCGCAGGCCTGCGGGGTCGATGCCCGCGCGGGTGGCGGCTTCTTCGATGGTGCGGCCGGTGGTGCGTCCGAAGCGGAGGAGTCGTTCGGTCTGCATGCGCTGGAACCACACCGACTGGCCGGCGATCTGGGTGCGTGCTTCGGCGGCGAGTTCGGCGTCGACGAGCAGCCACGCGCGGTGGCCGGGGGCGGTGGCGATGGCGGCGCCCAGTGCCGCGCCGTAGCGTGATTCGTCGACCATGCGACTGCCTTCGGTGTTCACCGCGATCGCGCCGTAGAAGGCGCTGGGTGGGCCGATGAAACGCCATGCCGACATCGCGTCCATCTTGCCGGTGGCCGCGCCGATCTCCTCGGCCATCGTGATGCCGCTGCCGTCGTCGCCGGCCGATCCGAGCGGCAGACCCTGCGCCCAGGGGTAGTGGGGGCTGTACCGGGCGACCATCGCCGCGTTGGCGATGAATCCGCCGGTGGTGAGTACGACACCGGAGCGGGCCCGGATCCGCACCGGCACACCGTGTTTGCGCTCGATGCGTGCGATGAGCGCTTGGACGGCCCGGCGCAGGCCCTGGTGGTACACACCGGGTTTCGACGAGATCCGTGCCAGTGCCGCGAAACGGCGTCGCACGGCGGCGGGTGCGCCGTCGAGGGTGACCGCTTCGATGCCGGTTACCCGGCCGTCCTCGACCACGAGCCTGGTCGCCGTGGTTCCGGTTCGGACCCGCACCCCGCGTTCAGCGGCCGATCGTGCCAGCGGGCGGAACACCGCTTTACCCGAGACGCCGGGCCCGTGGGCGCGATGTCCGCGCTGACGTGGTTTCGCGAGCTCCCGGTAACCGCCGGCGTTCTCGCTGCCGGAGTAGTAGAGGTAGTAGTCGTCGGTGGGGTAGGAGGTCTTGTACGGGCACACCGACGCCTCGAACGGCACGCCGTGCTCGGTGAGCCAGTCGATGAGTGCGGGGGACTCCTCGCAGAAGCGGCGTAGCGTCGCGGGACTCACCGCGTCGCCGACCTCGGCTTGCAGGTAGGCGAACATGTTGTCGGCGTCGTCGTCGATGCCGGCGGCGTGCTGCACCCAGGTGCCCGCCCCGGCGTAGATGATTCCGCCGGACAGCTCTGTCGCGCCGCCGCCGAGGTACCGGTCGATCGCGAGGACTTCCGCGCCGCGTTCGCGAGCGGCGAGCGCCGTCGTAACCCCTGCGCCGCCGTATCCGACAACGACGACATCGGCTTCATCGTCCCAGGTCAGCACCTGTACCACCTTTCGTGCGGCGGGATGTCCGGGCCGCATCCGGAACTATAACGTGTTCTAGAAAGCGTCGGACGGTGTTCCGCCTGTGAGCGGTCCTCGCTGGGCCGGGTGCGTCATTCTGTGGCGCGACACTCCGTGAAACGCCTTGACTGTCTTACGATCCCGTTGTCGCTATCCATGGCCATCGGAGGACTTCATGCCCGTGACCATTTCCGCGTCGACCCGCGCTGTGTGGAAGATCGGCGCACAGGGACAGGCGCAGATCCTGTTCGTCGACGACTCCGCGTCGAACGCACCGGCCCGTCGCTGGCCCGACACCGCCATGCCGGGCGGCCGTCCGGGGCATCTGGCGTTCGATCCGAACGACTATCCGACCCTGACGCACGTCCGCACGCTTGTGCCCGAGTACGGCGCGCTGTGGGATGCGGTGGCCGAGGACTTGGCCGCGATGAGCGCTGATGCCGAGCGGGCCGCAAGGACGGGCGACTAGACCGGCGGACGGAGGTGCTCCCGGCGGGCGCGAGCTCTATGCCGGCGCAGTCCTGTCGGGTGCCGACTGGGCCTCGACCTGGCGGCGCAATTCGTGTACTGCCACTTCGTGGGCTCTGACCAGTTCCTCGGTCGACAGGGCGGTCGTCGGAGGTGTCGGTTCCAGGTTGCGGATCAGGTCGCCGCGTCGCACCGAGAGCAGGAGTCGGTGCGCCGTGCGTTCTTGTGCGTCGATGACCGCCCGGTGGTGGCGTTCACGGTCGTCCAGTTCGAGCAGGTGACGGGCGAGGGCGGCTGTGCCGGTTTGGAGCTGGTGGTCGGCCGCGGTGATTTCGTCGTCGCGAGTGCGCGCGATCGTCACGATCTCGGCCAGCTCCGAAAGGTAGTCGAGGCAGTGATGGCGTGAATCAGATGCCGCCGCAGTCACATTCGCCGGGTCGAGACGGACCCGTCCCGGTGGGCAGGCTTGCCAGACGAAGTCGTTGCCGTACCCGCGCAGAGGTCGTGAGAAGTCGAGTCCCGCGCACGAATCGCGGTGTTCCGGATCGTGGTGCAGGACGACACTCACCCCGTCCTCGGGGCCGGTCCTCATCAGCTCGGTGAGTGCCCTGGCGGTGTCGTCGTCCATGCCATGCGGATAGTCGAGCACGACGAGCAGTTGAGCGGATGTGGCCCGTGCACGGGTCAGCACGTGGATCAGATCCGCGAACTGTCCCGGCGCCCGATGTGCTTCCCGCCGAACATGCCCTCGCCCCGCTGGATCGAAGCAGTGCACATCGAGCGACCGCACGACGGCTCGCACACCATCCACGATCGCGGCGAAGAGCTCTCCGACCACCCCGGGCGCACCGCCCGATACCACCAAGTTCCCCTGACCGAGCAGCGGAACCACCAGCGGGACAACACTATCCGGGCCGAACGACAACTCGCCGATCCGAACCGAACAGCCCGCCACTGGTGAGCTCGCATCGGACCCACCTGTCCGCTTCTCCACCGCCGCCCGCGCGCGGACACAACAATCACGCACGCGCGTATCGGCGACCGCATGGGCCGCCGCGACCCGCCGCGTATGCGCGGCCTCCGTCTCCCGCCGCAGGATGTATGCCCGCGTGGTCGCGGATCCAGCAAGCGAATCGAGCCGTGCGCGGGCATAGGAACCCAGCGTGAAGACCGCCGCCGCAGCCATTTCCAGCCGTCGATCAGCGTCGTTCGACATCACGTCCCCCCGGATTCTTCCCCTGCCACCGCTATCGATGCCGTCCACGGCGCGATCGGTTCGTCGCGGCTCCGACGATGAACCGCCCGCGCCACCGCGCGATGCGAAGACTGCGAATCGGCGTTTTTGCCGAACTCCACCCGGCGGCGAACCGATCGGGAGCCGTATCGCATCACTGATGACGAGACCAGTCGCCGGCACTGCCCCAGACGCGTCTCGTGTCGTGGGTGAGGAGATCGCTGGGGGGTCTCCTCACCCACGACCTATCCGTCGCACCGGGCCGTTCGCGGCACTCAGCTCAATCCGGCGACGATCGCCGACCGAACCGGGTCTCCGACCGGCAGCCCCTTGGCGACTCGCCGCCACGCGTTGCGTCCCGCCGTCAACGAGCACCGCACCGCGTCGGTGATCGCCGCCGTATGCGTGTCGCCCAGCGCCGTACCCGGCACGATGGAGATCTCCAGGTGCTCAGCCAAAGTCACTGCGCGGGTGACGATCTGGCCGGTGAGCGACCCGTCGACATCCGTGTACAGGACGACGAGAACCTCGGTTCGTTCCTCGCCCGCATGCACCGCGACGCGGACCACGTCGCCTGCCGCGGTGCCGGGACCGAACGATTGCACCGAGATCCGTGTCTGCTCGGCACCGGCGGGGGTACGTGTGAATTCGATGCCGAGCTCCTGGTCGATCTGTTTCTGGACGACCCGGCTCGATGACGCTCCGTCGCGTGAGGAGGCGGCCAGCGGCCGCACCGTCCACCCGGGCACCCGCATCACGATGCGTCGCGCGGACAAGGAATGGGGTTCCGGTGTCGCATCGTGTGCTGCGAGCAGGCGGTCCGCGATCCGGGCGCCGGCGGCGGCCGCCTCGGCATCGGGTTCGGAGTCGTCGGCGAGCGCGAGCAGCACGTCGATGTCGACGGGCAGGTTCAGTCGTGTGGGTCGATGATCTCGCGCCGTCACGATGCCTCCTCGGTGTCCTGGTCGCGGGCGTCGAGCTGGGCGCGCAGGGCTTCGCGCAGCATCTTCGTTCCCGCCGCGCGCAGCCGCTTGACCTTCTCTTGGCTGAAGTCCAGGTCCTCGGCGACCTCTTTGGTCGTCTGCACGTCGGTGTAGGTGCCGTCGGGGGCGAGTACGAAGGTCGCGCGCAGCACGGCAGCGGTCTCGGGGTGTGGGATCGCGTCGAGCGCGGCCCGGAGGACGGCGCGGTCGGCCAGCCGGTCCTCACCGCCGACGAGTGTGTGGTCTTCGACGACGAGCGCGGTGGATTCGTAGTCGACGCGGTGCCCCGGGTGACGTTTCTCCGCTGTGCGGCGCCGCCTGTTCTGCAGCACCTGCCACTGGAGTTGCTGCAGGACATGGGTTTTCCAGTGCCGGATACGTTCGGTGGGCAAGGTCGCCGTCAACGCGACCATGGTGTCCTGGGCGACGTCCTCGAAGTCCGAGCGCATGTCGGGGTCGACCCGCTCGACGACATACCGCGCCTTGGCCGCCGCATAGGTCGACATGGTGACCAGATCGGCGCCGAAGATGTGTTCCACCACCGCGAGGCGCAGCGGTGCGGGGACCGCGCTCCAGGTGGCGCCGAGCCAGGTGTCCAAGGGGTCAGAAGTCAACCCGTGCTCCCACTTCGTCGGCGACAGTGCCGAATGCCGCACTGTCCGATGTGAATTCGCGCGACGCATGCGATGCTCTGCGGTCGGCGCCGGTCGGACGAGCTGGGTCGGGCAGCTCGATGCCGAACCGGCATGGTGTTGCTCCGCCCGCGCGCCGGTCGGCGGACCGGGAAACGACCGGACGACACGGGTCACAGCGGGAGCCTCCTGCTGATGGGAAACGGGCTCCTACACAGATGCCGTTGCCCACGCCACCGGTTCGCACGACGAAGGTGAGCTAGGACGGGCAGGTGGGGGAGGACACCATCATCGAGAACGCGATCTGGCAATACCAGGCCTTCTCGATCTTCCACTTCCCGTCCTCGGCGACGAACGGCACGATCAACGGGCTGGTCGCGGTGTTCATCCTCCCGGTGCCATCGGCGAGCATGCCCGGCGCACCGAGCCTGGTTCCGGTGATGGTGACGGTCACCGTCGCGTTGTTGCGGCCCGGTGCTTCGGCGATGCGGTTGGGCAGGCCCGGATCGTCGCCGATGCCCTGCACGTGATCGAGCTTCTCGGAGTTCGGGACCTGCGGGTCGAGCATGCGCGCGAACAACCGCTCGACGTCGTCGGCCGACAGCAGTGGTGGCGGCGGTGTCGATGTGGGAGTGTTGGCACCGGCCACGGGCATGGCCGAACTGTCCCCGGTGGAGCAACCGGTGCCGAGCAGGGCGGTGATCGCCGCACCGGACAGCGCAGCACCGACAAGGAGTGATCTCGACAAGATGGTTCCCCCGGGAAGGTCGTTGATGCGCATCGGTGTCGAGCTTATCCGTCCGTGGTGAACACGACTCGCCCCGCTGTGGTCGAGGGCCGACGATGACCGGACAGTCGGAGTTCCAGCGCGACGACGCGCTGTTGTCGGAGCTCACCGGAGCGCCACAGCGATGGTTGGCACTGTGCCGGGAAGCGGTCGCCGAGGGTCCCGAGGCGGCTCGTGGGCTGCTCGACCTGCACCGTGAAACGGGTGTGCTGGCACGGCATTCGCTGGCGCGATGGAAGCACCTCGAGGCCGGCGACGACCCGCTGGAAGAGGAATCGGAGAACCCCGATCTGGAGGGTGATCGGGTCACCGCCGATGTGTCGGCGGCCCACGCGGTCGCCGCCCTCGCCCAAGCCCTGACCGGCGCGCGCGACATCGCCGAGGCGTGTGCGGTCTTCCTGCGGCACACCGAACGGGCCGGATTGCATTCGGCCGGTACCCAATTGCTCCCCGCCGGACCGATCACCGGTGGCGACGACCCGTTGGCCGAGGTGGTACTGCACCTGCTCGGCCAGGGCGGCAGGCCCTCGCGCGGCTACGGCATCGTGACCGCGCTGGAACTGGCCGGTCGGCGACCACCGACGGTGCGGACCACCCGGGTGAGTGTGCTGTTCGTCGACATCGGGGGCGCCGGCCGCGTCGGCGTGCTGCGATTGGAGCAGGTGCGCGAAGGGCCGAGCGGGTTGCACCCGGACCCGGCCGCCATGTCGTTCCTGCAGGCGGATCGCGAGTTCACCGACAGTCTCGCGCGGGCGTGGGAGGTGAGCCGGCCGGCCGCGACGGGCGCCTGCGTGCTGTGGTCGGTGACCGGGGCGGGTCGCGCGCCCGAGAACGACATCAACGGTGCGTCGATGGCCGCGGCGATGGCCGTCGCGCTCGACGACCTGGCCCCACGCCACCAGCTGGTCCGGTGGCTGCGGGTGCGCCGGCTCGACCCGGCCTGCGCGGTGACGGCGGGCCTGTCGGAGACGGAATTGACCCCGGTCGGCGGATATGCGGGCAAACTCGCTGCGGCACAGCGTGCTTCGCTTCGGGTGGTGGTTGCCGCCACCGGGTACGAGGAGGCGCGGCGGCAGGCGCCGGAGAACTTTCTCGACCGCATCGCGGCGGCCGCGACGGTCACCGAAGCTGTGTCGCGCACGCGCAGCAGACCGAATCTGGCGCTGTGGCTGGTCTCTGTCGCCGGTGTGCTCGCCGTCCTGCTCGCCGTGCTCTCGGTGACCGGGCTGGCCCGGGTCCGGGCCGAGAATGCCGCTGCCAGAGCCGAATCGAATTCCCGGCTGTTCGCGGGCGTGGCCCGGGGTGGTGCCGACTTCGACCCCGCGCTGTCGCAACTCGTCGCCCTCGCGGCGGTGCGTACGAGCGCCACGACGGATGCCCGATCGGCCCTGCTGGAGTTCTCGGCTCTCGGCACGCCGATCCGGATCCTGCCCGGGGTATCCGGTGACGGAGTATCGGCCGGTATCGACCCGCCACGACTGGCCACCAGCATCGGTGGCGACATGATCGCGATCGGCAACGGCGACGGCACCGTGCAGCTCGTGCGGGTCGATGATGCCGGGGTGACCCGAATGCCGTTGTTCGCAGCGGTGGCCGGTCCGGTGCGGGCCCTGGCCATCAGCGCCGACCAGCGTTGGCTTGCTGTGGCCGGCGAACGCTCGGCGGTGTTGTGGAGCATCGCGGAGAATCCCCGGCGGACAACCGAATTCGCGTTGGCGGATCATCTGCCCTGGTCGCTGGCCTTCGGTCCGGGCAACGACCTGTTGGCGATCGGTACCCACGGTGGAACGGTGCTGTCCTGGCGTTTCGGTGCCGATCCCGCGCGCCCTGTACCGCAGCCCACGCTGACTGTTCCCGGTAACCACGCATTCGTCACGGCCGACGACCGGGTGCTCGTCGCGGCCGGTTCCCGGATCGTCGACGCGACGTGGACGACGACTGTCCGGGGCTGGCACACAGCAGCTTTGGATCCGGCCCGTCGCGCTTTCGAGCTGTCGGTCGAGCGACCGAACGGCGCCGAGATCAGGTCGGTCGATATCGATGGTGACGTGCTCGCGGTGGGGCTCAACCCCGGCGAGATCGCCAGGTGGCGCCTCGGCACCGACATCACCCGGCCCGAACCGCTGCGCGCGATGTCGCGAGGCGCCAACGAGTACTTCGACGTGGCGCCGACCGGGGACGGCCGCACGGCAGTGGTTGTCGGTGGCGATTCCCGTGCTCGCCTCCTCGATCTCGACACCGGTGCGGTGCTCGCCCGATTCCCCGGCGGATCCGTGGCGCGTGCCGAGGTGTTCCGTGGCGGGCGCGCGCTGGTGACCTCCGGATTCGACCGTGCCGTACACGTTTTCGACCTCGCGGGCCAGGCGGCCGAACTCGGGCCGCGAACGCTGTTCAGGCTTCCCCAAGACGTATCCGCGCCGTCTCCCGGTGTGCTGCCCGACGCGTTGCTGCCGCGCTTGCGCGCACTGTCGAGAACCCCAGCGGGCACAGGACGAGACTCCGTGGACGGCGATCCCTCGGGCTTCTTCGACACCGTGGTGCTCAGCCCCGACGGGACACGAGCCGCCACCCTGAACGAACGCGCCATCCAGGTCTGGGACATCACCGATCCCACCCCGAAGCCGTTCGGGCGACCGATCGACAACGGACTGGTCGACACGCGAGGTGTCGTCTTCGTCCCGGACGGCACCCTGGCCGTCGGACGGGGTCTGACGTCGTCGGTGGAACTGTGGGATCTGACCCGGCCAGGCGGCCCCGAGCTCCGGTCCACACTGCGATTCGGGCACGGCTATCCGACCGCACTCACCGTTAGTCCCGACGGATCGAGGCTGGCCGTCGGCAGTCACCGCACCGGGCATGTCACGGTCTACGACCTGAGCGCCGGGCCCGACGCCCGACCGGTCGCGGAACTGTCCGGCCTGCCCACAGTTGGTCAGGACATGTCTCTGGCCGTCACGACAGACGTTCTCGCCGCCGGCACCCGCGCCGGAGCCTTCGTCTACAGCCTCGGCGAACCAGGCGGCCCCCGCCCACTGCCGATTCCCGTCGCCGCACGTGGCCCCGCCGGTTCGGTCGCCTTCGACCACACCGGTACCCGCCTCGCCGTCGACGATCTCACCAAGGACCGCATCGAAATCTGGGACTACACCGACCCTGCCGCGCCCACCGTCTACGCCGCCCTGCACCACGGCGAAAGGCACTGGCAGAAAACGATGCTCGCCTTCGCAGCCGGTGGAACCGTCCTCGTCGAATCCGCCACCGACGGCACCCTGCGCCGTTGGCACACCGACGCCACCACCGAAGCCGCGCGTATCTGCGCCACCGGCACCGCACCCATCACCCCACAAGAGTGGTCGAACACCCTCCCCGGCCGTACCTTCGTAAACCCCTGTCCCACAGGGTGACAACGGGTTGGCACTGCACGTCAGGGCCTTGGCACCGACGGACTGTGGACAGGTCCCGCTGCGGCGCGACACTGGGTTCTCCCGCTCGCGGGATTCTCAGCCCGGTTCGGTAAGGAGCGCACACATGCTCGGACTTTCGACAGATGCCGTCGGTCCCCCAGGCCCGTCGCACACCACGCACGGATCAACCGGCGCGGCGGACGACCTGAGCCACCTTCCCGACCATGTCGTGCTCGACATGCTGGTCGGAGCGCAACAGCGCTGGTTGCGATGCTGTCGAGCGGCCGTCCTCGCAGGTGGTACGGCCGCTCGGGAGCTGCTGGCACCCCGGCGGGAAACCGAGGTGCTGGCGCGTGCGTCGCTGGCGCGCTGGAAAGGCCTCGACGAGGACGAGCTGCTTGCCGAGGAAGCGGAGTCGCCCGGGGACGACCGCAGGCGCGACACCGCCGAACTCTCGGCCGCGCGTGCATTGGGTGCGCTGGCATGCGCACTGGCCGGTGTGACCGACACCGGTAGCGCCGTCCGGCGTCTTCTCACGCATGCCGAACGCGCGAACTTGTGCTCGACACCTTCCTCCACCAGTGCTGACGTACCGATCGGCACCGGGCAGGACGGGCTCGCGTCGGTGCTCGGTCATCTCGCCGAATACCGCGACCATCCCGCGCACGGGTTCGCGATTCTGGCCGCCCTCGAACTGGCCGGACGCAGGCCGATCACCCTGCACACCAGTGCGATTCGCGTCCTGTTCGTCGACGCCTACGGTGAAGGACACGTCGCCGTCCTGGAACTGACGCAGGTCGACGGTGGTCCGAGCGGTTTGCATCCGGACCCGGCCCGCATGAGCTTCCTGCATGCCGACGCGGAGTTCCACGGCGCGCTGGTCGACGCCTGGCAGGGCAGCACGATCGCGGGCACCGAGGCAAGCGTGCTGTGGTCACTCACGCTCGAAGGCGGCGCCCCGGTCGACGACATCAGCGGCGCGTCCTCGGGTGCGGCGTTCGCCGTCGCCCTCGACTATCTGACGCCACGAGGACGTGTGATCCGCCGCCGGATCGACCCGTCCTGCGCGATCACCGCCGGGCTGGCGGGTGACCAACTGACCGCGGTCGGCGGCTATCGCGGCAAACTGCTTGCCGCGCAGAGGCATTCGCTGTGCGTAATAGTCGCCGCCGAGGGCTTCGATGATGCGCTCGCCGCGGCCCCACCGGGTTTCGCCGGCCGCCTCACCGCAGCCCACACCATCGACGATGCCATCCGGAACTCACGCACCCACCTCGGCTACCTCCTCTGGACAGCCGCATCATTCCTGATCGCCTGCCTCTTCATCTGACGGAACACGGGGCGGGTTCAGGGAAAGTGTGTGGGCTGCGAACCTGTGCGGTAGGGATCGGGACCATCACGCTTCGGGGATGCCGAGGAGGGTGGCTCGGCATTCGCGGACAGTGGTGCGTAGGGCTTCGACGACGGCGGCGACCTCGGGGCGGCGCAGGGTCTCAGGCCTGGTAACAAGCCAATAGGTGAGCTGGACCCGCACTTCGTCGGCCAGGACCCGGACGAGATCAGGGTGGCGGTCGGCCATGAAACAGGGCAGCAGGCCGATACCGGCGGCCGCGCGGGTTGCCTCCACATGAACGAAAACGTTGGTGGAGGAGACGGATTGGCGCATGGTCGGCGCGAAGCTGGTGGCCACATCGAGGTCGTCGACCTGCAGGATCGACTCGATGAAATAGACCAGCGGATAGCCGGCGAGGTCGTCGATGCTCGTGGGGGCGCCGTGGGCGTCGAGATAGTCCCGGGCGGCGTAGAGGCCGAGGCAGTAGTCGCCGAGTTCGATGGCCTCGGCCCGGTGTACCTGGGGTCTGCCGACGACCACCTCGAGATCGAGGCCGGTTCGCTGGGTGGATGCGCGACGGGTGGCGGCGACGATCTCCACCGCGATGCCGGGGTGGCGGCGCTGCACCCGTGCCGCCGACGGCGCTGCCAGGTAGGCGCTGAACCCGTCGGTCGCCGAGAGCCGCACCACCCCTTCGAGAATGCGTTCCCCGCCCGGAGAGCCCAGTGAACGCACCGCGGCTTCGACCGTCTCGGCAGCTACGAGGGCTTCGCGACCGAGATCGGTGAGCTCCCAACCGCCTGCCACTTTCGTGAGAACCCGTCCGCCCACGGCCGCCTCGAGGGCGGCGATGCGCCGGGAAATGGTGGTGTGGTTGATCCCGAGTTCGGCTGCGGCCGTGACGAACCGTCCCGACCGGCCGACGGCGAGCAGTACGAGCAAATCATCGGCACTCGGCCTGCGCCCGGACGACGCGACGGAACGGCTCATATCTGCATATTCGCAGATAGCCACTGCGAAACTGGGCATTGCGACCGAAAGACTTCTGCACGAATACTCCTCGCATGGAATGTGAGTCAGCTCACAGCGCGTGAAGGAGTAGTGCGATGAGCGTCAGCAGCACGACCCGGCCGACCGGTGACACACCGGAGGAGACACCGTCCGGGCTACGGCGGGTGGTGACCGCCTCGATGGCGGGCACCGTCGTCGAGTGGTACGAATTCTTCCTCTACGGCACCGCCGCCACCCTGGTGTTCAGCAAGGTGTTCTTCGCGAAGGGGACCAGCGACCTGGACGCGATCCTCGCCGCGTTCGTCACCTATGCCGTCGGTTTCGCGGCGCGCCCGCTCGGCGGCATCGTCTTCGGCTATTTCGGTGACCGCTACGGGCGCAAGAAGCTGCTGCAGACGAGTCTCGTGCTCATCGGCGCGGCGACGTTCCTGATGGGCTGTCTGCCCACCTTCGCCCAAATCGGTTACTGGGCACCGGCTCTGCTCGTGACGCTGCGTTTCGTCCAGGGCTTCGCAGTCGGTGGTGAATGGGGTGGCGCGGTGCTGTTGGTCGCCGAGCACAGCCCCAGCCGCAGCCGTGCCTTCTGGTCGAGCTGGCCGCAGGCGGGAGTGCCCGCGGGCAATCTGCTCGCCACCATCGTGCTGCTGGTGCTCACCTCGACGCTGTCGGACGCGGCGTTCCTGAGCTGGGGTTGGCGGGTCGCGTTCTGGCTGTCGGCGGTGGTGGTGCTCGTCGGCTACTACGTGCGGACGAAGGTCACCGACGCGCCGATCTTCCTGGCCGCCCAGCAGGCGCTCGAGCACACCAAGGCCACCTCGTTCAGCCCGTTCGAGGTGTTGCGCCGTTACCCGCGTGGGGTTTTCACTGCCATGGGGCTGCGCTTCGGCGAGAACATCATGTACTACCTGGTGGTCACCTTCTCCATCACCTACCTCAAGGTGCAGGTACACGCCGACACGACAACGATCCTGTGGTGGCTGCTCATCGCCCACGCCGTGCACATCGCGGTGATCCCGCTCGCCGGATACCTCGGTGACCGGATCGGGCGTCGGCCGGTGTATCTCGCCGGCGCCGTCGCAGGCGGAACGTGGGGGTTCTTCGCGTTCCCGATGATGGACAGCGGGCACAGCGTGGTGATCCTGTCCGCCATCATCGTCGGCCTCGTCTTCCACGGGTTCATGTACGCCGGTCAACCCGCCATGATGGCCGAGATGTTCCCCACCCGAATGCGGTATTCCGGTGTGTCGCTGGGATACCAGGTGACCTCGATCGTGGCCGGTTCGCTGGCGCCGATCATCGCGGTGCGCCTGCTCGACTCCTACGGTTCGTCGGTGCCGATCGCGGTCTATCTCGCGGTGGCGGCGACGGTTACGGTGATCGCGGTGCTGTGTGCGCGGGAGACGCGCGGGATCGACCTGGAAACGGTCGATCTGGCCGATACCGACGCACCGAAAAGGCTTGCGGCATGAGTGACCTCACCGGTCGCACCGCGCTGGTCACCGGCGCCGCGAGCGGGATCGGCGCCGCGTGCGCGCGGGTCCTCGCCGCCCGCGGCGCCGAGGTCACCGTCGCCGATCTCGACGGTGACGGTGCGAAAGCTGTCGCCCACGAGATCGGTGGCCACGCCTGGTGCGTCGACCTGCGTGATGTCGACGCACTCGCCGAGCTGCGCCTGGACACCGACATCCTCGTCAACAACGCGGGTATCCAAACCGTCAGCCCCATCGAGGAGTTCGAGCCCGAACGGTTCCGGGCCATGCAAACGCTGATGGTCGAGGCGCCGTTCCTGCTGATCCGCGCGGCACTGCCGCACATGTACCGCAACGGGTTCGGCCGCATCGTCAACATCTCCTCGGTACACGGGCTGCGCGCCTCCCGGTTCAAGGTCGCCTACGTCACGGCCAAGCACGGGCTCGAGGGCCTGTCGAAGGTGACGGCGCTCGAAGGCGGTCCGCACGGCGTCACCTGCAACTGCGTGAACCCTGGATATGTGCGAACACCGTTGGTGGACAAGCAGATCGCCGACCAGGCCCTCGTCCACGGCATCCCCGAACAGCAGGTGGTCGAACAGGTGCTGCTCACCGAGAGCGCGATCAAACGGCTGATCGAGCCCGAGGAGGTGGCCCAGCTGGTTGCGTGGTTGTCCTCGGACGCGGCGGGCATGGTGACCGGGTCGTCGTATGTGATGGACGGCGGCTGGAGCGCCCGTTAGACCCGCCGCCCCCACGATCAGCCGGAGAAGTGCTCGGCGACCATGTCCTCGGTGAGTCCGTAGTCGGCGAGTGAGTAGTGGTGGGTGGGTTTGCGTGCGCCCGTGCGGCTTTCGGCGTCCAGGGCGAGGACTGCCGCGCGGGCCTGCGGGGTGAGGTCGGTGCCGATGGACCGGTAGATCGTCTCGACGGTGCCGACCGGGTCGGTGCGCAGGTCGTCGAAGTCGATATCGATGAAGTGGGCCTCGGGGTGGCGGGCGCGCGCGGCGGTGAACTCGCGCAACCCGCGCGACCACAGGTCGAGTTGGGTGCGGCCGATGACCTCCGGGGTGAAGACGGTGGACCAGCCACGGGTGGCGTGCTCGTTGAGGCTGCAGACCGAGGGGATCACGGTCGCGGGGTCGCGATGGGTCTGGATGACGACGGCGTCGGGGTAGACGGCGAGCAGGGCGTCCAGACAGAACAGGTGACTGGGATTCTTGAGCACCCAGCGGCGGGCGTCGTTCATCCCGATGAGCTGCAGATTGCGGCGGTGCCGGGCATAGGCGGGCGTCCAGTCCTGGGTGGTGAGCCACTGCGAATAACTCGGCAGGTACGCCAGACACTCGTAGGAGTGCGACATCACGGACTGGCGGAGCAACTGCCAGCATTCCTCGACGTCGGCGGCGCTCATGTAGTGCAGGCCCATGAACTCCGGGTTCGCCACTTGGTGCTGACGCAGCCCGGCATCGATCTGCTGATAGGCGGGATTGTCCGCCCAACTCTCCCGCGGCGGGCGGGGCTGCGGGAAGTCCGTCAGCCACATCTCCAGCCCCTGGTTGGCGGGGTCGGCCGCCAGCAGGCGGTGCAGTGCGGTGGTGCCGGTGCGCGGCAGCCCCGTGACGAAAATCGGCCGGGTGACCGGTGTTTCGGCAAAACCCGGATTCGCGGCCCACGCGGCCTCGCTCAGGGCACGTGCGATCAAGGTGCCGCGCAGGAAGAACCGCGACATCTTGGACCCGAGCTCGGTGAGCCCGGCCTCGTCGCGATAGGAATCGAGCAGCACGCCGAGGGCTTCGGTGTAATCGTCGGAGCCGAAATCGGTGAGGCCGGTGAGTTTGGTTGCCGAGGCGTGCAGGTCGGCTACGGTGCCGACATCGGTGCGCACAGTCATCGAGGGAAACTCCTGATCAGTTGTGGTATTCGCCGCAGTTGACGTCGAGGGTCTGGCCGGTGATCGCGTTCGCCCAGTCCGAGGCGAGGAACACCACGGCACGGGCGATCTCGGCGGGCTCGGGCAGCCGCTTCAGATCGGAGCGGGCAGCGGTCTGCTCGTAGACCTGGTCGACTGTGATGCCGTACTTCTCGGCGATCTGGCCGAAGTACCACTTCAACTGGTCGCTCCAGATGTAGCCGGGCAGCACACTGTTCACCCGGATGCCCTTGCCGCCCAGTTCGGTGGCGAGGGTCTGCGACATCGCCAGCAGCGCGGCCTTGGTGAGCTTGTAGCTGCCGTAGCGGGGTTCGCTGTGGCGCACCACCGCCGAATTGATCATCACCACGGCGCCGTGGGACTCCGACAGGGCGGGTGTGAACGCCTGCGTCATCCGCAGACCACCGAGCACGGTGAGATCGAGGCTGTCGCGGATCTGGTCATAGTCCGTGCGCTCGAGCGGCTTCATCGAGGGCACCGAGAAGGCGTTGTTTACCAGTGCGTCGACTCGGCCGAATCTCTCGACCGTGCGCGACACCAGGTCGCGCACAGCGGCGTCGTCGGTGATGTCGGTGGGGACGCAGAGTGTTTCGCCGTCGATCTCGGCGGCTATCTCCCGCAACCGTGATTCGGTCCGCGCCGCGAGCACGACTGTGGCGCCTGCCGCCGCCGCTTCCACACAGATCGACCGCCCGAGCCCCGGCCCGACACCGGAGACGACGACGACCTTTCCGTCCAGCAGAGCCCCGCTCATCCCAGCATCCTCTCGGCGAAAGCCCGCTGCCGGGCGGCGATCCGGTCACGCCACGCGGCGGCGTCGATCCGGTTGTTGTCGTAGTACGGCAGGTGCGCGGCGACATCGGCGACGTCGACGAGTTCCACACCCGGGCCGTCGGCTTCGGTCATCGGCCGGTCGGTGCGCTGCCACCGGAACTGCAGGATGCCCCGCGTGCGGCCGGTGGTCTCGATCCAGTTCGTGATGCCGGGATCGCGGTTGCTCACCACCATGCGGATCATTCCGTCCGGATCCACCTGTGCCTGGGCATGATTGAGGCTCGTCTGATGGTTCACGTAATCCAGCGAGATGTACCAGAGGCTGCCCAGCTGGAACCCCTGATACGGCGCGTCGGATTTCGGCACGGTGATCACCAGGGCTTGATCGTCGGCGAGGTCGAAATGTCCCACCGAGGAGTACTGGGTGCTGAGACCACCCGGGGTGAGCCGCGGTGCGGTGAGGGTGTTCACCGGCAGGTCGAGATAGAACCACTTGGGGAAGTTGAACCAGGTGTGCACCCTGGTGAGCAGCATGTTCCCGGCGGCCCGGTAGCGCTTGCGCAACCGGGCCAGATCCGGTTCGTCCGGTGCGGTGCCGACGGTGTCGACCCGTTCGATGCGGATGGAGCCCTTGCGTTCGGTCCAGTCGCTGTAGACCTCGCGGACGGCGAGCATCGAGGCGCCCTCGCCGAGCGGGAAATAGTCCTCGCCCGCATCGGCTTTCGCCGGACCGAACCGGATCGAGAAGCTGCCGTCCGGGGCGATCGGGATTCGTCGGTCGTCGAAGGCATCGGCCCCACCGGGCACGTCGGTGGCCGTGTAGTCACCCTTGAGTACCTGAAAACTCAGGTCGACGGTGCTGCCACGCACCCCGCTCACCACATACTCGGCCGTCGGCTCGATATTCGCGTGGTAGTAGAGGGTGTCCGGGTTGTCCAGGCCCATCTTGGCGTACGGGCCGGTGGAAGACACGAAGTAGGGGTGCGAGGTGCCGTGGGCACCCGAGAGGCGAAGGCAGGCGGCGATACCGGCGGCCAGGTAGTCGTAGCCTTCGGCGCGGTCGGCGTCGCTGCGCACGAATTCCGCACCGGCGATGAGCGTTTCGGCCTGCGCGACCGCGGCGAGAAACGGGGCGGTGAGCGAATCGGGCGGTGCGCCCGTGTCGGCGGTGGTGGTACTCGGTTGGTTCAACGGACTGTGATCCCTAGCTCTCGGAGGATATGGGCGGCGATCTCGGCGGGGGAGCCGAGGTCGGGGGTGATGACCGAGTCGGGTTGCGCGGGCCGCTCGTAGGGGGAACCGATGCCGGTGAAACCGGGCAGCTCGCCCGCACGGGCCTTGGCGTAGAGGCCCTTCGGGTCGCGGCGTTCGCATTCGGCCAGCGGGGTGTCGACGAACACCTCGTGGAAGGGCAGGTCCCGGTCGGTGTGCACGGTGCGGGCGTGGTCGCGTTGCGCGGCGAACGGGCTGATGACCGACACGACCGCGACGGTTCCGGAGTCGGCGAACAGGGCGGCGACCTCAGCGACCCGGCGCACGTTCTCGTCCCGATCGGCGGGGGAGAAGCCGAGTCCGGAGTTGAGGCCGTGGCGCAGATTGTCGCCGTCGAGCAGGTAGGCGGGGCGCCCGGCTTCGACGAGCAGGCGTTCGAGTTCGACGGCGATGGTCGACTTCCCCGAACCGGACAGGCCGGTCAGCCAGATCGTCGCCCCGAGGTGTGTGCGTTCGGCACGCGTCACCGCCGAGCGATGCCACGTCACCGGACCGGTGTGTGTGCTCGACACCTCGACCGTTTCGCGACCGGTCACCATCCCCGCCGCGACCGTCTCGTCGGTGCGCGGATCGATGAGGATGAAGCTGCCCGTGCGCCGGTTCTCCCGGTACGGATCCGACAGCAGCGGGCGACGGGCACGCAACCGGACCCGGGCGATGTCGTTGAGCGACAACGCCTCCACCTCCGACACGCGGTGCAGGGTGTTCACGTCGAGCCGGTAGTCGATGGCGACGACCTCGGCCTGCGCGGTCTGCGCGGCCGTGCGGACGAGCAGGCTGTCGCCGGCGCGCAGCCGGGCCGTTTCGGAGAACCAGCACAGCATGGCGTCGAGTTCGGTGCTCTGGTGCGGGGAGTTGCCCGGGCGGGCGAGCAGGTCGCCCCGGCCGATATCGATGTCGTCGTCGAGGGTCAGCGAGATCGCCATTCCGGTGAACGCCTCCTCGACCTTGGTGCCGCCCGGTCCCCAGATCTCCCGCACGTGCGAGGCGTGACCGGCGGGCAGGACAACCACCTCGTCGCCCGGTTTGAAGATGCCGCCCGCCACGGTGCCCGCGTAACTGCGTTGCGCCGATCCCTGTTCGGCGCGGATCACGTACTGGATGGGGAGCCGTGCGTCGATGAGGTTGCGGTCCGAGGCGATGTGCACGTCCTCGAGGTGACGCAGCAGCGGCGGACCCGGGTACCAGGCCAGATGCGGTGAGCTGTCGACCACGTTGTCGCCGTGCAGGGCCGAGACGGGGACGAAACTGAGGTCTCCGACGGTCAATTTCGCGGCGAACGCGGAGAATTCCTCCCTGATCTCGGTGAAACGTTCCTCCGACCAGTCGACCAGGTCCATCTTGTTCACACACACCACCAGGTGCGGGACGCCGAGCAGGGTGGCCAGGAAGGCATGACGGCGGGTCTGCTCGCTGACGCCGGTGCGGGCATCGACCAGGATCAGGGCGAGATCGGCGGTTGACGCGCCGGTCACCATATTGCGCGTGTACTGCACATGACCCGGAGTGTCGGCGATGACGAACTTGCGGCGCGGGGTGGTCACGTAGCGGTAGGCGACGTCGATGGTGATGCCCTGCTCGCGTTCGGCTCGCAAACCGTCGGTGAGCAGCGCGAGATCGGTGGTGGCACTGCCCCTTTCGGTGCTGAGCCGCTCGATGTTGGCGAGCTGGTCGTCGAAGAGGGACTTCGAGTCGTAGAGCAGGCGACCGATGAGGGTGGACTTCCCGTCGTCCACGCTGCCCGCGGTGGCCAGGCGTAACAGGTTGCGGCGCATCAGAAATAGCCCTCTCGCTTGCGGTCTTCCATCCCGGTCTCGGAGATCCGGTCGTCGGCGCGGGTGGCGCCGCGCTCGGTGAGCCGGGTGGCCGCGATCTCCGCGATCACCTGCGTCGGAGTGGTGGCGGTGCTTTCGACACAGCCGGTACACGTGGCATCGCCGACGGTGCGGAAACGCACCGTGGCCTCGAAGGCGCGCTCGCCGGGTGCCTCGGTGACGAAACGGGTCGCGGACAACAGCATTCCGTCGCGCTCGATCACCCGCCTGCGGTGCGCGTAGTACAGCGAGGGCAGCTCCACGGCCGCCTGGTCGATGTACTCCCACACGTCGAGCTCGGTCCAGTTCGACAGCGGGAACACCCGGATGTGCTCGCCCGGCTGATGCCTGCCGTTGTAGAGGTTCCACACCTCGGGACGCTGGGCGCGCGGCTCCCACTCGCCGAAACGGTTGCGAAAGCTGAACACCCGTTCCTTGGCGCGTGCCTTCTCCTCGTCGCGGCGTGCGCCACCGAACACGGCGTCGAAACGGTGCTCGCCGATGGCGCGCAGCAGGGTGGTGGTCTGCAAGGGGTTGCGGGTGCCGCCGGGGCGTTCGACCACGCGGCCCGTGTCGATGTCGTCCTGGACCTTCGCGACGAGCAGGCGGGCGCCGGTGCGCTCGGCGGTGCGGTCGCGGAAGGCGAGCACCTCGTCGAAATTGTGGCCGGTGTCCACGTGCAGCAGCGGGAACGGCAGTGGCGCGGGCCAGAACGCGCGCCGCGCCAGATGCAGCAGCACCGCCGAATCCTTCCCGCCGGAGAACAGCAGTACCGGTCGTTCGAAGGTGGCCGCCACCTCGCGCAGGATGTGCACCGCTTCCGCCTCCAGGGCCGCCAGGTGCGTCAATTCGTATCCCGTCTGCACTGTCCACCTTCCCGGCGGGCTCACGCCCGGGGTTGCGCTGTCGAATAATCGACGCTATCGTTCGGTATTGTGACACCGACGATAAGCCGGGCCGAGAGCGCCGGTCAAGAGGTGACGTCGGATCCGGCGTCGGCCGAACCGGATTCGAGCGTCGTCTCGGCCCCGACCCAGCGGGTGGTAAAGGTGCTCGAGCTGCTCTCGCGCCACGCCACCGAGCGGCTCACGCTGGCCCGCATCGTGCGCGAAGCCGGGATCTCCCGCGCCACCGCCCACGCTGTCCTCACCCAGCTCACCGCCGACGGGTGGACCGTGCGCGACGGCGACGGTTGCTACGGCATCGGTCTGCGGCTGCTCACCGTCGCCCGTCGCGCCGAAGCCGCGTTCCCACTGCGCCGCACCGCCGCTCCGGTCCTGCGCGCGCTGTCGGACCAGGTGTCGGCACCGGTCTTCCTCGCCGAACGCGACGGGGTGAACATCGTTGTCACCGAACTCGTCGGCGACCCGTCGGCGACCTGGATCCGGCCCGGTCGCCGGCTACCGCTCGCCCCGCCCGTCTGTCGCGAATTCGTCGCCTGGGCACCGGAATCCGAACAACGCGCCTGGCTCGCCAGCGCCGACTCCACGCACCGTGAGCGCCTCGCTCACGTCCTCACCGAGATCCGCGCCCGCGGCTATTCCGTCGAACGCCTGGTCGACGATTCGACGCCGATGCTGGAAGCCCTTGCGGCCCTGCGCGACACACCGATCACCGCCGCCCTGCGCGCCCAGCTCGGCTCGGTGATCACCGAACTCATCACGATCGACTACCTGCCCGGCGAGCTCGGTCCCGACAACGCCGTCCTCACCGTCGCCGCCCCCATCCGCGACACCACCGGGGCCGTCATCGCCTCGGTAGTAACCTGCCCCGACACCCGCCTCACCGCCGCCCAGGTCACCGCCCTCGGAGCCGCCACCACCGCCGCGGCCGACCAGATCACGTCGTCCACGCCCTAGTCGCCCGATCGGCCCCTCCCCGCACGTCGGGACAGGCATGCGCCTAGACCAAGATCACCACGCTCTCATGGCGGGATTTCGGCCGATTTCGCGCCATAGGAGCGTAGTGATCGGCTGTCCCCGAGTGGGATGGCAGGTACCTGCAGAGGCACGCGCGGCTCTCGTCGGCGGGGTTGCGCCGTTACGCTGAGCGGGACGCCTGCTCGAGGGAGATCGGCGAGGCGGGTGTGAGGAAGGACTGGGACGTGGCAGACAACGTCGATCGCTGGTGGGAGTCGGCGGGGGCGCCGGGTGCGTCCGAGGGGGCACCCGCGGACTCGCCGGACGGTGTGGGTGGGCAGCCGGGTGCGTTCGCGCCACCGCCGGGCGAGGATCCGGCGTCGTCCGGGTCTACTTCTCAGCCCGCGATTCCGCAACCACCGCACGGGGATCCGACGATCCTCGCTCCACAGGGGCCTGGTCCGTTTCAGCAACCGCACGGCTTGGGGGTCTTCCCTCAATCGGGTGTGCCGCAGGGGTCGGAGGCCTTCCCGCAGGCATCAGGACAGCAGGGGTCCGGGGCATTCCAGCAGCCTGTGCTCTACCGGGCAATGCCCGGCCCGCAGCCGGGAATGCTGCCGGGGCCGGAGGGCTACCCTAGGGCGCCACAAGGTTATGGGCAGCCGGGTGGATACGGAATTCCCGACTCGCAGCAAGGAATTCCGCAGCAGGGGCTCGGGCCGAGCATGTCGCTGCCGTTTCCGCATCACGGGCAGACCTATGGGTATGCGCCGCAGCCGCCGCGCAAGGGTAATGCCGGTCTGCTGATCGGGATCGGGGCCGTGGTGCTGGTGCTGGCCGTGGTGATGGTGACCGCGGTGGTGATCGGAACCCGTGGCGACGACGAGCAGGCTGTCGCCGCGCCGACGACCACCACGCAGACCGCGCCGCCCACCGGCACCAGCACCGCACCGGTGACACCGGGTTGGAAGGGTGTGCTGCTCGCTGACGAGCGCGTCGCGTACGACGTGCCGTCGAGTTGGCAGATCGCCTCGGAGTCGGACTCGGTGGTCATCCTCGGTCTGGCCGGAATGTTCGCGGGTACCGGAAAGGCCTCCGAAGGCGAGAACTACTGTCCCGGTTCGGCCTACCGAGGACTCGCGGGGATCGCCCTCAGTACGGAGAACACACTGCCCGAGGCCGCGACCACCGCGGCAAGGATCGCGGCCGAGGGTGGCTACTCCGATTCGACAGGTGGCAAAATCACCGCCCCCACGTCGCTCACCACCAAGAGCGGCTTGACCGGGCAGTTCGTCGAGAGTTCGGGCTCGTGGACACCGGCGCGACCGGGTTGCACCACGACCACCTACTCGGTGTACACCTTCGCCTTCGAGAAGTCGGCGGGTCTGCCGATGGTCATGGCCATCCTGGTCGACCGGGGCACCACCGGCGAACTGTCCGCCGACGACGCCAAGACGATGATCGCGAGCATCCGCCTGATCTGACGGTCCCGATGCTTGGGCTGCCGCAGCTGGCCCACTACTGAACGCGGCTGCTTGTCAGCAGTTTCCGTGGCACCCGCACGCCTCGGCGAACTTGTCGATCCGGGTGCGTCGCACAGCGGATCGGGGCCGGAGGTGGTGGAATCGCAGGATGCGTATCGGGAGTGGAATAGTCGCGGCTGTCGCGGTCGGGATCATGGCTCTGCCCGGGTTGGTCGCGGGACCGGCCGGCGCGGTAACCGACACCGCGTGCGGCTCGACCCTCTCGCAGGCCGATATCGGCGAGATCGCCCGGCTCTCGGACACTTCCGAGATAGCGGGCGGCGATACCCTGGCCCGGCTGGAGGACGCCGTCGACAGGCATCACCGCATCACCGAGATCCTTGTCGAGCACCGGGATCTGCGTGGGCTGTTCGCGATCGGCCTCGACGGCGTGGAATCCGCCGCGGTGATGCCGATGCAACGAGATCCGGCGGCCTTCCTCGACCGCGAATACGCGCACTCGATCAGTCTCGAACTGCTGCGCCGTTTCCTCGACAATCTGCACGCCGAATTCTCCGGCGGGGTCGTCGAACCGCAGTGGGCGCACTATTTCGCCCTCGCCAAGGACTGCGGCGCCTCGCGGGCACGGACGGCGATGGCCGGATACAACGCGCACCTGACCGTCGACCTGACGTATTCGGTGGCCGCCGTCGGGAGCCGCCCCGAGCACGCACCGGACTATTTCAAGATCGTCGCAGGCATTGCCTCGGTCGGCGACGTGATCGTCGATCGGACCAAAGCCGTCTACGGTGCCGACCTCGGGCCGCTGTGGCGGTTCTATTTCGTGGGGGAGGGCCTCGATCAGCTGTTCGGCGCGGGCGTGGCCACCGAGCAGATGCTGATCGCCGCCGACCTCGGCGCGAACGTGGTGATCTTCACCAACGGACTCGCGCTGCAAGACCCTGCGCTGGCGCCGACGATCCGGGCGGAGGTCGCCGCGCTGTGGCAGGCCGCTGATCTGGCGTTCGAGGCGCTGGCGCGCATCAACGCCCTCTGAACGAACAAAGCCCCGGACCGGCGGTGCGAACCGCTTGTCCGGGGCCTTGTTTCAGTTGTCAGCCCGCTGTCTTCTCCGGGTTGCGGATCTCGACGATCGGCAAGACCAACGCGGCAGGCGCACCCGCGGGGACCACCGGCTGCTTGGGTGCGACCGGCTCGATCCGGCGGTATCCCACGCCCTGCTCGGGACGCGTGTCGACCTCACCCTTGTTGGGCCAGTAGGCGGCCGCGCGCTCGGCCTGCGCGGTGATCGTCAGCGACGGGTTCACCCCGAGATTGGCCGAGACGGCTGCACCGTCGACAACGCTGAGCGTCGGGTAGCCGAACACGCGGTGGTAGGCGTCGATCACGCCGTGCTCCGGATCGGCGCCGATCGCCGCACCGCCCAGGAAGTGTGCCGTCATCGGGACGTTGAACACATCGCCCCAGGTGCCGCCCGCGACGCCGCCGATCTTGTCCGCCACCCGGCGCGTCACCTCGTTGCCCGCCGGGATCCACGTCGGATTCGGTTGCCCGTGGCCCTGTTTGGACGTGAGCTTGCGCCCGAACAGCCCGCGCTTGGTGTAGGTGGTGATGGAGTTGTCCAGGTGCTGCATGACCAGCGAGATGATGGTGCGCTCGCTCCAGTTCCGCACGCTCATGAAGCCGAAGAAGGTGAGCGGATGGGTGATCACCAGCCACAGGAACCGCAGCCACCTCGGCACGCGCCCGCCGCCGTCGACCATCAGGGTCTGCAGCATGCCCATCGAGTTGGAGCCCTTGCCGTAACGGACCGGTTCGACATGGGTGTCGGGAGTCGGGTGGATCGAGGACGTGATCGCGACACCCTTGGTGAAGTCCTGGCCGGGCGCGAGCGTCTTGGTCGCCGCGCCGACGATGGACTCGGAGTTGGTGCGGGTGAGCAGTCCGAGCCGGTCGGAGATCTTGGGCAGCGCGCCCTCGTCGCGCATCGCGTGCAGCAGCTTCTGGGTGCCGAGCGTGCCCGCGGCGAGCACCACCTGCTTGGCGGTGTAGGTCTTGGGGTCCTTCCGCACCCAGGCGCCGGTGCGCTCGGTGGCGACGTCCCATGTGCCGTCGGGCAGCGGACGCAGCGCCGACACGGTGGTCATCGGAATGACCTGTGCGCCCGCCTTTTCCGCGAGGTAGAGGTAGTTCTTCACCAGCGTGTTCTTGGCGCCGAACTTGCAGCCGACCATGCAGTCACCGCATTCGATGCAGCCGGTGCGCTCCGGGCCCGCCCCTCCGAAGTACGGATCGGCGACGGTTTTGCCCGGCTCGCCGAAGAAGACACCGACCGGCGTCTGGACGAAAGTGTCACCCACGCCCATGTCCTCGGCGACGGCCTTGAAGATCTCGTCGGCGGGGGTCATGTGCGGGTTCTGCACCACGCCGAGCATCTTCTTGGCCCGCTCGTAGTACGGCGTGAGCTCGGCCCGCCAGTCGGTGATGTCGCGCCACTGCGCGTCCTGGAAGAACGGCTCCGGCGGAACGTAGAGGGTGTTGGCGTAGTTCAGCGAACCACCGCCGACACCGGCGCCGCCGAGGATGAGCACGTCGCGCAGCGGGTGGATACGCTGGATGCCGTAGCAGCCGAGCTTGGGTGCCCACACGAATTTACGCAGGTCCCAGCTGGTTTTCGGCAATTCGTCGTCGGCGAAGCGGCGGCCCGCCTCCAGCACGCCGACCTTGTAGCCCTTCTCCACCAGTCGCAGCGCGGTGACACTGCCGCCGAATCCGGAACCGACGATCAAGACGTCGAAGTCGGTGGTTCGCTCGGACATAGAAGAGCTCCTCGATGATGTCGACAGTGACGCCGGTAACGCTAACGCCGACAGCCAGCACTGTCAAAGTCCGCCCGGGGCTCGGCCCCTATGCTGGTCGCGTGCCTCGATACACCCGCGCGGAACTCGCCGACGCCAGCGGCGTCGCGGCGCGCACGATCCGCTACTACCACTCGCTAGGCGTCCTGCCCAAGCCCGGGCGCGCAGGCAAGGAAGTGGTGTATTCCGACGAGCATCTGGACCGATTGCGCGACATCGTCGCCATGCAGGGCCGCGGGCTTCGGCTCGACGCCATCCGCGAGGTCTTCGACGCCGAACCCACCAGCGGCGACTGGCGCACGCTGTTCGACCCACGTTCGGCCCAAGCCGCGCAACGCAGCGCGGAGATCGACGACGCCGAACTCGCCGCCCTGCTCGGCGACCGCGGCTCGGACGTGCTGACCGAACTGATCGCCGTCGGTTATCTCGAGCGCCGCGACGAACGGTGGTACGTGCCCGATCGCCCGATGCTCAAGGGCGCCCTCGTGCTCTACGACGTCGGTATCGACATCCCACTCAGCGGCGAACTGCGCACCATGATCCGCCTGCGGATGGCCGCGCTCGCCGACGAGGTGGTCCGCACGGTGCGCGACGCGGCGGGCGGCTACGCCGGCGAAGACCTCGGCGTCGACCTGACCCGCTTCCGTGAACGGCTGCTCGCCATGGCCTGGGAGGTCGGTGGCACCACGCTGGCCGCCGAGGTGAACCGGGCCGCCGAGGAGGCTGCCGAGGCACGCCGCGAGACGGCGGGCTCACCCCCGGTCGGCTGATCGACATGACTTTCCCCACGTGGCGCCGTCGCTACTCCCGAGGGACCGGTCGGTACGGTAGCGAAGGAGGTGATTCCTGCGGTATGTGGGGTGAGAGATGTGTGAACGGCGGGCCCACCGGTACCGCCGCCGAACGGGGAGTGCCCGAGTGAATTCTCGCGAGGAGATCTTGCGCCGCGTCCGCGACGGGCTGCTCGACCTACCCGACGACGCGCGACGGGTGACGGTTCGTCGCTCATCGGGTCGCCCGGCCGACGCCGACCCGGCCGAACGCGCCGCCGTACTCGCCCGCTTCGTCGAACGGCTGCGCGAGCAGGGCTCGCTGGTGCGCCTGGTCGACACCACGGGTCTGCCCGCCGCCGTGGCCGATGTGCTCTACGGGATGAGCGTGCGCACCGTACTCGCCGCCGTCGAGCCCGGTCCGGCATGGCTCGACCATTGGGCCGGCGCGCCGGGTCATGCCGTCGTACACGGATCCGGTACGGCAAGCGGTGGTGACGCGGTGGTCCGCGACGCGGTCGCCGGCGACGCCTCGACCGGTTCGCTCGCCCTGGAAGTGGACGGCGGCCCGGCCGTGTCGGAGGACATGCCCCAGGTGTGCGTCGTCCGCGCCGACCGGGTGTTCAGCTCCCTGCCCGATGCGCTGGACCGCCTCGATCCCCGTCGCCCGCTGATCTGGCGCGGCGGCCCCGCGGACGCGGAACTGGCCCGCCAGCTTGTTGTTCTGCTGGTCGAGTAGTTCATCGACCGGCAACAGCTCCACCGTGCCGCAGCTCGCCGCCGACCTCACCGACGAGCGGTACCACGCCATGTGCGAGCGCCCGCAGAACCGGCCGATCGATTCCTCGGCGAGTGACCGTAGGCCGTGGCCCGGGTCCGGCGTATCTGGGAAGTGCCGCGCTAGTACGGCAGCGAATGGATAACTGCCGCAGTCTGATCAGCCTGGTTCACAACCCAGCCGACCCGGTAGACGGCAAGTTGCCGCCGCCGGTTCCGAGATCGGGGTATTTCGCCTTGATCCACTGTTCGGCGTCGTCGATCAATCGCGGTGCGACCCCCGAAATCACCGATCCGCCGCTGCTGTTGAGCACCGTGATGATCTTCGCGCCCGCAGCGGTTCGAGTGACATACGGGCCGCCGCTGGACCCGCCACCGACGTGGCATTCGTCCTGTGTGCCTACTCGCCGTACCGCGCTGCGTCCCGCTCCCGGGTAGTAGGTGTAGTCGCCGACGCACGCCGACATCAGCTTCAGGTGGTACGGCGCCGGTCCGGGGTAGCCGAGCAGTGTGGCCTGGACCGACTGGGTGCTCGACAGGGCTGGATGGATTCCGAGCCCGCCACCGGTCGCTGATGCGACGGTCTTCTTCTCGGCCGAAGGCCGGATCGCCAGCACGGCGACATCGGGGACGCTGCCATCGACCGGGGTATCGGAGACGAACGCCTTGTCCACGATCCATGTGCCATAGGGGCGGGATCCGTCGTGCCAGGCCGGGGTGAACGTGGCCTTGCCCGATTCGATCGTGGCATCGCCACCGTCGACGCAATGGCGGGCGGTGATGGCCAGCGACCCGGTGGGGCTGTCGAGTACGGTCGCGGTGCACAACCCGCCGACCGACAGCTGCCCGACCTTACGCGTGATCGCGTTGTCGGTGTAGGGCGCGGTGACGAAATACCCTCCCGTCCCGTTGGTCTTCAATGATCCGTCGCTGTTCTTCTCCAGCCGGTCGTACAGGAGAGACCCCTTCGGATCAGGCTGCACGGAGCTGTCCGCCGTGGCGATCGAGGTGCCGAGAACTGTGCCTGTGCCGAGGGCGACCGTCACCGCGACCACTGAAGTCAGCCGCGCTGCTCGCATCGACTTGTACTTGTTCATCTGTTCCTTTCTGAGTTGCTATTCGGAGGGCCGGTGATGTCAGCTGGCCGAGCCCGAAGGAAGCAGACCGGCCGAACCGGTGCCGACATAATGCGTGGACCCCGTCATCGCGATGTCCTGCACCAGAGGCGATGCCCGAGGCGCGCCGAGGATCCCACCGGCCGCCACCGCCAACCCGACACCGGCATGTCGGGCTTGAAAGTTGCTCAAGGTTCGCTCCTGTCACGGTCCCCACGTGGGTGGGTGGGCGAAACAGTAGCTGGCTCCGGGCTGCGCCGTCTCGGTTATGTTAAACAATGATGTTTAACACTGCTGGGCGACGGCAACCCGGGCGGTGAGAGATTGCACAACAGGCGCCGGGGTAGGCGCTCCGACACGCCGTATTCTGGTCTATGTGCAACCCCATATGCACGTGTACTTTCGGCTGGTACGACTCTCGGTATTTCCAGGTAGAGCCCGGTTTGGCGACCACAACACACTAGGAGACCGAGATGGGTAAAAGAGCGACCGGTCCCAGGATCGCGGTCTTCGGTGCCGGTGGGGTGATCGGTTCGGCCGTGGTGGGGGAATGCGCGAGCCGCGGCTATGAGGTCACCGGCGTCACGAGGAACAGCGCGGTCACCGTCGATGGTGTCGTCGCACGCTCCGGTGACATGGGCGATCCTCTGTTCGTGACCCAGGTCGCCGCCGACCATGGAGTCATCATCTGCGCCACCGCCCCCACCCGGGCCGGCGATACACCGCAGAACTGGCTGGCCGACATGCGGAACGTCATCGAATATGGAGAGGGCACACGATTGGTGCTCATCGGCGGCGCCGGTGACGACCTCGCGTCGAGCCCCGGCTGTTCCGCTGATGACGATGCTCTCGGCTCGTGAATGCGCGGCGATGGTCGCCGATGAAATCTGCCGGCCCGACCGGCTCCGCGACCTCGATACCCGCACCCGCTTCGGGCCGGTCGTGATATCCCGGGACCCCGTCATGGATACACCACCGGCTACCGCAGTGGACTGAACAGACCGGCGCGACTCGATATCCCCAGCAACTTTCGTCACGATGGGAGATCCAGATGAGCATTGCGATAACCGCACTCGGACACTCGACGGTGCGACTGGCGGACAACGACGGCGCGGTGGTGATCGATCCCGGAGTCCTGGCGCCGCAGGCGGCCTTCGAGAACGCGGCGGTCTTCCTGGTCACCCACGATCATGAAGACCATGTCGACATCGATCGGGTCGTCTCGGCCTTGGTCGCACAACCGGAGACTGTCGTCCTGGCTCCGCGACTGGTGATCGACAAGCTGGCCGCCGCCGGAGCAGACCATGGGCGACTGGTTGAAGCCGAAGCTGAAACCCGGTTCGATGTCGCGGGCTTTGGCGTGCAGGCGATCGTGGGTTCCCACGCCGCGATCTATCCGAGCCTGCCCGACTCACCCAACGTCGCCTACCTGATCGACGGCCGAGTCCTGCACCCCGGTGACGCCTATCCGAGTCTGCCCGACGGTACCGACCTCGATGTGCTGTTCCTGCCCGTGAGCGGCCCGTGGATGCGTTACGCCGACGCCGTCGACTACGTCATCGCGACCCGACCGGACCTGGTCGTCCCGATCCACGACGGCGATCTCAACGACATGGGCCGCACCCTGACCGACCAGCTCGCCGGTTTGCTGCCCGAGACCCTCCGCTACCAGCGCCTCGATGCCGGCGAAACCGTCACGGTCTGAAGTGGTGGATCGGCACCCCAGCTGAACTGACCCTGCGCGAAAGCTTGCCGGCCTGCGACCCGGCGGTCTTGTCGTGCCTGCCCACAGGGGACTCATGTCGTACCAATCTGCGAGACCGGATTGCGTCGGCGGGTCGGCGGCGAAGGGCAATTTTTCTGCAACTTGGCGTTACGCTTAGTATGGAAGCTACACAGTTGTAGGAAGGAGCCGACTATGTTCGGCATCAAATCTCGCGATCAGCTCGCCGCGCAGTTCGACGCTCCGGCGGACAACGGGTTCTTCGGGCCGGGGTCGGTGACCTGGAAGGTCTGGAGCTATCCCACCTCGTATGTGCTGGGCTTCGCCCGGGCTGTCACCATCGAGCATCTCGATCCCAACCTTGCCGCCGCGGTCGTCCAGTCCGGCGGTGTGCGCTACCGCCCGCACACCAGGTACGCGCGGACCGTTCACTACTTCGCGCTGGTGGCCTTCGGTGCCACCGAGCCGACCGCCAAGGCGGCGGACGTGCTCGTCAAGGTCCACAGCAAGGCCATCGGCAACGATCCGGTCACCGGCGGTACCTACGACGCCAACCGGCCCGATTCCCAGCTGTGGATCCACGTCACCGCCTGGCACTCCATCCTCTACTCCTACGAGAAATTCGGCCCCGGTCGGCTGAGCACGGCCGAGGAAAACCAGTTCTGGGCCGACTGCGCCACCGCCGCCGAGCTCCAGACCATCGACCCGGCCACCGTGCCGCGCTCGCGCGCCGAGGTGCTCGAGTTCTTCGAGCGGTGGCGTCCGCACCTGGCCGTCTCCGAGGACGCGCAGGGCATGGTCGACTTCATCCTCGGCCTCGACATCGCGCTCCCGCCCGAGCTGCCCCAGCGCACGCGGGTCGCGCTGGCCCCGGCTATCTGGTTACTGCGCAAGGGTGTCATCGCGACATATCCGAAGTACATGCGCAAGATGTTCGGCCTGAACCAAGGCCCGCTCACCGACCTCGCGGTGCAGGTGCCGCTGCGGGTGATGCACACCGTGCTGGACCGGGTCCCGGCGCTGAAGTTCTGGTTCGTCGGCCTCATGGCTCCGACCACCACCGCGGTGCTCGCCCCTGTCGCACTCGGGATTCCGGCCCTCGAGCAGATCACCATGACCCCGCGCGAGGCTCAGACCCGCTACGGCTACGACATTCCGTCCGAGGCGCACCCGGACCTGCGCGCCAAGCAGTTCAAGCGGGTCTTCGAGGCGGGCGACAAGCCGTCGGACGAGGGCCTGCTCGAGTCCGAGGAGCACATCGGCGGCATGATCCCCGCCCGGTGGAGCTGATCTCTCGTCCGCCGTACGTGAGCGCCCGCACCCCTGTCGGCCACCTCGATTCGGAGACCGCCATGGAGGACCACATCCGCACCGCCACCACCGACCCCCTCGACGCCGCCGCGCTCGCACTGCCCGCGACCGACGCCCAGCTGGTCGCGGGCCTGCACAACCACCGTTTACGCGCCCTGCTCATCATCGCTGCCAGGCTCTCGATCCAGAACCAGCTGCGCCTGGAAGCCGTCGCGCAGACGTTGGGCGAGGCCGAAGGCTCGCACCAGCTAGGCCACACCCAACGCTGACCGAACGTTCGTATCGGCGGATTCGACGTCGTGATCCTGTGTGCGGTGCGCAGACGCGTGTGCTTCGCACCGCACACAGGGTTGTGTGGGACCTCGGGTCTCAGTTACTCTGAGTACGACGATGTGACGGTTGACACTGCCGTGCGCATCGACGCGAACCGAGGAGGCACCGATGACGCTGACCGAATCGAGCCGTGGCGGACTCATCAGCGAGGAATACCGCGATGCCCTGGCGACCCTGTCTCAAGGGTCCGTCGACCGGCATTTCGATCCCTACCTCGACATCGACTGGGATTCGCCGGAGCTGGCTCTCGACCCGAACGACCCGCGCTGGGTGTTGTCGTCCGAATACGATCCGCTCGGTGCCACGCAGTGGTACCGCGAGCAGCCGCTGGAGCGGCAGATCGAGATCGGCAAGTGGCGCACCGCGAACGCGATCAGGGTCGGCGCGGCATTCGAGAGCATCCTGATCCGCGGGATGATGCAGTACATCATGAAGCTGCCGAACGGCTCACCCGAGTTCCGGTACTGCCTGCACGAGATGACCGAAGAGTGCAACCACATCCAGATGTTCCAGGAACTGGTGAACCGCATCGGCGTGGATGTACCCGGCATGCGCCCCTTGTTCCGGGCGCTCTCGCCGTTCATCGGCGTGGCGGGCGGCTACGCGCACACGATCCTGTTCATCGGCATCCTCGGCGGCGAGGAACCGATCGACCACTATCAGAAGGCCATGCTGCGGGCGGGCGCGAACCTGCCGCCGATGGTGGTGCGGACCATGGAGATCCACATCGCCGAGGAAGCGCGCCACATTTCCTTCGCCCACGACTTCCTCGCCGCGCACATCGGGCGGATGGGCAAGTTCAACCGGGGCGTGTGCTCGGTGGCGTTCCCGATCGCGATGCGCTGGCTGGCCGGGGAGATCATGGCTCCGCCCCGTTCGTTCGCCAAGCAGTTCGACATCCCGCGTGAGGTCATCCGTGAGGCCTTCTGGAAGTCGGAGCACTCGCAGCACGTCCTGGCGGGCTACTTCGCCGATGTCCGGAAGCTGGCCGACGACCTGGGCATGATGAACCCCGTCGCCAAGCAGGTGTGGAAGGCGCTCGGCATCGACGGGCCGCTGTCGCGCTACCGCAGCGAGCCGGAGCGGAGCGCGCGCAAGGCCGCGTGAGCCGCCTTCAGTCGCCGTTGGTCATCAGCTGGGTGATGACCGTGGTGAGGGGTTGTTCGGCGTCGAGGGTGAGTCCGTGGCGCCGGGCGACGCCGTCGACCACGTGCCAGGCGTAGGAGGCGACCTCCTCGATCAGCTGCTGTCTGGACAGGACCGGTGCGGGGTCGTTGGCCCAGCGGGTGACCGTCGCCTCGGTCATCGAGACGATCGCGAAGGTCATCGCGTCGGCCGAGCCGTCGTCGGCCACGCCGACCACCCCGGCCAATCCGGTGACCAGTGAGCGGGTCGACGCGGCGAGTGTCGCGATCAGCGAACTCATCGCGTCGACGTCCGGATCGGCCTCCGACGGCCCCGTGCGCAGGAATTCGTGCAGTCGTGGATGCTCGGTGACCCACGTGACGACGGCATCGACCGTGCGAACGAGAATCTCGTGGATGGAACCGTCGCCGATGTCGAGCGCGTCCTCGATATCGCCGACGAACCGGTCGGTGATATCGCTGCGGATGCGCCGGTCGAGCTCGTCGCGGCCCGCGAACTGCCGGTACACAACGGATTTCGCGAGCCCCGCGTGTTCGGCGATCTGGACGATCGGCACCTCGACACCCGGCGGCGCCTGCTCGATCAATTCGATCGCCGCCTGCACGATCCGTTCCCGGCGGCTGTCGTTGTGCGGCTGCCACCGGGCTTGTCTGCCGCTCACGGCGCGGGCTGGTCGTGACGTTGCGCTCGACACCGCCTGAGTGTAAAGCACACGATCCGGTATCGAACTGTTACCGAGGGACTGTCACCGGATCGGTGCAACTGGCCACCCCGTTCACCACCGAACAGGGCGCGGGCGCTCGCGTCGGGCGATAGTCGTCGCCGACGCCGCCCGCGGCGGTGATCTCCCGGTAGGCCGCGACAGCGTCGGTGGGCTTGCGGGTGAGTGTGGGGTCGGTCAGCACGTCGACGGTGTAGAGGCCGAATCGTGGTGTGTAGGAACCCCATTCGTAGTTGTCGGTGAGGCTCCAGTAGTTGTAGCCGAGCAGCGGGATGCCGTCGGCCACGGCGCGCTGCAGCCAGTACACGGTGTCGCGCAGCGAATCGGCGCGGGTGTAGCCGTCGGGGCGTGGCAGCCCGTTCTCGGTGGGCATCCCGTTCTCGACGATGTAGAGCGGCCGGCCGGGGAACTTGCGGGCATAGTGCTCGAGGACGTAGTAGATGCCCTCGGGGTGTAGGGGCATGGTCCAGAGCTTGCCGGGGTCGGGGATGCGCGGTTCGGCGGGGGAGAAGCTGTAGTAGTAGTCGATCCCGATGTAGTCCAGGCGCGCCGAGATGCGGTCCAGCAGCGGGCCGTTGACCGCGTCGTCGACAGCGGGGATGTGGGCGACGTTGCTCGTGACCATGGCACCCGGCTGCACGGAGTGGATGTACTCGTGGATGCCGTTGTGGGCCTGTGCGATTCGGTCGACCATGGTCGGTGCGTCCGTGGGAGCGAGCCCGCCGTGGCGTAGTTCGTTGGCCAGATACACCATCGGCTCGTTGAACGTCACCCACAGCGGGTCCGTGTGGGCGAAGCGGTCGACGATGCTTCGCGCGTTAGTCAGCCAGTCGGCCACGATGCGCGGATCGCGCCAGCCGCCGCGATCCGCTACCCAGCCGGGATAGACCCAGTGGTCGAGGGTGAGCATCGGTCGCATGCCCGCCGCGACGATCGCGCCCACGACCTCGTCGTAGAACCGGAGACCTGCCTCGTCCCAGACGCCGGGTCGAGGCTGCACCCGCGCCCACTCGATGCCGATGCGGTACACGCGCACGCCGAGGTCGGCCGCGAGTGCTATATCCGATCGGAACCGCTGGCGGAAGTCGACCGAGTTGAGGTACGGATGCTCGGTGCTGCCGGACTCCGCGTAGCGGCGCCAGTTGCTGTCCGGTGCGTCACCTTCGGCCTGGAACCCGGAAGCGGCTACGCCCCAGAGGAAGTCGGGGTCCATCGGTGCCAACTGGGCAGATGCCGGTGGTCGGGCGGTAGTGGGGGAGGTGCTTCCCGCGAGCGCGGCGAAGACAACGGCGATCGTGGCGAGGATCCTGCGGCGACTGGGGGAGGGCACGGCACTCCTGGCGGCTGGAATGGGAGGGGGGAGTCCAGTGTGCGGCATCGACGAGCAGCAGTCCGGGAATTGCGGTTGCCAGGCGAATGACCATTTATTACATTCGGTTACTCAGATATGCGCATTTATCTATGTTAGCTCTCCCTCCCGACCCTGAACTCACCTCCGATACATGTACCTACGAATAAACCACCAGCAAGGACGGGGGAGTGAAATGCCTCTCAAGCGCACCCTGTGGGTTCGTCAATCCGGTGAGCTCGAGCCAGGATTCGGAGATGGTGTGGAATCCCTTGCCCCGTGTAGCGCGCGTGTTCGGAGCACAAGCCTGGGTGATGCGGGGGGCGAGTGTCGTGTTGCCCGCCGAGCGGTTGCTTCGCAGGTTCTCCGGTGGGCGTTGGGGTGTCCTGGATCTGGCCGGTCTGCCGTCGATCGAGGTGACCGTGGTCGGCCGCAAGTCCGGTGTACCGCGTACGACCTCGCTGCTGTGTGTGCCCGACGGCGACGGCTTCTTCCTCGTCGGTTCCAACTGGGGCAAGCCCGAGCATCCGGCGTGGTCAGCGAACCTGCGTGCCGCGCGCACGGCGTCGGTGCGGTTCAACGGCAGTGCGGCGTTTCCGGTGTCGGTCACGGAGATCACCGGGGTGGAACGTAAGCGGGTGTGGGATCAGGTCGTGGAGTTCTGGCCTGGTTACGAGATGGAGTATCAGCTCGCCGGCGGGCGCGAGTTCCGGATCTTCCGGCTCGACCGGATCATCTGACGACTGTGCCCCGGCGACAGTCGTTGTCGCCGGGGCACAGCCACGGGTTCAGACCTGCGCGGGTTTGCGGCTCAGGCCGTACATGACGGCCGCACCGAATGCCGCGCCGACCGGCCACGACAGCGCCGTGACCGAGGCGGAATCGGGAACAAGGGCCACGACGACGCTGACCGCACCCGCGATGAGCAGCGCGACGAGCGCTCGCGGGTTGAAGCCCCGGGTGTAGAAGTAGGTGCCGTCGGTCGCGCCGGAATAGAGCTCGGGCACCTCGGTGCGCTGTTTGCGAACCAGGTAGTAGTCGACGACCAGGATGCCGAACACCGGCCCCATGAGGGCGCCGACGCCGCCGAGGAAGTAGACGATGAAGTCCTGGTTGGCCCACAGCTTCCAGGGCAGCACGACGATCGACAGGACGGCGGTGATGATTCCGCCGGTGCGGAACGAGATGTACTTCGGTGCGGCGTTGGAGATGTCGTAGGCGGGGGAGACGAAGTTCAGCACCACGTTGATGCCGACGGTCGCGATGGCGAACAGCACGGCCGAGATGATGACGATGGCGTCGTTGTCGATGTGGGCGACGAGTTCCACCGGGTCCGACAGCACTTCCCCGTACACCTTCAGGGTGGCCAGGGAGATGATGATCGAGATGACGACGAACGCGGTCTCGTTGAAGGGGATGCCCCAGGCATTGCCGCGCCGAATCGCCTTCTGACTGGGCGAGAACCGGGCGAAGTCGGCATAGTTCACGAGCGGTCCGGCCATGAACGCGACCATCAGGAACGCGACCCCGATGAACGCCGACACCGTCTGTCCACTCGAGAGTGCCTCACCCGCACGGGCATTGAGGTCGATACTCCAGTCGGCCTCGCTCATGATCCACACGGCGAGGGCGATCATGCCGATCCATACGACCGGTCCGGCGAAGTCGGAGGCCTTGCGCACGATCTCCATGCCGTAGCTGATGATCATGAGCTGCACGGTCCACAGGACGAGGAACGCGATCCAGCCGAGCGCGGACAGTCCGAGGAAGCTGGGTTTCGTCCATGACTCGAGACCTGGCGACACCCGCAGGATCAACACGATCACCGCGGTGGAGGCCAGGTAGGTCTGGATGCCGTACCAGAAGATCGCGACGAGTGCGCGGAGCAGGGCGGGAATGTTGGCGCCGAACACGCCGAAGGTGGCGCGGGCGAAGACCGGGAACGGGACCCCGACCTTCTGACCCGCGACACCGACTAGATTGCTCCCGAGCCACAGCATCAGCACACCGGCGAACAGGGCGAGCACGGTCTGCCAGCCGGTCATGCCGAGGGCGAGCATGCCGACGGCGAAGCCGTAGCTGGCGATGCTGTGGGCCGAGGTCATCCAGAGACAGAACAGGTCCCAGGTGCGCCAGGTCGCCGTCTCCTTGGTAGTGGGCGCCAAGTCGTCGTTGACCAGCTGCGAGTGTCGTCCCGCGCCCTCGGGCGCGTGGACCTGTGTTTCTGTCATCGCATAATCTCTCTACTACTACTGCTAACTGTGCTGGGGGAACCCGAGGTTGATGCCGCCGTGGCTCGGGTCGAGCCAGCGCGACGTGATCGCCTTCTCCTGGGTGAAGAACGAGAAGCCCTGCGGTCCGTAGGCTTTCGCGTCACCGAAGATCGACGCTTTGTGGCCGCCGAAGCTGTGGTAGGCGACGGGCACCGGGATGGGGACGTTGATGCCGATCATGCCGACGGTGACCCGGCGCTGGAATTGCCGTGCGGCCCCACCGTCGTTGGTGAAGATCGCGACCCCGTTGCCGTAGGGGGAGCTGTTGATGAGTTCGATGCCCTCCTCGAAGCCGCTCACCCGGACGACGGAGAGGACCGGGCCGAAGATCTCGTCCTGGTACACGGCGGAGCTGATCGGGACGTTGTCGATGAGGGTCGGGCCGAGCCAGAACCCTTCGGCCGCACCGTCGATGCTGGTTTCGCGGCCGTCGACGACGATGGTGGCGCCGTCGGTGGCGGCCACGTCGAGGTAGCCGGCCACCTTGTCGCGGTGTTCGCGGGTGATGAGCGGTCCCATGTCGCAGCCTCGGCGACCGTCGCCGGTGCGCAGTTCGCCCATCCGTTCGGCGATCTTGGCGACGAGTTCGTCGGCGATGCTGTCGACGGCGAGCAGGGCGCTCACCGCCATGCATCGTTCGCCCGCCGAGCCGAAGCCCGCGTTGACGGCGGCGTCGGCGGCGAGGTCGAGGTCGGCGTCGGGCAGCACGAGCATGTGGTTCTTGGCGCCGCCGAGTGCCTGGACTCGTTTGTCGTTGGCGGCGGCGGTCTGATAGACGTAGCGCGCGATCGGGGTGGAGCCGACGAAGGAGATCGCGGCGACGTCCGGGTGGACGAGCAGGGCGTCGACCGCTTCCTTGTCGCCGTGGACCACATTGAGGACGCCGGCGGGCAGGCCCGCTTCGGCGGCGAGTTCGGCGAGCCAGTTGGCGGCCGAGGGGTCCTTCTCGCTCGGTTTGAGGACGACGGTGTTGCCCGCGGCGATGGCGATCGGGAAGAACCAGAGCGGAACCATGGCGGGGAAGTTGAACGGGCTGATGATCCCGACCACCCCGACCGGTTCGCGCACCGAGTATACGTCGACGTCGGTGGAGACGTTCTGGCTGAATTCGCCTTTGAGCAGTTGGGGCATGGCGAGGGCGAATTCGACGACTTCGAGTCCCCGGGCGATCTCGCCGCCCGCGTCGCTGAGGACCTTGCCGTGTTCGGCGGTGAGGATCTGGGCGAGGTCGTCTTTGCGGGCGTTGAGCAGTTCGCGGAAGGTGAGCAGGAACCTGCTGCGGGTGGCGATCGAACTGTCGCGCCACTGCGGCAGGGCGGCGGCCGCCGCGGCGACGGCGGTGCCGACGTCGGTGGCGGTCGCCATGCGCACCTCACGTTGGGGTGTGCCGAGGGCGGGGTCGAAAACCGGTGCGGTGCGGGTGGATTCGCCCGACCAGGCCTTGCCGTCGATCCAGTGCTCGAGAATCTGTGTCATGGTCGTTTCCTTGTCTTCAGAGTCCGGCGAGTACGTCACGAATCGCGGCGACGCCCGCGGTGGCCTCGGCGTCGGTGATGACGCAGGGCGGTACCACGTGCAGGCGGTTGTCGGCGATGAACGGGAGCACACCGCGTTCGAGCAGACCGGTTTTGAGCTTGCCCATGGTCGCGGCGGGGACGGGGGTTCGGGTGTGTGGGTCGGCGACGAGTTCGAGTGCCCAGAACACGCCTTCGCCGCGTACTTCGCCGATGACGGGGAAGTCGTCGGCGAGGGCTCGTAGTGCGGGGCCGAGGGTTTCGCGGCCGACGCGCTCGGCGTTGGCGACGATGCCCTCGGATTCCATGGCGTCGAGTGCGGCCACGATGGAGGCGGCGGCCAAGGGGTGACCGCTGTAGGTAAGGCCGCCGGGAAACACGGTGTCGTCGAAGGTGTGTGCCACCGGGTCCGAGATGATGACGCCGCCGACCGGGACATAACCGGAGTTCACGCCCTTGGCGAAGGTGATCAGGTCGGGGACGACATCGTGGCGGGAGAACGCGAACCAGGCGCCGGTGCGCCCGAAGCCCGCCATCACCTCGTCGAGGATGAGCAGGATGCCGTAGCGGTCGGCGAGCTCACGCACACCGGCGAGGTAGCCCGGCGGTGGGATCAGCACACCGGCGGTACCGGGGACACTCTCCAGCAGAATGGCCGCGATGGAGGCGGGACCCTCGCACTGGATCACCCGTTCCAGGTGGTGCAGGGCGCGATCGCATTCCTGTTCGGCTGTCTCGGACCAGAATTCGCTGCGGTACAGGTAGGGGCCGAAGAAGTGGACGTGCCCGCGGGCGAATTCGTTGGGTACGCGCCGCCAGTCACCGGTGGCGACCACGGCGGCGCCGGTGTTGCCGTGGTAGGAGCGGTAGGTGGAGAGCACCTTGTCGCGGCCGGTGTGCAGGCGAGCCATCCGAATGGCGTTCTCGATCGCGTCGGCGCCGCCGTTGGTGAAGAACACCTTGTCGAAGCCGTCCGGCGCCAGAGCTGAGATACGCTGTGCCGCTTGCCCTCTGGCGAGGTTGGCGGTGGCGGGGGAGATGGTGGTGAGCTGGGCGGCCTGCTCGGCGATGGCCCGGGTGACCGCCGGGTGCTGGTGGCCGATGTTGACGTTGACGAGTTGACTGGACAGGTCGAGGTATTCGCGGCCGGCGTGGTCCCACACGGTGCAGCCGCGTCCGCCCGCGATGACGAGTGGTTGCAGTGCCGCCTGGGCGGACCAGGAGTGGAAGACGTGGTCGCGGTCGAGCCGGTAGGCCAGGGCGTCGAGGTCGGTCGCGGTGTCGGCGGCGGTCATGATGCCGCCTTCATCGCCGTGATGTGTTTGGTCATGCCGGGGATGACGGTCTCGCCGTAGACGCGCATGGTCTCCTCCTTGTTGTCGTGTTGGAGATAGCCCGCGAACTGGTCGACACCGAGTTCGGCGAGGCGCTGCAGCTTCTTCAGGTGTTCTTCGGCGGTGCCGAGGACACAGAATCGGTCGACGATGTCGTCGGTGACGAAGGCGGCGTGGGTGTTGCCCGCGCGGCCGTGCTGGTTGTAGTCGTAGCCTTCGCGACCGGCGATGTAGTCGGTCAATGCCGGTGGGACGGAACCGGTTTCGCCGTAGCGGGCGACGATGTCGGCGACGTGGTTGCCGACCATGCCGCCGAACCAGCGGCACTGGTCACGCATGTGGGACCGGTCGGTACCGATGTACATGGGTGCGGCCACGCAGATCTTCACCGCGTCGGGGTCGCGCCCGGCGGCGGCGGCCGCGTCCTTGACGGTGCGGATCATCCATTCGGCGATATCGAGGTCGGCGAGCTGGAGGATGAAGCCGTCGGCGACCTCACCGGTGAGCTGAAGGGCTTTGGGCCCGTAGGCGGCGACCCACACGTCGAGGGTCGAGCCCGTGCTCCACGGGAACTGCAGCACGCGTCCGTCGACCTCGACCGGACGGGAGTTGGCGAGTTCCTTGATGACGCGGATGGATTCGCGCAGGGTCGCCAGGGTGGTCGGCTTGCCGCCACCCACCCGGACCGCGGAGTCTCCGCGGCCGATGCCGCAGATGGTGCGGTTGCCGTACGCCTCGTTGAGGGTGGCGTAGGTGGAGGCGGTGACCGTCCAGTCGCGGGTGGCGGGGTTGGTGACCATGGGGCCGACGGTGATGCGTTTGGTCTCGTTGAGGATCTGACTGTAGAGCACGTACGGTTCCTGCCACAGGATGTGGGAATCGAACGTCCACAGGTGGCTGAAGCCGTGTGCTTCGGCCAGTTTGGCCAGGTGCACCGTGCGCGCCGCAGGCGGGTCGCACTGCAGGACCGCTCCGAATTGCATGGTGGCTCCCTAGATGAGGTATTGACAGGGGTCGCGGCGGACGAAGCGTCCGTCGCCTTTGCGGCCGAGATAGGTGTTGTCGTCGACGACGACCTTGCCTCGGGAGAGCACGGTGTCGACGTGGCCGTCGATCTCGTAGCCCTCCCACGCGGAGTGGTCCATGTTCATGTGGTGGGTGGCGTCGACCCCGATGGAGGTGTGGCCGTTGGGGTCGTAGATCACCACGTCGGCGTCGGCGCCGGGGGCGAGGACGCCCTTGCGGCCGTAGAGACCGAACATGCGCGCGGGGGTGGTCGCGGTGATCTCCACCCAGCGTTCGAGGCTGATCTTGCCGTCGACCACGCCCTGGTACATGAGATCCATGCGGTGTTCGACGGAGCCGATGCCGTTGGGGATCTTGGAGAAGTCGCCGATGCCCATGTCCTTCTGGCCCTTCATGCAGAAGGGGCAGTGATCGGTGGACACCATCTGCAGGTCGTTGGTGCGCAACGCCTGCCACGCTTCGTCCTGGTGGTGGTCGTGCTTGGAACGCAGCGGCGTGGAGCACACCCATTTGGCGCCCTCGAAACCCGGCGCACCCAGCTGGTCCTCCAGCGACAGGTACAGGTACTGCGGGCAGGTTTCGCCGAAGACGTTCTGGCCGCGATCGCGGGCGGCGGCGAGCTGAGCGACGGCCTGCTTGGCCGACACATGCACCACATACAGCGGCGCGCCGGTGAGTTTGGCGAGCATGATCGCCCGGTGGGTGGCCTCTTCCTCGAGTTCCCAGGCGCGCGCGATGCCGTGGTAGTAGGGGTCGGTCTTGCCCTGGGCGAGCAGCTGGCCGACGAGCACGTCGATCGCGGGCCCGTTCTCGGCGTGCATCATGGTGAGCAGGCCGGTGTCGGCGCCGGTCTGCATGGCGCGCAGGATCTGGGCGTCGTCGCTGTAGAACACGCCGGGGTAGGCCATGAACAGTTTGAAGCTGCTGATGCCCTCGCCCGGCAGTTCGCGCATGGCGCGCAGGGATTCGTCGTTGACGTCGCCGATGATCTGGTGGAACGAGTAGTCGATCGCGCATTCGCCCGCGGCCATGTCGTGCCAGGTCTGCAGGCTGTCCTGGACTCGCTCACCGAATTTCTGGACGGCGAAGTCGATGATGGTGGTCGTCCCGCCCCAGGCGGCGGCGCGGGTGCCGGTTTCGAAGGTGTCGGCTGCGGTGGTGCCGCCGAAGGGCATCGACATGTGGGTGTGGGCGTCGATGCCGCCGGGGATGACGTATTTGCCGGTCGCGTCGATCACGCTGTCGACCGTTTCCGTCAGATTCGCGCCGAGGACGGTGCTGCCGGGTTCGAGGAGGGCGACGATGCGTTCACCGTCGATGAGCACATCGGCCGCGCCGCGCCCGGTTGCCGAGACGACGGTGCCGCCGGTGATCAATGTTGTTGCCACGGTGATCCTTTCCGGCTCAGGGCGCCACGATCGAGGAGTAGGAGTCGGGGCGGCGGTCGCGGTAGAACTGCCAGTCGCCACGCACCTCGCGCACCACGTCGAGGTCGATCTCGCGGATCACCAGTTCCTCGGTGCCGGTGGAAGCGACCTCGCCGACGAAATTGCCGCGCGGGTCGACGAAGTAGGAGCTGCCGTAGAAGGTCACCGCGTCGTCGCCGAATTCGTCGCTCTCGGTGCCGATCCGGTTGTTGGCGGCGATGAAGTACTGATTGGCGGCCGCCGCAGCCGGCTGTTCGAGTTCCCAGAGCCGGTTGGACAGGCCGGGCTTGGTGGCCGAGGGGTTGAAGACGAGTTCGGCGCCTGCCAGGCCGAGGGCTCGCCAGCCTTCGGGGAAGTGGCGGTCGTAGCAGATGTAGACGCCGATCTTGCCGACGGCGGTGTCGAACACCGGGTAGCCGAGGTTACCGGGGCGGAAGTAGAACTTCTCCCAGAAGCTGGGCAGGTGGGGGATGTGGTGCTTGCGGTATTTGCCCAGGTAGGTGCCGTCGGCGTCGATCACGGCGGCGGTGTTGTAGAGGACACCGGGCTGGTCTTCCTCGTACACCGGCAGCACGATCACGATGTTGTGCTCGCGCGCCAGGGCGGCGAACCGTTCAGTGGTGGGGCCCGGCACCGATTCGGCGTATTCGTAGTACTTCTTGTCCTGCACATTGCCGAAATACGGCCCGTAGAACAGTTCCTGGAAGCAGATCACCTGAACGCCTTCGGCGGCTGCCTGCTCGACGAACTTCTCATGTTTGGCGAGCATCGATTCTTTGTCGCCGGTCCAGGTGGCCTGTGTGATGGCTGCTTTGATGATCGTCACCGGTCGATCTCCTGCCTAGGATTTGGGTTATGTTATCGTCAGTACTAAACATTTCTTGAATGTTTCACCCAATGCCGGGAAGTGTAAATCTCGAGGGGCCGACGGCGAGGGAAAAGTGGACAAGAAGATCCGGATCGATGATCCGACGCCCGCCGGGATCGCCGGGGCGATCGCCCGGCTCATCACCAGTGGCGAACTGCGCCCGGGTGATCGGCTCCCCACGGTGCGCGAACTGTCCGCGCAGCTGGGAGTGAGTCCGGCGACCGTGAGCCACGGGTGGCGGGCGCTGGCCCAGGCCGGGCTGGTCGTTTCCAAGGGGCGCAGCGGAACCTTCGTCACCGGGGTACCTCGCGCGGCCCCGACGCGTGCGGGTGGGATGACCGGTGGGGCCGAGTCCGCGCGCCTGGATCTGTCGCTCGGCACGCCCGATCCCGCCCTGCTCCCCGAGGTCGGATCGCTTCTCGCGCAGGTGGCTTCGCGCGCCGAGAGCACCGACTACCACCAGCCGCCGGTGGTTCCCGAGCTCGGTCGGCTGCTGCAGGCCGACTGGCCGACGGGGTCGGGTGGGTTGACCGTCGTCGACGGGGCGATGGACGCGGTGGCGCGCAGCCTGGCCGCGGTGGTGCGCTTCGGTGATCGGGTGATCGTCGAGAACCCGACCTTCCCGCATTTCCTCGACTACCTCGACACCATCGGTGTGCAGGCCGTCCCGGTGGCGATGGATGAGAACGGTGTGCTGCCGGACGAATTGGCGCGCGCTCTCACGCTCGCGCCCGCCGCCGCCGTCCTGCAGCCGCGCGCCCAGAATCCGACCGGTGCGTCCATGACCGCCGAGCGCGCCGAGACGCTCGCCAGAATCCTCGGTCGCAGCGAGCATCGGTGCATGGTCGTCGAGGACGACCATTCCGGTGCGATCGTCGCCGCCCCCGACATCAGCCTCGGCCGCTGGTTACCCGACCAGGTGCTGCACGTGCGAAGTTTCTCCAAATCCCATGGCCCTGACCTGCGCATCGCCGCCCTCTCCGGACCCGAGGAGGTGATCGACCGCATCGTCGCCACCCGCATGCTCGGCCCCGGGTGGACACCGCGCATCCTGCAACGTCTGCTGTACGAACTCCTTCGTGACGACACCGCGAACAGCACTGTCTCGCAAGCGCGTACGGAATACGCGAGTCGGCGACGGGCACTCACCGGCGCTTTGAGCCGACACGGTGTGGCGGTCGCCGACGGGGACGGGCTCAATGCCTGGGTGCCGGTGACGGATGAACGCTCGGCGCTGGTTCATCTGGCGGCCAACGGTATTCGAGTGGCTCCGGGTGGTCCCTTCCTGGTGGGTGAAGAGGCGGGTCAGCCGCAGGCGGTGCGTGTGACCGTCGCGCCGTTGCGGGACGGCATCGACGACGTGGCACGAATCCTGGCCACCGCCGCCCAGCCGCCGCGGCAGTCGGAGTACTTCTCATTGCATACGGGGCGTTGACGGGCTTTCCCACCCCTCTGGGTGAGTTGTCCAACTAACTCTGGACAAAACGGCAGAGTGCTCGCTAATGTCTTGAGTCAGTTAGCCAACTAACTGATCCAAGGGTGATCCCGCCCGACTCTGTCGATCGGATCGCCTCCTGTCTCCACCTGAAAGGACCACCATGCCTGTCACCCGTGTACTCGGCTCGACCATCTACCACCGTGAAACCGGCACCGGCGCACCGATCGTGTTCCTGCACGGCAACCCGACCTCGTCGTACCTGTGGCGCAATGTTCTACCCGGAGTCGGCACCGGTCGGCTGCTCGCTCCGGATCTGATCGGCATGGGCGAGTCGGGGAAGCCGGCGATCGACTACAGCTTCGACGACCATGCGCGCTACCTGGATGCCTGGATCGAGGCGATGGGGTTGGACAGTGTGGTGCTGGTCGGCCACGACTGGGGTGGCGCGCTCGCCTTCGACTGGGCGGCACGCCATCCCGATCGGGTGCGCGGGGTCGCGTTCACCGAGACCATCATCAAACCCATGAGCTGGGAGGAGTTCCCCGAAGCCGGTCGCGATCTGTGGCGTGCGATCCGGACCGACGGTGTGGGCGAGTCGATCTTCCTCGAGGATTCGTTCGTCCGAGACGGGCTCGCCACCATCTCGGATCGGCTCGAGCCCGCCGACCTGGCGGTGTACCAGCGCCCGTTCCCGACGCGGGAGAGCAGAATTCCCGTGCTGCGCTTCGCCCGGTCGATGCCGCTGGACGGAACGCCGACCGATGTCGTCGCGCGCGCCGAAGCGTACGACGAATGGCTCGCGGCGAGCCCGGACGTACCGAAGCTGATGGTGAACTTCACCCCCGCCTACGGCGCGATGACCGAACCCGCCGTCATCGACTGGTGCGCGAAAACCATTTCCGCCCTGCATATTCAGCAGTACGACGAGGTCGCCGGCCACCACACGCCCGAGGATCAGCCGGATCTGCTGGCGGCTGCCATCTCCGAGTGGCTCGACCGCAACGATCTGCGCCGGCAGGCACTCCATGCCGAGGCGCTGGTCTGACCCTGCGCGCTGCGGCGCCTGTCAGCCACCTCGGCTATCCGCAGTAAGGGTGCGCGCCCCTCGGCCATCGGATCGAATGCGCCGCCCACGGCAGCCGACTACCCGTTCGGTGCCGCTTCGAAGAAGATGGACGCACCCACATCGGCCAGTGGAAGGCGAGCGCACCACGCCTGAATCGCACTCGAGGTTCGCGGGTGGGGGCTGGTGGCATTGCCATACTTCGACCATGCAGTCTTCGCACCGCGCGTTCGGTGGCCCAGTGTGTCGGGCCGCTCCTGGGCAGAACACATGACCGGATGGACCGGGACGATGCTGTTGCGGCCCGGGTTGATGGTGCTGACGGGTGAGGTCGGATCCACGGCGCTGCACGCGCACCACACGGTGCAGATCATGCAGAGCGAGTCCGCGTTCCGTATCGGTGACGCACACGGAACGACCGCGAGCTGCCGGGCCGCGGTGATTCCGCCGAACACCAGCCACCGCGTGGTCGAGGGCACTGCCTCGGCGACATTGATCCACTTGGCGCCCGAAGCGGCGGTGGCCACCGTGCTGTGTCCCGATCCCGCGGATGCGGTCGACGTCTGGGTGCGTCACGGGGCGATGTTCAGCTGCGGCTCGATCGGAATGGCTGCCCTTGTCACCGGCGCGGGCGAGCCCGACCGTAGCGCCTGGCATCCGGCGGTGCGCCGTTCCTTGGCCGATTTGCCAGGGCTCCTCACCGACGGCCCGGTGCGGCTCGGTGAACTCGCCCAGCGGGCGGGGCTGTCGGAGAGCCGACTGGCACACCTGTTCTCGGCCGAAGTGGGGCTTCCGTTCCGTGCGTACGTGCGCTGGCTGCGGATGCAGCACGCAATCCGGCTGTTCGCCGCAGGTCGGACCCTCACCGAGGCCGCTCACGGTGCCGGATTCGCCGACAGCGCCCATCTGAACCGCGTCTGCCACAGCATGTTCGGCGCAGCCCCCTCGCACTTCGGGCACCTGCGATTGGTGGACGAACTCGACGGCCCGTAGCAGGTTTGTTCAAGCAGGCGCCGCGGCGGACAGCAACGCTGTCGGGAGGCAATCCAACTCAGGAGGTCCCCATGTCCCGCATGCCTGCCGGCGTCCGATCCGCGTTCGAATCCGAACTGAACCGCGCTCGCCTGACCACTGATATCGACGAGATGTGGCACGCCCTCGAACGGGCCCACATCCTGTCGCAGGAGTGGGCGTGGCCGCACACTCGCGCCCACTGGGAGATGCTCCGGCTCGCGATCCGATCCCGCGACCGCCGCGAAGTCGTCGGCCAGGTACTTCGACTCGCGTTCGGCGGCATCGCATCCGCGACCGGTCGGGCGCCACTGGGCAACAACGGTCGATCCGATGTCGGCCCGTTCACGCCGATGCCCATCCCGGAAGATCTCATGGCCATACTCTCCTCGGGTGCGACCGCAGCCCGATGACGAAGGTACGGCCGTTCGGGTGAGCGGCTCCGCGGGGTACCCGGTGCGCGTCGGTCAGCGTGTCAGAGGCCGAGTTTGGTGACGGCGTTGTCTTCGAGGGGGTTGGCGGTGCGGATGTAGCCGTGGACGGTGCGGGGGTTGGACCAGCGGCCCTGGCGCATGATTTCGCGGTCGCTGGCGCCACCGAGGGCTGCTTGGGTGGCGAAACCGGCGCGTAGGGAGTGGCCGGAGAACAGGTCCGGGTCGAGGCCTGCGCGGGCGGCGTAGCGTTTGACCAGTTCGGCGACGGCGCGGCCGGACAGGGCGGTGGGGGCGATGGTGCCGTGCCGGTTGACAGTGGGGAACAAGGGGCGGTGGGGGTCGCTGCTCAGGGTGGTTCCGGTGAAGCCGTGGCAGCGGTGGAGGGTGGTGTCGGTGATCGGGTTCGCGGTGACCCAAGCGCGAAGATCCGCTGTGTTGGAATGGTTTTCGAGGAGCAGAACCCAGTCGGCGAAGGCGCAGACGGGGCAGGTGTGCGGATGTTTGCCGCGTGGCAGGGCGACGCGCTGTTCGCTCGCGCCGGTGGGGTCGGTTTTGGTGGTCGGCAGGTGCACGATCAGCAGTGGTTCACCGGTGTGGTGATCGGTGCGTACCTGGACATCGCCGATGCGCAGGGCGGCCAGTTCGCTGCGTCGCAGCGCACCGGCGAAACCGACCAGCAGGGCGAGGGCGTCGCGGCGGCGAGCTGGTTCGGTCGGCCAGCCGGGGGGCGGGAGTTCGGCGAGGAGCTGTTCGAGGGTGTGCAGCAGGACCGGGCGTTTGCGGGTCGGTGGGGTGCGGCGGGTGCGCCGGATGCCACGCAGGGTGAGGCGCACGACGTCGGACCTCGTCGGGGACGGCAAACCGTTGGCCGCGTGCACGGCGGCGATAGCGGCGGATTTGCGGTCGAGGGTGGCGGGGCTGAACGCCCACGTGCCGTTCTCGCGGCGGGCGTCGGCGGCCGCGGCCAGATACACCGCCACATCCAGGGGGTCGGCGGGCAGCGCCTGACGGTGTTCGCTCGCGCACCAGCCCGCCCATGCGATCCAGTCGGTGCGGTACGCGCGCAAGGTGTTGGCCGACTGCGACGCCTCGAGATAGCGGCGAAGCGCGCCCGCTTGGTCGTCGTCGAAACGTTCACCGACGAGCCGCAGTGCGGCGGTGTTGATCAGGACGCTGCGCACGCCGCGGCGTAGTTCGGTGCGGACCCGTTCGGGTAGCACGACCGCCTCGCTCACCGCAGCCCTCCTCGCCCGCGTCGTCGCCGCTGATCTACGGCGCGCCCAGCTTAATCCGGGTCAGGGCAGTTCCTCGAGTTCGGCGAGCTTGGTGTGGATGAACGCGGCGAGTCGGTGCTTGGCCGCGCCGGTGAGGAAGCTGGTGTCGCCGAGGCGAGGGAACCCGTCGTCCGCCGATGCCGCGGGTTCGGGGGTGTCGGTATCGCCGACTAGTTCAAGACGTGCCGGATGCTGCTGGGGGAGAGGAACATTCGGTTCGTCCGGTTCTGTCTGCTCTGCTCCGGTACGTACCATGACTCGAACAATAACGTTGTGGTCACGGCCGTTGCCAACACGATAGGCCACGGAGTGATAACAGACACGTTTTGTTCGGATTTGCGTAATAAGTCCGGTTTCAGGAGGCTCGGGCCTGCTGAGCGGTCGCGCGCACGTACCCGGCGACGGGGCTCAACCGCAGCACATCCGGCATCCGGCGGGTTACCGCGTGCGGGCCGATGAACCGCACCCGTCCGGTGTGCTGGGCGTGTGCCAGCGGCAACCGGCCGAGCCACACCTCGTACAGACCCGCCACGTCGGCGCTGATCGTGACATCGACCGGATATCCCGGATCCGTCTCGCACACCGACGCCGCACCGCCCTCGACCACGATCCAGAACCGGCGCGGATCGTCGGTGAACCGGACCGCGAGCACCTGACGGCGGCCGGGCAGTTGGGTGGTGTCGAGGCGGTTGTGCATCCACCACACGAGCAGGGCCGCATCGCGTTCATCGGGGCGTGGTTCGCCGAAGGTCCAGCGCGCGCCCCACTCGCCGAGACCGAACAGGATCGGTTCCAGGTCCCGGCCCGCCTCGGTGAGCACGTACTCGGTGCCGAGCTTGTCGACCAGACCCGCGCGTTCGAACTGGCGCAGCCGTTTGGCCAGCAGGCTGCGCGACAGGCCGGGCAGGCCGCGGGCCAGATCGTTGAATCGGGTGGTGCCCAGGAACAGGTCGCGGGCGATGAGCAGCGACCAGCGTTCACCGAGCACGTCGAGTGCACGCGAAATGGGGCAGTACTGGGCGTAGCTGGGGGTTGTGCTCGTCATCATCACCTCGCCGACGGGGTCCAGATACTGGACCGGGGGAGTCCACTTTCTGGACTATCCGGTTATCGCGCCCGTCCCTACCTTTCGAAACATGACTTCCACGATTCCTTCCACAACCGACCGGGTCGCCCTGGCCCGCACGATCGGTGAAGCCCTGCGCACCGAGGTCGCCGAGCGTGACCGCACCGGCGAGATCTCCGTCGCCGCCTTCGACCTGCTGCGCTCTTCCGGGCTCTCGGCCGCGCTCGTTCCGGCCGAATTCGGGGGCGGCGGGGCCACGCATACCGAAATGGGGGCCGTGCTGCGTGAGCTCGGCGCCCACGATCCGTCGACGGCGGTGGCGTTCGCGATGCATTCGCATCTGGTCGCCGCGCAGGTGTGGCGGCACAAGCACGGTATCGACGCCTCCGGCGTGTTCGCGAAGGTTGTCGGTGGCGCGATTCTCGTCAGCACCGGCGCCTCGGACTGGGTGGATTCCAACGGAATGGCCGTGCCGGTGGACGGCGGGTACCGGGTGAGTGCGCGCAAAGCACCCGCGAGTGGGTGCGAGGTGGGTGACGTGCTGGTCACCAGTGTCCGTCTCGAAGGGGACCAGGTGATGCACTGTGCGGTCCCGATGTCGGCGGCCGGTGTTCGGATCGAGAAGACCTGGGACACACTGGGTTTGCGGGCCAGCGGATCGCACACCGTGGTGCTCGACGACGTGTTCGTGCCCGAGGCTGCGGTGTCGCTGATCCGGCCCGCGGGTGCGTGGCCCACCGTACTGAATGTCGTGATGGGGGCTGCTCTTCCCCTGATCCTGGCCGCCTACCTCGGTGTCGCCGACGCGGCGGTCGCCCTCACCGCCCACCTACTGCGCGGGCGCGCCGACGACCACACCCTGCAGACCGCGGGCGAGATGCTCAACGCCCACACCACCGCCGACGACCTCGTCACCGCCATGTTCACCGACGCCGCCGACCTCACCTTCCCCAACACCGACGCCTACGCCGCCCGCGCCCTCAGCCGCAAAACCGTCGCCGCCGAAGCCCTCATCGACACCGTCCGCCTGGCCATCGAAACCACCGGCGGCTCAGGCTACTCCCGCACCTGCGACCTCGAACGCCTCTACCGCGACATCCTCGGCTGCCAATTCCATCCCCTGCCCCGCCCCAAACAGACCCGCTTCACGGGGCGAGTCCTGCTGGGGCACAACCCGATCGGGTAATGCGATCCCGCTTGCTGCGCAGCGAGCTGGGCAGTTCCTCGGTGCCCGCTTCGCATCGGCCTGTTCGCTCAGTGAAATTGCAGCCGCGGGCGCGATGCGGCCCATCCGGTCCGCAATGCCCCCGCCCTGCGGTGCGCTCCTCACCTTCCGGCGGGCAGCCCGCACAATGAGCGGGCTCCGGGTGCCGGGAGTGGTCGCGTGGGTGGGGCGGCGGAATGTGGTTGCGGGCGGAGGGAGCGGCTGGTGTACTCCCGCCGTGATGATTTTTGCGCAGCAGTGGTGGTCGGTCCGGTAGCGGTCGGCGTTGTTGTTGCGTGGCCGCCTCGCGGGCGGTCGGGTGCTTGTCGTGACGACATCTGGACGGGTCCGGGCGGCGGTCCTGGATAGAGAGGTCGACAGATGAGCGACAGCACTTCAGGTTCAGGAACCGGTGGGTTCGGGGAGATTCTGGTCAGTTCTCGTTCGCTGGACGAGTATCGGGCGATGTTCGCGCTCAGCGAGGAGGACTTGCGGCGCCGGATTCTCGATTGTCCCGGTTCGGATCGGGCACCCCGTACCCACAACTGCGTGCGTTGATTTCCGAACTGGCCGATGACGGTGTCGACTGCCGGGTTGTCGATGTCGACTACGAATTCCAGGTCGGGGCCGGTCAGATGCTGATGTGCCGTCGGGCGAGAGATGGCGCGACCCGCTGTTAGAGCAAATTCCACGACGCTAACTGGGCGATCGTCCATGTTGTTCTATTGTTCATCGAAACGCGCTGGGTGCGGTGCGGTAGCGGCCGGGGTGTTGTGCTTCGATCGAGCGGTCGACGGGTGAACTCGGGAAGGTGAGCATGGACGAGCAGCTCAACGTGCGGTCGAACGGTCTGGGTCGACGCGAGGTTCTCGCGGGCGCGGCCGGTGTCGTCGCGGGTCTGACGTTGGTCGGGCTCACCCCGGCCGGTGCGGTGCCCGCCGCGGTGGCGAAATTCCCGCCGACGGCGGGGCGCGGGGTGCGGGTGCTGGTCACCGGTGATGCCGGAACCGGAACGCGCACCCAGTGGGCGGTCGCCGCCGCGGCGCGGGAATTCCATGCGCGCGAACCGTTTTCACTTGCCGTCGGGCTCGGGGACAACATCTATGATTCCGGACCGAACGGGCCCGACGACATCCAGTTCGCGACAAAATTCGAGGATCCCAACACCGGTCTGGACTTCCCCTGGGCGATGGTGCTCGGCAATCACGACACCAGCTCGGTGTTTCCCGGGGACGGCGGTTGGCTGCCGCGCGGCAACCACGAGGTGGCCTATCACGCCAATTCGCCGCGCTGGTGGATGCCGAGCCGCTACTACTCGCTGCGCGTACCCGAGGAAAACCCCGTCGTGGAGTTCTTCGTTCTCGACGTGAACCCCCTGGCCGCCTACATTCCGCCCGTGTTCGACCCGTACTGGGCGGTCGACGGCCCCTACATGAACGAACAGCGCGCCTGGCTCGACCGGGCCCTTGCCGAGTCGACCGCGCAGTGGAAGATCGCCTGCACCCACCACCCCTACCTGAGCAACGGTTCCCACGGCGACGCGGGCAACTACGAGGGCCTGCCGATCGAACCGCTCAACGGCATCCACGCCAAACGCTTCTTCGAAGACCACGTCCTGGGCAAGGTCTCGCTGCTGCTGTCCGGCCACGACCACACCATGCAGATCCTCGAACCCACCCCTGCCACCAAGGGCACCCGCCAGATCATCTCCGGCGCCTCGGCCAAAACCTCCACCGGCCAGCCCGGCGAACCCGCCGGCCGCCACAACGCCCTCTACCAAACCCACCACGAGCTGGGCTTCATGGTTCTCGACCTGCACCCCGACTCGATGCGTGCCCGCGTCGTCACCGTCGACCCGGCCACCGCAATCGGCACCCAGGTCTTCGACCGTCGCCTCGCCTGAACCGACTCGGACCGAGCGTCGGCCGGCTGTGTGGCCGAGGCTGTACCGGGGTCTTTTCTGGTGGCTGGTCGGCGAGGATGATCGGAGAATGGGCTTCTATACCGATCGAGTTCTTCCGCACCTCACCGACAAGGTATGTGGGGCGCGGGTGAACGACTCGCTGCGGCGGCGGGTGTGTTCCGGGTTGCGGGGGAATGTGGTGGAGGTGGGGTTCGGGTCCGGGAACAATGTGGGGTTCTATCCCGAGACGGTGGAGCGGGTCAGCGGTGTGGAGCCCGCTGACGTGGGATGGAAGATCGCGGCGAAAAAGGTTGCGGCCAGCCGGGTTCCGATCGAGCGAGCCGGGTTGGACGGGCAGTCGCTGCCGTTCGCGGACGGCAGTTTCGACACCGCGTTGTCGACGTTCACGTTGTGCACGATTCCCGATGTCGCGGCGGCACTCGCCGAGATCCGGCGGGTGCTCAAGGCCGGTGGCACCCTGCATTTCGTCGAGCACGGGTTGGCGCCGGACGAATCGGTTCGGCTGTGGCAGCACCGGCTCGATCCGATCCAGCAGCGGATCGCCGGTGGATGCCATCTGGCGCGCGACATCCCGGCACTGATCGCCGACGCAGGATTCGAAACAGTGGAACTCGACCGGTTCTACCAACCCGGCGCCCCGAAAGCCTTCGCCGCATTGTCGCTGGGTGTCGCCCGTTGAGCAGGGGTTGAAATCACGCGGAAATCATCGGTTGGCCAGGGACAGCGGCATCGATAGCGTGCGAGCATGACCAGTCAGCTCGCGGCCTTGAACAGCATTTCCGAAGCGACAGCGAAAGCGGTGGCCCTCGATACGACCAATGCGCACGTGGTGTTCCGTGCGGCGGCGACGCCCGAGGGCACGGTGGGCAGCGTGGTCACCGCGCGCACCCACACGGTGCGCGTCGACGAACCGCCCGCGCTCGGCGGCGCCGACACCGCCGCCAATCCGGTGGAGGTGTATCTGGCGGCACTCGTTTCCTGCCAGGTGGTGACCTACCGATTCTGGGCGGAGCGACTCGGGATCAGCGTCGACGATCTCGCGATCACCGCCGAAGGCGACCTGGATGTGCGTGGGTTCTTCGGCATCGATGACACGGTGCGTGCGGGATTCCAGGCGGTGCGGGTCACCGTGCGGATCAACGGCCCCGAGACACCGCAGCGCTACGCCGAACTGCAGCAAGCCGTCGACGCGCACTGCCCCGTGCTCGACTCGACGACCGGCGCTACCCCGGTGAAGACCACCCTCGAGGTCGGCTGACTCACCTTTCCGTCGGGCGGACCGCGGTACTGGTGAGGAACTCGGTGACAGCGGCGGCGACCGTGTTCGGCTGGTCGAGCATCGACAACACATAGGCATCGTCGATCTCGACCAGGCGGGCGCGGGGGATCAGGTCGGCGAGGCGACGGCCGTGCTCGCGGGGCATCACCTTGCCCGCCGACGACCACAGGATCAGCGCCTCACCCTGGAAGTGTCGTAGCGCTTCGGTTGCGGCGATCAGTTCGGCCTTGTCGAAACCGGAGCGGGTGTAGGCGAGCAGGTCGCGGCGGATACCGGCATCGCGCAGACCGGGGTCGGTCCAGGCGCGCACCAGCTCCTCGGACAGAGGGAATTTCGCCATCCAGCCGAACAACAGTGGAGTCTCGCGCAACCAGCGCACGCGCAACTGACGCAGAGCCAAGGTGATACCGCCCGGCAGGTAGGAGGCGAGGATCGCGGATTTGCCGGGTAGGCCGGGCGGGAAATTGTCGAACGCCTCGCTGGGGAAGACGATCAGCCGACCCACCCGCTCGTCGAGACCGTAGGCGGTCATGAACAGTCCACCACCCCAGTCCGAGTGCACCAGGGTGACATCGTGCAGGTCGAGAGCGGTGAGGAAGTCCGCGATCAGCTGATTCAGCCCGCGCAGACTCAGGTCGGTGCCCGGACGCAGCGGCTCGGGGTGCGCGCCCAACGGCAGATCCGGCAGCACATAACGGAACCCGGTGGGCAGCAGATCGATGACCGAATCCCACACCCGGTGGTTCATCAACAAGCCGTGCAGCAGCACGACCGGCGGTCCCTCCCCACGCTCTGTGTAGTGGACGCGGCCGGCGGGCAGTTCGACGGACGGCATGAGAACCTCCAGTTAGAGCGAACACTCTAGTGCGTTTGCTCTAGTCTGGAGCGGTGAGGGAGAAGATGTCAACGCCTACCCGGGAACGCCTTGTCACCGCTGTCGCCGAACTGATGCGCACGCACGGGTACAGCGCGATCACGGTCAAGCAGATCACCGCCGCCGCCGACGCGCCGATGGGCTCGCTCTATCACCACTTCCCGCAGGGCAAACCGCAGATCGCCGCGGTGGCGCTGCGCGATTCCGGTGCCGCCTACATCCAGTTGCTGCCGCTGCTGATGGACCCGCACGAGGACCTCGCCGTCGCGGTGTCGTCCGCGTTCGCCGACGCCGCCCGCACGCTCGAGGAATCCGGGTGGATCAATATGTGTCCCGTCGGCACCGTGGCGGGCGAGATCGCCGACTCCGAACCGGACCTGCGGGAGGTGGTGGCCGAGGTCGTCGCGGACTGGATCGACCAGGGCACCACGTATTTCGTGCGACGTGGACTGGTCGAGGACGAAGCACGCGATCTTGTGCTGGCGATTCTGTCCGCACTGGAAGGGGCGTTCGTGCTCGGCCGGACCTTGCGCTCGGCCGAACCGCTGCTGGCGGCCGGGAATGCGATGCGGGCCCGGGTCGAGGCGGTGCTGATTCGGGCCGAGCCGTAGTTCTTACCGAGCGGGAAAGACGATGCGCGCCACCAGGGCTCGATGGTCGGCACCGGGCAGATCGACGGTTTCCACGTTCGTGGCGTGCGCGTCGGCGAGCAGGAAATGGTCGATGCCGACCAACGGGGGTATCGACTTGTCTGTGGGATAGGTGACCAGATGGCCCGCGCCCGCCTGGGCGGCCGCATCGGCGTAGCGACCCGAGGCGATAGCGCGGAACCGGGCATGGTCGTGGGTGGCATTGAAATCGCCGCCGACGAGCACCGGGCGATCGGCGGGCGCGCCGTCCAGCACCTGCCGGAGCCGGGACAGTTCATCGGCCCAGACACGTGTGTCGTAGATCGGCGGGACCGGGTGGAAGGCATACACCGAGACCGGACCGACCTCGGGAACGGTGGCAGTCGCCGAGATCTGGTTGAGGACGTATCCGTCGTATTCGACGGTGTCGGACAACGGGTACCGGCTCCAGATCCCGGTCCCACTCGCCGTCTGGCCGGGTGCCAGGTAGCGGTACGGGAGCAGGGCGTCCAGACCCGCACGACCCAGGTCGTCGACCGCAGGGCGGGTGAGCTCGTTGACGGTCAGCACGGCGATATCCCGCGCACGCACCTCGTTCACGAGCACCACCGGATCAGCACCGTCGAACAGCAGATTGGCCTGCATCGCCATGATCGCCGGCCCCTCGCCCCCACCATCGGCGAAGTACAGCGGTGCCTGGGACGCCAGACCGGCGGCGACCACGATCCCCGCCACCCCGGCAGCCACCCACTGCTTGATGCCCGCGAAACCAGCGGCCCCCACCACCGCACCGCACACCAGATACGGCGCCGCCGACGCCGCCAACACGACCCGCTCCACATCCCACCGCGAAAAATGCAACGCCACACCGGCGATTCCGGCCAGCGTCGCCACCCCGGCAACCACCCCGACCCCGATCCGAACAATCCGCGCGCTCACCAGGCCAGCCAACACGTGCAGCGAGACTTTCCGAACTCCGGGGTGCGCTCGGCGGGGACCTCACATTCGTTGTCGCTGTCTCGTCGGACTACCGAAAAGGTCCGAAAGTTGCGGAAGGAGACGCGGGATGTCGGGTGAGACCGAGATCAGGGAGTTCTTGGAAAGTCGTACCCGGGCGCACGAATCGAAGGATATCGACGCGGCGATGTCGTTCTATTCGGCGGATATCGTCTACTACGACGCTGTTGCGCCGCTGCGGTTTTCGGGGACCGAGGAGGTGCGGGCGAACTTTCTGCGGTGGTTCGACGGGTACGACGGGCCGATCGATCTGGAAACGCACGAGCTGACGATCGCCGTCGACGGGGACGTGGCCTTCGCCAATATGCTCCATCTCGATTCAGGGAAGCACAAGGGCGGCATCGAGTTGTCGATCTGGGTGCGCGAAACCGTCTGCCTCCGGCGGGTGGACGGCCGATGGGCGATCACGCACGAGCACATCTCGATTCCGATGAGCCCCAAAACCTTTCAGGTCTGGTGTGCGCCGAGCAAAGACGCGCCCGCCGATGCGGGCAGGACCGTCTTCGGTCTCGCTGCGAGGGCGCTGCTGGCGCGGTTCGGTACGCGCAGGACAGCCGGCGGGTCGGTGTGATCGAGACGACCACACCGACCCGCTCCGGCTTCGGCTAGGTGCGCGCGGGGCGTTCCGTGAGCAGCAGGGCGGCCGTCAGCACGACGAACAGCATGGCCGAAATATGCACGGTCAGCGCTGTCGTCACCGTTCCGCCGTGCGTCACCACGGCCAGCGCGTCACCGAACGGGATCACCGCATTGATCAGCACGATCCAGCCGAGAACGCGACGGTGGCCCAGGGCGAGCACGAGGAACGCCACCGCGGCGGTCGAGATGTCGCGCACGCCCTTGACGACGAAATAGCCGTCGGCATTGCCGGTGGGCCACGGCGCGATACCGAAACCGGCGGGCGAACTCTCGGGAGCGAGCAGGAAACTCAGCCCGAAATACAACGGTGCCGCCGCGCAGATCACGGCCATCACGGTGGTGACCCGATACCTCGTGACCACCTTTCGTCCCACTGTGCCGATCCGCATGCCCTGGGTGCTGATACTCATACTGTCCTGCCTTTCAACGGGTTTCGATATGAACGAGACTGCTCGCCGAGGTTTGGAAGGCAGTTGGAGCCGACTTGGAGCCGTGCGGGCAGGCGCGCGTACGATATGGCTGGTCATGGTCTTGATCCGGGTGTTGGGCTCGTTCGCGGCCGAGGTCGGCGGCGAACCGCTTCCCCTCGGTGGCCCGCGTCAACGCGGTGTGCTCGCACTGCTGGTGGCCGCGCGCGGGCAGGTCGTGCCGGTGGACCGGCTGGTCGAAGACCTCTGGCGCGGGGAAGCACCGTCGCGGGCGTTGGCGTCGTTGCAGGCGTATGTGTCGAACCTGCGCCGCCTGCTGGAACCGGACCGGCCACCCCGGGCACCGGCCCGCCTGCTGGTGAGCGCCGCACCCGGTTACGCGCTGCACCTGCCCAAACACGCCGTGGACGCCTGGCGGTTCGAGGAACTGCTCGAGCAAGCCCGCACACTCACCGATCCCGAGGACACGCGCGCCCGGCTCGACGAGGCATTGGCGCTGTGGCGTGGCCCCGCGTTCGCCGAGTTCGCCGACGAGCCGTGGGTGGTCGCCGAAACAGCACGGCTGCACGAGTTGCGCCTGGTCGCGCGCGAACTGCACATCGGGGCAGGTCTGCGCCTGGGCCGGGCCGCGACGGTCGTGCCCGACACCGAGACCCTCACTCGCGACGAACCCCTGCGCGAGGAAGGGTGGCGACTGCACGCACTGGCGCTGTGGGGCAGTGGGCGTCAGGCCGATGCGCTGACCGCACTGCGCCGCGCCCGAACCCTGTTCGCCGACGAGCTCGGCCTCGATCCGGGCCCGGACCTGGTGGAACTGGAAGAGGCGATCCTGGCTCAGCGCACGGACTTCCTGCGTGCGGCGGTCCCGGTGGCATCCTCGCAGCGGACAGCACTGCCCAGGAGCCGGAATGCGCCCGAAGATTCGGCAGGTGCGGTCGGCAGACGTGAGGTAGAGGTGGGCAAAGTCGGCCCCAGCGAAGTCCGCCCCGGCGCGTCCGGACCAGGTGCGGCCGACCCCGGTAAGAACTACCTCGGGAGCGCCGGATCACACTCAGTGGCAACGGCGTTCGGCAACGGCCGGTCGCCCACCCCGTTCGTCGGACGCGACCACGAACTCGCAGCCCTGACCAGAGCCGCCGAGCAAGCGATCACCGACGGCGCGAGAACCGCCCTGATCACCGGCGAAGCGGGACAGGGCAAGTCGACCCTGCTCGAGCACCTCGCCACGACACTCACCCGCGACGGATGGCTCGTAGCCGCCGGACGCTGCCCCGACGTCGACAGCGCACCACCGGCCTGGGCCTGGGTCGAAGTGCTGCGATCGATCGCCGAAAGTGCTGCGCCACAACCGTTCTCCGACGACCTGGCACCGCTGCTCGCGGATTCCGCACCCGCGCACGGCGATGCCGCAGCCGGACGATTCCGGCTCCGCCGAGCCGTATGGGCCCGGCTCGCCGCGGCCGCCACCGACCGTCCGGTCGCCGTCGTCCTGGACGACCTGCACTGGGCCGACGCCGCCACCCTGGAACTGCTCACCGGCGGCATCGACACCCGGGCCCCGATCCTGATCGTCGCCGCCTACCGTTCGGACGAAAGCGAACGTCTCACCGAAACACTCGCCACCCTGGCCCGCACCGCCCCGCTGCGGCTCGACCTGCCCGGACTCGACCACGACGCCGTCGCCGAACTCGTGCGGGCCGAATGCGACACCGACGACTCGACCGTGGCCGGAATCGCCGAAAGAACCGGCGGCAACCCCTTCTACGTGCGCGAGACCGCCCGCCTGCTCAACGGTGAAGGCGCACTGGTCGCGCTCTCGGAGGTTCCCGAGGGTGTCCGCGACGTGCTGCGGCGACGGCTCGCACGGCTGCCCGACAGCGGTGTGTCCGTGCTGCGGTTGGCGGCGGTGGCCGGTCGCGAATGCTCGGTCGAGGTGCTCGTGCGCGCCGCCGACACCGACGAGGACGGCGTGCTCGACGCCGTGGACGCGGGCGTCATCGCCGGGCTGCTCGACGAACCGGGGCCCGGTCGTGTCCGGTTCGTGCACGCCCTGGTCAGAGACACCCTGGTCACCGGTGTCAGCCGGGCGCGCACGACGAGGATGCATGCGCGGATCGCCGCGGCCCTGGAAGGCTCCGGCGATATCGTCGCCCTGGCCCACCACTGGGCGCGGGCTGGGTCGCCGAAAGCCGTCGGGTACTGCGTGCAAGCCGCGGAACTGGCCGAGGCGCGCTACGCCCACGATGTGGCGGTCGTCCTCCTCACCGATGCGGTCGCCGCTGCCCGCGAACCGGACGAACGGGTGGATCTGCTCGGCAGGTTGCTGCGAGCACAGGTCAGGGCCGGGTCCATCGCGGGCGCAAGGCGCACGCGCGAGGAGGCCGTGGAGTTCGCCGAGTCGCTGGGGCGTGAGGATCTGATGATCGCCGCGTTCACCGCCTGGACCGAACCGACACCGTGGCAGTCCCGGATGTACGGCACGGTCGACCGCCCCATCGTCGAACGGCTCGCCCGGTTGCTCACCCGCACCGATCTCGACCGCGAGGTGCGCGCACATCTGCTCATCGCCTACACCCACGAACTGGTCGGCGAAGACGATCCGACGGTCATGCCCGCGGCCCTGGAAGCACTCGAGTCGGCGACCTCCCCGGGTCTGCGCGCCGCCGCCCTGCTGATCCTGGCGCGCGCCTCGGGTCGGCAGGAGTACTCGCGGGAGCTCCTGGCTATCGGCACCGAACACGACCTGCCCGTGTACCGCATCACCGCCCTGCTCAACCTGGCCGCCGGTGCCGCCGCCGCCAACGATCCGACGACCATGCGTCGCGTCAGTGAACAAGCGCGCGACCTGGCCCGCGCCTACCGGATGCCCGAAGCGGTCGGCGCAGCCGAGATCGCCCTGGCGACACTGGTACTGATCGAGGGACGGTTCGCCGACGCCGAACGCCGCTACATCACAGCCACCCGACGCATGGAACGCGCCGGGTCGGTGCACGCCGCCGGGTTCCTCCGCATCGCACGCGCGGCGATCTGGATCAACGACGGCACCCTCGGCGCCCACCTGGACGAGGTCCGCGCCTTCCACGCCGCGCTCGGCCCGATGGTCACCGACCTGCTGACCCTGGCCCTGCACGCCGCGGGTCGCGGCGACGAGGTGGAGCCCGCACCACCGGCCCCGATCCGAGCCGACTTCTTCTTCACCTTCCTGACGAGCCTGCGCGCACTGGCCCTGATCGCCGTGAACGACCGCGACGGTGCCGAGCGGGTCTACACGGACCTGCTGCCACACCGCGACGGTCCCCCCGCGGGCGCGGAGAGCGTGTCGCTCGCCGTGCGCCCGGTCGCGTATGTGCTGGGCGAACTCGCCGTGTTCCTCGGTCGCGGCGACGAGGCGGCCGCGCATTTCGCTCGGGCAGCCGACATCGCCGAACGGTGGAACGCATCGCACTGGTCCACCGAAGCCAGGGCACGCGCCGCCGCGGCGATCCGCAGCTGACCACGCAGGTCACGGCGACGTCCGTTTCGGTTCCAACTCCCTTCCAAGTCGCACGAGCAGGCTGGAATCCATCAGCACTTGATGGAGGAGCGAATCATGAACACAGCCAGTACTTTCCGGGCCGCCGTTGTCCGCACACCCGCCGGGCCCGACACGATCGAGATCATCGACGTCCCCGTCGTTGAACCCGGACCCGGTGAGGTTCGGGTGGGCGTCGCGGCCGCACCCGTCAACCCCACCGACCTCGGTGTCGTCAGCGGCTTCTTCCACGATCTCGGGATGATCGACCAACCCGAACACACCGGACTGGGCTGGGACTTCGCCGGCACCGTCCTGGCCACCGGACCCGGTGTCGACCTGGCCGTGGGGACCCGAGTCGCCGGTGTCGTGCTCGGTTTCGACCGTGACTTCGGCACCTATGCCGAACAACTCGTCGTGCCCGTCACCGACCTCGCGGTCGTGCCGGACGAGCTCGACCTGGTCCCGGCGGCCACGGTGCCCCTGAGCGGTTTGAGCGCCGCACAGATCGTCGACATGCTCGGCGAGGCACCCTCCGACGGTGACCGGCTGCTGGTGATCGGCGCCGCCGGTGCCATCGGGGCCGGTGTCGCCGCGCTCGCCCCCGACCGCGGCTGGCGGGTCACCGGTCTGGCCAGAGCGGCCGACGAACAGTTCGTGCGTGGACTCGGCGCCGACTTCGTCACCGCGGTCGAGCCCGGGTGGGACGCGGTCGTCGACGCCACCCCGCAGCAGACGTGGGGCCTGAAACCGGTCCGCGACGGTGGAGTGTTCGTCGGTGTCCGGCCCAATATCGTGCCCGCGGTGGAGCGGGGGATCACCGTGAACGTGCTGATGGTGCGATCGGACGGACCACGCTTGGGGCAGTTGCTTGCCCTCGCCGCAGCCGGCCGATTGCCCACGCGGGTGCACGAGGTTCTGCCGCTGGACCGGGCCGCCGACGCCCACCGGGTCATGGCCGAGGGTGGGGCGCGCGGTCGTTACATGCTCGAGCCCTGAGCCCGGCCGGGCGCGGACAGGCCGAGGGTGGTTTCGAGGTGGTGTGCCCACCACTGTGCGTGCGCGTCGAAGGTCGCGGCGGCGTCGGTGAGCCCGGCGCTGCGCCGGAAAGCGCTGCCGTAGCGGACATCCATCGCCACGGCCTGATGCAGGGCCGCGACTGCGTGGCGGGTGTCGTCGAGGGAACTGCCCGGTGGGCGGGCACGGTGCAGGGCCTCGACGACGGGGTCGAGCATGCCGCTGCCCCGGTCACGCCATCCCGCGGCGTGCAGGGCGACGGCCAGATCGGCGTAGCCGCCGCGGTAGAAGTCGTGGAGTGCGGTGATGAGTGCGGGCAGGTCGGCGTTGTCGTCCAGCCACGCCGCGACGATGCTCGCGAGGCCCGCTCGGAGCCTGCGGCCGCCGTGCCGCAGGAGTTCGGTGAGCAGGGTCTGCCGGTTCCGGAAGTGATGGGTGACGCCCGCGTCGGTCATGCCGACGCGGGCGGCGACCGCACGGACCTGCACGGCCGCGGGCCCTCCCTCCGCCAGCAGCGTCGCGGCGGCATCGAGGATCGCCTGACGCGCCTCCTCCGGACGCCTCCGCACTCTCGGCACGCTCACATCGTCACATTACCTTGACCAGTCAAGGCAGCAAGGCCTACCGTTACCTGGACACGTCAAGGTTTGGGGTACCGCGATGATCCATACCGATATCGTCCTCGGCGACGCCACACTGCGCGCCACGGTCCGCGGCCACGGACCCACGGTCCTGCTGCTGCACGCCGGGGGAGAGCGTCGCGGCGTGTGGTCGCCGATCGCGGAACTGCTCGGGACGCGTGGCTACCGCACCGTTGCGGTCGACCTGCGCGGCCACGGCGAGAGTTCCGGACAGGTCACCACGCTTCGGCCGCTCGCCGACGACGTGGCCGCGCTGATCGGCCGTGAGTCCGGACCCGTTGTGGTCGCCGGAGCCTCCCTCGGCGGCTTCGCCGCCATGGCGGCGCTGGCCGAACCTGCCGTCCGGTCCAGGGTCGCCGGGCTGATCCTCGTGGACGTCGTTCCCGATCCGGACCCGGAGCCGACACGAACCTGGTTGCGCGAGCAGGGGTTCGGTGCAAGCCTCGAGGACCTCACCGACGACATCCTCGGATCCGGGCCCGCATTGCTCACCACCATCGGCGCAGTGGACCTGCCCATCCTGCTCGTGCGCGGCGGCCGCTCCTTCCTCGCCGACGACGATGTGCACCGTCTGCGCCGGGCGAACCGGCGCGTCACCACCGCCGTGATCGCCGAGGCAGGGCACCTGATTGCCCGCGACGCGCCGGAACATCTCGCGGATCTCATCGCGGTGCACGCCGATACCTGTCTCGACGAGGACACCGTGCGTGCGGCATTCGAATTCCAGCGAGCACTCGGCGCCGAACGCGTCGAACACCCAGGCGGGAACCTGCTCGATCACCTGCGGCGCGTACACACCATCACCGCCGAGTGGAACGCCCCACGACGCACCCGGCTCGCCGCGATCTGCCACGCCACCTACGGCACGGACGGATTTGCCACGGCACTCCTACCGACCACGCGGCGACACCGATTGACCGAGGTGATCGGTTGTCCTGCCGAGGAATCGGTCTACCTCTACGGCGCCTGCGCGCGCACACCGACCTACCGTGAACTCGGGAAACCGTCACTGCGGGTCACCGACCGCTTCACCGGCGGATCGATCACGATCACCGGGGCCGACCTACACGCCTTCGCCGTCCTCACCATCGCCAATGAGCTCGACGTGGCACGCCACGCCCGGCTCACACCGGAGATCCGGCAAGGAATCCGCGATCTCGTCACCGCCCTCACCCACCACGCACCGCGAGAGGCGGCGAAAGCGCTCGCAGACGAGGCGTTGGCCGCGACTGGGCGAGGCGCCTGAGGGCCTTGCCTCCGCTCGTCGCTACTCGGCGCCGGTGTAGAAGCCGGCCACGCGGTCGGCGACCGTGCGGGCAGTCGCCGGATCGGTACCGGCGGTGGCGTGCGCGTCGCCCCAGGCGCTCGCGGCGCGCCGGATGTACTCGGCGCCTTCCGGTGTGGACAGCAGCTTTTCCAGCTCCGCCGAGGTAGCCCTGTCGTCACCGGACAGGTACAAACCCACTGCCAGGAACGAGGTTTCCCAGCCGACGCCGGTGGCGCCGGGGCCGTAGGTTCGCCAGTGTTCGTTGTCCGGCACGGTGTGGGTGAGCTCGAGGGTCGCCCCGCCCTCGGTGCCGGTGATCGTCACCTCGACCACGCTCGTGTCGTCACCGTACTCCCAGGTGATGCGCAGCCGTGTCGGCGCGACGCATTCTTCGATGGTGCCGGTCGTTCCGCTGCCGTCGAGCCGGTAGCGGCCGCCCTCCCGCAGCTCACCACCGACCGGCTCGAACCACCGTGACAGCCGGTGCGGGTCCGTGCACGCGTCCCACAGGTCCTCGGCGGTCGTGTCGTAGGTCCGTGTGAGCCGCACCTGTTTCGACGGCCCGAGGTCTGTCATGGTGCGGTTGATCTGATCGATGATGTCGAGCATTGCTGTCTCCTTCAGCTGCGTCGCTCGCGTTTGCCGCGGGCGATCTCGGTGTCGAGGGCGTCGAGCCGGGTCTGCCACAGGTGGCGGAACCGGTCGAGCCATTCGTCGGCCTGACGCATACCGGCGCTGTCGACCGCGTAGAGGCGCCGGGTGCCTTCCGCGCGAACGGTCGCGAATCCGTTCTCCCGCAGTACCCGCAGGTGATGTGACACGGCGGGGTGGGAGATCGGGTATTCCTGTCGCACAGCGTCACTGATCGCGCCCGCACCGCATTCACCGGCGGCGAGCAGTTCCAGAATCCGGCGGCGAACCGGATCCCCGAGGATGTCCAAAGCGTGCACCCCCTTATTTAAGCACAAATTTAATTAAGCCAACATCTAAACACCGGGGTGATGCCTACGCGGGGCGCGTCGAGACGACGAACAGTGGTAGGAAAGGGGCGTGGTGGCATCTGGCGAAAATTCTGGAGTCGATCGACGGTCTCGCGCGGAAGACGAGGTGGTGGGGCTGGTCAGTACGCTGATCCGGTTCGACACCTCCAATACCGGTGAGCTCGCGACCACCAAGGGCGAACGAGAGTGTGCCGAGTGGGTCGCGGCGCAACTGCAGGAGGTGGGGTACGAGACCGAGTACGTCGAATCGGGAGCGCCGGGACGCGGCAATGTATTCGCCCGCCTGCGCGGGGCCGACCCGAGCCGGGGTGCGCTGATGATCCACGGGCATCTCGACGTGGTTCCCGCCGAGGCGGCCGACTGGAGCGTGCACCCGTTCTCGGGGGCCGTGCAGGACGGATACGTGTGGGGGCGCGGCGCGATCGACATGAAGGACATGGTCGGGATGACCCTGGCGCTGGCGCGCCAGTTCAAGGCCGAGGACACCGTGCCGCCGCGAGACCTGGTCTTCGCGTTCCTCGCCGACGAGGAGAACGGCGGCAAATGGGGCTCACAGTGGCTGGTCGACAACCGGCCCGACCTGTTCGACGGCGTCACCGAAGCCGTCGGTGAGGTCGGCGGGTTCTCGCTGACCGTGCCGCGCCCGGACGGCACCGAACGCCGGCTGTACCTGGTGGAGACGGCCGAGAAGGGCCTGGGCTGGATGCGGTTGCGGGCCAAGGCTCGCGCGGGCCACGGGTCGTTCCTGCACGAGGACAACGCGGTCACCATCCTGGCCGACGCGGTGGCCCGGCTCGGGAAACACACCTTCCCCGTGGTGCTCTCGGACTCGGTAGCCGAATTCCTGGCCGCCGTCACCGAGGAAACCGGCCTGCAGTTCGACCCGAACAGCCCCGACATCGAAGGTCAGCTCGCCAAGCTGGGCACCATCTCCCGCATCATCGGTGCCACCCTGCGCGACACCGCCAACCCGACGATGCTCTCGGCCGGGTACAAGGCCAACGTGATCCCGCAGACCGCCGAGGCCGTCGTCGACTGCCGGGTGGTGCCGGGACGTCAGGCCGCGTTCGAACGCGAGGTCGACGAACTGATCGGCCCCGACGTGGAACGCGAGTGGATCACCAAACTCGACTCCTACGAAACCACCTTCGACGGCCACCTCGTCGACGCCATGAACGACGCGGTACTGGCCAACGACCCCAACGGGCGAACCGTGCCCTACATGCTCTCCGGCGGCACCGACGCGAAAGCGTTCGCCCGCTTGGGAATCCGCTGCTTCGGTTTCGCGCCGCTGCAGCTGCCGCCGGACCTCGACTTCACCGCCCTGTTCCACGGCGTCGACGAACGGGTACCGGTGCAGTCCCTGGAATTCGGCACCCGGGTGCTGGAACACTTCCTGCTGAACAGCTGAACCCGCGGGGCCCAGCCGCCAACAACACAGAGAGGCCGCTATGACCTACAACCCGTACGACGCGCTGCCGACGGTGCCGTCGTTCACTCTCACCTCCACCGACATCACCGACGGTCAGCCGCTGGCCAACGATCAGGTCTCCGGGGTGTTCGGCGCGGGTGGCAAGGACATCTCCCCGCAGCTGAGCTGGTCCGGATTCCCCGAGGGCACACAGAGTTTCGCGGTCACCGTGTACGACCCGGACGCCCCGACCGCGTCGGGATTCTGGCACTGGGCGGTCGCCAACATCCCCGCCTCGGTGACCTCGCTCGACACCGGTGCGGGTAGTGAGGGTGGCACCCTGCCCGCCGGTGCGGTGTCGTTGCGCAACGACGGCGGGTTCCCCGGATTCGTCGGCGCGGGTCCGCCGAAAGGCCATGGGCCGCACCGGTATTTCGTGGTCGTGCACGCCGTCGACGTGCCCGAACTCGAAGTCGGCCCCGACGCGACCCCGGCCTACCTCGGGTTCAACCTGTTCTTCCACACCCTGGGCCGCGCCACCCTCGTCGGCACCTACGAACAGCACTGAAAACACCGGTGGCCCCGCACGGATGCGGGGCCACCGGTTCTTTCGGACCTACTTCACGTTCACGACGCCCGCGGGCGGTTCGGCCGCGTAGAGCTCGGCGATCCGGTCGGCGTATTTGTTCGCGATCGGAGTGCGCTTGAGCGACATCTTCGGGGTCAGCTCGTCACCACCGGGCTCCCACAGCGTCTCCACGATGTGGAACCGCTTCACCTGCTCCACCCGCGACAGCTTGCGGTTGCCCGCGAGCACCGCCTCCTTGACCTCCTCGATGATCTCGGGGCGCCGTGACAGTTCGGCCAGGGTGGCGTCGGTGGCACCGAATTCCTTGGCGCGCAGGGCGGCGACATCGGGATCGAGCATGACCAGGGCGGTGATGTAGGGGCGGGCGTCGCCGATCGCGACGGCCTGACCGATCATCGACGAGGCCGCCTTCATGGCGTTCTCGATATTGGAGGGGGCGATGTTCTTGCCCGCCTCGCTGATGATGAGCTCCTTCTTGCGGTCGACGATGCGCAGGTAGCCGTCGGCGTCGAGCGTGCCCACATCGCCGGTGTGCAGCCAGCCCGCGTCGTCGATGGCTTCGGCGGTCTTGTCGGGCATATTGCGGTAACCGCGGGTGATGATCGGGCCACGGATGAGGACCTCGCCGTCGGCGTCCAACCGCAACTCGACCCCGTCCATGACGCGACCGACCGAACCGGGGCGCGGTTTGTCGATCTCGGTGAACGTGCCGACACCCGAGGTCTCCGACATGCCCCACACCTCGCTCACCGAGAAGCCGAGGCCGAGGAAGTACTCGAGAGTCTCCGGCGGCACCGGGGCGGCACCGGAGGCGGCGACCTTCAGTTCGGCGAAACCGAGCGCGTCACGCAGCTTCGACAGCACCAGCGCGTCGGCGATCTTGTGCTGCACACCGAGCAGCAGCGACGAGCCCTCGCCCGCCAGCTTGGCGCGCGCGTCGGCGACGCCGACACCGATGGCCCAGTTGGCCAGCGCCTTCTTCACCGGGCTCGGTTCCACGGCGAGCTTGTTCTCGATACCGGTCTTGATCTTCTGCCACACCCGTGGCACGCCGAAGAACACCGTCGGGCGGGCGTCGGGCAGGGCGGCGGCGATCTCGCGCGGATCCGGGACGGTGGTGATCTGCACACCGGTGAGCAGGCTGATCGCGTGCGCGGAAATGCGGTCGGCGACGTGGGCGGCGGGCAGGTACGACACCGCGCGGTCGTCGAAACCGACCGGCAGCGGGCCGGAAACCAGGCCGACGACCTGGGCGATCACGTTGCTGTGGGTGAGCTCCACGCCCTTGGGCGGGCCGGTGGTGCCCGAGGTGTAGATGAGAGTGGCCAGGTCGCCGGGCTCCACGGCCTGCCAGGCGGCGTCGAAATCGAAGTCCGGCAGCGGGTCCGATTCGAGCTGGGCGAGTGACACGGTGTTCTCGGCGGTGCCGTCGACGAGGACCGTGTGCGCGATCTCGGCGCCGGATTCCCGGATCGCATCGAGGAAGGCCTGCTCGGTGATGACGACCTGGTTGCCCGCGTTGGCGAACACGTGCGCGATCTGCTCCGGCGAGCTGGTGTTGTACACCGAGAACGGGGTGGCGCCCAGGTGCAGCGCGGCGGTGTCGACCAGGTTGAACTCGGGCCGGTTGGTGAGCATGATGCCCACCGAATCACCGTGTCCGACACCGAGTTTCGCCAGGCCGGCGGCCAGCGCGCGCACCCGGGTGGCGTATTCGGACCAGGTGATCTCCTGGGTGCCGCCGACGGTGCGCAGCGCGATCTGGCCGGGCCGCAAGGCGGCGGTCTGCTGGAAGGCGGCGGGTACGGTGTGCACCGTGACCCCGGAAGCGTGCGCGAAACCGATCTCTGTCATATCCCTGTTCCCATAGGCCGAGCTGAAGTGCCGAACCAATGAGACGACTTTCCTCACATCATCTCGAGGCGAAGACGTCAAAAGTGGCACGGCTCACATATCGTAGCCGGATATCGGGAATCCCGGGGCGTTTACCTGCGGCGACCGGGCCACCACCACATCCGGCGGCGGGTGCCGGCGACCAGATCGTCGACGGGGATGGTGTGGTGCCGGTGCACGCGTTTGGCCTGCAGATACCGTCTGCCGCGGGCCGAGGAAAGGGTGATCGTCAGCGGTACCGGGTCCACCTCGATGCCAGCATCGGTCAGCGCCCGGCACTTGTCGGGGTTGTTGGTCAGCAGGCGAACCCGGCGCAAGCCAAGCTCGGAGAGCGCGTCAGCGGCGGGTGCGAAACGGCGGGTGTCGGCGGGAAGGCCGAGGCGCTCGTAAGCCTGGAACGTGTCCGCGCCCGACAATTCGCTCTCCCGGTACCCCCTGGCCTTCCAGATCAGGCCGGCGCCGCGCCCCTCCTGCTCCAGATAGACCAGCACACCACTGCCCTCGGCTTGGATGCGGTCCATCGCGGTGCGCAGTTCGGCGCCGCAGTCGCAGTCGTCGGAGCCCAGGCTTTCGCCGTAGAGGCAGCGTGAATGCACCCGCACCAGGCAACCGTCGCCGGGATCACCGAAGACCAGCAGATGCCCGCCGTCATCGGGGTCGGCGATCTCGACGACCCGAACCGGAAGCTGCCCGCCCGCGCGGCCCAAACGGTGGGCGGTGTCGGACCCGGCGCGTGTGCTCGCGGCACTGCCGAACGACAGGATGGTCAACGATCCTCCGAGGTGGGACGGGGTGCGGTGCGACGCCGCGACTTTACCCCCGGATCAGGTGCGCGGCGCGTACAGGCGCACGATGCGGTCGATGTCGTCGACACCGGGCATGGTCACCGCGACCGCACCCAGCTTCTGGGTAGGAATCATCGCGGCGGTGGCCCACGCGAAATCGGCTGCGGTGAGCGCGGTTCGGCTGTTCACCAGCCGATGCGCCAGCGCCCCGGTGAACGCCGCCGCCGCACCGACGGAGGCCTTGAGCACCTGCGGGAAGTGGTCGATGACGGTGTTCACCGTGTCGGAGGCGACCACGCACTGGAAGTTCTCGACCGTGCACACGGTGCCGACGCCGAGCCCGCGCAGTAACCGGGCGATGTCGTCACCGGACTCGGCGGGCACGTCGGGCAGCAGCGCGGCGAGTTCGGCGGCCGTACCGACGAGGTAGTCGACGGCGCCGAAATGCTGGTACAGCCCTTGGGGAACCGGCATCGACGGGGTGGGACACACGATCACGGGCGGTTTGGGTTGCAGCTGCGACACCGTGGCCAGCACCTGTTCGATCAGCGCCGGGGGCTGCTCGAAACTCAGGATCACCACATCCGAGGACCCGAGGGCGGCACGCAGCTCGGGGCGGTGCAGGTCCTCGTCCTGCAACTGCACGCGGGTGTCGCGGCAGCCGATCATCCGCGATTCGCCGTTGGGAGCCAGCACGACGGCGGTCACCAGCGACGGCGCGAACAGGACCACCTTCACCAGATCCAGGTGCACGCGCTCGGTTTCGAGGAACTCACGGATGCGGCGGCCGTACTCGTCGTCACCGACCGCGCACACCAGGTGCACGTCGATACCGAGCCGGGCCGCCGCGACCGCCCGGTTGAGGCCTTTGCCGCCGGGATGACCGGTGAAGCTGCCGCTGGCCGCGCTGGTCGCGGTGGGAAAGTCGTCCACCCGGTACAGGTGGTCGATCACCGCGTCACCGAACACCGTCACCACCCCGCGCTGGGCGGGCGGCGGCGCGGTCGGCGCGGGTGTGGCGGGCTGAGCCATCGGATAGCCCGAGTCGGCGGCGAGCAACCCGGCCAGCGCGGTGAACGCGGCGTGTTCGGCGACGGTGCGCAGGCGTTTGACGGTGGGAGTCTCGGGGATCGGGTCGACATCGAGCAGGGTGTGCAACGCGACCCACTGTTCGGTCAAGGCCTCTCGACGTTCGCCGAGGTTGTCCGCATACAGGCGATCGACATCGACACCGACGCCCGGCCGGTCCCGCCACAACCCCAGACACAGGGCGGCATCGACGATGAGCCGATCGGTCGGGGCGAGCCACTGGGCGACCTCGCGCACCACGGGCAGGATCGCGGCTTCGACACTGTCACCGGTGCGCCTGGCGTGCCTGCGCACCGACAGCAGCTCGAGCAGCGGCGCGGCGTCGATTTCGGTGTGGCGCAAGCGTTCCGCGCTCAGGCCGGAGTATTTGCCGAGGCGGGTGAGAATGCTGCGGATAGCGGCGACACGGGCGTCTTGGGGAACCATCGACATGTCTGCCTCCCGTCACCTGACGACCCGCGACCACGCGGTCGCCGGACTGCGATCGCCACAATGCCGGGTTTGCCACGCCCGGTTTGCGGCAATTACCTCTCTACAATGGCAATTGACCCGGACAAAAGGCAAATGCCACACTGGGTTACGGGGGAGCGCCCGCCCCGCCGGACACCCGGACAGGTGAAGCGCCCGCCGGGGAAGGCAGGTCCGCGATGATTTTCCGCACCGACGACACCATGCGCAGCGACCGCACACCGGAATACGCCGAACGCGTCGGCCCCGATTCCTGGATCCTGAGCTGGTTGCCCGGCCATCTGCTCACCACGGAACAGGCTCGCGCGGGCATGGAACTGGACGAACTCGTCAGCGATCTCGGCATGGCCTACGACCGCATCGCCCACGCCGAGATCAGCGCCCGCGCCGACATCCTCGGCATGATGTGGCAGCAGGCGCTGATCAAACTGGCCAAACGGCTCGACGCCCGCGCCGGACGCGAACCCGCGGGCGAATCGTTCCACGACCCACCCGACCGCCGGGTCGGGTGGGGGCCGCCGAAACTGCCGCACGGCGACCGTGCGCGGAATGTGTACTACGGCTGAGGCTCAGGCCTTCGCGGTGCGGTGTTCGGCGCCGACGGCTTGGGCCAGCGAGGTGAAACCGCCCGCGCGCAGGTTGGCGGCGATGCCGCGATGGATGCGGGTGGTCCAGAAGGGGCCGCCGTAGATGAAACCGGTGTAGCCCTGCAGCAGGGTGGCACCGGCGAGGATGCGCTCCCAGGCCTGCTCGGGGGTTTCGATACCGCCCACCGAGATCAGGACGAGCTTGTCGCCCACGCGGGCGTAGAGGCGGCGCAGGACCTGCAGGGAACGCTCGGCCACCGGGGCGCCGGACAGCCCGCCCGCGCCCATCGCCTCGACCTCGGCGGCGGGAGTCTTCAGGCCGTCGCGGCGGATGGTGGTGTTGGTGGCGACGATGCCGGCCAGACCCAGCTCGACGGCGAGGTCGGCGACGGCGTCGATGTCGTCGTCGGACAGGTCGGGGGCGATCTTCACCAGCACCGGCACCGACACCACCTCGAGCACGGCCGCCAGGATCGGGCGCAACGATTCGACCGCCTGTAGATCGCGCAGGCCGGGGGTGTTGGGGGAGGACACATTGACCACGACGAAGTCGGCCAGCGGACCGAGCAGGCGCGCGCTGGTCGCGTAATCGGCTGCGGCCGCATCGGGTTCGACGACCTTGGTCTTACCGATGTTCGCGCCGATCGGCACCGTGGGGTGCGCGCCGTGCAGGCGGGCGGCCGCGGCGGCCGCGCCGTGATTGTTGAAACCCATGCGGTTGATCAGGCCGCGATCGGCCGACACCCGGAACAGGCGCGGCGCCGGATTACCGGGCTGGGCCTGGGCGGTGACGGTACCGATCTCGGCGAACCCGAAACCGAGCGACCCCCAGGTATTCGCGCCGTCGGCGTTCTTGTCGAAACCGGCGGCCAACCCGAGCGGCGCGGGGAAATCGACACCGAACGCGGTGGTCGCCAGGATCGGGTCCTCGACGACGGTGAGCTTGCGCGCCAGCCACCGAGTGGGCGGGAACCAGGTCGCGAACCGCAGGGCCGCGAACACCAGGTGGTGCACCCGCTCCGGCGGGATCAGGAACATCAAACGTAATAGCAGGGCGTACATGGGTCGGCTCACAATCCGGGTTCGGGCACAGGGAGGACGGCGGTCTTGCGGCGGCGCAACAACACCCGGCGGCTGCCGTCGGTGTAGGCGCGCACCCGCGACAGTTCCCAGCCACCGAATTCGGCCTGGATGGCCAACCGCATGGAGGCGGAGACCCGGGTGACCTCCGGTGGCAGGCGAAGCGGCACGTATTCGTAATCGTCGTTGCTGGTCTCCCAGCTCGGGGGAGTCGCCATCACAACCCTCTCTTCCGCTGTCCGGCCCCGATCCGCTGCAGACCCTCGCCCGCGGCCGAGGCGACGAACAGGTCGCCGGTGCGTTCGTCGACGGCGATCGCGTCGGGCTGACGCACGGTGGTCAAGCGGTCGACCTCGATACCGATGCCGGTCGACAGGTCGTACCCGACGACCTCGTTGCTCTCTGTGCACGACACCCAGACCGTGTCCGAGCGCGGATCGTAGGCCAGGGCGTAAGGCGCCGATGCTACCGGGAAACGCTGACGCAGCACGAGCGGACCGGCCGAGTAGACGAGCAGTTCACCGCCGTCGGTGTCGGCGACGACGATGCGGCCGTGCGGGTCGGCCATGGCGTTGGTCGCGCCGTCGCCCGCGCGCAGCATCAGGCCGAGCGCGTCGGTGCCGACACCGACGACGGCCGTCTGGCTGCGGTCCAGGACGGTGATGTCGTCGCCGGTGACCGCGAGCGCGTCGGCCGAGACCAGACCGGTGACGGTGCGGGTGACGGCGCCGGTGGGATCGAGGACGCGCACGGTGCCGTCGGCGGTGCCCACGACCAGGCTCGCGTCGGGCCGGATCTGCACACTGCGCACGTCACCCTCGACGGGCAGTTCGGTGACCGCGCCCGAATCGGCACGCACACGCAGTACCCGGCGGTCGGCGGCGACGAGCACCTCTCCGGCCGTCCCCTGCGCCAGGGCGGTGCCCGCGACGGGCAGGGTGACCCGCTGGGTGCCCGCCGAGTCGATCAGGGCGAGCGTCGTGCCCGCGGTGTCGAGCGCGGCGAGCCGACCGGTCGCCCGTTCGGCCAGTAGCGCTTTCGTTGCCGGAAGCGGCGTGACACTCCCGGCCGGGACACCTGCCACGACGGGCGAGACCGCGGCGGTCGCCGGTTCCCTGGTCGGCACAGAGGGACCGCTGTCCTCACCCGCGCAACCGGTGGCCACCACAAGTGCCGCCAGCAACGTCGAGGCGACCGAGCCACGAAGGCGCATGCACCGAACTCCTTCAATTCCGCACGAGATGACCGCAGATCACCATCTGACCATGATGACTCACCAGTAGCTCCGACCGGGTGGCCCGCGCCGCGACGTCGGTGACGCGCGTTACTGTTGACGTGTCGACAACTGATCGCCCCTCGCAGCGGCAGGAGAACACACGATGACCGAGCCCACCGCGTCGGGTTTCGGTATCGATGACCTCTCACTCGGCCCGTTCGCCCACGGTTTCGGTACCACCGACGACGGTCGGCCCTTCGCCTTCCGCACCAGGCGCGCCACCTTGACCGTCCAGATATACCGTCCCGACCTGGGCGAAACCGTGCCCGGCTCGGCCGATGTGGTGGCGCAGGCCGGCGCACAGGTCACCGATATCGACCTCGACGACGAGCGAAGCGTCGTCGCGTTCGTGCGCGACCTGATCGAACACGCGCAACCCGTTCATCGGCCCGAAACCAGTGTTCGCGGCATCCTCGGCCGGATCGGTGCCGTCATTGATGGTATGTAGATGGTGATGTCTTCCACACTTTTCGCCAGGGCCGCTGCGGCCACCGCCTGCCTCACGGCCCTCGTCGTCCTCACCGCCTGCGGTGGGACCGACGAGGCCTCGGTCGACGCCGCACGGTCCTCGGCCAACGCCTCCCTGTCCTCCTCGGTCGCGATCTCGTCGAGCAAGGCCAATGTGCCGCTGCCGACCGCCGCCGAACTCGACGCGCAGATCAAACGCGCGCTCGACCCCAACCTGCCCGACGACGAACGCACCGCTCTCATCGAGGACGGCGCCGCGTTCAAGGACGCGATCCCCGACATGTACAAGGCGCTGCGCGACAACCCGCACGCCGTGTACGGGGTCGTGGACCCGGTGTTCGACAACCGCGACGGCACGCTCACCGCGACCATGCGCCTGGACAAGGACGGTTCGGGCACCAATGTCCGCACCACCATCGTGCATTTCGTGCTGATCGACGGGAAGTGGAAGATCTCGCGCACCGATCTGTGCGGCATCCTGCGCTCGGCCGACTACCGCACCGCCGCCTGCGGCTGAGATGCGGGAATCGCGGTCGATGCGGTGGGGGCGTTTCGTCCACCGGCATCGTTTTCTCGTGCTCGGGTTGTTCGTCCTCGCGGTGGCGATCTCCGGGTGGTACGGCCGTGACCTGGCCGGTCGCTACACCCAGGAGGGCTGGTTCGACGAGGACAGCCAGTCGGTCGCGGCGTCGAAACTGGCCGACGACACCTTCGGGCGCGACACCGACGGCGACCTCATCGTCATCTACACCGCCCCCGCAGGCGCCACCGTCGACGATCCGGCGGTGCGGGGCCCGGTTCTGGCCGCCCTCAACGGTTTACGGGCCGAGCACGGCGAGCGCATCCACAAGATCGACAGCTACTGGGACAGCCCGTTCTCGGCGAACGCCTCCGACCCGACCAAACAGCACGCCTTCGCCAGCATCGGGCTGGCCGGTGGCGGCGGCACGGCAACGGTCAACAACTACCTGGCACTCAAACCGCACCTGAACGCCGGGGTGCCCGGCGGCGGACCCGGTGGGACGACGGTGCAGCTGGCCGGGTTGCAGCCGGTGGTCGAGGGGATCAACATCGGGATGCAGCACGACATCCGGCGCGCGGAGATCATCGCGTTGCCGATCGTGGCGATCCTGCTGTACTTCGTGTTCGGTGGGGTGATCGGTGCGTTGCTGCCGGTGCTGATCGGTGGGCTCACCATCCTCGGCACCTCGGGGATGCTGCGGGCGCTCACCGACCACATCGAGGTCAATGTGTTCGCCAGCGCCGTGATGACGCTGGTCAGTCTCGGATTGGCGATCGACTACGGGCTGTTCACGGTGACCAGATTCCGGGAGGAGCTGGCCGCCGGGCGCAGCGTGGAAGAAGCGACCGCGCGCACCGTGGCGACCGCCGGGCGCACGGTGCAGTTCTCGGCGGGCATCATCGCGCTCAGCCTCGGCGCGCTGTTCATCTTTCCCAACGGGGTGCTGCGCTCGGTGCCCTACGGTGGCATCTCGGCGGTGATGCTGGCGGCGGTGCTGTCGGTGACCGCGCTGCCCGCCGCGTTGAGCATCGCGGGGCGGCGTATCGACTGGCTGGGCTGGAAGCGGTTCTCCCGCAGTCAGACCGAAGCCGAGATCGACGCCGGATTCTTCTCCCGCCTGGCGATCTGGGCGATGCGCAGGCCCTGGGCGGTGGTGATCCCCATCGTGCTCGGACTGCTGGCACTCAGTATTCCATTGCGCCACATCGAGTTCGGTGGGATCAGCGAGAAGTATCTGGCCGCCGACAATCCGGCGCGGGTGGCGCAGGAGGATTTCGACCGGCTGTTCCCCGGCTTCCGCACCGAGCCGTTGAAGCTCGTCGTGGTCGGTGCCTCACCGCAGCAGCTCGGTGACATCCGGTTCGAGGCCAACCAGATTCCGGGTCTGACCGGGCGCTTCGAACCGGCCGCGCCGACGAAGAACGATGTGAACGTGCTCTCGGCCGGGCTCGGAGACAAACGCGACGCCGACCGGGTGATCGACTCCTTACGTGCCCTGCCCGCCCCACCCGGTGTCGAGATCATGGTCGCCGGCATTCCGGCGCTGGAACGCGACAGCATCAACGGGTTGATCGACGGGCTGCCACTGCTGTTGGCGATTCTCGTCGCCGCCGCCCTGGCCTTGATGATCGTGGCGTTCCGGTCGGTGATCCTGGCGGTGAAGGCCGTGGCGATGAGTGCGCTCAGTCTGGTGTCGACCTTGGGTGTGCTGACCTGGATCTTCGTGGAAGGGCACGGGGCCGGGGTCTTCGACTTCACGCCGGGGCCGTTGATGTTCGCGGTGGTCGCGTTGATCGTGACGGTCATCTTCGGGTTGTCCACCGACTACGAGGTATTCCTGCTCTCACGCATCGCGGAGAAACGCGCGTCCGGTGCCGATGCCACCGAGTCGATCCGCTACGGCGTCGCCCACACCGGTGGGGTCATCACCTCGGCCGCCGCGATCCTCATCGTGGTGACCGGTGCGTTCGGGTTCTCCGACCTGGTGCTGATGAAGTACATCGCCTACGGGATGATCGTCGCGCTCATCATCGACGCCACGATCATCCGCATGGTGCTCACCCCCGCGCTGCTCAAGATCATCTGGCGGTGAGGGAGAACCCGGCGGTCGGCCACGGCGCGGAGGGTGCGGTCGACCACGGGGTCATCATGTTGGATCGACCCGAGTGAAAGGCCGTGTCGGACAACGTAGTTCTGTCACAATGAGGTATGGGCCGCACGGTACACGTGAGCACGCTGGCGAACCTGGTCGAGAATCGGCGCCTCGATGTGATCGGTGTACTGATCCGGGACCACGACTATCTCGCGTGCGTGAGCGATCCGGGTTTCCGATCGGATGCGTACCCGGACACCACGGTCTCCGGCAGCGACTACGACCGGTGGCGTTCGGCGACCGAGGACCTGCTCGGCGCCATCAGCGAATTACAGGCCCGCGCACGGGAAGTGGGTGCGCACCTCGAGCCGCCACTAGGCGGGACCCTGTTGTGGTCGCTGCGGTACGCGCGCAGAAACCGGCGGCTGCGCGCGAACTACGACACGCACGCGGCCGAACTGCGCGCCGAGTTCCGCCGGGTGATCGCGGAGTACAAGCAACGTACCGGCGACCTGACCGAATTCCTCGAAGAAGAGCACCGACGCACACGGCAACGCATCGAAGAGGAACAGCGGCGGCGCGAGGAAGAACGAGAGCGTGAGCGAGAGCGCATCCGTTCGCGTCGTGCAGCGGCGCTGGACGCCGCCACCGGGGCGCAGTGGGCCTACGAGATCACCGACTACTCGAATGCGCGAACTTTCTGGATCTACCTGTCCACACTGGACGCCATCCTCGGGGCGCAGGGCGAACTGACCGTGGCCGAAGTTCAGGAAGCCTTGCGTGCCGAGCGCGAACACCACCCGTATACGCAGGTGTCGTGGGGTGCCGAAACCCGACGGGCACTGACGGACAGGTATTCGAGTGAGGCCGAAGGCTGGCAGGCGCTGACCGGTGAGCTGATCGATCCGCATCCACACGATCCGAGCAGGCCGCGACGATCCGGGAAGTATTACGGCCCCTCCAGCACCTATGGGGGCGACGGAGGTGGTGGCTACTCCGGCTGTTCCGGTGGTGGTTTCTCCGGTGGATTCGGCGGCGGTTTCCGGTAGGACCAGCCCCGCCGGTTACACCGGTCTGCGACCTGTCGGCCGTTGTAGCGGGTGCGGAGCTCGGTTACGGCAGGCGCCTTCGTCGCAGCGTGGTGCGAGTGGTGGTTCAGGGGCGGGTGCGGTCGGGCAGGACCAGTTGCAGGCCGGTGACGGGGTGGTCGAAGACGTCGACCGGGTGTCGGTAGATCTTGGTCAGCAGGTCGCGGGTGAGGACTTGCCGGGGTGGGCCGTCGGCGGCGACCCGGCCCTCGTCGAGGACGGTGACGCGGTCGGCGTAGGCCGCGGCCACCCCGAGGTCGTGCACGACGACGACCACCGCCGAGCCCTCGGCGGCACGGTCGGCGGCGAGCCGGAGTACCGCTTCCTGATGGCCGATGTCGAGGGCGGCGGTGGGTTCGTCCAGCAGCAGGGTTGCGGTGTCCTGGGCGAGGACCCGGGCCAGGGCGACGCGGGCGCGTTCACCGCCGGACAGGGCGGGAAAGGTGCGGGCGGCGAGGTGGGTGACGTCGGTGGCGGCCAGGGCGGCGGCGATCAGTTCGTCGTCGCGGTCGGCGGCGGGCGTGTGCAGCCACGGCGCGCGGCCCATGGCGACGACCTCGCGAGCCGTGAACGGGAAGCCGACGGTGTGCGATTGCGGCAGCACCGCGCGGCGCCGGGCCATGTCGGCATGGGTCCAGTGCGACAGGGCGTGGCCTTCGAGTTTCACCGTGCCCGAGGTGGGCTCCAGCTCACCGGCCAAGGCGGCGAGCAGGCTCGACTTGCCCGCGCCGTTGGGTCCGACCAGCGCGACGATCTCACCGGCCGCCACCCGGAAGTCGACGTCCTCCAAAACCGTGCGATCCCCACGGCGCACGGTGAGATCCGTCGCCCGCAGCGTGACGGTGCCCGGTCCCGGGCGCGCGGGAACATCGGGAGTGCGGGCGAACAGCGACCGCCACGACGTCGCCTTCCGCCGCTGAACCGGGGTACTCGCGGCCGTTCGGTCGAGTACCGGGCGGGAAGCGGACGGGCTCGGTGTGCTCATCCCCAACCTCCGGCCTTGGCCCTGGTGCGGCGCAGCAGCCAGAAGAAGAACGGGCCGCCGATCAGTGAGGTCAGCATGCCGAGGGGCAGGTCGGCATTGCGGACCAGGGTGCGCGCGGCGACGTCGGCACCGAGCAACACCACCGCTCCGACGACGGCGCTGAGTGGCACGAGGACCCGGTGCCCCGGCCCGACGAGCATCCGCACCACATGCGGCACGATCAAGCCGACGAACAAGATGATGCCGCTGAACGCCACACCCGCGGCGGTGAGCACGGCGACCACCACGATCACCTGCCTGCGCAGCCGCTCCACGTCGACACCGAGGTGACGGGCCGCGGAATCCCCCAGCGCCAGCAGATCAAGGCGCGGCGCGATGAGCACGGCGGCCAGGATTCCGCTCGCGGCGAGGGTGGCGACGACGGCGACCGACGGCCAGGTGGCGCCGTTGAGACTGCCCAGCTGCCAGAACACGATCTGATCCCGGGCGGCGGGGGTGGCGATGAACAGCAGCAGCGCGATGAGACCACCGGCGAACGCGTTGATCGCCACACCGGTGAGAATCAACGTCACCACCTCGGTGCGCCCACCCGAACGGGAAAGCACATAGACCAGCGCCGTCGTGACGAGCCCGGCGACGAACGCGGCCGCCGCGATCGACCAGGCGGCGACGAACGCGCCACCGATCACGATCACCGTGCCCGCACCGACCGCCGCACCGGCGGATACCCCGATCACGCCCGGTTCGGCCAGGGGGTTGGCGAACACGCCCTGCAACAATGCACCCGCTGTCGCGAGGACCGCCCCGACCAGGATGGCCAGCACCACGCGGGGGAAACGCACCTCCCACAGCGTTACCTCGCCGGCCGGGTGTGCGGGCATCGGCCCGAAATCCAGTCCGATCCGGTGCGCGACGCTGCCGACCACCTCCGCGGCGGTGGTCGGCACCTGTCCGAGCACCGCCGATACGACTGCCAGGATCACCAGTGCGGCCAGTGCGACCACGAACACCACCGTCACCCGGGTAGCGCGGTGCCGCGGACGCGGCAGCGGGTCAGGCGTCGCATCGGTGATCCGCGCCGGATCGGCGGACTTGATCAGCTCCGGGGCGTCACTCATGCGACGTCTCGGTGCTCGTCGCGGGAAGGCTCAGTCGTCATCGGGCGACGACGCCGCCCTGGCTGTCGAGTGCGAGAGCTATCGCCACCGCCCGGCGCTGCGCGGGTAACCGGCGCCAGACGTTCGAACTCCGGGCATCGCCGGGTGCGCCGAACGACCGGGTCAACCGGCTGGAGGACACGCGCCCGGCAGGTCACTCCTGCTGCTCGCGGGGTCATGACGTCTTCCCGTAGATGGCATCGGACAGCGCCGAGATCACCCGGCCGGTGTTGGGGCCGAAGCTCAGCACCACCGCGTCGGACATGTCGACCACGCGCCGATCCCGCCCGGCGGGCGTCTGGGCGATGCCGGGCACCTTCACCAAGCCGTCGACCCCGCCCACCGACTTCAGACCGTCCGTCATCACCAGCAGCACATCGGGCGACGCGGCGATCATCGCCTCACTCGTGATCGCGGTGAACGGCTCGCGCAGCCCGGCCGAGGTCCCCGCGTCGACCCCGCCCACCGCGGTGATCAGCGAATCGGCACCGGAACCCGGGCCGGCCATCATGGTGATCGCGGCGCTGCGCAGGTACAGGAACGCGATCTTGGGTTTCGGGTCGGCGGAGGGCACGCGGGCGGTGGCGGCGGCGATCTCGTCACGAGTGCGCTGCCCCAGCGCGCGGCCCGCGTCAGGGACCCCGAGGGCCGTCGCGACGGCCTCGATCTGCGGGACCACACCGTCCATGCTGCGGTCGGGGTCGAAGTACACGACCGTCACACCGGCCGCGCGCAGCTGGTCGCGCACAGCGGGCGCGGCGCTGGTGGTGTCGGTGAGGAACACCGACGGACGAAGGGCGAGCACCGCTTCGACGCTGAGACTGCCGTTGCCGCCCGCCACGTTCGGCACGTCGGCGACGGCGGGGAACGAGGCGGAGGTGCTTCGCCCGACGAGGTTGTCTCCGAGACCGAGCGCCCACACGGTCTGGGCGAGCGTGCCGTACCGGTCGACGGCGATGATGCGCGAGGCGTCGGTGACCGTCACCTCGGTGCCGTCGAACGAGCGCGCGGTCGCGGGCATCTTCGGCGTGGGTGCGGGCCCGATCGGGACAGGGTCGAGGTCGGCGAACTGGGCGGTCACCGGCCCACGGGTTTGTGCAGTCGATGCAGGATTGCTTCCGGTGCAGGCGACGGCGCCCGTGAGGACCGTCGCCGCCAGCATCGCCGTCAGCACACCACGCAGTTTCATGCAGGTAAGGCTAGCCATCATTCCGAACGGGCGCTCACATCGTCGAGGGCGGCCGCGATCGCCCGCGGCAGTTCCAGGGTTTCGGCGGCCAGCACACCGGTGAGCTGACCGATATCGCGGGCGCCGACGATCATGCTCGCGATACCCGGCCGGTCCCGGATCCAGGCCAGCGCCACCGCCAGCGGCGAAGTACCGAGCCCGTCGGCGGCGGTGACCAGCGCATCGACGACCCGGGTCGCGCGGTCGTCGTCGAGGCGGCGGCGGATCTCGGCGGCCGTCGACTCGTCGGCACCGCGCGAATCGGCGGGCACACCGTCGCTGTATTTGCCGGTGAGGATGCCACCGGCCAGCGGCGCCGAAGCGATGATCCCCACCCCGTGATGGCGTGCGGCCGGAATCACGTCGTTCTCGGGGGCGCGCGCCAGCAGCGAATACGGTGTCTGCGCGGCCGTGACCGGGCCGATCGCGGCCAGGCTCGCCAGCTGCCAGGCGCTGAGGCCGCGCACGCCCGCGTACCTGGCCCGTCCGGTGGCGAGCACCGTCTCGAGGGTGGCCGCGACCTCCTCGAGCGGGGTGTAGGGGTCCCAGGCGGCGATGCTGAAGGTGTCGAGATGGTCGGTGCCGAGGTCGGCGAGTGTGCGGTCGAGCTGGCGCAGCAGGGTCCGCCGTGACGTGTCGACGACGGGGCCGACCGCGGCCGGTGCGGGAACCGTGTCGCCCACTCCCGCGCCCGGCTTGTGGGTCACCACACCCGCACACCCGCTGAGCACCACGTCCTCGCGCGAGACCACCTCACCGAGCAACCCGGCCAGGATCTGATGCGCGGCGCCGTCACCGTAGACGGGGGAGAGGTCGATGAGCGTTCCCCCGGCATCGGCGAACGCCGCCAGCTGCACCGAGGCCTCCTCGGCGTCGGTATGGGTGCCCCAGGTGTGGGTCGCCAACCCGATCCGCGACACCCGCAGTCCGCTTCGTCCCACCGTTCGCTGTTCCATCACCGCGCCCGTGCTTTCGTCACGGCGCCCAGCCTAATGCGCGGCGTGGCCGTCACCGCCGCGCCGACCCGGTGCGAGTCGGGTTCACCGGTGGGCCGACGACACCGATCCGGCCCGACGGGTAGGGTCGCTGCGGGATCGCGGGCCCACACGGCCGGGCGAGCAATCAAAAGCCCAGGAGGACGCGATCTTTCGGGCGCGAGAAGTGGTAGGAGGATGTGGTGGGCGAGTCGATGACCTGGTTCCAGGCATTGGTACTCGGACTGGTGCAGGGGCTCACGGAGTTCCTGCCGATCTCCTCCTCCGGACACCTGCGCATCGTCTCGGGTGTGTTCTTCGGTGACGACGCGGGCGCGTCGTTCACCGCCGTCACCCAGCTCGGCACCGAGGCCGCGGTCCTGGTGTACTTCGCCAGGGACATCTGGCGCATCCTGATCGCCTGGTTCACTACCCTCGGGATGCGATGGCGCGAACGCTCGCAGCGTGAGGTGGCCGTCGGTGACCGGGTGACGACCAAACTTCCGGTGATGGACCGCAGCGCCCGCGAAGCCCACGAACGCGACACCCAGCGCGAGCTGGACTACCGCATCGGCTGGTACGTCATCATCGCCACCATTCCGATCGGTGTGCTCGGCTACCTGTTCAAGGACGAGATCCGTACCGGGGCACGCAACCTGTGGCTGGTGTCGTTCATGCTGGTGGCGTTCGCGCTGGTGATCGCAGCCGGTGAGTACTACGGCAAGAAGGCCCGCCCGATCGAACAGCTCACCACCCGCGACGGCATCATCATGGGCCTGGCCCAGTGCCTCGCCCTGATCCCGGGTGTGTCGCGCTCCGGCGCCACCTCGACCGCGGGCCTGTTCCTCGGCCTGAAACGGGAAGCGGCGGTGCGGTTCTCTTTCCTGCTCGCCATTCCCGCCGTCACCGCGTCGGGCCTGTTCAGCCTGCCCGACGCCTTCGAACCGGCCGGTGAGGGACTCAACGCCAGCGGCCCGCAACTGCTGGTCGCGACCGTCCTCGCCTTCGTCGTCGGCTATGCCTCGGTGGCGTGGCTGCTCAAGTTCGTCGGCAAGCATTCCTTCTACTGGTTCGTCGGCTACCGGATCATCCTCGGCCTGACGGTGATGGGCCTGCTCGCCGCGGGTGTCGTCTCCGCCACCTGAGCCCGCGGCCCGCTGATGGTTAGGCTGGTCCCATGACGGTGATCCTGCTCCGGCACGGAGTGTCCACCTCCAACACCGCGCGCACCCTCGCTGGGCGCGCACCCGGTGTGGAGCTCACCGAGCGTGGTACCGAACAGGCCGCCGCGGTCGCCGACCGGCTCGCCACCCTGCCGATCGAACACATCGCCAGCTCACCGCTGCTGCGCTGTCAGCGCACCGTCGCCCCGCTGGCCGACAAACTCGGTCTCGAGCCCGAACACGACGAACGGCTCATCGAGGTCGACTACGGCGAGTGGACCGGGCGCCCGATCGCCGAACTGCTCACCGAACCGTTGTGGAAAGTGGTGCAGGGGCACGCTTCCGGTGCCGTGTTCCCCGGTGGTGAAGGTCTGGCACAGGTGCAGCAGCGGGCGGTGGCCGCGATCCGCGACACCGAACGCCGCCTCGCCGACAAGGCCGGGCGCGATGTGCTGTGGGTGGCGTGCGCGCACGGCGATGTCATCAAGTCGATCCTGGCCGACGCGCTCGGCCTGCATCTGGACAGTTTTCAGCGGATAGCGGTGGAACCGGCCTCGATCAGTGTGGTCCGGTACAGCCCGCACGGGCCGTCGGTGTGGAAGTTCAACGACACCGGCGCCGACCTGTCGGCCCTGTCCGCGGGTACACCACCGCCACCGCTGCCCGGCGGGGAAGTACCCGGGACAGCGAGTGCGGATAATGGGAATGTGAGACACCGCGATTCTCCTTGAACCAGGAGGTTGTTCGTGAGTGTCGTTGAGGGTCACGTATCAGGAGGTGCATGTGTCACGCGCAATCCATGTATTCCGCACCCCCGATCGTTTCGTCGCCGGGACCGTGGGCGAGCCGGGCGATCGTTCGTTCTACCTGCAGGCCGTGCAGGAACCGCGCGTGGTCAGCGTGCTGCTGGAGAAGCAGCAGGTGAAGGTGCTCGCCGACCGGATGGGGTTGCTGCTCGACGAGGTGGCGCGCCGTTTCGGGGCCGAGGTACCGCCCGAAGGTGAGGACGTCACCGATGTGGCGCCGCTGACGACTCCCATTGACACCGAATTCCGGGTCGGCACCATGGGTCTGGGCTGGGATGCCGACGCGAACGCCGTGGTGGTGGAACTGCTGGCGATCACCGAGACCGAGGTCGACGAATCGGTGGTGCTCGACGACACCGACGAAGGCCCCGACGCGGTGCGCGTGTTCCTCACCCCCATGCAGGCGCGGGAGTTCGCGTTGCGCTCCACCCGGGTGATCGCGGCCGGGCGCCCACCGTGCCCGCTGTGCGGAGAACCGCTGTCGGCGCGCGGGCACATGTGTGTGCGCACCAACGGGTACAAGCGCGGCGAGATCTTCGGTGCGGCCGAACTCGACGAGGAGTGAGACGTGTCCGGCATCACCGACGGTGAGCTCGAGATCATCGGACGGGTAGGCGTCGCCAGCAACCTGACGCTGGTGTGCGAGATCGCCGCACCCGAACCCGATGGTGCGCCGCTGCGGGTGGTGTACAAGCCGGTGCGCGGTGAACGACCGCTGTGGGACTTCCCCGACGGCACCCTCGCCGGGCGTGAGGTGGCCTCGTACCTGATCTCCGAACAATTGGGATGGGGTGTCATCCCGGAGACGGTGTTGCGTGACGGCCCGTTCGGGCCTGGCATGGTGCAGCGGTGGGTGACCTCGGTCGACAACCGCACCGACGCACGCCAACGCCTCGACCTGGTCGATCTGTGTTCACCGGGTACGGTGCCCGAGGGGTTCTGCGAGGTGCTGCGCGCCCTCGACGACACCGGCAACGAGATCTCGCTCGTGCACGCCGACGATCCACGCCTGCAACGCATGGCGGTACTCGACCTGCTGCTCAACAACGCCGACCGCAAGGGTGGGCACGCGCTGGAAGGCGTCGACGGGCAGGTCTACGGCGTCGATCACGGCATCTGCCTGCACAGCGAACCGAAACTGCGCACGGTGCTGTGGGGGTGGGCCGGTCAGCCCATCGACGAGGCACTGATCGCCGATGTCACCGCGTTCGCCACGAATCTGACCGGCCCGATAGCGGATTCGCTCGCCGAGCACATCACCGACGCCGAGATCACCGCACTGACCGAACGCACCAAAGCCCTGCTGGAACGCCCGGTCATGCCACTACCGAATTCGGCCCGCCCGATCCCCTGGCCCGCGTTCTGAGGGTGCGAACGCGGCCGCGACCATCACGAGCAGCCCGCAACAGCCGACGAGAACCCAGCCCGGCCGTGCGGCCTGAGCCAGTTCCGTGTGCGTCGCGCCGGCGATGAACCCGCCCGCGACGGCGACGCCGAGGGCGGCACCGAATTGGCGTGCGGTGGAGGTGATTCCGCCTGCCACCCCGGCCCGGTCGGCGGGCATCCCGCTCACGGCGGTGGTGGTGATGGGTGGGTTGGCGAAGCCGAACCCGATTCCGACCAGCAGCAACGCCGTCAGCAGCAGGGTCAGCGGGCGGTGTTCGCCGACCGCGACGACCAGCAGCGCACCACCGAGCGCGGTGAATCCGCCCGCGAGCTGTAGCGGTCGCCGCGCACCGTGGCGGCTCACGAGCACACCCGAGAGCGGAGCGAACACGATCGCGGGAATCGCCAGTGGCAGCATCACCGCACCGGCCGCCGCCGGTGACATCCCGCGCGCGTCCTGCAGGTACAGCGTCGTCAGCAGCAAGGTGGCGCCGAGGGCGACGAACATCGCGACCGCGCTGAGGACAGCCGCGGTGAACGGTGCCCGACGGAACAGATCGGGGTCGATCAACGGTTCCGGCCTGCGGCCTTCGAGCCGGACGAACGCGATGACCGCCGCGCACACCACCGCCGATCCGATGATCGTCGCGGGCGAAGCCCAGCCGAGACGCGGGCCCTCGAGAAGCACACCGACCGACCCGCCGACCACGATCACCAGCAGCACCTGCCCGAGGCCGTCGAGCCGCCGCACCCGCACCGCTCTCGACTCGGGAACCACCAGCGCGGTCAGCACGAGCACCACCGCGATCACCGGCAGATTCACCCAGAACACCCCACGCCACCCCAGACTCTGCACCAGGACGCCGCCGACGACCGGTCCCGCCGCCATCGCCACCCCGAAGACCGCCGCCCACACCCCGATCGCGCGTGCCCGCTGCGCCGGGTCGGTGAACACGCCGACGACGATCGCGAGCGCCACCGGGCTCAACATCGCCGCGCCCGCACCCTGCGCGATCCGCGCGGCGAGCAGCACATCGACCGTCGGGGCCACCGCGCACAGCACCGACGACGCACCGAACAGCACCAGCCCCACCCGGAACGCCCGTCGCCGCCCGACCCGGTCGGCGACGGCGCCCGCGGAGATGAGCAGGCTCGCCATCACCAAGGTGTAGGCGTCGACGATCCAGGCGATGCCACGGACTCCGGTGTGCAGGTCGCGGGCGATGGACGGCAGGGCGGCGTTGACGATGGTCGTGTCCAGCCCCACCAGGAACAGGCCCGTGCTGCACACCGCCAGCACCGCCCATCGTCGTCGCGAGCCGAGGGCTTGGTCTTTCGCTGTGTCGATCATGGCGAGAATCGTCGAGGCACGGCCGGGCGAACAGGTAGAGATTTTGCGAAGACCGCAAAATGGTGGGGTGGACGACGCCCGGATCATCGACGAGATCGGACCGCGCCTGCTGGCACTGCGCCGCGGCCGCGACCTGACCCTGCACGAGTTGTCTGCCCAGACGGGGATCTCGGTGAGCGCCCTGTCTCGGCTCGAAACCGGCAAACGGCGCCCCACCCTCGATCTGCTGCTGCCGTTGGCGCGGGCGCACCGGGTCTCGCTCGACCAGCTGATCGCCGCACCCGCCACCGGGGACCCGCGGGTGCACCTCACGCCGCGCCGCAGCCGCAACGGCAGTGTGGTCGTGCCGCTCACCGAATACCCGGGCCGCATGCAGGTCTTCAAACAGGTCCTCGGCCCGAAGACACCACGGCTGGTCACCCACGCCGGTTACGAGTGGTTGTATGTGCTGGCCGGGGACCTGCGGCTGATCCTCGGCGAACAGGAACTCGTGTTGCGTCCAGGCGAGGTCGCCGAGTTCGACACCGACCAGCCCCACTGGTTCGGGCCCGCCGGCGATCGAAGCGTCGAGATCCTGCACATGTTCGGTCCGCAGGGTGGGAAAGCGCGGGTGCGCACACCCTTCTGACCGGCACGGATTTTCCTGGGTGTACGACGGTGCCGGTGCTAGTGTGCTCCAAGCACTTTCGCTGTCCCCGCATCATCAGAGGAACACCATGTCGACTCGTTCGATCGTCACCGGATCCGCCGCCGCCCTGCTGCTCGGCGCCGTCGTCGCCGCGCCCGCCCAGGCCTTCCCCGCCGGCTGGTTCGACGACCAGACCTACGTCTGCACCGCCACCGACCGCACCACCGGCGCCTGGCTGCCCGAGGTCGTCGTCGAGGCTCCCGACCAGGTGGGTGCCGGTTTCTACGCGCTGCCCCTGCTCGGTCCCAACGCCGACAACCTCAACCTGCACTGCCGCCCGGCCTGACCGACGCCCTGAGTTGCCGCGAGTCGGGGCGCGGCGACACAGGGTCAGTGGGCGAGCAGGAAGTGCCGTACGGCTTCGCTTTGCCCCAGCACGGCATGTCCGACACCGGGCAGGAGACGCACCTGCGCATCGGCCAATGCCCGAGCGCGTCGAGCCGTGCCCGCCGAATCGAACAGTGCGTCACGCTCGCCGACGATCACAAGTACCGGAATACCCACCGACCGCAACTGCGTGTCGGAGAACCTCGGTAGATTTCCCGAGCGGGCCGAGAAATGGGTGAAGACCAGTTCCACGTCGTCGAGGACTTCCTCCGCCGCCGGACCTGTGAGCCCGAGACCGGTGCGTGCCATCTCGCGCACACTGTGTCGGCCGAGTAGCCGTCGTCCGAGAGCCTGCACCAGCCACCCGTACCGGTGCCTGCCCAGACCACCCGGGCACAGCAGCGCCAGCGCGTCGACTCGCCCCGGTCTGCGCGTCACGTAATCCAGCGCGGTCCAGCCGCCGAGCGACATTCCAATCATCGACACCGTGTCCAGTTCGAGCCCGTCGAGGACCTCGTCGAGCCAGTTTGCGCACGCATCGGTGTTCAGCGGCAGCCGGGTGGGAGCGCTGAAACCGGGCTCGCCGGGCAGATCCACCGCGTACACCCGGAACCGGGCAGCCCAGTCGGCGATGTCGCCTCGCCAGGCGCTCGCATTGGAGCCCGAACCGTGCAGCAACACCAGTGGTGGCGCGTCGACCGGGCCACAGACCAGCACGAACGTCTCACCCGCCGCGGTCGGAACGAGCCGCTGCTCCCATGGAACAGGCCAAGCCGCCAGATGTTCGCGGTAGCGCGCGCTGATGCGTTCGCGGCCCTGCTCTGAGGTGTAGAGGGTGCTCATGGGGCGAGGACTCCGTCCAGGTAGTCGAGCAGGCGTGCGGTGTCGGCGAGTCCGCCGAGCAGGATCACTTTGAGGCGTCCGCGTGCCGGGTCGTAGCTGGTTTCGACCCGCAGTGCCCGCCCGCCGGGACCCCGTGTGGCGGCGGTGGCGGTGAGCAGGGTCGCGACACGGTCGACGGTGGCGCGGTCGATGTCGTCGATCTCGACGATGCAGGAGGCCTCCGCGTGCCCGGCGGTCGCGGGTTTCGGTGCGCTGATCGGGAGGCCGGTGAAGGTCTCGAGGTCGTCGTGGGTGATGCGGTACTGCTTGCCGATGCGGGCGGCGGGCAGTTTGCCGTCGCGGACGTATCCGCGCACGGTGCGGACATGCAGTCCGAGCAATTCCGCGACCTGTTCCACTGAATAGAAACCTTCTGGCATGAAACGACCGTATAGGAACGTACAGATAGGTGCAAATAGGTAATTATAGGTAGTAGGTGTGCGGCGTGCCGGTGACGGCAGCTACCGTTCGCGGGCTCGGCGACCGAGACCGCGACACAACCGCCCACCGCACAGGCGCACCCCCTGCGGCCTGGGAATCCTCGTGAGCGCAACCCTTGACAGCGCCGGTCGAACACGTTTGTGTGCAGGTTGCGGGCCGCGCCGAATCCGGCCGGGCAACCGGGTCGACCGGGCCGCGAGGCGAGCACTCCGGCCGGGGCTCTACCCTCGAATCATGCAGTCCTGGTCCGATAACGCCCTTCCGACCGTCCCCGGAGCAGGGCCGCCGTTGCGGTTGTACGACACCGCCGACCGCCAGGTCCGCCCGGTCACCCCCGGCGCGACCGCGAAGATGTACGTCTGCGGAATCACCCCCTACGACGCCACCCACCTCGGCCACGCCGCGACCTACCTGACCTTCGACCTGGTCAACCGGCTGTGGCGCGACGCCGGACACGACGTGCACTACGTGCAGAACGTCACCGACGTCGACGACCCGCTGTTCGAACGCGCCGCCCGCGACGGCATCGACTGGCGCGACCTGGGCAGCTCCGAGATCGACCTGTTCCGCGAGGACATGTCCGCCCTCCGGGTGCTGCCGCCCCGCCAGTACATCGGCGCCATCGAATCGGTCGAAGAGGTCGTCGAGGTGGTGCAGAAACTACTCGCCTCCGGCGCCGCCTACATCGTCGACGACGCCGAACACCCCGACATCTACTTCCGCACCGACGCCACCGAACAGTTCGGCTACGAGTCGGGCTACGACCGCGCCACCATGGAGAAGTTCTTCGCCGAACGCGGCGGCGACCCCGACCGGCCCGGCAAGCGCGACACCATCGACGCCCTGCTGTGGCGCGCCGAACGCCCCGGCGAACCGTCGTGGCAGGCACCGTTCGGCGCCGGGCGCCCCGGCTGGCACATCGAGTGTGCCGCGATCGCGCTCAACCGCATCGGCACCGAGTTCGACGTCCAGGGCGGCGGCTCGGACCTGATCTACCCCCACCACGAGTACTCCGCCGCGCACGCCGAGGCCATCACCGGCACCCGCCGTTTCGCCCGCCACTACGTGCACGCCGGGCTGATCGGGCTCGACGGCGAGAAGATGTCGAAGTCCAAGGGCAACCTGGTGCTCGTCTCGAAACTGCGCCGCTCCGGAGTCGACCCCGCCGCGATCCGCCTCGGCCTGTTCGCCGGGCACTACCGGCAGGACCGCATGTGGACCGACGCGGTCCTCGACCAGGCGAAGGCGCGGCTCGCCCGCTGGCGCGAAGCGGTGTCGCTCAGCTCGGGACCGTCGGCGACCGACACCGTCGCCCGCCTGCGTCAGCACCTGGCCGACGACCTCGACACCCCCAAAGCCCTTGTCGCGGTGGACAACTGGGCCGAGCAGGCGATCGCCTACGGCGGCACCGACACCGCCGCCCCGGCCCTGGTGCGCACCGCCGTCGACGGACTCCTCGGTATCGCCCTCTGACCTTGCGCGGGCATTTGCGGCCGGATTGCCGGAGCGTGCGGTGTTTATACTGTGGCGAACCGCCGTCGTCGGATCGGAGAGGGTCCCATGGACCGCTACCAGCGCATCGTGGTGGGAACCGACGGGTCGGAGGCCGCGCAACTGGCGGTCACCGTCGCCGGTGAGGTCGCGCTCCGGCTCGGGGTCCCGATCACCGCGCTGACCGTCTGGAAGGAAAAGGCGCGCAAGTCCGCCCTCGATCCCGAATCGGCCGTGCGGATCAGCGCTGCCGCCGTCGCCGCGCTCGTCGACGCGGGTCTGTCGCAGGTGACGGCCCTTGACATGCCGGGGACACCGAGCGCGGCGCTGCTCGAAGTCGGTGCGCAGGACCCGGGCACGCTGCTGGTGATCGGGGCGCGTGGGCTCGGTCGCTCCAAGGACCGGCTCACCAGTTCCACCGCCAACCACGTCTCCCACCACAGCCCCACCGACGTCCTGTTCACCCACAAGGTGCCCAAACGCTGGACCACCGTCGGCCTGGCCACCGACGGCTCACCCAGTTCGATGCTCGCGGTGCGCCGCGGCTACGACCTGGCCCTGGAACTCGGTGCGCGCCCGTTCCTGGTGACCGCGACGAAAACCGACGCCGACGGCGCGGAAACCCTGGCCCAGGTGCACGCGGCCCTGGACCTCGACGATCCCGAACTGCTCGGCCACGACGTGCTCACCGGCGTGCCGCCCGCCGAAGCGCTGTGCAACGCCGCCTGGAAATACGACCTCGTGGTGATCGGCAACCGGGGGATGAGTGGTCCCGCGCGGCTACTCGGATCGGTCGCCAACAAGGTCACCCACGACATCGACACCAACCTGCTGCTGGTCGCCACCACCCATGGGTCCGACGATCCCGACCCGGAGCCGGACCCACCGCGTTAGCCTGGAATACGTACCTGCGCAAGGTCGAATGCACGCCGGGTCCGGACATGATCGCAGGTTTGCTCCGATATTGCGGGTAAGTGCCGAACTTGCCCGGAACCTCCCGATCTGTCCCCTAGGATGACCGAAACGCGCGATGTTCGGAACACGACGGAGTGGACGCCGGATGAATGCTGAGATCGAGGCGGCGGGCTTCTTCGGCCTGCTGAACTGGGAAGAGATGACCGGACTCAGCAAGTTCTGGGTCGACATGATCAGCATTCCGATCTTCAGCGCCGTCGCGGGTCTGATCACCAACTGGACCGGCGTGATCATGCTGTTCGCACCGGTGCGATTCACCGGTTTCTATGTGCCGGGCCTCAAGACGCTGTTCCCGTTGCTGCCGCGCAAAGTTCAGATCCTGCCGACGTTCGCACCGGGCGGCATTCTCGGATTCCAGGGGTTCATCCCGGCGCGCGCGGAGAAGATGGCCAGCCTGATGGTCGACAACGCCGTCGCCAAGATCGGCACGGCCAAGGACTTCTTCGACCAGATGGATCCGCGCAAGATCTCCGCCCAGGTCGCGCACGTGGCGTTGCCGAATGTGCGCTCGATGGTCGATTCGATCATGACCACCGAACACCCGCAGCTGTGGGCGGATATGCCGCCGCGTGCGCGTGAGGCGATCTACGCGCGGGTCGAAGCCGAACTGCCGGCGATCACCGACCGTGCCTTCGACTTCATCGGCGCCAATATCGACCAGCTGCTCGATGTGAAGCTGATGGTCGTCGGATATCTGCGGCGCCGCCCGGAATTGCTCAAGGACGTGATCTACGGGCTCGGCGCTCCCGAACTGCGGTTCATGACGCGCAGTGGGGTGCTGGGTTTCCCCTTCGGTGTGGTCGTGGCGCTGTGGTTGTCGCTGCTGCACTACAGCTCCCCGCACGGTGACACGCCCGCGATGATCGAACTGCCCGGCTGGTTGCACACCCTGGTGCATCTGGTGCCCGCGTGGCTGGTCGTGGTGCTCGGCGGCGCCGTGGTGGGTGTGCTGGTCAACATCATCGCCATCAAGGTGGTGTTCGAACCGGCGAACCCGCAGCCGAGATACAAATACCCGTGGGGTGTCGCGAAATTCGCCAAACGCCAGTACCAGGCGGCGGCCGATCTCGGCCACGCGATCGGGTATCAGATCGTCACCCTCGACGTGGTCACCGAACAACTGCTCGACGGGCCGAGCGGTGACAAGACCCGCGCGGTGATCGCACACTTCCTGCAGCTCGAGATCGACCGTATCCTCGGTCCGTTGCGGTCGGTGACCCGATTGGCCGTCGGCCCACGGCATTTCGACGCCATCCAGGCCACCGCGGGTGCGAGTCTGGCCACCGAGATGAAGCCCTGGTTGGTCGAGGACGTGGAGTTCTCCCAGTCGACAGCGGCCAGCGTCGATGAGCTCGCCACCGAGAAACTGCGCGAACTACCGCCCGAGGAGTTCGTCGAAATGCTGTACACCGCCATCGAACAGGACGCCTGGCTGCTGTATCTGCACGGCGGCATCCTGGGCGCCCTCGTCGGCGGCGTGCACCTACTGGTCTTCGGAGCGTGACCATGAACGACGACCGCGATTCCGGTATCCCCACCGACCTGGCGGGTCTGGCCCGCATCGCCGGGCTCACGATGCGGCAATTCGTCGGTGCCGTCACCAAGGGTGCTGTGCACACGGCCACCGAACTGGTCGACGACATCCGGGCGGGCGAACCGATGTCGCGCATCATCGACGAACGCGTGGATGTGCTGCGCCGGGCGGCACTGAGCGCGCTCGGCTTGGCGCCCACCGCTTCCGGTGCCCTGCGTGCCATCGACTCCGATGTCGACGCCGAAGATCTCAAGACCATCGGCGACGCCATGATCAACGAGGGCTGGGACTCGGCGCAGCAACCCCGCGACGTGCACCCCTCGTTCGTGCCGATCCTGCACGACCTGACCCCCGACGAGGCCAGGATCCTGCGGTTCCTCGCCGTCGCCGGGCCACAGCCCGCCATCGATATCCGCACGAAGACGCCGTTCGGGATCGGGTCCCAGCGCCTCGCCGACGGGATCAACATGATCGCCAATATGGCCGGGTGCGCGATGCCCGAACGCGACCATCACTACCTGGGTAACCTCAACCGGCTCGGGCTGGTCCGGTTCTCGAGCGAACCGGTCGCCGACTTCCGCCGCTACGCTTTCCTCGAGGCCCAGCCCGCCGCTCAGGCCGCCTACAAGTCGGTGAAGATGCGGGCGATCAGTCAGTACCGCAGCATCTACCTGTCGGTGTTCGGGAAGCAGTTCTGTGATGCCTGTTTCGTCCTCGACGGGTATACCGGTGGCGGCTGGGCCACCGACGACCGTGGTGATGTGTATCTGGGCAAGGGCCCGCGGCTGCCGTGATCAGTTCTTGCCGCGCAAGGCGGTGAGCACTCCCTCGAACATCACCGATTTGATGGCCGTCATCGTCGGCTGATCCTTGCCGCCCAGGGGGGCGATCGAGGCGAGGGCGGCGTCGAGAACTTCGGCGGCGGTGGCGTCGACCAGGTCGAAGGCGGCGGCCTCGGTGCCGTCGAAGCGGCGTGCGGTGGTCATGGCCGCGATCGCCGTCTTGGGGGGCACTTTCGCCTGGATGAGGGCGGCCATTCCGTTGGTGAACGGGATCCGCAGCTCGGCCTCGGGGAAACAGAAGAACCCGCGATCGGCGCGCATCACGCGGTAGTCGTGGGCCAGCGCCAGCATCGCGCCTGCCCCGAACGCGTCTCCGTCTATCGCGGCGGCGGTGGGCATCGGCAGGGTGAGCACACGGGCGAGCAGGGTGTGCACGGCGGCCACGTAGCCGGCGGCCTGGTCGCCGTTGGCGGCCAACCACTCGAGGTCGAGGCCGTGGGAGTAGACCGGGCCGGTCGCGGTCGTCACCATGGCCTGCGCACCGGTGGTGACGACGGTGTCGAGGTGGGTGTTCATCTCGGTGAGGAAGTCGGGGGAGAAGCGGTTCTCGCCGTCGCCGAGGTCGAGGACGGCGACGGTGCCGTGACGGCGCAGGGTGGGCATACGGTTCCTTTCGGTGCGTAACCAGATGTGCGCCAGCACTTCCCGGCCTGCGCCTGGGCGGTGTCTACCGCCCACTCGTGGACGAGGGTGCCGCGAAGGTGACGGGACCTGTTCGGGCAACGGGGGTTTCGGTGGCGTCGAGCACGGTCTCCGGGGCCGTGAAACAGGGGCCCCTACTGAACAATACTTTACAGAGCTATTGCTCCGTTATTCCATCCGGGACCTCCCTTCGCCGCATGGAGCACCGATTATGTTCCAGCCCTTGGCATTTCGGGAGACGCGACGGTGTTCGGGCCACAGAATAGATTTCGTTACGGTGCTCTGGGCCCTCGATACGATGGGGTACTGTTCGCATTCTTCGGCCCTGCCCGCACGAACAGAACGGCATCGCGATGTCCCGAGTGGTTACCAAGGAGCAGTACTTCGACACCGCTGTGGCGGTGCTCGCCGAGTTCGGCTTCAAAGGTCTCAACATCGGCGTGCTCTGCCGTCGTCTCGGGGTCACCAGCGGCTCGTTCTACCACCACTTCGGCTCCTGGCAGGGCTTCGTCGACGCCCTGCTCGAACACTGGGAGAACCGGCAGATGGTCGAGCTACGCGCCCTCGACGTCGGTCACGGCGACCCCGACGCCGACGTGCGCGCCATGTCCGAACTCACCGGCGGCCTCGAACACGGCGCCGAAGCGGCCCTGCGCGCCTGGGCCGCCAACGACGAATCGGTCCACGTCACCGTCAAACGGATCGACGAATCACGCAGGCGCACCGTGCACCGGGTGATCGACAGCGTCATCGGCGACGACGACACCGCGGCCGTGGTCACCGAGGTCGGCATGGCCATGCTCATCGGCTACCAGCAGCTCGCCGCCACCGGCGAACCGACCGAACTCGACCGCCTCCTGTCGCAGTACGCGCGCCTGATCTACTCACACCGCCGCTAACCGAGCAGTTCGTCGAGATAGCACCAGCGCCACTGCTCGCCCGGTTCGACGCTACGCATCACCGGATGCGCGGTGGCATGGAAGTGTTCGGTCGCGTGATTGCCCACCGAGGACTCACAGCAGCCGATGTGCCCGCACTCCAGGCACATCCGCAGATGCACCCACCGCATCCCGGCATCCCGGCACGCACGGCACACCGGTTCGCCCACCGGGGGCGCGGTGTCGGGTGCCTGTTCCAGATGCGCGCAGCCGGCGGTGGCGTTGCCGAGGGGTTCGGTCGAGGTGTCGTCGTCGTCCTCGTCGAAGCGGTCGATCATCGACTCCTCGAGATCGAGGCGGGCCAGCACATGCTGGAGCACTTCGTAGTCCACCGCGCCCACGTCACGCACGGCGAGCACGGCGTCGCGTTCGGCGGCCAGCATCGCCAGCCGTAGCCGCCGGTACTCCGCGGTCGGTGTCACCCATTCGGCCTCCGGACGACCGAGCCGCTCCCACGCGGCATTGCTGCGCCAGGTGAGGCGCTGGCGCAGCGATTCGATCACCGGTTCCGGCGTGTGCGGGCCGATCCGGCGGTCCAGTTCGGCGAGCCCGGCCACCGAAGCCTGGTGCAGCAGATCGGCTTTGGTGAGCGCGTCCTCGGCGCGGCTCGGCCCACGCAACCGGAGCAACCGCACCAGCCACGGCAACGAGGTGCCCTGCACCAGCAGCGTGCCACCCACCACCACCAGCGCCAGCAATTCGAGCACCGGCAGCTGCGGCGTCGAATCCGGCAGCAACAGCACCGCGGCCAACGTCACCACCCCGCGCATCCCCGCCCACGACACCACCGCCGCATGACTCAACGGTTCGGTCTCACGCCCGAACAACCGGGCGACCAGCACCGGGGTGAACACCCACACCGGACGCGCCAGCATCACCGCCGCCAGCACCGCCACCGCCGCGATCACCAACGTGGTGTGGTCGAGACCGGAATGCCAGGCGCCCTCCACGATCCAGCGCACCTGCAACCCGATCACGAGGAACACCGCGCTCTCCAGAATGAACTGCACCGTGCGCCAATTGGTTGTCTCGGCGACCCGCGAGGCCGCACCCTGCCAGCGGTGCGCGCCGTGGCCGAGGATCATCCCGCACGTCACCACCGCGATCACCCCGGAGGCATGCACGTGCTCGGCGGGCAGGTACGCCACGAACGGGGCGAGCAGCGACACCGTCGTATCCAGCACCGGGTCCTGAATCCGCCTGCGCAACACCACCAGCACCGAGGCGACCAGCGCACCGATCACCGCGCCACCGACCGAGGCGAGCAGGAAGTCGCCACCGATCTGCCACACCGTCACCGCACCGGCCATCGCCGCGATCGCCCCACGCAACGACACCAGCGCCGTCGCGTCGTTGAACAGCGACTCGTCCTCGAGCACCGTCACGATGCTGCGCGGCATCCCGGTACGGCGCGCGATCGCGGTGGCCGCCACGGCATCCGGGGGAGCCACCACCGCACCGAGCGCGACCGCCGCCGCGAACGGCATCGGCAGCAACCACCACACCACCAGCGCGACAGCGAACGTGGAGAACAACACCAACCCCACCGACAGCGACGCGATGGTGCGCAGATTCTTCCGGAAGTCGACCAATGATGTCTTCAACGCCGCCGTGTACAGCAGCGGCGGCAGCAGACCGAGCAACACCATTTCCGGTTCCAGATGCACCTGCGGAACCATCGGGACATACGAGGCGAGCACACCCGCCACCGTCAGCACGAGCGGTTCGGACACCCCGAAACGCCGCGCGGTCGCGGCAAGAGCCGCCGCGGACCCGATGAGTACCACCAAACCGATCGCGATATCCACCCCGGCATTGTTCCACCCCCACTACCGCGAGGTGCCCGCCCAACCGCGCCGCGCCACCACCGACCACAGGTACACCCCGAGGCTGGCCCCGACCCCCAACGCCACACACACCGCCCCCGCCTGCACGAAATACTCGACCCCCGACACCTGATACACCGACAGCATCAACCCCTGGCACACGATCAGACCCGGCAGCAACGCGCCGGTGATACCGACCAGGGCCAGCGCCGACATCGGCAACCGCAACCGGTCCGCACACGCCGCCGCGAGGAAACCCAGCACCACCGCGGCGATCGGTCCCGCCCACGCCGAGGGCATGTTCCCCAGATGGATCAGCGTCTGGTTCACCGACGCGGTCACCAGCCCCGCCACCGCGGCGGGCAGCAGCAGATCCTTGCCACCGGCATTGAACAACGCATTGCCGATCGCGCCGAGGATCGCGAACACCACACCCAGCCACACCGGAAGCACCGGCAGGTCCGCGCTCACGGGAACACCGAGATCGAATCGCCACGACAACGACAGCACGAGCAGCCCACCCAGGACGATCCCACCGATGATCAGCCCGGCACCGAGCGCCCGCACCAGTGCCGAGATGCTGTCTCCGCTCACCATGTCGATGGCCGTCGAAATCAGCTGGGGCAGTGGGGCGATCAACACCCAGGTGGTGGCCACCACCGTCGCCGCCTGCGCCACCGTCAACCAGCCGACCAGATGACACAACCCACCCAGGCCGCCCGCCAGCGCCGCCTGCACCGCCACACCGAACAGTTTCGGCACCCCGCCCGCCCCGAATCCCCGACCCGTCACGTTCACGACCAACTGGATGACCGCGGCCGCCGACGCCGCGAGCATCCCGCCACCGATCTGCACACAGATGCAGAACGCCAGCAACATCCCACCCGCCTGCGCCCACCACCACGGAAACACCGGCGGACCGGAATCGGCCTCGGTCAACCGGCGGCACGCGGTTTCCGGATCGAGCCGTTCGGTCACCGTCGCTCGCGCCACCGCTTTGACGCGGCGCATCCGGTCGCAGTCGAAGCTGTCCAGGCCGGCGGACTCACCCACCCGCGAGACCAGATGCCCCTGCCCGTCCTCGCATTGCACGATGAGCACCCGGCCCATCCCCGTCACCGTCAGCCGCGACAAGCCCCACGCCGCAGCGCACGCCCGCACCATGTCCTCGGCGGCGGCCGTGGCGTAACCGCATTCGAGCGCGTCGGTGCCCAGCCTGGTCAGGAACTCGAGGGCCGCATCGAGGTGGGCAGTGCCGGTGCGGCCGGTCTCCTGGTTCGGCATAGCGCCAATCTAGGGGCGGGGCGACCGCCTTCCACGCCGACACGCATGGGCTCAGCCGTCCCGCTCACCCACGGTCAGGTGATCGACGGAACCCCACACCCGCAACGCCAACCGGTCGCCCTCGCGCCGCCACTGCGACACCGAGGCGTTGGGCACCGGTTCCAGCGAATCCGGGACGGGCGCGCCGAGGCCGTCGAGGATGTAGCGCACCGACACGGCCACCGCGTCGTGGGTGACCAGCAGGACCTGTTCCCCGGCGGCGACGGCGTCGAGTTCGTCGAGGAAACCGCGCACCCGCACCGCCACGTCGGCCAGCGATTCACCGCCGGGTGGGCGGTACACCCAGTTGCCGACCTGCTCGCGGCGCGACGCCTCCTCGGGGGCGCGTCGCCGGATCGCCCGGTAGGGGTGCAGTTCGAACACACCCATCTCCCGGTCACGCAGTCGTTCGTCGACGAGGGTGCGGATCGGGGGGAAGCGGCGTTCGCGCACGGCCGCGTCGGCCATCAACGCCCACGTCAGCCGCGTGCGCAGGTAGGGGGAACACACCACGAGGCCGGGGCGCTGCGAGCTCGACAACCCGGCCAGCCACCCACCCAACCGCTGACACTGGGTGCGGCCGTATTCGGTGAGGTCCATCCCGGCGTCGGTGCCGCGCATCGGCCGGGTCTGCGTAGCGCGATCGGCGTACCAGACATTGGCTTCGCTCTGGGCATGGCGGACCGCCCACAGTCCGCCGAGTGCCCGTGGCCGTGGCAGACCGTCGGGCACCTGCACCCACCCCCTGTCGCCGCGCTCGACCGCCATCATGTTCCTCCCCGTTCCGCCGGAATAGCGGCAGTGTCGCTCGCGTTGCACCGAACGAACTTGTACGCCTGTCCAGAATTTTCCGCCGGGCCGGCGCACCCATCCACGATGTGGCGCAGGAGGCCCGCTTGACCACAAGAGTAGAGATCTGGACCGACATCAACTGCCCGTTCTGCTACCTGGGCAAAGCCCGCTTCGAGCAGGCCCTGCACAGCTTCGAGCACCGGGACGACGTCGAAGTCGTGCACCGTTCCTTCGAACTCGACCCCACCCTGTCCGCCGACGAGAGCGGTCCGGTGATCCCACGCATCGCCGCCAAGTACGGCATCACCGTCGACCAGGCCGCCGCCAACGAACGCGCCATCGCCGCCCAGGCCGCCGAGCTCGGCCTGCCCTACCAGAGCAGCGGCCGCGACTACGGCAGCAGCTTCGACATGCACCGGCTCCTGCACTTCGCCCTCGAACAGGGCCGCCAGGAGGCACTGCTCGACGCCCTGTACGCGGGCAACTTCGCCGAAACCGAACCGGTCTTCGCCGACACCGAACGCCTCGTCGACCTCGCCGTGCGCGCAGGCCTCGACGAAACCGAGGTCCGTGCCGTCCTGGCCGACCCCACCGCCTACGCCGACGCCGTCCGCGAAGACGAACGCACCGCCGCCCAGCTCGGCGTCACCGGTGTTCCGTTCTTCGTGTTCGACAACAAGTACGCCGTGTCGGGCGCCCAGCCCACCGAGGTGTTCACCCAGGCACTCACCACCGCCTACAACGACCGTCCGGCACCGCTGGTCACCGTTGCCGAGGGCGAGTCCTGCGGGCCGGACGGCTGCGCGGTCTAACTCGCGCCGAGGTCGATGACGACCTTGATATCGGAGTGATCGCCCGGATCGAACGCCTCGAGGGCCCGCTCCAACGGCAACCGCCGGGTGATCAACCGGCCCAGCCACGCCGGGTCGGCCTTGGCCAGTGCCTGGGCCGCCAGCTCGTAGTGGTGGCGGTTGGCGTTGACCGACCCGAACACCACCGCGTTGTCGAGCACCATATTGCGGTTGACCGCGCCGACGTCGACCTCGGTGTCCTTGCCGGGGGAGGAGACACCGGTCAAGCAGATGATCACGCCCGGATTGTTCAGCTGGAGCAACTGCTGGGCGATCGTCGTGGCCGCCGTCGCCTCGATCACGATGTCGGCGTCGATCTTCTCACCGACATCGAGCGCCGAACCGGTGTGGAACGTGGCGCCGAGGTCTTCGACCAGTTTCGGTTTGGGGCCCTCGGTGGAGCGGTCGAGCACATGCACGTCCAGGCCGCGCTGCACACCGAGCATCGCGGCGAGCAGACCGATCGGGCCCGCACCGGTGACCAGCACCGACTTCGGCTCGAACCAGGCCCTGGTGTTGATCTTCTCGATCTGGTCCCACGCCTTGGCCAGCACCGTCGTCGGTTCCATCAGCACACCCACCTCGGTGAGCGCGGGGTCCAGCTTCACCGTGTAGTCGGCGTCCACCACCCACGACGTCGACCCGTACCCGTCGATCTGCTTGATCCCACGCTCGACGTACTCGCCGTTGCGGCACATGTCGAACTCACCGTGCGCACACGCACCGCACGGCACCGGATCGGGCCTGCGCACGATCCCGACGACGAGGTCACCGGGGGCGAAACCGCTACCGTCGGGTGCGGTGCGCACCCGCCCAAGCGATTCGTGCCCGAGGACAAGGCGTTCACGTCCCGGCGGCGCCCACCCGTAGATGCCCGAGGCGATCTCGCGGTCGGTGCCGCAGATGCCGAGCGAAATCCCGTCCACGAGAAGCTCGTTGGGGCCGGGCACCGGATCCGGGACATCATCTATCCGCAACGATCCGGGTCGATTCGGCACTACGGTCAAAGCGCGCATGTCGTTTCCCTTCCGACGAACTGCCCTGGCTATCCATTCGCGAACCTGGTGAAACACGCACTACCTGGGACAACGGTACGGGACACGCGAGCCGAGGCGAAGAACCGTTCAGGTCGCGAATTGTTTGCAATCCGGGTCGCCGCCCCCGTCGGCTACCGTGGAACCGCTCACCTCGACCGACCATGCCCACCGGAGGCGTCTTGCGCACCATTGTCCAGGTTCTGTGCCTGCTCTTCGCGCTCGTCTGCCTCGCCCCACCGGCCCGGGCCACACCGCCGGTCGTGCTCGACGACGCCACCGCCGGCAAGGTCGACGAACTTCTCGACGCCCGCACCCGCGCGGGCACCACCGACCGCGCCGTGCAGATCGAACGGATCTCCGCCCGCCTGCTCGGCACCCCCTACGGGGCGAACATGCTGATCGGGTCCGCGAACACACCCGAGCAACTCGTCGTCGACCTGCGCCGCGTCGACTGCTTCACCTTCCTCGACTACGTCGACGCCGCATCACGCTCGAGCACCACCGAGCAGTTCTTCGACAACCTGATCGCCGCCCGCTACGTCGACAGCCGGGTCGAATTCACCCAGCGCAAACACTTCTTCACCGACTGGGCGAGCACACCACGCATCTCGGCCACCGACATCACCGCCGACCTGAGTCCGGCCGCGATCACCACCACCAAACACCTGAACGCCAAAGCCGACGGCACTACCTTCCTGCCCGGCGTCCCCGTCGTCGACCGGGCCGTCACCCACATCCCGTCCGGTGCCGTCGACGGGGGAGTGGTCGCCGGACTGCGCACCGGTGACTTCATCGGCGCCTATACCCCCGCCGCGGGCCTGGACGTCACCCATGTCGGCATCCTCGTCCACACCACCCACGGCCCGGTGTTCCGCAACGCCTCCTCACTGGCCGAACACAACCAGGTCGTCGACACCCCGCTGCTCGAGTACGTCCGCACCGTCCCCGGAATCCTGGTCCTGCGCCCCCGCTAGGCACCCTTGACTTCAGGTCGACCTGAACACCGACAGTGGTGCCATGACCACCTTCGGACACCGCCAGAGCCTGGACTACGACCGCCGCGCCACCCGCCTGCTCACCGGCCTCTACCGCCGCATCAGCACCGACGTCGACACCATGGCCACCGCCGGCGCCACCGTTGTCGACCTCGGCACCGGCCCCGGAAAACTCCTGGCGCACATCGCGACCCGGCGCCCCGACCTCACCCTGCACGGCCTCGACCTGTCCCCACACATGATCGACATCGCCGGCCGCAACCTCGCCGGCCACCGGGCGGATCTCACCGTCGGCGACGTCACCGACCTGCCCTACCCCGATGCGAGCGTCGACCTGATCGTGTCCAGCCTCAGCATGCACGAATGGCCCGACCTGCCCGCCGCATTCCGCGAGATCCGTCGCGTCCTGCGCCCCGGCGCCACCGCCGCCCTCTACGACTTCCGCTTCGTCCGTGCCCGCGACATCCGCCGCGCCGCGGGCGACATCGATCGCGAAAACATCCGCCTGCCATGGCATCCCGTCGCAGTCGTCACCCGCTACCACCTGCACACCGCCTAGAGTTCGACCATGGCGACCATCGGTGAGGTCGCGGCCCGCTTCGGACTCGCGACCCACGTACTGCGGCACTGGGAAGACCAAGGCCTGCTCACCCCAGAACGTGACTCGGCGGGCAGACGGATCTACCGCGACACCGACATCGACACGGTCGCCATGGTCGTTCTCGGTAAGAAGGCCGGACTGTCCCTCGATGACCTGGCCACCCTGTTCACCCACAACCCCGACCGCGCCACCCGCCGCCGCGTCCTGGAAACACAACGCGCGCGGCTCACCGAGCAACTCGCCCGCACCCGCAGCGCCCTCGACGCGGTCACCCACGTCCTCGACTGCGATGCCGAGGACTTCCGCACCTGCCCACACTTCCGCGCACACCTGGCAACCGTGCTGGACACGCCATAGCCCGCACGTGCGACGATCGTTTCCATGACCGGTCCACGCCCCCAGCAACTGAGCGACCTCGCCCGGCTGCGCCGCGTGCGCGACCGCATCGACCGCGAATACGCCAAACCCCTCGACGTGGAAGCCCTGGCCCGGGGCGTGCACATGTCCGCCGGGCACCTGAGCCGCCAATTCCGCCTCGCCTACGGCGAATCGCCCTACTCGTACCTGATGACCCGGCGCATCGAACGGGCCATGGCGTTGCTGAGACTGGGCCAGATGAGTGTCACCGAGGTGTGCTTCGCCGTCGGCTCCTCCTCGCTCGGCACCTTCAGCACACGGTTCACCGAACTCGTCGGCGTCCCACCGAGCGTGTACCGCCAGCAGTACGCACCGACCGAGGGCATCCCGTCGTGCGTGGCCAAGGCGGTGACCAGACCGATCAGGAATCGAGAAGCAACCGGTTCCGGCGACCGTTAGCGTCGATCCCATGAACATCACCATTCACCAGAGCTACCTGCCCCAGGACGACCCCGACGCCGCGCTGGCCTTCTACCGCGACGCCCTCGGCTTCGAGGTCCGCAACGACGTCGGCTACAACGGCATGCGCTGGATCACCGTCGGACCGAAGGGCCAGCCCGACACCTCGATCGTGCTGCACCCACCGGCCGCCGACCCCGGCATCACCGACGAGGAGAAGCGCGTCATCACCGAGATGATGGCCAAGGGCACCTACGCGGCCGTCAACCTTGCCACCGACGACCTCGACGGCCTGTTCGAGAAACTGCAGGCAGACGACGTGGAAGTGGTGCAGGAACCCACCGACCACCCCTACGGCATCCGCGACTGCGCCTTCCGCGACCCGGCGGGCAACATGATTCGCATCCAGCAGACGAAATAGTCGGACCCGACCGCTAGATTCGGTGGACGCCGAACGACCGAGGAGACCCATGAGCAAGACCGCAGCGCCTGCGCCGGCCGACAGCCACGACCTGATCCGGGTCACCGGTGCCCGGGTGAACAACCTGCGCGATGTCAGCGTCGAAATCCCCAAGCGCCGACTGACCGTGTTCACCGGCGTCTCCGGCTCCGGGAAGAGCTCTTTGGTCTTCGGCACCATCGCCGCCGAATCCCAGCGTCTCATCAACGAGACCTACAGCGCGTTCGTCCAGGGCTTCATGCCCACCCAGGCCCGCCCCGACGTCGACGTCCTCGACGGACTCACCACCGCCATCCTCGTCGACCAGTCGCGCCTCGGTGCCGACCCGCGCTCCACCGTCGGCACCGTCACGGACGCCAACGCCATGCTGCGCATCCTGTTCAGCCGCCTCGGCGACCCGCACATCGGTTCCTCGCAGGCGTTCTCGTTCAACGTGGCCTCGATCAGCGGGTCCGGCGCGGTCGCGGTGGAGAAGAACGGCGTCACCGTCAAGGAGAAGCGCAGCTTCAGCATCACCGGCGGCATGTGCCCCACCTGTGAGGGCAAGGGCAAGGTCAACGACATCGACCTCACCCAGCTCTACGACGAGAACAAATCCCTCGACGAAGGCCCGTTCACCATCCCCGGCTACAGCATGGACGGCTGGATGGGCCGCATCTACAAGGGCAGCGGCTTCTTCGACCCCGCCAAGCCGATCAAGAAGTACACCAAGAAGCAGCTCGCCGACCTGCTGTACAAGGAACCGACCAAGATCAAGGTCGACGGCATCAACCTCACCTACGAGGGTCTGATCCCCAAGATCCGCAAGTCGATGCTGTCCAAGGACGTCGAATCACTGCAGCCGCACGTCCGCGCGTTCGTCGAGCGCGCCGTCACCTTCGGCACCTGTCCCGACTGCGAGGGCACCCGCCTCTCGGCCGAAGCCCGCTCGTCGAAGATCAAGGGCAAGAGCATCGCCGACGCCTGCGCCATGCAGATCACCGACCTCGCCGAATGGGTCAAGACCATCGACGACCCGTCCGTGGCGCCGCTGCTGGAATCGCTGCGCGGCACCCTCGACTCGTTCGTCGAGATCGGCCTCGGCTACCTGTCGCTGTCGCGCCCGTCGGGCACCCTGTCCGGTGGTGAGGCGCAGCGCGTCAAGATGATCCGCCACCTCGGGTCCTCGCTCACCGACGTCACCTACGTCTTCGACGAACCGACCGCCGGCCTGCACCCCCACGACATCCAGCGCATGAACGACCTGCTGCTTCGGCTGCGCGACAAGGGCAACACGGTGCTCGTCGTCGAACACAAGCCCGAGACGATCGTCATCGCCGACCACATCGTCGACCTCGGTCCCGCCGCGGGATCCAAGGGCGGAACGATCTGCTTCGAAGGCACCGTCGACGGGTTGCGCACCAGCGACACCGTCACCGGACGCCACTTCGACGACCGCGCCAAGGTCAAGGACACGGTGCGAAAGTCGAACGGCGCCTTGCAGATCCGTGGCGCCACCGCCAACAACCTGCGCAAGGTCGACGTCGACATCCCCCTCGGTGTGCTCGTCGCCGTCACCGGTGTGGCCGGGTCGGGCAAGAGCTCGCTCGTGCACGGCTCCATCCCGGTCGACGAAGGTGTCATCTCTATCGACCAGGCCCCCATCAAGGGTTCGCGCCGCAGCAATCCCGCCACCTACACCGGGCTGCTCGACCACATCCGCAAGGCCTTCGCCAAGGCAACCGGCGCCAAACCCGCCCTGTTCAGCGCCAATTCCGAAGGGGCGTGCCCGAACTGCAACGGCGCGGGCGTCGTCTACACCGACCTGGCCATGATGGCCGGGGTGTCGACGATTTGCGAGGTGTGTGAGGGCAAGCGGTTCATGGCCGAAGTCCTCGAATACACCTTCGCGGGCAAGAACATCAGCGACGTGCTGTCGATGCCTGTCGACGAGGCTCGCGAGTTCTTCGGCGAAGGGGAGGCACGCACCCCGGCCGCGCACAAGATCCTCACCCACCTCACCGAGGTCGGCCTCGGCTACCTCACCATCGGTCAGCCGCTGACCACCCTGTCCGGCGGTGAACGCCAGCGCCTCAAGCTGGCCACCCACATGTCCGACAAGGGCGGGGTCTACATCCTCGACGAACCGACGACCGGCCTGCACCTGGCCGACGTCGAACAGCTGCTCGGGCTGCTTGATCGTCTCGTCGACTCCGGCAAGTCGGTCATCGTCGTCGAACACCACCAGGCTGTGATGGCCCACGCCGACTGGATCATCGACCTCGGCCCCGGTGCGGGCCACGACGGCGGCCAGATCGTCTTCGAGGGAACACCGGCCGATCTCGTCGCCGCCCGTTCCACTCTCACCGGGGAGCACCTCGCCGAATACGTCGGAGCATGAAAAAGGCCCTCCCCCTTCGGCTTTCGTCATGGGGGAGGGCCTTCAGGGTCTGCCTAGTCGCGTTCGGGTGCGGCGACCTTGTTCAGTTCGATCTGGTAGTACAGAATCCCCAGGCCGAGAACAAGATTCAGCAGGAATCCGATCGCCGGGCTGCACGACGGCTCGAGCCCGGCGCTCTCCTGGGTGGCCCTGATCCGATTGCCGGTCCGCCAGTAGCTGACGATGAAACCGATCCCGGTCCACGACAGAAACAGCATCACCAGCAGGGGACCCGTGACCGGAGCCTCGGGATCACGCCGCTGCTCGGCCATCTCCTTGTGGATCTTGTAGTACCAGACGAAGAAGTAGATCCCGAACGTGATGATCGGGAAGACCAGCCACACCAATACCGGATTGCGTCGCTGCACCGGTGATGGGACGAGGGCTGTAGTCATGTGGGTGACACCTATCTGAATGCGAATGGAATGTCACAGCAGGGCTTTTCGGCGCCACCGCAACCTCGCAACGTACTGCACATCACCTACTCGTGCCACCGGAGGAAGACCGGCGGGGGAGTAGACCCAGCGTCAGGTGGTCGACCAGGTCGTCGAGGAGTAGCTCGGCGTCGTAGTCGGCGGTGTAGCCCGAACCGATGAACGTCGCCAACCCCTGTAGCGCCGCCAGGGCGGTGACCCCGATGCGTTTCGGGTCGCCGGGGATGATCTCGCCCGCGGCCTGCCCCTCGGCGATCAGCGCGATCGGTACGGCGAAGGCCCGCTCGGCGGCGTCGTGGATCTCCGTCTCGGTGGAGCTGTGCCTGCGCGCGAACATCAGCGGCAACAGCTCCGGGTTGTCGACGGCGAACCGCAGGTAGGTGTGAGCCAGGGTCCGCAGCCGCGTCGTGATCGGGCCGTCGGTCGCGGCCTCGTCGAAGCAGGCGCCGAGTCGTCGCAGGCCGGTGACGGCCAGTGCGTCGAGCAAAGCCTGCTTGTCACGGAAATGCCTGCTCGGCGCCGCGTGGCTGACGCCGGTGTCGCGGGCGAGCTGACGCAACGACAGCCCGTCGGCGCCGACCGTACGCAGCGCCGCCTCGGCGTGCTGCAGCAGTGCGGCGCGGAGATCGCCGTGGTGATAGCGCGAATGCAGGGACATGGTGCTAGCAGGATATCCGACACACCCCGGAATGTTTGCATTGACTACTTTGTAGTCGGTGACTACATTTGCGCATGCCATGACTGACAACACCGCGCCGACGCGCCGACCGCGCAGCATGCCGATCCGTGACTGGTTAGCGCCGATCACGCTGGTCACCGTGCTGGCCGCGCTCCTGGGAACCATGTACCTCGGCTACACCGCCGACCCCGAGAAACACCTGCACGACTTCCCCATCGCCCTGGTCAACCAGGACGTCGGCGACACCCTCGCTGGCAAACCCGCCAACCTCGGTGCGCAGATCTCCACCGCGCTGGGGGAGCAGGTCCCGGCCGAGAAGATCGACCTGCGCACCGTCGGCATCAACGAGGCACACCGGCAGCTGCGCAACGGTGAGGTGTACGGCGCCATCATCATTCCCGGCGACTTCACCAAACGCGTCGCCATCCTCGGCGCCGCCTCCGTCGTCACCGGCGACGTCGAACAGCCGATGATCTCCGTACTCACCAACCCCCGCGCCGGCACCCTCGCCGCCCAGATCATGCAGACCATCGCCGACAAGGCGATGACCGAGGTCAACACCACCGTCGGCATCCAGCTCGCCGACCAGGTCCGTGCCGCGATCGGCAACACCCCGCTCAGCGGCGCCGCCCAGCTGCAACTCGCCGAGCCCATCGACGTCGTCGTCAGCGCCTACCACCCATTGCCCGAAGGCACCGGCCAAGGCCTCGCCGCCTTCTTCTACACTCTGGTCCTGCTGATCGTCGGCTTCAGCGGCGCCATGATGATCAACTCCCTCGTCGACGGCTCCCTCGGCTTCGTCCCCGCCGAATACGGGCCGTGGCACAAGCCGACCACCCCCGCCCGCATCAGCCGCTGGCGCACCTTGCTCATCAAATGGACCATCGCCGTCATCAGTGCGCCACTGGCCTCCGCCGCGTTCCTCGCCGTCGGCGCCCTGCTCGACATGAGCATCGAACGCCCGCTCATGCTGTTCCTCTACGGCACCCTTGCCATCATCGCCATCGCGGTCACCGGTCTGTCGGTGATGGCCGCCTTCGGCACCGCGGGCCTGATGATCAACCTCATCGTCTTCGTCGTCCTCGGAATCCCGTCGTCCTCGGGCACCATCCCGCTCGAAGCGACACCGCGCTGGATCGCCGACATGGCCTCGTTCGAACCGATGCACCAGATCTACCTCGCCGTGCGCGCCATCATGTTCTTCGACGGAAACCTCGAGGCAGGCCTGAGCCGCGGCCTCTGGATGACCATCGCCGGCCTGGCCATCGGGTTGGTCCTCGGTTTCGCGGCCACCCACGCCTATGATCTGCGTGGCCTGCACCGCCTCGGCCTCGATCACCGCCAGGAACCGGCAACCGTGGAAGGGCACTGATGCGAGAGTTCGAAACCCCGGCGTCGTACGTGATTCCGGACAACGCCAACAACTCCGACAGCGTGTTCCGGTACGGCGAAGAATCGCCCGACACGGTGCTGTTCAGTGTCGCGGGCGCCGACATCACGGCCGCCCAGTTCGCGAAAACGGTGACCGCCGTGGCGAAAGGCCTCATCGCCACCGGTATCGAACCCGGTGACCGAGTCGCCATCATGGCACCGACCCGCTACGAATGGGTCGTGCTCGACCACGCCATCTGGGCGGTCGGCGGCTGCACGGTAGCCATCTACGACAGCTCCGCCGCCGAACAGGCCAAATGGATCCTGCAGGACTCCGGCACCGGGCTACTGATCGTCGACAGCGACAAGCACCGCCGCGTCATCGACGAGATCGCCGCCGACGCACTGCCCGACCTGCGTGAGATCCTGCAGATCGACAAGGGCGTCGTCGCCGAACTCACCGCCCGCGGCGCCCACCTCGACGACCAAGCCGTCCACACCCGGCGTGCCGGTGTCGGCGCGGACTCGCCCGCGACCCTGATCTACACCTCCGGCACCACCGGCCGCCCCAAGGGCGTGCTGCTCACCCACGCCAACCTCTACGCCGAATCCAAATCCGACCGGCTCGCGCTGGGGGAGTTCGTCACCGAGGGCAACCGCACACTGATGTTCCTGCCGTTGGCGCACGTGTTCGCCCGGGCGGTCACACTCGCCGCGCTCGACGCGAAGGTGATCGTTTCCTTCAGCTCCGACTGGGCGACCCTCGTCGACCAATTCGCCGAGTTCCGGCCCGATTTCATCCTCGCCGTGCCGCGCGTGTTCGAGAAGGTGTTCAACGCCGCGAAACAGAAGGCACACGCCGACGGCAAGGGCCGCATCTTCGACCGGGCCACCGAGACCGCCATCGTGTGGAGCGAGACGCTCGACACCGGTGGGCCGGGTCTGCTGCGCAAGCTCGAGCACGCCCTGTTCGACAAGCTCGTGTACGCGCAGTTGCGTCGCGCGCTCGGTGGGCGATGTGGTGCGGCGGTCTCCGGCGGTGGCCCACTCGGCGCACGGCTCGGGCACTTCTTCCGTGGTGCGGGTATCCCGGTGTACGAAGGCTACGGGCTCACCGAGACCACGGCTGCCATCACTGTGAACACCCCGCGCAACACCCGCGTCGGCACCGTGGGCCGGCCCATCGAGGGCCACGGCGTCAAGATCGCCGACGACGGTGAACTGCTGTTGCGCGGACCTGTGGTCTTCGGCGAATACTGGGGCAACCCCGACGCCACCGCGGACGCCTTCGTCGACGGCTGGTTCCGCACCGGCGACCTGGGCGCCATCGATGCAGACGGCTACCTCACGATCACCGGCCGCAAGAAGGAAATCCTGGTCACCGCAGGTGGAAAGAACGTTTCACCCGGCCTCATGGAAGACGCCCTGCGTGCCCACCCCCTGGTCGGTCAGGCGATGGTCGTCGGCGACGGCCGCCCCTTCGTCGGCGCCCTCGTCACTGTGGACCCCGAAGCCCTTCCGGCTTGGAAGCAGCGCAACAACATCCCTGCCGATACCCGTGTCGAAGACCTCGTCGACAATCCCATCCTCCGCTCGGACATCGACCAAGCCGTCACCGACACCAACAAATTGGTCTCCAAGGCCGAGGGCATCAAGAAGGTCCGGATCCTGCCCACCGACTGGACCGAAGCCACCGGCGAACTGACCCCGAAAATGTCCCTCCGCCGAGCCGAGGTCATGAAGAAGTACGCGTCCGAAGTAGAAGCGCTGTACAACTGAGTCCTTCCCCAACCCCCTTATTTCGTCACAGTGACGAAATAAGGGGGTTGGGGAAGTGGAGGGGGAGTGCGCCGAGCAACCACCGATCAGCCTTCTTCACGCTTACTCGCAGATCAAGCCCTGGGCGGCGGCATTCATCCTGAATGGTCATGAATGGCCGGAGGCTCGAAATCGACCGAAACGGATCGGCGCGAGCAATCCGGCTGTACGGATGAGTTTGTGACGACAAGCTGTTCCGGGCGGGGCGGGTCGACTGCCGAATGGGGTCATGGGCACGCGCTGCCAAGTTGCATACGCTGCCACAAATGTTCTCGAAACCCCTACCGACCGGCCCGGTTGAAACGCCGATAATGCACATTATGTTAAGTAACCGTTCGCGCTAAACCCCATGTCGCATCAATCTCGTAGTCAGCGCCGAGGAGTCAGCGTGATGGAGCCGACCTCCACCCCACCCAGATAGGCCGGGCCTCCATACCCACCGTGTCCGTCACTGATCAGGAATACGCGATGGCCGGGAAACAAGTCGACGTAACCGCCGTCGGGTGTCGGGTGAATCGGGTAACGCCCTATCAGGATCAGTTCCCCACCCTCGACGCGTCCGTCGCGCTGTAGGAGCACTAGGCCGGCCGACCATGTCGTGGACGTGTAGACGCCGGGCTCGACGTCGGCGAAAGCCTGACCGGACGAGCCGAAGAATGTGGCAGCACCCATGGCCGCACCGAGCACAACAGTCCGGACCATCATTGGTCTGACGCGGATGGACATCGCCGACTCCTGTCGCCTCGGGCCATCAACTCTACGCCCGCCATAGCGCTTCGCCTCCGATTCGGCGTCGTCGTCTCCCCCACCCGCACGGCGGCTCAGAGCTGATCCACTACGTGCGGCTCCGGGACGTGGTCCTCGCCGAGGCGGGCGAGCAGGCGTAAAGCGTCGGCGCTGGGACTGTCGGGGTCGGCGGACAGGATGAGCAGTTCCAGGCCGGAGTCGTCGGGGACGGCGAAGTTTTCCTGGTGGAGTTCGAGGCGGCCGACGAGGGGGTGCTGGTAGGGCTTGGGGCCGTGGGTGCGGGCGCGGACGTCGGCGCGGGCCCAGAGTTTGCGGAAACGCTCACTGCCCATGGACAACTCGCCGATGAGGGAGGCCAGGCGGGGGTCGTCGGGGTATTTGCCGACGGCCAGGCGCAGGTGGCCGACAGCATCGCGGGTGCAGGTTTCCCAGTCGGCGTACAGGCCGCGTTCGGCTTCCTCGAGGAAGATGTGGTGCGCGGTGTTCAGTCCGGGCAGACGGCGGCCGTAGAGCAGTTCGGCGAGTCGGTTTCCGGCGAGGGCGTCGAGGCGGTGGTTCATGATCAGCGCGGGTGCGTCGATCAGGTCCAGCATGCGCAGCAGTTCGGGGCGCAGCCGCGCGCTGGGGGTTTTCGTTCGGCGCTTGCGTTGGCGGGCAAGGCGGTAGAGGTGTTCGCGTTCGGTGTCGTCTAGCCCGAGTACCCGGGCGAGCGCGTCGAGTACCTGCTCGGAGGGCTGGGTCGCGCGGCCCTGTTCGAGTCGCACGTAATAGTCGACGCTCACCCCGGACAAGTGGGCGATCTCTTCGCGGCGCAACCCGTCGACGCGGCGCCTGCTGTCGGCGGGAATGCCGACGGCCGAGGGGTCGACCCGGGAGCGGCGCGTGCGGAGGAAGCCGGCGAGGTCGTCCATGTCCCCCAGTATGACCACACTCGACGGCGCCCTGGGTGGTCCTGCCGATACCAGGAACTCCGGACCGAGGGTCACAGCGCCCCTGAACGGCGGGCGTCACAACGGTCAGGATCGAGGGCACCCGAACCGAAGGAGATGCTCGTGAAGACGCTGATCGTGCACGCCCATCCCGAGCCGAAGTCGCTCAACAGCTCGCTCACCGACCTCGCCGTGACCACCCTCGAGGCCGCCGGGCACGAGGTCCGCGTGAGCGATCTGTACGCCATGAACTGGAAGCCGGTGGTCGACGCCGACGACTACGGTCCCGAGGCGTCGAGTCCGCTCGCGGTCGCCCGCGATTCGGGCCGCGCCTTCGAGACCGGCACGCTCACCGCCGACGTGCGCGCCGAGCAGGAGAAACTGCTGTGGGCCGACACGATCATCTTCCAGTTCCCGCTGTGGTGGTATTCGATGCCCGCGATCCTCAAAGGCTGGGTGGACCGGGTCTTCACCTACCGATTCGCCTACGGCGTCGGCGAGCACAGCGAGACCAAGTACGGCGAACGCTATGGCGAAGGCACACTCGCCGGAAAGAAGGCGTTGCTGTCGGTCACCATCGGCGGTCCGGAACCGCACTACGGTCCCCGCGGGATCAACGGCCCGATCGAGGACCTCCTGTTTCCGATCCACCACGGCATCCTGTTCTATCCCGGCATCGAATCACTGCCGCCGTTCGTGGTCTACGGCGCAGACCGCCTCTCCGAAGACGCCTACGCGACCGCGGCCCAGGCCTGGGAGCAGCGGCTGCGCACGATCGCCACGACCGACCCGATCCCGTTCCGCCGCCAGAACTTCGGCGATTACGACATTCCGTCCCTCGCCCTGAAACCCGGTCTCGAACCTGCGGGCAGCACCGGCTTCAGCCTGCACATCCGGCCCTGATCCGGCCGTGCGGAGGTTTCCGAACGACCCATCAGGCGTGGAGCCACCGCGGCGGCCCGGCACGTCGCCCGACCACGCCACGAATCCGGCAGCTGTCCTCAGGCGCGCTCAGGATGGGTCGGCGGCCAAGACCGCCGCGAACCCTTCGCGGAGGTCGTCGACGAAATACTCCGGCACTTCCAGTGACGGGAAATGTCCGCCGGTTTCGGGCGTCCGCCATCGGACGATCTGCCGGTACCGTTGCTTCGCCCACGGCAGCGGGCACTTCTCGATGTCGTGCGGATAGACGGTGAGTGCGGAGGGAACGTCGACTCGCAGGTCGGGGTCGAAGGCGTCGACACCGCCGTGGCTTTCGTAGTAGATGCGGGCCGAGGACGCGCCGGATCGGGTCAGCCAGTAGAGGGTGACGTTGTCGAGAAACCGGTCGAGGGAGATCTTTTCGAACGGGCTGTCGGTGGTGTCGGTCCATTCGGCGAACTTGTCGAGGATCCAGGCGAGCAGCCCGACCGGCGAATCGACGAGTGCGTAGCCGGTGGTCTGGGGGCGGATCGCCTGCTGTTTCGCGAATGCCGCGCGCGGTCCGTTCCAGAATTCGCGGGTGTCCTCGACCCATGCGCGTTCGGTGGCTGTCAGGCCGGAGGTGGGCAGCCCCGCCGGTGGTTGTGGGGTGAGGCAGTGGATGCCGAGGACGTGCTCCGGGAATTGGCCGCCGAGGATCGTGGTGATCACCCCGCCCCAGTCTCCCCCGTGTGCCACGAACTTGTCGTAGCCGAGCCGGCGCATCAGTTCCACCCACGCGGTCGCGATCTTGCCGACGCCCCACCCGGTGGTGGCCGGTTTGTCGCTGTATCCGAAGCCGGGCAACGACGGGACGACGACGTGGAATGCGGGTGCGTCGACGACATCCGGATCGGCCAGTTCGTCTATGAGGTCGACGAATTCGGCGACGCTGCCGGGCCAGCCGTGCGTCATGATCAACGGTGTGGCATCGGCGCGCGCGGATCGGCGGTGCAGGAAGTGGATGCCCACCCCGTCGATCGTCGTGCGGAACTGGCCGATGCGGTTGAGGCGTTCCTCGAACTTCCGCCAGTCGTACTCGGTGCGCCAGTAGTGCACGACATCGGTGAGGTCGGCGAGCGGCACACCCTGGTCCCACCGCCGGTGCTCGGGCACCGTCTCGGCGTCCGGCAGCCGCGCCGCTGCCAGTCGAGCACGCAGTTCGTCCAGCTCGGCCTCGGCGGTGTGGGCGTCGAACGCTCGCACCGCCGAGGGATCTGCTGGAGCTGGTTGGGCGACATTCATGAACCGTCAATGCCCGATAACACGCATTCTCACACCGCCGGGGAGCTCGGTCGCTCACTCTCTGGGATCGTTCGCGCTTGCGATCTCTGGTTTGAAGGCTTTCGAAACCCATTGCGCCACCGCGTCGACCACGGCGTCGGGGCGCTTCAACCAGCCGGTGTGCCCGGTCGGTGCTTCGAGGTGCGTGCGCGTCGTGGTGGCGCCGGGGAAGAGTGCGACCAGGGCGTCCACGGCGGTGGCCGGCGCCAAGTGGTCGTCTCGGAAAGACAAGGCCAGCAAAGGGAATCGGCGGCGCGCGAGGACGATCGGGCTCGACGACCACGACCCGGTTCTGGCCATGCGAGCCCAGTCCTCGATCAGCTGGGTCGACTGGCGACCGAACCCGAATCTGCGGTCGTCGAAGTAGCCCCGCACGCGGGCCGTCGCGGCGAACACCGGGGGAAGGATGAGCGGGATCAGGCGGTCTCGCCCGGTGAAGGCACGCCAGTGCGGAGTGCCCGCGGCGGCGAGGACGAGTCCGTCGAACCGGCCCGGTGACAGGGATTCCAGCGCCGTCACCAACTGCCCGCCGAGGCTGTGTCCGACCAAGAGCACAGGGCCGCTCCCCTGCTCGCGGGCCCAGTCGATCGCCTCTGTCACGTCGTCGACGACGTCGGCGTAACCGAATCGCACACCACGAGTGATCCGCACAGTACTGTCGCCTTGCCCGCGATAGTCGAGGTTGAGCACGGAAAACCCTTGGGCCTGAGATGTTTCGGCGAAGCGCTGATAATGCCGCGCGGCGACGCCCATAGCGGGGAGGACAACGAGGACGGGCAGGCCCGGGGCGCTGGGGAACCAGTGCGCGACCGCACCGCTCGGCATCCGGTTCATGGCTGACTCCCCCGCACCTTGCGCAGCAGACGGCCCGGTGCGCGGCGCGTGATCTCGGCGACGCCGGTCGTCCGCGTGGGGCGCCGGACCAGCTCGCCCGCGCAATTCGGGCACGCCGCCAGATCCACCGTGCAGGCCGGACAGTAGGTGCATTCGTAGCTGCAGATGAACGCCTCGCCGTCGTTGCGCAGCTGTCCGGCGCAGAGTTCGCAGGTCGTTTTCATTTTCAGCATGGCGTCCACTCCTCACTTCGACATACAAACTGTATGTCACATACACTTTGTATGTCACAGGCGAAGGGATGGCAAGTGGTATCGGTTCGCGAAGAGAACGCCGCGCGCACGCGGTCCGGATTGATCGCCGTCGGCACCGCGCTGTTCGCCGAGCGCGGCTTCGCCGAGGTGACCACGGGACAGGTGTGCGCGGCGGCAGGTGTCACCCGCGGTGCCCTGTACCACCACTTCGGCGGCATGGCCGGGCTGATGGAGGCCTGCTTCGCCGCGGTGGATCACGGCTTGGTCGCCACTCTGTCCGCGCACGCCGAGGAGGGCGGACCGGCCGACCGGCTGCGTGCGGTGAGCCACGAGTTCGTGAATCAACTGGCCGACGAGACGGTCCGCCAGATCCTCTTCGTGGAAGCGCCTGCCGCCCTCGGGTGGGCGCGCTGGCGCGAAATAGATGGCGGCCGCGCTCTCGGCCTGGTCAAGAATCTCCTCGTCGCCGCCCACGAACAGGGTGAGCTGCTCCCCCACCACAACCCGAAAGTCCTGGCGCACATCCTGTTGGGCGGCCTCAACGAACTTGCCATGTTCGTAGCCGCCTCCCGCTCCCGCGAAAATGCACTGGAAGCCGCCCATACCGAACTCAGCGCGGTACTCGACGGCATGTTCGCGTCCGCTCACGGCGAACCGCTCCGCGGTTAGTTCCGAAAAGTTCGCTGATGCTGCTGGAATGTCGATGGCGCTTGGTCACCGATCCCGACGGTGGGTTGGTTGACGTGTCCAGCACGACCGCTGCGCCGCCAACCGACCACTGAGGACTGCCGGGTCTGCCCCGATTTCGTCAGCCGCTCTGCCCTGCGACCTCCCGATCGAGTTGCTCGTTGAGGACACCGGCGATGCGGGCCAGGACCGCGGGTTCGGTCATCGCCAGGTGTGTGGCGTCGATGTCGATATCGGTGATGTGTCCGCGCACACTCGGTGCCCATCCCCGATGTCCGGTCGCGTCGTCGCGGCGTTCGCCGGTGGCGGTGAAATACAGCATGTCGCAGTCGATTACCGGTGGTTGCCAGTCGGCGGCGGCCCGGACCGATTCGTTGTAGGCGTCGGTCATGTGCTGGATGAGGGCGGCGTCGATACCGAGCCGCTCCCCCAGTTTCTGTTCGATCAGTGCGGCGGCTTCCTCGGCGGTGGCGTCGGTGGGGACGAAATCGATACCCATGACCGGGCCGAGGTTGGCGACCAGTTCACCGGCTGTCACGGTGGTGACGGCGGTGGGATCGAATCCGTCGGCTTCGGCGTCGAGCAGGGCCAGGAGCGCGACTTGTTCTCCGGCGGCGCGTATTTCGGCGGCGACGGCGTGGGCGATTTGGCCGCCGAGTGACCAGCCGAGCAGGTGGTAGGGGCCGTGCGGCTGGATGGCGCGAATTTCGTCGAGGTAGCGGCGGGCGGTGTCTTCGATGGTCGCGGACCCCGGTTCGCCGCTCAGTTGTGGTGCCTGGATTCCGTAGACGGGCCGGTCCTCGGTCAGGTATTCACCGAGCGGGCGGTAGCACCAGGCCAGGCCGGAGGCGGGGTGGACGCAGAACAGCGGGGGTTGTGTTCCGGTGGTGCGAATCGGTAGCACGACATCGAATCCGGGTGTGGTGGGTTCGGTGGTGGTGTGTCCGGTACGCATTCCGGTTTCGATGCGCCTGGCGAGGTCGGTGGGGCGCGGGTCGGACAGGATCCAGCTAACGGGGACCTCGTAGTCGAGTTCCTTGCGGAGTTCGCTGACCACCTGCACCGACTTGAGGGAGTTCCCGCCGAGGGCGTAGAAGTCGTCGTCGGCACCGACGCGGGCCATGCCGAGGACGTGCTCGTAGACCCGGGCGACCTCGCCTTCGAGCCAGGATTCAGGTTCCCGGAACTCCCCCACGTCGAATACCGGTTCCGGTAGGTGTTTGCGGTCGAGTTTGCCGGAGTCGGTCAGCGGTACGGTGTCGAGCACCATGACCGTGGTCGGCACCATGTAGTCGGGGAGTTCGGCGGCGGCGTGGTCGAGCACGGCATCGGTGTCGACGTCGAGGCCTGCCGTCGGCATCAGGTAGGCGACGAGCCGGTCCCCGGTGCCTGCGGTGTGGACGGCGGCGATGGCGCGGGCGACGGTGGGGTGCTCGGCGAGGACGGCTTCGATCTCGCCGAGTTCGATGCGCAGGCCGCGGAGTTTCACCTGGAAGTCGGTGCGGCCCAGGTATTCCAGTTCGCCGGTGCGCAGGCGGCGGGCGCGGTCACCTGTGCGGTACATGCGCCGGCCCGCGGTGAACGGGTCGGGGACGAATCGTTCCGCGGTGAGGCCGGGGCGGGCGTGGTAGCCGCGGGAGATCTGGTTCCCCGCGAGGTACAGGTCCCCCGCCACCCCGGGCGGGACCGGGCGTAGGCGGGTGTCGAGGACGTGGGCGCGGACGTTCCAGACCGGTGTGCCCATGGGGATGCTGCCGGTGTCGCCGTGGGTGACGTGGTGGGCGGTGGCGTGCACGGCGAATTCGGTGGGGCCGTAGAGATTGTGCAGTTCGGTGTGGGGCATGGCGCGGCGTGCGGCCGACACCACGTCGGCGCCGAACGCTTCGCCGCCGACGAGCAAGGTGCGCAACGACTTCAGGGATCGCGCGGGGGCGGCGTCGGCGAAGGCCGCGAGCATGGACGGGACGAAGGATGTCACGGTGACCTGCCGGTCGGCGATGGTGTCGGCCAGGTAGGCGGGGTCGGTGTGTCCGTCTGGTCGGGCGATCACCAGGCGGGCGCCGACGGCGAGGGTGGCGAACAGTTCCCAGACCGAGACGTCGAAGGTGGCGGGGGTCTTCTGCAGGACGGTGTCGGCGGTGTTGAGCCCGTAGGTGTCGATGATCCAGTGGAGTTGGTTGAGGACCGCCCTGTGCGGGACGGCAACACCTTTGGGCCGCCCGGTGGATCCGGAGGTGAACAGGACGTAGGCGATGTTGTCGGGTCGTAGTGGGGTGCGGCGGTCGGTGTCGCTGACGGGGGCGTCGTCGTAGCCGGTGAGGTCGATTCCGTCGAGGGAGGTGAGTTCGAGGACAGGCGCTGCGGTGGTGAGCATGTAGTCGATGCGGTCGGCGGGATGGGTGGGGTCGATGGGGACGTATCCTCCGCCGGCGGCGTGGACGGCGTACGTGGCGGTGACCTGGTCGAGGGATCTGGGCATCCGTAGTACGACGAGGGTGTCGGGGCCGACGCCGCGGGCGATGAGCCAGCGGGCGAGCCGGTTGACGCGTGCGGCGAATTCGGCATAGGTCATGGCTTCGGAGCCGTATTCGACGGCGGGCCGGTCGGCATGGGTGCGGGCGGCGTGGGTGAACAGGCTTGCGAGGGTTTCGTGGGGGTCGAGGGGGTGTTCGGTGTGGTTCCACCGGTGCAGGAGTGCGTCGCGTTCGCCGGTGTCGAGGAGGTCGACGTCGTGGATCTGGCGGGTCGGGTCGGTGGCGAGTGCGCGCAGTATCCGTTGCAGGCGCTCGGCGATGGTGGTGGCGGTGGCCGGGTCGAACAGGTCGGTGGCGTAGGTGATCGTGCCGTTCATTCCGGTGGGTGCGCCGGTGCTGTCGTGGGTGTCGGAGACGGTGACCTGGAGGTCGAACAGGGAGGTCGCGGTGTCGGCTTCGACGGCCGAGGCGGTGAGGCCGGGGAGCTGGAAGTCGGTGGTGGTGTGGTTCTGGAAGGCGAGCATCACCTGGAACAGGGGGTGGTGGGCGTGGGAGCGGACGGGGTTGAGTTCTTCGACGAGGCGTTCGAACGGGACGTCGGCGTGCCCGAATGCGGCGAGGTCGTCGCCGCGCACGTGCTCGAGGAGCTCGGTGAAGGTCATGTGGTCGGTGAGGTGGGTGCGCAGGACGAGGGTGTTGACGAACATGCCGACGAGGTCGTCGAGTTCGGGTTCGCCGCGACCGGCGTAGGGCGTGCCGATGGCGATGTCGTCGGTGGCGGCGATGCGGCCGAGGGTGGCGGCGAGGGCGGCGTGGAACACCATGAACAGGGTGCTGTTGTGGGTGCGCGCGACCTTTTCCAAGGCGGTGTGCAGGTCGGCGTCGACGGTGAGTTCGACGTTGCCACCGGTGTAGGTCTGGATCGGTGGCCGCGGGCGGTCGGTGGGTAGTTCGAGCAGTGGCGGTAGATCGGCGAGTCGGGTGGTCCAGTAGTCGATTTGCGCGCGGAGCAGCGAGTCGGGGTCGTGTGCGGCGCCCAGGACGGTGTGCTGCCAGATGGCGTAGTCGGCGTACTGGACCGGTAGCGGTGTCCAGGTGGGTAGGTGGCCGTCGACTCGGGCCTGGTAGGCGGTCATCATGTCGCGGGCCAGTGGGGCGAGGGAGGATCCGTCGCCGCAGATGTGGTGCAGGACCACGGCGAGCACCCAGGTGTCGGGGCCGGTGTCGTAGAGCCTGGCACGCAGCGGGATTTCGGTCGTGACGTCGAATGCGGTGCCCAGGAGTGCGGCGAGCGCGGCGGGCAGAGCGCTGTCGTCGATCGGGACGGGGTGCAGGGGTGGCGTGGCGAGGTGGGCCGGTAGGACGACCTGGGCGGGTTCGCCGTCGATGTGTGGGTAGCGGGTGCGCAGGACTTCGTGCCGGTCGACGACGTCGGTGAGGGCGCGGTGCAGGGCGTCGGTGTCGAGGTGGCCGGTGAGGCGGATGACGATGGGGATGCTGTAGGCGGCCGAATCGGGTTCGAACCGGTTGAGGAACCACATGCGCTGCTGTGCGTAGGACAGCGGGATGTGCGGCGGCCGGGGTTGTGGGGTGAGCGCCACTCGTCCGGTGTCGGCGTGGGATTCGGCGCGGGAGGCGAGTTTGGCGACGGTCGGTGCGTCGAAGATCATCGCGACCGGCACGGTGGCGTCGAGGGCGGCGCCGATGCGGGCGGCGACGCGGGTGGCGACGAGACTGTTGCCGCCGAGTTCGAAGAAGTCGTCGTCGGCGCCGACGGCACGGTCGAGGCCGAGTACGTCGGTGAAGACTCCTGCCACGATTTCCTCGACCGGTGAGGCGGGGGCACGGAACTGCTTGGTCTGCTGGACGGGTTCGGGGAGGGCCTTGCGGTCGAGTTTGCCGTTGGGTGAGAGCGGGATCCGGTCGAGGACCATGATCGCGGCGGGAACCATGTAGGCGGGCAGGGTGCCGGTGAGTGCGGTGGTGAGGGTGTCGACGGAGATTTCGGCACCGGGTGCCGCGACCACATAGGACACCAGCGTGACGGGGCCGGTGCCTTCGCGGCGTGGGATGGTGACGGCGTAGGCGATGTCGGGGCGGGCGCCGAGGGCGGTGTCGATCTCGCCGAGTTCGACGCGGAAGCCGCGTACCTTCACCTGGAAGTCGTTGCGTCCCAGGAATTCCAGGTTGCCACGGGTGTTCCAGCGGACGAGGTCGCCGGTGCGGTACATGCGGCTGCCGGGTTCGGCGTAGGGGCAGGCGGTGAATCGGTCGGCGTTGGTTGCGGCGCGGTTGAGGTAGCCGCGGGCCAGGGCTGGTCCGGCCAGATACAGTTCGCCGCTGACGCCGACCGGTGCGGGCCGGAGCCGGTCGTCGAGGACCAACGCCTGGATGCCGGGCAGCGGGGTGCCGATGGTGGGTCGTTCGCCGGGGCGGATGGGTTCGGTGGAGGTGGCGAGCATGGTGGTTTCGGTCGGTCCGTAGAGGACCCGGAATTCGCGGGTGCCCGCGCGGTCGCTGCCCGCCCACCGGTTGATGAGGTCGGCGGGGACCTCGTCGCCGCCGGACACGATGTGCTGGAGGTCGTCGAGTCCGGTGGGGTCGACGGAGGCGAGGGCGGCGGGGGTGATGAAGGCGTGGGTGATGCGGTGGGTGCGCAGGAATTCGGCCAGTTCGTCGCCGCCGTAGATGTCGGTGGGGGCGATGACGAGGGTGGCGGCGCGGCCGGTGGCGAGCAGGATTTCCAGGACCGAGGCGTCGAAGGACGGTGAGGCGAAGTGCAGGACGCGATCGCTGTTGCGGGGCGGGGTGCCGAGGCGTTGTCCGGCGACGAAGTCGGCGATTCCGGTGTGGGTGATCGCGACGCCCTTGGGGCGGCCGGTGGATCCGGAGGTGAACACGATGTAGGCGACGTGGGTGGTGTGTAGTGGCCGGAGCCGGTCGGTGTCGGTGACGGGTGCGGCGGATTCGCTGGCCGATTCCGGGGTTTCGGCCGGGGAGTCGAGCAGGATCCAGTCGACGGTGCCGGGCAGTTGGGGTCGTGCGCCGGTCAGGGTGACGCCGAGGGTGGCGCGCGAGTCGGTGACCATCTGTTCGATGCGGCCGGCTGGGTAGCGGGGATCCACCGGGACGTAGGGAGCGCCGGATTTGACCACCGCCCACCAAGCGACGACTTCGTCGGCGGTGCGGCCGGTGGCGACGAGCACGGGATGTTCGGGCCCGGCGCCGTGGCGGATCAACCGCCGTGCCAGCTGGTTGGAACGGGTGTCGAGTTCGCGGTAGGTGAGTTCGGTGTCGCCGGAAACGACGGCGATGCCGGTGGGGTTGTCGTGGACGGCGGCGGCGAAAACGTCCGGTAGCAGGGCCGGGGGCCGGGCGCCGACCGGACGCGGCCCGACCCGGGTCGAGAGGTCGTGGTGTTCGGTGTCGTCGAGCCAGCCGAGATCGCCGACGGCTTCGGTGGGGTCGGTGGTGACGGCTTCCAGGACCCGGAGCAGTCGTGTGAGGAATGCGTGGGCGGTGGTTTCGTCGAACAGGTCGCGGGCGAAGGTGAGTGTTCCGGAGAGTCCGCGCGCTGCTCCCGTGTCGTCGTAGGAGTCGGCGAGGATCAGTTGCAGGTCGAATTGGGACAGGCCGGTGTCGATGTCGGCGCGGGAGACGGTGACGCCGGGCAGCTCGACGTCGGTACCGGACAGGCTCTGGAAGGCGAGCATCACCTGGAACAGCGGGTGCCGGTCGGCGGCGCGTTGCGGATTGAGTTCCTCCACAACCCGTTCGAACGGCACATCGCCGTGTTCGAAAGCGGCCAGATCGGTGTCGCGGGTGCGGGTGAGCAGTTCGGTGAACGGTTCGCCGGTGTCGACAGCGGTGCGCAGGGCGAGGGTGTTGACGAACATGCCGACGAGGTCCTCGAGGCCGGGTTCGCCCCGGCCCGCGACGGGCGTGCCGATCACGACGTCGTCGCTGCCGCTGAGGCGACCGAGCACGGCGGCGAGGGCGGCGTGCATCACCATGAACAGCGAGGAACCGCGACTGTGGGCGAGTTCGCGCAGCCGGGTGTGCAGGTCGGCGCCGATGTCGACTGGGATGCGGCCACCGGCCAGTGAGGCGACGGGTGGGCGGGGGCGGTCGGTGGGGAGATCGAGCCGGTCGGGGGCATCGGCGAGGGTTTCCCGCCAGAACCGCAGCTGGGTGGACAGCAGCGATTCGGGGTCGTCGGCGGCGCCGAGGACTTCCCGCTGCCACAGTGCGTAGTCGGCGTATTGGACGGGTAGGGGCTGCCAGTGGGGTGCGTGCCCGCCGACCTGGGCCGCATAGGCGGTGACGACATCGCGGGCCAGTGGGCCCATGGATTGGCCGTCGCCCGCGATGTGGTGGACAACGAGGGCGAGCAGGTATTCGCCGGTGCCCAGATCGAACAGTCCGATGCGGAGCGGGACCTCGGAGGTGACGTCGAATCCGTTGCGCACGAAAGCGTTCACGGTGTCGGCGAGGGTTGTGGAGTCGACGGGAATGGTGTGCAGAGCAGGGTCGGGTTCGGCCAGCACCAGCTGACGAGGTTCACCCGCGGTCTCGGGATAGACGGTGCGCAGTACTTCGTGGCGGGCGATGACGTCGATGAGGGCTCGGCGCAGGGCGTCGGTGTCGAGTTCGCCGGTGAGGCGCAGCATGACGGGAATGTTGTACGCGGCGGATTCCGGTTCGAACCGGTTGAGGAACCACATGCGCTGCTGGGCCAGTGACAGCGGCAGGGGTTCGGGGTGCGGGCGGGCGGTGAGCGGGATCCGTTCGCCGGTGCGCAGAGTGGTGGTGTGGCGGGCGAGGGCGGCGACGGTCGGTGCCTCGAACAGGGCACGCACCGGTACCCGCACACCGAGCGCGGCACCGACCCGGGCCACCACCAGCGATGCGCTGAGGGAATCGCCACCGAGAGCGAAGAAGTCGTCGTCGGCACCGACCCGGTGCACACCGAGAACTTGGGCGTACGCGGCGGCGACGAGTTCTTCCGGCCAGGAGGCGGGAGCCCGGTATTCGCGTGCGGCGAATACGGGTTCGGGTAGGCGGTCCCGGTCGAGTTTGCCGTGGGCGGTGAGTGGTACGTCGTCCAGGATCATGATGGCGGCGGGCACCATGTAGGTGGGCAGCGCGTCGGCGAGGGCGGCGGTGAGGGACTCGACCGAGACGTCCTCCCCCGGTGCGGGCACCACATACGACACCAGGCGTGCCGGTCCCCCGTGGTCGGTGTGGGCGAGGGTGGTCGCGAAGGTGATGTCGGGGCGGCCCGTGAGCGCGGCGTCGATTTCGCCGAGTTCGACACGTGAGCCGCGGACTTTCACCTGGAAGTCGTTGCGGCCCACGAATTCCAGGTCGCCGTCGGCATTGCGGCGGACGAGATCGCCGGTGCGGTACATGCGGGTGCCGCCGTTGCCGAACGGGCAGGCGATGAACCGGGCGGCGGTCAGTCCCGGCCGGTCGATATAGCCTTCGGCCAGGCCAGGACCGAACAGGTACAGCTCACCCGCCACACCCTGCGGGACGGGTCGCAGCCAGCTGTCGAGGACGGTGGCGGCGACCGGACCGACGGGGCGGCCGATTCCGATGGGCGCGTCGGCGGACAGTTCGGATGCGGTTGCCCAGATAGTGGTTTCGCTGGGACCGTAGAGATTGAGCATGGTGCGACCCGGCGCCCACCGTTCGACCAGTTCCCGTCCGACCGGTTCCCCGGCCGTCGCCAGAACCCGCAACGTGATGAGGTCGTCGGCCGGAACGGTGGCCAGCGCGGACGGGGTGATCACCGCGTGCGAAATGTGTTCGCGGCGAACGAGATCGGCCAGTTCACGGCCGCCGTACACATCCGGTGGTGCGATGACGAGCCGTGCACCCGATCCGTGTGCCATGAGCAGTTCGAACAGGTTGGCGTCGAAACTGGGGGACGCTACCTGTAGGACCGTGGCCTGGTCGTCGACATGCAGTGTCCGGTGTTGTGCCGCGACCAGGTCGGTGAGGGCACGGTGGCAGACCAGGACGCCTTTGGGGGTGCCGGTGGAACCGGAGGTGTAGATGACGTAGGCACTGAGATCGGGTTGCACACCGGGGATGGTGAGCGGTTCCGGCGATTCGGCGGCGACGCTGCGGCGGGTGTGTTCGTCGTCGACGATCAGCCAGTCGGTGCCGTCGGGCAGTTTCGGCGCGGTGGCGGAATCGGTGATGCCGAGCGGTGCCCCGGAGTCCGACAGCAGGAATTCGATCCGTCCGGCGGGCAGGTTCGGGTCGATCGGGAGGAACGCCGTCCCCGCTTTGGCGGCCGCCCACAGGGCCACGACGCCGGTGAGTGAGCGTGGGAGCGCGAGGGCGGTGATCCGGCCGGGCCGGGCGCCGCGACGCAGCAGGGCGCGGGCGAGGCGGTTGGATTGTTCGTCGAGTTCGCGGTAGGTGAGGGGGGCCGCACCGCACTGCGCGGCGACGGCACCAGGGGTGCGGGCGGCGGTGGCGGTGAGGATGCCCGCGAGGGTGTTCGGCGTGTGGTGGACGGTATCCGGGTGGGCGGGAGCCGGTACGCCGGGAAGTGCGAGTGCACCGAGCCGGGTGGCCGGGTCACGGGCGATGCGGGTGAGGACATCCACGAACCCGGTGAGGATGTGATCGGCGCGGGTGCTGTCGAATTCGCCGGTCAGGAAGCGGAGCGTGATCCGCAGGCCCGATGAACCTTCGGGAGTGGGAGCGACGACCAGGCTCAACGGGAACGGGGTGGCGTCGACGCCGGAGATCTCGCCCACGCGCAGGCCCGCGGAATCGACGAGTCGTTGCAGGGCGGGACGGTCGACAGGGAACGACTGGAATGTGACCGCGGTGTCGAACATCTCGGTGACGCCGACGCTGCGCTGGATCTCGGGGAGCCCGATGTAGTGGTGGTCGAGCATGCGGGCATGCTGCTCCTGGACCCGCACGACCAGGTCGCGCAGTGTCTGCGCGGGCTCGAGCCGGACCCGGACCGGGATGGTGTTGAGGAACATGCCCAAAGTGCGCTCCACCTGTGGCAGTTCCGGTGGCCGGCCCGATACCGCCGAACCGAACACGACATCGGTTTCGCCGGTGAGGACACGCAGGTTCAGTGCCCAGGCCGCGGCGACCGTGGTGCTGACGGTGACGGCCGCGTCGGCGGCGACATCACGCAGCTCGCGGTACAGGTCGGCGGGTAGGTCGGTGATCACCTCGGCGGCGTTGCCCGAGGTGCCTGCGCCGCGGGCGACGCGGGTCGGGGAATCCACGTCCGCGAATTCCCGCGCCCAAGCGGCTTTGGACGCGACGGGGTCCTGGTGCTGTAGCCAGGTCAGGTAGTCACGGTAGGAAGGCGCGGGTCCGGTGGTGCCGATTCGCTCGGGGGCACCGTAGTTTTCGAGCAGTTCGCCCATGAGCAGCGGCATCGACCAGCCGTCGAGGATCACGTGGTGATTGGTGACCAGCAGCCGGTGCACACCGGGTTCGAGGCGGATCAGGGTGAACCGGATCAGCGGCGGTGCGGACAGGTCGAAACCGGCTGCGGCGTCGTCGGCGGCGATGTCGGTGGCGGTGCGTGGGTCCTGCCCGCCGGTCAGGTCGATTTCGTGGAAGTCGGTGTCGGCGTGGCCGAGCACGATCTGGTGTGGTCCGGCGGGGGTTTCGGCGAAGCCGGCGCGCAGGATGTCGTGGCGGTCTATCAGTGCCTGGGTGGCGCGGCGCAGGCGGTCGGCGTCGATCTCACCGGTGAAGCCGATGGTGGTTTGCACGGTGTAGTTGTCCGCTTCGGTGGTGAAGGTGGAGTGGAAGTGGATACCCGACTGCATCGGCGACAGCGGCCAGACGTCGACCAGGCCCGGATACTGTTGCCGCAGTGCAGTGATGGCGTCATCGTCGAGGGTGACCAGCGGTGATCCCGGGGCGTCGTCGGTACTCGGTGCTGAGGCGTCGCGGCGGGCGGTGGCGGCGAGCGCGGCCACCGTCTTCCCTTCGAACACCTCGCGAGGGGTGAGGACGAGCCCGGCGGCCCGGGCGAGCGCGACCAGACGCATGGAGACGATGCTGTCGCCGCCGAGGGTGAAGAAGTTGCTGTCGGCGGACACCCTGTCCAGGTTCAGGACCTGCGCGAACAGCTCCGCCATGGTGTGTTCGGCTGGGGTCGCAGGGGCGCGTCCGGCGGTGTCGGGTGCGGTGAGTTCGTGATGTCGCAGCGCTTTACGGTCGATCTTGCCCGTGGGGGTCACCGGCATTTCGTCGAGTTCCACGATCGCCGTGGGGTGCATGTAGTGGGCGAGGGTGCGGTCGAGGTGATCGTGCAGTTGCGTCGTGTCCAGGCTTCGGCCCGGTGCGCCGACGACGAAGGACACCAGGACCGGTTCACCGGTCGGGCCGGTGCGGGTGACGGTGGCCGCGCTCGCCACCGCGGGATGGCGGGCGAGCTGAGTGTCGATCTCCCCCGGTTCGATGCGCAGGCCGTGGATCTTGACCTGTTGATCGTTGCGGCCCAGGTATTCCAGTTCCAGCCCGGTGCGTCCGCGAATCCAGCGCACGGAATCACCTGTGCGATATAGGCGTTCGCCACTGCCGGTGGCGATGAAACGGGAGGCGGTGGTCGCGGGCCTGCCGAAATAGCCGCGCGCCAGACCCGGCCCGCCGACATACAGCTCCCCCGCGACCCCGACCGGAACCGGCCGCAACCACATGTCGAGGACCGCGACGGAAACGCCGTGGACGGGACCACCGATCGTCACCGGTTCACCCGGGTGCAGGGCGGCGGACCCGGTTGCCCAGATCGTGGTTTCGGTCGGTCCGTAATGGTTCATCAACCGTCGCCCGGGCGCCCACCGCTGCACGGTGTCCGCGCCGGTGGCTTCACCGACCACCGCGATCGCGGTGAGGTCCGGTACCCGCGCCGGGTCGAGGGTGTTCAGCACCGACGGGGTGATGATGGCGTGAGTGACCCGTGCGGTGCGCAGCAGTTCGGTGAGGTCCGCGCCGCCGTACACATCCGGTGGTGCGATCAGCAGGCAGGCGCCGTTGCCATGGGCCAGCAGCAGTTCCGAGACGCTGGCATCGAAACCCGGTGAGGCGACCTGCAAGACCGTGGAGGTGGGGCCCGCGCCGAAGGCCTCGGTGTGGGCGGCGACGAGATCGGCCAGACCGCGGTGGGTCACCTGCACCGCTTTCGGGGTGCCGGTCGAACCGGAAGTGAAGATCAGGTAGGCGGTGCTGTCGGGTGCTACCGGCCGGGAATGCACCGGCGCAGCGTGCGGCGTGTCGGCGTCGTCGAGGGTCAGCCAGTCCACCGTGCCGGGCAGATGCGCGGCGACGGGAGCGGTCGTAATACCCAGGCCCGTGCCCGAATCGGCCAGCATCCCGGCGATGCGTTCACCGGGATTGGCCGGATCGAGCGGAATGAACGCGGCACCGGTTTCCGCGACCGCCCAGATCGCGACGACGAGGTCGATCGACCGAGGCAGCGCCAGGGCGACGAACGTTTCAGGACGTGCACCGCGAGCGACGAGCACGGCGGCGAGTTCGCTCGACCGCTGCCGCAGCTCACGGTAGGTGAGGGTGATGTCGCCGGATCGGACGGCAGCGGCATCGGGATACCGGTTCGCGGTCGCGGTGAGAATCTCGTGCAGGGTTCGTTCGGGCACGGCGGGAGCACCCGTGGCGGGCACCGGTTCGCCGGGTCCCGGGGTGACAGCGGCTGTGCGGGTGGCGGGCTCGGTGACCAGCTGGGTCAGGATCCGTTCGAATCGTGCGAGCAGGATGGCGGCCTGATCGGTGTCGAACCGGTCGGTCGCGTAGCGCAGGGTGAGCGTGTAGGTGCCCGCGTCGTCGCCGGTGGGACGCGGCGGGGTGACCTGCAGGCTCAGCGGGAACGGGGTGGCGTCCTGGGCGTCGAGATCGATCAGCCGCAGCCCGGCCGCATCGAGATCGCGGGCCAGCCCTTCCCGGTCCAGCGGATAGGACTCGAGCACCGTGACGGTGTCGAACATGTCCGCGATCCCGGTGGCGCGCTGCAGTTCCGCCAAACCGATATGGCGGTGCTCCAGCATCGCGGCCTGCTCGGATTGCACCCGGATCAGCAGATCGCCGACGCTTTCGTGGGGATCGAGGCGCACCCGCACCGGCAGGGTGTTGATGAACAGGCCCACCATGTGTTCCACGCCGAGAAGCTGCGGCGGACGGTGCGACACCGTATTGCCGAACACCACATCGGAACGTCCGGTCAGAGCCGTGAGCAGCAGCGCCCACGCCACCTCGACGGCGGTGCCCGCGGTGACACCGTGGGAGCGACCGAGATCGAGGACCGCGGCGGCGGTAGCGGCATCGAGGTCGAGCCCGACCTCACCACTGGCCGCACCACCCGTACGGTCCGGGCGACCCGACACCCGGGTGGGGTTGTCCACCCCGTCCAACATCCGCTGCCAGGCAGACGTGGCGGCGGCATCGTCCTGGGAGTGCAACCACTGCAGGTAGTCCCGGAACGATCGCGGGGCCGGGAGCTCACCGGCATCGCCGCCGGTGTACAACACGAGGAGCTGGTGGATCAGCAACGGCATCGACCAGCCGTCCAACACGAGATGATGGTCGGTGATCAGCAGCCGATACTCGCCGACACCGGTGCGCAACAGCTGGAAGCGCAGCAGCGGCGGGCAGGCGGGATCGAACGGTGCGGTCGCTTCGGTGGTGAGGCGATGGATTTCGCGGTCACGTCCGGCGGGGTCGTGGGCGCTGAGATCGGCTTCGCGCCAATCGGCGCGGACACTGTGCAGCACGATCTGGCGGGGACCGTCGGCGGTTTCGACGAAGGCGGTGCGCAGGCTGTCGTGGCGGTCGATCAGGGTTTGGGCGGCCTGGCGCATGCGCTGGGCGTCGACCTCACCGGCGAGGGTCAGTGATGCCTGCACGATGTAGCTGTCATCGCCGTCGCGGTCGTAGAGGGTGTGGAACAGCAGCCCGGTTTGCAGCGCGGTCAGCGGCCACACATCGGTCATCGCCGGGAACTCCCGCGCCCAACCATCGATATCGGTCTGCGACACCGTGACCAGCGGGAAATCGGACGGGGTGAAACCGCCTGCGCCTTCGCTGCGCAGATGCGCGGCCAAACTGCGCAGCGCCCGCACCCACAGATCGGCCAGTTCGGACACCTCGTCGGCGCCCATGATGCCGGTCGCGTACTCCCAGGTGGCCTCGAGCTCGAGCCCGCCGGGACCGGGCACCGCGATCGCGTTCACATCCACGATCGCGGGCAACGACATTCGAGGATCGGTGGTCGCGGTGAGCGAGGTGAATTCGGTGGTGGGTGTCCACGCCCCCGAGTGGTCGCCGACACCCACCCGCCCCAGATAGTTGAAACTGATCTGGGGCTCCGACGCGGTCCCGAGCTCGGCACTACCCACGGGGTCGAGGTAACGCAGCATGCCGTAACCGATCCCGTTGTTCGGGACCGCGCGTAATTGTTCCTTCACCTGTTTGATCGCCGACCCCGCTGCGGGGCCGCCGGTGAAGGCATCGTCGAGATCGACCCCGGACATGTCGAGCCGGACCGGGAATCGGGTGGTGAACCAGCCGACGGTGGCGCTCAGATCCGCGCCCGGCACCGCCTGTTCCTCGCGGCCGTGCCCTTCCAGCGAAATCAGTTCCGTCCCCGCGGTGTCACCGCGGCGGGCCCGCCACCGCGCCGTGGCCAGGGCCAGCGCCGCCAAGAGCGGATCGTTGGCGCTGCCGTGGAACCGGGCCGGGATGCCGGTGAGGACGGCGTCGGTGATATCCGCGGGAAGACGTAACCGGATCCGGTCGGCGGTGGCCATGACATCGCGTTCGGGGTCCAACGGCCGTGAGCCGAGCAACCGGTTTCCCTCGGCGAGAACGGTTTTCCAGCGTTCCAGTTCCGCCGGGCGTCGGGCGGCGGCCTGTTCGGTCAGGCCGTGGACCCAGCTCCGCACCGAGGTGGTCCCCGTGCCGGGCTGCGGGTCCTCGCCGGTGGACACCTGCAGCCAGGTACGGGCCAGGTCGGTGAGCAGGATCCGCCACGACACCGCGTCGACGGCGAGGTGATGGACCACCAGCCACAGCAGGTCCGGTCCCGCGCCGGTGCCGTCCTGGACACGCACAGCCTGCACAAGGACACCGGCGGCGGGGTCGAGACGGTCGGCGGCCTCCTGTAGGTGCCGGTCGACCTCGGCGGCGTCGCGGTGACGCAGTGTCACATGGGTGATGACGGAGTCGGCATCGATAGTTCCGGGGGCAGGTACTTCGAGGCGGTGCTCGTCGGCGGCATCGACGCGCAGGACTGCGCGCAGCATGTCGTGACGATCCAGCAAAGCCTGTAGGGCGCGTGCCAGATGTGCCGGGTCGAGCCGGTCGGGTAGTTCGACGAGGGTGGCCTGCGCGAACCGGTCGAAATGCCCGCGACCGAGCATGGCGTGCACGATCGGCGACAGCGGGATCGGTCCGACGCCACCGCCGGGGAGTTCGCGCAGCTGCGGGGCGCCACCGGCCTCGGCGGCCATGGCGGCCAGGCCCGCGACGGTCTTGTGCTCGAACACGTCCTGGGTGGAGAACCCCAGCCCGACGGCTTTCGCACGCGCCACCAGCTGGATCGAGAGGATGCTGTCACCGCCGAGGGCGAAGAAGCTGTCGTCGGCGCCGACCTGGGGCACACCGAGGATCTCGCTGAACAGGCCGGCCATCAGGATCTCACGGTCGGTCTCCGGGTCGCGCCCGGCCGGAACCGCCCCGAATTCGGGTTCCGGTAGCGCGGTGCGATCGAGTTTGCCGAACGCGTTCACCGGTAGCCGGTCCAGCGGCACGATCACCGCCGGAACCATGTGCGGCGGCAACGATTCGCGGGCGAACAGTTGCAGCTGCGCGGGATCCACGCGGTGATCCTCGACGGGGACGACGTAGGAGGCCAGGACAGTGGTCCCGGCATTGTTGTGCACGGGGACGGTGACCGACAGGTCGACATCCGGATGGGCGGTGAGAGCGGCGTCGATCTCGGCCGGTTCGATCCGGTAGCCCCGGATCTTCACCTGGAAATCGCTGCGGCCCAGCAGTTCCAGCGAAACCCCCGAATCCTGCGCGACCCAGCGGGCCAGATCGCCGGTGCGATACATGCGCTGCCCCGGATCGCCGTAGGGGTCGGCGACGAAACGGGCCGCGGTGTCGGCGAAGCGCCGGTTGTAACCGCGGGCCAGGCCGGGACCGGCCAGATACAGTTCGCCCGCTGTGCCGACCGGAACCGGCTGCAGGCCACGGTCCAGCACCATCGCCGCCACACCACGGACGGGGCCACCGACGGTGAGGTCGCGGCCGGGCCGGATCCGCGCGCCCGCAGCGGTGACCGTGGCCTCGGTGGGCCCGTATTCGTTGAACATCGCGCAATGCCGCGACCAGCGGTCGATCACATGCGGCGGGCATACGTCACCCCCGACCACCACCACCCGCAGCTCGGTCAGCGGATGTGGGTCGACGGTCGCCAGCATCGCCGGCGTCAACGTCAGGTGGGTGACGTGCTCATCAGCCAGCAGTCGGGTGAGCCGGTCACCGCCGATCACCTCCGGCGGGACGACCACCAGCGTGGCCGCGTTGGCGAAACAGGTCAGGAACTGTTCGAAGGAGGCGTCGAAGGCCGGTGAGAGGGCATAGGACACCCGTGATCGCGGGCTCAGGGCGTAGGCGTCGCTGCGGTCGGCGACCAGATTCGCCAGGCCACGGTGGGTCACCTGCACACCCTTGGGCACACCGGTGGAACCGGAGGTGTAGGTGATGTAGGCGAGGTCGCCGACGTGCAACGGGCGGAGGCGGTCGGCATCGGTGACCGGTTCGTCACCGCTGTCGGCGCAGGCGTCGCGGATCGCGGGATCGTCGAGGACCAGCGCGGGCGCGGTGCGCGGAAGCCGGTCCCGTACGGCGTCGAGCGTGACGACCATCCGGGCACCGCTGTCGGCGATGATGTGTTCGATGCGCTTCGCCGGATAGTCCGGATCGACCTGCACGATCGCGGCCCCCGATTTCGCGACGGCCCACGCCGCGATGACCGACTCGGCCGAACGGCGCATGGCGATCGCCACCACTGTCCCCGGCCCGCAACCGCGCCCGATCAGGTACCGGGCGAGCTGTGTGGAGCGGGTGTGCAGCTGGCGGTAGGTCAGTGTCGTGGTGGCCGCGGCGACCGCGGTAGCGGCCGGGTCGTGGTGTGCCCCGGCGGTGAGGATGTCGGGGAGCAGCCGCTCACCGACGGCTTCCGGTCCCCGCACGGGCAGCAGCGCGGCCCGTTCCGCCGGTTCCAGCAGCGGCAGAGTGCTGACGGGGCGTTCCGGCCCGCCGGCGAGGAATTCGTCGAGGAACCGCAGGAACCGGGCGTGATGAGTGGCGAGTTCGTCGCCGCTGTACACGCTCGGGTTGCCCTGGAAATCTATGTGGGTGCTGTCGCGGCCCGCGCCGGGATAGATATTGACGAACAGGTCCGACGTGGGCCCCGAGGTCAGCACATGCAGCCGGCCGACCGTGGCGCCGAGCACGATCTCGTTGCTCACCATCATCAGGTTGATCGCCGGCCCGAACGACGCGGTTTCGTCACGGGCGATCCCCATATCGCGGAAGATGTCCTCCTGCCGGTACCGCTGCCGCCGTAGCGCGCTGGTCAGCTCGCTCTGCACCGCGGTGATCACCGCACCCGTCCCGTTCCCGGCGACGGGCACCCGCAGCGGCACCACATTGGCGACCATCCCACCGGACCGTCGCAGCACCGCGGAATGGCGACCGGAGACCGGCAGGCTCAGCAACACTTCGTCGCTGCCGGTCATCCGGGCCAGGTAGGCGGCGAACGCCGCGACGATCACCGGTGTGACGCTGGTTCCGCGGTCGGCGACGACCCGGTCGAGCTGTCGTGCGGTGTGGTCGGGCAGGGTCGCGCTGACGAGGGTCGGGTGAATGGTCGGTGTGCCGCCGTGGCCGGCGAGGCCGACGACGGGTGGGGCGCCGTCGAGGTGTTCGGTCCAGTAGTCGCGGTCGTTGTCGAACCGTGTCGAACCCCGGTACGCCAGATCCTGGTCGACGATTTCGCGCAGGTCCTTCGCGGTGGACGCCGGGGCCTCCTCCCCCGACACCCCCGCGTTGTACAGCTCGACGATCCGCTGCATCATCGTGACCGCAGCGAAACCGTCGAGCACGATATGGTGAGCGCGCTGATACCACAGGTAGTGGTCGTTACCGGTTTGGAAGACAACGCATTTCATCAGCCGGTCGTTGCGCAGATCCAGTGGGGCGGAATAGTCGCGAACCATGAGGTCGTGGGCGGTGGCCACCGGGTCGTCGTCCCCGCGTAGATCGAGCACCGACACCGGTGAGGGCAGGTCTTCGTCGACGACCTGATACGGCTCACCGTCGACCTCGACCAGCCGCACGTGCGCGCACCCGAACTCGCGCCCGGCGGTTTTACAGGCGGCGACGAGCACATCGATGTCGACCGGCCCGTCGATCTCGACGTACTGGGCCACCGAAATCGGAGATTCGCGGGCCAGATGCTGCGCGAACCAGATCCCACGCTGCGCCGCCGACAGCGGCAGGACATCGTGAGGTCGCGGACCGGAACCATTGCCATTGTGTGGGTGCGCGCCGTTACCCGGCGCCGAAACGGACTGCTCCCAGCTGCTGTCCAAATGGTGCTTCGACTGGGTCATGTGGACCTCCGTGTATTGCGTCATTCCAGGAGCAGGCCGATAAATCGGACCGTCCCTGCCCCCGCAAAACATGCGGCACCACCGGAGATGAAAGCTGATTCAGCAAAATGGCATGACGCACCGACCGCAGGGAATGCGGTGCGCAATTACTTCGGCTTTCGGCAGTGGTGAATTGTCTGGCGTACCTGTAATAGATCACCTTCGAATAATCGTTAACCGTTCACGCAAAGCGGCTGTCGCAAATATTCAAGTCCCGGGTCACGGGCGTGAAACGCGCGGCCGACCCGCCGGCGCGGCAGACGCGCGCAGGTCACAGCAGTGTCTCGACCCTTGACAAGCAGGAAGCGAACGGGGGTGGAAGTCATCGGCAGCACCGGATCGCCTTCTGGGAGATGGTGTGCCCAGGTCCCAGTGTGTTCCAGGATGATTCGACGACCACACTGTCGCCGAATACGCGCTATGTATTCCCCACAACCCCGACAATTGGAGGATTCAACCGTTTCGCCCGATATGCCGGTTACGGCATTTTCGGACCGGCAGTTGCCGGGATATTCTCGCATCCTGGCAACCAGCTCAGAAGCCCATAGTAAGCAAGTTTAGACACGCGGCGCAATGGGTAGTGACCCCTGCTCTGTTGCGCGCCGCCGTGGCGGTAGTTGAAAGCGCAAGGCAGTGCCGAGGACTCATGAATATTCGCCTCGTCCGATGACGATAAACGAGCGGTCGGATCCGGCCGTTACCGATCCTGCCTCCCCGCTGCGCCGCCCCACCACCCAGAGCGGCGACCGCCGATTTGTGTCCTCGGTCTCGCTCGGCCTGTGCGGCCAGCACAAACCGGCTGGACTCAGAATGTCCGAGTCAGTACCTGGGGGTGCCAGCGGCGGATACCGAGGGCGAAGCGGAGGTCGAAACTGTTGGTGTCGACGGTGATTCCGTAGCGGGTGGTGATCTGCTGGATGCGGTATTGGATGGTGTTGCGATGCACGTCGAGGGCGCGGGCGGTGCGCGAGTAGCTGGCGCCCTCGGTCAGGAAGACATCGAGGGTGTGGCGTAGGAGTTCCTTCTTGGCGCCGGCACCCGCCAGGGCGCCGAGGGTGCGGCGAACGAGGGCGGCGAGCTCGTCGGGATCATCGGTGAGCAGGGCGAACGGAGCGACGGCGTCGTAGGCCACGACCGACGGTGCGGTGAGACCCGCCGAGACGGCGAGGTCCTTCGCGCGGGCCGCGTTGCGGGTGGAACGACGGAAGCCCGGCAGACCTTCGCCGAGCGAACCGAGCGCGACGCGCACGGGCAGCCCGGATGCGACGACCTGGGCGGTCAGCTCATCGATCGCCTGTTCCCCCTCGACCGGGAACCAGATCCGCAGCGCGCGATCTCCCGTCGAGGCCACCAGGCCACGCCCGACGGTCCGCAGCGCCGCCGACACCACCTGACGCGCCTGTTCCAGCGCTCGTGTCGCCTCGGCACCCGTGACGGTGGGCGGTGTCCAGATCTCCACGGCGAGATGACTTCGGTCGAGGCGGTATTCGAGTGCTTCCTCGGCCGCGGGCACATCCACGTCATCGCTGTCGAGGAGCCGGGCGATCCACTGCTGGCGCGCGGCCTGCCTGCTGCTGAGCCAGCGGTCGCGTTCGGCCTCGTAAATTCGGCCCATGGACGAGTTCAGGCGATCGAGGTAGACGCTGGCGAAACGCAGGAGCTCGGCGATGCGGGCGTTGTGGTCGATGCCCGGGGTGGCCAGGATCAGTCCGATGGCGGCGTCGAGCAGCCGGTACTGGCCGAGGCCGTAGGCACGAAGCAGCACGGTCAGCGGCACACCGCGCCGGGCAAGCCGTTGCGCGTAGGCGGCCGCGCCCGGGGGTGGGCCGACGGTCGCGGGGTCGATGCTGTTGGCGAGCACGTACTGCACGGCGGTGATGTTCTCGGCGATGCTCGCCGCACGCATGTCCCCCAGGTCCGCGGCGATGTCGTCGACGGGAATCATCTGCTCGGTGACGCGGATGAGGTCCTCGGTGATGCCCGCGGTCAGCGGCGCCAGTGCGTGCCCGACCCAGGTGAGGGTCCCGTATACCGCCACGCCACGCTCCGTTCGCTGCCCAAATTCCGCCGACCGTATTGTGCCATCCGCACAAATTCGGGCTCCAAGTAGCTTTTTGGGCTGGCAAACAGACCGGAGATGTGTCATAGCCGCGTGTCGTGTGGTGTCATGGTCGCCGAACACCCTGGTCCACCCCCGGTAGATCCAGAATCCGCGCAGGGTTCGTGGGTCGTTCAGGCAGTGGTGGGCCGGACAGGTGAGGATGTTGTACTCGGATGGGTGAAGTTCGTCGGTCGCCGCGTGGTCGAGGCAATCGGAAGCCGGGCGCTCCCCTCTTCGCACAGCTGCTGACCGCCGCGGTGGACACCGCCGCCGACGCGATCGCCCTGTCCTTCTCCCCCACCGACGGTGCCCGCCGCGAGCTCACCTACACCGAACTCGACGAGTACTCCGCCCGGCTGGCGCGGGAACTGCTGGCCCGTGGCATCGGCCCGGGCGACGTGGTGGCGCTCGGTTTCACCCGCTCGATCGAATCGGTGACGGCGGTGTGGGCGGTCGCCAAAACCGGTGCCGCCTACGTCCCCGTCGATCCGTCGTTACCCGCCGAGCGCATCGCCTACCTGCTGACCGACTCCGGCGCAGTCCTCGGCCTCACCTGCGCGGCACACCGGCCGACCCTCGGTGAGGCGATCGCCTGGCTCGCGCTCGATTCCGACGCCGAACGGATCGCCGCCCATCCGGCGCATGCGATCTCGTATCTGGACCGGGTGCGCCCGCTGACCGACCAGCACCCCGCCTACGTCATCTACACCTCCGGTTCCACGGGCAGGCCCAAGGGTGTGGTCGTCACGCATACCGGTCTGGCCGGGCTGGTCGCGGCGGCTCGCGAACGATATGCGGTCGATGCCTCGGCACGTGTGCTGCACGTGTGTTCCCCGAATTTCGACGTATCCGTGCTGGAACTGCTGGTGGCGTTCAACTCCGGTGCCACACTCGTTGTCGCACCGCCACAGGTCTACGCGGGCCCGGAGCTGGCCCAGCTGATCGCCCGGGAACGGGTGACGCACATGCTCATCACCCCGGCGGCCCTTGAATCGGTGGACCCGCGCGGGCTCGACGAGTTGAGGGTCGTGGTGGTCGCCGGTGATGCCTTCGGACCGACACTGGTCCAGCGCTGGGCGCCGGGCCGCGCGTTCTTCAACGGGTACGGCCCCACCGAGGCGACCGTGCTGGCCACCGGCAGCGCCGCCTTGACGCCCGGCGAGCCGGTGACGATCGGGTCCGCCTTCCCCGCGATCGGTGCGGTGGTGCTGGACGCGCGGTTGCGCCCCGTCCCGGTCGGAGTGGCCGGTGAGCTGTATCTGTCGGGTCCGGCGCTGGCGCAGAATTACCGGGGCAGGCCGGGGCTCACGGCCGAGCGGTTCGTCGCGGCACCGTTCGCGGCGCCGGGTGCGCGGATGTATCGCACAGGTGACCTCGTGCGCCGCACAGAAACCGGCGACTTCGAGTACTTGGGTCGCTCGGATTTCCAGGTGAAGATCCGTGGTTTCCGGGTGGAGCTGGGCGAGATCGACGCGGCACTCACCGCGCACCCGGATGTCGACTACGCCGTCACCATCGGCGCGAAAGCCGATTCCGGGGCGACCGTGCTCGTCTCGTATGTGCTCGCCGAGCAGGGTGCCGCGATCGACCCCGAGGAATTGATCCGTTTCGTCGGGTCCTCCCTGCCGGGTCATATGGTGCCCACGCTGGTGGTGGCGCTCGACGAGATCCCGCTGACCCCGAACGGCAAACTGGACCGCAACGCCCTACCCGCACCGGTTTTCGCCGCCGCGACTTCCCGCGCACCCGAGGGGCCGGTGGAAACGGCGATCGCCGAACTGTTCGCCCAGATCCTCGGCGTGGAGCGGGTCGGTGCCGAGGATTCGTTCTTCGCCGCCGGTGGCGACAGCATCCTGTCGATCCAGCTCGTGACCCGCGCACGCCACGCGGGCATCTCGTTCACCCCGCAGCAGGTGTTCGAGCACCGCACCGTGGCCGGGTTGGCCCGCGTCGCCGCGCTCGGCGACGACGCCGCTCCGGCCCTTCCCGAATTGCCCGGTGGCGGGGTGGGTGAGGTCGCGCTGACACCGGTGCTCGCCGCCACCCTCGCCGACGGCCGCGTGTTCGGCAGATTCACCCAGCAAATGGTGCTCGCCCTCCCCGACGGCATCGATCGGCCGACGCTGGTCCGCATCCTGACCGCTGTCATCGATCATCACGACATCCTGCGCGCCGGGGTGCGCGGGAGCGACGAGCAGTGGGCGCTCGATGTGCTGCCGCCGGGCGGGGTCCCGGTGGACGACCTGCTGCAGCGTTTCGACGGCTCCGAGGACATCGCCGACGCGGCGATGGATTCCGTCCTCGCGTCACTGGATCCGCGCGATCACCGGATGATCGGTTTCGCATGGCTGACCCGCGACAACGGCCCCGACGGGCTGATCGTGGCCGCCAACCACCTCGTGATCGACGGCGTCTCGTGGCGAATCCTGCTGTCGGACCTGGTGACCGCGTGGGCGCAGCACGCGGCGGGTCAACCGATCGCGCTACCCGCGGTCGGTACGTCGTTCCGTCGATGGGCGCACGGATTGGTCGAGTCCGCACCACAGCGCCGCAACGAACTCGACCATTGGCAGCGGACCATGGGCGTTCCCGACCCGCTGTTGGGGAAACGTGGGCTGGACCCGGTTATCGATACCGCGTCGACCGTGCGCACGTTCAGCGTGGAGATCCCCGCCGACATCACCTGTGCCGTGCTCACCGACCTGCCCGCCCGCTACCGGGCAGGTGCCGAGGACGGCCTGCTCGCCGCGCTGGCCATGGCGGTGCGGAGCTGGCGGGCCCGTCGAGGGGTGAACGCGTCCACCACCCGGGTGCGCCTGGAAGGCCACGGGCGTGAGGAATCCGCCGTCGACGGCGCCGACCTGACGCGGACCGTCGGCTGGTTCACCAGCATGTACCCGGTGGCGCTCGACCTGGGCGAGGTCGACGCCGACGGCGCATGGCGACCGGGCGCGCAGACCGCGTCGGTGGTCAAGGCCGTCAAGGAGCAGTTGTGCGCGGTGCCACACCGCGGCATCGGTTTCGGCATCCTGCGCCACCTCGACCCGGCGACGGAGTTATCGGGTTCGCTGGGCCAGGTCGGGTTCAACTACCTCGGCCGCCTCTCCACCGGCGACGCCACCGACCACAGCTGGTTGCCGACCGCGGACTGGGGCGAACCGGCCGCCGACCAGGACCCACAGCTGCCCGCCGCCGCCGTTGTCGACATCAATGCGGTAGCGATCGGCACGGAAGACGGTGTGCTGCTTCGTGCTTCGTTCTCCTACGCGTCGCTGATCCTGGACGAGGCGGACGTGCGCGAGCTCGCCGACTCCTGGACCTCGGCGTTGACGGTGCTCGCCGAACATCTGGACCATCCGGCCGCCGGTGGCCTGTCGCCGGCCGATGTGCCGCTGGTCGACGTCACCCAGGCCGAGCTCGACGACTGGCAGCGCACCCGTCCCGGCCTCAGCGATGTGGTGCCGTTGGCACCCTTGCAGCTCGGGTTGCTGTTCCTGGCGCAGGTGTCACCGACCGACCCGTACCTGGTGCAATTGGCGGTCGAGATGACCGGTGCGGTCGACCTCGAGCGACTACGCCGGGCGGCGGGGGCGGTACTGGACCGGCACGGCATCCTGCGCACCGCCTTCACGACGACAACGGCCGGTACCCCGGTCGGTTTCGTGGTCGAGGACGTGACGGTGCCGTGGCGCGTCGTCGACACCGACCACACCGACCCGCACGCACTGCTCGCCGCCGAATCCCGCATCGGGTTCGACCTGACCGCCCCGCCCCTGCTCCGGTTCACCGTGTATCGCGGGCCGGCGAGCCTGCATCTGGTGGTGACCGCGCACCACCTGCTGATCGACGGCTGGTCCATGCCGTTGCTCATGCGCGAACTGCTCGTCTGCTACGCCGCCGACGGTGCGCCCACACTGCTTCCGCACGTGCGCCCCTACCGCGACTACCTCGCCTGGCTCGCCGACCAGGACCGCACCGCCGCCCTCGAGAGCTGGCGCGCCGCCCTGGACGGACACGAGCCGAGCCTGCTCACCGCCACCGTCCCACCCACCGACGCCGCACCCGGGCACGGGATGTCGGTCGTGGAGTTGTCGCGCGACGCCGCCCAGGAACTCGCCGGTTTCGCCGCCGCCAGCGAGGTCACCGTCAACACCGTGTTCCAGACCGCATGGGGACTGGTGCTGGCCGGGGCGCTGGGTCGTGACGATGTGCTGTTCGGCGCGGTGGTGTCGGGACGCCCACCACAGCTCGACGGTGTGGACAGCATGGTCGGCCTGTTCGCCAACACCATTCCGGTCCGGGTGCGAATCGGCGAGAACGCGTCGTTGCGGGAGTTGTTGTCGCGGGTGCAGTCCGAACAGATCGCGCTGCTGGGCGGTCACCATCTGGGGCTGACCGATATCCAGCGGGTCGCGGGCGCCGGGGAACTGTTCGACACACTCATGGCATACGAGTCGTACCCGGTGGATACCGAAGGGATGCGGCAGGCACACGGCTCGATCGACGGTCTCGAGATCGTCGACGTGCAGGCCGCCAACGCCACCCATTACCCCGTGGCGGTCGGCGTCGAGGTCGGTGCGGGGATCCGGGTCGGGTTGCAGTACCGGCTCGAGGTGATCGGCGCGGATATCGCCGAGGCACTGGCGAACCGGTTGCGCACAGTCCTCGACGCCATCGTGCACTCCCCCGAACGCACCGCCGGCGAGCTGCTGGGAACCCTTGCGCGCCGACGTGATCCGGTCTCGGACGTGATGTACTGGCGTGCGGTGCTCACCGACCTGCCATCGGAGTTGCCGCTGCCGACAGAGCGTCCCCGCCGGGTTTCGTCGGGCGGTAGCGAGTCGTCACCCGCCACACACGCGGTGGGGCAACCATTCGACCCGGCTTACCTTGTCGAATCGGCGGACCGCAGTGCCGGGCACCTCACGAAGCGACCCGGACGGGTGGACTTCGCTGTTCCCGCCGAGGTGTGCCGAGGGGTGCGCGACACCGCCCGCGCCTACGACACCACGGCGTTCAGCGTTGTGTATACGGCCTTCGCGACGCTACTGGCACGACTGTCGGGCACCGACGACATCGTCATCGCAGCCCCGTATTCTTCTGCTGCACACCGCGTACTGCGACTGCGCGTCCTCGGCGCCGCCGAGTTCGAGCGCCTGCTCACCGACGCGTCAATGGTCGTCGACGAAGCCATGGCGCGACCAGGGATGACTACCGATGAGATGGTGGCGCTGCACTCCGCCCACGCAGACCACTGCGCCACGCACCTCAGCGAATCCGAGTCGACGGAAAGCCACCACGCGGCGGCACCACACCCTCTGCTTCGCGTCATGCTCCGTCCGGCCACCACACGTCACAGTGACGAGACGGCCTTCGATCTGACGTTATCGGTCGACACCGACGTGATGGAAAACCACACCGAACCCGCCGAAATCTGCGCCGGATTCACCTACGACACAGCCCTGTTCGATCAGCAGACGATCGATTCCTTCGCCGAGCGCCTGGTTCGCCTCCTCGCGGTCGCCGTTGACAACCCGAAAACGCCCGTCGGGGACCTGCCGATTCTCAGCACCGCCGAACACACGGCACTGCTCACCCGCCCCAGCCTCGAGGCACCGACATCGCTTCTCCCCGACCTGGTGACCGCTGGCGTAGCTCTCGGACCGGACCGCGTCGCGATCCGCCACAACGGTCACTCGATCACCTACGGCGACCTGACCGAACACACCGCACGCTTGGCCCGAGAACTCATCGCCCACGGCGTCGGCCCGGAAACCCCTGTCGCCGTGGCACTTCCGCGCTCCTACGAAATGGTCGCCGCCGCCGTCGCGATCACCACGGCAGGCGGTGTGTTCGTGCCGATGGACCCGGCCAATCCCGCCCAGCGCCTGCACCACCTCGTCACCGATTCGGGCGCCAAGATCGGCATCACCGTCGGCGCCCACCTCGAGCATCTGCCCACCGACATCACCTGGTTGGTCCTCGACGACCCCGCTTTCGCCGAGTCCTGCGCCGTCCGGTCGAGTGCCCCGATCACCGACCGCGACCGCCGCACCCCGCTGCGCGCCGACCACCCGGCCTACATCATCTACACCTCCGGTTCCACGGGCCTGCCCAAGGGCGTCACAGTGACGCATGCCGGCCTGGGTCCGCTGGTCGCCGAGGCGGTCGAGCGTTACCGCCTCGAGCCGAATCACCGCTTCCTGCATATCTGTTCACCCTGGTTCGACCCGTCGGTGCTCGAGTGGCTGTGTGCCTTCTCGACCGGCGCGACGTTGGTGATCGTGGGGTCCGACATCGTGGGTGGGGTCGAACTGGCCGACCTGCTCGCGGCCGAGGCGGTGACGCACGCGATCATCACCCCGGCCGTACTCGGCACCCTCGACCCGGCCGGTCTGGACGCCCTCGTGTCCCTGTCTGTCGGTGGTGACGTGACCACACCTGAACTGCTGTCGAAATGGCAGGGCCCGCACCGCCGTTACCTCAACGGGTACGGACCCACCGAGACGACCATCATCTCCACCTACGCCGAAATGACTGCGGGACAACCGATCACGATCGGCACCCCGGTGCGCGGCACACATGCCGTGATCCTCGACGCACGGCTGAACCCGGTCGCACCGGGTGTCACGGGTGAGCTGTATCTGGCGGGGCCTGCCCTGGCTCGCGGATACCGCAACCAGCCCGTCACCACCTCGGCCCGTTTCGTCGCCGACCCGTGGGGTGCCCCCGGCAGCCGCATGTACCGGACCGGTGACCTGGTTCGTCTGCGCACGACCGGCGATCTCGAGTACGTGGGCCGCGCCGATACCCAGCTGAAGGTGCGTGGTTTCCGCATCGAACCGGGCGAGATCGATGCCGTGCTGACCGGGCACACCGACGTCGAGTGCGCCGTCACCGTCGGCAGATGCACGCCCGCCGGATCGACCACCTTGGTGTCGTATGTGCTTGCGGCACAAGGTGCCACGCCCGACCCGACGAACCTGATCGACTACGCGGCAGGCCGTCTGCCCGCCCATGCGGTGCCGTCGGCGATCGTGGTCCTGGATGCCTGGCCCTTGACTTCGAACGGCAAACTCGACCGCAAAGCCCTGCCCGACCCGATGACCGTCGCCGAGACGACCACCGCGCCGAGGGGTGCGATGCAAACCCGTCTTGCCGACCTGTTCGCCCGCGTGCTGGGGGTGTCGTCGGTGGGGGCGGACGAGTCGTTCTTCGCGATCGGTGGCGACAGCATCCTGTCGATCCAGCTGGTGTCGCTGGCCCGCACCGCGGGCATCACCTTCTCCACCCGAGACGTTTTCGAGCACCGCACCGTCGCCGCCCTGGCCCGGGTCGCGACCACCGACGGCCCGGCCACGATCACCCTGGCCGAACTCCCCGGCGGCGGTGTCGGCGAAATACCGCTGACACCCGTGCTCACCGAATTCCTGGCCACCGGATCCAGTGACCGCTTCGCCCAGACGATGGTGCTGGCCCTGCCCGACGGCATCGACCGTGCCGGTTTGGTCGCCACCATCGCCGCCGTCGTGGCGCGCCATGACATGTTGCGTGCCAGGCTGCGTGATCTCGACGGCGGCTGGCAGCTCGAGGTGCTGGAACCACACGCGGTGCCGGTCGACGACCTGATCGGCGAGATCGAAGCGGGCGACGACCTCACCGGCATCGGTACCCGGGCGATGAATGCCGCGCTGACAACGCTGGATCCGGCGGCGGCCCGCATGATCGCGTTCACCTGGGTTCGGGGCAACGGCGGCGGTGACGTGCTCGCGGTCGCCGCGCACCACTACGTCATCGACGGCGTCTCGTGGCGCATCCTGCTGCCCGACCTGATCCTGGCCTGGGCGCAACACAGTGCCGGGCAGCCGATCGCGCTGCCGCCGGTCGGCACCTCGTTCCGGCGCTGGGCACACGCACTGACCACCGTCGACCGCACCGCCGAACTGCCCTACTGGCAGCGAGCTCTCGCGACCGCCGACCCGCTGCTCGGTGCCCGTGCCCTCGATCGCACGGTCGACACCGAGGCGACCACGCGCTCGATCACCGTGCAGATCCCGCCCGAGGTGACCGACCCCCTGCTCACGACACTGCCCGCCCTGTACCGGGCCGGCGCCGACCACGGGCTGCTCACCGCACTCGCCCTCGCGGTGCGGGTGTGGCGCGCCCGTCGCGGGATCGACGCGCCCGCGTTGCGGCTGCGGCTCGAGGGCCACGGCAGACAGGAAGACGTCGTCCCCGGCGCCGACCTCACCCGCACGGTCGGCTGGTTCACCACCGTCTACCCGGTCGTGCTCGACCTGACGGAGCTGCGACCGGCGAGTTTCGACGACGAAGCGCTCGCCGCGACGATGCGCACGATCAAGGAACAACTGCTCGCCGTGCCCGACAACGGCATCGGTTTCGGGCTGCTGCGCAGCGCCGGGCACCTCGCGGCCGAATCGGTGGCCCAGATCGGGTTCAACTACCTCGGTCGCGCGGTGACCACCGGCCCCGCCGACGGCGACTGGCTGCCCACCGACGACCTCGGTGACATCGACGTCGACCACGACCCCACCCTGCCCGCGAACGCTGTCCTCGACATCAACACCATCGCGGTCGCCACCGAAACCGGGCTGCGACTGCAAGCCGACTTCCGCTACGCCACCGGCATTCTCGACGAATCCGAGGTTCGGGAGCTGGCCGACATCTGGTCGGACTGGCTGACCGCACTCGCCGATCACACCCACTACCCGCAGGCGGGTGGACCGACACCGTCCGACGTGCCGCTGGTCCGGGTGTCGCAAAAAGAACTCGACACCTGGCGGCGCGACCACCCCGGGCTGTCGGACGTGCTGCCGCTCTCACCGCTGCAGCATTCGCTGCTCGCGCTGGGCGACATGCTCGAGGAATCGGTGCACGCCTACGTTATCCATCTCATGGTCGATCTCACCGGCGAGCTCGACGTCGACCGGTTGCGTCGCGCCGCGGCCGCTGTCCTCGCCCGGCACGCGAACCTGCGCTCGGCATTCGTCACCACTCCCGACGGCACACCCGTGCAGGTCATCGCCGACAACGTCGAAGCACCGGTGCGGGTGGTCGACACGACCGAGGCCGAGCTGGCCGGTATGCTCGCCACCGACCAGGCGACCGGATTCGACCCCGCGGTCGCGCCGCTGCTGCGATTCACGGTGTACCGCACCGGTTCCGGACGCAACCGCCTCGTGCTGACCGGGCACCACATCCTGCTCGACGGCTGGTCCATGCCGTTGCTGATGAAAGAACTGCTCGTCCTCTACACCACCGGTGGAGACTCGAGCGTCCTGCCCGAGGTGCGTCCCTACCGCGACTACCTCGACTGGCTCAGCCGCCAGGACAGGACCGTCGCCGAGCAGGCGTGGTCGGAGCTGCTTCACGAGGTCGAACCGACCATGCTCGCCCCCGAACTGACCTGGCCGCGTCCCACCGGAACCGGTTACGGGCTGTGCGAATTCGCCCTCGACGCCACCGCCACCGCCGCACTCACCACCTTCGCCGCATCGGTCGAGGTCACCGCCAATACGGTGTTCCAGACCGCGTGGGCGTTGGTCGTCGCCGCGAGTACCGGTCGCGACGACGTCGTGTTCGGCGCCACCGTGTCCGGGCGCCCACCGCAGCTCGACGGTGTCGGCGACATGATCGGCCTGTTCGTAGACGCCGTCCCGGTGCGCGTGCGCATCGACGGTGAGGTCGGCGAGGTGATCCGCGCGGTGCAGGTCGAGCAGGCCGCCCTGCTCGACCACCATCACCTCGGGCTGGGTGCCATCCAGCGGGTCGCCGGTCGTGGCGAATTGTTCGACACCATGCTGGCGTTCGAGTCCTACCCCGTCGATGTCGAGGGTCTGCAGCAGGCCGGTGGCGCGCTCGACGGTCTGCGCATCGACGACCTGCAAGGCGCCGACCACACCCACTACCCGATCACCGTCCTGGTCTTTCTCGGCGCCCGCACCCAGGTACAGGTCAAATACCGGCGTGACCTCGTGTCGGACGAGGTGGCGCGCGCCGTCACCGACCGGCTGCGCACCGCACTGTCCGCACTGACCGCCACGAACGAATCCACGCCACATCGACAGCCGGCCACGGCGCGCGCCATCGACATCGTGACCGAGCTCGGCGCGCAACCGTCCGACCCCATCACCGTTTCCCGCTTCTGGCGAACCACCCTGGCCGACCTACCCGGTCGCCTCACGCTGCCCACCGAAGCGCTGATCGACGTCGACACTCTCGACCCGGCCGACATCGCTGATGTGGCCGCATCAATCCGGCCCATGGACAACCGCCGCGGGACCGGCCGGCGCTCGAGCGGTGCCGGGCGGCCGAGCGAGACCCACCGTCATACGTCCGGTGGCCACGCGGTCGGTGCCCGCGACGAAGATCATCTGCCATCGGCTTTCCCGGTCCCGGCGACAACGCACCGGGAGCTGCGCCGGCTCGCCGACAGTGCGGGCGTCCGTTGGTCGAGTGCGATCAGCGCGGCCGTATCGATCCTGATCGCACGACTCACCGGCTCCGACGACATCGTGCTCCGCGCCGCGGATCACCTGCTGCGCACCCACATCGACCCCACCGAACCGTTCCGCACACTGCTCGATCGCGTGCACCGGGCAGCGGACCGAGCGCTCGCCCACGCCGGAATCCCGATCGACGACCTCGCCCACCTACTCGGCGCCGAACACGGCTCGCTGGGGCAGATCAGCCTCCAACTGCGCGACGCCGCGCACCCGGAAGATGATCCGGCCCGCTCGTCCGACACGGCAGCTGACCTCACGGTGGTGGTGACCGAGTCGTCCACCGCGATGTCGGTCGGCGTCGCGGGACTCGACGCGTCGACGGCAGCGGTGTTCGCGCGCCGCCTGATCGAACTGCTCACCGACATCGCCCGCCGTCCGGACCACCCGGTGGGTGACTTGTCGGCACAGGTGCGGGGCGAGGATCAGCTCCTCGCACGCATCGGCACCGGAGCACGCCACCGCTCCGCGCGCACCCTCGCCCAGCTCCTCGTGCGCGGCACCGGTTTCGGGCAACACCGAATCGCCGTGCGCGACAACGGAACCGACTACACCTACGGCACCATCGACGCCGATTCCTCCCGGTTGGCGCGGGTCCTGATCAGCGAGGGCGTCGGCCCCGAAACCGTCGTCGCCTGCGCGATGCCCCGCTCCTACGAGGCGATCCTCGCGCTGTGGGCGGTCGCGAAGGCGGGTGGGGTGTATCTACCCGTCGACCCGAACTACCCCGCCGACCGCATCCGGCACATGCTCGCCGACTCCGGCGCCGAGGTGGGGATCACCGTCACCGCCCACGCCCGTGTACTTGCGGAATCGGTGCGGGCCTTGGTCATCGACGACCCGGCCGTGCGCGCCCGGATGGCGGCGTGCGCGTCGACCCCCGTGCGTGACCGGCACCGCCGCAGGCCCCTGCGCCGCGACAACACCGCCTACCTGATCTACACCTCCGGCTCCACCGGCACCCCGAAGGGTGTGTGCGTCACCCACACCGGGCTGTCCGCCCTGGTCGCACACTCGGCGAACTCGATGCGTTTACGCCACGACGACCGCATGCTGCACGTGTGCTCACCCAGCTTCGACCAGTCGATCGAGGAGATCACCACCGCCTTCCACCGGGGCGCCACCCTCGTCATCGCACCACCGGACACCTTCGGCGGCACTGAACTCGACGAGCTGCTACGCACCGAACGCGTCACCCACACGATCATCACCCCGGCACTGCTGAGCACCCTCGCCCCCGCCGGGCTGCCCGACCTGCGTTGTGTTTCGGCCGGTGGTGAAGCCGTAGCACCAGAACTGTTGTCCGCGTGGGCATCCGGTCGCACCTTCCTCAACGGATACGGCCCGACCGAGGCCACCATCGGTGCCACCTACACCGTCCTGCGCGCCGGTGAGCGCATCACCATCGGCACCCCCGTACCCGGCATGCGGGCACTCGTCCTCGACGCCCGGTTGCGGCCGGTGCCCGTCGGCGTCACCGGTGAGCTGTACCTGACCGGGCCCGGCCTGGCGCGTGGTTACGGCGGTCGCGGCGCGACCACCGCCGAACGTTTCGTGGCCTGCCCGTGGAGCGAGACCGGTGCGCGCATGTACCGCACCGGTGACCTGGTGCGCTGGGTGCACAAGGACCGCTACGAGCTGGAATACCTGGGCCGCGGCGACTTCCAGATCAAGATCCGCGGTTTCCGCATCGAACCCGGCGAGGTCGATGCCGTGCTGGTGCGCCACCCCCAGGTGAGTTTCGCGCTCACTCTCGGCACCGAGAACCCGGCCGGCGAGACGGTGCTGGTGTCGTACGTGACCGGTCGCGCCCCCGATGCCGGTGCCCTGACCCGATGGGCGGCGACGCTGTTGCCCGCGCACATGGTGCCCGCGGCGGTCGTCGTGCTCGATCGTGTCCCGGTGTCGGCCACCGGCAAGATCGACCGGACAGCGCTGCCCGCACCCGAATTCGTCAGCCGCCGCTACCGTGAGCCGTCCACCGGGCCCGAGCGCACGGTCGCCGCGATCTTCGCCGAGGTCCTCGGCGTCGAACGGGTCGGTGCCGACGACAACTTCTTCGACCTCGGTGGCAACTCCCTGCTCGCCACCCGGCTGGCGGCACGCCTGAGCGCCGCGATCGGTACCCGGGTGCCGGTGCGGTCACTGTTCGCCGCACCGACTGTCGCCGGATGCGCCGCCGCGATCAGCGTCTCAGCGCGGGCACAGACCCGGCCCGCGCTGTGCGCCCAGCCACGGCCGGAGCGCATTCCGCTCTCACCCGCCCAGCAGCGCATGTGGTTCTTGAACCGGTTCGACACCGGGACCGCCGCGTACACCATTCCCGTCGTCTTGCGCCTGACCGGTGCGCTCGACACCGCCGCGCTGGTTGCCGCGTTCACCGATGTCGTCGCCCGCCACGAGATCCTGCGCACGGTGTACCCGATGCTCGATCAGGCACCGGCGCAGGTCGTGCTGCCCGCCGACCATCCCGACGTGCCACGGCTGGTGCTCGCACCCGCCCCGGCGGACCCGAATACCACTGTCGCGGAACTGGTTTCGGCGCCGTTCGACGTGACCACCGAGGTCCCGTTGCGCGCCGCCCTGTTCGAAACCGGCGACGAACACATCCTGGCCGTCGCCGTGCACCACATCGCCGGTGACGGCTTCTCCGGTGGCCCGCTCACCCGCGACCTGGTCCTGGCCTACGGTGCCCGCGTCGACGGTCACGCCCCCACCTGGACGCCACTGCCCGTGCAGTACGCCGACTACGCCATCTGGCAGCAGAACCTGCTCGGCGACGAAACCGACCCCACCTCCACCGCCGCCACCCAACTCGCCTACTGGCAGCGCGAGCTGGCGGATCTGCCCGACCAGCTCGAGCTGCCCCGCGACCGCCCACGCCCCGCGGTCCAGACGTATGCCGGTGGCCGGGTGCCGTTCACCCTCGACGCCGCCACCCACACCGCCCTGACCGAACTGTCACGCACCCACGGCGCGACCCTGTTCATGGCCGTGCACACCGCCTTCGCCGTGGTGCTGTCGCGCCTGTCGGGCAGCACCGACATCGCCATCGGCACACCCGTCGCCGGTCGTGGCGACGCCGTGCTCGACGACCTCATCGGCATGTTCGTCAACACCCTCGTCTTCCGCACCCGCGTCGACCACCGCGCGAGCTTCACCGACCTGCTCACTCGGCAGCGCGACACCGACCTGCAGGCCTTCGCCCACGCCGACATCCCCTTCGAACGGCTCGTCGAGGTCCTCAACCCCGCCCGATCCACCGCGCGGCATCCGCTGTTCCAGGTCGGGTTGTCGTTCCAGAACCTCGGACAGGTCCGGATGGATCTGCCCGGTGTCGGCGTCAGCTCGGTGGAGCTGGATCGTGAACTGTCCCAGTTCGATCTGCATCTGATCGTCGCCGACCGCTACAGCGGTGGCGGTGCCCCGGCCGGTATCGGCGGGTACTGCACCTATGCCACCGACCTGTTCGACGCGGCCACCGTCGCGGGATTCCTCGACCGGCTGACCCGGCTGCTCTCGGCGGTACTGACCGACCCGAACCGGCCCCTGCACACCGTCGACCTGCTCGACCCCGCCGAACGCACCCGTGTCCTGCATGCCTGGAATCGCACTGTGCGGCACAGTGATCCGACCGCCACCCTGGCCTCGCTGCGTGCGGCCACCGTCCGATCCACCCCGGACGCGGTCGCCCTGATCGCCGACGGTGCGCGCTGGACCTTCGCCGAACTCGACGCCCGGGTCAACCGGTTGGCCCGCCACCTGGTCGCTGCCGGCGTCGGGCCGGAAACACGGGTCGCGCTCGCGATACGACGCTCGGTGGACCTGGTCGTCGCGATGTACGCGGTCACGGCCGCCGGTGGTGCGTACGTGCCCGTCGACCCCGACCAACCGCAGGCACGCACCCGCTACATCCTCGACACCGCGGCCCCGCTGCTGACCCTCACCCACGCCGACACCTGGCTCGCCGCGACCGGTTCGCACGCTGCCGTGCCGGTCGAGCAGCTGGATCTGGGCGGCTACTCGCCGCAACCACTCGTCGACGCCGAACGGGTAGCCCCCGTCCGGGCGGGCGACACCGCCTACGTGATCTTCACGTCGGGATCAACCGGCCGACCCAAGGGGGTTGCGGTGCCGCACGCCGCGATCGTCAACCAGTTGCGCTGGAAGACCACCGAATTCGGTCTCGGCGCCGACGATGCCGTGTTGCTGAAGACCGCCGCCACCTTCGATCTGTCGGTGTGGGAGTTCTGGTCCACCGCGGTAAGTGGTGGGCGCATCGTGCTCGCGTCCGCGGGTGGACACCGCGACCCCGCCTACCTGGCGGAGCTGATGCGCACCGAGAACGTCACCACCCTGCACGCCGTGCCCTCGATGCTCGATGCCCTGCTCACCGAGGAACTGCCCACCTCGCTGCGCCGCGTCCTCGCCATCGGTGAGGCACTGCCGGTGTCGCTGGCGCGCCGCATCCAGACCGCGGCGCCACAGGCAGCGCTGTTCAACGTGTACGGACCCACCGAGGCCGCCGTGTCGATCACCAGTCACCGGGTGACACCGCGCGACACCGTCATCGTGCCGATCGGCCGGCCCGTCCACAACAGCCGGGTCTATGTTCTCGACGCACACCTGAATCCCGTTCCCGCCGGAGTCACCGGCGAGTTGTACCTGGGCGGAACACAATTGGCCACCGGGTACCTGGCCCGCCCCGATCTCACCGCCGAACGGTTCGTCGCCGACCCCTTCACCCCCGGCGAACGCATGTACCGCACCGGCGACCTCGCGGCCTGGACCGCCGACGGCGAACTCGACTACCGAGGCCGCACCGACTTCCAGACCAAGATCCGTGGCTTCCGCATCGAGCTCACCGAGATCGACTCGGTCCTCACCGAACATCCCGACGTGGCATCCGCCGCCACCCTCGGCCGCGCCAATCAGACCGGCGAAACCGTGCTGGTGTCCTATGTCGTTGCCACACAAGGCAGGACGGTCACCGTCGAACGGCTCACCGAGTGGGCCGCCCACCAGCTGCCCGCCCACATGATGCCCGCGTCGATCGTGGTCCTGGACCGGATTCCGCTCACCGCACACGGCAAACTCGACCGCGACGCCCTGCCCGCACCGACGCTCACCACCCGCACCTACCGTGCTCCGTCCGGTGCGGTGGAGCAGGCGGTGTGCGCGGTCTTCGCCGATGTACTCCGCCTGGACCGGGTCGGCATGGACGACCACTTCTTCGAACTCGGCGGCACCTCACTGCTCGCCACCCGCTTGGCCGCCCAGCTCGGCGACGCGCTCGCCGCGACCGTCCCCGTCACCTGGATCTTCACCGCCCCCACCCCCGCCGGGATCCTCACCGCGCTACGGGCCGCCGGTACGGACTCCACCGGCCCCGACACCGCCTTCGACATCCTGCTCCCGTTGCGCACCACCGGCACCGGCGAACCCCTGTTCTGTGTGCACCCCGTCAGCGGCCTGGCCTGGTCGTTCAGTGGTCTCACCGCACACCTGGACCGCCCCGTCTACGGTCTGCAATCACCGGCGCTGAGCTCCACCGAGCCGCTGCCGGATTCGATCGAACAATGGGCACTGCTCTACCTCAAGCACCTGCGCGCCGTGCAACCCGAGGGGCCCTACCACCTGCTCGGCTGGTCGCTGGGTGGCGTGATCGCCCACGCCATGGCGGTGCAACTGCAGGAAGACGGGGAACAGGTCGCGCTGCTCGGCATGCTCGACAGCCGCCTCACCAGCTCCTCACCCGCGACGGCCACCGAAGCCACCGCCGCCGACCTCCTCGGCGGGTTCGCCGGCGAAGGCGACGAAACCGACGCACAGACCCTGGCTCGCCGACTGTGCGCGTTGTCGGCACCCGACGTGCCCATCGACGAAGCACGCATCGACAGGATCATCGACGGTGCGACCACCTCCCTCGCACTCGACGCCGCCTACCGGCCCCGACCCTTCCACGGTCCCCTCACCTACTTCACCGCCACCGACGACCCGACCGGTTCCACCGGTGCGACATCGTGGGCGGACGCGGTCACCGCAACAGTGCACAACCACCCGATCGCAGCCACCCACTGGCGGATGACCGAACCCGCCGCCCTCGCCGAGATCGCCCGGATCCTGCGCGGTCTCGGCGGCTGATGTTGCTTGACCTGGGCCGGCGAAAATCGCGTCGAGGATGCCATGGTCGTCGGCCGACGCAGCGGTCCGATCAGTGATCGCTGGTCTGGCCACCAGGGGCAAGTTGAGCTCTGCAAGCCTGCTGGATCTCATACGTGAGTTGCTGTTCCGTCCGGCCCGAGCTCGATCCCCACTCGTCCTCGAGATGAAAGATCTGGCCCAGCGGAAGTGCGATGACGCTGTCGGCATAACCGGACCGGTCGACAATCTCGCACACTTTGACGAGTACCCATCCTTCGGTGGCTCGGTTATCAGCATGCATTCGCGCGAGTTTGCTGAACGCCACCCGGGCCGCCGCCGCAGCCGAATCCGGGATAGCTACAGCGCAGTCGGCCAACGCCGCTGGAAGCGTGTCGTTAACCTCACGGATGTCGGTGCCGGTCAGCCCAGCCAAGGTCCTGAGCGCTTCACCGTCATGGCCCTGAACCATCCAGTGCGCTGCCCACCCTGGGATCCGTTCGGCCGGGACAGTGTCGAGCGCCACCCATGCGGCGACCAACTCGGGGGTCGGTACTTCGCCGGAGTCGGGTGCAAGCCAGTCGTTCATGCCGACCAGGATGCATGACCTCACGGTAAGAGCTGTACTCGAATACGGGAGCGGCCCAGTCATCGACCCGGTCTTACTGGCCCTAACCGATAACCGATCGAAGGCTGGCAGCGCGAAGCGCGTCAGACTGCACGCGCGGTTCTGACGCGACTGCCGCTCGCCAACCGGATGACGGTGCTCACGACTCCGGGGTCGTGGCACCGTGTTCGGCCCTACAGCGAGCGTAACCAGCCTTCCTTGACAAATATTTTTCGTTATTCCTCCGGGTCAGTCCTTGGGTTGAGTCGTCAGATCTGGTGTGACCAGGCAATGAAGAACAGCGTGCCCGCCGCCGTGAGCAGCACGGCGAGCGGGACCGGCCACCACGACCGGTGACCGCCCAGCACGGTGTGGATCAACCGGACCTGCAACCTTCCCAGCGCCGCGACCACGGCCAGGAACAGTGGTGCGAGGAGCACCGCGAGCAGTGCGTGCACCGCCCACGCACCGGCCAGAGTCGGCCCGCCCCACGCATTCCGGTACCCGTCACCCACCAGCAGCGGGTAGGCCAGACCGCGAACGAGCACCAGCACACTCAGCAGCACCAGGAACCAGCCGACGACACCCACCCCCGCCGACAGCACCGAATGCACCAGGCACCGGGGCAGCGACACACCATGAGCACCCACTGGTTCCCGCAGCATCCGCCGCGCCACCCGCACCCGGGTGCGGACCCGGGTGAAAGCCAGCGGCACCGCGACCGACTCGAAGCTCGCCGAGCGGGCCGCCGCGGCGATCACCGCAGAGCCCCCGAGGCGGCGAGGTCGTCGAAGAGCAACTGGTCGACCGGCGGAACCAGATCCCGGTCGCCGAAACCGAACCACGCCAATGCCTCGATCTCGCTGCTCGCCGTCAACACACCCCGGTACTCGGCGGTGTAACACGCCATCCGCACCACGGTGTTCTCGTCGTGGGAAACAGGTGCCTCATAGGTGCCCACATGGACGGCGGTCTCGGCCGACAACTCCACGGTCAGTTCCTCGGCCACCTCACGCACCAGCGTCTCGAGATCCGTTTCCGCGCCCTCGCGTTTGCCGCCGGGAATGTAGAAGACATCCTTGCCGCGCGGTCGGGCACACAGGATGCGCCCGTTGTCGATCAGGACCCAGGCCACAGTGTCGATCAGCTGCCGAATCGGAGACTCCACGGCCCGCAGCCTAACCCCACCCGGGCCCGCCGGGCGCGGCCGCGCGGCTCAATGCCCAGGCAGCACGCAGGCCGTGTCCAAGCCGAGGACCCGGTTGAGGCGGCCGAAAGCCAGCCACGAACCGATACTCATGCTCAACTCGACCACCTCGGGCTGGGTGTAGTGGGCGAACATGCGGGCCCAGAAGTCGTCGTCGAGACCGTGATGATCGGTGGCGTAGCGCTCGGCGTATTCGGCCGCCAAACGGGTCCGCTCGTCGAACCGGTCGGTGTCGCGCCAGTCGGTGACCGCGTCGGCGAACTCCGGTTCGACCTTCACCCCGTCGCGTTCGGTGCGCCAGTCCTGACAGAACAGGCACCCGTTGATCTGGGCGATGCGCAACCGGGCCGCCTCGAACTCCCGCAGCCCGAGCGTGGAGTGCTCGTACACCGACAGCGAGAACGCCGCGGCCGCGACACCGATACCGGGCACCATCTCGCCCCACACATACCCGATCGGATCCTTGCCCTGCGGCACGTCGATGATCATGGGATCTTCCTTCCGAGTTTGCCGACCGCGGCGCGCAACGGAACCTCGAGCGCGTCGTAGAGACCTGGTTCGGCGGCAACCAGCCAGTCGATCGCGTTGACCAATCTGCCCACCGCCGTGGCATTTCCGCCCGCCGCCCGGTTACCGCCCTCGTCGGTGGCGGTCACATTCACCTCGATGCGCGGGCTGCCCTCGATGATCACCCGGTGCGCACCCTCCCCGTCGGGTGGCGAGGGCCAATCCGGGGCGCAGTCCGGGTGGATACGGGTGACATGTTCGATGACGATGCGTGCCTCGCCCTCGACGATGCCCTGCACCTCGAAACGCACCGCCCCCTGCGTGCCCGCCGCGAACTCACCCATCCGCACCGTCTGCACAGTGGCATCGAGTGCACGCCGCTCGACGGTCTCGCGGACATCGTCCAGTTCCACATCCAGTGCCCTGGCCAGCAACCGGATCTGCCCGCCCCACACCATCGTCGGCACCGAGGGCAACAGCATCGGTGGCTGATAGTCCATCGGCTGCCCCATCCCCACCAGGTAACGCACCGAGTCGGGTTGGTCGTAGGTGGAGTAGTCGAAGATCTCCTGGCAGCGCACCACATCCACGGTGCCCGCGAGCCCGCTGATCAGCACCGGCAGCACGTCGTTGCCCCAACCGGGGTCGACGCCGGACACGAACAGCGAACCACCGCCGTCCTCGATCGCCGCCAGCACCGGGTCACGGATCTCGGCCGGCGCGTTACGGGGGTCGTAGAGGGCGTAGAGCGCGGGCGTCACGACCACGGCACCGGCCCGGATCGCGCGCACGATGTCGGCGAGCGCGTCGTCGGGCCGGATATCGCCGGACGCCGCGTACACCACCGCACGGGGCCGGGCCGCGAGCACGGCCTCGATGTCATCGGTCGCGCGCACGCCCAGTTCGGTGTCGAGGCCTGCGAGTTCACCGGCATCGCGGCCGACCTTCGCGGGGTCGTGGACGAGCACCGCGGACAGTTCCAGCGCCGGATGAGCGGTGACGCAGCGGATGGCCGCGCGACCGACATTGCCGGTGCCCCAGACGATCGTGGGGATCATCGCCTCACCGTAGCAAGCGCTTGGTTCGCCCGTGGCGGATCGGGAAACCGGATTCGAGCGACCGCCCCGACGTGACGGCGTGCCGATTACTCGACGCGCACGGTGAGGTCGCCGCCGATTGCGGTGGCGAGCCGCTCCACCGCCGCATCCAACGCCCGCTTCGGCAACCGCGCGCCGTCGAACGGCGTCACCACCACCTGTTCACCCTGCTGCTCCCAGGTGCCCGCGATCCGGCCGCCCACCAGCACCAGCGGTGAGATCCATCCGGCCGTCCTGCTGACCTTCGCCCGATGGTCGGCCGCCAGGAGTGCGGTGTCGCCGGTGCCGGGGCCGAGGACGTACTGGTCGAACGGCCCGAGCAGGTGGATCGCAGCATCCGGGGTCGCGGCCGTGAGTTCGTCGACGAATTCGGTGGGCAGCCATCCCTTTCGGCCTTCCACCTCGATCTCGGTCAGTTCATCTCCCAGGGCCGCGAACCATCCACGCACCACCGTCTTACGCAAGCTGTTGCGACTGAGCCAAGCATCGAAGGACTCCGGCGTCGCCGGACCGTAGGCGCCCAGGTACGCCCGGATCAGCGCGGGCGCCGCAACGTCGGGCTCGGGCAGGCCGGACCAGTCCGCCACCAGGTTCCCCGGCGAAGTGAAGGTGATCTTCGTGCCACGCATCGGTCCGTGGCACAACGCCCCCTGCCACGCCAACGGTTTGAGCACCGCACCCCACCCCGACCGCAACTGCTCCCCCAGATGCCCGAACCCCGGCTCGGCAAGCACCGCCTCCACCAACTCCTCGCGGGTGAGCACCTGCTCCGCCAGCACCCCCGACACCACCTGCACCAACGCCGCCACCTGCTCCGGAGTGGCCCCGAACGTCTTGACCCACGAGGCCTTCTCCCACGTCCGAGCCGACCCCATCAACGCCAACGCCGCCGCGGCCTGCCCCGGCACCATCGCATGCAACGTCCCGCGCATCGCCCACGTCTTCACCAACCCACCCACCGACAGCGCCGCAGCCACGGATCCCACCGAACCACCGCGCACCGCGACAGCCGTCTCCGCCGCCGACGCCACTTGCGCCTGCACCCCGACCAACCGCCCCGCGATCTCCTCGACCGCCTCGCCACTCCGAGGCGCGACGAACTGCCGCCCCAGCCGCCACGCGAACACCTGATCCCACCTGGCACTCACCATGCGCACCAACCTCTTTCACCGCCGACTCCGGACCCCCATCCCAGCAGACAGGTCCGACAAACCCCGGCGGTTCCGTCGCGCTGTGGCGCATAGACTCGACGCCGATGGCAACAGACGAGTACTTCTGGCCCGTTGACAAAGAATGGGCTCGCCGGGCACGCACCGCGTGGCCGGACACAGTGGAATCGCTGCCTGTCGGCAGCCTCGTGACCGGAAGAGTAATTGGGCGACAGCCTTTCGGCGTCTTCATCGAGCTCGATCAGGGGCAGGACGCGGTCGGTCTCCTGCGAGTGACGAGCGTGCCGCTGGACGCACAGCTACCTCTGCGAGGCGAGTCCGTCCACGGCCGAGTGCTGTGGCACGAATCTTCGAACTGCCAAGTCATCGTGGTGCCCCGGCGCGCAGCGAGCCGGAACGCGGCGCCCTCTCGCCAGACACCGCGTTGAGCCGCTCCATCGCAACCGGCATCGTCGCAGAATCGTCGCCGTACCCGGCACCGTGCATCGAGTGCGGCGCGACGACAGAGTTCGCCCTGACCCAGACGCTGGTAGGCGGACACGTCCGGTTGGAGTTGGACGGATGCTGTTCGGCGTGCGGATCCGGAAAGCTCGCCGAGTCTGACGTTCGCCGAGGATTTGCGGGCAGCTCGTGGATGCCGCGTTCTTGTCGGACATCGATGCGAACATATGTTCGTGTCCGATCCCGCTGCCCCGCGCCGCCCTCGTATCCAGTCCCGCGACGAGGCGTCGATCCTGCATGCCGATCTGGATTCGTTCTATGCCTCGGTCGAGCAGCGGGATCAGCCGTGGTTGCGGGGCAAGCCGGTGCTCGTCGGTGGCGGGGTGGTGCTGGCCGCCAGTTATGAGGCCAAGGCGTTGGGGGTGCGGACGCCGATGAACGCGGGGCAGGCGTTGCGGGTGTGTCCGCATGCGGTGGTGGTGCCGCCGCGGATGTCGGCCTATGCCGAGGCGAGCAAGGCGGTGTTCGCGATCTTCCACGACACCACTCCGATCGTGGAGGGCATCTCCATCGACGAGGCGTTCCTCGATGTCGGTGGGTTGCGGCGGATCAGCGGGGAACCGGTCGACATCGCCCGAAGATTGCGCGAACGCATCCGCACCGAGGTCGGGTTGCCCATCTCCGTCGGCATCGCCCGCAACAAGTTCCTGGCCAAAGTCGCTTCCGCCGTCGCCAAACCCGACGGTTTACGCCTGGTCGAACCCGGCGGCGAACTCGACTTCCTGCACCCGCTGCCGGTCGAACGATTATGGGGCGTCGGCAAAGTCACCGCCGCCACCCTGCACGCCAACAACATCACCCGCGTCGGTCAACTCGCCGAACTCGGCGAAGCCCACCTGCGCGCCATCCTCGGTCCCGCCGCCGCCCGCCACCTGTTCGCCCTGTCGTGGGCCCGCGACCCACGCCGCGTGGAAACCGGCAAACGCCGCCGTTCCATCGGCGCCCAACGGGCGCTGGGCCGCCGCCGCGAACCCGACGAGATCGCCGCCTACCTCGACGGACTCACCGACCGCCTCGGCCGCCGCCTGCGCGCCGCCGACCGGGTGTGCCGAACCGTGGTGCTGCGCTTACGTTTCGACGACTTCACCCGCGCCACCCGCTCGCACACCCTGGTCGAAGCCACCGACGCCACCACCGCCATCCGCCAGGCCGCCCACCGCCTACTCGACACCGCCACACCACTGATCGCCGAACGTGGCATCACCCTCATCGGCCTGTCGCTGACCAACCTGGACGACGCCGACACCATGCAGCTGACCCTCCCGCTGGAACCACGCGCCGACAACACTCTCGACGCCACCCTCGACGACCTGCGCCGCCGCTTCGGCTCCGCCGCCGTCACCCGCGCGGCTCTGCTCGATCGCGGCGAGGGTCTGTCGGTGCCGCTGCTGCCCGACTGACCCCGGCACGACATCCCCACCCGCACATACGGCATCCTTGCTGCCAGGGGGCGTCGGGGTCCTCCGTCCATCCACCACGAAGAGGACTGCCGCAATGCACTACGCGATCATCGGGTTCCTGACCCTTGCCCTGTGGGTGTACTGCCTCGTCGACATCGTCACCAGCCCCGACGACGGCATCCGCCACCTGCCGAAGATGGGGTGGCTGATCGTCGTCGTCCTGCTGCCGACCATCGGCGCACTGCTGTGGCTGTTCGCCGGACGCCCGATCGGCCCGTCGCGCCCGGCGTCCAACACCCGCTTCAGTGAGTACGACCGGCCCGGCCGCCACATCGCCACCAACCCCGACGACGACGAGGCCTTCCTGCGCGGCCTGCGCGAGCGCGCAGAACAGCAGCGCCGCGAGGCCCGCAGGCAACAGCAGCGGGACAACGACGAGGTCTGATCACAGGTTGCGTTTGGGCCGTTTGTCCATCAACCGCAGGATCAACGGTGTGAAGATCAGCTGCATCGCCAGCTCCATCTTCCCGCCCGGCACCACGATGCAGTTGGGCCGCGACATGAACGAATCGTGCAGCATCGACAGCAGATACGGGAAGTCGATCACCTTCGGATCGGCGAACCGGATCACCACGAAACTCTCGTCGGCCGTCGGGATGCTGCGCGCGATGAACGGATTGGACGTGTCGACCGTCGGCACCCGCTGAAAATTCACGTAGGTCCGGGAGAACTGCGGGCAGATGTATTTCACGTAGTCGGGCATGCGGCGCAGGATCGTATCTATCACCGCCTCACTGGAATACCCACGGTGGGTCTTGTCGCGATACACCTTCTGGATCCACTCGAGGTTGATGATCGGCACCACCCCCACCAGCAGGTCCGTGTGCTGGGCGATGTTCACCGAATCGGTCACCGCCGCACCGTGCAGACCCTCGTAGAACAGCAGATCGCTCCCCGGCGCGAGGTCCTCCCACGGGGTGAACGTGCCTGCCGGCTGCCCGTAGGGTTTGGCCTCCTCGTCGTCGTGCAGGTACTTGCGCACCTGCCCGACACCGGTTTCGCCGTACTCCCGGAACAGCGCCTCGAGCTCGGGCAGCAGATTCGCGTCCTCCCCGAAATGGGAGAACGTGGTGTTGGCCTGCGCTTCGGCCTCGGCCATAGCCAGTTTCATCTCCGCCCGGTCGTAGCGATGGAACGAGTCGCCCTCCACCACCACCGCGCTGATCCCCTCGCGGCGGAAGATCTCCTCGAAAGTGCGTGTGACACTGGTCGTTCCGGCACCGGAGGACCCGGTGATCGCGACGACAGGATGTTTGACCGACATAGGGCGGCTCCTAGGTGCGCTGGTCGTGCTTGGCCGGCCGGAACAGCGAACGCGTCCCGAACAGCGAACTGTCGAAGCTGGGGCCCTCATCGGGCTCGGTGTGATAACGCTCGACCCGCAACACCTCGTTGCGGGACCCGAAGATGAACGGCACCCGCTGATGCACCTGCGTCGGCGGCACCAGCATCACCCGTTCGTGCCCGGTGGTTGCGGCCCCGCCCGCCTGCTCGACGATGAACGCGATCGGATTGGCGCCGTACAGCAGCGAAACCCGCCCCGGCCGTGCCGGATTGCGGGTATCACGCGGGTACAGATACATGCCACCCCTGGTCAGGATGTGAAAGGTGTCGGCGACCAGCGACGCCACCCAGCGCATGTTGAAATCACGACCCCTCGGCCCGTCCACCCCCTCCAGACACTCCTGCACATACCGGCGCACCGGCCGCTCCCAGAACCGTTCGTTGGCGGCGTTGATCGCGAAACCCGAAGTGTCCTGCGGGATCCGCATGCGCGGGTGGGTGAGCACGAACGCGCCGATCTCCCGGTCGAGGGTGAACCCGTCGACGCCGCTGCCGGTCGTGAGCACCAGCATCGTGGCAGGCCCGTACAGGGTGAACCCCGCACACACCTGCCGCACGCCGGGCTGCAGGAAATCTGCGTCGCACGGTTCGGCGGTGCCCTCGAGCACCTCCTGTGGTGCGCGCAGAATGCTGAAGATCGAACCCACCGGCAGATTCACGTCGATATTGCTCGACCCGTCCAGAGCGTCGAACGCCAGCAGATACTTGCCGCGCCGCTGGGTGGACGGCACCGCCACCGCGGTGGCACGCTGCTCGGACAGCAACCCCGACAGGTGGCCGGTCCACTGGGTCTGGGCCACCATGATCTCGTCGGTCAACGCGTCGAGACGGTCGCTCGCCGACAGCGGCCCGTCCTCGCGTCCCGGAATCGCCCCGCGCGTCACCTGATTGGCAATGATCTTGGTGGCGGTGGCGACCACATTCACCAGCGCGGAGAATTCCCCCGACGACCCGGGATGACGGTGTTCCTCCTCGATCGTGTAGCGGGTCAGCGTTTTCAAACTGGTCGGCATGGCGAGGCACCCACCTCCTCGAAAACACTGCTGCCCAACACGTCCTCGGCGCACAACGTGACCAGATCCTCGCGCGACAACGGCCGCCCCGCTTCCACCAGTCGCTTGGCCTGGCGCAATCGGCACCGATCGATCGCATTGCGCACACTGCGCGCGTTGGAGAACCGGGGTCGCGTCATCCGCACCGTCAGATACCGGGAGAACGCCTCGCGCGCCGCCGAGTCGAAAACGAAATTCTCCGCCGCCACCATCAGCTCCGCGATGGCGAGCAATTCCTCCTGGGTGTAATCGACGAACTCCAGATGATGCGCCACCCGCGACGACAACCCCGGATTGGCCGAGAAGAACTTGTCCATCCGATCCGGGTAGCCGGCGAAGATCACCACCAGATTCGCCCGCTCGTTCTCCATCTCCTGCAGCAGGATCTCGATCACCTCCTGCCCGTAATCGCGTTCGTTCTCCGGACGGAACAGGTAATAGGCCTCATCGATGAACAGCACCCCACCGGCGGCCTTGGCGATCGCCTCCTTGGTCTTCGGGGCGGTGTGGCCGATGAACTGACCGACGAGATCGTCGCGGGTCACCGTGTGCACCTTCGGTTTACGGATATAGCCCAGCGCGTGCAGCATCTGCGCCATCCGCAACGCCACCGTCGTCTTGCCGGTGCCCGGTGGGCCGGTGAAACTCATGTGCATCGTCGGGCGCGACGATTCGAGACCGAACCGGCGGCGCGCCCGATCGATCATCAACAGCGCCGCGATCTCCCGCACCCGCAGCTTCACATTCGCCAGCCCGATCAGTTCGGCATCCAGCGCGGTCAGGGTCTCGGCGACGTCGTGACCGGCCAGATCCTGCGAAAGATCCAGCAGCGCATCGGCATCGAGCAGTTCCTCGGTCTGCGCCACGTCCTCGACCGGGCGCGACGGCCGGACGTCGGTGACGCCCGGCCGCGGCAACCGGAAACCGTTGGCGGTCCCCTCAGCCCCCATACCGCTGTCCCTGCGGACGTTCGGTGGCGTAGGAGCGCACGCTGTAGACCTGGCGGCGATCGGCGCCCTCGGCGCGAGCCAGTTCGAAACCGGGCTCCTCGGCCGGACGCTGCACGAGAAAACTCAGCGCCGTCGTCTGCTTGGTGTAGGTGGCGTCATAGGCGTTGACCCGCACATAGTGACGAGGAAACGTCGACCGGCAGGCGTTGATCTCGGCGAGCACCCCGTCGGGTTCGTCCAGATCGAACAGCGGCAACCCCCACATCTCCCAGTAGGTGTTGCGCGGATGCGGATCGTCGGTGTACTCGATCGACACCGGCCAGTTGTTGAGCAGTGCGTAGCGCACCTGGGCGGCGATCTCGGTGTCGGTGAGTTCGGGCAGATACGAGAACGTCCCGTGTCGCAAATACATGACCGGTCTCCCTACAGGCTCGGCGTCGGCACCGCGTCGGGTGCGTCGGTGGACGTGTAATCGAAGGTGACATCACCCCAGGTCGACAGCGCGACCTCGAGCGGTCGGCAGGTCGAGGCCGCCGTCCGCAACACATCGGGACCTTCTTTGAGCAGGTCACGGCCCTCGTTGCGGGCCTTGACCACTGCTTCGAGCGCCACCCGGTTGGCTTCGGCGCCCGCCGCGATACCGAGCGGATGACCGATCGTTCCGCCACCGAACTGCAGGATCACATCGTCACCGAACAGGTCGAGCAGCTGATGCATCTGACCGGCGTGGATACCGCCGGAGGCCACCGGCATCACACCGGGCAGGCTCGCCCACTCCTGATCGAAGAAGATGCCGTTGCTCAGCTGCGCCGGAATGTGGTTCTCGCGCAAGGTGTCGTAGAAACCGCGAGTCGTCGCTGGATCGCCTTCCAATTTGCCGACCACGGTTCCCGCGTGCAGATGATCCACCCCGATCAGCCGGCACCATTTGGCCAGCACCCGGAAACTCACCCCGTGCGTCTTCTGCCGGGTGAACGTCGAATGCCCGGCCCGGTGCAGATGCAGCAGCACGCCGTTGCGCCGCGCCCACTTCGACATCGACTGCATCGCTGTATAACCCACGGTCAGGTCCATCATGATGACGACCGACCCGATTTCCTTGGCGAACTCGGCCCGCTCGTACATGTCCTCCATGGTCGCGGCGGTGACATTGAGGTAATGGCCTTTGATCTCGCCGGTTTCGGCCATCGCCCGGTTCACCCCCTCCATCGCGAACAGGTACCGGTCGCGCCAGCGCATGAAGGGCTGCGAATTGATGTTCTCGTCGTCCTTGGTGAAATCGAGGCCACCCTTACAGGCCTCGTAGATCACGCGCCCGTAATTGCGGGCCGACAAACCGAGCTTCGGTTTCACCGTGGCGCCGAGCAGTGGTCTGCCGTATTTGTTGAGGTATTCGCGTTCCATCACCGTTCCGTGCGGCGGACCCTGGAAGGTTTTCACATACGCCACCGGAATGCGCATGTCCTCGAGGCGCAATGCCAGCAATGGTTTGAACCCGAACACATTGCCGATCACCGAGGAGGTGAGGTTGGTGATCGACCCTTCTTCGAAAAGGTCCAGATCGTAGGCGATATAGGCGAAGTACTCGCCCTCGCGCCCCGGCACCGGGTCGACCCGGTAGCACTTGGCCTGATACTTCGAATGCGCGGTGAGCCGGTCGGTCCACACGACAGTCCAAGTGGCAGTGGAGGATTCACCCGCCACCGCGGCCGCCGCCTCGATCGGGTCGACACCGGGCTGCGGGGTCACCCGGAACACAGCGAGCACATCGGTATCCGACGGCACGTAGTCGGGCGCGTAATAGCCCATCGAGGCGTAGGACTGTACACCCGGATCCCAACGATCCCGTTCGGTTTCTTCCGCCATGGTTCCTCCTGTGGAATCCGCTGTCCCGTAGCGAATTCCAGGATGGGGGGCACCGGCCGGGGAAACAATCAGAATGTTTCCGACAACGCTCAACCGAAACGTTGAGTTTGCTACCGTCGGGTATGGGCAGGGTCAGTTCGGGTCGGATGGAAACTTTCCTCGCTGTCGCCCGCCTGGGATCCATCCGCCGTGCCGCGGCACAACTCCACGTCACCGAAGCCGCCGTCTCGGCCGCCGTCACCCATGTCGAAAAGCAGCTCGGCGCCAAACTGATCGTTCGTTCAGGACGGGGTATCGCGCTCAGCGAAGCAGGCCGGGTGTACGCCGAATACTGCCGGGGGATCCTCGGTTTGATGAAGGAGGCGCACGCCGCCGTCCGTCAGGCCGACGCCGGACGATTACGCATCGGCGTCGTGGCCACCGCGGGCGAATCCGTGGTGCTGCGGCCGCTCGCCTCGTTTCGCCGCCGCTACCCCGACGTGGAACTGAGCCTGTCGATCCAGCCGCGCGACGTGCTGTTCCTCGAATTGCAGCACCACGAAACCGATCTCGTCATCGCCGGCCGACCGCCCCACGACGCGGGCCTGGTCATCCAGGCGCGCCGCCCCAGCACCCTGGTCGTCGTCGGCACCGACAATCCCGACCCCCGCCACACCACCTGGCTGCTGCGCGGCACCGGTTCGGGCACCCGCGAAGCCACCCTCGCCCTGCTCGACCGCCTCCAGATCGACCCGCCAACCCTCACCCTCGGCTCCCACGGCGCCGTCATCGCCGCCGCCCGCGAAGGCCTCGGTATCACCCTCATCCACTCCGACGCCGTCGGCGAACACCTCCGCTCCGGCGCCCTGCACACCATCGACGTCCCCGGCACCCCCCTCGACCGCCCCTGGCACGCCGTCACCACCCCCACCCCCACCCTCACCACCCGCCTGTTCCTCGCCCACCTCATCGACCCCGCCGAAACAGGCCCCGCCGACGCCTTCCACGCCGCCATCGGCCCGTGATCACCGGTTCGCCGAGGCGGTCTGCGATCGGCGCCGTGGCGCTCGGACAGGTGGTCGATCCCGGTCGAAGAAGCCGTGGACGGGCGCTCGTGCGGTGAGTACCGTCGTCTGGCAGGGGGCGGGATCGTCATCGGGTCGAATGAAGGGGTGGGGCATGGCAACCGAGGTGAAACTTTCCGGGGACGCACTCGAACTACCGGGCGGGGTGCGCGTGACATTCGTGCGGACTTTGCGGCTGCCCGAGACGGGGACCTACCCGTTGCCGCCGGGGCTCGGCACCTTCCCGCTGAGGCGGGTCGCCGACTACCCCGACACCGTGCCCGAGGAATGGCGGGAACGCGGCGGGGTGATGCTGCCGGTGTATCAGCGCGAGGCCCTGTGGTTGAATTCACGGCAACCACCCCGGCCGCCTTGAAAGTGGCGGTCGGCAAGGTGTGCGCGGTGTCGGGCAAGCCGTGGAGCGAGGTGCTCGGCAAGGACCCGCAGAACTACCTCGCCCTGCCCGACCAACCGTGGCTCGACGGCATCAACTCCGGTGACGGCGTCGTGCGCCAGTTCGTCGCGGTGCCGATGGGGCTCGGCGCGACCGTCGAAGGGCAGGTCACCGGCGCCGAGCAGTGGGGTGGGGTGCAGTTGGCGGTGCACGGGCTCACCGAAACGGCGCTTGCGAGCTGGCGCAGGCAGCAGGAACAGGCACGCCCACGCCATCTGCCAGCTCCTCCGCCGGGAGGTAATCCGCCCTGGGCGACAACGGCTTACGGCGCTCCGATGCCGGTGAGCGCCCCGCCGTACGGTGCCGCGGTCGCAGGTGCGCCTGCGGGGAGTCCGGTCGGCGCTCCCCCTCCCGTAGCGCCCGGCAGTGCGCCCGCCCCGTCCGCCGCGCCCAGGCCGTCCGGTGCGCCACGCGGCGCCCCCGCCGGAAAAGCTCGGGGCCACGCGAGCCCACAAGCCAGATCGATGGGGATCGGCGCCGGCGGCACGATGCGCCAGGAGATCTACGCCGACCACCGCCCCGTCGACGACTACCGCCGCGAAGCCGACGCCCGGATCTTCGTCCACCTCGCTTCCGCCGCCGAGTGGGAACAGATCACCGGCGAACCGGCCCCCTCCACCCCCGTCACCGCGCAGTCCTACGCCGAACACGGCCTTCCCTGGTTCGACTACTACGCCGCAGACGCCGAAGACCTCGCCCCGGCCGCCGAGCTCGCCGCCGTCGAACCCACCGGCAACTGGCTGGCCGACGAACAGCCGAACCCGCCGCTCGACGGCGATCTTCCGGTGATCTCGTTGGGCGACAAGACAGTTCAAGACGGGAATTGGTAACCGACGGTGAGCGCACGGTAGCGGTCGGCAGGCTGCGTCGCAGCTTCCCATCGGCGGTCGAAGACCGGAGTTCTCCGGCAGCCGATCCTGGGCCGCCAGTTCCTCGGCGAGCAGCTCGGCGAAGGTGCCGGTGTCGGTGCCGGTGGGCAACGGCAACATCGACGGGCATTCGGCCGCAATTCAGCCGACTCATGTCGAGGCGGGGACCAGAGGTTCGATTCCCCTAGGCCCCACTGTCAACGCTCGGCGGAGTCGACCAGCGCCCGGCACACCCAATTGTGGGCGCGTCCCACGGTGATACGCGCACCGAGAAGCTGTTCTGTCAAAGTCCAATACCGCTGGATCCGCTCATCGCTGTCGGTCGCGTCGTTCAGTAGTTGTGCGCGGAAGCGTGGCGTATCTCGTTCCCCGCGCGCACCGGCATGCGCGTCGACGAAACCGATCGAGCTCGCCACCGCCGCGTGGCCGCACACCATCGGTAACCAGGGGCACCACGTCGGCCATCACGTCACCGATCTGTCCGTAGAGGCTGCGAGGTTCACGAATACGGTCGGCCGGTCCGCGCCAGTACTGCCGGCGCACAACGCGGTTCAGTTCCGGGTCGGAGACCATCGCGACCAGCTCGGCATAGGCGACAACCTCGTCGACGGACGGATCACCGGACGGCTTCGGCACATTCCAGTAGATCCACCCTTCGACATCGCCCGGCGGTATCGGTGCGAGTGCCCGCAACCAGAACCGCATCAGGCAGTCGTGCGCCGCCTCGCCATCCTGTGCGGCCGCGAGCAAAGCCAGCCGCTCGGCGGGCACGCAGGGGACGCGTCTTCGACCGCCCGCAGACAGGCACGCCGCCAGGCCAAGGTTCGCATTTCGACATCGAGGCGGGCGCTTTCGGCAGCAGTCACCTCGGCGATCGACCGCTCACCCCGCAACACCTGGGTAATCGACCCCAAACCGAGCCCGAGCGCCCGCAACCGCTTGATCAGCAACACCCGTTCGACGGCCGGCTCCGCGTCGAACAGTCGATGCCCACCGACACTGCGCCGAGCATCCAGAATGCCCTCGTCGCAGTAGAACCGGATGGTCCGGACCGCCAGCCCGGTGCTGCGCGCCAACTCCCCGATACTCACCAACGTTGCCTGTGTGTCGTCGGTCACAACCAGTTGAACCTCCACCCCGGTGGAGCTCTTACGGTACTGCACGTACGTAATCACCTCGAACGAAGGACAATTCGTGGCAACCACGCAGCAGGAGATCATCGCGGGCATCGCCGACATCATCGAGGAGGTGACCGGCATCGAAGCCGCCGAGGTGACGCCGGAGAAGTCCTTCATCGAAGACCTCGAGATCGATTCCCTGTCCCTCGTGGAGATCGCCGTCCAACTCGAGGACAAATACGCCGTCAAGATCCCCGACGAGGACCTGTCGAGCCTGCGCACCGTCGGTGACGCCGTCACCTACGTCCAGAAGATGGAGGCCGAACAACCCGCGCTCGCCGCCGAAATGGCCGCCAAGCTCAAAGACGAGCCGGCCCGCTAAGAGCACACCGGCGAATAGGCGGGCGGTGGTGGGAGATTCGGATATCGGCTGTTCGGCCGAACCCGCCACCACGCCCGCCGACCCGACGTACGATCCGTCTGTGGCCGAATCAGATCGTTCCACCCCGCTGCGTGTGCTGGTCTACAGCAATGACGCCGATACCCGTCAACAGGTGATTCTTGCGCTGGGGCCACGCCCCCGGCCGGATCTACCGGAGCTCGACTACCTCGAGGTCGCGACCGCGCCGGTCGTCATCGAGCAGATGGATGCCGGTGGGATCGATCTCGCGATTCTCGACGGGGAGTCCGTGCCCGCGGGTGGTCTCGGGATCGCCAAGCAGCTCAAGGACGAGATCGAGCAGTGCCCGCCGGTTGTCGTGCTCACCGGGCGGCCCGACGATGCCTGGCTGGCCAACTGGTCGCGGGCCGAGGCCTCGGTGTCGCACCCGATCGACCCCATGCAGCTCACCCGCGCGGTCGCGGGCGTGCTCAACGCGCGCTGAGCGCAGTGTCCCGTTCCGTCGGATAGTCGACGTCACCCCCATCCCCACAGAACCACTGGTAACCCCAGTGGTTCTGTTGTGTGTGCACCGAACGAATTACCACCGTTTCGCTCATGAATCTCGATACTGAATTCGATCAAACAGTCCCCTGGAAACGCGCGGCGCACCCCTGAAACCGCGATAGTCTGTGCTCTAGCTCACACGAGCGCGGGTTCTGTATAACGCTCCGCCATCGCTGCACAGCGGGCGAGGCCCCGGTTCGGCGGACAACGTTGTCGGCCCCGTCTCGCCGAAAGCTGCCGTCCGCGGCCGCGCCACACGGCACGGCCTGCTCCAGCGAGGAGGGGAAGTGCAGTCGTGAACATCGAAGTGCCCGCACTCGTACTCGGCGCCATCGCCGCGGCGTTCGCGGTGTTCTCCGTCATCATGGCGGCGCTCGTCGGCCCGAGGCGATACAACCGGGCCAAGCTCGAACCCTACGAATGCGGCATCGAACCCACACCGCACGCCATCGCAGGTGGACCGGGAGACGTTGGGGGGCAACGCTTCCCGGTGAAGTACTACCTCACCGCGATGCTGTTCATCATCTTCGACATCGAGATCGTGTTCCTCTACCCGTGGGCCGTCCATTTCGACGCCCTCGGGTTGTTCGGGTTCGCCGCGATGGCGCTGTTCATCGTCAATGTGTCGGTCGCCTACGCCTACGAATGGCGCCGCGGCGGCCTCAGCTGGGAATGAGTGGGAAATAATGGGTCTCGAAGAGAAACTGCCCAGCGGGTTCCTGCTGAGCACCGTCGAGGATTTCGCCGGATACCTGCGTAAAGGGTCGCTGTGGCCTGCCACCTTCGGCCTGGCCTGCTGCGCGATCGAGATGATGGCCACCGGCGCCGGACGATTCGACATCGCCCGCTTCGGCATGGAGGCGTTCCGCGCCTCGCCCCGCCAGGCAGATCTGATGATCGTCGCCGGCCGGGTGAGCCAGAAGATGGCACCGGTACTGCGCCAGGTCTACGACCAGATGACCGAACCCAAATGGGTGCTGGCCATGGGTGTCTGCGCGTCCTCGGGCGGAATGTTCAACAACTACGCCATCGTGCAGGGCGTCGACCACGTGGTCCCGGTCGACATCTACCTGCCAGGCTGCCCGCCCCGCCCGGAAATGCTGCTCAACGCCATCCTCGCGTTGCACGCCAAGATCGCCGAGATGCCGATGGGCGTGAACCGCGAGGAAGCGATCCGCGCCGCCGAACAGGCCGCGCTCGCCAGCACCCCGACCATCCGCATGGAGGGCCTGCTGCGATGACCTTCGACTCCCCCGACAACACCGACAACACTGCGGGGCAGGGCATTCCGGAGGAAACCCCGGAAGCGCCCAAGCATCGCAAACCGGCCGAGGACGAGGTGATCGGCACCCGCCACGGCATGTTCGGCGTGCACGGCACCGGCGACACGTCCGGCTACGGCGGCCTGGTCACTCCGGTCGTGCTGCCGGGCGGCACGCCGCCCCCGTACGGCGGCTGGTTCGACGCCTTCGTCGGCACGTTGCGCGCCGCCCTCACCCACCGCGTCATCGCCTTCGACACCGTCATCGAGAAGATCGTCGTCTTCCGCGGCGAACTCACCCTGCACGTGCGCCGCGAACATCTCGTCGACGTGGCGAGCGCCCTGCGCGACGACAGCTCGCTGCGCTTCGAACTGTGCCTCGGCGTCAGCGGGGTGCACTACCCCGACGAAACCGGGCGCGAACTGCACGCCGTGTACCACCTGATGTCGATCACCCACAGCCGCCGGGTTCGCCTCGAGGTCTCGGTTCCCGATGCCGACCCGCACATCCCGTCGCTGTTCTCGGTGTATCCGACCGTCGACTGGCACGAACGCGAAACCTACGACTTCTTCGGCATCCTCTTCGACGGGCACCCCTCGCTCACCCGCATCACCATGCCCGACGACTGGCGCGGCCACCCGCAGCGCAAGGACTACCCGCTCGGCGGGATCCCGGTGGAGTACAAGGGCGCGCGCATACCGCCGCCCGACGAGCGGAGGACCTACAGCTGATGACCGACACCGATTTCCGCCGTGACGAACCGCGGGTCGTCACCGTGGCAGGCCAGGACTGGGACCAGGTCGGCGAGGTGCTCGACGGTGCCGGTGAGGAACGCATCGTCGTCAATATGGGCCCCCAGCACCCCTCCACGCACGGGGTGCTGCGCCTGATCCTCGAGATCGAGGGCGAAACCGTCACCGAGGCCCGCTGCGGCATCGGCTACCTGCATACCGGTATCGAGAAGAACCTGGAGTTCCGCAACTGGACCCAGGGCGTCACCTTCGTGACCCGGATGGACTACCTGTCCCCGTTCTTCAACGAGACCGCCTACTGCCTCGGCGTGGAGAAACTGCTCGACATCACCGAGCAGATCCCCGAACGCGCCACCGTGGTCCGTGTGCTGCTGATGGAGCTCAACCGCATCTCCTCGCACCTGGTGGCCCTCGCGACCGGCGGCATGGAACTGGGCGCGCTCACCCCGATGCTGTTCGGCTTCCGCGAACGCGAACTCATCCTCGACGTCTTCGAAACCATCACCGGACTGCGGATGAACCATGCCTTCATCCGTCCCGGCGGCCTCGCCCAGGACCTGCCCGACGACGGTGTCACCAAGGTGCGCGAACTCCTGGAGATCATGCCGGGCCGGTTGCGCGATATGGAACACCTGCTCAGCGCCAACCCGATCTGGAAGAAGCGCACCCAGGACATCGGCTACCTCGACCTCACCGGCTGCATGGCCCTCGGCATCACGGGGCCGGTGCTCCGCGCCACCGGTCTGCCCCACGACCTGCGCAAGTCCGATCCCTACTGCGGGTACGAGAACTACGAGTTCGACATCCCGACCACCACCGGCTGCGACTGCTACGGCCGCTACCTCATCCGGGTGGCCGAGATGCGCGAGTCGCTCAAGATCGTCGAACAATGCCTCGACCGGTTGCGCCCCGGTCCGGTGATGATCGACGACAAGAAGATCGCCTGGCCCGCCGACCTGAAACTGGGCCCCGACGGACTCGGCAACTCCCCCGAACACATCGGCAAGATCATGGGCACCTCCATGGAATCGCTGATCCACCACTTCAAGATCGTCACCGAGGGCATCAGAGTGCCTGCCGGGCAGGTGTATTCGGCCGTCGAGTCACCACGCGGCGAACTGGGCGTGCACATGGTCAGCGACGGCAGCACCCGCCCCTACCGGGTGCACTACCGCGACCCCTCGTTCACCAACCTGCAGGCGGTCGCCGCGATGTGCGAGGGCGGCATGGTCGCCGACGTCATCGCCTCCGTCGCCAGCATCGACCCCGTCATGGGAGGGGTAGACCGATGACCGAAAAGCCCGCGAGCCCAACGGTTCTGCTGAATCTCACCGTCCGGCCCGAGCCGTATCCGCCGCATCTTCGCCAGCGTCTCGAGCTCGACGCCAAGGACATCATCACCCGCTACCCGCATCCGCGTTCGGCCCTGCTGCCACTGTTGCATCTGGTGCAAGCCGAGGACGGATATGTTACCGGCACCGGGATCGACTTCTGTGCCGAGCAATTGGGGCTCACCGGCGCCGAGGTCACCGCCGTGGCCACCTTCTATTCGATGTACCGCCGTACCCCTACCGGCGACTACCACGTGGGCGTGTGCACCAACACGCTGTGTGCGGTACTCGGCGGCGACGCGATCTACGAAGCGCTGCAACAGCATCTGGGCATCGGCCACGGTCAGACCACTCCCGACGGCGCCGTCACCCTCGAACACATCGAGTGCAACGCCGCCTGCGACTACGCACCGGTGATGATGGTGAACTGGGAGTTCTTCGACAACCAGACCCCCGAATCGGCCATCGAGATCGCCGACGCCCTGCGTGCCGGTCATCAGGTGCGGCCCAGTCGTGGCGCCCCGCTGTGCACGTTCCGCGAGACCGCGCGAATCCTCGCCGGTTTCCCCGACGAACGACCGGGTGTCCTCGAGGGCGCTCCCGGTGAGCCCACGCTGGCCGGATTGCGCATCGCCGACGGTGCGGCCTCGGCCCCTGAAACAGCCTTCCCGGCAACGGATTCCGAAGACGGCGAGGGCGCGCGATGACCACGCTCACCCCTGTGCTGAGCCGAGACTGGGATCGTCCGCAGTCCTGGACGCTCGACACCTATTCCAGCACCGGCGGATACGAAGGTCTGCGGGCCGCGCTGCGGATGCAGCCCGACGACGTCATCCAAACGGTCAAGGACGCGGGTCTGCGCGGACGCGGAGGTGCGGGCTTCCCCACCGGGATGAAGTGGTCGTTCATCCCGCAGGGTCCCGGCCCCGACGGCGCGACCAAACCGCACTACCTCGTGGTCAACGCCGACGAGTCCGAACCGGGCACCTGCAAAGACATCCCGCTCATGCTGGCCACCCCGCACACGCTCATCGAGGGGGTGGTGATCGCCGCCTACGCCATTCGCGCGAACACCGCCTTCATCTACGTGCGTGGTGAAGTGGTTCCGGTGCTGCGCCGCCTGCAGGCCGCTGTTGCCGAGGCCTACGCCGCCGGATTCCTCGGCAACAACATCCTCGGCTCGGGTTTCGACCTGGAACTGATCGTGCACGCCGGGGCCGGCGCCTACATCTGCGGTGAGGAAACCGCCCTCCTCGATTCGCTCGAGGGACGCCGCGGCCAGCCACGGCTACGGCCACCGTTCCCCGCCGTCGCCGGTCTCTACGCCTGCCCGACGGTGGTCAACAATGTGGAATCCATCGCGTCGGTGCCCTCGATCCTGCGCAACGGCACCGATTGGTTCCGCTCGATGGGCAGCGAGAAGTCGCCCGGCTTCACCCTGTACTCCCTCTCGGGTCATGTCGCCCGCCCTGGCCAGTACGAGGCACCGCTCGGCATCACCCTGCGCGAACTGCTCGACTACGCAGGCGGTGTGCGCACCGGGCACACCCTGAAGTTCTGGACACCGGGCGGTTCGTCGACCCCGTTGTTCACCGCCGACCACCTCGATGTCGCCCTCGACTACGAGGGTGTCGCCGCCGCCGGTTCCATGCTCGGCACCAAGGCATTACAGATCTTCGACGACACCACCTGCGTGGTGCGGGCGGTGCTGCGCTGGACCGAGTTCTACGCCCACGAGTCCTGCGGCAAATGCACACCGTGCCGCGAAGGCACCTACTGGCTGGTGCAACTGCTGCACCGGCTCGAGGCAGGCCAGGGCACCGAGGCCGACCTCGACAAGCTCGCCGACATCGCCGACAACATCAACGGCAAATCGTTCTGCGCGCTCGGTGACGGCGCGGCCAGCCCGATCTTCTCCTCGCTGAAGTACTTCCGTGAGGAATACCTCGAGCATCAGCGTCGCGGCGGCTGCCCGTTCGACCCGGCCCGCGCCACGGCGTGGGCCTCAGGAAAGGCGACCCGATGACAGCGATCGCACCCGGCAACAACTCCGGTGTGGTGCCCGCCGATCTGGTGAGCGTCACCATCGACGACACCACCATCCAGGTCCCCGCGGGCACCCTGGTGATCCGCGCGGCCGAACTGATCGGCGTGCAGATCCCCCGCTTCTGCGACCACCCACTGCTCGACCCCGTCGGCGCCTGCCGTCAGTGCATCGTCGAGGTCGAAGGCCAGCGCAAACCGGTGGCCTCCTGCACGATTCCCGTCACCGACGGCATGGTGGTGCGCACCCAGCTCAGCTCCCCGGTCGCCGAGAAGGCTCAGCGCGGGGTGATGGAACTGCTGCTCATCAACCACCCCCTGGATTGCCCGGTATGCGACAAGGGCGGCGAATGCCCGTTGCAGAACCAGGCCATGTCCACCGGCAGCGCCGAATCCCGCTTCGAGGGTGAGAAACGCACCTACCCGAAACCCATACCGCTGTCGTCGGCGGTTCTGCTCGACCGGGAACGGTGCGTGCTGTGCGCCCGGTGCACCCGGTTCTCGCAGCAGGTGGCCGGTGACCCGTTCATCGAACTGATGGATCGTGGTGCGCTGCAACAGGTCGGTATCGCCCAGGCCGAACCGCTCGACTCGTACTTCTCCGGCAACACCGTGCAGATCTGCCCGGTCGGCGCGCTCACCGGCACCTCCTACCGGTTCCGTGCCCGCCCCTTCGACCTGGTCTCCACACCAAGTGTGTGCGAGCACTGCGCGTCGGGTTGTGCGCAACGCACCGATCACCGGCGTGGGAAGGTGTTGCGGCGCTTGGCCGGTGACGACCCGCAGGTCAACGAGGAATGGAACTGCGACAAAGGCCGCTGGGCCTTCGCCTACGCCACCGAACGCGACCGCCTCACCACCCCACTGGTGCGTGGCTGGGACGGTGTGCTCGCCCCCGCCTCCTGGCCCCAGGCTCTCGCCGCCGCCGCGACCGGATTGCAGGCCGCCATCGGCAACGCCGGTGTGCTGGTCGGTGGGCGCGTCACCGAGGAAGAGGCCTACGCGTACAGCAAGTTCGCGCGAATGGTGCTGTCCACCAACGACATCGACTTCCGTGCCCGCGTGCACTCCGAGGAGGAGGAACTGTTCCTCGCCGCGTGCGTCGCCGGACGCGGCATCGACGTGGACTACACGGCACTGAGCAAAGCGCCCGCCGTGCTGCTGGTCGGATTCGAGCCCGAAGAGGAATCGCCGATCGTCTACCTGCGCCTGCGCAAAGCGGTGCGCACTCGAGGTCTGCGGGTGGTGTCCTTGGCGCCGTTCGCTTCTCGTGGGCTCGAACGACTCTCCGGTGCCCTCATCCAGACCCCGCCGTGCGCCGAGGCCGAGGTCCTCGACGCCGTGCTGGGCGAAACCTCGCCGGACGCGGCCGAACTCATGAACCTGCTGCGCACGCCCGGCGCGGTCGTCATGGCGGGTGAACGGCTCGCAGGCAGCCCGGGCGCCTTGTCGGCGGTGATCCGGTTGGCCGAGGCCACCGGAGCCGCGCTCGCCTGGGTGCCACGCCGGGCCGGTGAACGCGGAGCACTCGAAGCAGGCGCACTGCCCAGTCTGCTGCCCGGTGGCAGGCCCGTCGTCGATCCGACCGCGCGCCAGCAGGTTCGTCACCGCTGGCAGAGTGGCGAACTGCCCGTCGGTCCCGGGCGCGACACCTCGGCGATCCTCGCGGGCGCGGCCCAGTTCGGCGCACTGGTGATCGGCGGCGTGGATCCCGCCGACCTGCCCGACCCGGCCGCGGCCCTGGCCGCGATCGATGCCGCCCGGTTCGTGGTGAGTCTCGAACAACGCCACAGCAGTGTCACCGAACGCGCCGACGTCGTGTTCCCCGTTGCCACCGTCGTCGAGAAGACGGGCACCTTCCGCACCTGGGAAGGCAGGCCGCGCCCGTTCGCGGCCACCCCACTCGACACCACACGCCGCGTCGCCGCACCACTGCCGGACCTGCGCGTATTGCATTCCCTGGCCGCCGAGATGGGTGTCCCGATCGACCTGCCCGACGCCGCCGCGGCCCGGACCGAACTCGACGCGCTCGGGGCTTGGAGCGGTGAACCGATCGCCGCACCCGAATTCTCGAGCCAGACCAGACCCACACCCGGTCCCGGTACGGCGGTGCTGGCCGGATGGCGGATGCTGCTCGACGCCGGGCGGCTGCAGGACGGCGAACCCAACCTCGCCGGTGTCGCGCGTCCACCGGTCGCCCGGCTCTCGGCCGCCACCGCCGCCGAGATCGAAGCCGACGACGCCGACCACATCATCCTCGCCACCGACCGTGGCGAGATCACCGTGCCGCTGATGATCACCGATCTGCCCGACCGGGTGGTGTGGCTGCCGCTGCACTCACCCGGTTGCACGGTCGGTACCACCCTCGGCGTGACGCCCGGCGCCGTGGTGCGCCTGCGCCGCGCCGACGACAGGATGAAGGAACACCGCCATGAGTGATCGTGTGCTACTCCTCGCGGCCGACGCCGGGCCGGTCTTCGGCACCGACCCGCTGTGGCTGGTCGTGGTCAAGGCGCTGGCGGTGTTCGTCTACCTGATGCTCGTCCCGCTGGTCGCGGTGTACGCCGAACGCAAGGTCGTCGCCTGGATGCAGATGCGGGTCGGTCCCAACCGGGTCGGCCCGGGCGGCATGTTCCAGTCGATCGCCGACGGTGTGAAGATGGCGCTCAAGGAAGACATCATCCCCGCCATCGTCGACAAACCGATCTACGTGCTCGCGCCGATCATCTCGGTGATCCCGGCGTTCATGGCGTTCGCGGTGATCCCGTTCGGTCCGGAGGTGTCGATCTTCGGCACCCGCACGGCGCTGCAGCTCACCGACATGCCCGTGGGCGTGCTCTACATCCTGGCCATCACTTCCATCGGCGTGTACGGCATCGTGCTGGCCGGTTGGTCGTCGAACTCGACGTATCCGCTGCTCGGCGGGTTGCGTTCGACCGCACAGGTCATCTCCTACGAGATCGCGATGGCACTGACCTTCGCCACGGTGTTCCTGCTCTCGGGCACCATGGCGACCTCCGGCATCGTCACCGCCCAGGAGGGCACCTGGTACGTCTTCCTGTTGCTGCCCTCGTTCCTGATCTACTGCGTGGCGATGGTCGGCGAGACCAACCGGGCACCGTTCGACCTGCCCGAAGCCGAGGGTGAGCTCGTCGGCGGTTTCCACACCGAGTACTCCTCGCTGAAGTTCGCGATGTTCATGCTCGCCGAATACGTCAACATGGCAACGGTTTCCGCGCTCGCCACCACCCTGTTCCTCGGCGGGTGGCGCGCACCGTTCCCGATCAGCCTGTGGGAGGGCGCCAACTCCGGGTGGTGGCCGGTGCTGTGGTTCACCGCCAAGGTGTGGACGTTCCTGTTCGTGTTCGTCTGGTTGCGCGGCACCCTGCCCCGCCTGCGCTACGACCAGTTCATGAACCTCGGCTGGAAACTGCTCATCCCCACCTCACTGGTGTGGGTCATGGTCGTGGCCGGTGCACGGGTCCTCGACATCGAGGGCATTCCCGGGCAGACACCCATCCTGGTCGGCACCGGCATCGTCGTCACCCTCGGGCTGATCGGCATGTTCGTGCGGGCAGGCCGCACGAAGGGGTTGCCGCCGCTGCCGGAGGAACCCGCGAACTCGCCCGTGTTCCTCGGTTTCCCGGTGCCGCCGATGCCACCGCGCACCGCCGACGCCGAACCGCGGATCGGGCTGCTCGATCCCTTCGCCGGATTCGCCGTCACCGGGGCGACCATGTTCAAGAAGCCCAACACCGAGTTCTACCCGGAACAGAAGGTGCCGACCGCGCCGCGCTATCACGGTCGCCACCAGCTCAACCGCTACGCCGACGGCCTCGAGAAATGCATCGGCTGCGAGCTGTGCGCCTGGGCGTGCCCGGCCGACGCCATCTACGTCGAAGGCGGTGACAACACCGAGGACGAACGCTTCTCCCCCGGTGAACGCTACGGGCGCGTGTACCAGATCAACTACCTGCGCTGCATCGGCTGCGGCCTGTGCATCGAGGCCTGCCCCACCCGGGCGCTCACCATGACCAACGAATACGAACTCACCGACGACAACCGCGCGGACCTCATCTACGAGAAGGACCGGCTGCTGGCGCCGATGGAGCCCGGCATGGTCGCTCCGCCGCACGCGATGGCACCGGGCACCGACGCCGCCGACTACTACCTCGGTCGCGTCGGACCCGCGGCGTCCGAAGAGGAGGTCCTGCGATGAACACCCTGCTGGCCGCCGACATCGCCGCCACCTCCACCGGGGAAGCCGTGCTGTTCTGGGTACTCGCCCCCATCGCCGTGCTCGGCGCGCTCGGCATGGTGACCGCGGCCAAGGCCGTGCACTCGGCACTGTGCCTTGCCGCGACCATGATCGCGCTCGCCGTGTTCTACATCGCCCAGGACGCCCTGTTCCTCGGTGTGGTGCAGATCGTGGTGTACACGGGCGCGGTGATGATGCTGTTCCTGTTCGTGCTGATGCTCGTCGGTGTCGACTCGGCCGAGTCACTGCGCGAAACCCTGCGCGGGCAACGCATCGCGGCCGCGATCGTCGGCCTCGGATTCGGATTCCTGCTCATCGGCGGCATCGGGTCGGCGCTGGGTGGCGACGGAACCCGCTTCGCGGGCAACGGTTTCGGTGAACGCGATGTGATCGCCGAACTCGCCGAACTGATCTTCCTGCGCTACGTCTGGGCGTTCGAACTCACCGGCGCCCTGCTCATCACCGCGACCATCGGCGCCATGGTGCTCGCCCACCGCGAACACTTCACGCCGCGCCGGGGTCAGCGCGAGATGTCACGTGACCGTTTCCGCACCGGCGGTGAACGCGCCACCCCGCAGCCGACACCGGGCGTCTTCGCCCGGCACAACGCCGTCGACAGCCCGGCCCTGCTGCCCGACGGTTCCTACGCCGAACACTCGGTGAGCACCATCCTGCGCCACCGCCGCACCCGCGCCCACGAAGAAGCGCTGTTCCTGGCGGCGGGCGCGGCACGCGGCGACAACCCGACGGCCGACGAGGAAGGCAAGCGGTGAACCCCCAGAACTACCTGTTCCTGTCCGCGCTGTTGTTCACCATCGGCGCCGCCGGAGTCCTGTTGCGGCGCAACGCGATCGTGGTGTTCATGTGTGTGGAGCTCATGCTCAACGCGGTGAACCTGGCCTTCGTCACCTTCGCCCGGCTGCACAGCGACCTCGACGGTCAGGTGATCGCCTTCTTCACCATGGTCGTGGCCGCCGCCGAGGTCGTCGTCGGTCTGGCGATCATCATGACGATCTTCCGTGCCCGCCGGTCGACCTCGGTCGACGCCGCCAACCTGCTGAAGTTCTGACATGGGTACCGCAACGTTGTGGCTGCTGCCCGCGATCCCCCTGTTCGGCGCGATCGTTCTGCTGTTGCTGGGGCGCCGCGCCGACGGCTGGGGGCACTACCTCGGTACGGCCGCCGCCCTCGGTTCGTTCGTCGTCGCGGTCGTCGCTTTCGTCGCCATGCTCGGTCGCGCCGACACCGACCGCGCCCAGCATCTGGAGCTGTTCACCTGGGTACCGGTGGCGCAGATGCAGGTCGCGTTCGGGCTGCAACTCGACCAGCTGTCGATCTGCTTCGCGCTGCTCATCACCGGCGTCGGCTCCCTGATCCACCTCTATTCGATCGGCTACATGAGCCACGATCCGGGCAGGCGCCGCTTCTTCGGCTACCTCAACCTGTTCCTGGCCGCCATGCTCGTGCTCGTCCTGGCCGACAACTTCCTCGTGCTCTACCTCGGCTGGGAAGGTGTGGGTCTCGCGTCGTACCTGCTGATCGGGTTCTGGTACGAGAAGCCTTCCGCCGCAACGGCTGCCAAGAAGGCATTCGTGGTGAACCGAGTCGGTGACATGGGTCTGGCCATCGCCATGATGGTCATGTTCGCGACCTTCGGTTCCTTCGACTTCCGGACGGTGTTCGCGGCCGCACCGGGCGCGAGCGAAGGCACGCTGACCGTGATCGGGTTGATGTTGCTGCTCGCCGCGTGCGGTAAATCCGCGCAGGTGCCGCTGCAGTCCTGGCTCGGTGACGCCATGGAAGGCCCGACGCCGGTGTCGGCGCTCATCCACGCCGCCACCATGGTCACCGCCGGTGTGTACCTGATCGCGCGCGCCAACCCGATCTACGATCTGGCCCCCGGTGCACAGGCAGCGGTGCTCGCCGTCGGCGCGGTGACGTTGCTGTTCGGCGCGATCATCGGCTGCGCCAAGGACGACATCAAGAAGGCGCTGGCCGCCTCGACGATGAGCCAGATCGGCTACATGATCCTCGCGGTCGGTCTCGGTCCCGCCGGCTACGCCTTCGCGATCATGCACCTGCTCACCCACGGCTTCTTCAAGGCCGGGCTGTTCCTGGGCGCCGGATCGGTGATGCACGCGATGAACGACGAAACCGATATGCGCCGCTACGGCGGGCTTCGCACCCTGATGCCGATCACCTTCGTCACCTTCGGGCTCGGCTACCTGGCGATCATCGGCGTGCCACCACTGTCGGGCTTCTTCTCCAAGGACAAGATCATCGAGGCCGCCTTCGACCACGGCGGCACCACCGGTGTCCTGCTCGGTGTGGTCACCCTGCTCGGCGCCGGGCTCACCGCCTTCTACATGACCCGGGTCATGCTGATGACGTTCTTCGGTGAACGCCGTTGGAAACCCGACACCCACCCGCACGAATCACCCGCGGTGATGACCGGGCCGATGATCCTGCTCGCCCTCGGATCCGTGTTCGCCGGTGGACTGTTCGTATGGGGTTCGTCGCTGGTGCACTGGCTCGAACCCGTCGTCGGCTCGCACCACGCCGAACCCGTGGTCCCGCCCATCGTCGTCACCGGACTCGCGTTGACGGTGGTCGCGATCGGTGTCGCCGTGGCCTACCGCAAGTACGCCGAGTCGGCCGTTCCCGAGGTCGCGCCGGAGCCGGTCACCGTGCTCACCCGCGCCGCACGCAAGGACCTCTACGGTGATGCCGTGAACGAAGCGGCGTTCGAACGTCCCGGCCGCTACCTCACCCGGGCGCTGGTATTCGTCGATGCCAAGGGTGTCGACGGGATCGTCAACGGGACGGCCGCCGCCATCGGCGGGCTGTCGGCCCGAACCCGGCGCGTGCAAACAGGTTTCGTCCGCTCGTATGCCCTGTCCATGTTCACCGGCGCGGCTCTGGTGGCCGCTGCCCTGCTCGCGGTGAGGTTCTGGTGAACTCGTTTCCCTGGCTGACGACGCTCTGGCTCGCCCCCGCGATCGGTGCCGTCGCGGTGCTCGCGGTCCCCGCCGCTCAGCGCACCCTGGCCCGCGCACTCGCGTTCACGGTGTCGTTCGGTGTGCTCGTGCTCGCCGTCGTGCTCGCGGTGAATTTCCGGCCCGGCGGTGAGCAGTACCAATTCGTCGAATCCCACGAGTGGATCCCGGCGTTCGGGGTCGGTTACACCCTCGGCCTCGACGGCATCGCCACCGCCCTGGTACTGCTCACCGCGCTGCTCGTGCCGCTGCTGGTCCTGGCGGGCTGGAACGACGACAGCGGCGACGGCCGCAAGAACACCCACCTGTACATGGCGTTGATGCTGCTGGTCGAGTCGATGGTGCTGATCTCGTTCCTCGCCCTCGACATCCTGCTGTTCTACATCTTCTTCGAAGCCATGCTGATCCCGATGTACTTCCTCATCGGCGGCTTCGGCGCCCGCACGACCGACGCCGCCGTGCGTGCGCAACGTTCGCGCGCGGCGGTGAAGTTCCTGCTGTACAACCTTTTCGGTGGGTTGATCATGCTGGCCGCGGTGATCGGGTTGTACGTGCTCACCGCCCGCGCCGGTCTCGGTCAGGGCTCGGCGGGCACCTTCGATCTGCGGGTGGTGGTCGAGGCGGCCAACAACGGCGAGCTCGGCGGTAGTACGGCGGTCTTGAACGCCCTGTTCCTCGGGTTCATGTTCGCCTTCGCGGTGAAGGCTCCTCTGTGGCCGCTGCACACCTGGCTGCCCGACGCCGCCGTGTCGGCCACCCCGTCGAGCGCGGTGCTGATGATGGCGGTGGTCGACAAGGTCGGCACCTTCGGCATGCTGCGCTACTGCCTGCTGCTGTTCCCCCTCGCCTCCGACACCTTCGCTCCGCTGGTGATCACCCTCGCGGTGATCGGTGTGCTCTACGGTGCGCTGCTCGCGATCGGACAGACCGACGTGATGCGCCTGATCGCCTACACCTCCATCTCGCACTTCGGGTTCATCATCCTCGGCATCTTCGCCATGACCTCCCAGGCGCAGTCCGGTGCCACGCTGTATATGGTGAACCACGGATTGTCCACGGCCGCACTCTTTCTCATCGCCGGATTCCTCGTCAGCAGGCGCGGCAGCCGGATGATCGCCGATTTCGGCGGCGTGCAGAAGGTCGCCCCCGTGCTGGCGGGCACGTTCTTCATCGCTGGACTCGCGACACTGTCGCTGCCCGGACTCGCCCCGTTCGTCAGCGAATTCCTGGTCCTGGTCGGCACGTTCAGCCGATACGAGGTGGCCGCGGTGGTGGCGACCGGTGCGCTGGTCCTTGCCGCGATCTACGTGCTGTGGCTCTACCAGCGGCTGATGACCGGTCCGGTGCGCGCGGGCAACGAGAACCTGCGCGATCTGGTGCCGCGCGAACTCGCCGTGGTCGTTCCGCTGCTCGTCGCCCTGCTGGTGCTCGGCCTGTACCCGAAGCCGATGCTCGACCTGGTGAATCCCGCAGTGGGACAGACCTTGTCGACCATCGGTAAGCAGGATCCGGCACCGAAGGTCCCCGCTCCTGAAGCAGCCCCCACCGGCGGACACAAATGAGGACGGACTCCGTGACCATCAACGAGCTCGCGGCCCCGCTGACCGCGCCGAGCATCGAATACCACCTGCTCGCACCGATGCTGATCGTGTTCACCGTCGGCGTCGTCGGTGTGCTGGTCGAGGCGTTCGCGCCCCGCGCCTACCGGTACGGCACCCATGTGGTGCTCGGCATCGCCGGTGTGCTCGCCGCGCTCGTCGCCGTGGTGCTGCTCGCCGGCACCGAGGCCACCGCCGTGGTCGGCGCCGTCGCGATCGACGGTGTCACCTTGTTTCTGCAGGGCACCATTCTCGTGATCGGGCTGCTCGGACTACTGCTGATCGCCGAACGCGGTGCGGTGCGGCGGGTGCGCAGCGGGCCGGGCACCTGGAGCCGGGCCGCCGCCGTCCTCGAACGCGGCGTCGACGCCTTCACCCCGCAGGCGTCGTCGGTCCCGGGCAGTGCCAACGAACTCGCCGCCGTGCGGGCGGGCGTCTCGACCACCGAGGTCTTCCCGCTGACCATGCTCGCTCTGGGCGGGTTGCTGTTGTTTCCGGCGTCCAACGATCTGCTCACCATGTTCGTCGCGCTGGAGGTGCTGTCGCTGCCGCTGTATCTGCTGTGCGGACTCGCCCGGCGCAGGCGGCTGCTGTCACAGGAAGCGGCACTGAAGTACTTCCTGCTCGGCGCCTTCTCCTCGGCGTTCTTCCTCTACGGTGTCGCCCTGCTCTACGGGCAGACCGGCACCGTCTCGCTGCCGGAAATCGGTGCGGCACTGGACAAGCAGGGCGACGACGCCACTCTCGCCCTGCTCGGTATCGCGATGCTCGCGGTGGGACTGCTGTTCAAGATCGGTGCCGTGCCGTTCCAGGCGTGGGTGCCCGACGTGTATCAGGGCGCACCGACCCCGATCACCGGGTTCATGGCGGCCGCGACCAAGATCGCCGCGGTCGGGGCGACCATGCGGGTGCTGATGGTGGGAACCGGTGCGCTCAGCGACGATTGGCGGCCCGTGCTCGCCGCCGTCGCGGTGGCGACGATGGTGGTCGGTGCGGTCATGGCGGTCACCCAGACCGATGTGAAGCGGATGCTCGCCTACTCCTCCATTGCGCACGCCGGGTTCCTGCTCGTCGGCATGACCGCCGCCGATTCCGCGGGCTTGGCGGCGGTGATGTTCTATCTGCTGGCCTACGGTCTGGGCACCGTCGGTGCGTTCGCGGTGGTCAGTCTGGTGCGCGACGCTTCCGGCGACGAGGCGACCGCCATGGCGCAGTGGGCCGGTCTCGGCAAGCGGTCCCCCTGGCTGGCCTCGGTATTCGCGCTGCTGCTGCTGTCGTTCGCCGGGCTTCCGTTGACCAGCGGATTCGTCAGCAAGTTCGCGGTATTCGCCGCCGCCTCCGGTGCCGACTACATCTTCCTGGTCATCATCGGTGTCGTGTGCAGCGCCATCGCCGCGTTCTTCTACGTCCGCGTCATCGTGCTGATGTTCTTCACCGAGCCGCCCGCCGACGCCCCGACCGCGACCTCACCGTTCGCGACCGTCCTCGTCGTCGCCTTCACCGCGGGCGCGACCGTGCTCCTCGGCCTGTTCCCCCAGCCCGTCCTCGACCTGGCAGAACGGGCGGCCCACTTCATCCAGTAGCGATCAGCTAGGACGCGGCGCGTACATGATGATCGCGACGCCGAGCAGGCAGATGGCCGCCCCGATCACGTCCCAGCGGTCGGGGCGGAAGCCGTCCAATGCCATGCCCCACAGCAGGGATCCGGCCACGAACACCCCGCCGTAGGCGGCCAGGATCCGCCCGAAATCGGCGTCGGGCTGTAGCGTGGCGACGAAACCGTAGAGGCCGAGGGCGATGACTCCGGCGCCGATCCAGGCCACGCCCTTGTGCTCGCGCACGCCCTGCCAGACCAGCCAGGCGCCGCCGATCTCGGCAACGGCGGCCAGCGCGAACAGTAGGATGGAACGCAACACGGTCATGGGCGTACATCCCGAATTCTGATCCGCGACCGTGGCGAGGTTGCAGTGAATTCGAGCCGGCCTATCCGTGAAACACTCACCCGACCGCCTCGATCGCGGCCGAGGCGTGTGAGGCGAAGGCGTCGAGTACATCGACGTGGTTCGCGGGAACACCGACTCGCATCATCAAGCCCTCCTCCTCGACAGCGAAGTCGAAGGTGAAGAACGCACAGCAGCGGCTCTCACGCTCGGAGAGCTCGCGCGCCATCGCCTCGGCACCCGGATCGAGGATCACTTCGAGCCGCGTCCGAGCGGGACGCCTGGTTGTGCGTGCCCAGCTGCGGAAAAGCTGGTCGAACTCGGCGACCCGGATCGGTTGCTCCGCCGTGGGCAGGGTGCACGCCGGAGACACCCAATCGCCCTGCTCTGGTTGAAGCTGCATTCTTCGACGGTAACCCGGTCCCTCGGTATCGGATATAACCCTCTCCGGACGCCGCGAGTGGTGGATCAGCCGCAGAGCCCGCTGGTGATCCAGGCGCCCATGTTCGCGGCGGTCGGGGTGCCGGTGTAGGAGTAGGTGAAGGCGCGGCCCGCGGTGGTGGCGCCCGCGAGGGCACCGAAGCCGCGGACGCTGCCGTTATGGCCGATGAAACGTGTACCGCAAGGCAGTTGGGTGTAGCCGATGCCGAGTCCGTAGGACATGCCGTTGCCTTCGCCCATGTCGACGCCGTCGAGCATGTCGCGCAACTGGGCGGGCGGAACCACCTGGCCCGACACCAGTGCGAGGAAGAAGCGATTGAGGTCGGCGCCGGTACTGACCAGGGCGCCTGAGGCCCACGGCAGAGACGGTTCCATGAGGGTTTCGTCGGTGACCTTTCCGTCGACCGTGGTGTAGCCGGACAGATGGGGTCGGCGCAGACCGGTTTCGCCGGTGGCGGGCAGATAGGTGTGTGTCAGGCCGAGCGGGGTGATGATGCGGTCGGCGAGCTCGGCGGCGTACGAGCGCCCGGTGACGGCTTCGATCAGCATTCCCGCCACCAGGTAGTTGGTGTTGTTGTACTGAAAGCGGGTGCCGGGAGCCGACTCGGCGGGTGACTGCAGGATGATCGCCATCTCCTCCTCGGGTGTGAAGGTGCGGCCGACGACGGCCGCCTGATGCTCCGTCAGTTCGAACGAACGCGGAACCGGCAATCCGCTGCGGTGACCGAGGAGCTGACGAACCGTGATCGCCTGCCCGTCCACGCCGTCACCACGAAGCAAACCCGGCAGATACTTCTCCACCGGCGCGTCCAGCGCCACCCGCCCCTCGGCGACCAACTGCAACACCACCGCCGCCGTGAACGTCTTGGTGATGCTGCCGACCCGCACGTACTGCGGTCGATCATCAGGAATCGGTGCGCCCTCGACGAGATCGGCGACCCCAGCGCTGATCACCGCCGTCGCACCGTTGTCGGTCAGGGTGGCGACAGCGCCGACAGCTCCGGACCGCACCAATCCGGCAAGGTCGGCCCGCACCGAGTCCAGCCGTGCGGGCGCGACGCCGGGCGCCTCAGCGGAGCTCGTCGTACAGCTCGTCAGCAACAAGGCGATGGTGCAGATCGGCAGGATCAACGTACGTGTCAGCATGAGCAGACAGTAGAAAGCCCTGGTGCACAGGCACATTGAACTGCGGTACTACCAGCTGTCAGACTGCCGTACCCCTCAGGGAGGTGTCAGCAGGCGGTATAGACGAAGACCCTTCGCACGTCCCGGCCGCCGTCGTGAACCACGACGTAGCGCCCCGAGGCGCGAAGTCGTACTGGTCATCCGGTTGATCGCTAAGTATTGGCGACCGATGTCGGAAACGAACAGGAATCGAGGGTGACCTTCGCGCACGCCGTTAGATGGCCCAGATTCTCCGTCTGGGAGGAGCAGGCCCCGAGGCTCGCCGGGAGCAGACAGCGGCGAGCCACAGATGCGCGGGGGCGTCATGGGAGCATTCAACGGGCCTGTTCGGTGAGCGACCGTGCTCACGGCTCGTCGAGCGCTTCTTGCAGGCGGGCGGCGAAAGTGGCTGGTTCGTTGACGAATCCGGTGTGGTCGCCGGGGAACAGGACCGGGTCGACGCCGAGCGCCGAGGCCAGTTGGCGGGAGGTGCGGTCGCAGAGCTGGCCGGAGGAGTCGGTGCCGATGCCGACGATGACGCGGGTGGGGATCGTGCGGAGCAGGGGCGGATCGGGCACCCATGCGGTGGTGTGGCGCAGTTCGTGGGTGAGCCAGTAGCGTTCGCTCGCCACTTGGCGTGGGTCGCGGTCGGTGCCGAACATCTGCTCGAGGACCGGCTCGGGAATCGGAATGTCGGCTTGGGCGAAGAACTTCCGCCACGCACCGAGTACATCGCCGTCGGTGTAGGTGGCGATGATGTCGTCGGTGCGGGCCCGCTGAGCGTCGGCGTCGGGGAGCAGCTCGCGCAGCGGGGGTTCGTGGGCGACGACCGTGGTGACCAGGTCGGGGTGGTTCTGGGCCAGGGCGAGCGCGGACACGGCGCCGCCGCTGGAACCGAACACCACCGCCGGGCCCGCGTCGAGATGGGTGACGAGCCGGGCCAGGTCGTCGGCGCGGGCCGCGACGGTGGAGTCCTGATCCGGGTCGTTCAGGGAGCTGGCGTTGTGGCCGCGCGGGTCGGTGGTGAGGACCGTGTTGGTGGTGGCGAGCTGTTCGGCCAGCGGGGCGAACGCGGCGGCGTTCATCGGTGCGCCGACGAGCACCATCAGCGGTCCCGACCCCCTGACCTCGTAGTACAGACGGGCATCGGGCACCACGAGGGTGCCGGTGGTGACGGCGGAACTGGCGGTCATGAGCCTCTCCCGGATCTCGGCCTACAGGTAGCACCCATAAAGACGGTGCCCACCGCCAGAACTCATCGCTGCCCGCGAAAAACTTTTTGTGAACTCAGTTGTAGGACTTGGCGACCCCGTCGAGTAGGTTTTCCAGCGTCTCGTACGCGGGCACGTCGACCACGTCGATCAGGTCGGCGGGAACCGGCACCTTGCGCTCGGCGGCCACGGCGGTGAACTGCGCGTTGTCGCCCGTGCGGAAACCGTGTTCGGCGGCGAGACGGCGCAGTTCGGCGTTCTCGGTGAGCAGCTTGCCGATCCGGTCGCCCGTATCGGTGAACGGGACAAGCGTGTGGCTCGACAGCACGGTGGGTGTCGGATAAGTGAGAACCATGTCGTCGGTGATGCGTCCCTGCCCCGCCGCCTCGACGAACTGGGCCTCGTAGATGCACACCATCGGTGTCGGGCCCATCCCGTTGGTCAGGTACTGGGTGAACGGCCCTTCGCTGCTGTTGTCGGTGTAGCCCTGGGCGAGGAACAGTTTCGACAGCGTCGGCAGCACATGCTGTTCGGCGGTGCCACCGCGCACGATGGTGTGATCGTTGGCCACATAGCCGGCGATGGCCATGTACATCGCGGCGGAGTTCGAGGTACGCGGGTCGGTGGTGGAGACCAGGATGTTCTTGGCCACCGGGTAGGTCGTGTTGCCGGGCAGATCGTCCCACTGCACACCCTGGGCGGTGAGCTCGAGGTAACGCTGCATGTCGAAAGTCGCGACCGGGCCGGGCTTGATCACGCCTGCCGCGGTGAGCAGGTCGGCGATCGGCCGGTAGGTGGCGATCGCGATCGGCGAGGAGAACGGCGTGTACCCGGTGGTGACATTGCGCAACCGCTGAATGCGTTCGGCGGCGGGCTTGCTCGACGGAAACGCGAAATCGAAGCTGTCGAGGTTCACCTCGGTGGCGATCTGCCGCGATCCCGCGGGCTGTACCTCCACCCGGATCCCGTTGTCGGTGAGCACCTGCACGACGCGCTCGTCGGCGAAGAACGACATCTTCTCCGACCCGACCACGCCGCGCACCACGGTGACCGCGCCGATCGGTGCGGCGGCCGGGCTTTCGGCGCTGCTCGGCCACAGCGTCATCCCGGCGGCCACGATCGCCACCGCTCCGACCGCACCGACCGACAGCGAAACGAGCTTCCGCCTGGTCACCGACGGCGCGGCAGGCTTCTCCTCGACGGCGACCGGTTCGGCTGGCTGCTCGGTCGCAGCAGGGCGCGCGGTCGGCGCGGGCACTCGCACGGTGGGGTCGGAATCGGCGAGTTCGTTGCGCACGATCCGCTCGACCAGAATCGGCACGAACTCACGGATGGGCTTGCCCTCGAAGCGGGTGTGCGCGGCGCCGACGGCCGAGGTCACCTGCTCGACGGGAACATTGTCCGACAGATCTTCGACCAGGCTTTCGGTCATGCGCCGCATGGCCTGCTTCTCACGTTCGACGGCATCGGCAGCTACGCCGGGGATTACGCGCGACACCACAATTCTCCTGGTCATACTTCGGGGCTGCGGACGCGGCGCGCGGCGACCTGCGCACGCCGCGGGCCACGCTACCGGCGCGCAGCACAGTTACCCCAGCTGTGAACGGCCCGGCACGCAGAGTTCAGCACCCGCTCCGTTTCCGGCAACGTCATGTTGTCCGGATGTTCGTCCACCGCCGCGAAAAGTGCACTGCGGGTGTGGGATTGGGGGTCAGCGGTCGGCGACGGCCTGTGTGTTCACCGTCGGGGCGGGCGCGGTGGCGGTGTGTGTGGCCCGCACGATACCGGCGGCGAGCAGGTCGAGCACGCCGATCACGATCAGTCCGGCGCCGGTCATCGTCGCCAGGCCGGTGACGGTCTTGAAGGTCATGGCGATGATCGTGATGCCGATCCCGAGGGTGCCGAGCCCGCAGAGCTCGGCCGCCCAGCTGTCGGGGCGATCGTCGTCCCACACCGCGACGAGTGCGAGCAGGATCCCCCGCACCGTCCACCCGAGCCCGATCCACAGCGCGAGCAGTTCGATGTTCCCGCCACTGAACGCCAGCACGGCCAGCACCGACGTGAGCGCGGCACTCACCAGCACCAGCACCCGAAGCAGGAAGCCGATCCGCGCCCACAACGCCAGGAACCCCTGCACGAGCGCGCTGATCACCAGGGCGATCCCGAAAATCAGTGCCAGCGTCGATTCGTCGCGCCCGGGCCACAGCAACGTCACCACCCCGAGCACGAGCGACGCCCCGCCCGCGATCACCATCGCCTGCCGGGTCCCCCCGCTGTGCTGCCCCTCCCCGTCGGTCAAGGACATGCCGCCCACCCTATGCCCGATGAGCCCCGGTGCGCCTCAACCACCGTGGCGTGGCGCACCGACATCGCCTCTCACCTCGGACCGGTGTCCCGACCTACCGCTTCTTCGAGCGTGCATGGTGATTCTCGCGGTGACGAGGGCGTTGCCGTCGGCGTCGAAGACGTCGACCGGGACGACGAGTTCCGTGGGGTTGTCGGCGAATTCGGGCGTTGCGGCGTGTTCCGGAGCGCTCGGTTGGTACGGCCGGCCTATGTGTCATGGTCGGCATCCTCCGTCTCGTCTCAGCGCAGGGCCGCGGTGACGGCGGCGTACATAGTGTTCTTGATGGCGGCGAGAGTGGCGGGGTTCTTGCCGAGGATCGGGGTGAGCTTTGCGGCGGCGTCGGCGACGATCTCGGCTTCGGTGGCCGTGGCGTCGACGAGGCCGGCGTCGAGGGCATCCGGACCGGAGAAGCGGTGACCGGTGGTCATTGCGGTGACCGCGGCCTGCGGGCCGAGTTTGGCCTGGATCAGAGCGGCCATGCCGGGGGTGAAGGGGATGTCGATGTCGACCTCGGGGAAGCAGTAGTAGCCGCGGTCCGCACGCATGATCCGGAAGTCGTGGGCGATGGCCAGCATGGCGCCCGCGCCGAAGGCGTGGCCGTTGACGGCGGCGAGGGTCGGCAGCGGGAAGGTGAGGATGCGGGCGAACAGTTCCTGAACCCGGCCGACGTACCATTCGCTTCGGTCGCCGTTGGCCATCAGCCATTCCAGGTCGAGCCCGTTGGAATAGAACTTGCCGCTGCCGACGGTGATCAGGCCCTGCGCTTCCTGTTCGATGGTGTCAAGCTGGGTGTTCACGCTGTCGATCCAGTCCGGGGAGAACCGGTTTTCGTTGTCGCCGAGGGTGAGCACGGCGATCTTGTCCTCGTAGTGCACTGTCGCGGTCATGGTGTTGCCTCTCATTTCTTGGGGGTGGAGTCGTCAAGGGGCAGGGCGAGAACGGCGCGGACGGCGGCGGCAAGCCGTTGGCGCACTGCGGTTTCGGGGTCGCGGCGGCCACGCAGCAGCAGGGCGGTAGGCAGTTCGACCACGCAGTCACGGACGACGGTCACCGCTGCCCGATCACCTCGCCCGTACACGCTGCGCGCCAAGTCGACGAGCAGTCCGGTGAGCAGGTCGTCGAGCCGTTGCAGTTCTTCGGCGATGTCGCCGGGGATTTCGCTCGATCCGAGCAGTTCCTGCCGGGACACGGTCAACAGGAAACGCCCCGAGACCGGGTGCGCCAGCAGGAATTCCGCCGGTGTATCGGCGGCCGCCACCACCGCTTCGATCGCATGTTCCGGCACGGAACTGGTCGCCAGCGCCCGGTCGACAGCTCGACGTTGCAGCTCGAGGAACCGTTGCGCGGCGCGCAGCCAGGTGCGGCCCAACAGTCCGGCGCGCGACCCGAAGGCGTGATAGATCGCTCCGTTCGACACACCGGTCGCCTCCGACAGCGCTCGCACAGTGACGGCGGCGGGCCCGGAGTCGACGGCCATCGTTTCGGCGGCATCCAGCAGGTGATCGAGATCGTGAATCCGGGGCCGGGGCATGAGCCGAGAATAACAGAGCACTCGCTCTGTAACAATCCGCGAGGCGGCGGGCCGGCTCGTGCCGACAGCGGGGATGGATCGAGGCGAATAGAGAGCGACCACTCCGATATTTCGATATCGACGCGTCAACAAGGCTCTGATACATTCTGTTTCATAGTTGTGAAACAGTTTGTATCGTAAAGAGGAGTCGATGAGACCACCGGATCCGCGCGCCGAGCGCAGCCGTAGTTCCGCGCTCGCGTCAGCGCGCGAACTGCTGGTCGAACAGGGCCTGGCAGGGCTCACTCACGGTGCCGTCGCGGCCCGGAGCGGGATCAGCCGCGCCACGCTGTACCGGCACTGGCCCGAACCCGCCGATCTCGTCTGCGATGCGGTCGCCTGGCATATCGCCGCGGTGCGGCCCGAACCGACCGGCGACCTACGTGCCGACCTGCTCGCCGTCCTTTCCGCGACGCACGCGATGCTCCACGAACCGGTGATGGAACAGGCCATGCGCGTCATCATCGAAAGAGCAGGAGTCGATCCGCGTTTCGCGGAGGTGAAGGTGAGCCTGCACCGGTCCGGAACCGTACCGGTTCGCGCGATCCTGGCCGAGGCCATCGCTCGCGCCGAACTCCCGGCGGAACTCGACATCGATCTCGCGGTCGATCAATTGCACGGCCCGTTGTTCTTCCGTCGGCTCGTGGCTCATCGAACGTTCGATCTCGATTACGTCCGTCGTGTCATCGACCAATTCCTCAGTTCTCACCGACCCGAAATCCAAAGCCCGCAAGGACACTCATGATCATGCTCGGAAACAGCTCCCGCCTGCTCGCCGGAATCGTCGCCATCGCCACCGTATTCGGGGCGCTACTCGCCGATTTCCTGATCCCGGTCGGCGCCGCACAACACCTGCGCAACGACGCCTGGCCGCCACATGCGAAGTTCCACGACGCCCAATACATCGTGATGTCGCTCCTGCTCGGCGTCATCGCGCTCGTCCTGCTCATGCGACGGGGAGGCGACCGGCTCCCTACGCTCGGCCCGGCCTGCGCGATCCTTGCCGTTCCGTGGCTCGCGCTCCTCGGCGCGCTGCTCTTCCCCGGCACCGCCATCCAGGACCCTGAGTTCGACAACCCGTCGCCCCTCGGCCTGCACCCCCAGGTACTCCTGTCGCTGATCCTGCTGGCCCTCCTGCTCGCTGCCGTACTGCTCGCCGCCAGGAAACGGCCGGGCGCGGATCGAAGTGGATTCGGGGCGTAGGGGGATCAGAAGAACCAGCCCAGTTCGGGCGCGCGCGATGTCGTGAAGGCTTCGGTGAAAGCGGCGAGGGTGGCGGGGCTCTCGGAGTGGAGCCGGTGGGCGGTGGCGTAGGCGGTGGCTCGGTGGGCACCGAAGTAGAGGCCCGCGAGGACGTTGATGTCACACGTCAGGGCGGGGCGGCGGGTGGTCGGGGTGCATTCGGCGTGGCCGTCGCGGATCTGGAGGGCGAAGGTGCCGCCCGCGTCGCGGAAGAGGTCGTGGACCGCGATGACCGTGTCGAGGTCGTTGCGGTAGGTGCGGGCGGTAAGGGCTGCGGGGACGTCCATGAGGCGGGCCCACAGGGAATCGCCACGGTTGGTCAGCTGGACGGCGCGCGGGTTCGTCAGGAGATAGGGCAACGGATCGTCGTCAGCGACGTTGGCTTCGACGGTGTCGACGAGATCCATGCCGAGCAGAATCCGCCACAGGGCGATCTGGGCTTCCGTAGTGACAGCGCGCCATTCGGCGACGACAGCGGTCGATTTGTCGCCGTCGTAGCGGCGGCGATACAGGGCGTAACCGTCTGCGTGGAGCAGCACGAAGAGGGAGGTGGCGTTCCCGCGATGGCGTTGCGGATCGGTGAAGACGAGGTCCCATTTCGCGTCGGGACGCCGCTGGGCACCGGGTGTGCGGGCTTGCCATCGGTCGTAGACGGCACGGATGTGGTCGGCGGCCTCGGCGAGGGTGCTGAGGACGACACCGCCGGGATCCGGTGTGCCGGCGCGGAATTCCGCTTTGTGCCGATCCACGACCACCGTGTTGTCGAAGATCGCCGTCTCGTATCCGAACCGGCCGTAGATCGACCCTTCACTGGCCGTGAAGATCGTCAGCGGCAGTCCGTCCGCCTCGGTGCGTTCGTGTTGCGCCGAATACAGGGCGCGCAGGATGCCGCGTCGCCGGTGTGTCGGCGCCACCGCCACGCCCGACACGCCGCACGCCCGCACGCTGCGCTCCCCCGGCACCGTGACGCTCATGGTGATGTCGACCGTGTGCCCGACGACCCGATCTCCGTCGACCGCCACCAACGACCTCTCCACCGGGAAAATCCGCAGCTTGTGCTCGAGCTCGGCCTCTTCGTACCGCATCCCGAACCCGGTCTCCTGCAACAGCACGATCGCCTCCGCGTCCGCGCGAGTGGCTTCCCGTACCCGAATCGTCTGCACCGAAGTCATGCACCGCACCCTCCCACGCCGGGCCGCCGATCACACCTGATTTTCGCCCGCCGCCGTTGCGCGCGTCCGCACGCTGACCACTTCCACCACCGAGCGACGCACTCCCGCAAGCACATACGGGGCGGCGACCGCGCCCACCGCATCGGGCAGTGGGTCCACCGGGAGGCGGTGGACGCGAAGCGTCAGGTCCGATGACACCGGGAGGTCGGTGTGGGTGTCGGTGTCGATCGGCTGTACCGAGTTGTCCGGTACGTCGACCTGACGCACCTCCACGGAGGAGTCGACGGTGTCGCTGTAGTTCTGGGCCTGGGCGGTCGCCCGGCCGGCGAGGAGGTCGACGACGGCGTTCACCGCGACCGGATCGCGGGTGGCATCGTAGGCCCATCGCCGTCCGAGGACACCGTGTTCCATGGTGCCGACCAAGCCTTCGTCGGCGCCGTGCAGTGGCGCGCCTCGGTATGTCAGCGGGACATGGTAGAGCTGCGGGCCGGTGGCCGAGTCGTCGATCAGGAGCAGGAATTCGATGCCGACCACGCCGTCGGGATCGTCGAGCCGGAACCCGCCCGCCTTGCTCAGGCGCGGGGTGGTGCCGCGATACCACCGCCGTGTCGGCAACCATGCTTCCAGCAGCTCGAGCTTGCTCGGGGTCAGGGTGGTCTGGTGAACGATCGCCATATCGCAGGCTACATCCGAGCCGTCATCGCGCGCAGGTCCGGCAGCGAGCCGATGCGCTGGGTGACCGGGCGGCCGGGGGCTGCGGCCTGGGGTGAGCCGGTCGTGCGCAGCAAGGTGCGAACCGATTCGGGGGTGGCGCGGCCGGGGCCGGTGGACCGGATGCCCTGATAGGCGGCGATCGCGCCGACGACGATCGGTGACGCGCTCGAGGTGCCGCTGAATTCGTCGGTGTACCAGAGGTCTTCGTCGTCACCACCCTGCAGGTCCCCGTAACCGGTGGTGGTCACCTCGCGGCCCCACCCCTGCACGTCGAGGCGGGCGCCGTAGTTGGAGAAGTCCAGGCGGGAGCGCGCCGGGCCGTGGTCACGGCCGTGCAGTCCGGGCGGTGGCGCACCGGCACCGACGATGATCGCGCCGGAATCATTGTTACGGAACGGGTTTCGCCAATCGGCGGGAAAGTCGGCCGGTCGAGTGTCGTAGATCGGTGCGTCCAGGTCCTCCGCACCGTTGCCCGCGGCTTCCACCACGATCACGCCGCGCCCGACCGCGTAGCGAACGGCGGCGAAATCGTCGGGCCACCACTCGACGGCGATGTAGCCGCGCTGATCCGGGGTCGCCCGGTAGTCGAATCGGGGTCCGGGCCGGTGCAGTTCGATGAGCAGCACGTCACCGGGGTCGAGTGCGTCGGCGGCGGATCGGATGGCCGTCGCCGAACCGATCCCGAAGATCGAGATCGCCCGGATGTGCGCCTCGGGCGCGATACCGGTGATGCCGAACGGATTCAGATCGCCGCTGATCTCCCCTGCCACCGCCGTGCCGTGGTCGCGCCAACCTCGATCCGTCGACGCCGTTCCGCCGATGATCCCGCCCTGGTTGTGGCGCAGATCCTCATGGGTGAATCGCCACGCGCCCTCGATGTCGATGACCCGCACGCCGGTGCCGAGACCACCGGGGCGGGTATGCGCCCAGGTCGCGTCGATCCCGTTCGGCGCGGCATCCAGGTACGCCTGCCTGCTGCGGAAGTCCGGTGTCACCGATGGTGCCTCCGGGGCGCGGGCGACGGTGGCGCCGGGTGCTAGCGGCGGTTCAGCGGCGGGTTTGACGTACGCCGCGGTGACGGTGTCCTCGGCGCGCAACCGGTCGGCCACCTCGGTCAAGTCCCCGACCGCACCGACGACGCGGTGGTAGCCGAGGTAGGAACCGGCCTGTGCGGCCTGCGGTGTGTCGGCGAGTTTGCCCGCGAGCCGGTTGCCCGGTCCGAAGATCGGCACCAGGTGCGCGTCGCCGGGCAGCAGATTGTCGACCCGACCGCGCACCGCGCTGGTCTCACGCAGGGCGGCCGGTGTGAGATCGGGCCCGGTCGGGGCGGTGACGACGATCAGTTCCGCAGGCGACACGGCGGGCGCGGGCGTCCCGGAGTTCCGCTGCCTGCTGGATCGGGTGGAGGCCATGGCTACCAGTGAACAGGGCGTGCGCGCACACCGCCACCGTTGTGCCGCATCAGCTTTCGCGACACGCCGGTCACATGACCACGGCCACCGCTCCGGCCACCGCGATCGCACCCACATACAGCAGCACCAGGCGGGTATCGCGCAACCAGCACCGGCTGCGCCGCAGTCCGGCCCGCCACGCCCGCCAGTAACCGGCGAACGCCAGCGCACCGAACGCGGAGACCGCCCACGGACCGAACAACCAGGTGAGCAGAGCGGCGGTCGCCACCACACACAGGGTCAGCGGGTCGTGCGGTGGACGCGCGCGCACCGCTTCCTCGTAGTAGACGCCACGATCCGAACTCACCGCACCTCCATCGGCAGCAGGTTCCGCCCGGCCGGGGCTGCCACCGGCAACCGCTGCCGGGACAGTGCCGGCCAGGCCTGCACCGCGCAGAACGGGGCACATTGGTCGGCGTCGGAACGGGTGCCGACGTGCACACAGCACTGGGTGAGCCGTTCCTCGATCATCGTCGAGATGTCCATGAACGGTTTCACCGTCACCCGCACGACCCGCTCCCCCAACAGCTTGCGCAGCCGTGCGCGCCTGCCCGGCAGCGCCGAAGACGCCAGCGTCAGCAACGTCGACATCCCGAGGTCACAGTGCTGACAGATGTTCTCCCACACCGTCCCGATCTCCGGATGCGACAGCGAGGACTGCTCCGACAACAGCCCGAGCAGCGACTCCCGCACCGCTACCCGCAGCTCGGCGGGCAGATCCGGATCGGCGATGCGGTTCGACACCAGTCCCAGTTGCGACTTCAACCGGTCGTGGCCGATCAGCGACACCAGTGAGCGCCACTGCCCGGCGTCGTCGCGCAGCAGGTAACCGACCGAGCAGCAGTGCGGGTGCGAGCACGGCAGGGCGGTGAGGTCGCGCCAGGTGACCTGACCGCCGGTTTGCGGACCGAGCCTGCGCAGCACGCCGGTATGGGTGAGGCGGCGCATCGGGTCGATGACTCCGGAACGGCCGGAACCGAATTGGGGCTGGATCGACACGCCACCGACGAACGGGGTGTCCATCGCCGTGCGCAGCACCGCCCCGATCTCGTCGTCGTTCACGTCGAGCGCCACGGTCATGACCAGGGTCGTGAACACCCCCGCTTCCGAAAGGCGTTGCAGTGCTTGCTGTTTACGCATCCGCAGATCGCCACCGCGATGATGGCGTGAGGCCTGAGCCGATTCGCCGTCGTACTGCAGGTACACCTCGACCCGGTCGCGATGCGCACCGACCAGGGCGAGCAGCTCGTCGTCCACGGCCAGGCGAACGCCGTTGGTGTTGAGCAGGATCCGGGTGATCGGCCGAGCGGTCAGCTCGGCGAACAACCGTGGCAGCTCGGGATGCAGGGTGGGTTCGCCGCCGCTGAGCATCAGGACGTCCAGGCGTCCGTCTTCCCTGGCCAACCGCTGGTCGACGTTGGCGAGCACGTCCTCCACCGCGACGACTCCGCGCAGTTCCGGCGACGAATCGGCGAAACAGGTCGGGCAGCGCAGGTTGCAGCTGTCGATGATGTCCTCGAGCAGGATGCAGGTGTGCTGGGTCTGCATCTCGGGCAGACCGCGCAGATACGCCGCGGGCACCGGGTCGAAATTGCCAGGGACATCGGGACGGTGGGCCTTGGTCGGTGCGGTCCACTCCTCGAGATAGGCCAGGATCTCGGGATCTTCGTCGTAGAGGGTGCGCACCATGCCGTGACGCGGGCAGCCGCGTTCGAGCCACACCTGGCCGTCACGCTCGGCCAACCACCCCGACAACCGTGAGACCTCCGGCAGCGGACGGTCGTCGTGGCAGCGCGGGCAGAACGCGGTGACGTAGCGCAGGATGCGGTCGCCGCGCAGCGGCATCCCGGTCACGGCGCCATTCCGAACGTGTCGGTGTACAGGTAGGGATTGACCGCGGTACAGAACCCGGCGGTGCACACTGTCGTCAACGCCCAGCCGATCATCAGGCCGAGCCCGAAGCCCTTCCACACGGGCTTACGCAACCGGATCAGCGCCCACCCACCGCCGAATGCCGCCCCGGCACTCACCAGGGCGGCGAGGCCGAACAGCACGCGGGCGGTGGTGGCGTCGGCGGTCGAGGCGGCCAGCATCAGCACGACGAAGCCCGCCATGGCGTTGACACCGATGAACGACAGCGCACCGGCGACCGCCATCGCCGCGACTTGGCCGCCCTGCCCCGGCGGATTCGCCCCGGGCGGTGGCGGTGGTGGTGCGGGCGGATAGTTCATACCGCGACCTTTCGTCGGAGAACGCCCTCGTAGTACCCGCGCCGCCAGCCGATGCTCAAACGCACCGCGACCAGGACGAGACCAGGGAGCAGAAACCATTGCGGGCGAGTCAGATCCAGCCACACCGTGTCGTTGGCGCGGGTGAACTCGACGAGGAACCGGAAGACGGCATACGCGCCGACATAGAGCGTGAACAGCTCGCCGGGCGTGGTGATGCGGTCACGTAGCCACCACAGCGTCACGAATGCCGTGAGTTGGAACAGGATTTCGTAGACGAAGCTCGGATGCATCGCCACCCCGGCCGCGCAGCCGGGACATTGGGGCACGGTGCCCGGAGCGTGGATGCCCCACGGCATTCGGGTCGGGCGACCTGGTGCCTCGGTGAGCAGGCAGCCCACCCGCCCGACAGCCATCCCGAGCGCGACAGCGGGGGCGAACAGGTCTCCGGTGCGTTCGCGGTAGCCGATGATCCGTTTGGCGACGAGCACACCCACATAGGCGCCGAGCAGGCCACCGAGCACACTGCGCGCACCGAAGAGCCAGCTTTCGAGTGGATCGAGGGTTTCGGCCAGGCTCGACAACCGCATGCCGATCGCCCCACCGACGAGCGCACCGGTCACCGCCACCAGCGACTCCTCGCGCAGCGCGTCACGGCGTCGGCATTCGGCGACGAAAACCACGGCCGCGACAGCGACGCCGAGCGCGACGAAGAACCCGTGCGTCGGGATCCCCCAGTACAGCTCTGGCACCATGGCGAAAGGTTAGCCGTCCGGTAGCGCGGCGCGGATGAGTGAAACTACGCGCGTCTGATCGAACCCGGAAATGGGTACTCCCCCGGCATCGGTGAACGAGGATGCCGCAGTGAGTGTTTCGATTAGAATCATTCCAGGGTGAGTTCCTCGGTCACCCCGTGCCGGTTGTCGGTACAAGCGTGAATCATCTCGGTAGTTCCACCATTTCCCGGAATTCCATCGGATACGCAGTCATGCAGGGGGTCATCATGTCTACCGCTGTCGATTTCGCGGCGCGGCTCATCAACCCGGCGGCCATCGCCGAAGCAGGTCATTCGGCGGTGCTCGCCTACGTGTCGCCGAGCAGACCAGGTGCGAATTTCGGGGCAAAACCGATCACCGCCGACTACGCCCGGGCTCTCACGGCGGCGGGACTCGACATCGTGTCGATCTGGCAGTACGGCAAGCCGGGTGACCCGACTCCCTCGGACTGGACCACCGGGTTCGACGGTGGCAGGCGCATGGCCGAACAGGCCCTCGCCACCCATCTGAGTCTCGGCGCACCACGCGAGGCGCCGATCTTCTTCGCAGTCGACGAGGACATCTCGCTGGCGCAGTGGAACAACACCGCCGTCGAATTCTTCCGCGGGGTCAACGCGGTGCTCGGCGTGGCGTGGACGGGGATCTACGGGCACTCGCGGGTGTGCGCGTGGGCCATCGAGGACGGGGTGATCGGCACCCGCGGCGAATTCAGCTGGGCCTGGCAGACGCGGGCGTGGTCGGGAACCGAACGCGAACCACGCGCGGTGCTGTACCAGCGGGTGATCGATACCCCGAGCAATCCCGGGCCGCTCATCGACGGCACCCACGTCGATGTCAACGACATTCTCGCCCCCGATTTCGGCCAGTGGAGTAAGGACCGTTCCGTGACGATTCCGCAGTTCACCGAGCTCGACCGCCTCGGCCCGTCGCACTCACCGCGCGAGGGCGCCCGCATCACCAACTTCCTCCTGCACACCCAGGAAGGCAACGGCACCGCCGAATCCCTTGCCGCCTACCTCAACAACCCGTCCAACGGGGTGTCGTACCACTACACGCTGCGCGACGGCGTGGTGGCGCGGGTGGTGCCCGAGGAGCTGGCCGCCTGGTCGGTGTTGTCGGCCAATCCCTTCACGGTGAACCTGTGTTTCGCGGGGAGCCGCGTCGCGTGGTCACGCGAGCAGTGGCTGGCCATCGACGGCGACCTGCGGATCGCGGCCTACCTCGCTGTCCGCAGCGCCCACCGGCACGGGTACTCCACCCAGGTGATCGCACCCCCGTACCACGTGGCCGAGGGGATCAGCGACCACAACTATGTGACGAGGGCACTCGGCGTCGGCTCGCATACCGATGTGGGGCCGAACTTTCCCTGGGACGTCTTCGCCTCGCACGTGGCGGGTTTCGCGGGGTCGCGTCCCAACGCCATCGACGATCGAGCGGCCGCCTCGCCGTGGCTGGGTACCCGGCGCACCGACGGCGAGATCGCCACACCGGACGGGCTCGGCCGATTCGCCGAGTTCGAACACGGCTACGTGTACTGGCACCCGTCCACCGGCGCCTATGCCATCCCGACCGCGATCATGGCCAAATACGCCGAATCGGGCTGGGAGGCCGGGCCGCTCGGCTACCCGATCGCCGAACACGCGCAGCTGCCCGACCCGCGTGGCACCGGACCCGCTGTGGCGCAGGCGTTTCAGGGTGGCGCGATCTATCGGCGCGCCGGGCAGCCGGCCTACCGGGTGCACGGCGCGATCGGGGAACGTTGGCGGGCATCGGGTTTCGAGAACGGCGAGCTCGGCTGGCCGGCGTCCGACGAGGTCACCCACGACGACGGCCGGTATCAGGAGTTCGAGTTCGGGCGCATCTACTGGGCGCCGCAGCAGATCATCGCGCTGCGGCACTCTGGAGATCCGGACACGCCGCTGGACCGGCCCGCGTAGCGCGGGCCGAGTGTCGGCGGGGTCAGGCCAGAAGTAGGGCGAGAGTGGTGGCCGCGGCACCGAGCAGTAGGGCTGCGACCACCACGATCGCGATGATTCTGGTGCGGGACGACGGTCCGGTGTAGGTGTCGTCGTCGTTCAACATGTCGGCGAGGTCGACGGCCGCGAATTCGCGGGTCGTCTCCAAGGGTCCGGGCTGCTCGGTCATGTGCGCTGACGCTAGTCGAGTGTGCTGATCGCCGCTGCCGATACCCCGGCCGTATCCGTGGACCGGGCGGCGGCGAGGAGTTCGTCGAGTTGACGTTCGGCGCGTTCGGCGCGGGCCAGGGTCTGTGCGCGGGCGTCGTCGAGGGCGGCGAGGCGTTCGGCGGTTTCGGCTCTGACCCGCTCGAGTGCCGCTGCCGATTCGGCGCGGCGGGCCTCGGCCTCGGTGGCGGTGGTGCGCCGAAACTCCGCCAATTCGATTCGGGTGTGGTCGAGTTCGGTGCGGGTCGTCTCCAATTCCGCGCGGGCCCGGCGCCACTCCTCGCGGGCCTCGTTGGCGGCTTCGACCCGTTCGGCGGCGGCGAGTTCGGCCCGCTGGGTCGCCCGGTCGGCATCGGCGGCCCGCTGCACGGCGAGGCCGCGTTCGGCATGGGCGGCGTTGATGCGGGCTTCGGCGTCGCGGCGCACCTGGGTGATCTCGGTGTCGGCGCGTTGCTCGGCGCGCGCCACCTCCTCGGCGGCTTCTTCGCGGATACGTTCGATTCTCTCGGCGGCATCGCGTTCGGCCTGACGCACCTGCGCTTCGGCGGCGCTGCGGGCGGCGAACACGTCATCGGCGGCCTGCTTGGTGAGACGCTCCAGCTCGGCCAGCGCTTCGTCACGAGCGGTCTGCGCGGCGGTGATGAGCTGTTCGGCTTGTTCGGCCACACTCGCCGCGTCCTCGGCGGCCGATTCCGCGTACGCCCGCGCTCCCTCGGCCTCCCGCCGCGCCTGTTCGGCGGCAACCACTTTCACGTCCGCCTCGGCGATCCGCTGCGCGGCATCCGCCTGCACTGCCTGGACCTGCGCCTCGGCGACCGACGGGTCACCGATGGTCGCCAGTTCCGCGACCGCGGCGTTCAGCGTGGTTCCCAGTTGCTCGGCCAATCCACGGAATTGCCCCAGCAGCTCGTCGGCTCGCAACCGCGCGACGGTCACCGGCCCCTGCGCAGCCGTCACAGTGACGGTTTCTCCCCCACCCGCCGACTCTTGTTGCTGTCGTTGCCTTTCCCGCCACGCGCGCCATCGGGTGTGGTCGGGGTGGTCGCAGTATTCCGGCGGTCGGCCGGGGCCACCGTTGCGGGTGATGGGGCGGGCACATCCTGGGTAGTTGCAGACGCTCGACACGACTGAATCGTAGCGTTTGTTTCGTTAGTCCGTTACGTATTGCACGAAACGAATTACGTGTCGCCTCTAGAAGTCTCGATTCTTCAGAGCGTGGTTCTGACCCCCGATAAGTGAACATTATCGGCGGTCAGCCATCCGACCCGCCGCTCACAAGCTCGAAAATATTCTGTTTGCGTTTGGTCGCACGTGACGCTACGGAATCAAACGAAAGTGATCGAAAAACTGTGCTCGGCTGCACGCTCGTACCAATTGCCGCCGACGAATCTCTTTCTGCACCCCACCGATCGACGGACGAATTGCGGTTGCGTCCAAGATCAACGTCGGTATATGCTTCTGAACATGTTCAGTGAACATGTTCAGTCACGGTCGCAACAACAAGCAGCGACGCGGCAAAAGGTCTTGGCGGCAGCCGAACGGCTCTTCCGCACCCAAGGCTTCAAGGCGACCACGATCCGACAGATCGCCGCCGAAGCGAACGTCAGTACCGGGACCGTCATGGCGGCCGGCGAGAAGGACGCGCTACTCGTCTCGATCTTCGAAAATTGGATCACCTCGGTGCACAACAGCAGACAAACCGAACTCGCCCCCTCACCGACGACCGCGACCACCGAGGATGTGCTGAAGCTTTTCGAGCCCTTCGTCGGATACTTCGCGCTCGATTCCGAGCTCTCACGCGAGTACCTGGCGATCCTCGTCCGTGGAACCCACGAGTCGGTGATCTTTCGGGACCTCGCGCTGGCTCTGCTGGGCGAACTCGAAACCGTGCTCGCCCGATCGGCGCTGCCCAGCAGCCAGATCGGTCACGGCGCTCGCACCATCTATCTCGCCTACCTCGGCTTGCTGATGACCGCGTCCAGCGGTGCCGTCGCGATGCCAGAGGCGGCCGAGCAACTACGACAGACCATCGAATTCGTCATCACACACCCCCAAGGAAACCGATGATCCACGCTCCCCAACCATGGTGGCTACCAGCGCTACTCGCGCTGGCACTGTTCTCGGACGCGCTCATGTCCGTGCGTCCACCGATGTTCATTCAGCGATGCCTCGACGGAGTCCGCTTTCCCCGTGACTGGTGGTGGACGCTGATCACCATCAAACTGGCGGCCACAACCGGGCTCCTCGTCGGACTGAAGTACCCCGGCGCCGGATTCGCCACCGCGGTCGCCGTGGTCGCCTATTTCGTGTGCGCCGCAATCGCCCACTACCGCGCCCGGTTCCTCGGATCGGAGTTCTGGATCAACTGCCTCGGCATGCTCGCTCTGTCGGTGGCGACGGCGGTCACATACGTGGTGTGAGGTGAAATCGAGGGATGAACAACCCCACCCGTTACGGCGCCATCGCGTTCTCCGAGGCCAGTGCGCAACGCCAAAGTGCTACCGGCAGCATCAATTGGTACCGGGACCAGATGGCAGTCGGTGACAACACGGGCGAGCCCGAGGAACTGGACGGGCCGACCGCCGCGCTGATCCGGTCCACCGACTCGCTGTTCATCGCGACCGTCACGCCGTCGGGCTGGCCTTACCTGCAGCACCGAGGTGGCCCGCCCGGTTTCGTGAAGGTCCTCGATTCGTGGACGATCGCCTTGGGCGACTACTCCGGTAATCAGCAGTTCGTCACGCTCGGCAATCTCGATCACGACGACCGGGTGGCGCTGTTCTTCATCGACTACCCGACCCGTACCCGGGTGAAGGTGTTCGGCCGTGCCGAAACCGTCGAGCGGGCCGACGATCCCGGGTTCATCGAACAGATGCTCACCACCGACGAGGGTGTCATCCGCACACGCTGTGACCGGGCGTTCCGGATCCGTGTCGAAGCCCTCGACCGCAACTGCATCAAGAACATCCCGGTGAAATACAGCAGTGAACGCATGGCCGAATCTCTTCGCCTCGCCCGCGCACCACTGACCGACGAGATCGAGCAGCTACGTCGGCGAAACCAGGAACTCGAGGACAAGATCGCACGCCTGCGCGAGCAATAACAGGGTCCAGAACAGAAGCCGCACCGCCACCTTCGTCCGCGCGCCGGTGTCACCGCAGCGGGCGTGTAACGCCTGTGAGCGTTCGCCGCTACAGCTTGGCGTTTCGCCCCTTCCACAGGGAATAGAGCGCCATTGTTGCCGAGGCCACCGGCACCAATGCCGTGGCCCCGGCGACCAGGTAGATCACCGAGAAGCCGATCATGATCGACATCAGCGCACCAAGGTCCAACATATGCGCTCCGTTTCCGAATCGGTTGCGGCGCTGCCGGATCGAGGATGCTGGGGACCTTCCCGGCCGGTTCGAACTCATGATCGACACAATGCCACCAGCTCTTCGATATGACCACCAAATTGAACGAGATTGAACACCACTGCAGAACCGGTTAGCCTGTGCATCAGCCTCCATCCGGGGGCAGCGCAAAGCGAGGAGCGGCAGTGGCCCGAACACCCCACCCAGCTCTCCAGCAGTTCAGCAGAGAGGTGAAGGAACAGTGGATCGAGGCGGGCAGTCCGGCCTATGCGCGGATCGCCAAGCTCACAGCCGAAGACGGAACCGCCATCTCCCAAGGCAGCATCAGCAACCTTCTGAGCGGCAAGAGCCGGCCGCGATGGGACACCGTCAGAGTTTTCGTACGCGCACTATCGCGATACGAGGACCCGCACTGCAATCCAGCGCTGCTCATGGCGGTGGTCCAGCGGTGGCGTACGCGGTGGGCGCAATTGCAGAACGAACTGGCCAGCACTGTCGATCACCAACCCACCCACCCGACCCCGCCCACACGTCCCACCGACGAGCGGGCGCGCGATGGGAATTCGGTGATCGACCGAACTGACTCCGCTGATGCGGTCAGTGTCGAAGCGGCTCTGCGGCAGAAAATCTTCCGCCGTCTAAGGGAAACTGTTGACCAGCGGGGCGCTCTGAATCGGGCCGACTTGATAAATTTCACCATCGACGGCACTTCGCTCCCCCTCGTCGACCGTAATCGTGGAATCCGCAATCCACGCGGAATGCTCGCCACCCTGTCGGTGATGTCCCGCGGGGGCCGAGACTCCAGCGACGAGGAGTATGGCGACTCGGGGTTCGGTTACGCCTATCGGTCCGGAACGATCCACGGCGACAACCAGAAGCTGCGCAAGGCACTGGAACTGAAACTTCCCTTGATCCTGTTCCGGATGATCGGCCACGGGGCCTACGTGCCGATCTTTCCCGTCTACGTCGTCGCCGACGACATAGAACGTCGTCGATTCATGCTCGCCATCGACAACGACCTGCCGGATCAGATCGGTGCGCGGCTCCCCGACCGTGCCGAGTACACCCGAAATCGCGTTCACTCGGCCGAGTTCCGCGCGCGGTTGCTCCACGCGTACGGCATCCGTTGTGCCATATGCGGTCTCGGTGTCGCACAACTGCTCGATGCCGTCCACATCGTCGGTGACGCACAGTCCGTTGACGACGGATCCGGTAGGAACCGCACCACATCGAGCCTCGAAAACGGACTGCTTCTCTGCAGCAACCACCACCGCGCTTTCGCTGCGAAACTCTTCGGAATCACTCCGGACTACACGATCCGCGTCGCCGATCGGCTGATGGCAGAAGGCGACGACGGGGCGCTGGGACAACTTCGCGGTTTGAACGGACGCTCGTTGCTTCTACCGGACAATCGCGAAAGTCGGCCTTCCCCCGATCTGCTCGCCGTGGCGTTTGCGGCCTTTATCCGTGACGGCGCGGGCTAGTCGCGGATAGTCGAGATCGGTGGCATCCTCGCTGCCCTTCGGGTAGGAGTGGAGGTGAACAGAGGGGGAAGCCGTGGGGGAACGGATCAGTTCGTCGGAGGCACGTTCGCGGGTAGGCACGCGCCGGGTGCGATCGAGCCGGGAGTGGTTGGACCACTTCCACAGCAATGCCGCCAGGCAGCGGACGATTCCGTGGCAGGAGAACGGTATCGGTGCCGATGCTGCCGAGCTCGCGCCGATTCGCCGCTCATTACAGGGCTGGCAGCTCGGCGAGACTTCCGACGGCCGGCATCTGGCCGCGGCGGCCGATCGATTCGCCACCGAGACCGACGACCCTGCCTACCGTGAGGTCATCGCGCTGTTCATCCGTGAGGAGCAACGTCACGGCGCTCTGCTGGGGCGCATCCTCGACGACGCGGGAATTCCTCGCCGACAGGCCGACTGGGGCGACAGCCTGTTCCGGCGCCTGCGGTACAGCGTCACCGACATCGAGGTGTGGACGACGCCGGTCGTCATGGTCGAAACCCTCGCGATGGTCTACTACAACGCGATCCGGCGGGCTACCACGTCACCGGTTATCCGCGCGGTGTGCGCCCAGATCCTGGCCGACGAGGTCCCCCACGTCCAACTGCAATGCGAACGCCTGGCTATTTTGCTGGTCGAGCGCTCACGCACCCGGTTCCACCTCACCATGATCGGCCACCGCATCCTGTTCGCCGTCGTCATGGCGCTGGTGTGGGCCGGTCATCACCGCGCGCTGCGGGCCGGTGGATTCACCTGGAACCACTACCGCAAGGCGGCCTACGCGAAAATGAACCGCGCGTGGCATCGCATGGATCCCGAGCACTACGCATGGCCTGCGGAGACTCGGCCGTGAACCCGTCACCGATGAGTACGCGGCTCCCGTGTCGTCAATACCGACATGACGACACACAAGCTCGAACTCCCCGACGCAACACTCACCTACGACGTCCAGGGTCCACTGCCCACCGCTGATGGGCGGCCGCCGCTGCTGATGACCGGTCTCCCGATGGCCGGAGACGGTTTCACCGCGCTCGCCGCGCACTTCCCCGATCGCACGGTCGTCACCTACGACCCGCGCGGGCTGGGGCGCAGTGTGCGGTCCGACGGTGAGGTCGACAATGTGCCGACCGTGCATGCCGAGGACGTGCACGCCGTGATCGAGGCGCTCGGTGCCGGGCCGGTCGAGCTCTTCGCCAGCAGTGGCGGCGCGATCGTCGCGTTGGCGCTGGTGACCGCGCATCCCGAGGACGTGACCACTTTGATTGCGCACGAACCGCCGCTGCTGACCGTGCTGCCCGATGCCGCGGCTGCCGGGCGTGCGGCCGACGGGTATCGCGCTGCCTACGGGGCGAGAGGGTTCGGTGCGGGCATGGCGACCTTCATCGCGATGACCTCCTGGGAGGGCGAATTCACCGACGCCTATTTCGCCGCGCCGGACGCCGATCCCGCGATGTTCGGCCTGCCGGTCGAGGACGACGGTGCCCGCGACCACCCGCTGTTGTCGGAGCGTTCCCGGCCGACCCTCGCCTACCGCGCCGATATCGCCGCGCTCACCGCGGCACCGACCCGCATCGTCATCGGCTACGGCGAGGAATCGTCGGGCACGGTCACCGAACGCACCTCGTCGGCGCTGGCCGACCAGCTCGGTGTGCAGCCGGTTGTCTTCCCCAGTCATCACGGCGGTTTCACCGGCCCCGAGTCCGGTTATCCGGGCCAGCCGGAGGCTTTCGCCCGAATCCTCAGGGAAGTCATCGACCCGCTCGGCTGAGCGACGACGTGACTCACCGCAGCGGGCCGATACCCAACGACCCCTTCGACCAGGTCGCCGACTGTTCCTCCACCGCCTCCACATAACCTTCGGGGTCCTTGTCGACGGGGCGCACTCCCGCATAGTAGCGCGCCTCGTACGCGGCGAATTCGACGGCGAGCCGGTGACGTTCGCCGAGGCCGGCGAGGCGGCGAAAATCGGTGAGTCCCTCGCGTTCCTCCTCGGCCATGTGGTCGCCGTTCGCGGTGTTCGCCGCAGCGACAGCGGCGAACCACTCGGGTGATCCGACCTTGTGACGTGCCACCTCCCCCACCGCGTCGCGGATGTCGTTGTGGTCACCGATCGCGTCGAGCGTCTCGTCCTCCACCCGGCGGGTACGGCGTGCGGAAATTCCGACCCGCAGCAGTTCCGGGTAGAAGATCTCCTCCTCGGCTTGGGCATGTAGTTCGAGAAAGGCCGCGAGCCGTTCCCAGATCGCCGCGAGAACATCGACCTCCTTGGGGTCGATCTGCTCGAGAATCGCGAACAACCGTCGTTGCTCACGATGGTCGTCGAGGATCAATTCGGTGATATCCACGCATTCCTCCTGGCTCGAATCAGGCAGTCATCGCAGGTCACTGAGCTATCGAACGCAGAGGCGGTCGAGGACCGCCGTTGTCGCCAACAATAGCCAGGTTGTCTGCGTTCGGTGTCGGATAGCGTGGCAGCGACCGTCCGGCGCGGACGTGCGCGATTTCTGGAGAGCTGTGCTGTGGTGTCCTTTTCCTTGCTCGTGGTCGCGGGTATCGAATTGCTGTGCGTCGGACTGCTGTGGATGCGGGCTGCGCGACGAATGCGCGTGCTCGTACTCGGCGTGGTCGGTGTCGGAATCGCTTATGATTCGGCCGTTTTCGGGATCGGTGTGCTGATCGGTGAAGGAGCGGTGCTGCACGGGCTGAGTGTCGGCCGGTTCATCGGTCACGCGCTGCTCACGCCGCTGCTGGTGTTGTGGGCCGTCGACCGGGTGGGTGCCGGGGGCTGGTGGCGACGTGCCGCGTTTGTCCTCACCGGAGTACTGGTGGTGTGGGGTGTGTTCGGTGAGTTGGCTCATGTGCGGCTCGTGCCACGGACATTCGCCGACACCCTGCGCTACGGCTCGGAACAACCGGCGATACCGATCCCCGCGCTCGTGGTCTCCGCCGTGCTGTTCGCCGCGACGGTGTCGTTGTGGCGCGACGAGCAGTTGCGTTTCCCCCTGATCGGCATCGTCTTGCTGGTCGTGGCTTCCGGCGCGGCCGCGGCATGTCCCCCGCTGGGGAACGTCGGCGAGGCGATCATGATCGCGGCACTGACCGGAACCGAGTTGGTGCTGGTCGGCAGGGCAGTCGCCGACAGTCGGGCCATCGGCGGGTCGGCCCCGGTTCGGGCTGGGCGGTGAAGTGTTCTACACCTACCGGGTCAGCAAGTACGACCCCGACGATAGAGACGAGCACGGCCGCTATCTCGGCGCCTAGGGCACGGACAGCGACCACGGTGCGGTCGAATCCGCCTATCTTCTCCGGGCAGTAGCCGCCTTCGCCGACGACACCGAGTCCGACGAGCTCGCAGCCCAGGTCGCCCGAGTACGGGCGGCGACTGCTTGTCGCATGCCGACGTGGTGAGCCCGCCGGTTGTGTCGGCTTGCGGCGCCTCGATACCTGCACGATGGAGCTCACGCGGATGTTCGTGCGCCCGGATGCGCGCGGAGAGGGCGGTGCCGTGGTGCTGCTCGACGTTGCCGAGGACACTGCTCGCCGTCTCGGCGCGCACAGGATTCGGCTCAATACGCGTGAAGATCTGGTCGAGGCCCGCAGGCTGTATGCCGCGCGCGGATACGCCGAAATTGCGGCTTATGGCGACGATCCACTGGCGGACCACTGGTTCGAGAAGCGAATCCGAATAGATCCGCCAGGGCTGACGAACACCGGCATTGTGCTTGTCTGAGAGCGAATCGGGACGGTGGCGGCCTCTTTGCACTGGATGCATCGATGCGCGCAGTGCAGGCCGCCACCGGGGTCAGCGAATGGACTGATCCTCCAAGGAGGTCGGCAGGGTGACGTCGAGTATCGACTCCTGCTTCGCCTCGCCCAGGGTTTTCACCACGGATGGCACAGGACTGACGAACACCTGCGGGTAGTCGATCTCGCCGAGCGTCGGATCGACGGGCCAGGCCAGTCGTTCCTCGGTGAGGGAGAACTCGGCGGTGACGCCCTCCTTGTTGCCCCGGGGGTCCTGACGGTGCCAACCACCCTCGAGGTAGACGGCGACCAGGCCGTGGAGAACGTGGCCGTCGTTGTCCGCGAGCTTTTGGTAGCACAGCCCGGTGGGGATGCCCCCGCTGCGCAGGATGGCGGTGAGGAGGTGGGATTTCGCGTAGCAGAGGCCGACTCGTTCGCGGGCGACCTCCCCGGCGGTCAGGGTCACCCGGGGGTCCTGGATGTCGTAGGAGTGGTCGACTTCGTCGCGGACCCAGTCGAAGGCCGCGCGGGCGAAGTCGACGTCGTCGGGGGCGTTTCGCCGCAGGTCGCGCACGATGGCAGTCACCGCGTCGTCGTCGAGTTGGATGATGGAGTCGCCGTCGAGGTAGGCCTGCGGGTTCTGCGCCTCAGGAACCCAGGATTGTTGTGTCACAGCGGGAATCTACTGCCCGCCGTTGTCTGTCGGCACCCCCATTTCGCGGCGGCGGTGATGGCGGTCGAGGTCGAGTGGGGTGGTCATCGACGCCGCAGGGTGGCGTCGAGGATCGACGGTGGCGTGTCGTACTTCTCCTCGGCCGCGAGATCGACTCCCGGAGACACGATTTCGTCGATCTCGTCGAGGACCTCGGCCGGCAGGACGGTATCGGCGGCAGCGAGCTGCGAATGCAGGTGCTCCATGGTTCGCGGACCGATGATCGCGCTGGTCACCGCCCGGTGGGCGGTGACGAATCCGAGCGCCAGTTGAATCATAGTCAACCCGGCCCGGTCGGCGACCTTCGCCAGCTGCTCGACAGCCTCGAGTTTGGCCCGGTTGGCGGGCACATCGAGATCGAAACGATGGGGCATGAAACCGGAACGGTTGGTGGTTATCTCGCGGCCGGCGCGGATGGCGCCCGACAACCAACCCGAGGCCAGCGGGCTCCAGGCGAGCACGCCGAGGCCGTATTCCTCGGTCACCGGAAGCACATGGGATTCGATGCCGCGTTGCAGGATCGAATAGCAGGGTTGTTCGGTGACGTAGCGGCTCAGGTGATGCTCGCGGGCCGACCATTGCGCCTGCACGATGCGGTAGGCGGGGAAGGTCGATGAACCGAAATAGCGGATCTTGCCGGCCCGCTGCAGGTCGGTGAGTGCCGAGAGCGTCTCCTCGTCGCTGGTGTTCGGATCCCACCGGTGGATCTGATAGAGGTCCACGTGATCGACGTCGAGGCGGCGCAGGCTGTCTTCCAGCGCGGTCACCAGCCACCGCCGTGAGCTTCCCCGCCGGTTGGGGTCCTCGCCCATCGGCAGGTAGGCCTTGGTCGCGATGACCAGGTCGTCGCGGCGACCGGCGATGGCCTTACCGACCATTTCCTCGGATTGGCCGTCGCTGTAGGCGTCGGCGGTGTCGATCAGATTGATCCCGGCCTCGATCGCGGCATCGACGATCGCGGTGGCCTCGTCCTGGCCGGTGTTGCCGATCCGGCCGAAGTTCATTGCGCCGAGCGCCAGGGTGCTGACCTGCACGCCGGTGCGGCCCAAGGTGCGGTACTGCATGGGTTTTCCTCTCCCGGAGGTATCCTGCAAGAAACGGAACGTTGTTCCGATATCCAACATACGGAACAACGTTCCGTTTTTCAAGCGATCCGATGGAGGGAACGTCACGTGGCAGCCAGGGACACCGGAACGGCGAAGACTCCGCGCAAGCGCGCCGATGCCGAGCGGAACGAGAGAACCCTCCTCGACGCGGCCGCCGCGACCTTCGTCGCCTCCGGAGTCGACGCCCCCGTGCGCGAGATCGCTGCGGCGGCCGGGGTCGGCGTCGGCACGATCTATCGGCATTTCCCGACCCGAGCCGACCTCATCGTCGCGGTCTATCGACATCAGGTCGAGGCCTGCGCACAGGCCGCACCGCAACTGCTGGCCAGCACGGAACCGTATGACGCGCTGACCAGGTGGATCGACCTGTTCACCGACTTTCTGGTCACCAAGCACGGTCTCGCCGCGGCACTGCAGTCCGACGACCCGACCTTCCAGGCCCTGCACGCCAACTTCCTCGACCGGCTGCTGCCCGCGTGCGGCGAGTTGCTCGATGCCGCCGCGGCGGCCGGTGAGATCCGCACCGACATCGACCCCTATCTGTTGCTGCGCGGCATCGGCAATGTGTGCATCGGTGCGGAAAGCGACCAACGCTATGACGCGCGGCGCGTCGTCGAGCTCGTCGTCGCGGGGTTACGCCTGCACCGGTGAACCCGTTGACGGGCAGCCGTGAGAGGCGACAAAGCCCGTGTGGTTCGCGGTATCCGGCGAACCACACGGGCTTCGAACAACTAGCGCGACAACGCGACGCGATGCGCCTCGCCCATCAGGGTGGCCAGTTCGGCACTCTCGGCCTCGGTGAGAACCGCGAAGAACGGGGAAACCAGTTCGTCGGTGAGCTTCTCGGCCGCCGCCCAGCGCTGCCGCATGTCGTCGGTGATCGGTTCGAACGGTTCGGACCAGCCGAGCCGCTGCGCGTGGGTTGGGCCGTCGGCGATCGGGGAACCGGCGATGAGGACGGCTTGCAGCGGGGTGAGGCCCTGGGCGAGGACGGCGACCAGGTGCAGGCCGCCCCGCAGTTCACGCAGGACGTGAGTGAGCTGCAGGACCGCCGCGCGACTGTCGTCGGGCAGGGGCAGGGCCCGCCAGCCCGCGAACAGGGGAACGGCGGTGGGCTCGGCCGCGTCGGCGACCTTGCCGAGCAGTTCGGCGAGGCGTTCGGATCGGTCGAAGCCGGCAAGTTTGCGGCGACCGAATTCGTGGCAGGCGGCGAGATAGCCCGTGGCCGCTTCGGCGGCGGGCAGGGGGACGGATTTCCATGCGGCACGGATACATTCGGGTTCGAAGAAGCCGAACGCGCCGACCACGACGTCGGCATCGACCTCGCCGAGCACTCCCCCTCGGCCGCGCGTGTAGGGGCCGTGGAATCCGGGCACCCCGACGTCGGTCCCGAACTGACGCGCCTCGCGCGACATCATGAACGCCCCACCGAGTTCGAGGACCTGCTGCTTGACTGCCGACATGATCTGACACCTTCCGCTGTTTCTGCGATCGCCGCAGACTTTAGTTGGCAATAGTCAGCAGGGGAAGGGGTTTCGCGCGATGAGTTCGGCGTCCGGCTGCCGTCTGCACTGATAAAGCCGACGCGACCCGAGGAGCCCACCGTGAGCGCCACCTACACCTACGACGTCTTCTCCACCCTGGACGGCTTCGCCTCCACCAGCGGCGACTGGGGCGGATACTGGGGCAAACAGGGCCCCGAACTGCTCGAACACCGCCTCGACCTCTACCGCGACGAGCAGCGGATGATCTTCGGCGCCAACACCTATCGCGAGTTCACCGAACTGGTTGCCGGGGCCTCGGAGAACCCGGAGATTTTCGATCCGTGGGTCGTCCGGATGATGAACATGCCGCTGACCGTGGTGTCGAGCACGCTGCGCGAACCTCTCGACTGGCACGACGCGCACGTCGTCGCGGGCGACGCCGTCGATATCGTCGCCCGGCTCAAAGCCGAATCCGACATTCCGCTGCGCTCGCACGGCAGCCTCTCGCTGAACCGGACGCTGATGGCGGCGGGCTTGGTCGACCGGGTGCAGGTGACGGTGTTCCCGGTCATCACCGGCAAGACCGGGCAGCACCCCATCTTCCAGAACGCCGACGACTTCGACCTCGAATTGCTCGAGAGCCGCACCCTCGACGGCAACACCCAGGAACTCGTTTACGCGCCCACGCTGCACGCCTGAACGGCTCACAACACAGCTTCCGGCGCCGTCGACGAGCATCAGCGTCCGGTCACGAGTTGGCCGGAATCGCGGTGCGAAACGGGCGCGCGCTTCATGATCGACATCATCACCTCGTGGTTCGGCAGGGTGTGAGCAGGCCCTCACCGGTTGCTGATTGGTTCCCTGTCGACGGGGCATTCCGCCCTCAGGACTGTGTTGTCCCTGCGAAAGGATGCGCTCGATGAACCAGCCAGACCGCGATTTCCCCGATGAATCACGCACGATCAGGCCGCACGCGGGCGAATCTATCGAGGACACGAGGAACTGGCCCGGCCTGATCTTGATCGGGGTCGGGTTGGCGTTACTCGGCATCACCCTCACCGCCGCCGGCTACGGATTCGGCGGTTGGGCGGTCATCGGCGGCGTGGCCTGCGTGGCGTGCCTGCTCGCGGGGACTGCGCTGGTCGTGGCCGAGCACCGGCGGGTGAAGGCGCAGAAATGATGATTCTCCGGGCGCCGGGTGTGTACCGACCCCAGGCCGATACATGGATGCTTGCCGATGCGCTGCGCGCGGTTCCCCACCTGCGCGACGGCCGGGTACTCGAACTGTGCGCGGGGACCGGCGTCGTGACGCTGGCCGCGGCGAAGGCGGGGGCCGCGAGTGTGACGGCCGTCGATCTGTCGCGACGGGCACTGGCCTCGACCTGGCTGAACTGCCGTTTGCGTGGTGTGGCCGTGCAGTTGCTGCACGGTGACTTCTCGGCGGCGGCGCGATTGCCGCGCTTCGACGTGGTGCTGGCGAACCCGCCGTACGTGCCCGCCGAACGCGAGGTGGGACGCGGCCGGGCGCTGGCCTGGGACGCGGGCCCCACCGGACGCAGCGTGCTCGACCGGTTGTGTGCGACCCTGCCCGATCTGCTCACCGACAACGGGGTCGGCCTGATCGTGCACTCGGCGATCAGCGACCCCGACCGCAGTCTGGATCAGTTGCGGGCGGGCGGCGCCGAGGCGCAGGTGGTCGCGGTAGACAAGGTGCCGTTCGGGCCGGTGTTGCGGTCGCGGGCGCGGCGGTTGGCGGCGCGTGGGCTGATCACGAAGGACCAGCGTGACGAGGAATTGGTGGTGATCCGTGTCGAACGAAACTGCTGTCCCGCGGTCGGGGAACCCGCCTGATCGCAGGCGGGTGGTCCTCACCGACGGGCCTGCCCTGATCGAAGGCCCGGTCGACCTGGTGACCCGTGAGGGAACGGTGCTGCACTGTGACCGTTTCCAGGTCGCGCTGTGCCTGTGCAAGCGCTCGGCCACCTACCCGCTGTGCGATACCAGCCACCGGCGCCGGCGCCGGCGTACCAACGAAAGCAGCACTTGATGACCAGCACTGTCACCCTTGGGCGCGCCCTGCCTGTCCCCCGGGGCGAACTGTCGGCCGCCCTGGTCGAAACCCTCACGCGCGCACCGGGTTCGGCTGTTCCGGCCGACCCGGGCACCGATCCCTACGGTGAGGACGCCGCACTGGCGTTGCACACGTGCTACGAACTGCACTACCAGGGTTTCGCCGGAGTGGACGAGGACTGGGAGTGGGATCCGGGGCTGTTGGGCCTGCGCCGAGGTCTCGAACAGCGCTTCCTCGCCGCTATGCGGGCCGATGTGCCCGGCGGTGACGACGTGGACGCCGAGCTCGACCGGTTGCTCGAGCCGTCGGCGCCCGGCGGGATCGCGGCCTACCTCGCCGAGCAGGGCACTCCCGGGCAGTTGCGCGAGTATTTCGTGCACCGCTCGATCTACCACCACATCGAGGCCGACCCTTACGCCTGGGTGATCCCCCGCCTGCGTGGGCAGGCCAAAGCCGCGCTGGTCGCTGTCGAATTCGACGAATACGGCAGCGGCCACGGCGACCGTGTGCACGCGCGGCTCTACGCGGATCTGCTCGCGGGCGCCGGTCTGGAACCGGGCTATCTGCACTATCTCGACGAGGTGCCCGCTCCCATGCTGGTGCTGGTGAACATGATGTCGCTGTTCGGTCTGCACCGTGGTTTGCGCGCCGCGTCGGTCGGCCATTTCGCGGCCAACGAGATCACTTCCTCACCGGCGTCGGCTCGCCTGGCGGAGTTGGCCCGCACCCTGCTACCCCACCCCGCCTGTATCGGCTTCTACACCGAGCACGTCGAAGCCGACGCCGTGCACGAACAGGTGATGCGGCGCGACGTCATCGCCGAATTGCTGCGCAGCGAACCCGATTCGGCCGCGAGCATCGTCTTCGGGATCCAGGCCACCGACCTGCTCGAGGACCGGTTCGCCGATCAGGTGCTCGAGAGCTGGCGGGCCGGGCGCAGTTCACTGCTCAGTGAACTGCCGGCACCCGCCGTACCCGGGTGAAGGTGATCGTCACCGGGAATCCGTCGAGCTCACCACGATCACGGTCTGAACCGGTGCTCAGGTGATCGGTGATGCTGTGTAGCACGTTCCAGCCGAAGGCGTTCTCGTCGACCGGGTCGGGTTCCACGCACAGTGCCTGCACGGCGATCCGCAGACGGAAACCGTCGGCGTTGACATCGCAGTGCAGGCGGGTGCCGGGCACGGCGGCGAGGATCAGGCTGGTCGCCGCCTCGTCGACCGCGACCCGGATATCGGCGATTTCGTCGGGCGTGAACCCGGCCAGGTGGGCGGCTGTCTCGGCGACTGCCCGCACCATGACCAGTTGTCCGAGGTCGGCGTCGATCCGCAGGTGGGTCGAGGTCGCGTGGGCCGAATCCGCTACGGTCCGCTCGCTCGAAGCCACGACGTAGCCTCCTCACCGATGTCGGGTGGTTCCGGGTGGGTCGATCCCACTGCGCCTACCCGCCGGTCGGCCGGTCAAACATCTACAGGGTGTTCGGAGGCGTCGTCGACGCAGCTGTAGTGACGGAACAGGGGGCGCACGCCCGCCAGCTCCAGGGCGCGTTCCACCTCGAGGCTGCCGATGAGCAGCCGCAGCTCGACCCCGTGCTGCCAGGCGCTGGCTTTGGCGGGTCCGAGCAACGCGGCCAGCCGGATACTGAGGAAATCGGTGCCACGCAGGTCGAGCACGACCACCTGGGCTCCGGAACGTACCGCCCGGTCGAGCAGGGCGCAGAATTGCGGCTGCCTTGCCGCGTCCAGTTCACTTCCCGCCCGCAACACCCAGCAGCCTTGTCTGCCGGGATCGACGCGGAGCAGGGCTTCGTCGTGCGCCGCGGAGCCGCGGTACCAACGCAACCTGCTCGAGCGTCGCGGGTCCGTGACGACAGACATAGAACCTCCTGGACGACAGGGGATTCCGGATTTTCATGCCACCACGCAACCGACGTTCCGGATGTGGATAGCACGAATACCGGGGTCGGCTGGAAGTCTCAACCTAAGGCAATTCTGGCACGCGCGGCCGCTGCTGTCACGGCACGGCAGTCGGCTCCGTGAGTGCCTGCTCGCGCAGCGAGGTCAAGGTGCGCGACAGGATGCGCGAGACCTGCATCTGGGAGACACCGAGGTGTTCGGCGATCTGGTTCTGGGTCTTGCACTCGAAGAACCGCATGATCAGCACGTCGCGCTCTTCTTCGGGCAGGGCCGCGATCAGCGGGCGCACCGCCATCGCGTCCTCGGTGAGCTCGTAGCAGTGTTCCTCGGCGCCGAGGGTCTCGGTGATCGGCTGCGAGGAGTTGTCGCGGTCGTCCTGGGTGACTCCGTCGATGGAGTTGGTCTGGTAGCCGTTGCCCGCGACCAGCGCGCGGGTGACCTCGACGAGGTCGACCTCGAGTTCGTCGGCGAGTTCGCGGGCGTTGGGCACGCGGCCGAGTCGCTGCGAGAGTTCTTCGGTGGCCGGACCGATCCGCAGCTGGATCTCCTTGAGCCTGCGCGGGACGCGCACAGCCCAGGTGTGGTCGCGGAAATGCCTGCGAACCTCGCCCATGATGGTGGGGATCGCGAAGGAGAGGAACGAGGAGCCGCGGCTGACGTCATAGCGGTCGACGGCGAGCACGAGCCCTACGCGGGCGGTCTGCTCGAGGTCGTCGAAGAGTTCACCGCGCCCGGCGAATTTGCGGGCGATGTGGTCGGCAAGGGGAAGGCACAGCCTGATCACCTCTTCGCGGAGGGGTTCACGCTGGGGGTCGTTCGGGGAAAGTGCCTGCAGCTTCTCGAACCACGGTTCGATGTTGTCGTAGCTGTCACCTTTTGAGTGGGAGCGTCGGACAGTCGAGTCGTTGGCTGTTGTCGCTTGAGCAGTCGTCATCACATGTGCCTCCGATTCCGTGGGGTCGGATGCTTCTGGATTACCCGATCTGTATGCGAAATAAGCCTACGCTTTCGATCCCGGTGTCCGCATCACCCCCCGTTCGGCCCGTGCGAACGGCGGATCCACCCGAATTCGACGGTGGTCGGATAGCCGTTGCGGCCCGCGTCGAACGGGCCGTATTCGGTGCGCAGCGCGTCGGTGAGGGTGGCGACGACATGCCAGCCGAAGGCGTCCTCGTCGATCGCTTCGTCGCTGCGCGCGACGGTCGAGACCCGTGCGCCGAGTGCCCCGCCGCCACCGGTGAACGCGCAATCGATCAGGGCCTCCGGTGCGGCGGCGAGGACGAGGGCGGTCACCACCTCGTCGAGCGCCAGCAGCAGATCAGTGACCTCGTCGAGCGCGAAACCGCCTACCAGCAGGACTGTTTCGGCCAACGCGTGGACCATGGTGAGCTGCTCGAGCTCCGCCGGTACCTGAAACCCGACCGTTGTCGACCGGGGCGCGGTCTCGCGATCCTCCGCTCGCATGCCGCCTCCCTGTGTTGCCTGTCGTGGTCGCAGGTTACCCGACCGTGACGTCGTCTAGTCCGCGCCCTTCTCGTGCTGTTCGGCCCGTTCGTGGACGGTGAGCAGCAGATGATCGAAGCGGGTGCGCAGAACGCCGGACACATCGGTGAGCGAACCGAGTTCGGCGACCAGGCGCCCGGCCAGCGCACGGAGCTTGGTGTTGGTTTCCTGTGAGCGCCAGGTGAGTACGTCGAATGCCTGCTCGGCGCTGATTCCGTAGACGAGCATCACCGCGCCCTTGGCCTGTTCGATCACGGCGCGGGCCGCGTAGAGGCTCGGTAGTTCGTCGTCGAGGGTTTCCTTGCGGCGCCGCTCGAGGGTGTCGGTGACATCGATGTAGTAGCCGGTGGTGCCGATGACGGTGCCGTTGTCGTCGACCATCTGATCGGCCACGACGATCACGTCGTGTACGACGCCGGTGGTGTCGATGATGCGGTGGGTACTGCAGAAGGGTTCGCCCTCGGTGACCGACTTCTCGATCATGGTGGCGACGTGGGCGCGGTCGTCGGGGTGCTTGTGCGACAACAACAGTGCGGTCGTGGGGTGGACGGTGCCCGGCTCGTATCCGTGGATGCGGGCGACCTCGTCGGACCATTCCCAGCGCTGGTCGGCGAACCAGAACTTGAATCCGCCCGCGTCCTGTGCCCTGCCCTCGCCGAGCACGCGCCGCAGTGACTGCGCGCCGCCGGTCGAAAGACCCTCACTGTTCTTCATTCCTGAAGTATCTCGCGGCCGGGACACGTGCACGCGCTCGGCGCCGGATCGTGTTCGCGCCCCCGGCGCGGCGCTCAACACGGCGCCGCCGCGCCCGGTTCGGGCAGTGGCTCGCCCGGTGTGGGAATCGGGGGAAACGGGTCGGGAACATCCGGGGGTGGTGGTTGTCCCGGTCCCGGTCCGGGTGGTGGGTCGCCGGGCAGCGGATGACCGGGTTCCGGTGGCGGTGGTGGCCGTCCGGGATCCGGCGGGGGCGCCGGATCGGGGGTGGGCGGAATCGGGTCTCGCGGTTCGGGAATGGGTGGGCTGGTCGACATCGGGGTGGTCATCGCAGCCTCCTCACGGGGTCGGAAACGCGGGTCGTCGGGCGGATACCCCCCGCCGGGGCAGCTACACACCGTCGTTTCGGGTGCGACCGATCGGCTATTACCTGGGCATGGACCACAGCACAGCCCCGCTCGTCGCCGCGGTCGCCGACTACCGCAACAAGCACCGGTACGGGTTCACCCCGCCCGGGCATCGGCAGGGTCGAGGGGTGGACGACCGGGTTCTCGCGGCGCTCGGTGCCGATGCCTTCGCCGCCGATCTGCTGGCCAACGGCGGGCTCGACGACCGGCTCGCACGCAACGGCTACCTCACCGAGGCCGAGGACCTGATGGCCGACGCCGTCGGCGCCGAGACGGCGTTCTTCTCCACCTGCGGCAGCTCGCTGTCGGTCAAGGCCGCGATGATGGCGGTGGCAGGCGGAAAGGACGGCGGCCTGCTGGTGGCGCGCGACAGCCACAAGTCGATCGTGGCCGGCCTGATCTTCTCCGGCGTCCAGCCGCATTGGATCAGCCCGCGCTGGGATGCCGAACGCCACTTCTCCCATCCGCCGTCACCGGAGCAGGTGGAACAGGCGTGGCAGGAGCATCCGGACGCGGCGGGCGCGGTGATCGTGTGCCCGAGCCCGTACGGCACCTGTGCGGACCTGCGTGGCATCACCGAGGTGTGCCATGCGCGCGGCAAACCGGTCATCGTCGACGAGGCGTGGGGTGCGCACCTGCCGTTCCATCCCGAATTGCCCACGTGGGCAATGGATGTGGGGGCCGATGTGTGCGTGGTGAGCGTGCACAAGATGGGCATGGGTTTCGAGCAGGGTTCGGTGTTCCACCTGCAGGGCGATCTCGTGGATCCGGGCCGGTTGCGCCGTTGCGCGGATCTGCTGATGACCACCAGCCCGAACGTGCTGATCTACGCTGCGCTCGACGGATGGCGAAGGCAGATGGTCGAATTCGGGCACGACCTGCTGGGGCAGGCACTCGATCTGGCCAAACGGACCCGCGCCGAGATCGACCGGATCAGCGGCCTGACGGTGATGCACGACGAGTTGCTCGGCGTGGAGGCCTCTCATGATCTCGATCTGCTGCAGGTGCTCGTCGATGTCTCCGAGACCGGCGCCACCGGCTACGAGGCGGCGGACTGGTTGCGCGAGCATCACCATCTCGATGTGGGCCTCAGCGATCACCGCCGGATTCTGGCGACGATGTCGACGGCCGACGACGACACCTCCGCGGAGGCCCTCATCGACGCGCTCGCGCTGTGGCGCCGGGCCGGTCTGGACCCCGCACCGCACCACATCACGCTGCCGTCCCCGCAGGATCTGCAGCTCGACACGGTGATGCTGCCGCGGGACGCCTTCTTCGCCCCCACCGAGATGGTGCCCATCGACAAGGCGCCGGGCCGGATCGCCGCCGAACAGCTCACGCCGTACCCGCCGGGCATTCCCGCGATCGTGCCGGGTGAACGGATCGGTGACACGGTCGTGGAGTACCTGCGTTCCGGTGTCGAGGCGGGGATGAATGTGCCCGATGCCAGCGATCCGCAGTTGCACAACATCCGGGTTGTCCAGTCCTGATCGTCGAGCGAGAGGAAGTGTTGTCGTGGCCGCCGAACAGTTGCGCGCAGTGGCGCTGGTCTGCACGTTGAAGCCGTCGCCCGCCGAATCCAGCAGTCAGCTCATGGCCGACCAGGTGCTGGCCGAGCTGGCCGCCAACGATGTGGCCGGGTCGACGGTGCGTATCGCCGATTTCGAGGTGCGGCCGGGGGTGAGTGCCGACGAGGGCGAGGGCGACGAGTGGCCGCAGATCCGGCGCCGCATCATCGACGCCGATATCGTCCTGCTCGCGACGCCCACCTGGTTGGGTCATCTGTCGTCGGTGGCGCAGCGCGCGCTGGAACGGCTGGATGCCGAACTGTCCGATACCGACGACGCGGGCAGGCCCGTCATGCTTGGCAAGGTCGGGATCGCGGCCGTTGTCGGGAACGAGGACGGTGCGCACAAGATCGTGGCCGACACCTTCCAAGCTCTCGACGACATCGGATTCACCATTCCGGCCCAGGGCTGCACCTACTGGAACGGGGAGGCGATGGGCGGCACCGACTTCAAGGATCTGCCCGACACCCCCGAGGCGGTGCGCAAGACCACGGCCGCGATGGCGCGTAATGCCGCGCATCTGGCCCGGTTGTTGCGGGCGAACCAGTACCCGGCCTACCAGTGAGCCACCGATAGGCCGGGTCGGGATCAGAGGATCGGGCGTCCGCCGGTGACGGCGATGCGGGCACCGGAGATGTAGCTGCCGTCGTCGGCGGCGAGCAGCACATAGGCCGGGGCCAGCTCCGCGGGCTGACCGGCCCGGCCGAGCGGGGTGTCGTCACCGAACTTGCTCACCTTCTCCGTCGGGAAGGTCGACGGGATCAGCGGTGTCCAGATCGGGCCCGGAGCCACGCTGTTGACCCGGATCCCCTTCTCCCCCAGCATCTGCGCCAGGCTGGCCGAGAAATTGGCGATGGCGGCCTTGGTGGCGGCATACGGTGCCAGCGTCGGGGAGGGCATGTCGGAGTTCACCGACGAGCTACCGATGATCGACGAACCGGGCCGCATATGCGGCAGCGCCGCCTTCACCAGGTGGAAGTAGGCACCCACATTGAGGGCGAACGTGTAGGCGAATTCCTCGTCGCTGATCTCGGTGATGTCGTCGTGCGACATCTGGAAGGCGGCATTGCTCACCAGCACGTCGACTCGACCGAATTCCTCGACGGCCTTGTCGATCACCGCACGGCAATGCGCGGCCTCGGAAAGGTCACCGGCCATCAGCACGGCACGGCGGCCGGCCCGGGTCACCAGGTCGGCTACTTCTTTCGCGTCGTCGTGTTCGTCGAGATAGGAAATGAGGACATCGGCGCCTTCACGGGCGTACGCGATGGCGACCGCGCGTCCGATTCCGCTGTCGGCACCGGTGACGACAGCGGCTTTGCCCGTCAATTTGCCCGATCCCTGGTAACTGTTCTCCCCGCAATCGGGCACGGGGTCCATTTTCGATTGGATGCCGGGAACCTGCTGTTGCTGCTCGGGAAATCCCATGATCGAAGTCCTCCTCGCCGGGAACGGGGTCTCCGATCGGACTACCTCCCCTCAGCAGCGGCAAACAGGTCAGTGCCCGCACGGGTCGCGCAATCGCAACCCTTCGCGGGCTTTGATCCGGCGGTGTTCGGCGAGCACGATACCCACGCCGCCGAGCAGACACACAACGCACAGAATTCCGGCGATCACCGCCCACCCTTCGAATCCGTATCCGGCCGCGGTGAGGGTAAGTGCCAGCAACACGACGCCGACGCCGATCAAGATCAGCCCGGGCCAGTTCCAAGCGTCTTCGATGGATTCGCCGACATGCGAGCGGGTAGTGCGTTCGGTGTCGGGAAATTTGTGATGATGAGGGAGAGCGGCATCGTTCATGGCCGGGCCGTCCTTTCGATGGGATCCGCTGGTCTGCGCGTACCCCTGATCCGACAGCCCAATCGTGTGGTTTGCCGACTCCTCGAGGCGGTATCCGCCAGTAGGTGTTTTTTCCCGATGCGAGCACGTCGATCCAGGACAGAAGGGTTGCGCACAGATGACAGAGCAGCAGCACATTCCCCCGGAGTTCACGCGCCCGCCGGTGCCGCCGGACGAAGACGGCGGGCAGTGCGAGCCGCCCGGTCCGAAACCGGACCAACAGGGCCCGGAGCTGCGCAGTCCCACCGGCGCACCCGTTCCGGGCGAGGCGAATATCCGGGCCCAGCAGGGTGATGCGCTCACCACTCCGCAAGGGCTGCGCCAAGCCGATACCGATCACCAACTCAAGGCCGGACCCCGAGGGCCGGTGCTGCTGCAGGATTTCCACCTGCGCGAGAAGATCACCCATTTCGACCACGAACGCATTCCGGAGCGGGCCGTGCACGCGCGTGGTGTCGGTGCGCACGGTGTCTTCGAGTCCAACGGTGCCGCCGCCTCACTGACCCGCGCCAAATTCCTCGCCGCCGGCGCTCGCACACCGGTATTCGTGCGATTCTCCACGGTGCTCGGTTCGCGTGGTTCGGCCGACACCGTGCGCGATACGCGCGGTTTCGCGACGAAGTTCTACACCGAGGAAGGCGTGTACGACCTCGTCGGCAACAACATTCCGGTGTTCTTCATCCAGGAGGCGATCAAGTTTCCCGATGTGGTGCACGCGGCCAAACCGCATCCGGACCGGGAGATCCCGCAGGCACAATCCGCGCACGACACATTCTGGGATTTCGTCTCCCTGCACACCGAGGCCACCGCGCACACCTTCTGGAATATGTCCGACCGCGCGCTGCCCCGGTCGCTGCGGATGATGGAGGGATTCGGCGTCCACACCTTCCGGTTGGTCGCCGCCGACGGTGCCACGAGCCTGGTGAAGTTCCATTGGAAGCCGCGCCTGGGCGTGCATTCGATGCTGTGGGAGGAAACGCAGCTCACCGCCGGATTCGACCCCGATTTCCATCGCCGGGATCTGGCGGACGCGATCGAGGCGGGCTATTTCCCGGAGTGGGATCTGGGTGTCCAGGTCTTTCCCGACACCCCGGAGCAGGTGTTCGAAGACATCGATCTGCTCGATCCGACCAAGCTCGTACCGGAGGAATTGGTTCCGGTGCAGGTGATCGGCACCTTGCGGCTGACGGCGAATCCGGTGAATTTCTTCGCCGAGACCGAACAGGTGGCGTTCTGCCCGAGTCATCTGGTGCCCGGTATCGAGGTGACCGACGACCCGCTGTTGCAGGGCCGGTTGTTCTCGTACCTCGACACCCAGCTCAGCCGGCTCGGCGGACCGAATTTCGCGCAGCTGCCGATCAATACGCCCCACACCGCGGTCAACGACATGTTCCGCGACGGCATGCACCAAACGGCGGTCCACACGGGCCTGGCACCCTACAAACCGAATTCGCTCGACGGCGGGTGCCCGTACGCGGCCAGTTTCGCCGGTGAGGCCTATGTGGAATCGCCGACTCCGATTCCGCCGCCGCAGGCGAAGCTGCGCACCTCGGCGAACACCGACAAGGCGCAGGTGTCGTTCGCCGATCACTTCTCCCAGCCGCGCATGTTCTATCGCAGCCTCACCCATGGTGAGCAGCACCGCTTGGCCGATGCCTTCTCGTTCGAACTGGGCAAGTGCACGTCGGTGACGATTCGCGAGCGTGCGGTGCAGATGCTGGTGAATGTCGACGAACAGCTGGCCGGGTATGTGGCGAATCAGCTCGGTGTCGATGTGCCCGCGCCGACGGCGAACACCGTCGAACTGGCGCCGAGCCCGGCGCTGTCGCAGAAACGCGGTGCGTTCCCGGTCGACGGACGGACCGTGGCGGTGCTGGTGGACGAGACCAGTTCCGGTGGGGCCGTGCAGCAGGTGTGCGCCGATCTGGAACAGGCCAAGGTGCGGCCGTTGCTGGTCGCCGCGCACGGTGGTGAAGTGGAGGGCCGCAAGGTCGACCGCACGTTCGCCACGATGCGCTCGATCGAGTTCGACGCGTTGATCGCCTTGGGCGCGCCGATCGATCCGAGGGTGGATGTGCTGGTCAACGAGATGTGGCGACACGGGAAGGCGATCGCGGCGGTCGGTGCGGCGGCGAGTCTGCTGCAGCGCAACGGTGTCGATGCCGACGCGCCGGGTGTCACCGTGGCCGAGGCGCCGCAGACCGTGACAAAGGTGGTCACCGACCTGGCTGAGCACCGGGCCTGGGATCGGATCGAACCGCGCGGATGAGCCTGTCGCGCCCGGTCCGCACCGCGGGCCGGGCGCGCCGGTGTCAGTCTCCGGGCACCTCGGTCTGCCGGTCGGGCGGGACCAGGTAGGCGCGCAGATCGTCGATCTTGGATTCGATGCGTTCGGCGTTCTCGGCGTCGACCCGGAATATCCAGTGCTTGGCTCCGAGCAGCAGCACGGCTTGGAAGACCAATTGGAACCATTCGCTCTGCCAGTTCTCGAAGGTGCTCGCCAGGAACTCCGGCCAATACCCCGACCACTGGAATGGTTGGCCCTGCTGTTGCTGAGTGTTGCGGTACTCGATGAGCTGGAACACGAACTGCGCGCCCCACGAGCCGATGAACAGCAACATCAGCAGGTAGACAGCTCCCCAGCGACGAAAATGTGCCATGAACGGCAGATACCCGGCAAACCGGTAGCGACACAACCGGGACGTCCGCCCTCCCGGGGCGGGGTAACCGATGCACGGCGATCTGCGCCGTCGCGGACGGGGCGCTGTTAGGTTCGGATGATGGTGCCGATCCCCCATGTGATCGCCTTCGCCGGTGCAGCGTTGCTCATCATCGTGATCCCCGGCCCGAATGTGCTGTTCGCGATCGGTCGCGCGCTGACGCTGGGGCGCAGGCAGGCACTGCTGTCGGTCCTCGGCTCGGTCGCCGGTTCCGTCATCCCCCTGGCCGTGGTCGCTCTCGGACTCGGCGCTGTGCTGATGACCTCGACGATCCTGTTCACGGCGGTCAAGGTGATCGGCGCGCTCTATCTGATCTATCTGGGCGTCACGGCGATTCGTGACCGCAAGAAGCTGGTGCTCACCGCGAGCGCCGACGGCGGTGGCCGGTCGATGCGGCAGGGTTTCATCGTCGGCGCGACCAACCCGAAGACGGCGGTGTTCTTCGGCGCGGTCCTGCCGCAGTTCACCGCCACCCACGCCGGACCGCTGCCGGTGCAGATGCTGATTCTCGGCGCGATCTTCCTTCTCATCCAGCTGACCTGCGACGGTGTGTGGGCCGTCGTCGCGGCGACCGCGCGGGGGTGGTTCGCGCGGTCACCGCGCCGGCTCGAGGCTGTGGGCGGTGTCGGTGGGGCGATGGTCGTCGGTGTCGGGGCGGGTGTCGCGTTCGCACGCTGACCTGCGCGGTCAGTCGCGGGTGAGGATGAAGAAGTACGGGTCGGGGAGGCGACGGTAGTCCATGATGCCCAGAACCGTGGTGGGGTCGACGCGGCGGAAGGTGTCGATGATGGGCAGATGGTCGTAGATCATCGCGGTGGTGACGGTCCCCCGATGGTTGATTTCCCGCAGGCGGGCACGGTGCCGGGCGGTGCGCAGCGTGGGTGCCAGCAGGTCGAGGCGTCGGCGGGTGTGCTCGACGAGGGCGGTGGGGATCTTGTCGACCAGTCCCAGGGGGATGCGTTTCGGGTCGACCGGGAAGATGTCGCCCTTGGGGGTGGCGAACAGCAGCGGGTGAACGTTGTCGGGGCCGTCGAATTGTTTGCCGTACCAACCGGAGGCCGCGAGCAGGCCGTCGAGCCGGTGGCCGGTGGCCAGCTCGCGGCCGTGCCAACGGCCGGTGAGGTCGGTGGGCGCGACGGGTGGGAGGCTGTCGAACAGGGCGAGCGCGTCGTCACGGGGGCAGGCGGGTTCGAGGGCGGCCAGACGGTCGGCGGCGGACATGCGGGTTCCTCTCAGACGGGCAGGCGCAGGGCGCCGGGGGCGTCCGCGGGGACGGCCGGGCGGCGTGGCGCGACGGGAGTGATGCGCCGGTAGGCGGCCCCGAGTTCGGGGCGTGGGTCGGGCTCACCCTTGTTGGGCCAGAACGCCATGGCGCGTTCGGCCTGGGCGGTGATGGTCAGCGACGGGTTCACGCCGAGGTTGGCGGTGATGGCGCTGCCGTCGGCGATGTGCAGCCCCGGATACCCGTACACACGCTGGTAGGGGTCGATGACACCGGTGTCGCGGGAATCGCCGATGGTGCAACCGCCGATGTAGTGCGCGGTGGCGGGGATGTTGAAGATGTCGGTGGCGATATTGCCCGTGATGGCGTCGGATTTGCCGGCGTAACGGCGGGCGATGTCGTGGGCGAGTGGGATCCACTCCGGATTGGGTTCTCCCGCACCCTGTTTGGTGACCAGCCGTCGCCCCTTCAGGTACGAGGTGAGCGAATTGTCCAGCGACTGCATCACCAGCAGGATCACCGATCGCTCCGACGCGCCGCGCGCGTTCTGCGAGCGCAGGAACTGCACCGGATGCAGCAGCATGGTCAGCAGCAGTCGCAGGAACCGGAACGCCCCGCCGTCGACCATCGGCACCGTCTGCACGAACAGCGCGTTCTGCCCCTTGCCGTAGGTGCAGACCTCCACGTGGGTCTGTGGTTCGGGGTGGATCGAGGACGTGATGGCCACACCCTGGGCGAAGTCGCGGCGGGTCTTGCTGGTGACGCCGATGATCGCCTCGGAATTGCTGCGCGTCAATTCGCCGACGCGCGAAGACAATTCGGGCAGGGTGCCGTTGCGGCGCAGGGTGTGCAGCAGCTTCTGGGTGCCGAGCGCGGCGGCCGCGAACACCACCTGTTCGGCGGTGAAGGTGCGGCGGTCCTTGCGCAGCAGACCGTTGGAACGCACGGTCTCCACCCGGTATCCGCCGACCCCGTCGGGGGCCACCGAGGTGACCGTCGTCAGCGGATGCACCTGCGCGCCCTGGCTTTCGGCCAGGTGCAGGTAGTTCAAAGTGGTGGTGTTCTTGGCGTTGTGCTTGCAGCCGGTGAAGCATTCCGAGCAGTGGATGCAGCCCGCGCGGCGCGGTCCGGCGCCACCGAAGTAGGGGTCCTCCACCTCCACCCCTTCGGCGCCTTCGTTGAAGAACACGCCCACGTGGGTGCGGTGGAAGGTGTCGGCCACACCGAGATCGGTGGCCACCTGCAGCAGCACGTCGTCCTTGGGGCCCAGCTTCGGGTTCTCGACCACGCCGAGCATCCGTTTGGCCTGGTCGTAGTAGGGGGCGAGTTCGGATTTCCAGTCGGTGATGTGTGCCCAGGCGCGGTCGCGGTAGAACTCGGGCAGCGGTTCGTAGAGGGTGTTGCCGTAGATGAGCGAACCGCCGCCCACACCGGAACCGCTGAACACCAGGCACTTGCCGAGTGCGCTGATGCGCTGCGGTCCGGTCAGCCCGAGACGCGGTGCCCAGATAGCTTTGGGCACATTCCAGTTCGTCTTGGGGTAGTCCTCGGCGTTCCAGCGGCGACCGGATTCGAGCACACCCACGCGGTAGCCCTTCTCGGTCAGGCGCAGGGCGGTCACGCTGCCGCCGAATCCGGAGCCGACGACGATCACGTCGTAGTCGTAGCTGGTCATGGAGCCATCACCTCGTAGTCGGCGGGATCGAACCGCGCCTGTTTGCGGTATTGGACTCCCAGCAGGGGCCAGTTGGTGGTGATGCGGCCGTCGGCCTGGCGGTACCAGGACGAACACCGGCTCCACACACTGTCTGCCAGGAGTTCCTGAATGCGGGCGTCGTAGGCCTTCTCCACCTCGGGACGCACGGCGAGGGGGCGACCGGTCGCCGCGAGATGGGCGACGTAGCGGCCCAGATATTTGGCCTGTGCTTCGAGGAAGTAGATGATCGAGCCGCCACCGGTGTTGGTGTTGGGCCCGTACATGATGAACAGATTCGGGAACCGGGGCACGGTGACGCCGTAGTAGGCGCGTGCCCCCGCCTGCCATTCCTGGCCGAGCGTGCGACCGCCCGCCCCGGTGATCGTCATGGGTGCGAGGAACTCGGTGGTCTTGAAACCGGTCCCCCAGATGATGACGTCCACCGCATGCTCACGGCCGTCGACGGTGCGTACACCGGTGGGCGTGATCTCGCTGATCGTCTCGGTGCACAGTTCCACGTTCGGCTCGGTGAGCGCGGGAAGGTAGTTGTCGGAGAACAGGATTCGTTTACAGCCGACGTCGTAGTCGGGCCATACCTTCTCGAACAGTCCCGGCACCGCCTTCGTCTGGCGGCGCATGTGCCACTTCGACCAGGCCCGGACGGCACGGGCCAGGGGCCGGGCGTAGACCCAGGCCACGCTGAGCCCTTCGACGACGCCGTACCAGGTGCCGCGTTCGGCCAGCTCCGTGGCGGGCACCTTCTCGAACATCCGGTGGTGCAGGCGCCCGAATTCACGGTCCGGTCGCGGGATGATGTAGGGCGCGGTGCGCTGGAAGACCGTCAGATTGCCCACGCGTGGCTGGATCTCGGGGACGAATTGGATCGCACTGGCACCGGTACCGATCACCGCTACGCGTTTGCCGGTGAGGTCCACGTCGTGGTTCCACTGCGCGGAGTGGAAACTGCTGCCCGCGAAGGTTTCGCGTCCCGGGATGTCGGGCAGGGCCGGGCGCGAGAGCTGCCCGACGGCGGAGACCACGACGTCGACGACCACGGTCTCACCGCCGGCGAGTGACATCGTCCACTTGCCGGTCGCGTCGTCGTAGGCGGCGCCGAGCACCTCGGTGCCCAGGCGCAGGTGGCGGCGCACATCGTAGGTGTCCACGATCCCGCGGATGTAGTCGAGGATCGCTGGTTGCCGCGAGAACCGGTGCGGCCAGCGCGGATTGGGTGCGAAGGAGAACGAGTAGAACGGCGACGGCACGTCACAGGCGGCACCGGGATAGGTGTTGTCGCGCCAGACCCCACCCACCTCGTCGGCCTTCTCGAACACGACGATGTCGTCGAAGCCCCGCTTCTTCAGTTCGATGACGGCGGCCAAGCCGCCGAAACCGCTGCCGATGACCGCGATGGACGGTGTCATGCGTTCCTCTCGAGGATCAGACGCGCGCAGTCGCGCGGCGCGTCGCTGAACGGCAGGTGCCCGCAGCCGGGCAGGTCGATGTGCCGGGCGAACGGCAGCACGGCGCGGGCGCGGGCGCTCTGGGTGCGGTGCACGAGGACGACGTCGCGGGTACCCCAGGCGATCGTCACCGGGATGTCGGTGAGCGCGCCGAAGTCCTGGTCCGGTGTCAGCACGTAGTCGTCGAAGTCGTCGCGGGCGGCGGTGAACGCGCTCGCCCCGGCGATTCCGGCCAGGTCGAGGCGCGCGGCGGCTGGGGTGACCTGGGCCGGGCGGCCGAACATGGCCGAGAGCAGCAGCACCCGTCCCGCCCGGTGGTCCATCGATCGAGCCAGGACCGGGCCCGCCGCCCGCGCGGCGCCGCGCATGCCGGTGAGCAGCGTCTTGGTCCATCGCAGTCCGGCTCGGTCGTAGAAACCGATCGGGGAGAACGCGGTGACCGCCGAGGCGATACCGGTGCGACCCAGTTCCAGCGCGATCCCGCCGCCCATCGAACTGCCCACCAGGTGGGGGCGCTCGATCTCGTTGTCGGACAACCACTGCGCGAGCCAGGTCGCGTACCCGCGCGGTCCGGGTTCCACGCCGGGCACGAGCGGGGACTCGCCGAAGCCGGGCAGGTCCAGTGCGATCACCTCGTGTTCGGCGGCCAGCGCGTCGATGATCGGGGCGAATACCTGCCATCGGCTGCCGAGACCGTGGACCAGCACGATCGGTGCGCCGGTTCCGCGGCGGTGGTGGGAGATCTGCGTCATCGCAGCCCTTCGTGCAGGAAACAGTTACTGCGTACGGTTTCTTGATTTCACCAGCCCGGGACTCCGCCGTCAATAGCGAGTTACGGCCGGGTGTGTCGGAGACCGGGCTCACAGTATCGCGCAACTATTCGGCAGGGCGTACGATTTCTTGCGTGACCGAGCAACGCCCCCGCCGCACCCAGGCGCAGCGCCGCGCCTCGACCCGGGCCCGCATCCTGGCCTGCACCGCCGAGTGCCTGCTCGAAAGCGGCTACGCGGCAACGACGGTGAGCGCCGTGCAGGAACGCGCCGGATTGGCGCGCGGCACCGTGCAGCACCACTTCCCCACCCGCGCCGAACTGCTCGTCGCCGCCACCACCCAGGTGGTCGACCAGCGGCTCGAGCAGTTCCGCCGCGAGGCCGAACTGCTCCCGCCGGGCCGCGACCGGTTGCAGTCGGTGGTCGACCTGGCCTGGCGCGACCTGAACAGCCCGGCCTTCTTCACCGCCCTCGACCTGTGGGTGGCCGCGCGCACCGACGCCGAACTGCGCGACCGGCTCGTGCACGAGGAGCAGCGGGTGTTCACCGAGATGCGCAGGCTCTACCTGGAGGTGCTCGGCGAGCCCTATGCGGCCGACCCGCGCGCGGAGCTGCTGGTGGAGTTCACCATCGACCTGCTCACCGGCCTGTCGATGACGGCCATGCTCACCGGCACCCTCGGCGAACGCGAGGCCGTGGTCCGTCGCTGGAAACGCGCACTCGCGGTGCTGGTCGGTCAACTGCCCAGCGACGAACTGCTCGACGGCAGCCCGTTGCCGCTCACCGCGTCAGCGGGCTGAGCCCTTGGTGTCGCGGTTGACGACACCCACCGACGACAGCCCGTGCCAGCACAGCGTCACGGTCATCTCGACGGCCTCGTGCTTGGGGATCGGGCGGCCCGCGTCGAGCCAGTGCCGTGCGGTGGAGTGGCTGGCGCCCACGAGGCTGAACGCGCAGGCGAAGGCGCGCACGTCGTCCATGCCCGCGGCGCGCAGCTCGGCGCTGACCAGGACCGCGCAGGTGTTCATGGCATCGCGCACCCGCCACTGCACGCACGGTTCGCTCGGCACCGGTGATTCGAAGACCAGCGTGTGCCCGCCCGCGTCCTCGTCGACGAAATCGAAGTAGGCGCCGACCGCGCGGCGCACCTTCTGTTCGCCCTTGGTTCCCGCCAGCGCGTTGCGCACACCCTCGACCATGCGGTCGAGGTAGCGCTGCAGGACCGCCAGGTAGAGGTCGAGTTTGCTCGCGTAATGGGTGTAGAGGACCGGTTTGCTCATGCCCGCGCGGCTGCCGATGTCCTCCATGCTCGTGCCGTGGTAACCGTAGGCGACGAACACGTCACGGGCGGCGTCGAGCACCACCTGGCGCCGTTGGGCACGGGCGGCGTCCACACTCGCTGCGGGTTCGGTCGCGAGGTCTTCGCTGTGGAGAATCGTCATGCGTTGTCCTCGGTCTCGCGGGTCGGGCCGTTCACCATGTCAGCACCGGCTTGATGACCTTACCGGTGCGCTGATCGTGCACAGCGGCGGCAATGTCGGAAGCGGCGTAGCGGCTGACGAGTCGATCGACCGGGAAGCGGCCCTGCGCGTGCAGGTCCAGCAGGTGGGGAATGAAGGTGGCGGCAACGCTGTCGCCCTCGAGGCAGCCGCGAATCGTCTTGCCCTGCAAGACGATATCGCCGACATCGATGGGCGGGGCACCACGGCCGAGACCGACGGCGACCACGGTGGCGCCGATACCGAGGGCGGCGACCGCGTCGCCGAGCACGGCCGGTATTCCCGTGGTGTCCACGGCGTGGGTCGCGCCGCCGCCGGTGAGCTCACGCACCCGTGCCGCCGTCGCCTCCCCGGCCGGGTCCACGGCGGCGCGAGCACCGAGCTCGAGCGCGAGTTCCCCGCGCGAGGAGGATGTTTCGACGACGACCACCTCGACGTCGGGCACCGTGCGTGCGGCGAGCAGGGCGGCCATGCCGACCGCGCCCGCGCCGTAGACGACGAGGCGGGCGCCGGGTTCGGGGCGAAGCACGTTGAGGACCGCGCCGGCTCCGGTCTGGAACCCACATCCGAACGGTGCGGCCAGGGCCGGGTCGATCGCCGGGTCGACGACCACGGTGTTGTCCTCGCTGCTCAGCGCGTAGCCGGCCAGACTGGACTGCCCGAAGAATCCGGACAGCACCGGTGCACCGTCGACCAGTACCCGAGGGGTGTCGTCGGCGCGGCGGCCGAAGTTGTTCAGCGTGGTCGCGTGCAGGCAGTAGGCGGGTCGGCCCGCGCCGCAGTTGGCGCAGTCGCCGCAGTGGCGGAAGGTGAGTACGACGTGGTCTCCCGCCCGGACGGTGCGCACTCCCGGCCCGACGGCCTCGACCACCCCGGCACCTTCGTGCCCGAGCAGGATCGGCCGGTCCGCCGCACCGGCGCGGCGGGTGGCCAGGTCGGTGTGGCAGATGCCGGTGGCGGCCATCCGGACCAGGATCTCCCCGGCGCGCGGCTCGTCGATCTCGACCGTCTCGACGGAGAAGTCCGCTGCCGGATCGCGTGACAGCACGGCCGTGGTGCGCATCAGCTGTCCCGTTCCAGCAGGAAGTAGAAGTACTGCCCGCCCGCGAGGACCAGTTCGGGGCGGCCGTTCATGATGCCCATCAGGGTGTTGTCGTCGAGCCATTTGAAGTGGTCGAACACTGGGCGACCGTCGTAGACCATCGTGGCGGTGACCTCACCGCGGAACTCGATGTTCCACAGCGTCGCCTCGCCCTGTCCCATCTCGACATTGGAGAACAGGGTGCCGTCCTCGGCGCGGCAGATCAGCGGTTTGGCATCGTCGAGGGCCAGGAAGGTCTTGCCGTACCAGCGGCTGGCGGGCAGAGCTTTGCACAGCCGGTGACCGGTCTGGAAGGCGTCGCCGCGCCACTGCCCGAGGATGTCCTCGGCGCGCGCCGGGCGCAGCCGCGTCCAGATCTCGTCGAGTTCGGCGGTGGACACACCCTCGTTCTGTGCCCGGAGTTGTTGCCAGCGTGGCTGTTCGGCCATGGGTGTCCTCGTCTCGCCGTTACCCGAACCAGGTGGTTCGGGATTGACCATAGTTCCGAACCAGATGGTTCGGCAAGGGGTAACATCCAGCGCATGCGAGCGGCAGGTGAGGCAACCAGGGAGCGAATTCTCGCCGCGGCCAAGGCGGAATTCGCCGAGTTCGGCATCGCGGGCGCGCGGATCAACCGGATCGCCGAGGCCGCGCATGCCAGCAAGGACCGCCTCTACGCCTACTTCCCCGGCAAGAAGGAGCTCTACGCCGCCGTCACCGAACGCTGGGCCAGCGAAGCCTCCGCCCGCACGGCCATGCGCGCGGAGGATCTGCCCGGGTACGTCGGACGCCTCTTCGATCATTTCCTCGCCAACCCGGACGATGCCCGCTTGCAGGCCTGGGCCGATCTGGAACCGGCCGAGGAAGAGGTGGCGCGCGCGTTGCGTGAGATGGTGGCGAGCAAGCTGGCCGAGTTGCGGCGCGGGCAGCGCGAGGGGCTGGTGACCCCCGATATCCCGGCGGCGTTGCTGCTGCGCATGCTCACCGATCTGGCCCGCACCACCGCCGTCCATGCCGCTCAGGCCGGTGGTGAGCATGTGGCGACCCAGCGCGCGGCGACCGTGCTCGCGGCCGCGCGCATGGTGGCCCCCTAGGCGCCGGGGACGGTTTCGACCTGCAGCAATTGCCGGGCGATCAGGTCGGTGAGGTGTGCTCGGGTGGTGTCGAATTCCCCGCGCATCCAGGCCGCGACGAGTTCGAGCGTGCCGCTGACCACCGTGTAGGCGGCCATGTCGGTGTCCAGCGGCGTCGACATCGGTGACGGGTGCAGTTCGCGGCTGACCGCCGCCATGGCGCGGGCGATGGCGTGCTGGGTGGCGAGCCGGGCCCGCTGGAGGGCTTCGGTGCTGTGGGCGTTGAGCAGCAGCGCGTGGCGGCGTGGGTCGTCGAGCAGGAAGCCGAGCGCGGCATCGGCGGCGGCATGGACCTGGCTGTGGATGTCGGGTTCGGCCGCGTGGGTGGCCGCGACGACGGCGGCGATGCCCTGGGCGGTGAGCTCTTCGACGAGGGTTGTGAGCACGGCGTCGCGATCGGCGAACTGTTCGTAGAAGTAGCGGTCGTTGAGCTTGGCCCGAGCGCAGACCGCGCGTTTGGTGACGGCGGCGGCACCGTCGGCGGCGAGCAGGTCTAGGGCGGCGTCGAGCAGGGCCGCGCGGCGGCGTGCGCGGCGTTCGTCGGCCGCCACTCCCCCGTAGGCGCGGGGGGATGTCGCGGTGTCCTCGCTCTTGACCATGACCCCATTGTGGTGCACGCTGACACCACACGAGTTTCTGGTGTCGTGTGGCACCAGAATGCGGAGGGGTGCCGACCTGGCCCATGCGGTCGCGGCGCCGGAACAAAGGAGTTCACCGATGACCTGTCCCGTGTCTCATCAGCCCGCCGCTACCGACGGTGTGCCGCACGATGTTTCGGCTGCCGTCGAGAGATTCGAGCGGGTCGGCGGTTCGATGCTGTTCGGGCTGTTCGCCGTCGGGCTGTTCGATCAGCCGATGCTGCCGCCGGTGTCGGCGGCGCTCGAGGCGACGGGGCGGTCCAGGTATCAGCCGTGGGCGCGCGCGGTGCGCACCGCCGCCGCCGACCAGCTCATCTACCACGGCACCGAGGCCGACGCGGCCTCCGAGGCCGAGCGCCTGATGCTGTTGCACCGTGCGGTCAAGGGCGTCGGCCCCGACGGGCAACGCTATTCGGCGCTCGAGCCGCAGGCCTGGAACTGGATTCTGTACTCGACGTTCTTCGTTCAGCGCGGCGCCTACATCGCGTTGACCGGCACCGAGCCGACGGCAGCGCAGAACCAGGCCGTCTGGGATCACTACCGGCGCAAGACAACCGGACTGCACCTGCGCGGCCGCAACGCACCGATCGAGGACTACCGCGAACTGGTCGCCCACTACGAACGGATGGCCGCCGAGGAACTGCGGGTGACCCCGGCCCTCGAGGCGGCCACCGCGTCGGTGCGCCGGGCACCCCGGCCGGACTTCCTGCCCGCGCTCACCGGTCCCCTGTGGCGGGTGGGTTCGCCGGTGCTGAGCCATGTGGTGATGCTGCTCGGGTGCGGCATCATGCACCCGCAGGTGCGGGCCCGCATGCCGATCACCTGGACAGCCCGCCACGACACCGAGTTCCGGATGCTCACCGCGCTGCTGCGGACCGCGTTCGACCGGCTGCCCGCCACCGTCACCGATTCACCGATGGCTCGCAACCGCCGCCGCTACGAACGGTTGGTCGGCAAGTACCGCCGGGTCGGGCTCACCTCGTTCGCCCCCGACCCGGCGTTGCGGCCCGTCGGCTACGCCGAGACCGAATCGGTGTCGAGCAGTCCGAGCTGAGCCAGGTCGCGCACGTACTTGCCGATCAGGTCGCGGCCCAGCTGTGGGATGTCCGGGGCGCCACCGATATCGGCGGCCCGCACGGCGGCGCGGAAGCCGTCGGCGGGCAGCGCCGAGCCGGGCAGCGGGCGGGCCGGATGCCGGTAGGCGTGCAGCAACGGCAGCAGGGTGTGTTTGCGTTGCGGTTCGGGTAGGGCGCTCAGGGCGGTGGTGAAGCGGTCGAACCATTCGTCGTAGTCGTCGAGGCGGTCGATGTGGTGACCGGCCTCGATCAGCCAGTCGACGAAGTCGTCGAGGCAGATGCCGTCGTCGTGGGGGTTCACGACATCGTAGGTGCGGTATCCGGTGGTCGGGGCCAGTGCGGTGATCGCGGCGGCGACGAAGTCGGCGGGCAGCCCGTCGTAGTGCGCACGACGGCGCCTGCCCTCGGAGTCGGTGCGGTAGAACGACTTCGGTGCCAGGCCGGTGACGAGCACACTGAGCAGCAACCGGGTGAAGACGTCGGGCACGTTGAGCTGGCCATGGTAGCAGCGGTGGGCCAGGATCATGTCCGAGCGGAACACCGCGACAGCCAGCCCGAACCGGTCGGCGGCTTCGCGCAGCAGCACCTCACCGGCCCATTTGCTGTTGCCGTAGCCGTTGGCGTAGCCGGTGTCGAGGCGGCGCACGGGGCTCATGGTCCGCACGTCACCGTCTTCGGTGAAGTCGGTGATCTGGGCGGCGACGGCCACCGTCGACAGGTAGCTGACCGGCTTGCGGGTGGTGGTCGCGGCCAACCGGATGATCTCGGCGGTGCCGACCACGTTGGGTCCGAACAGCTGGTGGTAGGGCAGCATATGGTTGACCAGCGCTGCCGAGTGCACGATCAGGTCCACGTCGCGGGCCAGGTGCTGCCATACCTGTTGGGGCAGACCGAGTTCCGGTGCACCGATGTCACCGGGCAGTACCTCGAGGGCGCGGTCGGCGAGCGCCCGGAAGTGTTCGGTGAGGGTGGGGTCGCTGTCGTAGGCTGCGTCGAGGCGGGCGCGGGCCGACTCGGCGTCGGCGCCGCGCACCACACAGATCACGGTGCCACCGAGCGGGGCGACGCGTTCGAGCAGTTCCAGCAGCAGGAATCGGCCGAGGTAGCCGTTGGCGCCGGTGAGCAGCACGGTCCGCGCGGGAGTCGCGGCCCTCGGCAGATCGGGGGCGGCGGTGATGGTGCCGGTGTCGAGGAATTTGTCCAGGGTGAGGTCTGCTGCCCGGATCTCGGTGGCGCCGCGACCGTGGATCGTCTCGGCGTCGAGGGTCGCGGGGCCTGCGGTGATGTAGCCGGTGAGGCCGGCCAGCGTGCTGTCGGGGCCGAGCAGGACGTTGACGGGGACCTCGACGTCGAGGAGTTCGCGCAGCAGTGTCGAATACGACAGCGCCGCAAGCGAATCACCGCCCAGGTCGGAGAATCGGGTGTCGGCGCGCAGGGCGGCGGGATCGCAGCCGAGTATCGCGCCCGCGGCCCGGGCGACGACCTCGGACACGGCGAGACCGGGGGCGTCGGCACGTAGCCGGCGCAGTTCGTCGTCCTGGCGTCCGGCCAGCTCGTCGTAGAGCTGTTCCAGGCGCTGCCCGTAGCGCTCTTTCAGCTTGGGGCGCAACAGTTTTCCCACTCCGGAGAGCAGCCCGTTGTCGACGGTGAACGGTTCGGTTTCGACGAGGAAGGCGCGGGGGATCTCGTACGGTTCCAGTTGTGCCCGCACCGCGGCCCGGTGCAGCGCGTCGCTGATCGCGGCATGGGCCTGTTCGGCGGGCAGCGGGCGGGCCGGGACGACGACGGCGAGCAGGAACGCGCGATCACTGCTGCCGTAGACATAGATCTGATGGATCGGATCCTCGCCGGCGAACACCGCTTCCAGACGCGAGACCGTCACGAACTCACCCTGCGACAGCTTGATGACGTTGTTGCGCCGGTCGACATAGGTCAGCCGGTCGGGTGCGAGTTCGGCGACGATGTCGCCGGTGCGGCAGAAACCGTCGGCGTCGAACACCTCGGCGGTGACCTCGGGACGCCGGTAGTAACCGGCGATCATGGTGGTGGTCTTGAGCAGCAGTTCCCCACGCGGATACGGCTTGTCGGTGCCGAAGTAGCCCAGTTCGGGGACGTCGACGAGCTTGTAGTCCAGCACCGGCGGGCGCATGACCCGGGTGTCGAAGATGACGCCACCACCGGTCTCGGTCGACCCGTAGCCGTCGTGCAGACGCAGCTCGAGCACCGATTCGACGAACGCGCGCAGTTCCGGTGCGATGGGGGCGCTGCCACACGACACCGTCAGCAGGCGACCACCCAGGAGTTGTTCGCGCAGTGACGTTTTCACCTGGTCGTCGGTGAGTTCGGGGTGGTGTTCGCGGGTGCGGCGGTAGTGCTGCTGGATCATCTCGCACACGCGCGGGACGAGGAAGATCTCGGTGGGCCGCACCAGGGCGATGTCGTCGAACAGTGTCGACGTGTCCGGTGCGGCGGTGAAGTAGGCGGTGCCGCCCCGGGCGAGGGCGGCGTTGAGGGTGAGCCTGGCCGCGATGTGGCTCATCGGCAGGAAGTTCAGGTTGATGACCGCGTACGGGCGCACCGGCTGCCACCCCGCGGCGACGAGGCGGCGGGTGTACATCGCGCCCTTGGGTGTTCCGGTGCTGCCGGAGGTGTAGATCAGCAGCGCCAGCGCGTCGTCGTCGGGTTCCACGCGGGGGGCGGGCTCCGCGGTCAGTCCCTGTTCGACAGTGTCGGGGAGAGTGCGTATTCCGGGGAAGTCGTGGCGCGCTTCGTCGAGTAGCTCGCGATGGCGGTGGTCGTCGGCGAAGAAGTCGAACACCACGAGTGTCGTGGTACCCGGGGAAACCACCTCGACAGCTGTCCCGAGATACGCGATGTCGACCGCGAGGACCTTCGGTGTGGTCTCGTCGAGAATCGAACGCAGCTGGGTCGAGCTCGCCCCCGACTGCAGTGGCACGGCCACCGCTCCGAGGTGGATCACGGCCAGGTCGAGCACCGTGTAGTCGACCCCGGTGAATCCGAGCATCGCCACGAAGTCCCCGGCGCGCACCCCGTCGGCGTACCAGGCCGCCGCCACCGCTCGCGCCCGGTCCCACAGTGTGCGATAGGTGATCGTCTCGAAGTCGGGGACGATCCGCCGCACTGCTCCCCCGGCGTCGGGCACGAGTTCGGTGCGCCGGAACCCGAGCGCGGGCCGGTCGGCGTACCCGGTCATCGCCGCCTCGACGATCTCACCGAGCGGCAATCCGGGTGTGGTGACGGTGGCGTGCACCTCGTCCGAGGGCCGCGCGGCCCTGACCTGTGGGTCCTCGGTGAGCAGTGCGGTGAGGCGCCGCGCACCGGTGTCCTGGTCGAGGCTCATCCGGCGTTCTCCGTCCTGGTCTGCCCGTCGGTCGGCCCGGCGATGCGCACGCCTTGCCACGCACGGCGGATGGCCGGGTCGGGATCGATGAGGACGCGGGTCGGGTGGTCGAAGATCTGGGTGGCGCGGTGGTCGGCGGTGTAGGCGGGCCACGCGGGCAGGGGGCTGCCGGTCCGGGCGAAACTGAGCCAGTTGTCCTGCATGGCGCGCTGGACGGCGAGGAACGCCCGGTACCCGCCCGCCGCGGTCATCATGCGCCCGACCGGGGTGTTCACCCAGCCGAAGACGGGGATCAGGTCGAGGGCGTGGGTGGCACCGAAACCGGCCAATCGCAGTGCGCGCGGGGCGAAGTCGAAACGGTAGGCGTAGGTGGGCGCGTGGGGACTGTGTCCTTCGAGGACCTCGAGGGTGGGGCGCAGGAACATGAAGTCCCCGCCGATGCGCACGGCGGTCGTCGGGCTCGGGTAGCCGGGGTAGCAGGCGGCGACACGTTCGAGGGCACCGGCTTCGCAGCGGGCGAAGGTCGTGGTGAGCTGGTCCTCGGTGTGCGGTACCGCTTTCACGAAACGCTGGAACAGGGTCGCCTCGTCGCGGTTGGTGCCGACGATCAGCGGCACCCGGTGGGCGCGGCCCGCGACGATCGCGTCCAGCGGCGCCTCGGGCAGGAACTCGCCGTCGGCGACGGGGGCGTAGGCGAAGCTGCCGGGTTCCTCGCGCATGGCCCGGCCGAGAGCGCGGTCGGTGGCCCGGCACAGCGCGTTCGCCGAGGTGGTGGTGAGGGCGGCGACGGCGTCGGCCGGGTCGGCACCCAGTCGCTCGAGGCAGCGGCGGGCGAAACGGTGCGCGTCTTCGCGGGTCATCGTCCAGTCGGCGGGGGCGCTCTGGGCGATGGCGCGGTGGAACAGGCCGCGCGCGGCGGGGGTGGCCATCAGGCTCACCACGGCGTGTGCGCCCGCCGATTCGCCGAAGATCGTCACATTGGCGGGGTCGCCACCGAAGGCGGCGATATTGCGCTGTACCCATTCCAGCGCGGCCACCTGGTCGCGGAGTCCGAGGTTGGCGTCGAAAGGGCGCTCCGGCGTGGAGAATTCGCTGAAGTCGACATAGCCGAGACCGCCGAGCCGGTAGTTCACCGACACCACGATCACGTCGCCACGGACCGCGAGGCGGGCGCCGGAGTACATGCTCGAGGTGCCGATGACATATCCGCCGCCGTGGATGAACACCATCACCGGACGCGGTGTGTCCGACGATGCCGCCGGGGCGGTGACGTTCAAGGTGAGGCAGTCCTCGCCCACCGGTTGCCAGGTGCGCGGGCCGATTCGGGCACCGCTGGGGTGCTGGGTCGCCGCGAAACGGAAGCGGTCGGCCGCGCGCACGCCGGTCCAGGGACGCACCGGCTGGGGTGCGCGCAGGCGCAGGTCGCCGACAGGAGAGGCCGCGTACGGTAGGGCGCGCCAGCGCACGACACTGCGGCCCGCTCGACCGCGCACGACTCCGTCGGCGGTCACGATCTCGATGGGCATCATCCCTTCACAGTACGTGGTACCGCCGGTACCGCGTGGGTGGTTCGGTACGACGGGTTACCGGATTTCCCACGCCCTAGGATGGGACGATGGCCGCCGAACCGAGCGACCCGGAGCAGGCGCCGCTCGCGGCGGGCAATGCGGGCACCCTCGCCGAACTCGATGCGCTGGTGTCCTCGTGCCGTGCTTGTCCCCGCCTGGTCGCCTGGCGCGAGCAGGTGGCGCGGGAGAAACGGGCCGCGTTCCGCGACGAGGACTACTGGGGCAGGCCGGTGCCCGGTTTCGGCCCCGCCGATGCCCGGATCCTGGTGGTCGGGTTGGCACCGGCCGCGCACGGCGGCAACCGCACCGGGCGCATGTTCACCGGCGACGAGAGCGGCAATGTCCTGTTCGCGGCCCTGCACGCGGTCGGCCTGTCGACCGGTTCGCATCCGGTCCGCGCCGACGACGGCATCGAACTGATCGACCTGCGCGTCACCGCTCCCGTGCACTGCGCACCGCCGCAGAACAAACCCACCCGCGACGAAACCCTGCGCTGCGCACCGTATCTGAGCCGGGAGATGGAACTGCTCGCCACCACCTTGAAGGCGATCGTCGTCCTCGGCGCCTTCGGCTGGCAGGCGCTGTTCACCGTCCTCGCCGAAGGCGGCTGGACCATTCCCCGCCCCCGCCCCCGTTTCGGCCACGGCGTCCAGGTGGTCCTCACCCACCCGGACGGGCGAACGGTGACAGTGCTCGGCTGCTACCACGTGAGCCAGCGCAACACCTTCACCGGCATGCTGACCCCCGCCATGGTGCGCGAGGTGCTGCGGCAAGCCAAGGCGATCGCCTGCTCCTGACCGGCCACGACACGAAATCCGGCCGGGGTGGTTCGGGTGGGGAAGGCCGGGTATGCGCGCGGTGTGAACAGCATTCGAGAGATCGCGGAAAGGCGCGGGCCCTTCGCTGTCGTGTACATGGATGCGTCACACGACACCGAGGACGCCGCGCATCAACTGGAGCTGCGACGGCGGTCCATCAGCGGTCGCCTGCGGGAAGCGGGAGCGAGCGCGGAGATGATCGCGCTGTTCGACCGGGCCGTCGCCGAGGGTCCGCCCGGGCGTGGGCGGGCCGGACGGGTGTTGATCATCGACGATCACACCGTCCATGCCGACGAGTTGCTGCCCGAACCACCGGCTCGGGAGGTGGTGCGGGTCTCGCCGTTGCCCTATCTGCTGCCGTTGCTGCGCCACCACGAGGAACTGATCCCGCATGTGGTCGCCGTGGTCGACAAGGTCGGCTGCGATCTGACCGTCGTGGATGAGAACGGGTCGGTCACCGAACGCAGCGTCGACCAGGACCCGTATCCGGTGCACAAAACCGGCGGCGGGGCATGGGCGCACCGTTCCATGCAGCAACGCGTCGAGGAAACGACCCGGCGGACCATCGACGACCTCGCCGAGCAGGTGCGCACCGAGGCCGAGCAGGTGCATGCCGAGGTGATCGTGGTCGCCGGTGAGGTCAGCGCCCGCAACGCCCTGCACCACGCGCTGCCCGAACACGGGCCGACGGTGGTCGAGGTCGAGGCGGGAGCGCGCGCCGCGGGCGGCGACCCGGGTGAGCTCGACGCCGCCGTACACCGGGTGGTCGCCGAACAGGCCCGCCACGACATCGAGGAGGTCCTCGACACCGTCGCCGCCGAGATCGCCCGCCCCGAAGGGCTGGCGGTGTCCGGTCTCGACGCGACCGCCGAGGCGTTGCGGATGGCGCGTGTGGACCGGTTGCTCATCGATCCGGACCGGCTCGGTGACCGCACCGTGCTGGTCGGCGCCGACCGGGCGCAGGTGAGCGTCGACCTGCACGCCCCGGCCGGCTGGACCGGCAGCACCGCCCCACGACAGTCCTGCCGCGCCGACGAGGCACTGCCCGTCGCGGCGATCCTGACCGGTGCCGAGGTCATCGTCACCGGCGGTGTGCCGTCCGAGGACGGCGTCGCCGCCCTGGTCCGGCACCGCTGAAATCCACAAGGAGGCACGATGGTCATCGAACGAGGCAACACCAAGCACGGTCCGGCCCACGACGAGGAACTCGCGCACGAGCTGGACGGCACCATCAAGGGCAACCGGTCGAGCCGGGCCGAGGAGTGGCACGACCCCGAGCCACCCGCCGACGACGACCCCGAAACCGGCATCCGACCCGACACCCGAAACCGGTGACCTGGGTCGAGGACCGGATCGGGCAGCTGCTGCACAAGGTCGCGCCAACGGCGGGGGCCAGCGTGCACGCGGTGACGATCGGGCGCCCCCGTGCGGACGTCGAACAGTTCTGGCTCGATCCGGCGAACCTGTCCGCGGCGCTGGACGGCATCGCCCACGTGGAATCGACCGCCCCGGACCGGTTGACGTGGTCGTTCGTCGAAAACACCGCCGCCGCCGCGCAGTGGGTGAGCCGCACCGTGCGCGCCCCCGGCGAGATCCGCTTCGTCGGCGGCCGCGACCCGGCGGGCCGGTCCCAGATCCGGCTGACCTTCGCCGACGCCCCGGGCGATCTGGGTACGGAGGTGACGATCCGGGTCACCAGCCCGCTGCCCGAACAGCTCACCGGGCATGCCGCGTTCACCGCCCTCTACCGGGCGCGCGCGATCCTGCAGACCGGGGAGGCGCCGACACTGACCCACAATCCGAGCGGACGCGAGCAGGAGGACTGATGCGAGCACTGTGCTGGAACGGCGTGAACGATCTGGCCGTGGAGACGGTGCCCGATCCCCGCCTGGTCAACCCGCACGACGTGATCGTCGCGGTCCGGTTGAGCACCACCTGCGGTTCGGATCTGCATTTCATCGACGGCTACCTGCCCGGTATGCGCGAAGGTGACGTGATCGGACACGAATTCATGGGCGAGGTGCTCGAGGTCGGCGGCGCGGTGGAGCGAATCACCGTCGGTGACCGGGTGGTCGTGCCGTCGTTCATCGGCTGCGGTGCGTGCTGGTACTGCGGGGCGCAGCGGTATTCGGCCTGTGACACCACCAACCCGAATGCCGCGGTGCAACAACCGATCCTGGGTTTCCCATCGGGCGGGATCTACGGCTACACCCATCCCTTCGGCGGCTATCAGGGCTCGCACGCCGAGTACATCCGGGTGCCTTTCGGTGATGTGAACTGTTTCCCGATTCCGGAGTCGATCACCGACGAGCAGGCCCTGTTCTGTTCCGACGCGCTACCGACCGGGCTGATGGGCGCCGACTTCTGCGACATCTCCCCCGGCGACACCGTCGCGGTCTGGGGCAGCGGCGGCGTCGGATTGATGGCCGCCCACACCAGCCGCCTGCTCGGCGCGGGCAGGGTGATCGTGATCGACCGCGTCCCCGAACGCCTCGAGCTGGCACGCCGGCATGCGGGCGCCGACACCATCGACTACACCAGTGTCGACAGCGTGCCCGCCACCCTGCGCGAGATGACCGGCGGGCGCGGACCCGACGCCTGCATCGACGCAGTCGGGATGGAAGCGCACGGCACCGGCGTGCAGCACCTCTACGACCGGGCCAAACAGTTGCTGCGACTGGAAACCGACCGGGCCACCGCGTTGCGCGAGGCGATCATGTCGTGCCGCAAGACCGGGGTGGTGTCGGTGCTCGGCGTGTACGGCGTGACCGACAAATTCCCGACGGGTGTGCTCACCAACAAGGGGCTTACCCTGCGCACCGCCCAGCAGTCCGGTCAGCGCGACGTCTCACGCATGTTCGAGTTCATCTCCAGCGGTCAGCTCGACCCGTCGTATCTGATCACCCATGATCTGCCGCTGTCGGACGCGGTCGCCGGCTACGACATCTTCAAGAACGACAAGAGCGAATGCGTGCGCGCGGTCTTCCGGCCGTGACGTTCACCGGTGGGCGTGGCGGGTGAGCTGGTCGACCGGATCGTGCCCGCCGACGCCGGAGGCGAATTCGCGGTAGCGCAACGTGCCACCGGCGTCGGCGGCCAGCGGTGGGGTGTCACCGCCCGCACCGTCACCGAATCCGTGCAGCACCTCGGTGAGCGCGTCGGCGGCGCTGATCCTCGGCGTCCAGCCGAGTTCGGTGCGGGCGCGGGTGGTGTCGAGCAGCGGTAGATGCATCATCGCGGCGAACAGTTCCGGAGTGGCCGGGACCAGCCGCAACCACCAGCCCACCGTGAGCGCGGCTTTCACCGCGCGGGGCGGGACGGGAAACGTCCTGGTGCGCAGGATGCGGGTGATGGCATCGCGGTCGATGACGTCGTCGGCGGCCAGATTGAACGCACCGCGCACCTGTTTCGTCACCGCCAGCGCGTAGGCGCGTCCCACGTCGCTGCTGTGCAACGCCTGGAACCGCATTCCCCACGGATACGGCAGTACGGGCAGCACTCCCGGCCGGATCAACCGGTTGGGTAGTAGTGGTCCGGCGAACAGGCGGCGTTGTTCGCTGGCCGAGTCGTACTGGAAGGTGAACGCCGGACGCATCCGCACCACCCGAATGTCGGGGTTGTCGCGTTCGAAGATGTCGAGAAGCCGCTCCACATAGGATTTTTCGGCCATATAGGCGGCGGCGGGCCAGCCTTCGGTCGGCCAGCTCTCGGTGACGGGTTCGTCGTCCTCGCGCGGTGCGTACGCCCCGACCGAGGACGCGTAGATCAGCGCGGGCACCTCCGCCTCGGCGACAGCGGCCAGCACCCGTTCGGTGCCGTCGACATTGGTGTGCCAGGTGTCGAGCGGCCGGTGCGTCGGCTGGAACACCCAGGCCAGGTGCACCACCGCGTCGGCGCCTCGGAACAACGAGACCAGATCGGCGTCGCGCACGTCGGCGCCGACCCAGTCGACCCCGGCGAGCCCACGGTCGGGTTTGCGCCGTGCCACTCCCAGCACCGACGTCACCGCCGGTGTGGTGGTCAGTGCGTCGACCACCGCCGTGCCGACATTGCCTGTCGCTCCCGTCACGACCACACGCATCGCACACCTCCTCGGCTCGGTTCGCATCCTCGCCATACCCGCGCCGGTGCCGCCGACACCGATCGGCCCGGATCTGTTTGACCCGCCGCGCACGTGGAATCGCTTCGACGACGACCACCGCCCGAGGGAGGACGCCCATGCCGTTCGACCAGACCGATCCAGGCTTTCGCGGACCAGGCCCCGAATCCGTCGATCACGTCGCCGCGCGCCGACCGCGTGTCGTCGTCCTGGGTGATGCCGTGCTCGACGTGTGGAAATGGGGACGCTGCCACCGGCTGTGCCGGGAGGGCCCGGTGCCGGTGGTCGATGTCGCCGAGACCGCGAAAGTGCCTGGGGCGGCGGCGAATACCGCGGCCAACCTCGCCGCACTCGGCGCGCGGGTGCAGATGGTCGCCACGGTCGGCGACGACGACGCCGGCCACGACCTGCGCGACGCGTTGCGTCGCGCGGGAGTGGAAACCGACACCGTGGTCGCCGATCCGACCCGGCCCACCGAGGTGAAGGTGCGGGTGATGGCCGACGAGCAGATCCTGCTGCGCTACGACGAGGACTGTGCCCCGGTTCCCACCGACACCACCGCCTTGCTCGCCGCGCTCGACACCGCCCTCACCGATGGCGACGCCCTGCTGATCTGCGATTACGGCGCCACCCTCGACGACACGATCCGCGACGCACTGTGCGCGCGCCGCGACAGCCTCCCGCTGCTGGTGCTCGACGCGCACGCACCGGCCCGCTGGCAGGCGCTGCGGCCCGACCTGGTGACACCCAACGCCGAGGAGGCCGCGGCCCTGCTCGACACGACGGCGCACACCGATCACGCGCAACTGTTCATCGACCACCGCGACGAACTGATGGCCCGCACCGGAGCGGCCGCGGTGGTGGTCACCCTCGACAAGGACGGCACCGTCCTGCTCGTGGACGGCAAGCCCGCGCACCGGACCTGGGCGGTGGCGGTGCCGGAGAACCGGTCGGCCGGTGCCGGTGACACATTCGTCGCCGCCCTCACCGCCGCCGTGCTCGACGCGATGCCGCTGACCGGCGCGGTCGAATTCGCCCAGGCGGCTGCCGATGTGGTGTTGTGCAGCCCCGGGACCTCGGTGTGCCGGTGTCCCGATCTGCGTGCCCGCCTCGGCGGCGAGGGCTCCGGCGTCCTCTCGCGTGACCAGTTCATCGCGACCGTGCGCCGCGAGCGCGCCGAGGGCGCGCGGGTGGTGTTCACCAACGGCTGCTTCGACGTGCTGCACGCCGGTCACATCGCCTGCCTCAACGAGGCCAAGAGCCTCGGCGACATCCTGGTGGTCGCCGTGAACTCCGACAGCAGTGTGCGCCGCCTCAAGGGTCCCGAGCGGCCCGTGAACACCGCGGGCGACCGGTGCGCGGTGCTGGCCGCCCTGAGCTGTGTGGACCATGTGACCGTCTTCGACGAGGACACCCCCGCCGAGCTGCTGCGCGCCACCGAGCCCCAGTTGTATGTCAAAGGCGGCGACTACAGCCCGGACATGCTGCCCGAGACCCCGGTTGTCACCGGATACGGCGGCCAGGTCCGGGTCCTGAACTACCTCGCCGACCACTCCACGACGACGATGATCGACCGCATCCGCGGCCGCGTGGGAGAACGATGAGCGATGCCGGTACGGATCCCCACCCGGCGCGCGGAACACCTGGCGTCATCGACGACGGTCCCCGACCGTGGCGTCGAGGCCTACGGTGTCGTGCCACCGCGGTTGCGGCCGCAGTGCGGTGACAACGCCTGCGGGGCCGAGGAATTCGTCGATCTCACGGCACACCTCCTCGACGGTGACCGAGGCGACGATCGAGTTGTCGTGTTCGCAGCGTGGGGCGCCTTCGTCGGTGAGGGTGGCACCGCAGAGCCGGCAGCGCGTGGTCCACGCGGTCAGCACCCGGTCGTTGGCGCGGTTGAGTGGTCCGGCGTTGACGAGGTTGCCGATCCAGAAGATCCCGACCGTCGGGGTGCCGAGCGCTTTGGCCAGATGCCGTGGCCCGCTGTCGTTGCCGACGAAAACCGTTGTCCGCGTGAGCAACCCGCACAGTTCGGTCATGTCGGCATCGACGAGGCAGTGCACGTGGCGGGTGTCGCAACCGCCCACCCGGTCGAGGATTTCGCGCAGCAGCGGACGGTCGTCGTTGGTGCCGATCACATGAACGGTGGCCCCGCCGCGCACACAATGCTCGATGACCTCCGCGAATTTGCGTACGGGCCACCGCCTTCGGGGATCTGTCGCCGAGGGGTGAACCGTGACAACGGGCCCCGTCGCCTGCCCGACGAGCCGTTCGGCGGCGGCCTCGTCGTCGGGGGTGACGGTGATCCTCGGTTCGAGAGTGACCGGTGCGGCCCCGGCCAATCCGACCACCTCGAGCGCACGGATCATCTCGTGCTGGTAGTACCGGAACGGGGTGGTCCTGGTCAGTTCGATGGCGCCGTCGGCGCGCGAACCGACCGTCCACCGAGCTCCCGTGCGGCGCAGGAACCGGTTCGACCAGGCACCGCCGCCGTGCAGCTGAACCCCCAGATCGACGCGCTCCCTTGCCGTTTCGTAGAGCAGCGCGCCCTCGGCGGGTGAGCCCTGCGGTGGGAGCACCCGCACGTCGTGCACCGGTCCCGGCCGTGCTCGCAGCAGCGCGGCATGCAGGGCCGAACCGAACAGGGTGATCCGCGCCGACGGGTAGGTCGCGGCCAGCGCCTCGATCGCGGGCAGGGCGAGCAACACGTCGCCCAGACCACCACCGCGCAACACCACGATGCGTTCGACATCCGGGAGCGGCCGCGAGATGGGCCCGAGAACGCTGTCGCCGGATGCGGTCGTCATCTCGGCACTCCTTACCCGATGTTCTGTGGTGGCGGTGATCGGCAACGGCCGCAGTACCCCACCGGCGCGCACCGAAACAGTCGGGCGAAACCGGCACGCCGCTGTTTGACCCACTTCTCCCCGGGCATAGCGCCCAGCGAGAACCGGTCACCCCGCAAGCGGTGCGTTCCCCGGCCGCCGCTCGCCCGACGAACGGAGTCCGCGTTGAAGATCGCCATGGTTTCCGAACACGCGAGTCCGCTGGCGCCGCTGGGTGGCACCGATGCCGGGGGGCAGAACGTCCACGTCGCCGCCCTCTCGGCCACCCTCGCCGAGCGCGGGCACGAGGTGATCGTCTACACCAGACACGACGGAACCCATTCCGAACGCACGATCCACACCGACGACGGCTACCGCGTCGTGCACGTCCCCGCCGGTCCACCACGCCCGATCCCCAAGGACGAAATCCTCCCTCACCTGGGCGAATTCGCCGCATTCCTGCGCGACGACTGGGCCCGCGAGCACCCGGACGTGGTGCACGCGCACTTCTGGATGTCGGGCATGGCCGCCGAACTCGCCGCCCACGGCACCGGCATCCCCGTCCTGGTCACCTTCCACGCGCTCGGCACCGTAAAGCACCGGTACCAGGGCCGCGCCGACACCAGCCCACCCGCGCGTATCCGCATCGAGCGTCTCGTCGCGTCGCGGGCGGCGCGGGTCATCGCCACCTGCTCCGACGAGGTCGGCGAACTCACGAAGATGGGTGTGCCTCCGCATCATGTGTCGGTGGTTCCGTGCGGTGTGGACCTGGACCTGTTCACCCCCGCCGGCCCGGTCGCCGAACGCGGCGCACCGCACCGCATCCTGTCGGTCGGGCGGATGGTGCCGCGCAAAGGCTACGACCTGGCCATCGCCGCACTGCGCGAGTTACCCGACACCGAACTGGTCATCGCGGGCGGAGCCGACGACAAGGGCAAAACGCACGCCGAGGCGCGACGGCTGCGCGGTTGTGCGCACCGCATCGGCGTCGGCGACCGGGTGCACCTGCTCGGGTCGGTCGAGCACACCGCCATGCCGGAATTGATCCGCTCCGCCGATGTCGTGGCCTGCACACCCTGGTACGAGCCGTTCGGCATCGTGCCGCTCGAGGCGATGGGCTGCGCGCGACCCGTGGTCGCCACCGCGGTCGGCGGCATGCTCGACACCGTCGTCGACGGTGTCACCGGCGCCCTGGTGGCACCGAACTCGCCCGAGGCGCTGGCCGCCGCGATCCGCCCGCTGCTCGACAACCCGCAGCTGGCCGCCTCCCGAGGCGCGGCCGGACGTCGTCGAGCCGAGAACTCCTACTCCTGGGAGCGGGTCGGCACCCGCACTCTCACCGCCTACCGCAAGGTATCCGCGCGCCGCGTCGACCGGGCCGCGATGTCGGCATGACCCCCGCTGAAAGGAGTCCCATCCTCGTGAACCCGTCAACACGCCCGCTCGGCACCGTCCTCGTCACCGGCGGATCCTCAGGTCTCGGCGCCGCGACCGTCGCCGCGATCCGCGCCGCGGGCGGCACACCCGTGGTGCTCGACCGCAACGCCCCCGCCGACGGAATCGACTGGGAGCAAACAGATCTCGCCGACACCGCCGCCGCGACGGCCGCTGTCGAACGGGTACTCGACCGCACCGGTGGTCACCTCGACGCGGTGTTCACCGCCGCGGGCACCGATGCCTGCGGCCCGCTCGACAGCGTGTCGGCCGAGAAGTGGGAGAACGTGGTCAAGGTGAATCTGTTCGGCACCGCCGCCGTCGTCCGCGCGGCGCTGCCCGCCCTGCGCGCGAGCAAGGGCACCGTCGTCACCTGCGCCTCCACCCTCGGCATGCGCGCGCTGCCCGACGCCACCGCCTACTGCGCGTCGAAATTCGGCGTCGTCGGCTTCACCCGTGCCCTGGCCGCCGAGACCGCGGGCGAGGTCGGCGTCACCCTGCTGGTGCCCGGCGGCATGGACACCGCGTTCTTCGACGACCGGACCCCGCAGTACCAGCCGCCGGCCGACGCGAAACTCAACCGGCCCGAAGACGTCGCCGCCGCGGTCGTTTTCGCGCTCTCCCAACCACCGGGCTGTCAGGTGCGCGAACTGATGGTGTGCCCGTCGACGGAGCCGTCGTGGCCATGACGACGATCCTCGCCTGGCATGTGCACGGGTCCTGGATGAGTTCGTTCGTCCAGGGACCCCACCGCTACCTGATCCCGCACGACCCGCGCTGGGGCGGGTGGGCGCTGGGCCGGTGCGGGCGACCGTGGCCGGCCGGCGCCGAGGAGATCGCCCCCGAGGCGCTCGCCGACGAACACGTGGATGTCGTGGTGGCCCAACGCCCCCGCGAACTGGAATTGGCCCAACGCTGGCTCGGCCGCACTCCCGGGGTCGACGTCCCGCTGATCTACGTCGAACACAACACCCCGTCCGGGCACGCCGCGACCACCCGGCACCCCATGGCCGACCGCGACGACCTCACCCTGGTCCACGTCACCGAGTTCAACCGGTTGATGTGGGACAACGGGCACACCAGGGTGCGCGTCGTCCCCCACGGGGTCCTCGATCCCGGCCCGCTCTACACCGGCGAACTCGAGCGGGCCGCCACCATCGTCAACGAACCGGTGCGCCGCTGGCGCGTGACCGGCACCGATCTGCTCGCCGAACTCTCCGATACCACCCCGATCGACGTATTCGGGATGGAAACCGACCACGTCCACACCGCCGTCGACCGGCCGAAAGATCGTGTGTGCGGGCACGGCGACCTACGCCAAGACCGCCTGCACGCCGAAATCGCGCGCCGCCGCGTGTTCGTGCATACCCCGCGCTGGACGTCGCTGGGCCTTTCGGTGCTCGAGGCCATGCATATCGGGATGCCGGTCGTCGCCGTCGCCACCACGGAGGCGGCGGCCGCGATCCCGCCCGAGGCCGGAGTGGTGTCCACCGATGTGTCGGTTCTGAGCCGAGCACTGCAGCGTTTCGTGGCCGAACCCGATCTGGCCCAGCTCGCCGGCAAAGCCGCCCGGCAGTGGGCGCAGACCAATTTCGGCATCGACCAGTTCGTCGAACGCTGGAATGACCTGCTCGCCGACACCGTGGAGGGTAAGCGGCGATGAGGCATGTGCTGGTGGCTCGACTCGACAGCGCGGGCGACGTGCTGCTCACCGGGCCCGCCGTCCGGGCAGTCGCCGCGGGGTCCGACAAGGTCACCTTCCTCGCCGGGCCACGCGGTGCGGCAGCGGCCCGGCTGCTGCCAGGGGTGGACGAAGTCGTCGAATTCCACGCCGGGTGGGTCGATTTCGACGCGCCACCGGTCACCCAGAACGCCATCGACGCACTGCTCGAGACTTTGCGCGCCCTGGCACCGACCGAGGCCGTCATCTTCACCTCGTTCCACCAGTCACCCCTGCCGTTGGCGCTGGTGCTGCGCATGGCCGGGGTCGGCCGCATCGCGGGCATCAGCATCGACTACCCGGGCTCACTGCTCGATCTGCGCGACACCCGCGACGAGGACCGGCCCGAACAGATCCGCAATCTGGCCCTGGCCGAAGCCGCCGGGTTCCCCGGTGACTCCGATCAGCTCCGGATCCGCGAGGACCTGCTGCCCGATGTCGGTACCCGCACCGGCGGACCCGGCTACATCGTCGTCCATCCCGGCGCCGCCGTACCGGCCCGCCGCCCGGCACCGGAACGGATGAGAACCCATGTGGCAGCCCTGGTCCGGGCCGGGTACCGAGTACTGGTCACCGGTGGTCCCCACGAGCACACCGCCTTCGTCGCCGACGGGCTGGCCACCGACCTCGGCGGCCGCACCGACCTCGCGACGCTGGCGGCGATACTGCGCGACGCCGATGTCGTCGTCGCCCCCAACACCGGGCCCGCCCACCTGGCCGCCGCGGTCGGCACACCCGTGGTCTCGTTGTTCGCACCGGTCGTCCCGGCCGCGCGGTGGGCGCCCTACGGTGTGCCGGTCGTGGTGCTCGGCCGGTCCGCCGCATGCGAGGGCACCAGAGCCCGCACCTGCCCGGTTCCGGGACACCCGTGCCTCGACACCATCACCTCCGCGGAGATCGTCGACGCGGTGGACACCCTGTGCGCCCGACCCGCCGACACGAGGCGGCCCGCATGAACACTCGCTCACTGCCCACCACACGAACGAACGGATCCGACCGAAACGGTCGATCGCGTCCCGCCCCTCCTGCAGCGGTGCTCTTCGATCGCGATGCGACACTCATCGAGGACGTCCCCTACCTCGGCGACCCGGCACTGGTGCGTCCCGTGCCCGGTGCCGCCGACGCACTGGCCCGGCTACGCGCCGAAGGGATCCCGACCGGTGTGGTGAGCAACCAGTCCGGCATCGCCCGTGGCCTCATCACCCACGCCCAGGTCCGTGCGGTCAACGCCGCCGTCGACCAACTACTCGGCCCGTTCGACACGTGGCAGTTCTGCCCGCACGGTCCCGACGACGGCTGCGCATGCCGCAAACCCGCCCCGGGCATGGTCTTTCGAGCCACCGAAGAACTCGGCGTCGCGCCCGCCGACTGCGTCCTGATCGGTGACATCGGCGCCGATATCGAGGCCGCTCAGGCCGCCGGATGCGCCGCGATCCTGGTGCCGACCCCCATCACCCGGCGTGCGGAAATCGACCACGCGCGCGCCACCGCCCTCGTCGCCCCGGACCTGCCGACCGCCGTCGCCCTCGCCATGACCGGCGCCGCACGAAAGGAACTCGCGCCCATGAACAATCCACCCGGCACCCAGCACCTGGTCGCCGAGACCGGTGCGAACCTCGAACACCACTTCGGTGCGCTCGGCGCCGCCCTGGAACGCAACCGGACCGCCTCGATCCGCCGCATCTGGTCCTGGGGCGAACAACTCGCCGACATCTACCAACGCAACGGGCGCCTGTTCACCTGCGGAAACGGTGGCAGCGCCGCCGAAGCCCAGCACCTCAGCGCCGAACTCACCGGCCGGTTCCGCACCGAACGCCGACCGTTGGCCGCGATCGCCCTGCACTGCGACACCTCCGCGACCACCGCGATCGTCAACGACTACGGCATCGAGGAGATGTTCGCCCGCCAGCTACGCGCCCACGGCCGCCCCGGCGACGCCCTCGTCGTGCTCTCCACCAGCGGCAGCAGCCCCAACGTCGTCGCCACCGCCAAAGCCGCCCACGAAATGGGCATCACCACCTGGGCACTGACCGGCCCACCACCGAACACCCTCGCCTCGGTCTGCGACGACGCGATCGCCGTCGAAGCCGACAGCGTCGCCACCGTGCAGGAAATGCACCTCGTGCTCGTCCACGCCCTGTGCACCGCCCTCGATGCCGCATTGGAGGCACTGTGACCGCCCATCCAGGACCGATCGTCGTGCTCGGTGACGTCTTCCTCGACATCGACGTCGACGGTCACTGCGAACGCTACAGCCAGGACGACGCCCCGATCGTCGACGTCACCACCACCCGCTACCGCCCCGGCGGGGCAGGTCTGGCCGCCCGCCTCGCCGCGGGCGACGCCGACGAGGTGGTCCTCGTCGGGGGTTTCGCCAACGACCACGCCGGACACCAGTTGCGTGCCCTGCTCGAACCATATGTGCAGGTCATCGGTGTGCCGTTGCACGGTTCGACGGTGTGCAAGCAGCGGGTGCGCGCCGACGGACGCTGCACCGACGGCGAGGAGCCCGTGGTGATCGCCCGCTGCGATTCGGGCACCGGCAAGGTGGCACCGGGGCCGATCCCCACCGATATCGACAGCGTCCTGGCCCGCGCCTCGGGTGTGCTGGTGTCCGACTACGGCCGCGGCATGACCTCGCACCCGCAGATCCGTGGTCTGCTGCGCACCCTCGCCCCACGCATCCCGGTGGTGTGGGACCCGCACCCACTGGGTTCGCTGCCGATTCCCGACACCGCCATCGTCACCCCCAACCGCAGCGAGGCATTGCGGTTGCTCGATTCGGCCTCCTCGATCCGCGACACGAGCACCCTGGCCCGCCTGTGGTCGGCGCGCGCGGTCGGGGTCACCCTCGGGGCCGAGGGCGCCTATCTGTGCGGTGCGGAATTTCCGGCCGGGATGCGCATTCAGGTGCCGCCGGGGCGTCGTGCCCCCGAAGGCGCCGATATCTGCGGGGCCGGTGACCGATTCGCCGCGGCCGTCACCGTGGTGCTGGCCGAAGGCGAGTCGACCGAACCCGCGGTCCGCCACGCCGTGAGCGCGGCCGCCGAATTCGTGTGCAACGGCGCGGCGTCCTCGCTCGCCGAGCCCGAACCGGCCGTGACCGACGCGATGGCGGAGGTGGTCGGGTGGCGGTGATCCTGCCACCGCGCGCGACCGAACGCGGGTTTACCACCCACCGCAGCGGGCATGCGCCCGTCGTCCAGGCAAGCGGGCCGGGCACACCCGGCCCATCCGAAAGGAGCACGCCGTGTCCACACGTGTAGGCAGAACGGGTTCGGCCCGCTCACCCATCCAGCTGGCCTCGCTGGCCGTCGGCGCGGTCTTCCTGCTGGTCGGTGTCCTCGGATTCATCCCAGGCGTCACCACCGACTACGACCACCTGCAGTGGGCGGGCCACGAATCGCACGCGAAGCTGTTCGGCGTATTCGCCGTGTCGGTGCTGCACAACATCGTGCACCTCGTCTTCGGTGTCCTCGGCCTGCTCGCCGCCGCGAGCGCCGCGACCGCGCGAACGTTCCTCATCGGCGGCGGTGTCGTCTACCTGGTCCTGTGGCTCTACGGATTGCTGGTCGACGAGCACAGCGACGCCAACTTCGTCCCGCTCAACGACGCCGACAACTGGCTGCACCTGGGCCTCGGGCTCGGCATGATCGCCCTGGGCGCCCTGCTGCCCCGCACCGTCGCGACCACCGTGGACCGCCGCCGATGATCGACAAATCGACCCTCACCGACATCCCGAACACCCTGGTACGCAACGCTTTCCAGGCCGGCGCCAAGGTCAGGCACGCGCGGGTGTTTCATCCGCGCGGCCTGCGCCTGGCCGGACGCTTCCACGCCGCCGCCGACTTCGTGCCCTGGTTCGGGCCGGGCGAACGCGCCGTCATCGGCCGACTGTCCAAAGGTATCGGCACCCCGACCGGCATCCCCGACGTACTCGGCCTGGCCTTCCGTGTCCTCGACCGAGACGATCACCCCTGGGACTTCGCCCTGGCCACCACCGGACGCGGCACCCTCGGCCGGTTCGTCATCACCGCCGCACGCGGCTGGGACCGCGCCTGCTTCGGTTCGCTGATGCCCTACCGCTTCGGCGACGACTCACCGGTCTGGTTGTTCGCCGAACCCCTCGACGAACTGCCCGGCACCGCCTCCCTGCAAGCACTGCGCGACCACCTCGACAACGGTCATCTCCTGCGGTTCTCCCTCACCGCCGAACCCCTCGGCGGAGAACCGATCCCCGTCGGCGAGCTCGACCTGCGCCGCGCCGAACCCGGCGAATACCGCACCGACTTCTTCGACCCGATCCTCAACCGCCCGGCCGGTGTCGCGCTGGTCCCGCACGCGCTCGACCGGTTCCGCGAAAGCGCCTACACCGGCAGCCGGCGCGGCCGAACAGACGAAATCGACCATCCCCCAACATGATTCCTGTTTCCCCGCCGCCTACCGGGTATGCCGAGCACATGACGACAACCACCGCACCTCCCACCACCTCCCCCGAGGAGATCGCCGACGCGGTGCGCTCCGCGCGCGCCGCCCGACTCGGCTGGGCGAGCGTCCCACCCGCCGACCGCGCCGGGATGCTCCGCGCCGCCGCAGCGGCCGTACGCGCCCACGCCGACGACCTCGCCACCACCCTCGAATCCGAAACCGGGCGCCCCGCATCCTCCGGACGCGAGGGAGTCCTCGCGGGTGCGTCCACCCTCGACCAGTACGCCGAACTCGGCCCACTGCATCGCGGCAGATCGCTGCAGGGCTCCCCCGAGGCCACCGACTTCATGATCCCGGAACCACGCGGTGTGGTCGTCGCTCTCACCCCGTGGAACGACCCGGTCGCCATCGCCTGCGGGCTGCTCGGCGCCGCCGTCGTCACCGGGAACACGGTGCTGCACAAGCCGAGCGAACGGTGTCCGCGCACCGGCGAACTCCTCGGGCAGATCATGTCGCCCCACTTCCCCGACGCGGTCCTCGCCACCGTCACCGGCGGTGGCGACATCGGTGCCCTGCTCGCGTCCTCCCCCGAGGTCGACGTGATCGCCCATGTCGGTAGCAGCGAGACCGGGCAGCGCATCGCCGCCGCGGCCGCCCGCACCGGCGCCAAGGTGCTGCTCGAGAACGGCGGCAACGACCCACTGCTCATCGACGCCGACGTCGACCCCGAATGGGCCGCCGAACAGGCCGCGATCGGCGCGTTCGCCAACGCGGGCCAGATCTGTACCTCGGTCGAACGCATCTACGTCCACACCGCCGTCGCCCCCCGCTTCCTCGAGGCACTGTGCGCCCGCGCGGCCGCATGGAACGAACACCCGCAACCACTCGTCGATGCCCGTCAACGCGCCCACGTCCACGATCACGTCGCCGACGCCGTCGACCACGGCGCCCGCGTCCTCGTCGGCGGCCACATCCCCGACGGGCCCGGCGCGACCTACCCGGCCACCGTCCTCACCGACTGCCTGCCTCAGATGCGGGTGCTGCGCGAGGAAACCTTCGGCCCGGTCGCCCCGGTCCGGGTGGTCCCCGACTTCGACACCGGGCTCGACGAAGCCGCCACCGGTGAATACGGACTCGCCGCCACCGTCCTGACAGGTTCGATGGACCACGCCCAAAGAGCCTGGCGCACCTTGCCTGTCGCGACCGTGAAGATCAACGCCGTCTTCGGCGGCGCCCCCGGCGGAGCCGCCCAACCCCGCGGCCGTTCCGGCAACGGCTTCGGCTACGGCCCCGAACTGCTCGACGAAATGACCACCGTGAAAGTCGTCCACGTGAGGAGTGCACCATGCCCCAGCAGCCACTGACCGGTAAGCGCGTCGCCATCCTGGCCACCGACGGCGTCGAACAGGTCGAACTCGTGCAACCCCGCGCCGCCGTCGAGGACGCGGGCGCGACCACCACCCTGCTCTCCCTGGAATCGGGCAGCATCCAGGCCATGAACCACGACGTCGAGAAGGGCGACACCTTCACCGTGGACCAGGTGGTCAGCCAGGCCAGCCCCGACGACTACGACGCCCTCATCCTGCCCGGCGGCACCACCAACCCCGACAAACTCCGCCAGGACTCCTCGGCCGTCGGCTTTGTGAAACAGTTCGCCGCGACCGGCAAACCGATCGGCGTCATCTGCCACGGCCCCTGGACCCTCGTCGAGGCCGACGCGGTACGCGGCCGCACCCTCACCGGCTACCCCAGTGTGCGCACCGACATCCGCAACGCCGGCGGCACCGTCGTCGACGAGGAGGTCGTCACCGACAACGGGCTCGTCTCCAGCCGCAACCCCGACGACCTGCCCGCCTTCTGCGCCAAGATCGTGGAGGAGTTCGCCGAAGGCCGACACTGACCGACACCGAGGGTGACCCCGGGCCGAGGTCTTTCACGCGGTAGCGTGAACATCAGGAGATCGGAGGGCTCGGTGGAGGGTGCGTTCCGGGACCGGCCCGGGGACCCGTACAACCCCGACCGGCACGACGTCGGCAGCGATGGTTCGTTGTTCGGCGGCGTCGGTGCGCTCTGCGCCGCCGCGGTCCGGCTCACCGGCGCCGACGGTGCCGCCGTCGCCCTCCTCGGCCGCACCTCCCAGGCCCGCGAACTCGTCTACGCCACCGACGCCACCGCCCAGCAACTCGACGAACTCCAGTTCGTCATCGGCGAAGGCCCCTGCATAGACACCTACCGGCGCGGTGAACGTCAACTGTGGCCCGACCTCACCGCCACGCCCGCGATCACCCGCTGGCCCGTCTTCACCGCCGAACTCCTGACACTCGGCGTACGGGCTCTGTTCGCCTTCCCCGTACCGAGTGGCGATGCCACGGTGGGTGTGCTGGAACTGTATCGGATGAGCAGCGGTCGTCTCAGCGCCGTCGAACAGGATTCGGCTCTCGCGTGCGCCGCCGCCATCGGCCATATGATCGGCGCCGATCTGGACCGGCTCGCCGACACCGAAGCGCTGGCCGCCACCGAACCCGCAGGCGAAGAGTTCTCGCGTGCCGTGATCTTCAATGCCGCGGGCATGGTGGCGGTGCAGTTGGCCGTCTCCGCCGACGAAGCCCTGGCCCGCCTGCGTGCGTACTGTTATGCCAACGGCCGCTCGATCAGCGCGGTCGCCGCCGATATCGTGGCTCGCAGGTTGTCGCTGCGCGACCAGCGCGACTCCAGTGAAGGGCAGGGACGATGAACAGCGCGCAGACCCGCCTCGCCATCGCGGATCTGACCGCGACACTGGCCACCGATTTCGACGTGCCCGCCCTGCTGCACGCCGTCGCCGAACACGCTTGCCAGTGCTTCGACGCTGTCTCGGCCGCCGTGATCCTGCTCGACAATCGGCCCGACGGCACCGGCATCCAGATCGTCGCCGAAGCCGGCGGTGAAGACACGATCGCCGACCCGCGCCTGCACATCAGCGGCCCGGGCCTGGCCAGCGCACGCGACGGTGCCGTCGCCGTGATCACCGACATCGATCGGCTCGACGAAGGCTCCCGCTGGCCCGACTACCGTGATCGCGCCCGCCTGGCCGGTATGCGGTCGGTGCGCGCATTCCCGGTCAAGGCCATGACAGTGCCGCTCGGCTCGGTCGTCGTTCATGCGGGCGAACCGTGGGGACCCGAGCGTCCCAACGATTTCGGGCAGATCCTGGCAGACCTCACCGCGATCGCCCTGTCCATGGGAACCGACCACGGCCGGGTGAGCACCACCGCCGACACAGTCGCAGCGGTCCTCGACGGCACCAGCGTCATCGCGACCGCCGTCGGCATCCTCGCCGAATACTTCGATCTCGACCTCGATGCCGCCCGCGGCCGGCTGCGCAAACTCGCCCGCGCGCATCAGATCACTCCCACCGCACAGGCAGCGGCCGTCGTCGAGGCCCAGAACGCCGACCCCACCGATCCGGGCATCGCACCCGCCCTGCACCTCCCCGAGGAGCCCGTACCACCGACACGCATCGACCGATAGGTCTGGTCTCGGTCTAACCCTTCAGAGAGTCGGGCATGTGCGCGGTGAGCAACACATGGTCGAGCCTGCTGCGCAGCTTCACCTCGTCACCGGCCACTTTCGGCAGCTCGGCGACCACCCGCTCGGCGATCGTGCGCAACTTGACATTGGTTTCCTGCGAACGCCACCGCAACACCCGGAACGCCTGTTCGGCACTGATCGCGTACACCAGCATCAACGCGCCCTTGGCCTGCTCGATCACCGTCCGCGCCTCGAGTACACCCGGCAACGTGGTGTCGAGCGCCTCCCGCCGGAACACCTCGGCGGTCTCGGAGACATCGATGTAATAGCCCGAGGTATCGATCACCGCACCGCGGTCGTCGCGCCACGGCTCCGACACCACGAGCACATCCTTGACCTGGCCATCGGTGTCGACGATGCGGTGATGACTCGAGAACGCGCCACCGTCCTCCACCGAGGTGATCATCGCCTCGAGCCGGTCTCGGTCACGCGGATGTTTGTGCGACAGGAGCAACTCCGTCGTCGGCTGGGTTCCCGGTGGATAACCGTGCATCGCGGCGACCTCGTCGGACCACTCCCACCGATGCGTGCCGAACCGGTACCGGAACCACCCCACCCGCAGCGGGTCGCCGACGCCGACCACCCGTTCCACGAGGAGACGCTCGTCGGCCGACACGTCTTCCCGATCGGTCATAGCCCTCAGTATTCACCGCTCGGCAGGACGCGTCGTCGCCTCGCAGGTCACGGCTGCGTCCCGAATTTCGGCATCGAGTCGGTCACAGTCCATGACAGCGGCGTACCGACGTGCTCAAATGGGTAGTACCAGCCGATCTTGAGGATCCAGGACCGGTCGGCGCAGCGCGCGAGGCCTGCCGGTGCCGAGGAAATCGAGTACTCGTGAACACCCATTCCAGCCACGTAGGACGATACGAACTACCCGCCTTCGACGGCGAACCGCCGGATGTGTCGGCGCGCGTGAGTGCCGACATCGAGACGCGATCGAACGCGATCGTCCTGTACGTGCGCGGCGACATCGACGCCTACACCATCACCCGCTGGCGCCGCGTCCTCGACGACGCCTTCCAGCGAGCATCGGGTGGCAGGCAGTTGGTCGTCGACCTCGACGAGGTCACCTTCATGTCGTGCCGATCGATCATCGATCTGGCCTGTCGCGCCCAGCAACACGACACCATCCGGGTGAGCGTGGTCAAGGCCGCGCCTTCGGTCGTCGACCGCATCATCACCGCCGCCGGACTCGCCCAGTGGCTGACCCTGCACACAGACCTGGCCGATGTCATCTCGACGTCGACCGATCCGCCCCGACCGAACCTGCGCGTGTGGACACACCGCGAGCCCGACCGGGGCACCCCAACACATCAGTGAAGAAGCAGTTCAGTTCTCTCGAGGAAGTTGTGCAATGCGCTATTCCGATCATCCTGTCTTCGACACCACCGAACCGGCAGCCGAGCCGGACGCCACCGTCGTCAGCTGGCCCGAACCCAGCCCACTGCAGTCGTGGTGGAACGACATCATGCAGGGCGTGAAGCCGCCGCGCACCCGAACCGGCGGCCAGAAGTCCTCACGTCTTCCGCAGAACTAGCCCGATCGGTGCCGCAGGGCCGTCCGCCCTGCGGTGCCGTCCGGACTGGTCACCCGGTCACCGTGGTACCAGCGGAAATCATCAGATACGCGGTCATGAGGATGAACAGGAACCATCCTGCCCCCTGCCACACCCGCCACGACCGCCCGTCGCGATAACGCTGATAGGTGTGCACGAAAGCACCGATCCCGCCGGCCAGCAACACCAGCGACGGACCGATCATCACCGCGGCCTGCGCCGGGGTATCGCACAGGTGAGTCTGCGCCCCCGCGCAATTCGTGCGTGTCGCGGCCCAGAAGTTGACCGCGGCGAAGACGATCGCCGCGAAGCCGATCACGCACACGCCGTAGAGCACGGCGCGGCCGTAGGCCTGGTCGTCACCACCGCCGCGGTCGGTCATCTCAGGACCGAGCCCGCGCGGTCGCCCGCCGGTTGGCCTTCTCGATCGCCTCGACCAGTTCCTCCTTGGTCATCCGCCACCTTCCGGTGATCGACAACCGACCCGCGACATCGATGAGGTGACTCTTGGTCGCATTCGCGTTCACCCCTTCGGCGCTCTCACCGCGCGGTGTCCGCCCGCCGGAAGCAGCCCGTGAATCCGACGGCCCCCGGGTGCCTTTCGGCTCCCAGTGGTCCCCGATCTTCTCGAAACTGTGCTTCAAAGCGCTGTAGGCGACCCGGTTGGCGCGTTCCTCGGTGCCGTACTCGTCCAGCGCCGCGTCGTGCGCCTTGGCGAAGGTCCGCTGTGCCTTGGCGCTGGAACGCTGCAAAGTGCTCGGCAGCTCCGATGTCCGCGCCCGGCCCGAGCTCGTGGTCTTCGGCATCTCGACAGCCTTTCTCTCGCGGTCACTGTGGCGCTACCCAGGCCGGAGCAGCCGAAACCCGCAGATCGAACCGAAAATAACGGTTTAGTAACCGCGGTTCCTGGCAACTATGAAGATATGACCCACTCACGTAATCGGACACCGAATACGACGAGTACGGATCTGACCAGCACCGCCATCATGTTGGCCACCTGCGTGTTCTTCTTGTTCGGTCTCACGACCCTCACCGGATCCCTAGCCGTCGCCGCTCTCGGCGCGCTCGGCCTGGCCGCCGCCATGGCCACCGCGACCAAGATGGTCGGCCTCACCCACCTCTGACCCGGCGCGCGCCTATTCGATCAGGTTCGCGCTCTTCAACCACTCGTAGGCGACATCGGCCGGGTCCTCCCCGTCGATGTCCACGCGACCGTTGAGCTCACGCATCAGGTCGTCGGTGAGGCGCTCGGAGATGGCGCCGAGCAGCGGACGAAGCTGTGGATGCGCCTCGATCACCGCACCACGCACCACAGCGGTCCCGCTGTAGGGCAGAAAGAACTTCTTGTCGTCTTCCAGCACAACCAGATTCAGGTTCTTCACCCGGCCGTCAGTGGTGTAGACCATGCCGAACCGGCACGGCTCACCCTTGGCGGTCGCGGTGTAGACCACCCCCGCGTCCATCCTGGTGACGTTGCCCGCGGGCACCCCGTTGGGATCGTTGTAGGGAATGCCGTACTTCGCCAGCATCGGAATGAAACCGTCCGAGCGACTGAAGAATTCGTCGTCGACACAGAATGTGCGCTCCGCCACCGGCAGCTGCGCGACCTCCGACAACGACCGCACCCCCAGCCGTTCGGCCGTCGGCGTCGAGGCCGCAAAAGCATAGGTGTCGTTGAAATTCGCGGGCGCCAACCACTCCAGATCGTGGTCGCGCTTCTCGACATCGTGTACCCGCTGCCACAACTCCTGCGGGTCGACGATCGTCTCGGTCTCGTTGTGGTAGGTCACCCACCCCGTACCCGTGTACTCCCACAGCACATCCGCGTCGCCGTTGAGCTGCGCCTGCCGCGACGACGCCGACCCCGGCGCACCCGTCAGATCCGTGATCGACGCGCCCGCCGCGGCCAGATACGTGGCGGTGATCTTGCCCAGCAGCACGCCCTCGGTGAAACTCTTCGACGTCACCGTCAGCTTCGCACCCTCGAGCGGCCGATCGCCGCCGGGCAGGCTCGCGTCGTGGAAGGTCCCCGACGAGCTCACCAGCCCACACCCGGCGAGCAGCGAAACACTCGCCACCAGCGCGCACACCAGCCGTCTCATGAGATACCTCGCGGGGTCGCGGCCAGCTCCACGAGCCGGCCGAGCCAGTCGATGATCAAGGCGAGCAACCCGACGAGCACCGCACCGGAGATGAGCAACTTCGGCAGGAACAAGGTGACACCGGTCGTGATGAGGGTCCCCAGACTGGTCGCACCGATGAACGTGCTCAAGGTCGCGGTACCGACCAGGATCACCAGCGCCGTGCGCACACCGTTCAGGATCACCGGCACCGCGAGTGGCAACTCCACCTGCACCAGCGTCCGCAGCCCGGAGAACCCGATCCCCCGCGACGCCTCGATCGTGCGCTGATCCACCTGCCGCAACCCGACGATCGTGTTCTGCAGAATCGGCAGGATCGCGTAGACCACCAAACCGACCACCGCCGTCCGGAACCCGGTCCCCAACCAGAACGTGAAGAGCACGAGCAGGCCCACCGCCGGGGCCGCCTGCCCGATATTGGCGATGTTCACCGCCAGCGGCTCGAGCCTGCGCAACGCGGGCCGGGTCAGCGCGATGCCGAGCGGAATCGCGACCGCGACCACGATCAGCGTCGCCACCACGGTGAGCCGCACGTGCTCGACGATCGTCGTCCGCAGATTCGCCCAGCCCAGCGACGCCTGCTCGGTCGCGGTGAACGTCGACGCCCGGTACCACAGCAGGTACCCGATACCGATCACCGCGATGATCAACGGTTCGAACCACACGTCGATCGGCAACGCGCGCAGCCGCTTCACGCCGGATCACCCGGCCCCGGCTCGGCGGCGACCACCGGGGTCGGCGTCGGATCCGAACCATCGACATAGGTCTCGTAGGACGTCTCGCCCTCGGCATTGTGCGCCTCGGCCAGCTTGGTCTGGATCACGTCGGTCACCGCACCGATACTGAGCGAACCGACCACCCTGCCCCGCCCGTCGGTGACCAGCGTGGCGCCCTGGCTCGCCGCGAGCATCGCATCGAGGGCGTCGTTGAGCGTGGAGGACTGCGCGACCACCGGCAGCCGCCGATCCAGATAGTCCGACACCTCCGGCTTGCTCGACACCTCACGCAGCGACGGCCACGAACGGGGCCGCCCCGCCGAATCGACCACGACCACCCAGGTGTGGCCGGCGCGGGTCGCCCGGCCGATCACCTCTTTGGCGGGCTCACCGATCCGTGCGGTCGTCACCGGATCGACCTCCACATCACCCACCCGGGACACCGTCAGATACGCCAGTTTCGCGCCCGATCCGACGAATTCCTCCACGAACGGTGTCGCCGGATCGGTGAGGATCTCCTCGGGCCGCGCGTATTGCTCCACATGCCCACCCTCGGACAGGATCAGTACCCGGTCGCCGAGCTTGGTCGCCTCCTCGAAATCGTGGGTGACGACGACGATGGTCTTACCCAGCTCGTGCTGGATCGCGATCAGGCTGTCCTGCAAGCGAACTCGCGTGATCGGATCGACGGCACCGAACGGTTCGTCCATCAGCAGCACCGGCGGATCCGCGGCCAGTGCCCGCGCCACACCCACGCGCTGCTGCTGGCCGCCGGACATGTCCTTGGGCAACCGGTCGGCGAAGGTCGCCGAATCCAGACCCACCAGATCCAGCAGATACTCGGTGCGCTCGGCGATGCGCTTCTTGTCCCAGCCGAGCACCCGGGGAATCGCCCCGATGTTCTTGGCCACCGACCAGTGCGGGAACAACCCACCCGACTGGATGACATAACCGATGGACTGACGGAGCTTGTCCGGATCCTCCCTGGTCACATCGCGTCCACCGATGAAGATCCGGCCCTCCGTCGGCTCGATCAACCGATTGATCATCTTCAGGGTCGTCGTCTTCCCGCACCCCGACGGCCCGACGAAGGCGACGATCTCACCCGCCTCGATCTCGAGGTCCAGCCGCTCGACGGCCGGCTTGTCCTGCCCCTTGTACCGCTTCACGACCGAGTCGAGGACGATGGACGCGCCGGTCACGTCGCGTTCGGACGAAGTGGTCACCGTGGTCATGAGAGCCCCTTGGCAATGGTGAGTCGTCCGAGCAGGACGAGGAGCGCGTCGAACACCAACGCGACGACAACGATGAGAATGGTTCCGGTGAGCGCCATTTCGAGCGCGTTCGCCCCACCGAGCCGCGACAGCCCGTTGAAGATGAGCGATCCGAGTCCCGGACCGAGCACATAGGCGACGATGGCGGCGACGCCGACGATCATCTGCGTCGACACCCTGATGCCGGTGAGGATCACCGGCCACGCGATCGGCAGCTCGACGGTGAGCAGAATCCGCCACCGCGACAACCCGATCCCCCGCGCCGACTCCACCACCGAGGCAGGTACCGAGCGCAGGCCGACGATCGCGTTACCGATCACCGGCAGCGCCGCGAAGAACGCCAGCATCAGAAACGACGGAACGACACCGAGCCCGAACGGCACGAGCAGCAGGGCCAGCAGCGCCAGCGACGGAATCGTCAACGCCACCCGGCTCGACGTGAGCGTCAATGCCGACGCCAGCGGCAGCCGGTACACCGCCACCGCGATCAGCACCGCGACAACGGTTCCCACCAGCACGGTCTGGAAGGCCAGCGACGCGTGCTGATAGGTGAGAAAGGTCAGCACCTCGCCCCGACCCTGGATATAGCTCCACAAATTCACGGCATTCCCATCGTCGGGCTGGACCGATTCGCGCGCGATCGCCGGATAAACCTGCGGTCGCAGACTAACCGATACCGCTCGCTCGACGGCGGATTCGCCTCAGGCCGCACGGTGGGGCGCAGTGACATAGTCGCGCGCGTCGCCCGCGATCACCGTGCTCGGCCGCCCGTCGACACCGACCGGGACCGGTCCCCCGAGCGTGATCCGGGTGAGCCTGCGATGCGCGCCGTCGTAATCGTCCACGGCGTAGTGCTGGGTGGCCCGGTTGTCCCAGATCGCGACATCGCCGAGCGACCAATTCCAGCGGGTCGTGTGCTCGAGGCGCGTCACCCGATCCTGGAAAAGCCGGAACAAGGCCCGCGATTCGCTACCGGAGACGCCGACGATTTCCTTCACGAAGCAACCGAGCAGCAGGGCGCGCTCACCGGTTTCCGGGTGAACTTCCACCACCGGATGCTCGGTCTCGAAATACGTCGACTCGAATTCGCGCCGATACGCGCGTTCGAAATCATCGGCTCGGTCCACGACGTCGGCCGCGTAGTCGTACCGATTGGTGTGCCTGGCGCGCAGATTCTCCGCGAGCGATTTCAGCGAGGCAGGCAGCGAATCGTACGCCGCGACGGTAGACGCCCAGGTGGTCGTGCCGCCGTACTCGGGCAGCGTCACCGCCCGCAGGATCGAGGCCTTCGGCACCCGGTCGACGAACGTGACATCGGTGTGCCACACATTCGACCTGGTCTGATGCGAGTCGATCGCCAGACTCTTGGCCCCCGCCGAGGTCACCGTGGGGTGCGGGGTGGTCGGCGCACCGAGGAGCTCGGCGAATTCGTACTGCCCGTCCTCGCTCAGATGCTCCTGGCCGCGGAAGAAGATCACCTTGTGTTCGGCGAGCGCGGCGCGAATGGTGTCGACCGTACGCCCGTCGAGGTCGCCACCGAGGCGGATGCCGTCGATGCGGGCACCGATGTGGGCGCCGAGCTTCACCACACGCACGGCATCGGCTGGAACGGACATTCGAGGGCCTTTCGATCGAACCTGCGCGAACAGGACCTACGAAACCAGTCGGCGGATACCGCGAACAGCATTCTGTTCACGCTGAGCCGAAGGTGGCTTTACCCCCTGCCGTCCTACGAAGGCCGGCGTAGCCCGGTTGTTTTATTTGAGAATGAAGGTGATTCATAAATAGATGCGCATATCGCGCTATCGGCATGTTATTTACTGACCTAAGCCTGGTCCGAGGCGTGCACCGCCCCGGCAAGCACATCGACCGTCGGCCCAGGCCACTCGAATTACCTTGCCCCCCAGACGAATAGATCGGGGCCGCGATAACCACTCCCCTCCCCCACCACATGACTGGCAGGATCGGGACGTGACTACCGCCAACCTGACCCGCTCCGAGACCGCCGCGCGATCCGCCACGGTCACCGTGCGTGACTACCGCGTCGAACTCGATCTGTCCGGCGCAGCCGACCACACTCGCCCGGGATTCACCACCACGACGACGGTCGCTTTCGACGCCACGGCGACCGCGACGTGGCTCGATTTCCTCGGCCTCGCAGTCGAATCGGTCACCGTGAACGGACGGGAAGTGCCGGTCGACTACGACGGCGCGCGGATTTCGGTGACCGGGCTGTCGGCATCGAACGTCGTCGTTGTGCGGGCGATCGGCGAGTACAGCCGCTCGGGTGAGGGCCTGCACCGGTTCCTCGATCCGGTCGACGACAGCACCTACCTCTACACCCAGTACGAGCCGGCGGACGCGCGCCGGGTATTCGCGTGCTTCGAGCAGCCCGATATGAAGGCGCCGTTCACCTTTGCCGTTACGGCGCCCGACGGCTGGGAGGTGGTGTCGAATCGGCCCGCCGATACCGTGACCGTCGACGGCCCGAATCAGACGGTGGAGTTCTCACCGACCCTGCCGATTTCCACCTACATCACCGCGGTCGCGGCCGGTCCGTATCACCGCGTCGAATCCTCCTGGAGCCGTGGAGAACTGACGATCCCGCTCGGCGTGCTGTGCCGCGCCTCGCTGGCCGACCACCTGGACGCGGACACGATTCTCGAGGTGACCCGCCAGGGGCTCGACTTCTTCGCCGAGCATTTCGCCTACCGGTACCCCTGGGGCAAGTACGACCAGGTGTTCGTGCCCGAATACAACCTGGGTGCCATGGAGAACCCGGGCCTGGTCACCTTCACCGAGGCCTACGTGTTCCGTGGTGCGGCGACGGCGGCGCAGTACGAGGGTCGTGCGAACACGATCCTGCACGAGATGGCGCACATGTGGTTCGGTGATCTCGTCACCATGGTGTGGTGGGACGACCTGTGGCTCAAGGAGTCCTTCGCCGACTACATGGGCGCGCTGGCCAGCGCCGAGGCCACTGAGTGGACCGACGCCTGGGTGGCGTTCGCCAACCGCCGTAAGGCGTGGGCGTACCTGCAGGATCAGTTGCCGACGACGCATCCGATCGTCGCCGACATCACCGATCTCGAGGCGGCCAAGCTCAATTTCGACGGCATCACCTACGCCAAGGGCGCCAGCGTGCTCAAGCAGCTCGTCGCCTATGTCGGCCGGGAGGCGTTCTTCGCGGGCGTCCGCCGCTATTTCCGGGCCCACGCGTTCGGCAACACGACCCTCGATGACCTGCTGACCGAGTTGTCCGCCGAGTCCGGCCGCGACCTCGACGTGTGGGCGCGGGCCTGGTTGCAGACCACCGGCGTCTCCACCGTGACCCTCGACGAAGACCACATCGTGCAGACCGATCCGCGCCCGAACCGGCTCGCGGTCGGTCTCTACGACTTCGACGCCGACGGCGACCTCGTCCGCCGTGACCGCGTGGAGGTCGACATCGTCGAGGAGCGCACCCCGGTCACCCTCTCCCCCGCTCCCCTGCGGCTGCTCAACGACGGCGATCTCACCTATGCGAAGGTTCGTCTCGACGCCGATTCCCTGGTGACCGTGGAGCGGTCACTCGACCGCGTGGTCGATCCGCTGGCACGCGGGCTGATCTGGGCGGCGCTGTGGAATGCCACGCGCGATGGCGAACTCGCCGTCGGCCGCTACTTGACGATGGCCCGCGACTTCGCTCCCGCCGAGTCCAATACGGCCCTGCTCACGGCGGTGCTCTCGAACGCCTCCTTCGCCATCGGTCACTATTTGCCGACCACCGAGCGCGACAGGTGGCGGCAGGAATGGCTCGAATCATGCTGGACGGCACTGCATTCCGCTGCGCCCGGTTCCGGCGAGCAGCTGGCGTTCGCCCGCGCGACCGCGGCCGCCGCCACCGTCGACGCGGGGCGGGCCGCCGATATCCGCGCCGTCTTGCTCGGCGAAAACCCCGCCCCGAAGGGTCTGGCCCTGGACCCTGACCTGCGGTGGGCCCTCTGGACGGCACTGGCCGCGACCGGCGCCGCGACCACCGACGATCTGGACACCGAACTCGCCCGCGACGACACCGCCTCGGGCCGCACCGCCCACCTGCACGCCCTGGCCGCCCGCCCGGACCGGGACGTGAAAGCCGCCGCGTGGACGCGCATCTTCGACGACACCGCGCTCACCAACGACCACCTCGATGCCGTGATCGACGGCTTCCGCGCAGGCGACCGTCGCGACCTGATCGGCTCCTACGACGACGAGTACTTCGCCCGACTGCGTCCGACCTGGGAGCAGCGCAGCATCGAGATCGCCCGCCGCATCGTCATCGGCCTCTTTCCCGCCGCCGATTCCCTGGCAGCCGTGGACGACTGGCTCGCGACGAATACCGGCGCCCCCGCTGCCCTGCGCCGCCTGGTCGTCGAGCAACGCGATCATCTCGCCCGCGCGCTGCGGGTCCGCGCCCTCGGATGAGCTCGACCGCGCCGAGCTTCCGAGGTGCGGTAGGCAGGTGGATCAGCCGTCGAGGAACTGATCGGCGTTGGCTTTCGCCCAGTCGCGGAAGGTGGTCGCCGGGCGGCCGGTGATGTCCTGGACGCTGGTGATCGGGAGCGTGTCGGTCGGCGGGCTGTAGCCGAGCAGGACGTTGTCGACGTACCACTCGGTGTTGTCGCCCATGCTCGGTGCCAGGGCGGCAATGGTTTCGGCCCGATCGGATCGGCGGAAGGTGAGCTCGCGGCCGATGGCGGCGGCGATCTGGGCGAGCTGCTCGGCGCGGGTGAGGACTTCGGGTCCCGCCAGCGGGTAGGCACGCCCGAGGTGGTCGTCGTCGAGCAGAGCGGTAGCGGCGACCGCGGCGATATCGTCCATCGCGACGGGTGCGGTGGCCGTCTCGGGGCGCGGTTCGCGAACCGTACCCGTAGCGCGGATCTGCTGCGACCAACTGACGCTGTTCTCCATGAAGTCGGCGGGCCACAGGTGCGTCCACGCCAGCCCACTGTCCTCGACGGCGTTGCTCACGGTCCCCCACCAGCTGTCGGGTTCGCCGGACAGATCCACGACGTGGCGGACGCCGGCCGCTGCCGCTCGCTCGAGCACCGCACCGACGACTTCGGGTGCCGGCGCGAGGTAGATCCGGTCCACGCCGTCGAATACTCCGTCCAGGCTGTCCGGCTTACGCAGATTGCCGCGCACCGGCACCACCCCGGCGGGCAGCGCCGCCCGGTCCGGATTCACCGTCAGCGCCCGGATATCGGAGACCCCTCGCGCGACCAGTTGGTCCACGACCTTGCGTCCGACACTGCCCGTAGCTCCTGTCACCAGGATCGTCATGACGTTCCTTCCGCTCGATTCCCTGAATCCTCATCCTGCCGAGAAATTCCGGATCCGGCATATAGGAATTTCGACGGCATAGCGAAACCTACGGTGTGGCAATCTCATTCGGCGAATGCGCCCATTCGGTGATGTTTTTCCGGTATGACCGCTGGTGGGTTCACATCCGGTGGGGACAGTGTGAAGATGATCTCGGGCCGAGATCCGGTCCGGCAGAGGATGTTCCGCCGGACTCCGGCGGGCAGACTGGAGGGGCAAGATGAAGAAATTCTGCGCGGTCGCTGTCCTCGCGGTCGGGGCCGTCGGTCTCACCGCCACCACCAACGCTCATGCCGCACCGACGGCGGCCCCGGTTGTCCAGGGCACCGAAAACGGGGTGGCGTTCACCGCGGGCCCCTCGTCCGACGGTGCAGGGCTCACCACCTCGGTGGTCGACGGCACCTTCACCCTCGCGGGTGGCACCGTGACCCTCACCGATCGCGAGGGCCGTGCGGTCGCGTCCATTCCGACCCGAATCGCCTCGACCGCGGGCACCTTCGACCTGGCAGCGGCGATCGCGGCCGACGGCCGCTCGCTCACCCTCACTCCGGTGGGCGCACCGGCCGCCGTCACGGCCAATACAGCCGAGTTCGTCGACGAGGCCGCCGAGACCCAAGCCCGTAAGCAGCACAATGCGGGGATCGGCGCGCTCATCGGCGCCGGAATCGGCGCTGTTCTCGGCTTCTTCCTCGGCGGTGTCGGTGCGCTGGTGACCATCCCGATCGGTGCGGGCATCGGCGCGCTGATCGGCTACTCGACGCCGTAGCGAGGCGGTGGTGGCCGGCCTTCGGTCGGCCACCACGCTCACCGGCGAAGTTCCTGCGCCTTCGACTTCACTCCCTGCACGAGCAGCCGCCATGCGCCTGGGTCACCTTGCAGCACAGCACGTCCCAGGTCCTTGACCTGGTCGGCGGTCGCGTGCGGCGGCAGGGGCGGCACTTCGGGATCGCAGCGGATGTCGAGCAGCACCGGGCGATCCGCCGCCAGCGCACGGTCCCAGGCCGGGCCGATGTCCTCGGACCTGTCCACGCTGATGCCGACCATGCCCGCGCAGCGCGCCATATCGGCGTAGGAGACGTCCGGAAGCGTTTGCGATTCCTCGAATTTCGGCGCACCACCCATGGCGCGCAGTTCCCAGGTGACCATGTTGAGGTCGTTGTTGTGGAACACGCACACGATCAGCCGCTGATCGGGCCACAGGTCCTGGTAGCGCTGGATGGTGAGCAGTTCGTTGAGTCCGTTCATCTGCATGGCGCCGTCACCGACGATGGCGATCACCGGCCGGTCCGGGTGCGCGAATTTGGCGCCGATCGCGTACGGCACGCCCTCGCCCATGCTCGCCAGCGTGCCCGACAGCGATCCCCGCATGGTGCCGCGCATGCGAAGGCAACGGGCATACCAGGTGGTGGAGGAGCCCGAGTCGGCGGTGACGATCGCGTCGTCGGGGATGCGCTGCGACAGTTCTCACACGATCCGCATGGGATTGGCCGGTTCGGCATCGAGCATGGACTGGTTCTCCACGGTCTGCCACCACTGCGCCACATTCGCTTCGACCGTCTCGCGCCAGGAGCGGTCGTCCTTGCGCTGTAGCAGTGGAATGAGCTGGCGCAGTGTGGCTTTCGCGTCACCGACCAGGTTCACCTCGGTCGGGTATCGCATTCCGATCAGGGCGCCGTCGAGGTCGATCTGCACCGCGCGGGCCTGGTCGTATTCGGGCAGGAACTGGCTGTAGGGGAAGTTGGAGCCGATGATGAGCAGGGTGTCGCAGTCGCGCATCAGTTCGTAGCTGGGGCGGGTGCCGAGCAAGCCGATCGAGCCGGTGACGAACGGCAATTCGTCGCTGAGTACGTCTTTGCCGAGCAGTGCTTTGGCGATGCCCGCACCGGTCAGTTCCGCGATCTCGAGTACCTCGTCCACCGCGTCGCGCGCACCCTGCCCGATCAGCATGGCCACCTTGGTGCCCGCATCGAGCACGGCCGCCGCCCGTTCCAGCTCGGATCGCACCGGCACCGAGGTTGTCAGCGGTGCGCTCGGCGGGCTGGACGGCACCTCCTTGAAGGCGTGCGCGGGCGGCTCGTAGGGTTCCTCTTGCAGGTCGGCCGGAATGATGACCGCCGTCGGCGCGCGCCGGGCGAGGGCAGTGCGAAATGCTCGATCCAAGGCGTTGGGCAGCTGGTCGGCGACATTGACCTCGACCAGGTATTCGGATGCCACGTCCTTGAACAGCGCCTGCAGATCCACTTCCTGCTGATAGTTGCCGCCCATGGCGCTGCGGGCGGTCTGCCCGACGATCGCCACCACCGGCACGTGGTCGAGCTTGGCGTCGTAGAGACCGTTGAGCAGATGGATGGCACCGGGGCCCGATGTCGCCGCGCACACGCCGACCCGGCCGCTGAACTTGGCATAACCCACGGCCTGGAACGCCGACATCTCCTCGTGCCTGCTCTGCACGAAACGCGGTGTGTTGTCGGCCCGTCCAAAGGCGGCGATCAGGCCGTTGATGCCGTCGCCGGGGTATCCGAAGACCTGTTCGACACCCCATTCCCGCAGCCGGCGCAGCACGTAATCGCCTACCTGTTCCGACATGGTTCTCCTGTCCTCGTCAGTCGGGCCACGTTCCCGTGAGCGACTTGTAGCCGGTGGCGCCCGCCCGGTCGACGGCGGCTTTCACGAGGCCGAAGATGGCGCCTTGGAGAGCGGCGGCCAGCAGCACTTCCCGCCAGGTCGCGTTGCGGGTGGTCGAGGTCGGCGGGTCGCCACCGTCGGCCACCGCGCCCCAGACCCGGTTGAACACCGCGCTCGCGGCGATGCCGCCGAGCACGCCGACGACCATGCCGAGCGGTTTGTACAGCGTTTTCATGCGCGCCGCCGCCGGGCGAGGAACCAGACCAGCAGGGCGGCGAACACCGCGGCCGCCGCGACCGGAACCTGGGGTTTGCGGGCGGCCAGGTCCGCGGCCTGCCTGCCTCGGTCGACCACGGGGTCGGGGACCGAGGACTCGACCTTGCCGACCACCTGTTCGGCTTTGTCCCGTGCCTTGTCGGCGGTGTAGAGCGCCTGGTATTTGGCGTCGGTGACGCGGTGCTTGGCCGCTTCGGTCGTCTCGTGGACCTTGTCCTTGGTGCGGGCGGGGACGTCGAATTTGTCGGTCAGCTCGGCGACGGTCTCGCCGAGTTCCCGGCGGGCCTGGTCACGGTCCCGGCGCAGTGCCTCCGGGTCGTCGGTCATCGTCTGCTCCCGTCCTTGATGGTGTCGATGTCGTCCTTGATGCCGTGCACGGCTTCCTGCGGTATGGGCGGTGCGGCCGAACTGACGTTCTTCTTCCCGACGAGCGCCAGGATCGCGCCGATCACGAGCAGCGCGGCGCCGACGATCAGCGCGGCCGCCCATTCGGGCAGTACCAGCGCCAGCGCGAAGATCGCCGCGACGGTCAGCGCGATGCCGCCGTAGAACGCGACGAGTCCGCCCGCTCCGGCGATGCCCGCGCCGCGGGCGATTCCTTTTGTGCGGTCCTGCATTTCGACGCGTGCCAGCTGCAGCTCGTCGCGCACGAGGCGGGTGATCTGTTTGGTGGCGTCGTCGACGAGTTCGGTGACCGACCGGGTGTGCTGCGTGGGCGGGCCGGTCTGCGTGTGCGCCATCGCGTTACCTCCTGTCCGGGTTCTCCCGATCGTGGGCCGCTTACCCGGCACCCGGGCCGGTAAACAGTGGTTGTCGGACCCTGCTGACAGACTCTGCGCATGCGGTGGGCGGTGGCGGAGACGGGTGACGGTGGCGCTCGCCTGTGCCCGCTCGACCAGGACGGGCGTCCGGCCGGTCCGGTCGTCACGGAGCCGTCGCTGGTCGAGGCGATCCGCGCACGCCCGCACGTGGGCCGGTGGGTGTGGCGGTCCACCGCCGAGATCTACCGGCCGCTGCTCGCGGCGGGTGTGCGCGTGGAACGCTGCTACGACGTGCAGGCGGCCGAGGCATTGCTGATCGGGTACGAGCAGGGGCAATCCGGTCAGCCTCGGTCGTTGGCGGCGGCCTGGGCGCGGCTGCGGAACCTGCCCGTCCCACCCGACGCGCCCGTGCGGAGCGCCGAGACGCAACCCTCGCTGTTCGATTCGGGTCCGGTGCCGTTGCCGCCCGGCACCGACGAGCTCACCGCGCTGGTCGAGGTGTACGCGACGCAGCTCGCGAGGACCGAGCGGACCGAACATCCTGATCGGATGCGCTTGCTGATCGCGGCCGAATCGGCGGGCATGCTGGTGGCGACCGAAATGTCGCGCGCGGGTATTCCCTGGCGGGCCGACGTGCACCGCGAACTGCTCGACACCATGCTCGGTGAACGTTTTCCCGGTGGGGCGGAACCCCGGCGGATGGCAGAACTCGCCGACGAGGTGTCGCGCGCCTTCGGCACCCGTGTGCGGCCCGATCTTCCCCAGGACATCATCCGGGCGTTCGCGCGGGCGGGAGTCGCGTTGTCCTCCACGCGTAAATGGGAGTTACAACGCATCGATCATCCGGCGGTCGCGCCCCTGTTGGCGTACAAGACGCTCTACCGCTTGCACACCGCGCACGGTTGGGCCTGGCTCGAGCAGTGGGTGCACGGTGGCCGATTCCGGCCCGAGTATCTGCCGGGTGGAACGGTGTCGGGGCGATGGACGACCAATGGTGGTGGCGCCCTGCAGATTCCGAAGGTGATCCGGCAGGCGATCCGCGCCGATCCCGGTTGGGTTCTGGTGGTGGCCGATGCCGATCAGATGGAGCCGAGGGTGCTGGCCGCCATCTCCCGTGACCGCGGTTTGATGGAGGTGGCCGGTCGCGGCGAGGACCTGTACGCGGATCTGGCGGCGCGTGGTTTCGGTGGCGACCGGGCCCAGGCCAAGCTCGCGCTGCTCGGCGCCATCTACGGCCAGACCTCCGGCGACGCGCTCACCCATCTCGCCGGTCTACGGCGCCGATATCCGGCCGCGGTGGCCTATGTCGACGACGCGGCCTACGCCGGGGAGGAGGGTCGGCTGGTACGCACCTGGTTGGGCCGGACCTGCCCACCGGTGTCGGCCACTCCGGAAGAGATCGATGTGCCCCCTGCCGAGCGCAGCGGTTCGGCGGCGCGCGCCAGGGGCCGCTTCACCCGCAATTTCGTGGTGCAGGGCAGCGCGGCCGACTGGGCCCTGCTTGTGCTGGCCGCGTTGCGGCAGGCGATCGCGCAGATGCGCGCCGAGCTGGTGTTCTTCCAGCACGACGAGGTGATCGTGCACTGCCCAGCCGAGGAGGCGCCGGTGGTCGCCGAGGCGATCGCTGCGGCGGCCGACCTGGCGGGCAGGCTCACGTTCGGGGAGACTCCGGTGCGGTTCCCCTTCACCACGGCGGTGGTGCAGTGCTACGGGGATGCCAAATAGTCAGGTCATTGGCTGGGTTCGGGCAGTTGGCATTCGCCGACCTTGGGGTTCATGCCGAGATAGTTCAGCGGACCCGCCGCCACGGTGAGCGCGATGGTCCCCCAGTCGCCGCAGTTGGTCGGGGTGTCGGTGAAGTAGTCCCGCTGGAACGCCGCGACCAACCCGGCCAGCAGCCAGGCGAGAACCAGCAGCGAGAACAGTGACTTGATGGTCTGATGAGGTGGTCGGGCCTGGATTTCTCGTACTTCGCGTACTTCTCGATCACGTCGGTTACGTCGTCCGCGCATCGTCATCGCATCCTTCCCACTCAGGGGTACCACGCGGATACCCGGTGTGATCAGCGCCAACCCTGCACGTCACACCCGATCGCAGGCGTGGCGGAAGAACTCGATCTGATCGGCGACGACGCGGGTGCGCAGCGCCGGTTCGGTGTAGAAGGTGAAGTGAGTACCAGGGTAGACGCGCAATCGGCCGTCGGGTGCTCGTTCTGCCAGCTCGCGGCTGGTGTCGAGGGGTGTCTCCCGGTCGTCGGCGGCGGCGCAGACGAGCAGCGGGCAGGTGAGGCGTGCGGCGGATTCGGCCGGGCGGTATCGCATCATCGACAGCAGGGCGCGCGGGGCGATGCTGTTGCGCCAGAGTGTTTCGCCACCGCCGGTGAGGGTGGCGATGTGCCGCTCGGCGTCGGCGGAGGCGGTGACGGCGAGTTCGCCCGGCGCGCCGACCATCCGGATGTAGTAGGGCCGCATGCGGAGTTTGCCGCGCACGGCGTCGAAGATGATGGCGGCCAGCAATGCCAGGTTGTCTGCGGCCGAGCGGCCTTCGACCTTCTCGGGAAATCCGTTGAACGGGATCTGCGCGACGACCGCGGCGATGCGCGGGTCGGTGGCGGCGACGGTGATCGCGTGGGCGCCGCCGAGCGAGTTGCCCCACAGCAGGATGCGCTCGGGGTCGATGCAGTCGTGCGCGCGGGCGAAGGCGACCGCGGCGCGCAGATCGTCGAGTTGTCCGGCGATGTCGGGGACCTGCCGGGGCTCGCCGTCGCTCTCGCCGAAGCTTCGGTAGTCGAAAACCAGTGTGGCCCAGCCCGCTTCGGCGAATTGTCGCGCGTGGTCGAACAGGCGGTCCATCGTCCCACTGAACCCGTGGCACAGGACGACACAGGGCAGGGCTCTCCCGCCCTCGGGGAGCTCCAGGTAGCCGACGCACCGGCTGTTTCCGGAGGGGAACGACACTCGGGTTCGCACAGGACTTGCTCCCGCCTCACTAGACTGACTCTTGGTAAGTAATCGTAGCGTCCAGACTGACCCGAGGTAAGTGGTGCGATGACATCCGAGCGAATTCTTGCGGCCGCGCGTTCCCTGTTCGCCGCGCGCGGCTACCGGGCGACCTCGATGCAGGCCATCGCCGACGAGGTGGGCATCACCAAGGCCGCCCTCTACTACCACTTCGACTCCAAAGAGGCGATCCTGCACCAGCTCACCGTGCCCCTGCTCGACGAGCTGGAAGCAACCCTGGCCGAGGCGGAGGCGGGCACCGATGCCGAGGACGTGCGGTGGCGGACCATCGAGGGGTATGTCGATGTGCATCTGCGCCACCGGCAGACACTCACCATGCTCGTCAAAGACATGAGCCTGCTCGTCCAGGCGCCGATCGCGGACCGTTTCCGGGCGGCGATCGCGCTGGCCAACGACCTCGTGGCGGGGCCGGGAGCCGGACTGGAACAGCGTGTGCGGGCGTGCCAGGTGGTGGCCGGGCTGGCCGATCCGGTGGTGCTGTTCCGCGACGCACCGATCGAACGGCTGCGTGCCCTGATCCTGGACGGCGCGCGGGCTCTGCTCGGCGACACGGGTGTTCGGACGGCACGTGGCCCGGCCCGTGGGCGCAACGGCGGGCGACCGACAGCGCTCACGGCGGAACAGGCCGAGCAGGCGCGGAGGGCGCGCGATTCCGGAGTCGACGCCGCGGAACTCGCCCGGCGCTTCGGGGTGTCGCGCGCAACTGTCTATCGCGTTCTCAAAAACTAACGTTCTGCGACTAGATTCTGATACTGCGAGAATCTGATGCCCCGCTCGCTAGGCTGGCGGCGCCCCCGCGCGAACCCGTGCGCGATCTACCCTGAGGAGCACCATGTGGCCGTCCGATTGGCCGTCGCCTGCCCGCGCCATCGCGACCACTGTCGCGGCGTGCGTCGCCGCCGCACGCACCAGCGACGAATCGGCTTTCCTCGAACACACTGCTGATCTGGCCGACCTGCCCGCAGACCAGGTGACCATCGTCTTGTCGGCCGTCATCCGTGAACTCCTCGAGGCCGCCCATCCCGACGGTCTCGCCGCCGACGACATCCGCACCGTCCTGACCGACGTCCTGCGCCACTCGCTCCCCTGGCTCCCCACCCTCGACCCGACCACCGTAGCCACCGCCCTCACGGGCGCCCTCGGCATCGACGAACACCCCGACCACCCACCGACGAACCCCCACCCCGCCGCCATTCTCCTGATCGCCCACCTCTCCGAAGCAACCCGAATCCCCACCGAAGACAGCATCACCCGCGCCATCGAAGAAGTCGCCCGCGCCGAAACCATCGAAATGCCCTGAGCACCGATAGCTCTGGGCGGTGTGTCGCGACTTCAGCGGCTGCGGATCAGGCGGGCGAGTTGGTCTCGGTCGGCTACGTCGAGTTTGATGCAGGCCCGGTAGATGTGGCCTTCGACGGTGCGGATGGAGACGCACAGGCGTTCGGCGATGGCCCGGTTGGACAGGCCTCGGGCGATCAGGGCGGCGATTTCGCGTTCGCGTTCGGTGATGGGCAGTGGGCGGGCGGCGGCGGTGACGGCGGGGGTTCCCGCGTCGTCACAGCGGGCGGCGAGGGCCGAGGCGCGGGCGGCGGACTCGGCGCTGGGGTGGCGCCGTCCGGCGTGGTCGTAGATGGGGACGGCTTGGGCGGCGGCGTCGGCGGCCGACAACAACAAGCCTGCGGCCTCGAACTCCTCGCTCACCTCGGTGAGGGCGGCGGGGTCGGCCTTGGCCAGCGCCGCCGCGTGCCGGGCGTAGAGCCCGGCGATCGGGCCCTGCACGCGGGCGGCGAGAGCGGCGAGCCGGGTGGCCACGGTACGGTCGCCGAAACGCGCGGCGTGGTGCAGCGCCTCGGCCTCCAACGCGAATTGGCCTGCGCGACGGGCGATATCGGCTGCCGTGCGGGCGAGCTCCACCGCCGCGTGGGGTCGGTGTTCCGCCGCCGCGAGCCAGGCGCGGGCGATGACGCGCTGCGGTTCGTGCAGAGCCATATGCGGCCCCCTGTGTTCTTCGGCGTCACCGAGGACGCGCTCGGCATTCTCCACCTCCCCCAGTGCCGCGTAGGCGCGGGCCAGCAGCAACCGCGCGGGCAGTTTCCACGGCAACGAGGCCTCGGCATTGAGGGCGGCCAGTGCCTGCTCGAAGGCGGTGATCGCGTCGCGGAACCGGCCGCGATAGGTGGCGACCACCCCGGCGGCGATGCGGGCCACCGCCCAGCCGGCGAACTGCCCGGCCGAGGAGAACTCGCGGTACTCGGTGGCCCGCTGTTCGGCGAGGTCGAGGTCGCCGATGGTGGTGAGGGCGAGCACGTCGCCGTAGCGGACCATCACCCGGATGAGCCCGTCGGTCGCCTTCTGCTGCGCACGGCTGCGTGCCGCGATGGGCGCGAAGTCGGCGCCACGACCGGCGACCGGCAAGGCGAGACCGAGCGCGAAGGCAGCGAAATCGACCGCCTGGCGGGGTGATTCGGGATCGGCGATGACCCGCTGCGCGGCATCGATGCCCTCGGCGATGTGGTTCTCGTGGACGGCCATCGCCGCCGCCGCGGCATCGACGGTCAACCGCAGGGCGGGGTATTCGACCCGCGCCCGCAGCAGGTCGACGAGTTCGCGGGCGTGTTCGACGTCGCCGAGCGACCAGAAGCGCAGGCTCGCCCGCACCACTCCCCACTGGACCAGTTGCAGGGGGTCGAGCCGGTCGGGGTCGAAGCGGGCGAGGATCCTGTCGGCCTCGCGTGGTCTGCCCTCCCACAGCAGCGCACGGGAGTGCAGTTCGGCCGCGCGCAGCCCGCCTCCGCGTTCGCAGGCGGCCCGGGCGAGCTGCTCGCCGAGCGGCAGATTCGCCAGTGCCACAGCGTCTTTGGCCGCGTCGATGAGCAGGTCGACGTCGACGGGCCGGTCGCTATCGACACACAACCTGGCCAAGCGGATGCGATGCGCGGGCGTGCTCAGATCCCGGTCGCGCAGCGTATCGACGAGGCGTCCGCGCCGGGCGCGTGCGGCTGCGGTGCCGACGCGGCGGCGCACCACCTCGCCGAGCAGCGGATGGCTGAACCGCACATCGACGGCACCGTTGTGCCTGCACACCCGGATCAACGCGGTCGATTCGGCCGCGTCGACCGCATCCACACCAACCAATTCGCTGAGGATGTCGATATCGAGCGGCTCGTAGACGGCCAGCATCTCCAGCACGTCGAGCACCGGTTTACCCGCCCTGGTGAGCCGTTCGTCGAGCAACGCGACGAGCCCGGAGGGCACCGCGGTCGGCCCGCGCAGCTGCCAGACCCCGTTGACGTCGGTGAGGGTGCTCGCCTCCACCGCGCCCTCGACCATATTGCGCAGGAACAGCGGGTTACCGCCGGAGGATTCCCACATCACATCGGCGCTGAGCCCTTCGAGTGTTCCGCCGAGTACGGACTGCACGAGGCCGGTGCACTGCTGTTTGGTGAACGGCGCCAGCTCGATTCGTTCGAGGTAGCCGTCCTTCCACAGCGAGGTGACCGCGTCGGGTACCGGTTCGCCGCTGCGGACCGTGGCGACAACGCGGGCGCCCCGGTCGACGGCGATCTGGTGCACGAGGGTGGCCGACAAGGTGTCGAGCAGGTGGGCGTCGTCCACGCCGAGCACGGTGCCGGGCACGGTCAGCAGGTTCTCGCGTGCGGAATGCAGAAGCGCGAGCGGGTCGCGTGACGCCGAGGCGGCGATCCAGGGCGCGAAGGCTCCGAGCGGGATGGCTTGGGAGGAGGCGGTGCACGCCGCCCAGCGCACGGGATCGGGGAGGGCGGCGGTGACGAGCCGCGCGAGTGTGGTCTTGCCGACGCCTGCCGCGCCGACGAGAACCACGCCACCGGATTCGCCGCTCGTCAGCGCGCGGTGGACAGCTTCGTACTCGGTGGGGCGATCGAGCAGCTGCCACAGTCCGCCCATGGGCGAAAAGTGTAGTTGTCCTGCGACGACGCCACAACGAAACGCGCCGGGCACGGGCGCTGCACGGGTGGGTGCGGTGCTGGTCACGGCGGCAGCTCGGTGGCGTCGCGTGGTTCGATGCGTGGCGCGTTGCCCACGTCGTGGCGGTAGTTGCTCGACGCTTCGTACACCCGCTTCTTGAGCCGGTTGATCGAGCCGAGGGGCCGGTGCGCGTCGAGCCCGCGCCAGGAATTGAACGAGAGCACCTCGTCGCCGTAGGCGCGGCGTTGCGGAGTGTAGGGATCCTGCCGGTCGAAGCGCAGGGTCGCCACCGTCTGATGCGCGGACTCGGTTTCGGGCCAGTCGACGGTGGCGTCTTCGATGGGCATGCTCGTGATGTTCGTGCACAGCTGGGCGCGTAGTTCGTAGGTGGCGCCGTGGTTGGCGAAGAAGTCGATCACCGAGTTCTGGTGGGCATTCACGCCAGCCGATGTCGCGATCGGGCGGCCCTGCAGCGCAACGACTTCCGGCGACACCGGGGCGTAGAGCAGTTTGGCGACGTAGTCGCCGTGGCGCAGCGGCGCCGAGGTGTAGAACGTCTCGCCGAGGATATGGGTGTTCGGGGCGACGAAGACGGCGAGATTGGGTGGCACGCCCTTGCCGACGCGGCGCAGCACGTGGGTGTCGAGCGCGGACATCAGGTCGCTGCCCACCCGCAGAGCGGTATCGGGCAGGCGGGCCAGCACCCAGGCCGTCGGCATGCCCTTGGTGAGGTAGGCGTGTGCGTCGGCGAAGAGGAACTCCCGATGGGTGACCATGATGAAGTCCTGGGTGGTCGCGTCGTCGTCGGGTAGCGCGCGCGGGCCGTGCACACCGAGCACCTTGATGCCGAGCCCGCGCACGCCGCGCAACTGGTCGCTGCGGATGGCCCCGGAGGTGCTCGACAACCGGGCGATCACCGGATAGGTCGCGGGCCTGGCGAACATGCCCTGTGCCAGTTCGGGTCGCAGGCCGGCGTGGACGGTGAGTTCGCCGCGCAGGATGCCGTGGCTCTTGGCGTGCGCGTCGCGCAGGCCCCGCTTGTACTTTCGGAAGGCACGTTCGTTGTTGGTGCGCAGTACCGCGATGATCCGGTCGATATCGCGCTCCTCGTCGGCACGTGGGTGTTCGAGATCGTCGCGGTAGCGCAGGTAGGTCGTCATCGGGACCTCCACGGGGCGAAGGGGTTCGCGACGCCGGTCAGGGCCGGGGCGAGGGTGGGGAAATGGCGGAGCAGCACGGTGCGCATCGTGTTGTCGCGCACCCAGGCCATGCCCGCCTCGGTGTAGATCTCGGGCCGGAAGTCGGTGGTGAAGAACCGGTCGGCCGAGAGTCTGCGCGAGGCCATCAGCACGAAGATCCGGAAAGCGGTGTCGCCGAAGCCGAAGCCGGGCGGTTTGGGCTCGGCGTAGAGGCCGATCAGCAGGTCGACGTCCTCGACGGTGTCGTACACCTGCGCGAGTTCACGCGCCCACCGCGGGTCGTCGGTGAGATCGTCGAACGAACGCGCGGGCCTCAGGCGCAGTTGCCGCCGGAACTCGTTGTAGCGCGGCACACCTCGTTCCCGGACGCGGAGGATGTCGATGGTCGCCAGGTCCAGTGGCTGGTCTTCGCCCCGGTCGAGGCGGCGCAGGTGTTCGGGGTAGTTGTGCAGGGTGAGCGCGCCCGGGTTGGCCCGGCCGAAGGAATACAGCAGCGTGTCCATCGGGTTTTCCGCCAGACGCCGACGGATGTGGCGCACCCCGAGCTCCGGGAAGGGAAGGCGGGCGAGCACCCTGTCGTCGGCGAGGCTGCGCACAGCGAGTTCGTCGGGGATCAGCGGATGCATCCGGTACACGGCGACGAATTCCTCGGTCAGCGAGTACGGGACGCCGTGGTCTTCGCGCGCGGAACCAGGTATGCCGCAGAGGACTTCGTTGTCGACGAGCCTGCCGAAGCGGCGCGCTATCCGTTCACCGAGCAACCCGAACCAGTTGGCGCGCAAGGAGGCGACGGTGGTGGGGTGGGCGATCACGGCCGGTGTCCAGTCGACGGTGTGGATCTTGGCGATCAGGGCGGCGTTGATCAGGCGGGCGGTGTCGTAGAGCCACTGGTCGTCACGGCGGTCCGGATAGCGGGCGACCAGGCGCTCGCAGATCGCGTTGTGCTCGCGCAGGAACAGCGAGTGCAGCAGGGCCGGCCCCACCCAAGCGTTGGCGGCGGCAGGCGATCTGGCCACCAGGTTCTCCGCGTCCAGCGGTGGCAGGCCCAGCTCGTCGATGACGACCTGACCGAGTTTGCCCGAGCGCAGACGGCCAGCTGCTTCGGCTGTGCCGCCGTAGATCTGGGAGGCGTCCCACCAGTGCGATTCGCCGGTGACGAAGGTCGGCGGGTCGGCGGGATCGGGTGCGGGCACGGTTGCCGTACGCGGGATCGTCATCGTGGGTTCGGGCCAATCGCCGTCGGCCACCGTGACCGTGAACGGTTCGGCATCGGCAGGCCGGTGGCTGAACCAATCGTGTACCTCGAACTGGATCCACGCCGCGGCAAGCAGATTCAAGGTGGTCGCGGGCCGGAACTCCTCGCGAGCGAGCAGCGCGGTGCTGACGGTGCGTGGATCGGGGTCGAGAATGCGGGCGCTGTCCTCGGGACGAGTGTGGTCGAGGGGAATGTTGCGGCCGAATCGGCAGCCGATCGAGCCCGCGCGCGGATCGCCAGGAGTGTTGTAGGTGCCGTCCATGGTGCGCGTGCGGTGCTCGCCGGGCCGGCCGGGCGGGAGCGGGCCGTCGGGGTGCGGGCCGGTGTCGAAGAGGTTCCGAGCCCGCAGTCTCGCCCGCAACCCGACGAGCACTGCCAGGCCCAGCGGCGTCGGCAAACGGAACCAACCGATCCGGCGGTCGAGGACTTCCGCCGCCGTGACCAGGGCATTCGTGATGCGAGATCGATCGGGCGCGGTGTCACGCGCGCTGGTCTGGTGAGTGGCGTCGATCATCGGGAACCTCCACGAACTCCACGCGTACGGGACCGGATCGACTCAGTTTCCGCCGCGCGTACCCGGCTGTCACGAGTAGTCGACTACTTCAGCGCCGCGGGTGAGCGGAGTGCGCCGCGTTGGGGTAGCGGACTACGCGCGCGCGGCCGGGCCGGGGTGGGCGACGCTGATCCGTGGACATCGCGCCGTGTCCGCTACCAGCGACCGAAGGGGCTCCGGGTGATCACGCCGATCGAAATCAAGGTCAACCTCGACACCGACGTCGCGCTCGCGCTGCGGCACCTCGGCTGCGACCCGGCGGCGGCCGCTGTCCGCGACATCTGGTTCGCCGAACCCACCCTGGCCGGCTCACCGGACCTGCTGGCGGGCCGGATGGTCATCCGGTTGCGCAGCGGGGCCGACGACGACCTCACCGTGAAGCTGCGACCGTGTGCGCCCGCCCAGTTGACCGGCCGATGGGCACGCCCGTTCCTCGACGACGGGGTGCGCTACCGCATCGAACGCGATTGGTGCGGTTCCCGGCGCATGTTGTCGGCGTCGGCGATCAGTGGGTGGCCCGCCGGTTCCCTCGGTGCGTTCGTCGACCGCGGGGTCGATGTCACCGAGGCGCTCGCCTCCGCGCAGCGACAGTTCCTGGTGAGCTGCACGCCACCGGGTGTCGCGGTCGACCGGCTGCGCGCGCGGGGCCCGGTGACCGCCCTGCGGTGGACCGGTGTCGCGCTGGGTGCCCTGTACGCCGATGTCGAACGTTGGCAGACCGGCGAGCTCGATCTGCTCGAGCTCGCGATGAAAATCACTGCGGCACCCGGCGATTCACCCGTCGGCCTGCATCTGCGCGCCGCCGCCGCGCAACAGGCCCTCGAGGACGCCGTGCACGGGCTCGGCCTCGCGATCGCGACCGGCGCCACCAAGACCGAGCAGGTTCTCGCCGCATCGGCCCGAACACGACCGAGATCCTAGACGGCAGGACGTCGTGGCCCGCTCGCGATCGACCTCGTTGTCGTCGACAAGCGCTGCCGCGACTGCCGCAGAACACCGGCGACCGGAACCGACCACGCTGTCGGGCCGGCCCGGTGTACCGCGACACTGCCGGGCGTTCAATTCACGATGATGAAGTTGAACAGCACCCTGATATTGCTGCTCCAGCCGACGTGATAGCGCACCGAAATGGTGCCGTCGGCATGCGGGACCACATTGAGCACCTGCGTGGTCGCCAAACCGAGAAACGGGGTGCCGTTGTTGTCCCGCTCGGTCAGGCTCACCGAGACCTGGCTGTCGGCGCGCACCGTCGCATTCGGGAAACCGAACACCCAGGCGCCGGTGCCATGGGTGAGCAAACCCTTCTGCGCCCAGAAGATCGAGGTGATATTCGTTTCCCCGATTGCCCGGGTGCCCATCGCCTCGACGGCGGAGTATCCCGCTTTGGTCGACTCGAAATCCGCTTCTTCCACTGTGTCCGCGCTCGCCGCGACGACCGCGTCACTGCTGTCTGCCTGCAACATTTCTCTGCCCTTTCTCGGCGGGAGAATCTTTGTCCATCGATGGTCGCGCGCGGACCCGGTCCATCGAATGCGTAATCCACTACCCGATTTCGCACCGCCGTATTCGGGTAGTCCGCCACGCTATCGGCCTCGGCGCCGCATCCCGAGGATGAGAAGTGCCGAACAATTCGGCGACTTTCGACAATTCCGGCTCGGATGGAGGAACGGCAGTGAGCGGATATTCGTTGCACATCGGTTTGAATCGGGTCGATCCCGGCGCCTACGGCGGTTGGGACGGCGCACTCGCGGGTTGCGTGAACGACGCGAATTCCATGGCGGCGCTGGCCGCCGCGCAAGGCTTCGCCACCTCGGTGACCTTGCTCGACAGCGCGGCCACCTCGTTCGCGATCATCGGCGAGATCGGTCAGCTCGCGACCAACGCGCAGCCGGGCGATCTCGTGCTCATCACCTATTCCGGGCACGGCGGTCAGGCGTGGGACGTCGACGGCGAGGAGGACGACAATCAGGACGAGACCTGGGTGGCATTCGACCGCCAGATCGTCGATGACGAACTGTTCCAGATGTGGCGTCAGTTCGCGGCGGGCGTGCGGGTGGTGGTGTGCTCGGACAGCTGTCACAGCGGCACCGTGGTGCGCGACGCCTTCACGCGCGACAGCCGCGCGGCCATCGCGAACGTGGCAGAGAGCGCTTACGCCGACGCACCGGCCGCGCCGACGGTGGTGCAGGGCAGCCCGAAGGCGATGCCGCGTGAGGTGCAGTCCGAGGACAACAAGCGGCGCAGGCAGCTGTACTCCTTCGTGCAGCGCTTGAGCGGTCCGCAGTCGCGTTCGGATCTGCGCGCGAGCGTGGTGCTGTTGTCGGGTTGCCAGGATTCGCAGCTGTCCTACGACGGGCCGGTCAACGGCCAGTTCACCGGGTCGCTGCTCGAGGTGTGGGCCAACGGTGCCTTCACGGGCGGGTACACCCAGTTCCATCGGCAGATCATGAACATCATGCCGCCGGATCAGGTGCCGAACCTGTACCCGCTCAACGCGGGTGCCGATTTCCTCGAACAGCGACCGTTCACACCGTGAAAATCGGGGGGTGCGGGTGGCGCCCGCACCCTCTCTCACGCTCGGTACCACTCCGGAGGAATCATCATCGTGGCGACGAAGACTGTGCGCGTCCGCAATTCACCGGGCAGTTCCGCGACTTCCGGTCCCACGAGATTCTCGGTTTCCCACAGGCGAAGGCGCAGATGATCGGGAGTCGCGGGCATCGTCAGCGGCGCGATGCCGCCGTCCTCGGCCCGTTCGACCGCAGCGCCGACCGGCCGCCACACCGCCAGGCCCTGCTGTTCGGCCGGATCATCGACGACGAGATCGACGGACTCGGGTGTGAGGCCCGCCGGGCAGGACTCCAGGCGCAGCTCCAGCCGGTTCAGCGGATTCGGTGACGTACCCTCGACACCGACGCGCAATTCGTCCCCCGACCGATCGACGACCACCTGCCGGTCGGGCAGCAACGGCACCGCGTCGGTGACCACGATCGGCGACAAGCTCATGCCGTCGAGGCTGTGTCGCTGGTAGCGGGCGACCGCGAGCCGGACGAACGGGTGATAGGACTGATATTCCTCCGGAACGGCGATGTCCACGTCGGCGAACCACCGGTCACCTCCGGGCGACACCGAATGCGGTGCGACAGCGACGAACTCACCGAGCTCGGGAACGACCACCTCTTCCGGCTCGACGGCCGACGGGAACCATGCGGTCTGCGGGAACGACGGCAGATCCGGTGTACCGAACAGCGGGTCGCGTCCGGCCCGGCTCACGGTGGCGGCCACCGTCGGAGTCGGATCGGCGGTCGGTGCGAGCACCACCGCCAGCTGCTCCCCCTCGCCCGTTTCGTACCAGGGGCGTGCGACCTCGACCCGAATGCGGCCTCTGTCCCGGCTGAATTCGAGTCGATCGGCTCCGGTCCTGGCGATGTGCGTCGCGAAGGCGGGTACGACCCCGAGCACCGTCGGCGCCGTGGGCCGCGCACTGGAAGCGATGACGACGGGGGCCTGCGTGTGGGCGACGGCGAAGTCGGATTCGGGATCGGTGGCCGCGAAGTACTGCCGGTAGCGGCTCGCCGCCTCGAGTGTGTAGGTGATGGTGCGGTGGCGGGTGTCACCGAATTCGTGTCTGAGCCGCACCGACGGCATCTCGCCGGGCTCGACGACCTGACTGTGCAGGTCGGTGTGCGTCCTCGGGGTGTGTGCGGCGGTGGCGTGGGTTCCGGTGTCGGTGACATCGGTCCAGGTGGCGGAGAACCCGAGCCGGCCGGTGCTGTGCGGATCGAGACCCGCGTCGGTGAACGTCGGGGTGAGCAACGCGGTCGGGTCGTTGGGTTCCCGATGGACGATGCCTTCCGGCAGCTCCCAGACAGGTTCGCGCAGCGGATGCTTCACTGCGTGGACCACGTCGACCCGCACCGGTGGCGTGACGGCGGGATTGCGGCCGAGCTTGGTGCTGTCGGGCGAGATCGTCGGTTCGCCTGCTCCGCCGGCGAGGGCGTCGCTGATGGCCAGGTGGTTGGACAGTTCCCCGTCCAGGGTGGAGCTCAGCTCGATCCTGGCCTGTTTTCCCTTCGCGAGCCCCACGCTCAGCACGTCACCGTTCCAGCGGACCGTGATCGGTTCGGCACCCCGATTGTCGTGCAGTTCAACTGTTTTGGGCGCGTACTGCGGCCATGCGGGCGACCAGGCGCTGTGGTCGCCGATGGGCGCGCCGAGCCCCGCCTCGCCTGCCCGCACCTGGGCGCGCACCCCGCTGGCGACCGGATCGGGCAGGCCCGCGCCGCTGCCGTCGGTGTCCATGGCTCGCTGGGCGAGCTGGAAGGATTCCTCGTCGGTGCGTTCATCGAGCACGCGGTGCTGTTCGATCAGCGACAGCGCGGCGGTGGGTGCGCGCAGGACTCGCGTATCGCGAACGGGGTAGTCCGGGTTTTCGGCGTGCAGGTCGGCGACGCCGCGGTCCACATCGCTGCGGATGACCAGCCGGGTGACCGCCGCACCTGCCGCGAGCGCGGCGGGCCCGTGCACCTGTGGCGGCGGCACCGGGTCGTGCCGCAGATAGCTCACCGCCGTGCTCGCCACGGTCGCGTCGTCGAGTTCGGCGGCAGTGAGCCCGCCACCGGCCATATCGGCGATGCGCACCCGCACCTGATACAGGTCGGCGAAACGCAACGCGGGCATGCTGCGCGGCGGCACCGAGTAGTTCCAGGTGAAGTCGAAAGGCAAGGGATGCGCGGGGTTACGCGCAGGGCCGGTCGTGTCGCCGCGCAGGTTGGGCGACGGAAGCGCGAGGCTCCATCCGTCCCAGCGCAACACCACCTCGTCGGCACGCAGCTGCCCGTCGGCACCGCGAACGGCGGCGAACGGTTTCACATGCCCCTCTTCCCGGCCTGCGACGATGTCGACACCGTTCACGCGGTAACCGGCGTCGCGGGCGCACACCGACAGCCACGGGGTGCCCTCGCGCCGGATGTCGACACGGTAGCCGAGCACGAGGTCCTCGGCGGTGAACACGGCGTCACCGAGGTCGCGGGATCGTCGCGCACCGGCGCCGCTGCGCGCGCGGTACTCACGGCCGCGACCCGGCTGCAGCAGGGTGATGCCGCTGGAACGGACCGGTGGCAGCACCGGATTCGCCGGGGCGTTGGCGGCGAAATCGTGGGCAGCCTGGCGGAAAGCGTCGGCGCCACCGTCGATGTCGAAAGTCGCGACGGCCCAGCGACGCGGCGCGGCGGAAGCGGCGGGGTCGGTGAGCGAGACCGAGTCCGACAGGTCGAGCATGCCCGCGCGGATGCCGGAGGACGCCGCGGGATCGGGCGCGGGCCGGAAGCCGGTCGTGGTGAGTTCGTAACGGGTCAACGGTGCGGTGACCAGGTTGCGCAGGAACGGCGGGTCGACGCAGCGCACACTCAGCAGCGCGGTCCCCTCGGCCAGGTCGGTCGCGGAACAGCGGAGTTCGAAGACGAGGCCGAGTTCGAGCAGCACCGCCGGATGTTCGCGGAGGTTGGCGACCGTGCGGTGGAAGTCGGCGACCACCGGCGGGGGTGGTTCGTTGTCGTCGGGGACGGGCGGGGTGGCGGTGCCGTCCCAGGTGGCGAGTTGCTCGCGCACCGCCGCCTCGGTCTCCTCCGGTGGGCGTTCGGCGCCGGTGCGGGTGACGGTGCGTAAGGTCGCGGCGACCTTCGTCGCGGTCGCCGCCGTATCGGACACCTGGGGCGGGCGCACTGTGCGGTCCTCCCACTGGCGCACGAAACCCGCGTCGCCGCCGAAGAATTCGTGCCACAGCTCCGAACGGGCCCGCCTGACCAGGCGCGGCGCCGTGGCGACGACCCGCTCCCCCGCGTCGGTGCGCACGCGCAGTTCGAAGCCCGTCTGGTCGTTCAGCAGCGACGGCCAGTCCGCGAGCCCGAAGTCGACCAGGGTGCCTTCGGCGAGCCTGGGGACGACCAGCACCCGCAACGACAGTTCGGCGCCGTCGCGGCCGGACGGTACTGCCACCCAGAGCATTTCACTCATCGTCCACCTCGTACACGCGTGCGACATTGTCGGTGCAGGCGCCGACGACCACCCGGCCGTCGGCGCCCGCGGCCAGCCGACTCATCGGCATGGGCTGCAGGAACCGGTCGATCTCCCGTCCGGTGACCGGGTCGAGCACCGCGACGACCGGGTCGTCGGCGGAGACGATCAGAGTGCCGTTCGCCGCGAACACCAGGTCGTTGACGGTGGCCCGCGCGGTGAGCCGGTGCACGAGGACTTCCCGCTCGCCGTCGATACGCCACAGATCGACAACCTCTCCGCGTGCCGTGGCGAGCAGCCCGGTATCGGGTGTGAGCGCGAGCACCGTCACCGGGCCCGGATGCTCGATCCGCAGGCGCCGTACCCCGGTCGACGCATCGATCACCAGGGTGCTGCCGTCCTCGCTCGCGGTGACGAGCGTGTTCGCGCGGGCACACAGCCCCCGGATCTTGGCGTCGTGTTCGAACGGTGGATGCGCTTCGGTGCCGGTCGTCCCGGCCAGGATGCGCACTTTACGATCCAGGGCCACCGTGGCGACCCAGGCGGCCCCCGGACCGATCACCACGTGGGTGACGGCGAGTGGATGCTGATGCGCCCACAGCTCGGTGACATTCTCCGGATCGGCTCCCGGTACCCGATCGAACAAGCGGGCGGTGCGATCGGCGCTCGCGGTGGCGATCCGGGTTCCGTTGTCGCTGAAGGCAACCGCGTTGACCGCTCCGTTGTGGCGCGCGGTCCACCGGGCACCGGTCAGCGTGTCGAAGTGCCTGCACCGGCCGTCGCTGCTGCCGGTGACCACGCCGTGTCCGTCGGGGCTCACCGCCACGGCACCGATCGGACCGGGGTGCACCCGTTCGAGCATCAGCTCACCGGTCGCGGCGCGAAAGACGACGAGTTTCGCTTCGGCCGCGGCGGCGACGATCCCGGCCGCGCCCGCACTGGCCGCCACGGCGCCGATGCGAGCGCCGCAGTCACGTCGTGACCGCGCCGGGGTGCCCAATTCGTAGATGCGGACGGCGTTTTCACCGCCGGTGACGAGCCCGGCGCCGTCGCCCGTGACCGCGAGGTGCCACACGGTGTGCCCCGGATCCGACCAGACGACCGACTCACCGCTGGTCTCGATGACGCTCACCCCTGCCGGATCCGTCGCGGGCGGGATCGCGACGTTCACCGCGAGCCGCTCGCCGTGCGGCAGGAAGGCACCGGCGAACGGACCGCTCCCCGGAACCGGCAGCGTCCTGCGCACGCCACCGTCGACGACCGACAGCAGAGCGATGTCGTTGTTGCCCACGCGCACAAGGGTTTCGCGACGGGGACTGTAAAACAGGCTCTCGAACCAGGTGTTGATGTTCGCCAGTTCCGGTGCGTCGACGGCGCCACGCGCGACAGCCGCACCGGTCGCGTCGACCTCGAGTTCGTAGGTGGTGATGGTGCCCCAAGTGGCGCTCGCGAAGATCACTCCGTCACCGCCGGGGGTGAATTCGGCGGCCGACGGGATGTTCGTGTGGTCTCCCAGCAACCAGCGCGGCGTTGCCGTCGCCAGGTCGACCAGCGACGGGCAGCCCGTGCACAGCAGCGTCGAATCGGACCGGAATCGGGGCCGGGTCATGGAACCTCCCTGCCGGTACAGCACCGCGCCGCTCGCCACGTCGAACACGATGTTCTGTGCGTACTCGCCGTCCGCGCCGTCGTCGAGTATCCCGATGAGGGCGAGCCGGGTACCGTCCGGACCGAGTTCCAGAAAGCCACCACCCCGGTGTGACCACACCTCGTCGCCGCTCGCGGTGCGCAACAACGACACCCACCGCTCCTCGGCGTCGTTCACGCCCGTGAACACGAAGGCCTCGCCGTCGGGGGTGAAGGCCACATCGAAGCACCTGGCGCCCGCATCGCTCCAGAGCACCTGCCCCGTGGTCCCGTCGAGCATGCTCGATCCCGGTGTGCCGCCGCCGTCGTTCCCGAACAGCGACCACCCGGTGCCCGCGAATACCCGCCTGCCGTCGCGACTCACCGCGACCCGGCTCACCGAGTGGGGCAGTGCCACATCGGCGACGATCCGGAAGTGTTCGGCTTCGTTCATTGCCCTACTCCTGCGAACGCGGCCCGGTATTCGAGCCACTGAGCCAGTGCGGTGTCGCGGTCGCGCAGCGCCGGTCTGCGGGCGGCCCCGCCCGCGAGCACCCATTCGCCGCTGTCGATCTCCACACTGTCCGACCAGAGGGTGAGGTCGACCTCGATCACCAGGGTCGCTCGGCCGACGAGGGCGTTGCGTTCGGACCGGTAGGTCAGCGACAGGCACAGTTCGATCGAGACGCTGATCAGCCCGAGGACCTCGACACAGCCGCCGATGCGCAGGTACCCGCACAGGGTGACCGCGCCGTCGGGTTCGAGGGTGAACCGCACGCCGCCGAGCGCGTGCACCTCACCGGAGGCGACGACGAAGTCGACGGCGACGAACGCCCCGAATTCCAGGGCTGCCTCGAAGCGGCGCAGTCCGTCGCGGTCGAGCTGCATCTCGAGGTAGCCGCCGCCACCGAACATCATCACCGCGAGCTGGAAGGGGTTCGCCCGACTGGCGAACCCGAAGGTGAACCCGACCGGTCTGCCGTCGAACGGGATGTCGACGGCCGAGGTGAGGGCGATATTGCGCATCACGAACGCCCCGGCGGTGACCGGTGGCAAGGGCAGGGCGTAGCGGACGGTGATACCGCGAGCGCTGACGTCGAGCATCTTGCCGATGTCACCGAGCTGAACCAGATCCTGGAGTTCCTTCAGCAGATTCAAGGCGCCGACGAACTCGACCCGAAGGCCGTCGACGGCGACCTCGGGTGCGGCGCCGCCCCGCTGGGTGAAGGTCAGTGCCGCGAAGCTCAGGCGCAGCACTCGCTTGGGGCCCGGCGGCAGTTCGAGCGTGAATTCCTCGACAGTGCACCGGGTTTCGTTGCGGCCGGGTGCGGCGACGATGGTCAGGCCGAGTCGCGTGCCCGGTCCTGCGACGAACGTGCCGACCGACCGCAGGGCGATATCGCGCCAGTTCATCTGGACTTCCGGTGGTGCGCCGACCCGTGGTACGGCGGTGATCTCGGGTGGTAGTCGCAATTGGGTCAGCAGGGTGCGTAGCGGAAAGCCGAGCAGCTGGGCCTGATCCGACGGGAACAGGGCGGCCGGGTCGATGAGTCCGGTCGCCGGGTTGGGCAGTGCTCGCAGGTTCACCGGGCCGAGCGTGCGGGAGATGGCGTCGGTGACGTACTTCGGGGTGAGTAGGCCACCCGAGCGTGCGGCGTCGCCGGCGAAGTCGATATCGCGGGCCTGATCCGGCAGCATTTCCAGCAGTATGTCGGCGGCGCCGTCGCGTAAGTAGTTCTCCGACAGGCGAACCGAGGTGAGGCGGTCGTCGCCGCGCAACACGCGCAGTGCGGGTAGGGCGATGTCGAGCTGGGCGAGCCCGGCGCGGTACCCGTCGGCCAGGGCATGCTCGGCCAGGCCGGTGAGGGTCAGGCCGTGGACCTCGTGGATGTCGCCGCGGCCACGGCCACCTGCCCCCGCCAGATCCAGGGGTGTCGGTGCGACCGACACCGCGACGCTGCCGTAATCGTCTCGAAGCCGTTGCGCGAGACCGGGGTCGGTGAGCGAGGTGCCACCGCTGAGGTCGATCTCGGCGACGAACAGCAGCGGCACCCCGAAGGTCAGCACACCGGTCGAGGTGACGCACCGGATCGGGAACCGCACCGGCGATCCGGCCGTGGTGGTCGGCTGGAAATGCGTGGCCTGCTCGCCCACTCCTGGCAGGCCGGTGAGCTGCCAACCCGCACCGGCATTGGGCGATTCGAGGTCGGTGAAGGTCGTCTGTTCTATCTCTACGGTGCCGAGCGGGAACCGGCGGCGCAGCGCGGCGTCCTCGGGTGGGTGGCGCACCGGTTCGAGAACAGTGAGCACCCCGATCCGCCGCAGCACCGCCGCCCCGCCCGCCGACGGGTCGAACTCCCTGGTCACGACCTCGAGGTATTCCGCTCGATGTCCCAGCGGGTACAGCACACCCTCGAATCGCGCGCGCACCAGCATGTCCCGGCCGAGTACCGCGCGCTGCTCCCATTCGAATGCCGTCCAGGCGCCCTTCGCGTGCAGGGTGCCACCGAGGGTGCTCAATTCGAGACGGGACACGGTCGCCGGGCTGCTCGCGGTCTCCGCGACGAGGCGGGTGCGTACCGCGCGCGGGGTGCCGAGGGTGTTGTCGGCGAAGTCGGGATCGAGGGTGTTCGCGATGTCGTGGTCGACGACGCGCACCGCCAACCGCGCATCCGAAAGAGTCACTGCCTCGGCTGTTCCCGCGTCGACCAGCCTGGTGCGCCAGAGCGCACGCACCCCGTTCGGCGCGGTGGCACCGGTATGCCTGCAGACCACCGATCCGTCGCCGGACCTGCTCGTGCCACGACCGTCGAACCGGGCGCGCCCTCGGCCGGAGGTGGTCGCGGATGTTTCGGGCACCAGGATCGTGCGCCAGGGAATCTCGATGGCGGTTGCGCCCGAGTCGACGACCAGTGGCACATTCATCACCGCATCCAGAATCCCTTGGACAGTCAAAGGGATTCGCTGCCCCGACGGCACCGCCACGACGATCCGGCTGGGTCCGGCGAGCACCGCACGCCAGCCGGGAACCAGGGCTCCGGTCGTTCCCGCCGCCAGGGTCACCGGTGCGTCCGAGAACGGCGGCGAGCACTCCTCCCCCACATGTTGCGGCGGGAACAGCACGGTGAGCCGGGCGTTGTCCTCGGCGGTGAGCGTGCCGGTGCCGTCGGGAACGCATCCGGTCCAGCTCACCCCGAGAACCAGGTGATCCTCGGGGCGGATCAGCAGCACGTATCGCATCGGTCGTCCCTCCGCAGACCCGTGCGCTAGCCGACCGGCACGGATTCGGCGGGCCCGGCCCTCATACCCTCGCCGGGCGCCGATCCGTCCTGGGAGAAGGTCACAGTCACCACCGACCCCGGCTCGGAAGTCTCGAGCGCGAGAAAGGTCTGGTACAGGTCGACGCCGACATACTGGCCGCCGGGCGCACCACCGATGATCTCCACCAGCGCGAGATGCAGATGCGGCGGAATTCCGCCGAATCCGAGCACCGTGCCGAGGAAGTCGCCGCGCGAGACCGTCGAACCCGGTCCGAGACCCGCCGGCACATCGGTGAGGTGGGTGTAGAAACCACCCATCATGTCGTTGGGCGCACGCACGAAAATCTGGGCGCCGTAGACCTTTCCGCTGTCGACGGCCGGGTTGTGCGGGGTGAAGCGGGTGATGTGACCGTCGAAGGCGGCGAACACCGGCGTGCCTGCCACGCCACCTAGGTCCATGCCGTACTCGATGTACCAGTTCGGTCCCTGATGCCCGCCCTGATGGGGTCCGCCGTGCGCCTGGGTGTAGCCCGACGGGTCCACAGGGGCGGAGATGTCGACGGTGAACGCCCCGCGCGCGAGCGCACGCGGACGCCGGACCCGGCGGAACGCCGGCAGCTGAGCGGCGATCTCGGGCGGCACCTCTTCCGAATCCCAGGCCAGGCCGGCGCCGGGCACCGCGCCCTCGATCTCCTGGATCTTGTCCTGCACCACCCGCATCTGGTCGTCGTCGAGATCACCGAGGCGGGTGTCGACGGAGATGCCGAGCGCGTTCGCGACCGCATGGGCGTAGGTGGCGGGATCGTTGCCGTCGGAGGCGGGGGCGTAGCGGGCGAAGCCGTCGAGGATCGACAGATCGCGATACGACGCCGAGCGCAGCAGCTGCGCGATCGCGAAATAGCCGGCGCCCCACGAGGGGAAGACCAGGAAATTGTGCCAGTTGAACTTGCCGGGATACTGACCGTAGTCCGGGCCGCCCGGCACACCGGTGATATTGCCGGGATTGTTGTTCAGCCAGGCGAAACTGCCCTCGTGATTGCGCATGTGCGGTCGGCCACGGGCGATTTCGTCGGCATGGATCACGTAGTGGAAGATCTCCTTGCCGTGCCCGCCGTAGTCGGTGGGATCGTGCGGGTTCGTGCCGGGAAACCATTGCGCCCTCGGAATGTTCTTGTCCGTCGACATCCGGCCGTTCCAGTACCAGACGTGGTCGCCGAGTTCGAGTGTCATGGTGCACCTGCCTTCGTGAGAGTTATGCGGACAGCGCGCCACCGATGGTGGCGGCGACGGCGGCGTGCGCGAGATATTCGGCGATGTCGTGCGCGCGTTCCTTCGGGTTCTCCACCGGAACCTCACGCAGGCCGGCACCCCACGCCTGGCTCAGCGGGCAGCCGATGGCGATGGGGTCACCCGCGTACCAGGTGTTGAGCCACTCACCGACGCGCTCGGGCCGGTTCGCCCCACCGGTGAGCAGTTTGCGGTACACACCGTCGAGACCGAGTGGGCTTCCCGCCGTGACCAGCATTCGCACGGTCACTTCCTGCGGCAGCTGGGTGAGCAGATCGAGGGCGACCACGGTGCCGAGGCTGTGGCTCACCAGAACCAGCTCGCCGCCGCTCGGCACGTCGGCCAGCACCGCGTCGAGCACGCCCTTGCGGACCCGTTCGTCGTCGAGGTAGGCGGCGACGTCCTTGAAGATGGCGCCGATGAGCGCCGAATCGAGTCCGCTGCGGGCGGCGATCCAGCCGAGCTGGTCATGCAAGCGGTCGAGCAGGACCGCACCGAAACCGCCGAACAGTTCGCGGGTCTGCGGGTCGGCGGGCAGGTCGGTCGGCATGCCAGCGCGGTGGGCGGCCTCGGCCACCAGGTCTTCGTAGAGGGCGGGGCCGGTGTCGACGCCTTCGCGGGTGTCCATGCTCTCGACGAGGCGGTCACCGTAGAACGGGAAGTAGACGTCGGCGGGGTCGACCGGGCCGAGACCGGCCAGGGTGAGTCCTTTGTTCAGGCCCGCGGTCCAGGTGCGGCGCAGTTCGACCGGATCGCGCCCCTGTTGACCGCGGCCGTGCAGGAACAGCACGCTGCGCCCGGCCGCCCCGACCGGTCGTCCGCGCAGCCCACGCACGGTGCTCTCCCGTACCGGAACAGGCTGTGGCACAGCTTTTGTCGTGGTCTCGACGACAGGCAGGGCCGCAGTGGGGCCGAGCTCGTCGAGAAGTGCGCGCTGGGCTGGATCGAAGCTGCGGGAGCCCAGGTCGCGCAGCAGCACGCTCACCCGGGTGCCCTCGTTGGCGATCCACTCGATGGCGTCGTCACCGTCGCCGCGCTGCCACAGCTTGCCGTCCTTGCGCAGCACCCGGCCCTTGTCGTCCTTCTTCGGCACCCCGGCGTGATGCAGGGCGACGATCTCCCACTGGTCGTTGAAGACCGGCGAACCGGAGTTACCCGGTTCGGTGTCGGAGTGGTAGTGCAAAAAATGCTCGAGCTGCAGGTCGAGCCGGTTGTCCCGGATCGAGATCTCCTTGAGCCTGCCCGACGGATGCCCGACCACGTTCATCGCCTCGCCGATGACGATCTTGCCCGGCTCGGCGATCAACTTGTTCCAGCCGAACTCCCCACCCGGGAACGAACCGTCGGCGTTCGGCGCGACCCGCACCAGGGTGTAGTCGAGGTGCTCACTCGTGACGAACAGATCCTCGGGCGCCAGCCGGTAGTGCACCGTCGGGCCGGGCACGTTGTTCGCCGCCACCTCGGCCCCGAACTCGACCACCACCGACGCGGCATCCGCCACCGTGGGCAGCACGTGGTTGTTGGTGAGCAACAGCTGCGGCGACACCATCGACCCGGTGCCGATCGGGATTTGGCGGCCGTTGTCGTTCAGCGAGATCCGGGCCACCGCCTGCGCCGCGCGGGCACCACGGGTCAGGAAGTTCACCGCCTGCAACTCGTTGGCGAAGCCGATCACCCGCTCGAGGGAACCGATGCTGTCGACCGGGTCGTGCCTGCCCAGCTCGATCACCGCGGTGGCGGGCACCTCCCCGGTGACGAGCAATCGGTCGGCGCGGGCAACGATCTGCTCTTTCGTGTCGACGACCACCGACTCGGTGGCGGCACGTCTGCGTTCCACCTCTTCGCGTTGCTCGGCAGTGTCGGCGAACCGCCGCGATGCGGCGTCCATCTGTTCGCGCCATGCGTCCGTGCGTACTTCGCTCTCGGTATCCATGGGGTCACCTCGCCCGGGGAGTGTGTGCTGGTGTGGTCAGCGTGGGCGCCGGAGGTGGTGGCGGGCACGAGTAGTGCACCACTCGAATTCCGCACGCCCGCCGTTCAGCCGGGATAGATGGCGTGGACGGCGGCTACGTCACCGGGTGAGAGCGCGGTGCGCTGGCCCATGCCGGTGCCGGGCGGCAACGGCACGCGCGCGACGATGGTCGGACTGCCGTCGACGCTGAAAGCCGTTGGGGGGTAATGCATGATGGAGCCGAAGTCGTAGCCGCCGACATCGTCACCGTCGGTGATGTGCTGGGCGAAATTGTGGCGGTGCGCGGGGTCCACGTGCGCGAGGCGCACCTCGACGAAGGCGTCGCGGTCCTGCCTGCTCTGTTCGTGCCAGAGTCCGAGCGCGTGGGCCATCTCGTGTACGACGGTGCCCACCGGGGCGGAATCGGCGAGCTCGATCGTCTGCGGACCACCCTGCCTGCCCACCGGGGAACGGCTCGCGGTGCTCGGGACGAAGCGCACGAAGTCCGGGTGCTGCGCGGTGCGTGGGACGAAGCGGATCCTGGTTCGCTCGTGCCACTGTGCGACCGCGTCGTGCACGCGGTGCGGGGCGGGTAGACCGGGGTCGATCTCGAATGGAACCACCGCGCCGGGCCAGCGGAAGAATTCGCCGGTGACAACGATGCCTTCGAGTCTGCGGCGGTCGTCGATCTCGGCGAGCGTACCGAGCACGATATCGCCCTCGAACACGGCCAGCTCGTCGACCGCGGCGTAGCGCAGTTCGCGCACACCGTGTCCGACACTGCCGATCGGGGTGGCGCCTGCCTCGGGGCCCGAGCGGAATTCACCGGTGGCCTCGGTATGGGTGAAAGAGTTCTCGATGGTCATGCGCTTCAGCGTGCGTCGGTGCCACCGCCTCCGCGCGCGTAGCGCACTACCCGATCAACCGCCCGGGGCCGCGGCGCGCGACCCCGGTGCGGGGCGAATCAGAGGTTGACGCCGAAATCGCGGGCGATGCCCTCGAGGCCGGAGGCGTAGCCCTGGCCGATGGCGCGGAACTTCCATTCGGCGCCGTTGCGGTACAGCTCACCGAAGACCATGGCGGTTTCGGTCGAGGCGTCCTCGGACAGGTCGTAGCGGGCCAGTTCCTCGCCGTTGGCCTGGTCGACCACGCGGATGTAGGCGTTGCGGACCTGGCCGAAGGACTGGTTGCGGGTGAGGCCGTCGTAGATCGAGACCGGGAAGACGATGCTCTCGATGGTCGGCGGGGTGTTGGCCAGGTCGACGTTGACGACCTCGTCGTCGCCCTCGCCCTCACCGGTGCGGTTGTCACCGATGTGCTCGATCGCGCCCTCGGGGGACTTCAGGTTGTTGAAGAAGACGAAGTGCTTGTCGGACACGACCTTCTTGTCGGCGCCGAGCGCGATGGCGCTGGCGTCGAGGTCGAAGTCGGTGCCGGTGGTGGTCCGCAGATCCCAGCCGAGACCGACCGCCACAGCGGTGAGGTTCGGCGCCGCCTTGGTCAGCGAGACGTTGCCACCCTTGGACAAACTGACACCCATACCGATTACTCCCATCGATCAACGCGGCACAGAGGGCGCCGACGATTCGCACACTAGCACTGCGTGGCGACGCGACGACGGCTCGCCGGGAACCCGAAAAAGTCTGGTATACAGCCGGATTCCGCTACCGCGTCAGGCCTGATCGACTCGTTCGTGCGCGGTCAGCAGCAGGTGGTCGAAGCGGGTCCGGCAACCCGGCACCTGGGGTTCGAGGCCGCGGGCGTCCTCGACGAGCTGGGCGGCCAGGTCGCGGAGTTTGGTATTCGTCTCCTGGGAGCGCCAGCGCAGTACTTTGAACGCCTGGTCGGGCCCGACGCCGTACATGAGGACAAGTACCCCCTTGGCCTGTTCGATGGCGGCGCGCGCCTCGATCAGTTCGGGCAGGGTCTCGTCGAGGGTTTCCTTGCGTTCCCCTTCCAGACGCTGAGTGACGTCGATGTAGTACCCGGTGGTGCCGATCACCGTGCCGTCGTCGTCGGTGAGGTGGTCGCCGACGATGATCACCTCGTGCTCCGCGCCTCGGGTGTCGATGATGCGGTGCCTGCCGCAGACCGGTTCGCCCGCGTCGATGGCGCAGGTGATCGCGGTGCCGAGATCCTGCTGGTCGTCGGGGTGCTTGTGCGACAGCAGCAGCTCGGTGGTCGGCTCGACCTCACCGGGGCCGTAGCCGTAGATCTCGGCGAGCTCGTCGGACCATTCCCAGCGCCCGTCGGCGAACCAGAACTGGAACGAGCCGATGCCCGAACAGGCCTCGGCGCCGATCACCTGGCTGATCGCGGTGACCGCGTCCGGTACTGATTCTTCACTCATCGTCACCTGCGAAGTATCCCCTATCGCACCCGGTCAGGGAGCTATCGGGCTCGGATCCGCAGATTCGATACCTATACCCCCTAGGGGTTTACTTTCCGGCCGTGAAGTCGTACCTTCAGAGCATGATCACCTCGCTGTTCGCCAACCGCGACTATCTCCGGCTCTTCACCGCCCAGATGACGGCGCTGTTCGGCACCGGGTTGACCACGGTCGCACTCGGTCTGCTCGCCTACGAACTGGCGGGCGCCGAGGCAGGGGCCGTGCTCGGCACCGCGCTCACCATCAAGATGCTGGTGTACGTGACCGTCGCCCCGATCGTCGCCGCCTATGCCGATCGGTTCCCGCGCAGGCTCTTCCTCGTCTCGCTCAACGCGGTGCGCGGTGCCGTGGTGCTGGCGTTGCCGTTCATCGACCAGATCTGGCACATCTTCGTACTCATCGCCGTGCTGCAGACCGCATCGGCGGCCTTCACTCCCACGTATCAGGCGGTGATCCCCGACATCCTGCCCGACGAACGCGACTACACCCGGGCGCTGTCGGCGGCCCAGCTGGCCGCGACCATGGAGACGCTGCTCAGCCCGATGCTCGCGGCGGCGGCACTCACCCTGATCAGCTTCCACTGGCTGTTCGTCGGCACCGCCATCGGCTTCGTGGTCTCGGCCGTCCTCGTGGTCTCCACCAGGATTCCCGACGCGGGTGCGACCACCGGTGGCAGTTTCCGGCAGCGGATCGCGGTGGGGATGCGGATCTTCGCCGCGACGCCTCGGCTGCGTGGGCTGCTCGGGTTGAACCTGGTGGTCGCGGCGGCCGGGTCGGTCATCATGGTCAACACCGTCAACTATGTGCGCGACACGCTCGGCGGTTCGCAGACCGGTGTCGCGATCCTGCTGGCCACCAACGGTTTCGGCACCATGGTCGTGGCGCTGTCGTTGCCACGGGTGCTCGACCGGGTCGGCCCCCGGCCGGTGATGCTGAGCGGTGCCACGACCCTGATGACCGGACTCGGCGCGGCCGTGGCGCTGTCGAATGCCGCGGCGGGACAGTGGCGCTGGATCGCGGCAGGCGCCGTGTGGGCCGTGATCGGGGCGGGCACTGCCGCCGTCCTGACCCCGACCGGGCAGATTCTGCGGCGGTCCTCGCAACCCGCCGACCGGGCCGCGTTGTTCGCCGCGCAGTTCTCGCTGTCGCACCTGGCGTGGTTGCTCACCTATCCGATCGCGGGATGGCTCACCACCGCAGCCGGTTTCACGACCACCTGGCTGGTACTGCTCGGCCTGGCCGCCCTCGGTACCACGGTCGCGCTGCGGTCCTGGCCCCGCCACGACCCGGCCGAGATCACCCATCTGCACGAGATCGGAACCATCGACCCCGCTCGCCTGGCCGACGCCGTTCGCATCACCGACCGGCTCTACCAGCACACCCATCCCTACGTCATCGACGCAGCACATCGACGGTGGCCGCGCGACTCGCACGCCCTCGCCGCCTGAGACCTGCTCATGGACTGTCGCCACATCGCTGTCCGACGCTGCCCGGACCCGGGTTCGCTCGAACAGCGGTGTGGCGAAAGCTGTTGCCGCATAAGGTAGGGGTTCCGCGACGATCGGTGGTGCATGAACTCCTCGTTTCTTTCCACGGCTCTGCCGCCCGCGCTGGCCGTCATCATGTTCGGGCTCGGCCTGTCGTTGACCGGGGCCGATTTCACGCGGGTCGCGCGGGCGCCGAAGGCCGTCGCGGTGGCCCTGGTGTGTCAGGTGATCGTGTTGCCCGCGGTGGCGTTCGGGCTGGTGATGCTGTTCGACCTCGAGCCGTTGCTCGCGGTGGGGATGATGCTGCTCGCCGCCTCGCCGGGTGGGGCGACCGCGAATCTGTTCAGTCACCTGTTCCGTGGTGACGTGGCACTGAATGTGACGCTCACCGCGGTCAATTCGATGCTGTGTGTGGTGACCGTGCCGGTGGTCACCAATCTGGCCATCCACCAGTTCGCCGAGAACGAGACGGGCCAGTTGGGACTGCAGTTCGGCAAGACCGTGCAGGTGATCGCGATCGTGCTGATCCCGGTCCTGATCGGCATGCAGGTGCGGCGGCGGGCACCGGGGTTCGCGGCCCGGATGGACCTGCCGGTGCGCATCGCGTCGGTGCTGATCCTCGCGGTGATCGTGGCGGTCACGATGATCGCGGACCGGGCGGCGATCGGCGGCTACTTCCTCGATGTCGGCGCGATCACCATGGTGTTCTGTGTCACCAGCCTTGCCACCGGTTACCTGGTGCCCCTCGCGTTCGGGGTGAGCGCGCCGCAGGCGATCGCGTCGTCGATGGAGGTCGGCGTGCACAACAGCGCGATCGCCATCACGCTGGCGATCACCGTCCTCGACAGTGCGCGCATCGCGGTGCCCGCCGCCGTGTACGCCGTGCTGATGACTCCCCTGGCCACGCTGTTCGGCGCGCTCATCAGCCGCCGGGCGGTGCATCGGGAGCCTACGCCGGTCACGGCGTAGTCAGCCCATGTCGCGGGGCAGCACCACGGTGAACGTGGCGCCCCGACCGGGCGTGCTCTCGACGCCGACGCGCCCGCCGTGGGCCGCCACCAGTGCCGCGACGATCGACAGCCCGAGACCGGAGCCCCCGCTGGACCGTGTGCGCGAGTCGTCGGTGCGATAAAACCGTTCGAACACGCGCGACGCGGCCTCGGCCGGCAGACCGGGCCCCTCGTCGACGACATCGATGGCGACCTCGTCGTCACCGGGGCGCAGACGCACGGTGACCGGGGTTCCGGGCGGAGTATGCGTGAGCGCATTGCCCAGCAGGTTCGCCATGACCTGTCGCAGTCTTGCCTCGTCCCCGACCACGACCATGGCTCCGTCACCGGCGACTTCCAGCTCGATCGCGCGAGCGACGGACTGTCCGGCATCGCGGGCGTGGGCATCGCCCACCGCGTCGCGCGCCAGGGCCAGCAGGTCGACGGGCGCCCGCTCGAGGGGCCGGTTGGCATCGAGATCGGCCAGCATCAGCAGGTCACCGACCAGGCCGCCCATCCGGATGGACTCGGCCTCGATCCGGCCGAACAGGGTCTCGGGGTCGGTACGGTGCCCGTGCCGGTACAGCTCGGCGAATCCCCGGATGGTGGTGAGCGGGGTGCGCAATTCGTGGCTGGCGTCGGCGACGAACTCACGCATCCTCGCCTCGGAACGCCGCGCCGCCGCCTCCGATGCCTCGGTCGCGGCGACACCGTCCTGGATCCGGGTGAGCATCACGTTCAGTGAACGGGCGAGATGATCGACCTCGGTGTCGACACCGCGCACCGGAACACGGCGGTGCAGATCACCGTCGGCGATGGCGGCCGCTGTCTCCTCCACCGCACGCAACGGGCGAAGGCTCCACTGCACCACGAGATAGCCGACGACGCCGAGCAGTAGCAACGCGGCGACGCCCGCGACGACCTGCACCAGAAGCAGGCCGGTGATCGTCTGCCGGGTCTCCGACAGCGACAGCCCGACGGTGACCGAGCCGTGGCCGTTCGTGGTGGTCAGCACCCGCCAGTCGGTGTCGGGGCCGCTGCGGGATCCGACCGTGCGCGGGCCGCGCTCGTCACCGGTGACGTCCGGCAGTCCGGACGAGCCGTCGGCGGCGCCGGGCGACTCGAGATAGACCTCGCCGTCGGGACCGGTGCGGATCTCGGCGAACCGGCGCGGCTGCTCCCCTTCCATCGGCATGGCGTCCGGTGCGTCGGCGGGCAGCCAGCGGATGTTGCCCGCCGAATCGGTGACCTGCTTCATCGCTCTCGGCTGCGCCCAGGTTCGTGCGGCATCGGTCAGCTGTTCGTCGACCCGGTCGGTGAGCGAGTTCGACATCACCGAGGTGACCACCACCCCCACCGCGGTGAGCACCACCGTCGCGAGCGCGAGCAGCACGACCACCAGGCCGACACGCAGCGGCACAGCGGCGAAACGCCGTGCGACCCGAGCTGAGACACTCACCTCGGTTCCCGCAGCACGTATCCCACGCTGCGCAGCGTGTGGATGAGTTTGGGTTCGGTGGTGTCGATCTTGCGCCGCAGATACGACACATACGACTCGACGATATTCGCGTCACCGCCGAAGTCGTAGTGCCACACGTGATCCAGGATCATCGGCTTGCTCAGCACCTTGCCCGCGTTGACCATGAAGTAGCGCAGGAGGGTGAATTCGGTCGGCGACAAGCTCACCGGCTCCCCCGCCTTCCACACTTCGTGACTCTCGTCGTCGAGCTCGATGTCGGCGACGCGCAGCCGGGGATTCCGTTGCGGAGCTGCCGCGCCCGCACGGCGCAGGATCACCCGGATGCGGGCGATCACCTCCTCGAGACTGAACGGTTTGGTCACGTAGTCGTCGGCGCCGAGACCCAGACCGGTCAGTTTGGCCTCGGTCTGGTCGCGGGCGGTCAGGAACAGCACGGGTGCCTGGACGCCGTCGGCACGCAACCTGCGCAGCAGGGTGAAGCCGTCCATGCCCGGCATCATCACGTCGACGACCAGCGCATCGGGACGGAAGCGGCGAACGGTGTCGAGCGCGGCCGCACCGTCGGCGGCCGTCGCCACCTCGAAGCCCTGGAATCGCAGGCTGGTGCTCAGCAGCTCGACGATCATCGGCTCGTCGTCGACGACGAGGATGCGGGCTTCGGGTGGTTCGGCGGTCATGGATTCAGCATGGCTGGCCCACCGCACACGGACCTGGAAGGAAACTGGGCGTTTCCTGTGAACGGGGGTACGCGACGGCCCCGTGGTCGTCGCTTACCCGTCGTTCAGTTGGTCAGGTCGTAGACAGTGACGCCGTCGACCTGCACAGCGGTGAAGTTCGCCGCGACCCAGGCGGCGATCGCATCGTCGCCCCGCGCTCCTGGGCCACCGCCGCCGCCCGCGATGAAGTAGTGGATCCGGCCGTCGGCCACGTACTGCTGGAACTGAGCGAGCGTAGGGAACGGGTCGCTGCCGTTGAACCCGCCCAGCGACATCACCGGCCGTTCGGTGGCCAGCTGGTAGGTGGCGGCGGAGTTCGAGCCGGTGGCCGCCGCGATCCAGGTGTAGTTGTCCGCGTCGTCGGTGAGCAGCGCGATCACCTTGTCGCTCACCTGGCTCGCGCCACCGAGGAAGCCGCCGCCGTTCGGCACAGCACTACCGGCAGCACCCCCACCGGGCGCAGTTGCCTCGGCCGTCGCGCTCGGGACACCGCCTCCACCGGAACCGTTGCCGGGGGCTCCGCCTGCGGGCACGGTACCGCCCATCGGCGCATTGTCGCGACCGCCCATTCCTCCTCTACCGTCAGGCATTTCGCCACCGGGCCCGGGCATACCCCGTCCGCCACGGACTTCCGGGCCCGCACTGGGAATGGACCCGGCATTGACCGAGGCGATGGTCTCGACGGTGTAGGCGGCAGGCCCGCTCAGCGCGAGTATCCCGGCGAGCAGGGCCGCGAACGCCGACCGCTTCGGTCTGGGCGGAAGCAGCAGCGCGAGCACCGCGCCGAGACCGCCGACCAGGATCACCCATCGCAGCCAAGGCACGAAATCGCTGGTGCGCGGAAGCAATACCCAGGCCGTAGCCGTGGTCACGCCCATCGTCGCGGCGGCGCACACACGAGCCGCCATCCGGTCGCGGTGCTGCCAGAGCAGGACGGCGCCGATCGCGGTCAGCGCGGCGACCGCAGGCGCGAGGGCGACCGTGTAGTACTGGTGGAAGATCCCCTTCATGAAGCTGAAGACCAGCCCGGTCACGAGCAGCCAACCGCCCCACAGCATTACCGATGCCCGTCGCAGGTCGGTGCGTGCCACGCGGCCGTAGAAGATCAGGGCCACGACGGCGAAGATCAGCGCGGCAGGCAGCAACCACGCGATCTGCCCACCCTGAGCGGAGTCGAACAATCGGGTGATACCGGTCTGCCCCCACATTCCGTTGCCACCGGCGGGAAGTTCACCACCGGGACCGACGCTGCCTGTCTCGTCACCGCTGAGCCGACCGAGACCGTTGTAGCCGAGGGTCAGCTCGATGATCGAATTGTTCTGGGAACCACCGAAATACGGCCTCGAGTCGACCGGCCACAGCTGCGCGATCAGCACCCACCAGCCCGCGCCCACCACCATCGCCGCACCGGCGGCGAACAGTTGCAGCAGCCGGGTACCCAGCTTCGGCGGCCCCGCGAACAGGTACACCAGAGCCAGCGCCGGGAGCACGAGCAACACCTGCAGCTGCTTGGCCAGGAAACCGAATCCCATGAACAGCCCACACAGCACCAGCCAGCGCCAACGCCCGGATTCGGTGGCGCGCAACATGGCCCAGGCGGCGGCGATCATCAGGAACACCAGTAGTGCGTCGGGATTGTTGAAGCGGAACATCAACGCGGCCACCGGAGTCAGGGCGAGGACCAGGCCGGCGAGCAGACCGGCCGCCGGACCGTGGTAGCGGCGAACCGTCGCCCACAACAGTGCCACCGACGCGACACCGAGCAGGACCTGTGGTGCCAGCATGCTCCAGCTGCTGAATCCGAATACCCGCGCCGACAGTTCCATCGGCCACAGCGCGGCCGGTGTCTTGTCGACCGTGATCGCGTTCGCCGCGTCCGACGATCCGAAGAAGAACGCCTTCCACGACACCGAGCCGGCCTGCACGGCGGCCGCGTAGAACGAGTTGGCCCAGCCGTTGGCGGTCAGGTTGCACAGATAGGCCGCCGCAGTGCCGATCAGCAACACGGCTAGAGCCGGAAATTCCCATCGCGGTCGGGTCAGCGGGTTCTCGACTACGAGGTCGGCATCCGGCTTCGTCATCAGCGCGGTCATCGGCGATCACCCGCACCACGGAACACCCAGCGGAGCCCGACGAAACGAGCGAGCGTGGCAACGCAATTGGCGACGACCAGCACGGCCAGCTCGACCTGCACCGACGCGCCCGCCGCCCACCGATGCAGCGCGAACAACGACCCACTGGTGATCAGGAGACCGAACAGGAAGATCAGCAGCCCCTGAACATGGTGCGCCGCACGTCTTTCCGGGCCACGGATGCCGAAGGTGAAGGCGCGGTTGGTCGCGGTGTTCGCCACCGCCGTCACCAGCAGGGCGCCCAGATTCGCCGCCTGCGCACCGACGGCCGGTTGCATCAGCAGATACAGCGCCACATAGGCCAGCGTGGACAGCACTCCGACGAGGGCGAAACGCACCAGCTGCCCGACCATGCCCACCGGCACACCGGGGACCAGTGGTTCTCGCCCGATGGCGGCCCGCAGCTCCGCGACCGGCAGGCGCCCACTCGCCATCTCCCGGCCGACCCGCCACATCCCCAGCAGATCTTTGCGCGCGGTGTCGAGGATGTCGACGCGGCTGTCGGGGTCGTCGATCCAGTCGACGGGCACCTCGTGGATGCGCAGTCCCGCCCGCTCGGCGAGCACGAGCACCTCGGTGTCGAAGAACCATTCACGATCGCGCACCAGCGGCAGCAGCTCGCGGGCCACCTCGGCACGCATCGCCTTGAAGCCGCATTGAGCGTCGGAGAACCGCACCCGCAGGCAGGTGCGCAGCAGCAGGTTGTAGCTGCGCGAGATCAGCTCCCGTTTGGGCCCGCGCACCACCCGGGCCGACGTGGCGAGCCGGGAACCGATCGCGATATCGGAATGCCCCGACATCAGCGGCGCGACGAGCGGCAGCAAAGCATTGAGATCGGTCGACAGATCGACGTCCATATAGGCGACCACCTGGGCATCGGAGCTGCTCCACACCGAGTGCAGCGCCCGCCCTCGACCCTTGCGGTCCAGGTGCACCACCCGGACGCCTTCGAGTTCGGCGGCAAGGTGTTCGGCGATCAACAGCGTGTTGTCGGTGGAAGCGTTGTCGGCGATGGTGATGCGTGCGCTGAACGGGAACCCGTCACGCAGGAAGGCGTGCAGCCTGCGCACGCAGTCGGCCAGGTTGTTTTCCTCGTTGTAGACCGGGACGACCACGTCCACCCCGGGGGCGGTGATCACCTCGGCCACGGTTGCCGCCCGAGTGGCGGTCTCTGTGTCGGTCATGACACCGACAGTGACCGGCGAAACTGGCGCAGACCTGCGTCTGACCTGGGAACTTCCTGGACGCCTCGCGCGTGGGCCCGGCGAATGGCGAGGAGTGCCCGGAATCGGAGGGTTCAACCATCACGATTCGGGGTACAGAGAGCTGGATACCGCTCGCCGACCCGGCGCGCGGGACGTCAGACGGCGTTTTCACATACTGGGAGAACACAGTGCTGAAGTTGATCGAGCTCATCAGGGGAACCGGCGCGGACGAGGACGGCGAGGGAGCACCCAGGTCCGCCGGTCACCTGCGCGCGGGTGACATCGTGCTCACCGCCAAGCGCAGCTACCGGGTGGTGAGCACCAGCTTCGCCGACGACGCGCGCCGGGCCGGTCGCGTGGTCGCCGACACCGTCGACCTGGTCACCGGGCGGCTGCGCGTCCTCGACTACCCCAGCGCCGACACGGTGGTCACGGTCAAGACCGCCTGACCGCTCACACCGGGCGGTGCCGGATACCGCGCGTTCCGAACCCTCGGGTGTGCGCTCCCTCGGTGGGTACGACTTCTTCGTCCACGACGCGAGCCCGATCGTCACCGACGACGCGGGTGCGTTCGGCGAAGGCGATGTCGCGGGTGCTGCGGACCGACAGCCTGCCCAGCGAGCTCGCGGCGAAGAACAGGATCAGCGCGCCGAGGCCGTAGAAGAACGTCAGCTGCAGCAGTGCGCGTTTGACGTCCGAACCGGCCACGGGTTCACCCATGTCCCCGAGCCGGAACCAGGCGGCAAGGAACGGTCCGATCACGAACCACGCACCCGCCGCGACACCGAGCCAGGCGCCGAAGCTCGCGACCACCCGATTGCGGCTCATCAGCATGAGCAGGCCGCCCACGATGGCGACCACGCCGGGCAGCACCTGCAGCCAGCCGCGCGCCGTCGTCCAGACCCACGGTTCGTCCGGGGTGTAGGCGAAATCGAAGTACGGACCGATGAACGGTATGAGCGCGCCCCAGATACCGAGCAGCAGCACCGCCAGACCGCCCAGCGCGCCGCGGCTGCGCGGGATGTGCAGCTTTCCACCGCGCCCGGCCGCGCCTTTCTCGTCGACATTCACCATGACGCCTCCCATCATCGACAACAGAGGTGGGTGGCGTGTACCCCGAGCCGGACCGAATACGCACGCATCGGGCAATCACTGCCCGGATACGACGATGGGCACCGACCCGTCGGATCGGTGCCCACCTGTGAAGATCACGCTAGGCGTTGATCGTCACCGCGTCGTCGGCGATCGAGTAGCTGATCGAACCGTTCTCGAAGTGGCTGATCTTGCCACCCTCGATGTCCTGCTCGTCGGAGGTCGGGTAGCCGAGACGGCCGCCCGCGCCGCCCTCGGCCTCCCACGCCTGACGGATCGCGCCGTAGACGGTCTTGGCTCCGGTGGGGAGCTTGAAGTAGATGACGCCGCCGGTGAACTCCTGGTACTTGCCGCCGCCCGGGGCGTCCAGTTCGGCCGAGATCGGCTCACCGAGGGGGCTCGACGCGCCACCGGCCTCGTTGTAGTGGTCGCCGATCGCTCCCGTGGCCTCGAATCCCATGAATCCAATTCCTTTCACACAGACAATCATTGGCAAAGCAGCCGCTAAGTTACCGCATCCCGGACGTTTTTGGGGAAGACTCGTGCGAAGACACGACTTCGACACGAAAAGTGCTGCCTTCGGCTACTTGTCAGCATCATGCTCGTCACATCCTGGCTACCCCAACGACATCAGCACGCTACCGCTGCCGAGCAGGACGAATACGCCGGTGTATCCGCACTGTCGAGCTCGGTACCGCTGCGATGCTTCTTCGACGCCGTGGCCTTCGAGCACCCGCACGATCAGCGGGCCGGTGGGACATCTCGTCCCTGCCACGGCACCACCGTAGCGTCCCCAGCGCGCGAATGGTGAGACATCTTGTGGCTGAACGTGTCTCGTGTCGCGCGTCGCGGAGTTCCCACGATGTCGTGGCGGCGGTGTTCAGCCGATCGATTCGTCCGCTACCCGCGCGGTTCAGCCGCTCGCCATGCCGACGCCGGACAGCGGCGATACGGTGCCGGACCCGGAGATGGTGTCCAGCAAGGGAGTCGAGTGGAACGGCGTGGCGACGGGATCAGCCGACGCCGGGTGCTGTGGGGTGCGGGCGCGGCGGTGGCGCTCACCGCCCTGGCCCCGCCGACCAGGACCGCGGCGATCACGCGCGGCGTCGCGGCGGTACCCGGGGAGTGTGGGCGGCGGGCGGATCTGGCCGAGCGCGCGATCGTCACGCGGCATGTGCGATCACTGTGGGGACTGCCGCAGCGCCGGCTCGGCACGCTGGTCTGGCCCGCGTCGCTCACCGATCAGTCGTTCGGCCGCTGGTGCTATTGGTGGCAGGCCCACCTGGTCGATTGTGCGATCGATGCCGCCCATCGCGCCCGCACACCCGAGCGGGTCGATCGGGTGGTCGCGCTGGCACGCGGCATCCGGACCCGCAATGTCACCGGGTGGACGAACCGGTACTACGACGACATGGCGTGGTTGCTGATCGCGCTCGAACGTGCGCAACGGTTGCTCGACGTGCGGTTCGACGACGCGCTCGGCGACCTGCGCACCGCGGTGGTCGACGGCTGGAATCCGGTGCTCGGCGCGGTGCCGTGGCGCTCCGGCGACGACTTCTACAACACACCTGCCATCGGGCCGACGGGGATCGCCCTGGCCCGGCTCGGGGATCTTCCCCGATCCGTGCGGCTCGCGGAGTTCCTGCACACCTGGCTGCGTGATGCCGCCAGCGGGCTGATTCTCGACGGTGTGCACGAGCCGGGCGGCGCGATGGACCGCACAGTGCACACCTACTGCCAGGGTGTCACGATCGGCCTCGATACCGAATTGTTCTTGCGGACAGGCGAACCCGTGTATCGCGAGCGAGCGCGGGAGCTGGTGCGTGCCGTCGCCGAACTCCTCACCGACAACGGGGTGATCAGCGGTGCCAACGATGACGACTCCGGGTTGTTCATGGGTATCCTCGCGCGCTATCTCACCGAAACCGCACTGGCGCTCGGTGATACGACCGCGGCGGGGATCGTGCATGCGTCCGCACGGGCGGCGTGGGCGCATCGCGGCGAGGTCGACGGGCTGCCGCTGTTCGGAGCGGACTGGTCTCGGCCGGTCGCGCTGCCTGCCGGGCTGAGCCGGCTCGGCGACTCGGCGGCCGAACCGCCCCAGGACCTCTCCATTCAATTGAGTGCATGGATGCTGCTGGAAGCCGATTGCCGGTTGACAGCTGCCGGGTTCTGACAATTCCTCAGTTGCCGCCGACCCGCTTCTCACCCAGGATGGTGGCGATGACAATCGAATTGAACGAAGCTCGCGAGTTGCTCGCCCAGGGGGATCTCGGTGGGTCCGTGCGTTCGCTGCGGCCGGTTGCCGAGCAGCTTCCGCTCCCCGAACTCGTGACCTTCCTGATCGAGCTGGCCGACGCCGCCGAGCTGGAACCACTGGCGACCAGCGCGCGGGAGGCACTCCCCGACGCTACCGATGCACGCGCGCTCACGATGCTCGGCTACGACTGCGTGGAGTACGGCCTGTCGTTCGCCGCGGTTCCGGTTCTGCACGAAGCGTTGCGGGTGGATTCCACTGTGCGCCAGGCGCTCGCGGAGCTGGTCGCCGCGCTCGAAGACGAACACCGTCATGCCGAAGCCGTCGAAGTGTTGGGGCGGTATGCCTCGAACCCGCGTGAGTGGGCGGAACACTATCTGCTGGTGTACAACTCGATCCTGGCGGGTGATCCGGCGACTGCCCGCGCCGAGTTCGCCGACCTGCCCGAACCCGACGACGACTGGGTGTTCGCCCGTGATCGAGTGGGCCGCATGCTTATTCGGGCCGATCGTGCGGCCGGCGTGAGCACCCTGGACCATCGGGATCTGCGCGGCTGGCAGTTCACCCTCACCGGTGGCTACCTCGCGACGATGTCGCCGTACGGATTCGACGCCGGAATGACCGGGCGCTGGGCGTATCTGGGCGACAACGCCGCCCTGTGCCGATACAGCATCCACCGCGTGGGTCTCGCACTGTCGGCGGCCGGCCGTGCGCCACGGACCGTTTCGTTGCTCCCCGATCGGGCGGACCGCATTATCGGTCTCGCCACGGCCCGCGTCCTCGAACTCCCCACCCAGGAGTACGAGCCCGGCACTCCCGACACCCTCGTCGTCGCCTACGACCTGCGCACCGTGGACCCCGACCTCGTCGTCACCCTGCACGAGCGCATCCCTGGTCAGATCCTGTTCGAACACGCCACCTGCTGGACCCAGCCTCCCCCGGTCACAGCCGACATCAGCGGCCTGCTGCACCAGACCGTCGTCGCGCCCTGGGCACCCACGCAGCGTGTCGGCGAGAACGGTCTGGAACCGGTCGCCGCGGACGCCCGACCCGAATCCGAGATCGCCGCCGAGATCGCCGCCGCCGACCCCACCCCCGACTCCGGAGACGGCGAAACCCCACCCGACCTCGACCCCACCTTCACTGCTTTCGTCACCACCACGGCCGACGCCTGGCTCCTCGGCCCCCGCACGCCCGTCCGCTCCCCCGGCCCCGTCCGCAGCTCCTACTTCGGTTGAGCCATTACCCGCAGCGGTCCAGCCACCACCACCCGCCGCCCAATTCGATGATCGGACACAGCTGATCCCCGAACACCTCGAACGGCTCGGCGGGTGATTCACCGTCCAGGTGCGCGTAACCGATCGCGCCGTCGGGAATCCCGACATAGTCGGGCACGAAGCGCGCCGTGTGGTTGTCGACGGTTCGCACCACGGCCACCTTGCAATTGGCCGACACCCAGCACAGATGCGCAGGCAGGTCGGTCCCGTAGTAGTCACGCACACTCAGATCCCTGGCCACCGCCGCGTCGAATGCGGGACGCTCGAGCTGGAACCGCGTCCACACCCGCGCTTGCGGCCAGAGGTAGAACATCACCGGCACACCGATACTGACGACGGCCGTGAGACCGGTGACGACCTGCGGCCATCGCCGTCCACCCCTCGCCGTGCGCCACACAGCGGTCACCGCGACGACCACCACCGCCAACCAGAACGCGGCGAGCAACGGCAACGCCAGAATCCACAGCGCCGTCACAACCCATCCCGAATGCAGGCTCACCACCACCGCCGCGACCATGACCCCGACACCCACCCCTGGCCACACCCACATTCGTTTCGACTCGCTCACACCGGAAACCTATCCGGGCGAGCGGCGGAATTCGTGGGGAGAACGTAGAGATCCGGTGGCGGCGGCCCGCTGACCGCGCGGCACGACGAAACGAACCGGAACTGCCGCCACGGTGTGCCTCAGCCGACCTCGGCGGGCTGTCGTTTGCGGGGTCGTTCGTCGACGGCGGTGAAGGCCGCGGCGGCGAGGATGAGGATCGCCGACGCGAGCAGGGCCGCGTCGAGGCCTTGGTGGAAGGCCACCTTGCCCGCGTCCATGACATCCCTGATGTAGGGCAGGTACTTGAACGGGTTGGCACCCTCGGGCAGGCGACCGCGTTCCACGGCCTGCACGGCATCGGGCTGCAGGGTGGTCGGCACGCCCAGCTCGGTCATCTTGGCCTTGAGGTCCGCGGACAGGAACGAGCTCACGACCGCACCGAGGATCGCCACCCCGAACGCGGACCCGACCTGGCGCATCGTATTCGTCACGGCCGCGGCCATTCCCGAGTGTTGCGGTGGCACGCCCGTCATCACCGCCGACGTCAACGGCACGACGGCGATCCCGAACCCGATGCCCGCCACCGCCATTGCCGCCGCGATCGTCGGATCGTGCAGTGTTCCGCTCATCGCCTGACGGGTGAGCAGGATGCCACCGGCACCGACCACGCAGCCGAGGATCATCGGCACGCGGGCACCCCGGCGCGACACCCAGTACCCGGCGGCCAGCGACCCGATCACGATGGTCCCGGCCATCGGCGCGAAGATCGCGGCCGTGCGCGCGGCCGAATACGACTGCGTCACCTGCAGATACATCGCGGTGAAGAAGAAGATCGAGAAGATCCCGAAGTACACGGCGAACGCGACGACGAGCGCACTGCGCACCACGGGCATCCGCAGGTACTTCAGGTCGAGCATCGGTGCGCGAGCCCGCGTTTCGACGAAGACGAACGCCACCAGCGCCACGGCACCGAGCGCGAAGAAGCCCAGCACCGAAGGTGATGTGTACCCACGGTCCTGACCGACGGTCGCGGCGTAGATCACCGCACCGAAGGCGGTGGCACCGAGCACGGCACCCGCCCAGTCGATGGGTTCGGGACTCGGATCGGAGCTCTCGGGCACCGACCACAGCGCCGCGACGAGCGCCACCGCGCCGATCACCAGGTTGAACCAGAAGATCGACCGCCACCCGTACGCGTGCACGAGCACACCGCCGAGCACCGGTCCGGCCGCCAAGGCAAGACCCGATACCGCGGCCCACACGCCGATCGCCTTCGCGCGGGCCCGGTCGTCGGGGAAGACGTGGCGCAGCACCGACAGGGTGCCGGGCTCCGAGGCCGCCGCACCGAGCCCCATGATCGCCCGCCCGGCGATGAGCATCCCGACGGTGCTCGCCATCGCCGAAACCACCGATCCAGCACAGAAGATCACCAAACCGGCGATCATCACCTTCTTGCGCCCGAACCGGTCACCGAGCGATCCGCCGGCGAGCATCAGCCCGGCGAAGACCACCGTGTAGGAGTTGACCACCCACTGCAGCAGTGTCACATCGGTGCCGAGTTCGGTTCGGATCGCGCCGAGCGCGACACTCACCACCGTCGTATCGAGGAAGGTTACGAACACCACCGCGACGACCGCGGCCAATGCCGTCTTCGGCCGAGCGGCGCCTTTGCCCAACGTGATCACGGGCAAAGGTTACTGGCGATCGCGCGACCGCGCCGACCCTCGCTGGGCTCTCAGCGCACGCCGATGGGCTCCAACACGCTCAGCACGGGGTCGTAGGCCCAGTTCAGGATTCGGGTGGCGTCTTCGCGCGCCACCGCGCTGCTGGTGTCGGAACTGTGCAGCACGACCCCGATCAGCGGGATGCCCGCGCGCACTGTCTCGAACAGCAGGCAGTGCCCGGCCGCATTGGTGTTGCCGGTCTTCAGGCCGATGGCGCCGGGGTATTCGTGCAGCAGTTTGTTCGTTGTCTCCCAATGGTGTTCACGATTGTCGTGGTCGGCGGGGACGTGGTGGTCACGTGCGGCGACGATCTCACGGAACGCGGGCAGTGCCATCGCGCGCACGCCGAGCGCGACGAGCGCGGCCGGGGTGGAGTGCGTGGAATCGTCCGTCGGGTTGGGCAAGCCGCTGGGATCGGTGAACTGAGTGGCGCCCAAGCCCATCAGACGGGCGGCGTCGTTCATGCGGCCGATGAAACCGGCCTGGCCGGGGCCGAAGGACTCGGCGATGGCGTAGGCGGCGTCGCAACCCGAGGGCAGCAGCAGCGCGTAGAGGAGTTGGCGGGCGGTGAGCACCTCACCCGCGGTGAGTCCGGCAGTGCTGCCGTTGTGCTGGGCGCAGTAGGCGCCCGCCTCGGCCGGCACGGTGACCGGTCGTTCGAGGTCACCGGTGCTGATCGCGACCACGGCGGTCATCACCTTCGCGATACTGGCGATCGGGACCGGTGTGTTCGCCTCACGCCCCCACAGCACCGTGCCGGTGAATCCGTCGGCGAGCGCCGCTCCCGCGGCCTGCACGCCCTCGGGTCCGCCCGCCCACGGCGCCTCGGCGCTCCCGGACGGTGCGGCGCCCGCAACGCCGTGACCAGCCGCGACGACCAGCGCCCCGGCCACAACTGTGTGCAACACCCTGGCAAATGTCGGCATGCGCACAGTCTGGCGCACAAATCCCGCGACCTGCGGGATTTCCGCGCGTCGCGGTGTCTACATCGCGGCGATCACCCCGACGATCACGGCAGCGAACACGGCGACGAGCACCAGCGTGACGACCACGGCAGCGATCCCGGTGAGCGGGAAGTGGTGGCGGGTGCTCGGTTCCGGCGCCGACAAACCGGAGGTCTGCGGCGATTCCGGCGGGGTGGAGCCGGGCGGTACGCCCCCACCCGGCTCGAGGTCGGGGGTATTGCGCGGGTCGGGATCCATCGAGGTCATGGGGTCACCTGCCTTCCTGACACGGCGCGCTTACCCTGGGTCGGCGTCCTCAATCGCCGCTCAGGCGGGCCGTGGCTCCGGGAAGGGCCAGCTGATGTCCCCACCGGGGATCGACAGCAGGAAGTCGGCGCCGAGCGCGTTCGCGGGGGTGTGCGCGCCGGGTGGGGCGGGCCGGGCGTGCAGGGTGATCGCCGCATGCACCATCGAACGCGCGGTGAAGGCGTAGGTGTTGGATACGTCGACGGCGAGCGAAAGTCCGCTGCCGTCGGCGCGGTAGACGCGGGCCCAACCGGTGCTGCGGGTGGCGTCGCGGGTCGCCTGATCGGGAACCGGAATCCGGTCGATCACCAGGTCGGTGAGGGCACGACCGGCCCCGCTTGCGGTGACGAACCGCAGCGGCGTGCTCAATGCCCGCACCACCGGCGACAACGGCACGGCGGTGAACGTGGCCACCTCGGTGAGCCCGTAGCCGTGGCCCGCACTGCACACATCGCCCAGGGGCGTACTGGCGACACCGACGGGGCGACCTCGGCCCACATCGATCGTCAGGGCGCGGTGCGCGTGCGGCACCGCGACCAGTTCACCGCCGGAACGCACGAGGTTGCCGCGGGCGATGCCGTCGACCGCCGTGCGCAATGTGCCCCGGCTGAATCCGCCACGGCTGATCATCGCCACGTCGGCGCCGACCGCGTCGGGTACCGCACCGACCAGGCGGGCGACGAGATGATCGGTCGGGACGATGTCGAACCCGACGCCGGGGATCACGGTGATCCCGGCACGCACCGCGTCGTCGTGGCGGGCATAGATCGCGGCGAACACCTGCGTCTCGCCGGTCACGTCGAGGTAGTTGGTTCCACTGGCCAGGCAGGCCGCGAGCATCGGTTCGTAGGTGTGGACGAACGGTCCGGCGCAGTGCAGCACGGTGTCGACGTCGGCGAGTTGCGCGGCGGCATTGCCGGTGTCGGCGAGGTCGAAGGGGCGCGCCGTCAGGCCGTGCCGGGCGGCGACTTCACCGACCCGCTCGGCCGAGCGACCCGAGATCACCGGCCGCAATCCGCGCGAGAGTGCTTCGGCGACAACGAGTTCACCGGTGTATCCGTAGGCGCCGTAGATGAGCACAGTCGGCTCGCCGTCCAGGTGTGACATAGGGGAACACTAAGCGCTCGATCAGCGTGTGGTCCAGTTCACTCGATCGCGCTGTCAGGAATTCGGGAGCTGTCTCGTTCAGGGTGTACGCGAACCAGACAGGAGCGAATCATGAAGCACCGCATCGTTGTTCTCGGGGCCGGATACGCCGGGGCCTTCTGCGCCGGTTTCCTCGCCCGCCGGTTGCACGGCGACGACGTCGAGATCACCGTCGTCAATGCCGAACCGGACTTCGTGGAGCGGTTGCGGCTGCATCAGCTCGCCGCCGGGCACGATCTGCCGCATCGCCCGCTGGCCGAGGTCTTCGCGGGCACCGGCATCCGGTTGCGGGTGGCCAGGGTAACCGCCCTCGACGTCGGCCGGCGTCGGGTCACCCTCGACGAAGGCGACCACCTGGGCTACGACACCCTGCTCTACACGCTCGGCAGCACCATCGCCGACCACGGTGTCCCAGGCGTCGCCGAACACGCCTACAACGTGGCCGGACGACCTTCGGCGCTGCGGCTACGCGCCCGCCTCGACGACTTGGACCGGCACGGCGACGTACTGGTCGTCGGCGGAAACCTCACCGCCATCGAGGCCGCGACGGAGATCGCCGAGGCCCGTCCCGGCCTGCGGGTCACTCTCGCCACCAGCGGCGAGGTGGGCGGTTGGCTCGGACCGAAAGCGCGCGGGCATCTGCTGCGAGCCTTCGACCGGCTCGGCATCGCCGTGCACGAACACACCACGGTCGAGCGAGTCGAACAGAGCGCGGTGTTCGCGGCGGACGGCACCGCCTTCGTCTCCGACGCGACGGTGTGGGCGGCCGGATTCGCGGTCCACCCGATCGCGGCCGCCAGTGGTCTCGCGGTGGAGCCCAACGGGCAGATCACCGCGGATCGCGAACTGCGGTCGGTATCGCATCCGGATGTGTTCGTCGCGGGCGACAGTGGGTTCGTCATCGGCGGGAACGGTCGTCCGCTGCCGATGTCGTGCGCGTCGGCCGGGTTCACCGGACAGCAGGCCACGGCGACGATCATCGGCGAACTCACCGGACGCGCGATCAAGCGCACCTCGCTGAGTTACGTCGGCAACCATGTGAGCCTCGGACGTAAGGACGCGATCTTCCAGTTCGTCGACGGCGATGCCCGTGCCAAGCCGGGCGCGCTGTGTGGCAGGCCTGCCGCCTGGGTGAAGTCGGCCATCGTGGGGACCAGCGGCTGGGCGATCAGCCACCCGACGTTCGGCAAGCTCGACCACCACTACCGTGCGGCCGCGGGCGCACCGTCGCGCGGGGTTCTCGCCGCCTAGAGTCGTGCTCATGGACACCGCGACCGTCGCGCGTTTCGAGGCCAACCGCAACCGGTTGGCCTCGCTCGCGTACCGCCTGCTCGGGTCGGCCGCCGATGCCGAGGACACGGTGCAGGACGCCTTTCTGCGGTGGCAGGCCGCGGATCGCGACCACGTCGAGGTGCCCGAGGCCTGGCTCACCAAGATCGTCACCAATCTGGCTCTCGACCGGCTGCGCTCGGCGAAGGTGCGTCGAGAACGGGCGGTCGGTGCGTGGATGCCGGAGCCGCTGCTCGACGGCGACCCGATGCTCGGGCCCGCCGACACCGCCGAACAACGGGAGTCGGTGACGCTGGCGGTGCTCATGCTGCTCGAACAGCTCACCCCGGCAGAACGCGCGGTTTATGTTCTGCGCGAAGCGTTCTCCTACAGCCATGCCGAGATCGCCGACATTCTCGGCATCAGCGAGTCGGCCAGTCAGCAGCACGCGCATCGCGCCAAGCGCCGGATCACCGCCGCCCGCAACGGAACCGGCACCGATCACGCGGCGGCGCGGCGCATCGTGGAGGCGTTCGTCGCCGCCGCGTCGTCGGGGCGGACCGAACAGCTCGTCGCCCTGCTCACCGCCGACGCCACCGGCACTTCCGACGGCCTGGGCGGCACCGCCCGCAAGCTCGTTCGTTTCACCGGCCCGTCCCGGCTGGCGATCGCCATGCGGGCGGGCTTCCGGCCCGACACGATCAGACAGCACCTCGACGGTCGCCTACCCGATTTCCACGCCGCCCTGGTCAACGGTTGTCCGGCCCTCGTGTTCACGCTCGACGACCGGGTCCTCAGCGTGGCGATCATGGAGGTACGCGACGACCGGATCGCGGGCCTGCGCGCCATCGCCAACCCGGCCCGGTTGGCCCGTTTCGCCCAGCGGTGGCAGCGCACCGACCACGACAGCCCGCTCATCGAGGCCTGGTAGATCTGCTGGTGATCTGAGTCACATCGTGTCAGGATTCTCGCCCGCGCGGTGTCTTGTGCTCGAACCCCTCGGAGCGAAGGAGACACCATGAACACCAACCACGTGGTCGTGATCGGCGGCGGATACGCCGGGGTGATGGCGGCTAATCGGCTCAGCGCGCGCCAGGACGTGCGGATCACCGTGATCAACCCGCGCCCCGTCTTCGTGCCCCGGCTGCGCCTGCATCAGCTGGTCGGCGGAACCCACGACGCGATCGTGGACTACCGCGAGGTACTGGCCGAGGGTGTCTCGCTGGTCGTCGACAGCGTCACCGGGATCGACGCGGGTGCCCGCCGCGTCGCCCTCGCCGACGGCGCGGACCTCGACTTCGACTACCTGATCTACGCCGTCGGTAGCGGCACCCCGGAACCACAGGTGCCCGGTGCCGCCGAATTCGCCTGTCCGGTCGCCACTTTGGAGGCGGCGCAGCGATTGCGGTCGATCCTGTTCGACCGGGCGATGTCGGCGCCGGTGACCGTGGTCGGCGGCGGCCCCACCGGGATCGAGACCGCGACCGAACTCGCCGAACAGGGACGTTCGGTCACCCTGGTCTGCGGCGGCACGCTCGGCCCGTACCTGCACCCCCGAGCCCGGCGGACCGCCCGCAAGTACCTGACGAAACTGGGTGTCGGGCTGCTCGAAGGCCCCGAATCGGTCGTCACCGAGGTGACGAAGACGTCGGTGCGCTTGGCGACCGGAACCGCCCTGCCCAGCGAAATCACCATCTGGGCAGCGGGTTTCGGGATACCGCAACTGGCGGCGCACAGTGGACTGCGTACCGATGCCGCCGGGCGGCTACTCACCGACGAGACCCTGACCAGCGTCGACGACGACCGGATCGTCGCGGCCGGTGACTCGTCGGCACCCTCGGACCTGCCGTTCCGGATGAGCGCCTATGTGGCCGGTTGCCTCGGCGCACACGCGGCCGACACCATCGCGCACCGCATCGACGGGACCGAACCCACCTCGATCGACCTGGCTTTCCAGGCTATGTGCATCAGCTTCGGCCGCCGAGCGGGCATCTTCCAGCTCGGCCACAAGGACGACACCGCGATGGGCCTCTACTTCACCGGCCCGGCCGGTCGCGCGCTCAAGGAGTTCTCGTGCGCGGCCAGCGTGAAGCATCTGGTGACCGAGGCGAACAAGCCCGGTTCGCACTCCTGGCCGAAGGACGGCAAACACCGTCCGCAGGTGTTGCGCGACCGCCGCGCCGCGATCACCACAGCCTGAGCCACGGACAGGAGAACCGACGATGACCACGCCCGTCGACGCGACGGAAACCTTTGTGCAGCATCGCAATCTGCTGTTCACGGTGGCCTACGAGATGCTCGGCTCGGCGGCCGACGCCGAGGACGTGCTGCAGGAGACCTGGCTGCGGTGGGTGAAGGCCGACCTGGACGAGGTGGCGGACCGGCGCGCGTATCTGGTGCGCATCACCACCCGCCAGGCGCTGAACCGGTTGCGCTCGCTCAAGCGGCGACGGGAGTCCTATGTCGGTTCGTGGCTGCCGGAACCGCTGCTCACCGCACCGGACGTCGCCGCCGATGTCGAACTCGCCGACAGCGTGTCGATGGGATTGATGCTGGTGCTCGAGACGCTGACCCCGACCGAACGCGCGGTGTTCGTGCTGCACGAGGCGTTCGGCATCAGCTACGCCGAGATCGCGGCGGCGGTCGACAAGTCGCCCGCCGCCGTGCACCAGATCGCCAGTCGCGCCCGCCGGCACGTGGAGGAACGCAGGCCGCGGCGCACGGTGAGCGCACAGCAGGCCGAGGCCACGATCGAAGCGTTCCAGCGGGCGCTGGAGACCCGTGACCTGCAGGGATTGCTCGATGTGCTCGCACCGGACGTGGTTGCCGTCAGCGACGGGGGCGGGATCAAGCAGGCGAACCCGCGCCCGGTCGTCGGCGCCGACAAGGTGTCGCGTTTCATCGTCGGCGGCCTCACCAAACACGCTGTCGACCTCGTCGTCGAGCCGACGCTGGTCAACGGTGGGCCCGCGCTGGCGGTGTCCATCGACGGCGAGCGCGACGGTGTGCTCGCCGTCCGCGTCGAGGACGACCGGATCACCGGCATCTACTACGTCCGCAACCCGCAGAAGCTGACGCACATCGACGCGGCGACCCCACTCACCCTGCGATGAGATGCCCGTACGCGTCGCCGCGCCGGGTGGTGCGGGAGGCTGCACCCATCCACGACTCCCCCACGCACGAATAGTGTGCAGGCGGGCCGGCACCGCACTACCCGCACCACCCACTCCCTGGCGCCGGCCCGCCTGTTTTGTGTCTTCACCAGGTGTTTTCGTGCGCTCGGCCGGGGTAAGCGACTCACGTCAAGCCCTTCTCAGTGAGGAGTGCGGTGTCCACCGACGACCGTCCGACCGGGCCGAATCGGGCCGCGGCCTTGGCCCGCGCGCACGGCGCTTTCAATGTCGTGGGCGGCGTATGGCCGCTCGTCAGCAGGCGCAGCTTCGAGGCGATCTTCGGCTCGAAGTACGACCGCTGGTTGCAGTTCACCGTCGCCGGACTGCTCGCGGGCAACGGCCTCGTGCAGCTGACGTCAGCGCGCACACCCGCGGGCCTGGCGAGCGCACGCAGGCTCGGTCTCACCACCGCGGGCTGGTTGCTGGCGATCGACCTGATCTACGTTCCGAAGGGCACGATCCGCAAGACCTACCTCCTCGACGCGGCCATGGAGATCGGCTGGCTCGCCGCCTGGCAGGGGCGCTACGGCAGGATCGAATCGACGTAACCACCGTCGACGCGCAGGGCTCCGCCGGTGGTCGCCGACGCCAGCGGCGAACTCAGATAGACGACCATGTTCGCGATTTCCGACGGTTCGATCAGCCGCTGGATCAGCGACTGCGGGCGATGCACGCGCATGAACTCCCGCTGCGCCTGCTCCCACGGCAACGACCGGTCGACCAACTGGTACACGAAATCCTCCACGCCACCGGTGTGCGTGGGTCCGGCGATCACCGAATTCACCGTGACCCCGGTCCCCGCGGCATCTTTGGCGAAGCCACGGGTCACAGCGAGCAGCGCCGTCTTGGACACACCGTAGTGGATCATCTCGGCGGGAGTGACCACGGCGGAATCGCTGGCGATCTGCAGGGCACGACCCCACCCGCGCTCGATCATGCCGGGCAGATAGGCCCGGATGAGCCGCACGGCCGACAGCACGTTCACCTCGAAAAACGACCGCCATTGCGCGTCGGTGATCTCCCGCGCGGGCACCGCCTCGAAGATGCCGAGATTGTTCACGAGAACGTCCACGCCGGGCAATTCGCGCAGCAATCGGGCGACGCCCTCGTCGGTGGTCACATCGGCCGCCACACCGACCGCGTCCCCACCGGTGCCGCGAATGGCGTCGACCGCCGCGTCCACCCGATCGGCCGAGCGTCCGTTCACCACCACCCGCGCGCCCGCGTCGGCGAGCCCCTGCGCGATGGCCGCCCCGATGCCCTGGGTGGAGCCGGTGACCAACGCCGTCTTCCCGGTCAGATCGATCCGCACGCGCATCACTCCTCACAACGGTCCTACCGGACTCCGACAAGAACGAACGCTGTGTGCACCCTATCGCCGGATCAGCGCGCAGGCCGGTCCGGCGGCGCACCATCTCCTCCACGCTCGTCATGGCGGAACCAGACAGCCACTCCTTCAACCTAATTGAAGGAATCCTGATAACCTTCAAATGCATTGAAGGTTATTCGGATCGGAGTACTCATGGACATCACTGGTCGTAGCGCCCTCGGCGCCGCCGCGTCGACCGGGGCAGCCCTCGCCGCGTCGCACGCGATCGCGTCGGCCCGGCCCGACGCGCTGGTCTTCCCGACCACACCCGTCGCCCAGGCAGCGCGTGAGCTGATCGACACCGCCGTGGCGACGCCGGTGCGCAATCACAGCCTGCGTGGATATCTGTTCGCCCGTGCCGTCGCCGCGACGAACGGCCTGCGGGCCGATGTCGACTACGACGACGAGACCATGTACCTGATCTGCGCACTACACGACATCGGGCTGGGCGAGATCGCCAACGGAAACCAACGATTCGAGGTCGACGGCGCGGATTTCGCGGCCGAGTTCCTCGAGCGCCACGGCGTCACCGACGGCCGGGTCGAGACAGTGTGGGACGCGATCGCCGCGCACACCTCCGGCTTCAGCGACTCACCGGTCTTCCGCAGGCGCAGGCCGGCCGAGATCTGGATCGCGGTAACGGGCATCGGCATCGATATCGGTGGCGGACCGGCTGATCTGCCACCCGGCTACGCCGACGTCGTCCATGCCGCCTACCCACGGCTCGGCGGAACCCCCGCGATCACCACCATCATGGAGGAGCAAATTCTCGCGGACCCCAGGAAGGCTTTTCCGGCCAGCCTGGGGGCCGAGCTCGTGCGCCTGCATCATCCGCAGGTTCCGTTGCCGAACTGGGACGACCTCATGAACTCGAGTAGTTGGCAGGACTGACCGAGCGCTCGAGCGAGCAGGGTCGCGGCGACGGGCTCCCCCGGCGCCGCACCCGGCGGCATGGCGAAGAATCCACTGCCGGTGTGCTGGACGAGCGGGTTGAGCCGGTCGGTCGCCATGGCCCGCTGTGCCTTCACGAATTGCTCGGACGGGTTGTTCTGATAGGCGGCGAAAAGTAGTCCGACATCGAGTTGGCCGTGGCCGCCGTGACTGTGTTCCGGCGTACCCGGTGTGTGCGAATGTGGTTGCGCGGGTGTCGGATCGGGCGACCCGCCGGCGTTGGCGACCAGCAATCCGTAGTCGTAGTTGTAGCCGCGGCGCAGCATCGGGATGCCGTGCACCAACCGCACATGCGCGTTGTCCGCGATCGCGAGTTCGCCGCGTTCGTCCCGCGCGGCCAGGTCGACGGTGTCGAATTCGGATCCACCACCGAGCGGGGCACCGTCACCACGCCGCCGGCCGATGATCTGGTTCTGCTGGGCGATCGGAAGTTGGTCCCACTCGGCGGTTTTCATCCGGATCTTGCGGAAGACCAGGTACGTACCGCCATGGAACCAGCCGGGTTCGGCGGGCGAGTCGACCCACACCGTTGTATCGAAATCGGTTGTGCCGGTTGGGGGATTAGCGGTGCCGTCTTTGAAACCGAAGGCATTGCGCGGCGTACCGCCGTCGCCGGGGAGTCCGAGGAAACCGTGCTGAGTCCAGCGCATCCGGGCCAGGCCGGGCATGCGCGCTCGCAAGGCCCGAAAAGCGTGGCTGACCAACTGGGAGTCGTCGGCGCAGATCTGCACCAGCAGATCACCACCACACCAGGCGGGGTTCAGGGCGTCGCCGTCGAAGGTCGGCAGTGCGCCGAGGTGGCGAGGACGGCGGTCGGCGAGGCCGAACCGCTCGTCGAACACGGCGGCGCCGAGACCGAAGGTCATCGTCAGGCGGGCAGGCTCGAGTCCGGTCGCGAAATCGGTTTCGGCGGTCGTATCCGGTTGGGCGCGTGGCGGTTCGGGCATCGGTCGATGCGCCGTGAGTGCGGCCGAGACCGCGGTCCATTCGGTCAGCAGTTCACGCAGCGCGCCCCGGTCCGGACGCGCCACATCGCAGGCAAGGAACAGTGCGTGCGATTGCGGACTCGTCGCGATTCCCGCCTGGTGTTCGCCGTGGAAGGGCTCGATTGCCGCACCGGCGGAATCCGGCGTGCCACCCCGCCCGATCACCGCGCCCGCCGTCGCCGCGCCAGCCGCCGTGACGGCCCCACCGATCAGGGCTCGCCGCGAGAAACCCGTGGTCGCACCGTAATTACTACGCTCTGTAGTAGTTTTTCGCATGCGCGTAGAGTAGCTCAGCAAGTCGACAGCTTCAACCTACATGAAGGTGTGCTTACGCGAGCCCGAAGGCTGTGCCTCTGGGCGGGTCAGTCGGGTACGTCGGTTTCCTGAAGGGTCCACCAGCGCACCGTGTCGGGCTCCGGGCGTAGAACCGCGAGCACGCGACGCCGGGAGACCACACCGGCGTGGTCGTGCGATTCGAGGAAACGCACGACCGTCATGGCATCGTCCGCCGACAGCACTTCGATCTCGCTGATGGTGATGCGCAACCCCGGCTGGGCGTTACGCGCCGCTCGCAGCCCGGCCAGCAATTCGTCGCGGTGCAGGATCTGCCCGGTGGTGGTCACCATGGAGAACGAGGCATCCTGCGCCGCCGCGAAACGGTCGAAAACCGAGTCCGGCGCCTCGGTCCCGAGCCAGGCGGCCAGGTCATCGTGTAGCGCCCGTATCGCACCCTCGAGATCCACGCTCAACTCTTCGCCTTTCGCCGCGATGATTCACACACGAATCGAGGTAGCGCAGGGGGCGGCCGATCACAGTCCCCTGTCCGCTCGCGATCCTGAGGGCGAATACTCTTGGGCGACAGCTTATCCACCGCGTTCGGACGGTGACTCGTCGTCCTCTCCTTCCGCCTGACTGGGCTGCGGGGTGAGGCGGTCGGGTGGCTGGATCATGTCCGGGTCGGCATCCGGGTCCTGGGTGGGGTCGTAACGGTCACCGGACGGTTCCTTCGGCTCATGCATGGGGTCCTCCTTTCCTCGTACACCGCCTACCCGGTGCGAGAGTGGGAAAACGGTCGGGCACCGGAGCCCAGGCCGCTACTTTCGGCGACTCGAGCACCGACCCTGACGACGGGCCGAATGGTGTCGGCCACGTCACATGGCCCGGCACCGGCCGCGATCCTCCGAGACGAGATAATGGCGCGGAAATGACCGAGACCATCGAGCCCCGAGGCGATGCCACCCGTGCACGCCTCCTAGAGGCAGCCATCGACGCGTTCGCCGAAAAAGGCTTCAACGGTACGACCACGCGCGATATCGCGTCGGCCGCCGGTATGAGCCCGGCGGCGGTGTATGTGCATCACAAGTCGAAAGAGGAACTGCTGTACGTGATCTCGCGCGCGGGGCACGAGCAGTCACTCGAGCTGGTCCGCGCCGCCATCCGGTCGACCGAGGACCCGACGCTTGCCCTGCGCACCGTGATCCACGACTTCGCGGCACACCATGTGCGCGGCCACACCAGGGCCCGGATCGTGAACTACGAATTGTCCGCGCTCACCCCCGAGCACTACGCGGAGATCCGGGGCCTGCGCCGCCAGATCGACCAGGAGATCCGCGACCTCGTCGAACGCGGAGTCGCCACCGGCGCGTTCGACGTGCCCGACACACGCATGGCCGCGGTCGCCCTGCTCTCCCTCGGCATCGACATCGCCCGCTGGTACCGCGACGGCGGCGACTGGAGCCCCGAGGACATCGCCGAGGGCTACGCGAACATGGCGTTGCGCATCGTCGGCGCGCGCTGAAACCTCCCGATCAGCTGATCGCAGGGCAGATCAGCCGTGCGCGTCCCACGCGTCACCCAACATTTCGGCGACGAGTTCGGGGGCGGCGTCCGCCAGGGTCACCTGCACCGCGGCGAGCCTTCTGCCCCACCACGACTCGGCGCACCAGGCGGGTGATTCCGCGACCGCCTCACGAATGCCTGCCTCGGGGAGCATCACACGCAGGTGTTCGTCGTCGGGCAGGGTCGCGAAAATGGTTCGCCTGCGAAACGAGGGCCGACCGTGGTGGTCTCGTTCGGTCGCGCCCTCGAATCCCAGCGCCAGCAGGCGAACCTCGTCCGGCGTCATCCCGTGACGGCTCCCTGTGCCGCCGAGCTGACCAGCTTGCGGTACTTGGCGAGGACACCGGAGGTGTACTTGGGTGCGGCGGGTTCCCAGCCGACCTTGCGGGCGGCGAGGTCGGCCGGGTCGATTTCCACGTCGAGGCGCCGGTTGGCGACATCGAGGACGATCGGGTCGCCGTCGCGGACGAACGCGATCGGACCGCCGTCGACCGCCTCCGGTGCGACGTGGCCGACACACAAACCCGTTGTGCCACCGGAGAATCGGCCGTCGGTGAGCAACAGGACATCCTTGCCGAGGCCCGCGCCCTTGATCGCCCCGGTGATGGCGAGCATTTCGCGCATACCCGGACCACCCTTGGGACCTTCGTTGCGGATGACCACCACATCACCGGCCACGATGCTGCCGTTCTCCAGCGCGTCCATCGCGGCGCGTTCCCCGTCGAACACCCGTGCCGTCCCGGCGAACACATCGGAGTCGAAGCCCGCGCTCTTCACCACCGCCCCTTCGGGCGCCAGCGTGCCGTGCAGGATGGTGAGCCCGCCGGATCGGTGGATGGGCCGGTCGAGCGGCCGGATGACGTCGCCGTCGAGACCGAGTTCGATGTCGGCGAGGTTCTCGGCCATGGTCTTGCCGGTGACGGTCATGACATCACCGTGCAGCAGACCCGCGTCGAGCAGCGCCTTCATCACGACGGGGATACCGCCGACCCGGTCCACATCGGTCATCACGTAGCGGCCGAACGGTTTCAGGTCGGCCAGATGCGGCACCTTGTCACCGACCCGGTTGAAGTCGGCGAGGGTGAGGTCCACCCCGGCCTCGCGCGCGATCGCCAGCAGGTGCAGCACCGCGTTGGTCGACCCGCCGAGTGCCATGACCACGGTGATGGCGTTCTCGAAGGCAGGCATGGTCAGGATGTCGCGCGCGGTGATCCCCTTGCGCAGCAGCTCGACGACTGCCTCCCCGGACCGGTGCGCGTAGACGTCGCGCCTGCGGTCGGGGGCGGGTGGCGCCGCCGACCCCGGCAGGCTCATGCCGAGTGCTTCGGCCGCCGAGGCCATCGTGTTGGCGGTGTACATGCCGCCGCACGCGCCTTCGCCCGGGCAGATCGCGCGCTCGATGCGGTCGACCTCTTCGCGGCTGATGAGGCCCTTGATGCAGGCGCCGACGGCTTCGAAGGCGTCGATGATGGTGACGTCCTTACCGTCGAGATTGCCCGGCAGCGTCGATCCCGCGTAGAGGAACACACTGGCCAGGTCGAGCCGGGCGGCCGCCATCAGCATGCCGGGCAGGCTCTTGTCGCACCCGGCGAGTAGCACCGACCCGTCGAGGCGTTCGGCCATCATGACCGTCTCGACGGAATCCGCGATGATCTCGCGGCTGACCAGCGAGAAGTGCATGCCCTCGTGGCCCATCGAGATACCGTCGGACACCGAGATGGTCCCGAACTCGAGCGGGTACCCGCCCCCCGCATGCACACCTTCCTTCACGGCGTCGGCCAGCCGGTCGAGCGACAGGTTGCACGGGGTGATCTCGTTCCAGCTCGACGCCACCCCGATCTGGGGTTTCACCCAGTCCTCGTCCCCCATGCCGACCGCGCGGAGCATGCCGCGTGCGGCGGTCTTCTCGAGCCCGTCGGTGACATCGCGCGAGCGGGGCTTGATATCGAACGATGATTCGGTGTCGGATGCCATGGCCCAAGCCTACGACTCACCAGCGAAAACGCCGACGGCCCGCCCGCGTGGAAGTCTCCGGCGGAACCACCGGACAGCTCAGCGCGGTGCGGGGCACTGACCTTCGTAGCGGCTGAGGCCCAGGCCGTTGCTGGATTTGCTGCGGCCGACGGGGCCGTTCTTGGCGGCGCGGACCCAGGACCCCTCGGTGTCGAGGACGGGCATGCGTTCGCTGAAAGCCCGGCTGTACCTGGTGGTTCCGTCGACGGTGAGGATGCCGTCGCGGACGTCGATGTGGGCGACGGTCGCCCAGAAGGAGTTCTTGCCGTTGCCGATGACTACGGTGATCTGATCCGCGTCCGGACCGGGCAGTCCGTCGGGCCCGGGGCGGCCGTAGCGCACCCGGACTCGCGGGCGGCCGAAGGTATCGATGGCTCCGGCACCGTTGTCGACGGACTGGTACACGTTGAGCAGCAGGTCACCGTTCTCGGTTGGACGGACGACCACCTGTTCGGTGGCGGGCAGGCCACCGGCCCCGGGGCCGCGGCTGTCGCCCTGGTGGTGGATGTGCGGCCAGACGTTCAGATCGCCCTGGTGCCCCTTCTCACCGCTGACCACGACATAGTCGCCGGTGAGTTCGTTGCGGCAGAAGAAGTACACGTCCAGGTCGCCGGTGCCGAATTCGGTCGGCTTGCCGTTGCTGTCGTATTTCGCGCCGCGACCGTCCCATTCGAGACCGACAGTGAGAACATGGCCCGCACCGCCCTTGCGAAGATCGATCGTGGCCCGCTTGTCCGGCGAATCCTTGGTGAGCACCACATCGACCTTGCGCAGATCGATGGTCGGGTTCTGCTGCGCCGCAACAGGTTGCGGTGCGGCGAGCGCAGGCGCGGACTCCTCCACCACCTCCTCGTCGACCGTGATTCCGTGCTCGGTCGCGAAGGCCGCGAGACCCGCGCTGTAACCCTGGCCGATCGCGTCCAGCCGCCACCCACTCCCCCGGCGGTACAGTGCGACCGCCTGCAGGACGGTCTCGGAATCGAGTCCGGCGGGCGTGAAGCTCAGCGCCTGCCCGCTACCGGTCACCGACACCCGCAGCCCCGTCACCTCACCGAACCGGATGCCCTGTGCCTCGGTACTTCCCGCGATGACAACCCGGTGGATCTCGGCCGGAATCGCCGAAAGGTCGACGGAGACAACAGCATCCGATTCGAGCTGGACACCGGGAGCGGACGGGTTGTTGAAGAAGACGAAATCGGCGTCGGAGCGCACCTTCCCGTCGGCGGTCACCAGGACCGCGGACACGTCGACCGCGCCGGCGGGACCGTCGAGATCCAGGCGAACGGTGTAGCGTCCGTCGGTGAGATCGGTCTTCGATCCCTTCGCCACTTCGACCACCGTCGCACTCATGACGTCCGCTCCTCCACTCGCCGGTCGTCGCCGTCGACGGCGAACACTCCAACCGTACCGGTCCGCGGCGCCGCGCTGTCCGTTTCACCAGCTACTCCGAGCGCGCCCTTGGCTACGGTCACAAGATGTGGTCGGATCGCTGGCAGGCGCGCGGTCCCTGACGTTCACTGATCGATATGGACGTCCGTGAGCTCATCGACCGCAAGTCGGGTCGCCGGGTCTCGGTGGTTGTCCCCGCCCTGGACGACGAGGACACCGTGGCCGGGGTCGTGGCGTCGGTGCGACCACTGCTCGGCGGTCTGATCGACGAACTGATCGTGCTCGACGCCGGCTCGACCGATCGCACCGTCGCCCGGGCGCGGGCGGCGGGCGCGGCCGCCTACACCCTTGAAGAGGCGATGCCGGGAGTGCCGCCCAGGCCCGGCAAAGGCGAGGTGGTGTGGCGGTCGCTCGCGGTGGCGACCGGCGACCTGCTGGTGTACCTCGACGCCGACCTCGTGGCACCCGATCCGCTGTTCGTGCCTGCCCTGCTGACCCCGCTGCTCACCGAACCCGGCATCACGCTGGTGAAGGGCTTCTACCGGCGGCCGATCACGACCGGCGCCCAGCTGGACGCCGACGGCGGCGGCCGTGTCACCCAACTGGTCGCGCGACCGCTGCTCACCGCGCTGGCACCCGCGCTGGCCGAGATCGTGCAACCCCTGGGCGGCGAATACGCCGTCACCCGCGCCTTCCTCGGTGATGTCCCCCTGGCAGGCGGATACGGCGCCGAGATCGGGATCCTGCTCGACTGCTGGCAGCGCCACGGTCTGTCCGCTATCGCCCAGGTCGATCTCGGTGTCCGTGTGCACCGCAACCGCCCTACCCACGAACTGGCGGTGATGAGCCGTCAGGTGGTCGCCACCTTGCTCGACCGCCTCGGCATCCGAGACTCCGGCATCGGTCTGGTCCAGTTCCTGCCCTGCGAAACCGGCTGGCGCCGAACACCTTCGGAGGTCAGTCTGGTCGACCGCCCGCCCATGCGACGGGTGGTCACCGCGCACCGCGAGATCGCCTGAGTCCGGACACAATTGTGCCCCGGTCGACGAATCGACCGGGGCACAGGCGATTACGCCGCGACCAACCCGAAGTCGAGCTTCACCAGCTGATCGGCGCAGTCGAAGTACCGGTCGTCGTGGGTGATCACGATGACGGTCTTCCCTCGCCGTTTCAGATCGGTGAGGATCTCCCGGTAGAACACCTCACGGAACCTCGGCTCCTGATCGGCGGCCCACTCGTCGAACACATAGATCTGCCGGTCCTCGAGCAGGGCGGTGAGCAGGGCGAGGCGTTTGCGCTGCCCCTGGGACAGGTCGACGGTCGACAGGCGGCCGCCCTCCACACTCACCTTGTGCGCGATCTGCAGCTCCTCGAGATACCGCCGCACCTCGGCGTCGATCCCCGGCCGGTCGAAGCCCAGATAGTCCTCGAACAGATGGAAATCGGTGAACACCGCGGACGAGTTCTGCCGGAACCATTCGATGTTGTCGTGGTCGATCCTCTCCCCGTTGAGCGACAACGACCCCGTGCGCGGCACATACAGACCGGTGATGATCTTGGCCAGCGTCGACTTCCCGCTGCCGTTACCGCCGACGACGAAGGTGATCTGGCCCGGTTCGAAGACCAGGTCGATCGGCCCGAGCCGGAACCCGCCCTCACCGGACTCGTCGAGCTCGGGCGGCGGACCCAAGGGCACCGGCCGCACATCGGTGGCGCCGTGGTCGACCCAGTTCTTGCCGTTCACATCGGGACCGGCGGCGGGCCGCGCGCCGGGATGCGCCGGGTGCGGACCACCGGGATGCCCATTGCCCCCGCGCGGCGGAACACCGGGACGCGGCGGATGCGCCGGCATCCCGCCCGGGTGTGTGCCGGGCGGCGGTGGCACCGGCGACGGCGCCTCGGAGCGGTACACGTAGGTCACGTCCGACAGTTCGAGCTTGGCCTGTCCCACCGGCGGACGCTCGACGTAGGGCAGTTCGTCCTCGTTGTGCATCGTCGTCATCGACAGGTTCATCGCCCGGATCTTGGCCAGCGCCACGTCACCGCGCAGCAGATCGGGAATGCGGTGCATGAAGTTCTGCATCGGCATCGCCAGGAACGTGGTCACCAGCACGTACCCGAACATCGTCTCGCGCGGCAGGTCGAGGGCCGCGGCGAGGACGAACAGGATCAGCGCCATCGTCGCCAGCTGCAACGCCTGACCGAAACCCTGTGCGTAGGAGAACTTCGACCCGGCGTCGGTGTTCTGGTCGCGCAGGGTGCCCGCCGAACCGAGCAGATGCCGGTCCATGAAGTCGCGGCGGCGGCCACGGTGCAGTTTGAGTTCCTTGATGCCGAGCGTGACGGCCTGGAAGGAGCGCAGCAGCGCGTCCTCGTTCTCCCGAGCCTCACGGTAGATCCCGCGCACCCGCTTGAGAACCATTTCGACACAGGCGATCCCGACCAGCGTACCGGCCACGGTGACCGCGAAGATCGGCCCCGACACCACTGCCAGGAACACGAAGCAACCCACGATGGTCGCCACGTCGACGCAGATCGCCGGAATGGCGGTGACCGCCTGCGACAGCGAACGCACGTCCTCGGTGAGCGTCGCCATCAGGCGATGCATACCGAGCCGTTCCAGGTGTTCCAGTGGAGCGGCGACGATCCCGGAGCTCAGATCGCTGCGCAACCGGTAGATGGCGTCCTGCGACAGCCGGATCAGCAGCACCTGCGAGAGCACGCCACTGACCAGGATCACCAGGCCGGTCAGCACGAACCGGGTGATCAGGTCGTCCGGCGGCGGTTTCGGCGAGACCGCCGCGTTGATCAACGTCACCAGATAGGTGTTGGCGGCGCCGCAGATCAGGCCCGCGACCACCACGGCCGCGATCCTGGCCGGCGACAGCGCGGCGAGAAAACGGAGCAATTGCATGATGGACTCTCAGCTGCGGATGACATCGAACACGATGCCCTCGAGGGTGACACCGGGCGCGAACGAGAACGCCACCCCGGTGGAAATAGGTGCCGCGGAATCGGATTCGCCGATCATGCGTTCGAGCACGAAGATCAGCGACACACTCAGCATGTTGCCGTGCTCGGCGAGCACAGCCCAGCTCGGCGCGGCCGTCTCCGGCGCGATGCCGAGCGAACGCGCCGACTCCTCGATGATGCGCGGACCACCGGGGTGGATCGCCCACAGGTCGACATCGGCCTTATCGAGACCGTTGCGCGCCAGCACCTGCGTGACCACCGGGTCGACACCGCGGTAGATGTAGTCGGGCAGACTCGCCGCGAGCTCGCAGGTGATGCCCGCGTCCTTCACGCCGAGCACGATGCCGTCCTCGGCGTCGTCGAACAGGTGGCTGAAGCTGTCGCGGATCACGACACTGCCGGGCGCCAGCGGCTGGTGCACCTGATTGGCGCCGATCACCACCGCACCGCACCCGTCGCCGAAGAGGCTGTGGGTGATCACGTCGTTGACATCGTCGTCGAAAACGGCGTTCACCGAGCTCAATTCGATGCACAGCACCATCGACTTCTTGTCCGGATGCGCCCGCACGAAGTCCACGGCGGTACGGATGCCGTTCATCGCGGCGGCGCAGCCCATGAAGTTCACGATCATCCGGTTGACCGTCGGCGAGAGGCCGAGTTCCTTGACGACCGCGACGTCCACGCCCGGGGCGATGAATCCGGTGCTGGTCACGAAGATCAGCTGACCGATCTCCTCGGCCGGGTTCGCCAATCCGGCCACCGCCCGGCGGGCCACGTCCACCGCGAGCGGTGCGGCGTGCTCGAAGAACAGATTCATCCGCTCCCGGATGGTGCCGGGGCGCCTGCTGAATTCGAGGAAATCGGGTGCGAGTGGATCGATCGCCAGATGTCGGGTGTCGATCCTGGTCTTCTCGTAGATCCGTGGAATGCGCTGCCGCTGAACGGGATCGGAGAACAGTTCCGCCACCCGTCCGGCGTTGACGGCCTGCTCGACCACTCGCTGCGGCGAGCCCGTCGCCACGGCCTCGATCACACCGACGGTCGTGGGCGGCGTCGGCGGTAGCAGATCGTGCCCGCGATCGACGTCGGTCGTCTTCAGCGGACCGTGTGGTCGACGCACACCTTCATCAATGGAAACAGACACGGGCACAATTCCTTTCGAGACAGAGAAGACGTGGCAGCGGCCGGGTCAGACGGTTCCGATGCCGGTGAAGCCCTGCACCGTGTAGGTGACGCAGGTCTTCAGCGCTGTGGGCGCGCAGTGTTCACGCACCAGTCCCCACCGGTTCTGCTTGGCCTCGTCCGAGGGCGCGAGCAGATAGGTCCGGCACAGCTTGGGAAGTCGATCACCGAAGAAGCTCTTCGCGGGCAGCCATTCGACCCCGAACTTCGCGGCTTCCTCACGCACCACGTCCTCGGTGGCGATATTGGCGAAACCGCTGCGCTGGAACGGAAGCACGTGATGGACGCGGTGCGAGCTCAAGCCCGCCGACAGGAAGCAGTCGACGTACTTGTTGCCCACCACGGTCAGGTCGTAGGCCTGCTCGAGCTGGTTGACACCCCAGTCCTCGGTCTCGGTGTGCAGTTCCTCGGTCGGCACCTCGAAGTCGTGGCTCGCGACGACCATGAAGGTGCTGATCCACAGGGTGATCACGAATTGCAGTGCCCAGGCGAGCAAGTCGCCCGCGACGGCGAAGGCGACGAACTCGGCGACCAGCAGGAATCGCATGCCGAACGAGCCGATGAAGTGCGGCAGCGCGCCACGCCAGGTGCCGTACATGTCCTTGATGCCGACCTTGCGGGTGAGCCGGCAGACGTCGAGCAGGCGAATGATCATGCCCGTCAACAGATGTCCGAACTTGTGCACGGTGTGGATCGGCACCCGGTACAGGCGCGGGACCTGCATCATCATGGTGAAGACGTTCTTCTTGATGTCGACTTCACTCTGGGTGTGCGGGTGGTGGAGCAGGGCGTGGCCGTCGGCGGTGACGAAAGACAATGCGACATAGTTCATGTCGAAGGCGTTCACCGCGTACTTGTTCCAACCCTTCTGCGCGCGGTGGATCGCGTAGTGGCCGAAGCCGGCCAGCGAACTGCGCAGCAGCACCATCGCGATCACGAAGACCGGCAACGGCATCCAGCTGGTGTCGTAGAGCCGCAGACCCTGCACCGCGAAGTAGGCGAAGATCAGGAACGCGACCACGATGTCGAACAGGCGATCCATGCGCTTCAACCGCGCGGCCAACTCCGGTTCCTTGATCCGGGCCTTCACCGCGTGCAGCAGGTCGTTCTTGTCGTCGAACTTGTACTTCGGGGTGTCGTCCCAGCTGTTGAAACCCTCTTTGAAGAGGAAATCCGGGGCATTGTTCTTCGGGTGGATGTCCTCGGGCGTGGCATTACGATTGAGGCTGTAACGCTCGATCATCCGCGCGATTTTTTCCGGATCACGATGGTAGGAACCGATGATCGAGGTGATATCGCGGTTTTTCGTTCGGCCGATGAAGAATTCACCGCCCGGATGCTTGGAGATCCACTCGCTCAGGTCGTAGGCTTTGCCGTTATACACCCACACGTTGTTGACGGGCGGTCGCCCTCCGGGGCCGGGTGGTGGCGGGAGCTCGCGCTCCTGTTCATCAGGTCGATCATCGATCGTCATCAGTGCTTCCTTCGTGTCCGAACGGCGGTCGATGCGTGTGCCTGCCGACCAGCGTCCCGACACGTATAGTCCTTGCGGCGCCTTGCATCTCGCTGAAAGTTCTCTTATCGGCCGACCCAACGACACACCGGTCCGGGTCGGCGGAGCGGCACGGTGTGCCGGATTCCGCGATCCCGGACCGGTGTGGGCTGTCGGGTGCGTGTGCGGGTGAGGATCAGCCCGCGGGCTTGACGATGTTCACCGGCTTGGCCCAGTTGGACAGGCCGACGGTGACCTCGCCCTGGTCCTTCTTCACCACGGCGCGAACGAGATTGGGGCCCTCACCGGTGGAGGCGGCCTCCGACGGCTTGGTCGAATCCGAGGCGGGCGGGGCGACGTCCTGGATCCACACCGTGATCGGCATGGTGCCGGCGTTCTGGCCGATGCGGGGCACGATCGGGTCGATCACCGCGGCGTCGATGGTGCCGCTGACCTTGACGGTGTTGATGCCGTCGATGACCTCGCGGGCCTCGGCCTTGGGGTTCTGGATGTTGGCGATCACGTTCGCGATGCCCTTGTCCTTGTCCAGGATGACGCCCGGATCGTAGACCTTCTCGGCCGGACCGGCGGGCACGTAGCGACCGCTGACCTCGGTGTAGAGAACCTTGTCCACCACAAGGAATTTCGCCTCGGTGAACGGGTCCTCCGGCTTGATCTTGACCTTCGCCTCACCCATCGCGGCACCCGTGCCCTGGGTCTCGTTGGTGACGTCGGCCGAGACGGTTTCCACCGGCAGGTCGGGCAGGTTCTTCACGTCGATGTCCAGGTGGACGGTGCGCAGGGTCTGGGTGGTCTTGGCCGACTCCTTCACGATCTGCGCGCCGTCGGGCAGTGCGCCGGTCGGCGGAGCCGCGGTGGTGGTCGAGTCGTCGGTCGAGCAGCCGGTGACGAGGGCGGCGCACAGTGCGGCGGCCGCGACGACCGCGGTCACGGCGGACCGGCGACGCGGGGTGCGGTGCGGTGTGATGTCGATCAAGGTTCATCCCCTGGAGATGGTCGTAATTCGCTTGGTGAGGCAGCCGAAGCTGCCGTCGCCTGCGACATACTAAGCAGACCATCGGACATCTCGCGCTCCCCCGCGGTGATCGTACCCGAGGATTGCATTTTTGTGAGTTATCTAGTTGTGCTAACGATTTCGGGATCGAACAGCATCGCTGGAGTCCCAGGCGGAACGCGAATGCCCTGCGGGCTGTTACCGCTCGGTTCTCGGCAGGGGTGAGGTGTCGGCGACGGTTTGTTTCCGCTCGCCGGACCCGACGCGACGCGGCATCATCTTCGGCCGGGCACCGCGAGGCGAATCGCCGCTCCGCTTCCGCCGCGACGCCGCGAGGTCGATGACATCTGCCTCGTGTGCGGGGCTGCCGTCGGCGGGATGCTGCGACTCCGCGTCGGCCGACCACGTACCGGTTTCGGCTTGCAATTCCGCGCGGGTGACCGGACGGGTGGGCGCCGGATCGTAGACGGGCGGTGAGTACCAGGGGCGACGACGCGGATCATCGAGGTCCTGCGGGCTGTGCCGTGGTCGTCTGGGCAGCCGGACGACCTTCGAGGCCGCGCCCTCGGCACTGGATCTGCCCTCGGTGCCCTTCACATCTACTCTCTTCCGACGCAGCGGCTGTGCTGCGCAGCGAATCGCCTGGCAACCACACAGGTGGTCTCCGCAGACTACCGCATGCGCGACGCGTCATCGAGGCGCCCTCGGCCGGATTCCTCAATGCCCGGCGGCGACGTATTCGTGAGGTGAATAGACAGTGTGGCCGAACCACGTTTCGACCTCGGCTTCGACAGCGTCCAGCCAGGCAGTCAGTTCATGGTTCCCGTTTCCTCGTCGCGCCAATGCCCGCGCCGCGCGAACGCGCTCCCGGGCTTCCTCTGCCCGTTTCGCTTCGCCGGAGCACGCCGGGATAAAGGCCATATGCGCCAGAACCGCGCAGCCGAGAAGGGGCGTCAGCCGCCTCATGCGCCGCGAAGCCACTCCCCCAGTAGCGCACTCGCGGGCGGCCCAGGTACCGACTACCTCCCAGCTGTCATCCATCGCCAAAGAGACAAAGGGCTGCGTAAGCACAGAACCACCTGGGAAGCCGACAACCCCGACGATTGTCAGCCCGCTTCGGCGTGCGCTTGCCCCACCAATGCGACGAGTTCCTTTGCTGTCAGGTCGTTCCCCGCGATCGTGTGACGTGAACTCGAGTTATGTGCGCTACCGTCTGAGTCGTAGACCACACCACCGCTCTCGCGCACGATGACCGCGCCTGCGGCGATGTCCCACGGATTGTTCGACAGAATGACGCATCCGTCTGTGCTGCCGTCGGCCACACAGGCGAGGTCGAAGGCGGCCGATCCGAACATCCTGATCCGCTCGGCGCGAGCGGCCAGTAGCGCAGTCAGTGAAAGTCGTGGACGGTTTCGCTGTGCCGCATCCTGCCCTACGGCATAGTCGCCGATCGAAATGATCGATTTCGAGAGTCGCGATGACGTCCCGATGTGGATACGTTCGCCATTCCGGTAGGCGCCCATTCCCGAAGCCGCATAGTATTCGCGTTGCAACGTGGGCATGCTGATAACACCGATCGCCGGCTCATGATTTTCGAACAGTGCAAGGGATATGCCAAAGAGTGGTATTCCATGAATGTAGTTCGACGTTCCGTCTATGGGATCGAGAGCCCAGAAGGCTGTCTCATCCAAACGGTGGTGTTGGTGGTCGCCCTCTTCGCCGAGGAATGCTATGTGCGGAGCTTCTACAGCGAGAAACCGGCGAATATGTTCCTGTATCGCTACGTCGACATCCGTGACAAAGTCGCGGTCACCTTTCGACGAAACCGAACCCACTCTTTTCGACTCGAGAATCGACACACCGCCGGAGACTGCACGGCGTGCGATATCAAGCAGTGACTGCCTGGTTGTACTCAATTGCGGGTTCCGTTCCCTTTCTCCACATTTCCTCGAATACTGTTGCGAAAGTCTGGAAGGTCCCTTCGACCCCCTTCCTCTTGGACACAAATGTAGGCGATTCAAGGCCACGAGCGAAAGGCAAGTATGGCTGCATCACGCATATTTCCGAGTCGATAATACACAAATTGAAGCGTACCGGTGCATCGTAGACGCGGATCTCGATCCCACCGCCCGTCTCGGCTGTCCGACTGGACTGAACTCGCTGCAACATATGAATGTTCAGTCTCGTCAGATTCACCAACGCGCCTGATGCATGGCCTTCCTCATGTTCTCTTTCGGTGATATTCGACCCGTTCGGATCGAGAAACAAGCAGCGTATCGTGGTTCCATTCAGCATCATTCGTCGCATTTCGGTATCCGAGCACTGTTGACAAAGGATGTTCAAAGACAGGCCGACGAGATCGATCGTGCGGGCTTCACGGAACAGCTCTTGCGGTGGGATCGCTTTCAAGAAGTCGGCGCGTCGCGCAAAGACGCTCTCGATGTCAGAGATTTGGCGAGCGCCGGAACTGGATGGTGGTGCGACCGTCATCTTATGTGGGGGCAGATCGGTGCCCTCCGTGTAACCAGAGAACAACTCTTCGATGCTCCACCCGGGAAACATCTCCTGAAGTACTCGGCAATGATGCGGATACGGCAGGGTCGAGATATTTCCCGACAGCCATCGATAGAACTGCGCCTTCTTCGGTCCGGCTCCGATGGCGGATGAGTCGATCTTCGCGGCTGCCGCGTCGTACTCGCGGTTGAATGCGGAAACCGTCTGGATGTGTCGTTGCCGAAGTAAAGCCTTGAGCACTGTCCCCACGCTATACCCCTCGTCATACTGCGGCGGTTTGCGCTGATCGTAGCGGAGATGAGCCATAGAAGAAACCAGATCATACAAGCACGGTGCGGATAAGACAGTGCAGGCGTCGACACCATACCGACCGGGCCGACAAAGTTGACTCCGAGTTGGCGCCAACGACCGAAGTCATATGACCGACATCCCGTCTGCTAGCCGAATCCGAACGACACATCAGCCGCAAGGAGGACACGTATGCAGCAGCCCACCAGCACCGGCCGCACTGACCTTATGCCTGAATTTTTCAGGCGCTTCCGGCACCGATATGGACCGATGACTGACACTCTCGAAACCGATGTTCTCGCTTTGCTTCAGCCGGGCGGGATGTTGACCGCCGACACGATCGCTCACAATCTGAACGCGCCGAAGTGGCGTGTCGCCCGCGTACTGAACGCCTTGCGGGACAAAGGGGACGCTTTCCGCAACCGGCGCGGGGAGTGGCAGATTTCGGCCGGGAAACGCCGCCCAGCACGGCAGGTGATCCGATGAGCAGCCTCGCTCCCCCAACTCGCGGGCGTCAGCCGGCTGTGGCCGACCTTGTGGCGTTGCTCGAGGCGATGCGGGAAGCCGGATGGGTCGCTACTGCGCCCAACCCGGCCGAGGGCGCCATGCCAACCGAGGCGACCTCCCTGCCCATCGACGTGCCGGGTGGCCTCTCATGAGCCAAATGTACTCTGTTCCTGAATCATTCGTTGAAACGCCCCGCGTGCGATGCGAGTTCTATCGGCGCGTGTGCTCGCTGCCGACCGTGGTCGACCCCGAGACGGGCCGGATAACGATGCGAGCAGGAATGGTCGGCGCAGTGATGATGCCTGCCGATCTGGCACGACGAGTGCAAACCGCACTCGATATCCGTGGGGTCACACCGTTGCCGATCATCGGCCACCCGCGGGCGGGAATGTGGACGTTCCTCGTGCGATCGGATATCCGACCTCCCGGCGACCCCGCCGAGGTCGCCCAGCTCTGGACCGCGCGCGTGATCGTGATCCGTGAAGGTGACATTGCCTTGCCGTCCCCGGTGCCGGACGCGCTGGTGGTCCGTACATGGATCTCACCGGCTATCAGCGCCTTCCGCCCGTCCGGAGCGGTTGTGATCGAATGTGCTCGTGCGTGTCTACCCGGGCAGCGCCCCCGATGAACGCCAGCGGCAGGTCACCTCACCCTCATGAGCCAGATGTCCGGCTGACAATCCAGTTCGCCGGTGTGCGAATGGATTTCGTTGCTTGCCTGACCGCCGCCTTCGTGTTTGTTCAAGACATCGCCGTCCGCCGGTCTTGCACTGTCGCTGTCGACTCCGGCCACTGCACCGGGCTCCGGCGACTTCCCAACGAACGCCTGTATCTACTGCCCTGACCTACACGTCTGCGTCGAAACACCCAGCACCCGAATGGCCTTCGCGCCGCCCCGGTCGGACCACACGACACTCCCCAGCCTGGCAGCACGAAGGCTGCCCCGAATCGAATCCCCGGTAATGCCGCGATCTCCGGGCGCCAAAAACTTGCCCGCCGCACAGGAGGAAGCGACAACAAGTGAACACAACAGACCGCCCACAGCGCGTCATGTTGGACCAGTCCCGCCCCAACAGCGCTCGCGTTCACTCCGCCTTGCTTGGCGGCAAGGACTACTACCCCGTCGATGGCGTGATCGCCGAAGAACTTGCGCGGAACAAGATCGCGCCCGCGATCGACGAATCCCGCCGATTCGCCCGCCGCGCCGTCATCCATCTCCTGAACCACCACCGGGTCACCCAGTTCGCCGAACTCGGGTGCGGGTTCCCACACACCCCGAATATCCACGACATCGCAGAAGGTCACACCAGCAGCGCGCGCACGCTCTACATCGACAACGACCAGCTCGCGGCCAACCACGCCCGCGCCCTGATGGCGGGGCACCACGCCCGCACCGCCGAAATCGACCTCACCGACACCACCGCCGTAGTCGACGCCATTGCCACGACCTTCGACATGTCGGCGCCTATAGCGTTGATACTGTCCGGCACTGCCGAACTCATAGAGGACGCGCCGTCGATGATCGCGGCGTTGGTCCACGCGCTACCGGCCCGGACATGGCTGGTGCTCACCCACATCACCGCCGACGTTTTCGACCACGACATCACATCGGCCGTGAAGGCCCTGCGCGCAGTCGGGATCGCTTACGATCCACGCACGCATGATGACATCGCGTCGATGCTCACCGGCTACCACCTACACACCCCCGGGTTGGTCGCCCCGCACCGATGGCGACCCGAATCAATCGGACCGGACCGCTACAGTCGCGCCACCGAACCAATGCACCCCGAAGCATGGGACCTCAGCGCTTACGCCGCCATCGGACAGCGGTGTCGGGCATGAGCCGATCCCGGCCCTCGTGAACGCACGGGTCGCGGCAATAGCGGATGGTTCGACGTGCTACGTGCCGCCATGCAGCGCCGCCTAACCTACGACGAATACGGTGTGCGCTCGGCGGCTCCGTGCGCCGTCAGCGATGGTCTGAGGACTGCGCTGCGTGTATCGCGGCTACGACGGATGAAGCATGGAGATCGACCACCACGTCTTCGCCGTCGCGGCGGCCACGTTCAGAGACTGCCAACCCGATCAGTGCCAGCTCCGCAGCGCGGTCGCGTAAAGCATATTGGTCGGGGGTTTCCTCCCCGATCTCACCGCTTTCGTCACGATTCCAGGCGGCCACGGCTGCCTCGGCCAACTCGAGGGGCAAACGAACGGAGACCGGCTGAACCCGAGGGGCGATCCATTCGCCAATAGCGGCAAGCACTTTCGAATCGTCAAGGTACCTGGTGTTCGGCTCTTGCTCGGTCATGATGGGAGCGTATGCAGCTGATCCACAGCGTGTCCAACGTTATCCTTATCCGCCACCACCTCGGGCTCTCGGCGACCCGGAGACCGGCAAGGGCCGAATCTGGCGCAGCCACGGCTCTGACCCGGGCCACTCGTCGTCATCGTTGACCGCGTCCGTCTTTGCGCGAGGCGATGGCCGCCGACGAGGGCGCTCTCGCAGCCAAGGGCGACTAGATCGGTTTCGGCAGATCCATCACGAACACCGCAGTGCGTGATGGTCCTTGCGGTGCCCCCAACACTTGGGTCGGTCTCGAGTCCATGCGCTGCGGTATCTTCCAAGCGATCGCCGCACCCTGGTCGGCGCGCAGAGGAAGCACGCCACATGTTCAACAAGTCTTTTGCGGTCGCCGCGCTCTCGGTTAGCGCCGCTGCCGTTCTGGCGGCACCGCCCGCCGCCGCCGACCCGGTCAACTGGGGCGCCATTTCCCTCAGCGTGTGGGGCAACGTCTACGCGTTTTCGATCAACCACCCCACGGAAGCCGACGCCATTCGAGCCGCCGACCAAGCGTGCAAGGGTCAGGGCATCATCGACTGCCGGATGAGGGTGACGTTCGCGAACGGCTGCGGCGCAATCGTGACGAGTCCGCTCGCGATCGTCGCAGGGTTCCCGATCGTGGGCTTCGGCAAGGGAGCTACCCCTGGGGAGGCATACACAGACGCCATCCGCAACCTTCCCATCGGCACCGGAAGCGTCGGCTCGTTCAATCGCGAACATGCCTGCACCCAGCCTTGATCCAGTTCCAGCACGGTCCTCGACAAGAGGGACACTCGTGCGCTGAGGTGCTGTAGCGGTGTAATCCGGCCTGGGCGTGCACTATTCGCTCTAACGACGGAAACCCCTCGATTCAGCCGAAAAGTGCACATCCAGACCGGGGGTCCACTCCTGGTCGGTTCGAACAGGGCGGCACGCGGCATACAGGCCGTCCAGCGGACCGCATCAGCTTGGCAACGATCACTCCTTGGTGGCTGCTGGTTTCATTGGCCAGACTCTCGGACCGCGCAGGTCAGCTCTCGCGTAACGACCGCCTGTACTTTGGAGTCTCGGAAGCGAGGATGATCCGCCCCGTCACCGGGTGGGGCGCCCGTGACTTCGCCACTTTCGACGGATCTCTGTCCGCCACCACCATCACAACCCAGCCCCCGGCCACGATCAGCCCTGCGGGTCTCCAACAGGAGGACGGAAACGCTCCAACAGGAGTCCAGCTGCACGTGATGCAAGGCAGCCGATTTTCCTCAGCAAGGTCGAACGATACGTCCGGCCTAATAGGTGTGCCTCCGACCACCGTTGACAACTCGACCGATACGACCGTCGACCGTTTCTTCGACAGGTGGGCCGGGAGCTGGCCCTCTATGCTGTCGTGCGATCGTTGCGTGGTGAGTACTCACCCTCGCGATCGCGATCTCGAAGGAGATCTGTCCGAGCAACTGCGTTTCCTCGCCAGCTCCGCATCTGCATTCGACGGGGGCGAACTACCCGAATCGAAGCGCATCGCCCTCGTCATCAGGGTTTTGGTCCACGACACCAGCGCCAGTCACAGTCTGCTCGCCCAACTCGGGATCAAAGATAGCCTCAGGTGGGCAGACAGCGCTCCGGTCATCGACCGCAATCCGAACATCGTCGCTCATAGTCCCGGTCTGACGACCATGGGCGTCGGTCACGATGACGGGATGACATTCCTGGCAAGAACCGCCGATCAGATCGAACAGTCTAACTCGACTCGTTACGTGAGCTTCGACGACTGGTGGCGTCGCCCCGTTCTGCTCGATGCAAACGGTGCCGAATTCAGTCGGAAGGACCTTGTCCTGGCTCTCACGAACAAGGATGGCGGGGCCCATATCGATAGGTTGAACGAGACAACCCACGCGCTCGTACACTCGAACAGCGTCGGATTTGTACGCTTCGGCACGGGTGCATCGGAAGCTGAACCGATCCCGACGCCAATCTATGCATCCGTGCGGACGATCGCCGAGGAACTTCTTCTGACTCTGCGTCGCAGCGGGCGGGAAGTCCCCCGGTCGACGATGGCTCCCCCGCTGGGGACGCTCGACGCATTCCAGGCGGGCGATGTCGTCGGCCCGGCAGCGGTATTCGACAAATCGCGAGTCGGCGTTGCGAGCACGACCGTCAAGTTCGACACGCTTCCTGACGTGACATTCACGGTGTGGCGGGCCGAAGACAACCAATTCGATGTTGATGGTGGGGGCGCATTTCCAGCCGGTTATCTGGAGATCGTCGGCGTCCTTGACTCGACAGGCGACATAGTTCACGGTTCGGGATTTGCTGGGCCCACCGAAGAGTCCACCCCACCTGGAGCTTCAGTCCATTCGCTGCCACTGTCGTGTAGGCGATTTGTCTTCGAGAACTTCCCCGAAGCGATGTTCTACGCTAACCGGTCAGCCGAGCAACGGGAGGTAGTCGGCCCGTTCGGCCAACAGATACAAGAAGCTGGATGGGTTGATCTCTTTGTCACACTCCGCGGCTCGACGTGGCTGATCGGCGGCTTCGCCGGGCCGACCGGATCCATCCGCTAAGCGTGAACTAACCGCCCTGGAACGGTCAAAGGACACGCGCGATCATCGGCATTACGGATGCTTAGACGGGGCTCGGTGATAGCGATGTGGCGCAGACCGACTCCCGCGTTCGGTGACTAGAAACCCTGAGCGCGCCATCGAGGTTCGCGGCAGCGAGGATGCGCTGGTCTTGGTGCATCGCCCGCACTGCGGCCGCGCTGCCGAGGAAATGGCCGTACATGGCGACCTCGGTCACCAGCGCCCGCATATGAACCCGAGCTTCGACACCAGGCAGCAGCAGATCGACTGCTTCACCGGCGCGTCCGGCATCGGCCAGCAGCTTCACCGAATATGCGATGGCGTCGCGATCACCGCTCACGACCTTGGAACGACACAGCGCAAGAGCCTCGCCCGTGCGCCCGCAGTCGGCCAATACCGTGGCGACGGCCTCTATAGCTGTCCACCAGCCGGTCTCGGCGAACGGCCGCAACACCTCGATCGCCGCGTCGTGCCGACCGTTGCGGTGTTGCACGGCCGCCAGACCGTGGGCGCAGAACCAGTCGCCTTGCCCGGCCCGCCGCGTGACCTCCTCGAGATGCCCGAGCTCGATCAGCAGCGACACGTCCCACTCGCGCAACCACCCGTCATACCAACGTCGACGCCGTTCCAACTCGGCCGCATCCTTCACCATCGGAACGGTATCGCCCAAAGGATGAGCGGGACCTTCTGCGTCCAAGAGGTGCTAGAACCTGTGCATGGCATACAGGTTCACCGCGCTGGTTGCGTGCGGGCTCGATGATCCAGACGTAGACGATTGTGTAATGGCGGGTGTGGCCGAATCGAACGACGAAGACGGGTTCTCTCTATTGCTCATGTGCGATTTCGAGGAACCCGACGAACAGGAAGTGGCGCTGGGCATGGACACCCATTGCGTCGTCACGCGCGATCAGGGCACCGCCTACGGCTGTGTCCGTGAGGTGGAGTTGAGCGGGGACGTCCTCCGCGTGAGCTTGAATCCCGAAGCGCTCGAAGATCTCGGCCTGTCCGATGCCGTGGTCGAGGCGCTGCTACGCGCGCCGGAAGCGGAGCTGGCACGTCTGCGCGAAGTGCTGCCACGGATACTGGCCTACGGACGTCCCGAATCCAGGCCACGACTGATCATGTCGTAGCAAGACAACCCTGCTTGCTGGATGCGAGGAGAACACCTCGCTAGCGCTTCTGACCGACCCCGCCGAGGATGCAGTGGCGGACGTCGGACAGAGGGGTGAGGTGGGGGCCGTCGGGCCACCAGTCGTCGCAGCGGACGAGGCCGGGTTCGATCAGGGTGGTGGTGCCGAACATGGCCTGGATTTCGGGGCGGGTGCGGAAGCGGCCGCTGCCCATGGGGCTGTGGATGAACTTCTCTTCCATCTTCTTGGCCAGTTCGCTGTAGTCGGGGGATTCGGGGTCGTGGAAGTGGGCGATGGCGATGAAGGAGCCGGCCGGGAGAGCGTCGATGTAGGTCTGCATCAGGGTGGGGGCGTCTTCGCCGAGGTAGTGGTGCAGGGTGCCGATCTGGAACAGGGCGATCGGGCGGGTGAAGTCGAACTCGGTGCGCACGATCTCGTTGCCGAGAACGTCGAGGGGCGCGAAGATGTCGGCCTCGGCGATGTGGGTGCGGCTATTGCTCGCCAGCAGCGCTTTTCCGTGCGCCAGGACCGAGGGGTCGTTGTCGACGTAGACCACGCGCGATTCGGGATTCACCCGCTGCACGACCTGATGGGTGTTTTCCGCCGTGGGCAATCCCGAGCCGAGATCGAGGTACTGGTCGATCCCCATTCTGGCGAGGAAGCGGCACACGCGGATGAGGAAATCGCGGTTGGCCCAGGCCAGGTCGTTCACCTGCGGTGCGACGGTGCGGACCTGGGCCAGTACGGCGCGGTCGACCTCGTAGTTGTCCTTGCCGTTGAGCGCGGCGTCGTAGACGCGAGCGATACTCGCCCGTGTCGTATCGACTCCGACGGGCACGGAGCTGGGGTATGCGGCTGAAGCGTGCGACATCGGATGCCTCCGTGGTTTCGGACGGGCGCCTTTCCGAATTCAGCCTAGATGATCTATTCGCTTGGTAGGGAACGTATCTCGATGGGGCGATAGGTCAGAGCTGGGCTTCGACGGCCCGCACGACCTCGGGGTCGTCCGGGGTGGTGCGCGGACGGAATCGCGCGGCCACCGCGCCGTCGCGGGCGATGAGGAACTTCTCGAAGTTCCACTGCACGTCACCGGCCGCGCCCTCGGCGTCCGGGGTCTCGGTGAGTACCTGGTACAGCGGGTGCCGGTCGTCGCCGTTCACCGAGGTCTTCGCCAGCAGCGGGAAGTCGACACCGTAGGTGACCGAGCAGAATTCCTGGATCTCCTCGGCACTGCCGGGTTCCTGGCCCATGAACTGGTTGCACGGCACACCGATCACGGTGAAGCCGCGCTCGCCGTAGTTCTTCTGCAGGTCGACCAGGCCGCTGTACTGCGGGGTCAGCCCGCATTTCGAGGCCACGTTCACCAGCAGCACGGCCTTGTCGCCCGCCAGTTCGCCCAGCGTGGTCGGCTCGCCGGCCAGGGTCTCTACTGCGATGTCCCGAATGTTCGCGCTCACGTGTGCACCACCAGATTCTTCTCGACGTGGGTTCGATCGCCACCGTACCGGAGCCGCGAGCCGAAATCCGTGTCCCGCTGGACGGGAATTCTGTAACACGTTCTTGTTTTGTGGGCGTCCACGCGGCACCATTTCGGTACACACCCACCATCGGAGGCAGCCGTGACCGACAACAGCCCGCGTACCGACACCGTCCGGCCCCTGCGCGAGAACACCGTCGACCAGTGGGATTTCGAGGTCGACGTGGTCGTCGCCGGCTACGGCATCGCGGGAGTGTGTGCCGCCATCGAAGCCGCACGCGCGGGCGCGAAGGTCCTGATCCTGGAACGCACCGGCGGCTGGGGTGGGGCCGCCGCACTCGCGGGCGGCTTCGTCTACCTCGGCGGCGGGACGGCGCTGCAGCGTGCGCTCGGCTTCGACGACACCCCCGAGAACATGGCTACCTTCCTGACGGCCGCGCTCGGCCCCGGTGTCGATGCCGCCAAGATCGCCGACTACTGCGCGGGCAGTGTCGAACACTACGACTGGCTCGTGGACTGCGGTGTGCCGTTCAAGGAGGAGTTCTGGGGCGAGCCGGGCTGGGAGCCGCCGCACGACGAGGGCCTGATGTATTCCGGTGGCGAGAACGCGGCGCCGTTCCTCGATATCGCCAAACCCGCACCGCGCGGGCATGTTCCGCAGCTGGCGGACAAGAAGATCGGCGAGCGCAGCGGCGGGTACATGCTGATGAAGCCACTGGCCGACACCGTCGCCGAGCTCGGTGTCGCCGTCGAATACGACACCCGCATCCGACGGCTGATCGTCGACGCCGACGACCGGGTGGTCGGCCTGGTCGCCACCAAGTTCGGTAAGCCGGTCACGGTCCGAGCTGCCCGCGGCGTGGTCCTAGCGACCGGCAGTTTCGCGTACGACACCGAGATGATCGACCGCTACACCCCGCAGCTGAGCGGCCGCCCCGGCGCGGCCATCGAAGAACACGACGGCATCGGCATCCGGTTGGCGCAGGCGCTGGGCGCCGAACTGGCCCACATGGACGCCAGCGAGGTCGCGATCTTCGGTGACCCGCAGATGATGGCGCGCGGCATCCTCGTCAACGGGCGCGGGCAGCGCTACATCGCCGAGGACACCTACCCCGGCCGGATCGGCCAGGCCACCCTGTTGCGGCAGGAGAACCAGGCCTTCCTGATCCTCGACGAACGATCCCTGGAGGAGGCCCTCGCCACCGAGAGTTCGACTCCGTTCTTCCGGTTCCCGCCCAAGTGGGTCGCCGAGACGGTCGCCGAACTCGAGGCCGAGATGGGTCTGCCCGAGCAGGCGCTGCAGACGACGGTCGCCACCTACAACCGGCACGCCGCCAACGGCAGCGATCCCCTGCTCGGCAAGAAGCCCGAGTGGGTGCGCCCGATCGAGGGCTCGCTGGCCGGGTTCGATCTGCGCGGTTTCACCGCCGGATTCACCCTCGGTGGGCTGCGCACCGATCTGGATTCGCGGGTGCTGCACGTGAGCGGCGAGCCGATTCCCGGGCTGTTCGCCGCCGGTCGGTGCACCTCAGGGCTGTGCGCGGGCGGTTATGTCAGCGGGGCCTCGCTCGGTGACGGCAGTTTCTACGGTCGCCGCGCGGGTCGCGCCGCGGCGGCCGGTACCTACTGAGTCCCACCGGACGCCGACTGTCAGTACGCTGCTTGCAGCACCCGGCCCGACGCCGAGTCAGGCTGTGCTCGCGGTGTTTTCACGCGGGCCTCGGGTGTATCCGTGTTGGCTACGACAGATGCAGTGCAGGATCGGAGTTGGACAGTGCAAGCAGGTGGGACGTCCGCGGATTACGTGATCGTCGGCTCCGGGTCAGCGGGGGCGGTGCTCGCGAACAGGCTCAGCGCCAACGCGGGCACCACGGTCGTACTGTTGGAGGCGGGGCCCGCCGACGACGACAAGTTCGCCCATATTCCGGCGGCGTTCTCGAAACTGTTCCGCAGCGAACTGGATTGGGACTACTCCACCGAACCGCAGCCCGCGCTCGGTGACCGCCGGATCTACTGGCCGCGCGGCAAGACCTTCGGCGGCTCGTCGTCGATGAACGCGATGATGTGGGTGCGCGGTTTCCGCGCCGACTACGAGGAATGGGGGCTGCTGGCGGGCGAGAAGTGGAACTTCGCCTCGGCCGTCGAACAGTTCCGCAAGATCGAGAACGTGCAGGACGCGCAGTTCCCCGACGAGGGCGCGAAGGGGCCGCTGCACGTGCAGCGTCAGCGCAGCCCGCGCGCCTCCACCCATGCCTTCCTCGAGGCGGCGCGGCAGGCGGGCCACAAACTCGAGGCCGCGAATCGTCCGGCGCCCGAAGGTTTCACCCAGACCATGGTGACCCAACGCGACGGCAGGCGCTGGAGCACCGCCGACGCCTACCTGCGGCCCGCGATGAAGCGCGCCAACCTCACCGTGCGGGCCGAGGCACTGGCCACCCGGGTGCTGTTCGAGGGCACCAAGGCGACCGGCGTCGAGTTCCTGCACGACGGGCAGACCCACGTGGTGACCGCCGCCAAGGAGGTCATCCTGTGTGGCGGCGCGGTGAACAGCCCGCAGCTGCTGCAGCTTTCGGGCATCGGTGACCGCGAACAGCTCACCGAACACGGCATCGACGTGGTCGCCCACTCCCCCGAGGTCGGCGCCAATCTGCAGGACCACCTGATCGCCGCGCTCGGCTACAGCGTGGAGTCCGATTCGCTGTACACGGCGGAGAAGCCGCTGGAACTGCTGAACTATCTGGTGCGGCACCGGGGCATGCTCACCTCCAATGTGGGTGAGGCGTACGGCTTCGTGCGCAGCGAACCCGAGCTCGAGCACCCCGACCTCGAGCTGATCTACGCGCCGGCGCCCTTCTATCACGAGGGCCTGGTCGAGGCGACCGAGCACGGTGTGGTGCTCGGGTCCATCCTGTTGCGGCCGCGTAGCCGTGGCCGGATCGGTTTGGCCTCGGCCGACCCGACCGCCAAGCCGGTGATCGATCCGCGCTACCTGTCCGACCCCGACGGCGCCGACCTGGCCGCGCTGACCGCCGGTCTTCGGGTGTGCGCCGGGCTCGCGGGCCAGCCGGCGCTCAAGAGCACGCTCGGGCCGCTGATCTACCCGCCGCAGGCGCCCGATGATCTCGAGGCGACGATCGCGCTGACCATCGAGAAGTTCTCGCACACCCTGTACCACCCGGTGGGCACCTGCCGGATGGGCACCGACGCGGCCAGTGTCGTCGGCCCGGATCTGAAGGTGCGCGGTGTCGAGGGTCTGCGTGTGGCCGATGCCTCGGTGATGCCGTTGATCATCCGTGGGCACACCAACGCGCCCGCGATCTTCATCGGCGAGCAGGCCGCCGACTTCATCCTGGCGAGCGCCTGAGCCGCCGGTGGTGGCGCGCCGACGCGGCACGCCACCACCGGTCTCACGCCACGGCCAGCGTCAGCGAGGCGCCCGCGAGCAGCAGATAAGGCAGCGGATAGGCCACGTGCGAGTAGCAGCGGGTGAGCAGCACGGTGATCTCGGCGCCGATGAAGTACAGCACCAACCCGGCCGCGGCGGCCACGGCCAGCGGCCGGTACGCCAGCCCCGCCAGCAGACCGATCCCGCCCGCGGCCTTGATGACGGCCAGCGGTGGCAGCGCCCAGGTGGGCAGCCCGTATTCGCGCATGTTCTCGCGCACCCAGTCGGCGCGGAACACGTCGATTCCCGAGGCGACCAGGGCGGCCAGCGCGGCGAGCACGGTGACGACGACGTATGCGGTGTTCATGGATTCCTCCGTTTTCGGCGGACGAGCGCCTCTGCCACAGTGGAGACAGCAAGGCGACGACGGCGGAGTGCCGTCTTTCCCGGTGACGACCGGCGACCACGAAAGGTGACCGATGCGCGCGGATTCGCTCGCGCTGATGTTCGAGCAGCGCCGTGACCGGCTGCGTCGTCTCGCGCACCGGATGCTCGGTGCCACCGCCGAGGCCGAGGACGTGGTGCAGGAGGCGTGGTTGCGCCTGGCCAGGACCGACGCGGTGATCGCCGACCTGGACGGCTGGCTCACCACCGTCGTGTCCAGACTGTGCCTCGATCTGTTGCGAGCCCGCGCGCGCCGCCCCGAAACCCATGCCGACGAGGTCGACCTCCCGACCACCGATGCCGGTCCGGAAGCAGAAGCGCTGCAAGCGGATTCCGTGGAGCGTGCGGTGCTGGTGGTGCTCGACGCGCTGGGCCCGGAGGAACGGGTGGCATTCGTGTTGCACGACCTGTTCGCAGTGCCGTTCGCCGAGATCGCACCGGTACTCGGGCGCACCCCCGCGACGACCAAGAAGCTCGCCAGCCGGGCCAGGCAGCGGGTCAACGCGCCGGCCGCGATGAGCACGGCCGACCTCGCCGAGCAGCGCGCGGCCGTTGCCGCGTTCCTGCGGGCCGCGCGCGGCGGTGACCTCGTCGCGCTGCTCGAGATTCTCGCGCCCGATGTGGTCCGCACCGCCGACCCGGCGGCGCTCACACCGGGGATGGCCGCGGTGGTCCGCGGTGCGCGGGCGGTGGCCGAGGGTGCGGTCGCGCTGCGGCAGCGCTCGCGCGAGGCGGTCATGGTTCTCGTCGACGGCAGGCCCGGTCTGGTGCTGACCCGGGCGGGCAGGCCGATTTTCGTGCTGACCTTCCAGGTGCGCGAGGGCCGGATCGGCGCCTACGACGTGTCCGCGACTCCGGAGCGGTTCACGCTGTCGCTGCCGACCTCATGATTTCAGCAGTCGATGCAACTTCGCCGTCGATGCATCGACCCGGAATAGCGCAGGTCAGAAGGCCGGAACTCGCGCGAAACCGAGTGGCGGAGTCGGCATCGGACCAGAACGAAGGTCGTGGCGGAAGTCGGGAAGCAGCGGCAGCATGTCGACATTGCGTGCCGCGTAGCAACGCACCATCGGCAACGCACGCGAGACCTCGGCGCGCTCCACGGGTTCGGCATCGATGAACGCCATGCCCTCGAGCCCCAGCCCGAGGGTGCCCGCGATCCGCACGATCGCGGCCGACTTGCGTCCCCAGCCGATCTCGACCGCCGAGAACATGTCGTGGAGCCCGTGCCGATAGAGCGTGCGCATGGTGCGCGCGCGGTCGCCTCGGGCCGCGACGGCATGCAGCACGCCGCGGTCGCTCAACATCGTCAACGTGCGCAACGCCGGTGGGCGCGGCGCGGCGCTGGTCCCGTCGTGGACCACACCGTCCCACAGGGTTTCGTCCAGTTCCCAGACCAGACAACGGACGGCAGGTCGCATGGTGGTGCCCCTATCGGTTCGTTCCGGCGCGCTGAACTCTACAACCTGTGATGCCACCGGGACCAGCCTTGTGACGGCCCACCAACATCGGGCGGTGGACACGCGAACGTCACCCAGAACCCGGCGTTTCATTCCGGATCTTGCCTGCCTTGGCTAGGGTGAACAGGCTGGACAGCGGGGGGACAGCCGAAATCAGGCGAAGGGAACTTCAGATGTCCGTACACAATCCACCACGGCAATCGCTCACGATCTCGGGGCGGCCGATGTCGTCTCCCCTCAAAGACGTCCGAGCGTTGTCACGGCAGATGGTAGGACATTTCGTCGAGAACGTCGCGCCGTGCGGCACACTGCCGGGCGACGCCATCACGGGGGACGTCACCACCATCACCCGCATCTGCCTGGAATTCGCGGTCAGCATGCTCGACGGCCGCGATATCCCCAGCACCTTGCAGCGTCTGCAGGACGCCGCCAGCGCCTGGGCCCGCGAGGGCGTGCCGATCGACACCATCCACCACTCCATCGCCGAGGGCTTCAAAATGGGCCTGGACCTGGTGGTCTCGAGCGCGTCGGTGAAGGACTACGACAACCTCGTCGACGGCGTGAAGATGGTGATGGAAATGCTCGACACCATCACCTGCCAGGTCTCGCTGGCCTATGTGCGCGAGTTGCGCGGCGTGGTCAGCGAACATCACACGGCGGTGCACACCCTCACCTCCGCGCTGCTCGGCGGGCACAGCACCTCGACCATGGCCCGCGAATGCGGCATCGCCATCGCCGAGCAGTACGCCGTGCTCGCGTTGTCGATTCCGCCGCACCGCGAGGAGGCGAATCCGGCGCTCGATCAGAAGGTGGTGGCCCGGCGCAAGCTGCGCCGCGTGCAGGCCGAGCTGGCCAAGCGCTGCGGTGATACGGCGCTGTCGCTGCTCAGCGTCGACGGCGGCACCGTGCTCATCCCCGCCGAGACCTTCGACCGCGACGGCCTCACCGCCCTGGTCGCCCAGCTCTCCCAGGCCGCGCAGGTCGGCATCACGGCCGCGCTGGTCGAGACGAGCACCACCGGCATTCCCGATGCCGCCGATCAGGCCCACGAACTGCTCGACATGGTCCAGCGCCTCGAGGTCACCTCGGGTCTGTACCGCTTCGACGAACTCGCGCTCGAATACCAGCTCACCCGGCCGGGGCCGGGACGCGAATTCCTCGGCTCGCTGCTCGACCCGCTCGACCAGTTCCCCGAACTGCTGGAAACCCTGCAGCGCCACATCGCCAACAATCTCAACCGCCAGCGCACCGCGCGGGTGCTGCACGTGCACACCAACACCGTCGACTACCGGCTCAAGCGCATCGGTCAGCTCACCGGTTTCGACCCCACCCAGCCGTCGGGCCTGTGGTACCTGCGTTCGGCGCTGGTCGCCCGCAGCTACCGCACCACCGTCTGATCCACGAAAAGGGCGCTGCCCGGGGATGATTCCCCGGGCAGCGCCCGTTTCACTCGGGGTCAGAGGCTGCCGCCACCGCCGACCAGCCAGGGGTTGAAGGTGCACACGATCTGATGACCTGGATCGATGGCGTTGAGCGCGATCGACAGGGCACGCGGCGAGTACATCATCGTGAGATGGTCGGAGACGTCCTGCTCACAGCCTTCCTGCAGGGTGATGTTGCGGACGGTGGAGCCCGGGCCCTGCTTCAGGAAGGTCAGATCGTAAGGGTTGGTGACCTCGTCGTACCGGGTGCCGACGATGGTGTAGTCGATGCCGGGAACAGTGTCGCCGTTGGCATTGAGCTGGTTGACGAAGTCCGAACCGATGGTCTGCTGGATACCGGCGTGCCCGACGAAGATCTCGATGAAGCCGAGGATGTCGATGCCCAGGTTGTTGATCATGCGGCCCAGGGCGCCGATGCCGTCGAGGCTGGTGCCGTGGTGGGTGGCACCGTAGGTGATCAGGTTCTTCACCTTGTCGGCACCGCCGTCGAACTTGGTGTACCAGTTCGACATCGAACCGCCCTGCGAGTGGGCGACGATGTCGACTTCGTCGGCGCCCGTGGCCGCGAGGACCCGGTCGACGAACAGGGCCAGCTGATCGGCCGAGTCCTGGATGTAGCCGGTGCCCATCACGCCGGGCAGCACCGACCCGAGACCGCCACCTTCGAGCAGGTTGGCGCGACCGTAGTTGAAGGTGAAGGTGCACAGCCCGGCGTTCTTGAACTCCGGGCCCATGAACGCGTAACCGTTGTAGGCGTTCATCCAGGTGCCGTGCACCATGACCAGCGGACGGTCGCCGTCGGCGGGCTTGCAGTTCCAGTCGTTGGCGCCGGGGGGCGCCGCGTCACCGTTGCCCAGGCCGTAGGCGAAGGCCGCGAGGAACGAGGTCTGGGCCGGGCCGACGCCGACGGTGTCGCTGGAGTAGCCGCCCGAGGAACCCGAACTGGAACCCGAGCCGCCATAGCAGTCGCCGGAGCCGTTGCCCGAGCCGGTGCCGCTACCGGAGTTGCAGGCCGAGCCGCTGGGGCCGGCCACCGACCGGCCCGCGGCGATGATCTCGGCGAGAGCCTGCTCGGTCGGCGCGTCGTTGGGGGCCGCGCCTGCCCCTGGGCCGGTGAGCGCCACGGCGAGCGCGCTGACGCCGGTGAGCATCGCTGTCTGCAGCGTGCGTCGGCGACTGGGAGATTTCATCGTTGGCGTATCTTCCTGTGCGATTCGATAATTCGTGTCCCCTTTTTCGATCGGGAATACGAATGGCTTGTCGAAACCGCACCGAACATAAGCCCGCGAATTCACGACATTTCGTTTCTCCGTGGGGTTCTGGGTAGTTCACCACCGGTCGACGACGGGCCCCATGACGGCACACAGGAACTTTTCCCCACGGCGATCCCGCAGGTCGGGACGCTGATCGGGAGAAATAGTGATACTTCCCAGAACATTCGGCCGTTCACACTGACCGAGCACTGAAACACCCACATTTCGGCCGGAAAAAGGGGCTCAACATTCGCTGCGCGCGGGAATCCCCCGTAGCCGCTCGTCGAGCCACAGCATCGCCTCCGGATATCCCGTCACCGCACCGACGATGTGCTCGCCGAGCACCCCGCGATACACCGCGGTCGCGCCGAGTTCGCACTGTTCCTGATAGAGATTGCGCGCGCCCTCGGCCGGGATCCAGAACTCCTGCTCCCCGTTGTAGACGTAGAGCGGTGTGGCCGAACGCATTCCCTCCATCCGGGTGACCTCGTAGATCCGGGCGGCCAGGTCCGAGCGCAGGGGGTCGGCGATATTGGCGCCGACATCGATGGGCAGGTGCAGGATGCCGGGCAGCGCGAAGATGCTGACGCACTGGTCCTTCATCGCCGAGGTCGCCACCCAGCGGCCGAGATTGTTCATGGCGGCCAGGATTTCGGGCCGCTCGCGCCCGACCGCGAGGGTCGCGGCCATGAAGATGCCCGAAGCCAGATTGGCGTTCATGCTGCGGGCGAGGATCTCGAAGTCGGCGGGCACGCCGCCGAGGGCGGCACCGACGATCACCTCGGCCAATTCCGGTGCGTAGGAGGCGATCAGCTTCGCCGCGCCGTGCGTGGCGATGGCGCCGCCGGAGTACCCCGTCATCGCGAACGGGCTGGCGTCGTAGGTCTGCGGTTCGACATTCCTGGTTGCCCGGATCGCGTCGAGGACGGCGTGTCCGGCGACATACGGTTCGGCGTAAGCCATTCGGGGGCCCTGATGGTCGGGGATCAGGACCGCGTATCCGCGTAGCACCGCCAGCTGGGTGGTCGGCGGCAGGAACTCGGTGGCGCTCGATTTCAGCGAAAGCCCGTGTGTGAACGTGTAACCGGGCGTGCAGGACAGCCCGAGCGCGTCGATGGGCAGGTTGTTCACCAGCACCGGCCGGGCGCCCGGACCGGTCCAGTCGGTGGCGGGCACGATCAGCGTCGCGGTCGCGAACGACGGGGCACCGTGGGCATCGGAGGTGCGGAACTTGAGCAGATGCGCGGACCGTACGGGAACCAGGGTCAGCGGGCCCGCGACGGCGGTGACGTCGCGCACCTGGATGAGCTCGCCCGGTGCCAGCTCGGCCAGGCCGTCGGGCCAGTGATCGAAGGTGGGATCGCCTACGGGAGAGGGCATTACGGCCGCCCGTAACGCGGCGAGCTCGGCGTCGGGATCGGTGTCCGCGCCGGACGGGATCGGCGAGGGCAGCACCTGATCGATCCAGCGCTGCAGATCGGGCAGGATTCCCGGGGCTGCCGGGGGCAGGGGTTCGGCGGTTGCGGTGCCGACGGCGAGCGGACACAACAGCAGTAGCGAACAGAGCAGGACACGCACAGATCTCATGGCACTCACACGCCTTCGGGTGGCACATCGGACTCGTGACCTGACACCCGGCGATGCGGTACTCGAAGCCGCGGCGAAACCTCCCCTGTGCGCCGTCGTCAGTGTTCTCACGGTACGTCCCACCGCATCGGCGCACGGCCGTCGTTCCCGACTCGTGCACGCCCCGCGTCCGGATCGCAACAACCTCCCATGTTCGATACTTCGGAGAAAGTACCGGCTCCGGACCAGGCGGTTTGTGAATTCTCCAGCCGAGTCCAGAACATGTTCTCCTTCATGGTCGAGCGCCCTACCGTCGAGTAGCAAGGCGCCTACCAGCGCCGGGGCAGAAGGAGCACGCCATGATTCCCATCGACGCGAACATTGCCGCCGCCGGTCACCCCCTCGACCACACCGACATACCGACGCGGCGGATCACCGTCTACTTCGACGGGCCCACGCCGCAGGACGCGATGGTCCTCGAATACGCCGCAACCCAGTCCGAGGCATGGGAATTCACCACCGCCGCCGTGCACGCGGGTCTGCTGGTGACCGTCGACGGACGAGTGGAGCCCGGCCTGCGCCGGTTGCCGTGCCGTTCGCTGTGGCACTGAGCCCCACACCGCCGCACTAGGCTGGTGCGGCGGTCGTGTCCCGATCGCAGGGACACAGGAGGCGCGCGTGACACGGTGGCAGTACCCGATCGCCGTGGCCGTGCTCGCGGCACTCGCCGTGGCCGGTTGCGGTTCGCAGGAGGCCGAGCAGGCCGCGCCGACCACCGTGGCACCGACCACGACCGCCCAGCGCACCGCCGTCACCCTCGCACCGCCGACCACCACCGTCGACCCGTACGCCGGCCTGCCGCTCATCGACGAGGTCCGCTGGACGAGCAATGTCGACGGCGCCCGCCTGCTGGTGTTCCCCACCGTTGCGGGTCGCAAGACCGCCGCGCCCGGCACCGACGAGGCGGCCTGGCAGGAAGTTCTCGCCCTCGACCCCACCGCCGACTCGCCGGGCATGCGTGACCAGTTCCTGTGCCACTGGGCGTGGGCGAGGATGGTCGCGCCGGACAAGACGAGCTGGAACCTCGAACCGTGGCGACCGGCCGTCGGCTATTCGGCCACGGTCTCGGCGAACTGCAATCCCGGCGGCCCGGAACGCTGAGGTCCGCGCCGCGCGGCGAAAGGAGCACAGGTTATGCGCGTTGTCATCGCAGGCGGACACGGCAAGATCGCCCTGCTACTGGCCGGGCTGCTCACCAGGGACGGCCATCAGGTGCACGCTCTCATCCGCGATCCCGCCCAGGCCGCCGACATCACCGCGACCGGCGGTGTCCCCGTGATCCACGACATGGAGCGTGACGACCCGGCCGACCTCGTCGGCGCCGTCGCCGGGTCGGACGCGGTGGTCTTCGCCGCGGGGGCGGGCCCGGGCAGCGGCGTGGACCGCAAGTACACCGTCGACCTGGGCGGCTCGGTCCAGCTGGCCGACGCGGCCGACCGGGCCGGGGTGCGCCGGTTCGTGCAGATCTCGACGATGGGCGCCGGTCAGCCGCCCGCACCGGGGACCGACGAGGTGTGGGCCGCCTATATCGACGCCAAGACCAAGGCCGAGGAGGATCTGCGGGCCCGCGCGCTGGACTGGACCGTCGTGCGACCGGGCAGGCTCACCGACGCCGAGGGCAACGGTCTGATCACGCTGGGACCACCGCCGGTCGGGCGCGCCGATGTGCCGCGCGCCGATGTCGCCGCGACGCTCGCGTCGATCTTGGTCGCCGACAATACTTTTCGGCGCACCCTCGAGGTGGTGTCGGGGCACGACCCGATCCAGTCGGCCGTCGCCGCGATTCGATAGCCGAAAATTAACCAGGCCAATACTTTTGAGGCCGCTCGGCGTGTCGGCCGGGTACCGGACACCGGCCGACCCCCACCGGTACGCCGCCGATGCCCCGGTCACACCGCTGTTCGGTGCTTGCGGTGTGCGAATCCGGTGGCGCCGAGTCGGATTCGCCGCCCAGAAGCCGGGGTGAGCACCGAATCGAGACCTAATCGATCGTGCAGATGTGCTTGCATCTGAAAGTCTCTCCGTCCTAAACTCAGGGCCGCAACACAATTCAGGGGATAGTCAGGGGAGGCCGCGAGCGGCACACCTGGGGCTATAGTTGCCTCGGGTTTGCCACTGCCTAGACACAGGGGCGTTCACATGAACCACACCACCGGCCGTTTCGGCCTCGCTGATCGCGCAGCGGTCACCCACCCCTCGAGGGAAACCGCGGTCGCTTTCGTCATCGACGCCGTCGAATCCACCGGCGCCGCGACCCGCAACGATTTCGATATCGAGCGCATCGTCACCACGGCCCACGAACTGGCCGACGACTGGGACCTGCAGGTGCTGACCCCGGACACGTTCTGGCGGATCGCATCCGGCTGCATCCGCTACTGATCCGGTCGGCCGCCGCTCTCGCCGAACGGGAGCGGCACTGCGGCCCGACCAGTCGGTCAGGCCCGGTCGGCGTAGTCGCGCAGGATCTCGCGCGAGCGGTCGGGGTGCGCGGCCTGCACGCTGAGCTGATCCATCACCGACAGGTACAGCGCGAGATCCTGCCTGCGCTCCAGGTAGAGGGCGCTGGTGAGTTGCTCCAAGTACACGATGTCGGGCAGCTCCGGCTCGGCGAAGCGGAGAATGCTGAACGAACTGCCCGCCGCCGCGTGCCCGCCCGCCGAGTACGGCAGCACCTGCACGGTGACGTTCGGCAGCGAAGACAGTTCGATCAGGTGACGCAACTGATTCCGGTGCACCTCGCGCCCACCCACCGGCCGGTGTAGCACGGCCTCGTCGATGACCGCCCACACCACCGGCGGGTCGACGCGGCGCAACACGTCCTGGCGCAGCTGACGAACCTGCACGCGCCGCTCGGTCTCGGCATCGTCGAGACCGACGGTGACGATCGCCCGGGTGTACTCCGGGGTCTGCAGCAGGCCGGGCACCAATTGGGTCTCATAGGTACGGATTTGGCTCGCGGCCTGTTCGAGCCCCAGATAGGTGCTGAACCACGACGGCAGCAGATCGCTGTAGCGGTGCCACCAGCCCGGTTCGTTGGCCTGTCTGGCCAGATCGAAGAACGCCTCACGATCTACGGGGTCGGTGACTCCGTAGAGCGTGAGCAGATCACGGATGTCGCGTTCCTTGAAACCGGTGCGGCCCAGCTCGAGTCGGCTGATCTTGGCGTGGGAGCCGCGGATCGCCTCCCCCGCCGCCTCGCGGGTGATGCCCTTGCTCTCCCGCAACCTACGCAGTTGCCCACCGAGCGCGATGCGCAGCACAGTGGGACCACGGTCGACGATCGGTTGTACACGACCGATCTCGTGGGGTTCAGCCGTCATGACTCGCGATCTTACCGATCAGCAGGTCAAGTCGTCGAACTCTCCGGCCTTGGCGCCGCGGATGAATGCGTCGATCTCCGGGCGTGTGTAGTAGATGACCGCGCCGCGCGGGTCGCGCGAGTTGCGCACAGCTACCGACCCGTCGGACACGGCGGCAACCTCTACGCAATTGCCGCTGGCGTTGCTGTACGTGCTCTTGCGCCAGGCGTGGTCGGCGGGCCGTTCGCGCTGATCATGGTGCATTGCGGACATGCATTACTCCCTGTTCTCGTGTGATGTCCATCGGAGTGAAAGTTGCAGATGCACGCACAAACGTTCTTGCATCCGCTTTGCGCGATGCGGACATTAACACGCAGCCCGCGGTTGCGCACCGGTCGGTACGTACTCGCGCCCAGGGGGCGGGTGGCGTTCGCAAAGTGACGTCCAGTCCCCTGAATTCGCAAGGGCCACAGAGCCATCGGCCGCCGCAACGCCCCGATTGAGATCTCCGATGTGCTTGCATCTGCAATCACCGCACCCATAGACTCGGGGCAAGATCAACCCCGGGGCCCGCTCGTCGAGAGCTGGGGCAGGCCCGGGCCCACCGGACACGAGGGGCCTGCGATGAGCATTCCGTATCGACCACCCCGCCGAGTCTCGGCCGGCACCGCCGGACTCGAGCTCCCGCGCGGCCTCGCGGCAGAGGTAGCGCCGGTTTCCGCGTGTAGTGACGAGCCCTACGGGCTCACCTATCGGCAGGCTCGCGAGATGCTGCGTCAACACGACATCCACGGCCCGCAGTGCCGCCAATGGCTGGCCGCGGCGGCGTATCTGTCTGCGGGCCTGGACGACGAATAGCGCGGTCGTAACGTCTTCGTGCTGGTCACGGCGGTAAAGGCGGGGCATGCTTGGAGACGGACGGTCGGCGCGAGCACAGGTGGCGGCGTATGCGGATTGCGGAGATTCTGCGAAGCAAGGGCACAGCGGTAGCGACGGTGCCACCGGACACCACCGTGCGCGCGCTGCTGACGGTGCTGGCCGAACGCAATATCGGTGCCGTGGTCGTCTCCCCCGACGGCGCGACGATCGAGGGCATCGTGTCCGAACGCGACGTGGTTCGCCGCCTCGCGGTGCACGGCGCCGAACTGCTCGACCGGCCGGTCGCCGAGATCATGACCGCCCGGGTACGCACCTGCGGTCCCGACGACCACGTGTCCTCGCTGCGCGATGTGATGACCGAGCACCGCATCCGGCACATGCCGGTGGTGAGCGAGGACCGGTTGATCGGCATCGTGAGCATCGGTGACGTGGTCAAGAGCGAGATCACGGAACTGGCCACCGAACGCGAGCAGCTCGTCGACTACCTGCAGGGCAGGTACTGATCGTCGCGCTCGCGGCCGAAAAGCGTTGTCCGCGCGTATCGTTGACGAGGTGCACCCCGCGCAGCAGTACGACCGCCGTGTCGCTTCGCAGGTCCTCGCCCGGCTCGCCGCGCCCGGCATCTTCGCGGGCGTCGAGACCGTGCCGGTCCGGATCGCCTTCCGCGCGCGGGCTTTACAGCCCGAGCCGGGTGGGCGGCTCACCCAGTCGCAGCGGATGTATCTCGAGCGCTTCATGCGACCGTGCCGCCCGGAGCAGGTGACCAGCGCGACGCATCGCATCACCTGGACCGACAGCGCGGGCATTCCCAATACTGCGTACTACCGCCGCGACGGCGCCGGACCCGAGCTGGCTGTGGTCGCCAGGGAAACCGTACTGGCACTGTGGGATTCATTGGCTCGATCGGGTCTGCCGGAGCGGTCCGCCGATCTGAGCGAGCGCGAACGGTCGGTGCTGGCGGCGACCACCACAGACCACGAACCGCACGAGATCTTCCGGGTCGGCATCGAAGCCGCCGGGCGGGCCCTGGTCCAGCACGGCCTCCTCGCCGCCGATACCCCGTATCGCGGTATCGCGGAATTCGCCTGCGGGATGCGCGATTCGGGGATCTTCGCGGCGGTGGCGACGCGGTGGTTCTGGGAGTTGCAGGCCTCGACCTATCGACGCGGCATGATCCCGGTCCGATTCACCACCTTGCCCGATGGCACCGTGCGGTACACGCCCGAGTCGGTGGCGGTACTGCGGGCGATGAAGGAGGCGACCATTGCCGACGCGCACGCGGTGATGCGCAAGGCAACCACCGAGGAGGGCCTCGATGTCGAGCAGGCCGTGGCCAAGTACCACGACGACCTCGATCTGATCTCACGGCAGTACGCGCTGCTGCCACCCGGAACCGGGCCGACGTGTCTCGCGGCGCCACCGGGTGCGGACGGGTCGTCGGTGCTCGGCGCGGTCGCGAATCAGTTCGTCGAGACGTTCGTGGCGCTCTCGGAGCTCGTGGAGGACGTCGAGGACGTCACCGAGGTACCGGTCGGCAGCGAACCGCTCGCCGACGACAGCGTGTTCTCGGTGCCGGACATGAGTTGCCGTCACTGTGTGCGGACCATCGGCGCCCTGCTCGAGTCGATGGATGTTCCCGTGATCGAGATCGATCTGGCCACCAAACGGGTGATCGCCCGGATTCGCAGCCCGCGCCATCGGTTACGGGTGTTCGAGGCGTTGCGCGACGGCGGGTACAACCCGGTCGACGAGGTGCCCGTGCCCGGCACACCGGTGGAATGACCCCGCCTGCTGTTCCCGCTGCCCTGCACCCGGTCGTGGCGGCGTTCCTGGCGGACCGAACGGCGGTACACGCGGCGCTGGAGCGGTTCGGATCACCGCTGCACCTGGTGTTCCCTCAGGTGTTCGACGACAATCTCGCCGCGCTCACCGGGGTGCTGGACAGCGCACGGTGTAGGTCGCGGATCTACTACGCGCACAAGGTGAATCGGTCCGCGGCCTTCGTCCGCTCGGCCGCACGGGCGGGGATCGGTATCGATGTCGCGTCCGGGGCGGAGTTGCGGTCGGCGCTGGACGCGGGTTTCGCACCCGACCGTGTCGAGATCACCGGGCCCAAGGGATCGTCACTGTTGCGGGCGGCCGTGGCGGCGGGGGTGACGATCAATGTCGACAATCTGTGGGAGCTGGCGCGTATAGCCGAACTCGCCGACGCGCAAGTGCCGGTGCTGCTCCGTCTTTCGGGCTTCCCGGGCAGTGCGCCGAGCCGGTTCGGCATCGATCTCGGCGACGTGGGAGAGGCGTTCGATCTGCTGGCCCGGCACCCCGACCGGCTGACACTGCTCGGGGTGGCCTTTCACCTCGATACCGCGTCCACACAGGAACGGGTACGGGCCGTCGGCGAGTGCCTGACGGTGGTCGAGCGGGCCTACGCGCGCGGGTTCACACCGTCGGTGCTCGATATCGGCGGTGGGCTGCGTCAGGTCTTCGTGGCCGACCCGGCCGCCTACGACGCCTACGATCTGGCGCTGCGGGCCGGATTGCTCGGCCACGGGCCCGCTCTGCACTGGGGCACGGGCAGTTTCGGCTATCACGTCGCCGACGGCGTCGCGCACGGCACACCGGTGTTCCACAAGTACGCCAATACCGACTCGGCCACCGACATCCTGACCGAAATCCTCGACGCGCCCCTGCCGGGACATGGCGGCAGGGCGCTGAGCGCGGTGCTGGCGGACAATCTCCTCGACCTGTGGCTGGAACCCGGCAAGGCACTGGCCGATCGCGCGGGGATCACCGTGGCCCGGGTCGAATTCGTGAAGCGGGCGGGAACCGGGGCGACGCTGGTACACCTGGATCTGAGCCGCGACACCGTCACCGCCGCCGACCAGGAGGTGCTCATCGATCCCCTCGTGCTGTCCGAGCCCGGCGAATCCGCGCCCGCCGGAGTGTTCTTCGCCGGTCATCTGTGCTTGGAACGTGATCTGGTGACCCAGCGGCAGGTGCGGGTGACACGGATCCCCGACCCCGGCGACCCGGTGGTGTTCCCCAATACCGGGGCCTACCACATGGACCTGTCGGCAGCCAACGCCGCCATGCATCCGACACCACCGAAAGTGGCTGTGCTGCATCGTGACAGCCGATTCGAGCTGTGCGGCGACGAGGTGTGGCGATGATCTACTCCCACATCACCGAGCTGATCGGCAACACTCCCCTGCTCCGCCTCGACCCGCGGGCGCACGGGCTGGCGGGAGTCGAGTTGTACGCGAAACTGGAGTCGCACAATCCGTTCGGGTCGGTGAAGGACCGCATCGCCTGGTCCATGATCCGCGACGACATCGAGACGGTGGCGGCAGGCGGGCAGTCGTTCATCGAGGCGTCCAGCGGCAATACCGCCAAGGCGCTGCGGGTGCTCGGCGCGCTGCACGGTGTTCCGTTGCGCGCGGTCACCAACCGTATCCGGGTCACCGAGGTACGCCAGTTGCTGCAGTTGCTCGGCACCGACATCGTGGAGCTCCCCGGCCTGTCCGAGTGCCCGGATCCGCATGCGGCCGACGATGTTTCGGCGGTCATCGAGCACACCACCGGGCAGGCGCCCGAGCGCTGGTATCACCCGTCCCAGTACACCAACGAGCGCAATGTCGAGGCCCACCGCGACGGTACGGGTGCCGAGATCGCCGCCGACCTGGCCGCGGCGGGCATCGAACACCTCGACTACCTCGTGGGTGGGCTCGGCACCACCGGCTCCACCCGCGGCACCGCCACCGCCCTGCTGGCCACCCATCCGGCGCTGCGCACGATCGGCGTGGTGTCGGACCGGTTCGACTTCATCCCCGGCATCCGCTCCGAACGCGAGATGTGGGACGTCGGCCTGTTCCGCCCGGATTTCTACCACGACATCGTCACCGTCGACTCCGCCACCGCCATCGACGCCACCCTCGATCTGGTGCGCGGATACGGCGTGCTCGCGGGTCCCACCAGCGGTGCGGGCTATGCCGCCGCCCTGCGCACGCTCGCCGACGCTCCACGCCCCGGGGACCGCCCGCTGGTCGCCGTGCTCATCGTCTGCGACCGACTCGAGCCGTACCTGTCGTATTTCGCCAAGCGCCGACCCGACCTGTTCGGTGCGCCCGCGGCCCCACCGCCACCGGACGCCGGCTCCGCACCGACGCTGACGCCTGCGGAGCTGGCCGAGCTCGATCGCACCGGCCGCCCGACTGTCGTCGACACTCGCGGCGCGATGGCCTACCGGGTCGGCCACATACCGGGTGCGATCAACCTGCGCGACGATCAGCTCGATGACATGCTCGGCCAGGGGATGCCGTTCCCGCGCTCACGGCCGGTCGTGTTCGTGTGCCCGATCGGAGAAGCGTCGCTGCGTTTCGCAGCTCTGACCAGGCAGGCCGGATACGAGGCCTTCAGCCTGGCGGGCGGGGTGGTCGCCTGGCGCGACGCGGGGCTGCCGCTCGAACGTGGCTGATCAAACCAGCGCCCGCATCGCCCGTCGCGGCGACGGTGCCCGGCCCGTGGTCGCCAGCAGCGGCGGCAACGGACCACGGTAGCCGTCGGCGAGCAGCGCGACCACCGCGCGGAACCGGTCGACGAAACGTGCGGCGACGGCGGGGTCGAAGCGCGCGAGGGGATATAGGAAAGACCCGTCGATCCCGGCCGGAGCGCCGTGGGTCTCGTAGTGCGCGGTGAGGCCGAACTCGAGATCGTGTTTGGCGCGCACCACCCCGGTCGGCACGTCCGTGATCGAGAACGACTGCGCGGCAGACGGTTCCGTTCGCATCGACTTCTGCAGGATGAGCGTCGCCTGGAACAGCGGCAGCGCGGCGTCCTGCGGCAGGCACCGCTTCAGTCGCGGATTCGGGGTGTCGGGGTGGGCGTAGGCGGCCAGCGCGACCCGGCGGACCTGGTCGATGAGTTCGTCGACGTCGGCCGCCCGGTCCAGGCGCACCCGCATCAGCACGTCATCGGAGAAGTTGCCGACGAGGGCGTCGAGCAGTCGGTGGTCGCGGCCCGAAACCGCCGTCGCGACAGTCACATCGGCACAGCGCGCGAACGCGCCTACCGCCACCGCGAACGCCGCCTGTAGCACCATGAACAGGCTCGCCCGCCGATCCTGGGCCAGCCGCAGCAGGCCCGCGTGGGTGGTGGCGTCGAAGGCGAGGGGAATCAGCGCCCCGGCGGCGGGGTCGGTAGGCGGCGCCGACTGTGGCCGCGCCGGGAATTCGAGCAGTGCGGGCCGGCCCGCCAAAGCGTTGGCCCAGTACCGCAATTGGTGGGTGGCCCGGCTCCACTCGTCGGTGAACTCGCCGAGCTGGGCGTGTTTCCACAGCGTGTAGTCGGAGTAGGTGACCGGCAGCGGCTCCCAGCGCGGGGCTGTGCCGGTGCGACAGGCCAGGTACGCGGTCACGAGGTCGCGCGTCAGCGGGGCCATCGACCGTCCGTCGACCGAAATGTGGTGCACCACAAGGGCGAGGACGACATCGTCGGGAGCGAGGACGAACAGCCGGGCTCGCAGGGGCAGATCGCGGGCCAGGTCGAACGGCCGCGCCGCCAGGTCGGCGATCTCGGCGCCGACGGCTTCCTCGCCGAGGGTTCGCACCGCGATGTCGAAGACGACCTCGGCCGGGTCGAGCACCTGCTGAGCCGGCCCGTGCTCGGTCAACGGGTAGCGGGTCCGCAACGGTTCGTGCCGCGCGACCAGCAGCTCGAGGGCGCCGCGCAGAGCGTTCACATCGATATCGGCGCCGCGAATGCGCAAGGCGCGCGCCACATTCCAGTCCGCCGAACGTCCATGTCTCGCCGCATGCCACATGCGTTCCTGCGCGGGCGCCAGCGGCACGTGCGGGGGCCGGCGGCGTGGCTCGAGCGTCACCACGGGCGGCGCCGGGAAACACACCGCCTCGGCCCGCGTCGTCGCCACCGCGACACCGCGACCGGAACCCCCCGACCTGATCCCCATACCGGGATCCACCACAGACCGCCAACCTCCACCCGTCTCGAAACTGATGTGGGACGCTAACGAGCCGATGTGAACAAACAGTTACCGCATCGTGACCGGGCCTGGGCCACCCCGCACCGGGCCGTCGCCGACTATCCACTTTCCGGAGAAAACACCCAAAAGCCGCGTTAGAGTGGGCGACGGGAAAGCGGAGCGAGGAGCTGGTCGGTGTCTGTCGGGAAATTGGTGTCTTTCGATGGTTCGCGGGGTTTCGGGTTCATCCGCCCCGAAGACGGTGGACCCGATGTGTTCGTCCACGTCAACGACATCGGTCTCGACGAGGACGAACTGCGCCAGGGCAGGCTTTTCGAATTCGAGGTCACCGAGGGCGATCGCGGCCCCAAAGCCGTGAACCTGACCGCCGCCGGGCACAGTGCCCCGAGCGGCCGCAGCCGCAAGGGCGGCGGCGAACGACTCGGTTCCGAGGAAATGCGCAGGCAGATCACCGAACTCCTGCTCGAGGCGTCGCCCGCCCTCACCGCCGCCGAGATCATCACCATTCGCGACCGGTTCACCACCTTCGCCGACGAACACGGCTGGCTCGACAGCTGATCCGAACGCGCTGATCACGCTCCGCGTGTGTGTCGGTCCCCCGGCCTACGATCGCATAGCACCGATTAATCGGGTGCGCTCGCGACGTCGATACGGGTGACAGGAACCCGCGAGGAGGATCGGATGGATCTACCGGTGATGCCGCCAGTGCGCCCGATGCTGGCCAAGTCCACACCGTCGCTGCCCCGCGAACCCGGGCTGAGCTACGAACCCAAATGGGACGGCTTCCGCTGCATCGTCTTCCGCGACGGCGACGAACTCGAACTGGGTTCGCGCAATGATCGTCCGCTCACCCGGTATTTCCCCGAATTGGTCGACCTGCTCAAAGCGGCACTGCCACAACGGTGTGTGATCGACGGCGAGATCGTGGTCGTCACCGAGAACGGGTTGGATTTCGACACACTGCAGCAGCGCCTGCATCCGGCCGCGTCGCGGGTGAACAAGCTCGCCGTCGAGACCCCGGCCAGTTTCGTCGCCTTCGATCTGCTAGCCAACGGCGATCGTGATCTCACCCGGGAACCGTTCTCCGAACGCCGCCGGGAACTGGAGACGCTGCTGCAAGCTGCCCCCGGCCGCATTCACCTCACCCCCATCACCCAGGACCCGGACACGGCTCAGGACTGGTTCACCCGGTTCGAGGGCGCGGGTTTCGACGGAGTGATGGCCAAGGCCGACGACCTGGCATACATGCAGGACAAACGGGTGATGCTCAAGATCAAACACGAACGCACCGCCGATTGCGTGGTCGCCGGCTACCGGATGCACAAGGACGGCGAAGGGGTCGGCTCGCTGCTGCTCGGACTCTTCGACGACAAGGGCAACCTGCACCACGTGGGTGTCGCGTCGAGTTTCACCGCCGCCCGGCGCCGCGAATTGCTCGGTGAGCTGGCACCGTTACGCGAGAACGCGCTGGTGGACCATCCGTGGCGCGACTGGGCCGACGCGGTGGCCCAGGCCAATGCCGACGGCAAGATGCCCGGCGGGGTGAGCCGGTGGACCGGCGGCAAGGACCTGTCCTGGGAACCGTTGCGGCCCGAACTGGTCGCCGAGGTGCGCTACGAACACGTGCAGTCGGGGCGGTTCCGGCACGGTGGGCGGCTGGTCCGGTTCCGGCCCGACCGCACGCCGGAATCGTGCACATACGCCCAGCTCGACGAGGTGGCCCCGGCCGAACTGGACGCGATCTTCGGGGTGCGGTCATGAGCGCGGGGGTCGAGATCGAGGTCGACGGGCGCACGCTGACCATCAGTCATCCCGACAAGGTGTACTTCAGCAAACGCGGTGAGACGAAGCTCGACCTGGTGCGCTACTACCAGGCCGTGGCCGAACCCCTGCTCGGTGTCATCGGTGACCGGCCGCTGCTGCTCGAACGCTATCCCGACGGTGCCTCCGGCAAATCGTGGTTTCAGAAGCGGGTCCCCAAGACCGCGCCGGACTGGTTGCAGACCGTCGAGGTCACCACACCGAACGGCACCACGAGCGACGCGCTGGTCGCTCACGACTTGGCGCACGTGCTGTGGGCGGTGAACCAGGGCTGTCTCGGTTTCCACGTCTGGCCGAACCACATTCCCGACCTGCGGATCGCCGACGAACTCCGCATCGACCTCGACCCCTCGCCCGGCATCACCTTCGACGATCTGCGCGGCGCCGCCGTGCGCACCCGTGAACTGCTCGCCGAACTCGGCATCGACGCCCTCGTCAAGACGTCCGGCTCACGCGGCCTGCACATCTACGCGATGCTCGAACCCCGATGGGACGGCTACGAGGTGCGTGCCGCGGCCGTGGCCCTGGCCCGCGAACTCGAGCGCCGCTTCCCCGAGGAGATCACCGCCCAGTGGTGGAAGGAGGAACGCGGCAGCCGGGTCTTCGTCGACTACAACCAGAACGCCCCACACAAAACCGTGTTCGGCGCCTGGTCCGTGCGCCCCAAGGTGGGCGGCCAGGTGTCCACCCCGATCGCCTGGGACGAACTCGACACCGTGGTCCCCGACGAACTCACCCTAGCCACCGTCCCCACCCGCTTGGCCGAACGCGGCGACCCCTGGGCCGACCGCACACCCCAGTCGATCGAGCCGCTCCTCACCATGTCGGAAAAGGACATGGCCGCAGGCCTGATGGACGCCCCTTGGCCACCCCAATACCCGAAGATGCCCAACGAACCACCCCGCGTCCAGCCGAGCCGAGCGAAGAAGGACTGACCTACTCGATCCAGGGAACCCAGCTGCCCGTGCCCGCTTTGCCTTCGCAGACCAGGGCGTGATTGTCGGTGGTGCGGCCGGTTTTGTCGACCGACGGGTCGCAGGGCTCACCTTCGGTGTAGTAGGAGCCTGCTACGCGGTGCGGGCCGGACCAGGTGTGGCCGGTGTCGGAGCGCAGGCACAGCAGGGTGGCGCCGTCGGCGGCGACGCCGAGCAGGCCGACTTGTTCGGGCTGGCAGGGTGTGCCTTTTTGCACCACACTCGCGGCGGGCTGGCTCAGGACGGGGGTGGACCCGACCGATGTCGGGGCACCGACCGACGGCACCGCCTCCGTGGTGGTCACCGCGACCGGTGTCGTCGCCGCCTTACTCGCCAACGCAGGCATCTCGAGTTCCAGTCCACCGAAGAGCACCATTCCCGCCACCGCCACCGCGGCGACCTCGGCGATGCCGAGCAGCAGCGCGAGCATCGCGATCCCCCGCCCACGCGGATGCCCGTACGACAGCAGGGCGAAGACGATGGCGATCGGGAACAGCAGGACGAGGGCCGCGGCCAGCGCCACCATCGCGTAGGGATTCACCCGTGGCTGGTCGTCGCGTGCGGAGTCCTCCGGGGTGGCGTGCGGCCAGCGCTGGCCGTTCCAGCGCCGGTCCTCGAACTCCTCATCGGGGTCGTCGTTCCACTGCTCGTATCGTGCCATCAACCCCGGGTCCCTCTCGATCTCCCCGGCCGCGGAAACGAAACAGCGTGCGGCGCGGGGTTACGCGAAGAGGATAGGGACTCGTGGCCCGCCGGGTAGCGCAACCGGGAAAGAGTGGGCTAACTCCTAATCGGCCGGGGACGCCTTCACATGGGGGATCGTGCGATCGATGAGGGTGAGCAGGGTGTCGGTGAGCAGTCGGTGCACCTGCGGGCGGGTGAGTGTGCCACGGGTGAGCCATTCTCGCCCGGCCACTTTCACCATGCCCGCATAGGAAACGACCAGTGCGCGCAATTGTGCATCGTCTGCCATATCGGAGCGGCCGATCATCAGCAGCATGCGTTCGGCGGCGGCATCGTCGGCCTGGTCGAGGATCTGCTGCACCTCGGGGTCGTCGCCCACACCTTCGTGGCTGGTCACCTTCACCCAGGTGCTGCCGTGCTCGGCGATGGTGTCGAGCAACCACGACACGATGGCATCGGCCCGTTCGACCGGTGTGCCCTGCGGGATGGACACCTTCTCGAGGCGGGGCAGCGTCACCATCCGACGGACAACGGCCAGGTAGAGGTCGCGCTTGTTGCCGAAGTAGTGGTTGATGAGCCCGCGCGCGACCCCGGCACGCTGGGCGAGTTCCGCGGTCGACACCGCCGCGTACGGGCGTTCACCGAACATTTCGATGGCACATGCCAAAATCTGCGCCCGACGCTCGTCGGGTTCGAGCCGGCGCCTGCGCGGCGGGTCTGCTGTGTCGGTGTCGAACGGGGAAATCGGGGCGCTCCGTCGGGTTCTGCGGCCGCCGCAGGGTTGCGGAGGCGGTGCACAACGATACCCAGCGGGTCCGTCGCACGGCTAATGAGACAATATTTCCGACCACCGCTCCCGCACGAAGGAATGCCGCACTCCCCGATGACCGAGAAGACGATCGATCCGGACGAGTTGGCAACCTGCCTGCGGGTGCTCGAACAGGCCGGGCAGCTGGAAAAGGAACACCCCGATTCGATCGCGGTGCAGCGCGCGGTGGGCCACATGTTCAAAAAGCTCAAGCAGCGCCGCCGGACCGAGGCCAGGCAGCAGGTCGCCGAAGCCGACCGGGCCGTGATCGCCGCGACCGCGACCGGTTCGCCGCAGCGCATCGACGACGAGACCGCGGGCATCCCGATCAAGTCCGCCGCCGACGGTGAAACCGCGGGAACGCTGGTGCGGGCACGTCCCTGCTACATCTGCAAGCAGCGCTACACCCAGGTCGACGCCTTCTATCACCAGCTGTGCCTCGAGTGCGCGGCGTCGAGCCACGCCAAACGCGACGCCCGCACCGACCTGTCCGGCAAGCGTGCGCTGCTCACCGGTGGGCGCGCCAAGATCGGCATGTACATCGCGCTGCGGCTGCTGCGCGACGGCGCCCACACCACGATCACCACCCGGTTCCCCAACGACGCCATCCGCCGCTTCGCCGCGATGGAGGACAGCGGCGACTGGCTGCACCGGCTGCGCATCGTCGGGATCGACCTGCGTGACCCGGCCCAGGTGGTCGCCCTCGCCGACGATGTCGCGGCGCAGGGCCCGCTCGACATCCTGATCAACAACGCCGCCCAGACCGTTCGGCGTTCGGCCGGTGCCTACAGCGCGCTCGTCGAGGCGGAGTCCGCGCCGCTGCCCGTCGGGATGCTGCCGGAGATGGTCACCTTCGGCAAGACCATGCAGGCGCATCCGACCGCGCTCACCGCCTCGCTCACGCCGTCGCTGTCCGCCGTCGACGTGGCCGAATTGGCCTTGGTCGCGGGCTCGGCGACGCCGGAGCGGATCGCGGCGGGCGTGGCCATCGACGCCGGTGGGCTCGTGCCCGATCTGGCGCACACCAACAGCTGGGTGCAGACCGTCGGTGAGGTGGACGCCACCGAGCTGCTCGAGGTGCAGCTGTGCAATTCGGTGGCACCGTTCATCCTGGTGTCGCGGTTGCGGCCGACGATGGCGGCGGCGCCGGGCAGGCGCAAGTACGTGGTGAACGTGTCGGCGATGGAGGGCCAGTTCAGCCGCGGCTACAAGGGCCCCGGTCACCCGCACACGAATATGGCCAAGGCCGCGTTGAACATGCTCACCCGTACCAGCGCGCTCGAGATGTTCGAATCCGATTCGATCCTGATGACCGCGGTCGACACCGGGTGGATCACCGACGAACGTCCGCACTACACCAAGGTCCGACTGGCCGAGGAAGGCTTCCACGCGCCCCTCGATCTGGTCGACGGTGCCGCCCGCGTCTACGACCCGATCGTGCAGGGCGAGAACGGCGTCGACCTCTACGGATGCTTCCTGAAGGACTACCGGCCGTCACCCTGGTGATCACCTGGTCGATGCCGAACCGGAATGTTGATCATGATTCCGATCGGCGGGCAGCCGCTTAATCTGGATATGTGCCGTTCCGGGTGTTGGCCGATCTGATCGCCGTCACCCACGTCGCGTTCATCGCGTACGTGGTCGCCGGCGGTTTCGTGGCGTGGCGGCGGCCGCGCACCATCGGCGCGCACCTGCTCGCCGCGTCCTGGGGTTTCGGCACCATCCTCATCGGTTTCGACTGTCCCCTGACCTACGCCGAGAACTGGGCCCGCGCCCGTGCGGGCGTTGCCGGTCTCCCCGAAGCCGGTTTCATCGACCACTACCTCACCGGCGTGATCTATCCCGACAGTGCCCTCGGGCTGGTCCGGGCGGTGGCCGCGACCGCCGTCCTGGTCTCCTGGCTCGGCTACCTGCGCCTGCACCACCGCTCGTTCACCTCAGACACCGCGTGATCTCCTCGGCGACCGCGCCGGGCTCGTCGTCGAAGTAGAAGTGCCCGCCGGGGAAGGTGTGCAGGCTGAACGGCCCATCGGTGACCGTCTGCCACTGCTCGGCCTGAGCTCGGCTCGTGGTGGGATCCTCGGTGCTGACGAAGGCGGCCACCGGGCAATCGAGCACCGGGCCCGGCCGATGGCGATAGGTCTCGACCGCCTGGTAGTCGGCGCGGACACCGGGCAGAACCAGGTCGGCCAGGCTCGGCTCGGTGCGCAGCAGCCGCACCGGCGCCGGATCGGCGGCCAGGTGTTCCAGGTTGTCGATGAGGGCGGCGTCGGAGGCTTTGTGCAGAAGTCCCGTCTCGACGAAATCCGGTGCGGGTCGGCCGGAGACGATCAGTTCCCGCACCGGTTGCCCGCCCGCCGCTAGCCGCCGGGCGACCTCGTAGGCGACGGTGGCGCCCATGCTGTGACCGAACAGGGCGCGCGGGGCGGGTGGCTGCCGCAGCAGATCGGCGACGATGCGGTCGGCCAGTTCGTGCAGGTCGGTGATGAGCGGGTCGCCGAGGCGGTCCTGGCGGCCCGGGTACTGCGCGGCGAGGACCTCGATGCCGGGACCGAGGTGGCGGGCGAGGTCGCGGTAGAAGGCGGCGGACGCACCACCGGGCGGGAGGCAGACCAATTGCCTGCGCCGGGCCGCATCGAGCCGTAGAGCCCGAATCCATTGCGTTGCAGCAGTGTTCACTCGCACTGTTCCCTTTCCCGATCAGCTGCCCGCGAGGGCACGCACGGCGGTCGACAACTGGTCGCCGTCGAGAAGAGTTTCGCCGGGCTTCAACAGCCACAGCACACCGAGGCCCTGCGCGAGGACGAAGTACAGGCGGCCGATGGCTTCGGCCTGCGCTTCGTCCAGACCGGGATGGGCCGCCCGGAGATCGGTCGCGAGATCACGGTAGGCGTCGTCGAGCTGGTCACCGAGCTGGGAGCGCGCTTCTTCGGAGCGCACGATGCGGACGATGTTCTCGAGACTGGCCAGCATCGCCTCGTGGTTGTCGGCGAAGACCGCAGGCATGCCGTTCCACAGGCGGGCGAGACCGGACAGCGGTGAGCCGCCCGCACCCTCCTCGATGAGTCCGCGCATCCCCTCACCCAGCGCGTCACCGAGCGCCTCGCTGAGCGCCTCGGTGACCAGGCGATCCTTGGAGCCGAAGTGGTAGCCGATGGCGGCCAGGCTCACCCCGGCGGCGGCGGCGATATCGCGTGCGGTCGCCTTGGCCACCCCGCGCTCCATGATCACTTTGCGCGCCCCGGCCAGCAGATCTTCTCGGTTGCCCATGACGGCGAGACTACCCGACCGTCTTAGACATTTGTACTAGACATCCGTGCAAACCTCTGTTAGACATTGGTCTAAGACATTCGTTCAAATTTCGAGGCGGGACACACTATGACCTCCACTGCACTGCATGTTCTGGTCGCCGGCGGCGGCATCGCGGGCAATACGGTCGCACTCCAGTTGCTGCGCAAGGGCATTCGCACCACAGTGGTGGAGCGGGCGGCGGTCCCCCGGCCCGGCGGTCAGGCGGTGGATCTGCGCGGACCGAGCAAGGAAGCCGTCGAACGCATGGGGCTGATGGAGGGCATCCGCAAGCACCAGCTCGACGAACGCGGTATGGCCTACGTCGACGGCGACGGTCGCGTCTATGCCCGCATGGCGATGGAGGACTTCGACGGTAAGGGCGCCGTCGCCGACATCGAGATCACCCGTGGCGATCTCAATCAGGTATTGCTCGACGCGGTCACCGCAGCCGACGACGGTCACCTCGACTACCGCTACGGCGACTGGATCGAGCGCGTAGAGCAGGACGACACCGGCGTCGACGTCACCTTCGCCTCGGGGCAGACCGGCCGCTTCGATCTGGTGATCGGCGCCGACGGCGTCCATTCGGCGACCCGCCGCCTGGTGTTCGGCCCGGAAGACCGGTTCGTCACCAACCTCGGCGCCTACGGCGCGTTCTTCACGATGCCGACACCCGCCGACGCCGAACCGGGCTGGTTCGCCATGCGCCTGCTGCCCGGCGCGATGGTCGGCATTCGGCCCGACGGCGACCCGGCCACCGCGAAGGCCATCATCATGGTGCGCACCGGCATCGATCCCGCCCTGCGCCGCGACCCCGAAGCCCAGCGTTCACTGCTCCGAGAAGCTCTCCGTGACACGGGCTGGCGGGCCCCCGAGATCCTGGCCGCGATGGAGACCACGCCGGACTTCTACTTCGACGACCTCGCCCGTGTCGACGTGCCCGAACTGGCGGTCGGCCGGGTCACACTGGTCGGCGACGCGGGGTATTGCGGTTCTCCGCTGACGGGCATGGGCACCGCGATGGCGATCGTCGGCGGGTACGTGCTGGCCGCGGAGATCGCCGCCACTCCGCACGATCTCCCCGCCGCACTGCGCCGCTACCAGGACACGATCACCCCGTTCCTCGCCAAGGCCAAGGAGATTCCCGGTGGCGGCATCGACATGATGGTGCCGCGCAGTGCCCTGATGACCCGGATGATGCGCGTCAGTGTGCGGCTGCTGACGTCGCGGCCGATGCGCCCCGTCACCGCGAAACTGTTCTTCGCCGACAACGAGGACTTCGCCCTGCCGCGCTACTGAGTGCGGGCGCCTGGTTACTCTCGGAACGTGGCGCAGCCGATCATCCTCGACGTCGATACCGGAATCGACGACTCCCTGGCCATGCTCTATCTGCTCGCCTCGCCGGAGGCCGAGATCCTCGGTATCGCGGCCACGGCGGGCAATGTGCCTGCCGCGCAGGTGGCGGCCAATACGCTCGCCGTGCTGGATCTCGGCCGGGCACCCGAGATCGAGGTGGCGCTGGGGGCGGCCGAGCCGCTGGCGATACCGCTGCGCACCACCGAGGACACGCACGGTCCGCAGGGGCTCGGGTACGCGGTCCTGCCGCTGTCGCCGCGCGAGGTTTCGGAGCGGTCGGCGGCGCGGATGTGGGTGGAGCTGGCGCGCGCGAATCCGGGTGCGGCGATCGGGTTGTGCACCGGCCCGCTCACCAATCTGGCGCTGGCCTTACGGATGGAACCCGAGCTTCCGCGGCTGTTACGCAGATTGGTCGTAATGGGTGGGGCGTTCAATCACCCCGGCAATACGACGCCGACCAACGAGTGGAACATCCACGTCGATCCGGAAGCCGCCAAGGAGGTGTTCGACGCCTTCTCCGCCGCACCGCCGGATCGTCGCCCGCTGGTGTGCGCGCTCGACATCACCGAGAGAATCGAGATGCGACCCGAGCATCTCGTCCTGCTGGCCGAGGCGGCGGGCAGTACCTCGCCGGATCTGGTCGCCGCGGACCATCCGGTCGAATGGCGTTCGGCCGCGACCAATCCGATCGTGCGGTACCTCACCGACGCGGTGCGTTTCTATTTCGACTTCCACCACCAGTACGACCTGGGGTACCTCGCGCACTTGCACGACCCGTTCGCCGCCGCCGTAGCGCTCGATCACACCCTGGCGACCACCCGGCCGGCGACCGTCGACGTGGAGCTGGCGGGCACCATCACCCGGGCCACGACCGTGGCCGACTGGGCTGGCATGTGGGGCCGGGAACCCAACGCCGACATCGTGATCGACACCGACCCGGTCGTGTTCTTCGACCGTCTCGTCACCCGCGTCGGAGCGCTCGCGCGACGCCTGTACCCGGAGCACTCATGACCATCGATACCGTCACCTATCTCACCGACTTCCGCCGCAGGCTGGAGCTGCCCGCGATCGTCGACGTACACACCCATTTCATGCCCGATCAGGTGATGCGCAAGGTATGGGCCTACTTCGACACGGCGGGCCCCCTCACCGGCCGCCCCTGGCCGATCACTTATCGCGACGACGAAGAGGTGCGCCTGAAAACGTTGCGCGACTTCGGTGTTCGGGCATTCACCTCGCTGGTGTACCCGCACAAGCCGAACATGGGTGAGTGGCTCAACGAGTGGACCGCCGAGTTCGCCGCCCGCACCCCCGACTGCCTGCACACCGCCACCTTCTACCCCGAACCCGACGCGCCACGGTATGTGGCCGACGCGATCGAGCGCGGTGCGCGAATCTTCAAGGTGCACATCCAGGTCGGCGCGTTCTCCCCGCTCGACCCGCTGCTCGACCCGGTGTGGGCGATCCTCGCCGACGCCGGCGTCCCCGTCCTCATCCACTGCGGTTCGGGCCCCGCACCCGGCGAGTTCACCGGCCCCGCCCCCATCGCCGAACTCCTGCGCCGCTTCCCCACCCTGCGCCTGATCATCGCCCACATGGGCACCCCCGAATACCGCGAATTCCTCGACCTGGCCGAGCGATACCCGCAGCTCTATCTCGACACGACCATGGTCTGGACCGACTTCAGCGAGGCAGGCGCCCCCTTCCCCACCGACCAAAAAGACCGCCTACCCGCTTTCGGCCACCGCATCCTCTTCGGCAGCGACTTCCCCAACATTCCCTACCCCTACGCCGAGGCCGTCGCCGCTCTCGAACGCCTCGACCTCGGCCACGACTGGCTCCGAAAGGTGTGCCACGACAACGCCGTCCACCTGTTCGACCTCGACGCGTCCTAGGCCTTCCGTGTCGAGCACTCGTCCAGGCGATCGCTGCTATCCACCCGCGGCGACTGTGAATCGGGTGCGACGGTGTGTGGGACGCTCGGCTTCGTCGAGCAGTGCCACCGCGAAGTCCTCCATCGAGATCCAGGATCGGCCGTCGGCGTCGACCAGAAGGTCGTCGGCGCCGACCCGGTAGTTGCCCGTGCGCACGCCCGGATTCAGTTCGGCCGGTGGGCTCAGATAGGTCCAGTCGGCGGTCGTGTGCGCGCGGCAAGCCACCAGTTGCTCCGCGCACGCCTGCGCGATGGCTGCCAATTCCGCGGGGAATCCCGATGTTTCGTGCAACGTGGTGCCCACGCCTGGCACCAGCAGCGTTGCCGCGCCGCCGACGACAAGCAGCCGGACACCACTGCGCGCGACGCCGTCTAGCATGGCCGCGGCGACGACCGGCAGTTCCGGTTCACGCCCCGGAGCAGGACGAGTGGCGGCGACCACGACGTCTTGTCCCGCGCTGAGCGCTTCGACCTCGTCCGCGTTCGCGGCATCGCCGATACGCACCCGCACGCCGTCGGGCATATCCACAGCCCGGCGCACGACCGCGGTGACGTCGTGTCCGCGTGCGATCGCCTCGGACACCACCCGGCCACCGACCGCTCCGCCCGCCCCGAACACCGTGATACGCATGATCAAACCTCCTGTGTGACAGCTCGTCTGCCTGACACAGGAAATATATCTCAATGTTGATCTAATCAATGATGAGGTATCTCACCATTGAGATATCAAGGCAACTTGGAGGCGTAGACCGCGAGGCGGACGCGGTTGTCGGTGCCGGTTTTGTCCAGCAGGTTGGTGATGTGGGTTTTGACGGTGCTCACGCCGAGGTGGAGGCGGTCGGCGATCTCCTGGTTGCCGCGGCCTTCGGCTACCAGGCGCAGGACGTCGCGTTCGCGGGGGGTGAGGTCGGGTGGGGGTGAGGGGGTTTCGCGTGGGGTTGTCAGTGCGCGGGTGACGAGTCTGCGGAGCAGGGTGGGTGAGAAGAGGAGGTCGCCTTCGACGGTGCGGCGGATGGCGTCGAGGAGGACGGTGGGGTCGGTGTCTTTCACGAAATAACCTGTGGCGCCTGCGGACAGGGCGGGGAACAGGTGTTCGTCGTCGTCGAAGGTGGTCAGTACCAGGACCTTCGCCCGGGGGTCGGTGGTGAGAATCTGCCGGGTGGCGCCAATGCCGTCGAGGCCCGGCATGCGCAGGTCCATGATCACCAGGTCGGGGCGTAGTTCGGTGTGCAGGCGGACCGCTTCGACGCCGTCTGCGGCTTCACCGGCGACGGTGATGTCGTCGGTGTCCTCGATGAGCATCCGCAGTCCGGCCCGGATCAGGCGCTGGTCGTCGGCGAGTAGTACGCGGATCACTCGTGTCCTCCTCGAGGCCGGTCCGGAAGGTGAGCACGCACGACCCATCGCTGGTCCTCGGCGGCGGCGGTCAGTGTGCCGCCGGCGAGCTCGGTGCGCTCACGCATACCGACGATGCCATGGCCGGGCGTTGTCGCGGCATTGTCGGCGCCGCTGACGACAGTCAGGGTGATGCCGTGGTCGTCCCGATCGATCGTGAATCGCACCGGCACAGCGTGATTGGCGTGCTTCATAACATTGGTGAGTGATTCCTGCACCAGCCGGAGCAGGGTGAGCCTGCGGATGGCATCGAGCCCATCCAGGTCACCGACGGTCGCCTCGACAGTGAATCCGGCGGCTCGTACGCGTGCGACGGCGGCGTCGATCTCCGCACCGACGGCGTCGGGCTCGACCAGCGCCACCTCCCCCAGCGCGGGATCGCGGAGGACCGCGAGCAGTCTCCGGATGTCGCCCAGCGCGTCGGTCGCGGTGGCTCGGACATCGTCGAGGACCGCGGTTATCCGCGGATCCGCCTGCCGGACAACGTGACCGGCCACCGAGATCCGCAGGATGATCGACGCCATGTGGTGGGCCACGACGTCGTGTAGTTCCCTGGCCATCGCCGCTCGTTCGTCGAGGCGGGTGCGTGCTTCGGCGTCGGCGGCGCGCAGTCGCAGATTGTCGGCCAGTTCGCGTTGCCCGCGCAGGTACAACCCCAGCAGCAGCGGCAACCCCACGTAGGCGACGCCCTCGACGAGGGTGGAAGCGCGACCGATGGATGTGTCGTGCAGCCCGATCCACCCGAGGACAACCGCTGCCGCCCACCCGCCGGTCGCGAGTACAACGGTCGGGCGCCGGTCGGTCCGGGCGACGACATCGACCAACGCCACGGTCCCGAGGTACGGCACCAGACCGGCAACACCCCACGCCTCGGTACGAAACATGGGGACTGCAAGAGCTGACAGTACGAGCGACACCGCCAACGGCCACCGCCGCCCCACAGCGAACACCACCGCGGCACTCATCGCGAGCACCCAATAGTGCACGGGCACCCGGAACTGACCCGGATACGTGCTGGCCGCCAGCAGCACCGGGACCACAGCCACCGGCAGCCACCGCAGCAGGCGGCGCAGGTCAGGGCGAGCACGCACATCGATCACGCTCCCACCGTATGCGTCGACCGCGGAAGGCCGGACCGCCCGCAACCACGACACACCGGGCCGTCCGCCGCTACACGTGGCCCTCGAGCCCGGCGGCATCGCCCTACAGGTGGCGAGGGTCTTTGGAGGCCCACCTAGCAGACCATAGGAAGGTGCGCAAGGGTCGGGCGGGCGGAATTTCCGGGCGGTAGTCGGGCCGGTGGGCTGAGTCGGGCACGGAGGAACCGAGCGAAGCTGGGGTTCCCCCTCAGAGATGGAGTTGCCTGTGGTTTCGCGACGAGGATTCCTCGCCGGCTTGGCTCTTGCCCCGGTCGTGTATGCGGCCGGGTGTTCGGTTCGGCCGTCCGTTTCGGCCGCGAATGGCACTCGTCCGCTGCCGATCCCGCCGCTCGCGCCGTCGTCGGTCGGTGCCGACGGTGTCCGGCGGTTCACCCTGCGCGCCCAGGCGGGCTCGAGCGAGATGTTGCGCGGGGTCTCGACGTCTACCTGGGGTTACAGCGGGTCGGTGCTCGGCCCGACGGTGCGAGCGCGGCGGGGTGAGCGGGTCGAGTTCGCGATCAGCAACGCCCTGCCCGAGGCGACATCGGTGCATTGGCACGGCATGCATTTGCCCGCGAAGTTCGACGGCGGACCGCATCAGATGATCGCGCCGGGCGCGGTGTGGACGCCGAACTGGACGGTGCAGCAGCAGGCCGCGACCCTCTGGTATCACCCGCATCCGCACGGCGCGACGGAAAAGCATGTGCACCGGGGGCTGTCCGGCTTCTTCCTCATCGATGACGATGCCGCCGATGCCCTGGCCCTACCGAAAGAATATGGGGTGGACGATATTCCGCTGGTGATCCAGGACCGCCGGTTCACCGCCGACGGCGCGGTGGACGAGTCCGATCCCACCGATGTGGGCTTGCTCGGCGACACCATCGTCACCAACGGCATCGCGGGCGCGCACCTGCGGGTCACCACCGAACGGGTGCGTTTGCGCATCCTCAACGGCTCCTCGGGCCGCCTCTACAACCTCGCCCTCGCCGACGGCCGGGCTTTCCACCTGATCGGCACGGACGGCGGCCTGCTACCGAAACCGGTTGCGCTGGAACAGCTCCAGCTCAGCCCCGGCGAGCGCGCCGAGATCGTGATCGCGCTGCGACCCGGCGAGAACACCGCCCTGCGGTCGCTGCCGATCACCGACCGCGCGGGCATCGACCGTGCCGCCGAGTTCGGCTTCGACGACACCTTCGACATCCTCGCCCTCCAGGCCGCCGAAACCCTGCGCCCCAGCGCACCCCTACCCACGTCATTGATCCCGGTGACCGCACTCGCCGCCGCGACGACCCCGGCGACACGGTCCTTCGACCTGCAGTGGTTCATGATCAACAACCAGCGCATGGACATGAACCGCATCGACATGACCATCCCCGTCGACACCACCGAGGTCTGGTCGGTGCGCAACAAGGACAACTGGCCGCACAACTTCCACGTCCACGACGTGCAGTTCCAGATCCTCACCGTCGACGGAAAGGCCCCTCCCCCAGCACTATCCGGCTGGAAAGACACCGTCTACACCAGCTCCGGCTCGACCTACACCCTGGCCATGCGCTTCGCCGACCACACCGACCCCACCTACCCCTACATGTTCCACTGCCACCTGCTCCACCACGAGGATCAGGGGATGATGGGCCAGTTCCTGGTCCTCGCCCCGGGACAGCGGCCGGCGCCGATGCGCATGGACATGGGCGCCATGGGTCACGGCTGACCGATCACGCGGCGCTGAGGTAGCGCACCAGGGCGTCGACCAGTTCGCGTGTGCCCTCTTCACGCTGGGCACCGGTGTCGAACCCATCCAGGTGGGCGCCGAATTCGACCAGGGTCAGCTTGGTGCCGGTGCTGGTCGGTTCGAATTCCCAGGTGGCGACCGAGGTGGAGATGTGGTCGCCGTTGATCCACATGTCGTAGGTGTAGACGAGGCGTTCGTCGTCGACGATGTCGGTGTAGGTGGCGACGAAGCGGGAGGTCATCTTCCCTTCGAAGGTGCCCTCGTTGATCTCCTGGCCGCCGACGCGGAAGTCCATGGAGACCTCGCCCTGCTCCCAGCCTTCCTCGCCACCGAACCAACGGCTCTTGATCGCGGGGTCGGCGAAGGCCTGGAAGGCGACGGACGGCGCGACGGGCACCTCCCGCTCGATGGTGAACTGGGCGTGCTTGACGGAACGGGTCACGGTGTTCATTGTTGTTCTCCTTCTGAGGATTTCGCGGTTTCGGTGAGCAATGCGGTCAGCCGGTCGAGCTGCCGTTCGGCGGGTGGACGCTGGCGCCCCAGCCAGTCGATCGCGGGCCCGAAGGCGCCGGGAACCAACTGGTAGGTGCGCACGCGCCCGACCTTGGCCGAGGCGACGATCCGCCCCGCTTCCAGGGCTTTGAGGTGCTGCACGATCGTCGGCATCGCGACGTCGAAAGGCGCCGCGAGTTCGGAGACCGACGCGGGTCCCCGCGTCAGCCGCTCGACGATCGCCCGCCGAGTCGGATCCATGAGCGCCCGGAAGACATCGTCGAGTCTCCCGTCCGCTTCACCGCTCGAATACTTAGGCACATACCTAAGTATTCACACGGACGCCCTCTCGCGCAACCCCTGGACGAGAAAAACCCACCGCGGTCCGCGCGGCGGGTTCCGTAAGGCCCTTGTAGAGCCAGGTCAGGCGAGTCGGGCCATGAAGAGCCCACAGAGTGCGATCGCGCTGTTCAGTCGCTTCCACAGGCGCACCATCGCGAGCTCGAGGATGATGCCGATGCGATCGGCGCAAGTGGTGGCCTCCGCCAGCGCCATCCGGTCGTAGACCAGGTCCGGGTCGCTGAGAATCTCATCAAGGCGCAGTCCCGATATCGCCTGATCAGTCGTGAGGCCGAATTCCGGCAACCAGGTGAGCCGCCACCGGCCGTCTCCCCCGAGAACCGCCTGTTCGGGGGTCTTGTCGCTACCCATGATCCGATTCGTGCGGTAGATCGCCATCACTACCTCCTCGGCAGTCGCTTGCGGCGTCTACCTTCCAGCATCCACGGAAATCGACGTAGACAACAGCTGGCGAATGGAGCGGCAACGGAATATCATCCGCGAACTTAGAGGTGAAACCCCATGAACCTCAGCGGACACCGCACCGATAGGCAAGCCTTACCATGGCCAGCTATCGCGGGGCGACCGTCAATTCCGGTCGAATGCCGCGAGAATTTCCTCGGCGGCGAGAGCGGGGGTGAGCTCCCCGGCGCGAACAGCCGACTCCACCTGCGCGCGAACCTCTTTCACGCGCGGATTCTCGGTCAGACGGCGCAGGATCTGGTCGTGCACCATGGTCCAGGTCCAGTCGACCTGCTGCCGGCGGCGCTTCTCGGCGAACTCCCCCGCCTCGGTGAGCACCCGCCGATGTTCGAGCACGGTGTCCCAGAACTTGTCCAGGCCGAGACCTTCCAGCCCGCTCATGGTGAGCACCGGCGGTTTCCACAGCGCGTCGTGCGGGTGGATCAGCCGCAGCGCGCCCGACAGTTCGCGGGCGGCGCTCTTGGCTTCCATCTCGTGCTTGCCGTCGGCCTTGTTGACCGCGACCACCTCGGCCAACTCGAGCACACCCTTCTTGATGCCCTGCAACTGATCTCCGGTGCGGGCCAGGGTGAGGAAGCAGAACACGTCGACCATATTGGCGACGGTCACCTCGGACTGCCCGACGCCGACGGTTTCCACCAGGATCACGTCGTACCCGGCCGCCTCGAGCAGCACGATGGTCTCGCGGGTGGCCTTGGCCACGCCGCCGAGCGTGCCCGCGGTGGGCGAGGGCCGGATGAACGCGTCGGCTTCCAGCGACAGCCGCGCCATCCGGGTCTTGTCGCCGAGGATCGACCCGCCGGTGCGGGTCGAGGACGGGTCGACGGCCAGTACCGCGACCCGATGCCCCTTGCCGAGCAGGTACATGCCGAGCGCGTCGATGAAGGTCGACTTGCCGACGCCCGGCACGCCGGTGATCCCGACCCGGTTCGACACCACCGCACCGGGTTCCCCGCTCACTCGCAGCAGCAGCTGCTGGGCGAGTTCTCGGTGATCGAACCTGGTCGACTCGACCAGCGTGATCGCCCGGGCCAGCGCGGCCCGCTGACCGGCGCGGATACCGTCGGCGAGCGCGTCGACGTCGACGGTGCGCGGTGTCCGCGCCACGGCTCGTTCGCCGTTGCGGGGCGCCCCGACACCCGCCGTGGTGCCCAGGCGGGGATGCCCGCCCTGTGCGGCCTCGTTCATGTCCGTGTCCCTCCGACCGGCACCGGTCCGCGCTGCCGCCGACCCGGTGCCTCCACCGTGTGCCCGTCACCCACCCACATAGGCAGGCCCGAACCCGCTGCGCCGCAGGCACATTCGTCCGTGGCGCAGCGGGCCGGCCACATCATGCCGGGGTGTCGCCCCCGAGCTCGTGGCCGAGCGAGGCACCGAGCTTGCGCAGCAGGTCGATCGCCGCGTCGGCGATGACGGTGCCGGGCGGGAAGATCGCCGCCGCGCCCGCTTCGTAGAGCTCGTCGAAGTCACCGGGCGGGATGACGCCGCCGACGATGACCATGATGTCGGGGCGCCCCACAGCGGCCAGCGCCTGCCGCAGCGCGGGCACCAGCGTGAGGTGACCCGCGGCCAGCGAAGAGACACCGACGATGTGCACGTCGTTGTCGGCCGCCTGGCGCGCCACCTCTTCGGGGGTCTGGAACAGCGGGCCCACGTCGACGTCCATGCCGAGGTCGGCGAACGCCGTCGCGATCACCTTCTGGCCGCGGTCGTGCCCGTCCTGGCCCATCTTGGCGACCAGGATGCGGGGGCGGCGGCCCTCGGCCTCGGCGAACTCCTCGACCAGCGCGATGGCGGCACCGATATTGGATGCCTTGCCTGCTTCGTCACGGTACACACCGGACAGGGTACGGATCTCGGCCTGATGACGGCCGTACACCTTCTCCAGCGCGTCGGAGATCTCACCGACAGTGGCCTTGGCGCGGGCCGCGTCGATGGCCAGCGCGAGGAGGTTGTTCTCCATGCCACCCTCGGAAGCCGCTGCCGCACGGGTCAATTCGGCCAGCGCCTGTTCGACCGCAACCGGGTCACGTTCGGCGCGTAGACGTTCCAGCTTCTCGATCTGCTCGGCACGCACCCGCGAGTTCTCGACCTTGAGGACCTCGACCTCGTGGTCCTCTTCGACCTGGTACTTGTTGACGCCGATCACCGGCTGCTGCCCGGTGTCGATCCGCGCCTGGGTGCGGGCGGCGGCCTCCTCGATGCGCAGCTTCGGAATGCCTTCCGAAATCGCCTGCGCCATGCCGCCATGGGCCTCCACCTCGGCGATGTGGGCGCGGGCCCGCTCGGCGAGCTGGTGGGTGAGCCACTCGACGTAGTACGAACCGCCCCACGGGTCGATCGGGCGGGTGGTGTTGGACTCCTGCTGGATCAGCAGCTGGGTGTTGCGGGCGATGCGGGCGGAGAAGTCGGTCGGCAGCGCGAGGGCCTCGTCGAGGGCGTTGGTGTGCAGCGACTGGGTGTGGCCCTGGGTCGCGGCCATCGCCTCGATGCAGGTGCGCGCCACATTGTTGTAGGCGTCCTGGGCGGTCAGCGACCAGCCGGAGGTCTGCGAATGGGTGCGCAGCGACAGCGATTTCGCGCTCTTGGGCTCGAACTTCGACACCAATTCGCTCCACAGCAGGCGTCCGGCGCGCAGCTTGGCGACCTCCATGAAGAAGTTCATGCCGATGGCCCAGAAGAACGACAGGCGCGGGGCGAACTTGTCGACATCCATACCCGCGGCGATGCCCGCGCGGATGTACTCCACACCGTCGGCCAGGGTGTACGCCAGCTCGAGATCGGCTGTCGCACCGGCCTCTTGGATGTGGTAACCCGAGATGGAGATCGAGTTGAACTTCGGCATCTTCGCGCTGGTGAAGGCGAAGATGTCGGAGATGATCCGCATCGAGGGTTTGGGCGGGTAGATGTAGGTGTTGCGGACCATGAACTCTTTCAGAATGTCGTTCTGAATGGTTCCGGCCAGCTGCTCGGGCGTGACGCCCTGTTCCTCGGCGGCGACGACGTAGAGCGCCAGGATCGGCAGCACCGCGCCGTTCATGGTCATCGAGACCGACACCTGGTCGAGGGGGATCTGGTCGAAGAGCTGGCGCATGTCCAGGATCGAGTCGATCGCCACACCGGCCATGCCGACGTCACCTTGGACGCGCGGGTGGTCGGAGTCGTAGCCACGGTGGGTGGCCAGGTCGAAGGCCACCGACAGACCCTTCTGGCCCGCCTGCAGGTTGCGGCGGTAGAAGGCGTTGGAATCCGCTGCGGTGGAGAAGCCCGCGTACTGGCGGATCGTCCACGGCTGGTTCACGTACATCGTCGGGTAGGGACCACGCAGGAACGGCGCGACGCCGGGCACCGTGTCGAGCGGATAGCCCTCTGCGACAACGGCATCACGGTCGGCCTTGGTGAACACCGGCGGCACGTCGATGCCCTCCGGTGTGGCCCAGGTGAGCTGGTCGGCGGTGGTGTGGTTGGCCGCGGCCGCCCCGGCCACGAACTCCCGCACCTGATCCGCGTCCACGGCGGCGGGCTCGGGCGCCCGCTCGGTGAGCGGCACCTCGGCGAAACTGCCGATGCGGTGCTCGATATCGGATGTGGTCATCAGGCTCCCACCTTCTCCAGCAGCTGCGACAGGACCGCGACCGCGTCGATGCGCAGACTCAGGAATCCGTCGGGACGCCGCGTTCCGCTGTACTGCTCGACGGCCTTCTCCGGCCCGGCCAGCAGCACCGTCTCGATCCCGGCGCCGCGCAGCGCCTCGACCGCCGCGCCCGCTTCCTCGCCGTAGCGCTTGTCCGCACCGCACAGCACCGCGATGCGCGCACCGGAACCGGCTGCGGCAGCGGCGATTCCCTCGACGGCGAGCGGTCCGGGGTTCACCGACTCGATGCCGCCGGAGGCAAGCACGTTAGCGGTGAAGATGGTGCGCGCGTTGTGTTCGGCCACCGGGCCGAGCGCCACGATCAGCGCCTTGGGCCGCTCACCGTTCACCGCGAGGTAGGCGTCCGAGCGGTTGCGCAGGGCCTCGAACGCGGCACCGTAGCGCACCAGCGACGCCTGTTCACGCGCCTGCTCCGACAGCGGCGCCTCGGCGAGGTTCGGGAACTCGTTGACACCGGTGACGGCGGTCTTGCGATGCGCGATGTCGGCGGCGCGCGCGGCGGCGGTCTCGGCGACGCGCGCGGCGATCAGTCCGGTGTCGAGCGCGGCCGGGTAACCACCGGCGGCCTCGATCTCCTGCATGAATTCCCAGGCCTTGGCGGCGAGTTCGTCGGTGAGCGACTCGACATACCACGAACCGGCACCGGGATCCTGCACGTGACCCAGGTGGGATTCCTCGAGCAGCAGCAGCTGGATATTGCGGGCCATGCGCTCCGAGAACGACTGTGACACACCGAGTTCGCCCGCGGGCAGGGCGGAGTCGAACGGCTGCACGGTGACCGAATCGGCCCCGCCGACACCGGCACCGAACGCGGCGAGGGTGGTGCGGAGCAGGTTCACCCACGGATCGCGCTGGGTCATCATGGCCGAGGAGGTGACCGCGTGCTGCGGGGCGGCACCGAAAGCGGGCGCACCGCACACCTGGGCCACACGCGCCCAGAGACGGCGGGCGGCGCGGAACTTCACGATGGTGGCGAACTGGTCGTCGGTGGCCGCGTAGCGGAACTCGAGCTGACCGAACGCGTCGGCGATGTCGACGCCCGCACCGGTCAGTGCGCGCAAGTAGGCCAGGCCGGCGGCGATCGAGGCACCGAGCTCCTGTGCGTCGGCGGCACCGGCGTTGTGGAAGGCGGTGCCGTCGACGGTGATCGCACGCACCGCTTCGGGACGGGCGATCGCGCGACGAGCCAGCGCGACGGCCTGCTCGACATCGAGGTCGGCATGACCGGCGAAAGCATCGGTGAGCGGCGCGGCGCCCAGGCCGACCCGGATCTGGGAGCGGTCCTCGAGCTGGTAGCCGTCGAGCACCTCGAACACCTGCTCGGCGGCTGCGCTCACCTCCGCGCCTGCGACCAGCGACAGCGGCGCGAGTTCGAACAGCACCCCGGACAGGGCGGTCGCGATCTGCGTCACCGGCACGCCGTGGTCGCCGACCCCGAGCGAGATCGCGCTGACGCCGTTCTCGAGCCCGGTGAGGATGGCGCGGTTGGTGCTCGCGGCGTCGGCCGAACCGGCGAAGGCGCCGACGAACCAGCCGCGCTGCGGGTCGCGGGTGGCGTCGCCGCCGCGCACGAACGGGAAGGTGCCGGGCAGCGGCTGCTCGGGCAGCTCGTCGCGGCGGGTGTAGAGCGGGGCGATGGTGAGCCCGTCATAGGTGGTCTCGTCGAGCAGATGCTCGGGCTCGGTGGGCAGCTCGGCGATATCGACCCGTCGCGCCTTGGCCAGCACGCCTGCCACACCCTTGCGCCAGGCGGCGTACTCGGGCACCGGATCCGGTGCGAGACCTGCCCCTGCCTCTGAACCAATCGGCATAGCTGCTGTTCTCTCCTCCGTCACGGCGAACCGGGATGTGTCCGGTTCGCCTCCGATGCTATCTGTGACATCGTGTCCACCCACTGGGGCCATCCCCTACCGACCGGTACGCTGTCGCGGTGCTCCAGCTGATCCGCTCCCCCCGACTGCTGCTGACCCTGGCCGGGTTGGCGGCCCTGTTCGTGGTGGCGATGCTGGTTCCCCTTCCCGGCCCACAGCAGGTCAGGGACTGGGCGGGCGGCGTGGGACCACTGCTTCCCCTGCTGTTCTTCCTCTTCTACTCCCTCGTCGCGGTCGCGCCGGTACCGCGCACCGTACTGACGGTCACAGGCGGGGTGCTGTTCGGTCCGCTGCTCGGGTCGGTCATCGCCCTCGGGGCCACGGGCGTGAGCGCCGGTCTCGCCCTGCTCGGGGTGCGGGCGATCGGGCGCGCACGAGTCGCCGAGCACCTCACCCATCCGGCGGTGCGGGCGGTCGATCTGCGGCTGGCGCAGCGCGGCTGGCTCGCGGTGGCCGCGCTGCGGCTCATCGCGTTCGCGCCGTTCTCGGTCGTGAACTACTGCTGCGGGTTGTCGTCGGTGCGGTTCACTCCGTACCTGCTGGCGACGGTGGTCGGCTCGGCGCCGGGGACCATCGCGACAGTCGTGCTGGCCGACGCGCTGACCGGCGGCACGCATCCGGCGGCCATCGCGGTGTCGGTGGTCTGTCTCGCCTTCGGGCTTCTCGGTCTGATCGTCGATGCCCGGATGCCGGTCGTTGCCCCGGAAACCGATGCCCCCTACTCCAGGGGCATGGTGTCGCGCCGGTGATCGATCACAATTGAGAAAGTGATCTTCTTCACATCTGGAAGTTGTGACTAAGCCGTCTTTCAGAATTCTCACAGAGTTATAGACTCCGGATAGCCCAGGGTTCGCCAGCTACATCCGGTGCGGGATCCAGAGCAACACCCGGTGTCGCGTCCCGTCTTCACCGCTTCCATTCACCGCCGTTCTCGGCACGTTCTTCCACCATGAGGTGACCCGGCATGGAATACACCCATCTCTCCGATTTCCGCATCCGATCCGGCGATCTGTCGATCTGGACCCCTGAGCTGATCTCGCCCGACTCCTGGCACGACGACGAACGGCCGCTGGCCAGCGTCCACGCCCAGTACCTCGGTTTCCTCGATCCCGACGACCCGCAGCCCGGCCGTGGCCGCTGGATCGGCACCATCTTCGAGATGGACGCCCCACTCGACGAGCGAGCCTGGGCACGGACCCTCGAGCTGTGGCACGACCGTCACGAGGGTTTCCGCACCACGGTCGCACCCACCGGCGACGGCGACTACCACCGCATCACCACCGCGCCCGGCACCGTCCGCGTCACCTCAGCCCCGGTCGCCGATCTCACCGACGGTGAACAGATCAACGAATTCCTCTGCGATGTCCTGGAATTGCGGCTCTCGGCCCTGGTGTGGCCGCACCTGCTCGTCGCGACGGTCGCCCACGACACCGACGACTTCACCGTGCTGGTCGGCGCCGACCACTCCGTACTCGACGCCTACTCCCAGGCCGTGCTGATCCTGGAATTGCGCACCCTCTACACCGCCGTCGCCACCGGCGGCGAGATCCGCGACTCCTCGACGTTCGGCAGCCCCGCCGATTTCGCCGCCATCGAGCGCGCCGCCGCCGAGGAACTCACCCCCGACTCCCCCGCCGTGGCGGTGTGGCGGGATTTTCTCGGTGCCCCCGGTTCCCCGATGCCCCGTTTCGGCGCGGGCATGGTGGCCGAACTCGACGGTGAGCACGCCCAGCCCAGCGTGTCGCGCACCCTGCTGACCATCGCCGAACTCGAGGAGGTGGAGGCTCGGCTGGATCAGCTCAAGCACCGGCTGTCGGTCACGGTGTTCGCCGCCCTGGCCGTGGCCTGGCGAGAGGTGTTCGGCCAGGACCGGTTCCGCACGGTGATGCCGATCGCGACCAGGCCCGACCTGACCTGGCTCGAGTCGATGGGCTGGTTCGTCAATGTCGTACCCGTCGACATCACCCTGCCCTCGGGCGCCGACATGGCGGCCGCGCTCACCGCCACCCGGGCCTCACTCAAACGCGCCCATATCTGCAACGACGCCTCGTGGGGTCGCTCGCTGGCCATGGTCGGTGCGATGGAAGGCCCGACCTTCGGCGCGTCGTTCCTCGACATCCGGATGCTGCCCGACTACGAACTCGTCGCCGACCTGCGCGGGCGGACCCTGCGCGCGGTGTCGTACTCGACCGAGGAGGTGTACTTCTGGGTGGTGCGCGGCCCCGAGGGCCTCTATGTCTCCACCCGGTATCCGGCGGGTCTGCCCGCCGAGGTGATGGACCGCTACCTCACCGAATTCGCCCGGGCCATGTACGCGGTGACCACGATCGCCGCGCCTGTCGCGGCCGCCCCGGTCGCCGACGTGCCGGCGGCATTGAGCGCGAGCTGACCATGCGTGCACTGCTGGCCTTCACCGGAAGCAGGGGCGATGCCCAGCCCGGCATCCTCCTCGCCCGCGAGCTCATCGCTCGCGGGCACGCGGTGACGCTCGCACTGTCGCCCAATCTCGTCGAGTTCGCCACCGGCCACGGCATCGCCGCGGTCGGGTTCGGGTGCGACAGCGCCGAACTGCTGCGCACCCAGCACGCCGACCGGCGCTTTCGTAGCGCCAGTCCGCGTCAGCGCATGCGCGCGGTGCTGGATCTGCAGCGACGCGGTGTCGCCGAGGCGGTGCGTGACCTGCTCGCGCTCGCCCCGGGGCACGACGTGCTCGTCACCGGCATGGCGGGCGAGGAGGCGGCGGAGAAGGCGGCACGGCACGTCGGGTTGCCGTTGGCGGCAGTGCATTTCTTCCCGATCCACCCCAGCCGGTCGGTGCCGGTGGTGCCGACCGGCTGGGGGCGGCGGGTGCCCGGTGCGCTCAACCGCCGGATCTGGTCGGGTCTGCGGTGGGCGCGCGACGCCGCCCTGGCCGAGCCGCTGTCCGAGTCGGGGATCGTCGACCATCCGCTGCCCGATCGGGTGTCGCTCCAGGCCTACGACACCGACCTGTTTCCCGGGCTGGCCGCCGAGCTGCCCGAACGGCACCCGGTCACCGGATTCATCGTGGACAGCGACGGATTCCTCGGCGCCCCAGCCGATCCCGCGCTGGCGGCCTGGCTGGTGGCGGGACCCGCCCCGATCTATGTCGGTTTCGGGTCGATGACCGTCGATGATCCCGCCGCCCTGGTCCACATGCTGCGCACCGTGTGCGCGCGGCGCGGGCGGCGACTGCTGCTCGCGGCGGGCTGGGCCGGGATCGAGCCGGAGCTCTCGCCCGAGGTGGCCGTCGTCGAGCAGGTCGACCACGCGACGGTGTTCCCGCGCTGCCTGGCGGCCGTGCACCACGGTGGCGCCGGGACGACCGCTGCCGCGCTGAGAGCTGGTGTGCCGCAGGTCATCTGCGCGATCCAAGCCGATCAGCCGTATTGGGGCACGGCGCTGTCGCGGCTCGGCCTCGCCGCGACGACCCGCGCCGCCGCATTGGACGCCGATCGCCTCGACGCGTTGCTCGACGCGGTCGCCGAACCGCAGGTGGTGGCCCGGGCCGCCGCGTACGCGGTCGGTTTCCGTGACGACGGCCTGGCCCGCGCCGCCGACGAGGTGGAAGCCCTTGTCCCCCTGTCTGTTCCGACACCCCAGTTCGACCACGCCGGGAGGCCGCAGTGAGCACCGACATCGCCGTCCGCACCAGCGGTCTCGGCAAGTCCTACGGCGACTTCACCGCCGTGGGCGCCATCGATCTCAGCATCGCGGCCGGATCGGTGTTCGCCATGCTCGGCCCCAACGGAGCGGGCAAGACCACCACGGTGCGCATGCTGGCCACCCTGTTGCGTCCCGATCGTGGCAACGCCGAAGTGTTCGGCTACGACGTGGTGCGCGATGCCACGGCCGTCCGGTCGATGATCGGGCTCACCGGCCAGTACGCCTCCGTCGACGAAACCCTCACCGCCGCCGAGAATCTGCGCCTGTTCGGCCGGCTGCTCGGATTGTCGCGGCGGGCCGCCGCCGCCCGGGCCGACGAGTTGCTCGAGGAGTTCGAGTTGTCGGCGGTGGCGCGGCGCAGCGTCAGCGCGTTCTCCGGTGGGATGCGCCGACGCCTGGATCTGGCGGCCACGCTCATCACCGTGCCGCCGCTGATCTTCCTCGACGAGCCGACCACCGGGCTGGACCCGCACACCCGTGACCGCATGTGGGGCATCGTGCGCGGGCTCGTCGAGCGCGGCGCGACCGTCCTGCTGACCACCCAGTACCTGGAGGAGGCCGACGCGCTGGCCGACCGGATCGCGGTGATCGATCGTGGCAGCCTCGTCGCGGAAGGCACTGCGGCCGAACTGAAGTCGTCGATCGGCGAGCAGGTGCTGCGCCTCGACATTCCCGACACCGCCGACCTGCGCCGGGCCGAGGCGCTGATCTGCGAGCTCACCGGCGAGGTGCCCGAGGGGTCATCCACCGGGACGCTCACCGTCGCCCTGCCGGAGGTGGGAACGGGCGCCGACATCGTCGCCGCCTGCCGCGCCGCGGGCATCGAGCTGCGGGGATTCGCCGTCGACCGTCCCGACCTCAACGAGGTGTTCCTGTCGTTGACCGGCCACGCGACCTCCGCCGACGCGGCATGACCGCCCTTCGTGAAAGCACCGCAATGACTCTCACCACCGAGAAGACGACCACCCAGGTCGTGCGCGCGCCGCGCGTCACCAGGGTGAGTCCGTTCGCCGCGCTGCAGCATTCGCTGATGATGGCGTGGCGTGGGCTGCTCACCTTCCGGCACAGCCCGCAATTGCTCTACGACGCACTGCTGTTGCCGATCGTGGGGCCGGTGCTGTTCGGCAATATCTTCGGCACCGCCATCGCGGGCAGCATGGCGGCGTATCTGCCGATCATGATCCCGGGCGTGCTGGTGCAGATCGTGCTCACCTCTTCGGTGGCCACGGGTGTGCAGCTGTCCGAGGACATCCATTCGGGGGTGTTCGACCGGTTCGTCGCCATGCCGATCGCCCGCTCGGCACCGGTTGCGGGCGCATTGCTGGCGGGCACGGTGCGCTACCTGCTGGCCGCGACGACGGTCGTGGTCGTGGGCTTCGCCATGGGCTACCGGCCCGAACACACGGCCGGTTTCCTCGCGGGCGCGGTGCTCGTCGTCTTCGCCACCACCGCCATCAGCTGGTTGTTCGCCTTCATCGGCGCGACCATCGCCCGCCCGGCCGCCGTGCAGGGCATGTGCATGCTCGTGCTCACCTTCCTCGGTTTCGCGTCCAACGCGCTGGTGCCCGAGGAGGCGATGCCCACCTGGATGCGCCACGTCTCGGACCTGAACCCGGTGTCCTACCTGGTGTCGGCGGTGCGGACGCTGGCCGCCGAGGGCACGATCGGCGCCGACGCCTGGTGGTCACTGGTGGCTTCGGTGGTCGTGGTCGCCGTTTTCGCGCCGCTCACCGTGCGCACCCTGCGTTCCCGCTGATCAGGAGATTCCCCGATGACTGTCACCTCGCCCGTCGTCCCGGTTGCCACCACCGGCCTCAACCGGATCACCGCCGACGACGACCTGTTCTTCAAACTCCACAGCCTCTACCCCAACGCCCTGGTCAACCAGCTGGCCTACCGGTTCGACACCGCCGTCGGCCGGGAGTCGTTGCAGCGCTGGCACGCTCATCTGGCCACGGGTTTCATCGCCCGCCGCGTGCGCACCACCCGTTTCCCGATCGCGCGCGCCCACTGGGAGCCCGCCACCGAGTCGCTGCCGCTGCGGTGGTCGGACACCCCGATCCCCGACGACGCCGTACTCGACTGGTTCCTCGAGCAGGCCGCGGTGGAATTCGACCCGGCCCGGGGGCTGGTGTGGCAACTGGCCGGTGCCCCGACCGAATCCGGTGGCACGGTGGTCACCCTCGTCGCCTCCCATGTCGCCTGCGACGGCGGCGGCATGATGCACGCGATCGTCGACTCGCTCGACCGCCTCGGACGCGGTGAGCAGCCCGACCGCGACGCGAGCGCGGGCAGGCTGGTCGGGCCGGTCGCCGGGCCCGGCCGGTTGGCCGCCGACCTCGCCGACGCACGCGCCCAGCTGCGCGCGGTGACACGCGGTGTGCGGGCCGCGCGGCGGGCGCGTGGTGTGAGCGAACCGGCCCGCAATCCGCGGCCGGCCCAGCCCCGGCTGCCGCATGCCGACACCTGGCAGGCCGCCGACGCGATCGTCCAGCTCGACCTGGCCGAGTGGGACGCCGTCGCCGCGGCGCACGGCGGCACAACCAACGGCCTGCTGATCGGCGTCGCCGTCGGTCTGCTCGGTCGCAGTGGCCGCATCGCCGACGGAGCGCAAGTGCGCGTCGACATTCCGCACTCGATGCGTGCGGCCGACGACCCCCGCGCCAACGCGACCACCGGCCTGCCGATCAGCGTCGCCTACCGCGCCGGCGCCCGCACCGACCTGCCCGAGGTGCGGACGTCGCTCAAGGCCGCCGCCCTCGCCTACCGCGATCCGGCGACGATTCCGCCGATCCAACACCTGCAGCCGGTGCAGATGCTGCTGCCGAAGGTGGTGCTGCACAAGTTCGCCCGCACCGCCAAGGCACCGGAATGCCTGTGCACCAACATGGGTCGCACCGCGCAGAACATCGCGGTGCTCGACGGTCATCGCGCCCGCGACGTGATCATGCGCCCGGTGGTGAATCCCGGCCCGGTGGAGTTGTTCCGCCAGGTGGAGGTCGGCGTGAACCTGGCGTTCTCCTGCGACGACGACACCGTCACCCTGGTGGTCACCGGTGCCGACCCGGACCGTTTCCCGAACCGGGCCGCGCTGCGCGAGCTGCTCAGCGCCGAATTCGCCGATTGGTCGTTGACACCCCGCTTCTGGTGAGCCGGAAGGGTTCAGGAGGCCTCGTCGACCAGTTCCGCGGCTTCGGGCTTGCTGATGCGCAGCGTGAAGCGGAAACCGCAGTCGGATTCGAGCGAGCCGGATTGTCGTCCGGTCCGTACCGCGCTGCGTACCTCGATGCCGACATCGAGGTCCTCGAATCCGGCGTAGAAGTCGCCCGCCATCCAGAACTCGGTGTGCGCGGCGGTGCGGCCGGCCATGACATCGTCTGCGCTGGGACAGAATTCGGCGCGGCGCACGCAGATCGGACTGCGGCCGTCGGTGCCGGGCGCCAGATAGAGGACAACCGGGCCGTGCATCTCGGTGAGCAGAGCGAGCACGTCACTCGCTTCGCCGGTGGCCTCGATCGCGCGATGACGGTGACTTCCCCACTGGGCGTGGAGATCTCGGTCGCGGTGTACGGACCCGGCACGGTTACCCATGGTGCGCTCCTTGCATGTCTCGACGGTGTTCGGTGCACACTATCGGTGCGCAAGGTTGGTCCAACGTTGGTACGCCCCGAACCTTGCCGAACGACTGCCCTCACCTCCGGCCGCCCACCCGCGATTTCGCCGATTTCCTCAGCGCCTGCCCTTCTTCCGCGACCATTCCGCGCAGCGATATTCGGGCGATGTTCGCGAAACCAAATCGCCTCCGATGTTTTCGGCGCGAGAAACAACTTCCGAAACAACAGCGGCTCATTCCGTCACCCGCACCGACGTGAAGTCCCTCACGCCACACCTGACAGCCCGGGTGCCCCGAATCGTGGGCATCCACACCGCCCGATCGATAGCTGAAAACTTGCCGACAGGCACCTGCGCGGAGTCTCTGATGTCGAAAGATTGAGGAATATCGGCAGACTCGGCGCATTTGCTGTGTAACTTCACCATTGCCACCGGCAGATGTCTGGATGGGATCCAGCTCGGCGCGCGCCGCGAGCCAACCCTCCGCGACCGCCGACGTCGCCCCGCGAAACCCGGTTACTTTCCGGTAGTGTCCGCTCGCATCGACCCCGCCAAGGTCACCGGCGACCCTTTTCGACTGTCAGGAGTTTTCGTGTCGCATTCGCGTTTCGAATCCATCGGTGCGTATCTTCCGTCGAATGTCGTCTCGACCGAGGAATTACTTTCCCGGCTCGCCACGCCGCCCGCTTTCGACCTCGAAAAGATCACCGGCATCAAGGAGCGCCGGTTCCGCGACACCCGGCCCGACAGCCTCGAGGACTCCTTCACGCTCGCCGTGAACGCGGCCCGCGACTGTCTCGAGCGCTCACGCTACGGGGCGGGCGAGCTCGAGGTGATCATCTCCTGCTCGATCACCCGCAGCAACGAGGGCACCCGCATGTACATGGAGCCCTCCTTCGCCTCGACCATCGCCAAGGAACTCGGCGCCGAGCGGGCCATCACCTTCGACGTGTCGAATGCCTGCGCGGGCATGCTCACCGGCACCTACCTGCTCGACCGGATGATCCGGGCGGGCGTGGTGCGCAACGGGATGGTGGTCAGCGGGGAGTCCATCACCCCGATCGCCGAGACGGCGGTCAACGAGATCTCCGAGAAGTACGACCTGCAGTTCGCGTCGCTCTCGGTGGGCGACTCCGGGTGCGCGGTCGTGCTCGACCAGGCCGTCGACGATGCCGACAAGATCCACTACATCGAATTGCTCACGGCCGCAGAGCATTCCCACCTGTGCCTCGGCATGCCGAGCGACAAGTCCTCGGGTGTCGCGCTCTACACCGACAACCGCAAGATGCACAACGAGGCCAGGTTCCTGCTGTGGCCCGACGCCCAGGGCGAGTTCCTCGCCGCACAGGGCAGCACCTTCGCCGACGAGGAATTCGACTACATCATCCACCACCAGTTCGGCGCCGCGGCCGTGCCTTTCATCAACGCGGTCGCCGCTCGCGAGTTCGGCGCTCCCATCCCGCCGGACCTCAATGTGATCGAGAAGTACGGGAACACTTCAACCACTTCACATTTCATCGTGCTGCACGATCAGCTCGCCCAGGACGGCATCGAAGCAGGCGCGAAGGTTCTCATGGTCCCCGCCGCCTCGGGCGTCGTCGCGGGCTTCCTGTCCACCACCATCTCCTCCCTGAAGGTCTGAGGTTCGTCATGGGCGTGCGTATCCGAGCCACCGGTACCAGTCGGTCGACCGACACCCACAGCATCGTCGAGCACAGCGGGCGCGCGGCCCGTAACTGTCTGGAGCAGGCCGAGATCCGGCCCGACCAGGTCGGTGTGCTCATCAACACCGGCATCTTCCGCGATTCCAACACCGTGGAACCCGCCGTCGCCGCGATGATCCAGAAGGCCGCGGGGATCGGCCTGGACTACGGCAAGAACGACCCGCGCACCTTCTCCTTCGACCTGATGAACGGCGCGACCGGCGTGGTCAACGCGGTGCAGGTCGCAGGCGCGATCCTGGCGACGGGAACCGAGCACGTGCTGATCGTCGCGGGCGACACCCATCCGTCGCTCACCCGCTCGCGCGCGGATGCCGAATTCCCCTATGCCACAGCCGGTGCCGCGTTGCTGCTCGAGTACGTCGAGGGCGCGGAGGGCTTCGGACCCGTGCACACCGTCACCGCACCCGGCACGCCGGCCGGACAGGCCTACGTCGACACCGCGACGATGGGCACCGTCGGGCGCAGCCTCATGACGGTGGAACGCGAACCCGATTTCGAGGACAGGGTCCTGGCGGTCGCGGTCGCGGCCGGTCGCGCGGCGCTGGCCGAGGCGCCGGACGCTCGGGTCGCGCTCATCGCCTCCACCCCGAGCGCGCACTTCCCCAAGCGCCTCGCCGACGCCCTCGGCCTGGACCAGAATGCCGTGCGCACACCGGATCTCACCGACGGCGACCCGCACACCGCCGCGCTGCCTTTGGCCTACGCGCGCGCCACCGAGGATGCCTCTCTCGGTGGGTTCACCCACATTCTGTTCGTCGGTGCCGGTGCCGGTCCGTCGGCCGCGGCCACCCTCTACCGGCTGCCCGAGGAGCACCTCGCGTGACCACCGCGACCTACTGGGCCACGATCGACCGCTTCCGCGAATTCGCCCGCACCGAACCCGATCGCCCGGCGGTGATCTACCCCGACGGCACCACCGCCGAAGGCATGCCGGACTACCGGCGGGTCACCTACCGCGATCTCGACCGGTGGTCCGACGCCATCGCCGAACACCTGACGAGTTCCGGTGTCGGCAGCGGCACCCGCACCATCGTGCTGGTGCTGCCGCGCCCGGAGCTGTACGCGATCCTGTTCGCGCTGTTGAAGATCGGCGCGGTGCCGGTGGTGATCGACCCGGGCATGGGGGTGCGGCGCATGGTGCACTGTCTGCGCGCGGTCGAGGCCGAGGCGTTCATCGGGATCCCGCAGGCACACGCGCTGCGGGTGCTGTTCCCGCGCAGCTTCCGCCGGGTGCGCACCACCCTGACCGTCGGCCGCCGCTGGTTCTGGGGCGGACCCACCCTGCGATCGTGGGGCCGCACCCCGGCAGGTCTGCTGCCCGACCGTGCGCCCGCCGCCGAGGACGACCTGCTCATCATCGGTTTCACCACCGGAAGCACCGGCCCGGCCAAGGCGGTCGAACTCACCCACGGCAACCTCGCCGCCATGGTCGAGCAGGTGCACGCCGCGCGCGGGCACATGCCACCGGAGTCCTCGCTGGTCACCCTGCCGCTGGTCGGCGTGCTCGACTTGCTGCTCGGTTCCCGGTGTGTGCTGCCGCCGCTGATCCCCAGCAAGGTCGGTTCCACCGATCCGGCGCACGTGGTCGACGCGATCACCAAATTCGGGGTGCGCACGATGTTCGCGTCGCCGGCCGTGTTGATCCCGCTGCTCGCCCACCTGCGGGCGCACCCCGTCGAACTGGACTCCCTGGTCAGCATCTTCTCCGGAGGCGCGCCGGTGCCCGCGTGGTGCATCGCTGGGCTGCGCGAGGTCTTGCGCCCCGATGTCGAGATCTTCGCGGGCTACGGTTCCACCGAGGCGCTGCCGATGACGACGATCGAATCGCGGGAGTTGCTCGACGGCCTGGTCGAACGGGCCGCGAACGGTGAGGGCACCTGCATCGGACGCCCCACCGACAATGTCGAGGTGCGCCTCGTCGCCGTCACGGACGCCCCGATCGCGAATCTCGCCGACGCCGAACCCACCGGCCGGATCGGCGAGATCGTCGTCGCCGGACCCAACGTGAGCACTCGCTACTACTGGCCCGCCGAGGCCAACGCGCTGGGCAAGATCGCCGACGGTGACCGGGTCTGGCACCGCACCGGCGACCTGGGCTGGATCGACGACCAGGGCCGCGTGTGGTTCTGCGGGCGCAAGAGCCAGCGGTTGAGCACCACCGCGGGGCCGATGTTCACCGTGCAGGTCGAACAGGTCTTCAACGCCGTACGTGGGGTGTCGCGTACGGCGCTGGTCGGTGTCGGCCGACCCGGTGCGCACCGGCCGGTGCTATGTGTAGAACTGGAGCCGGGTGCCGACGCGGTGGCCGTCGATATGCGCCTGCGCGACCGCGCCGCCGCGTTCGACACCGCCGCACCGATCACCGATTTCCTCATCCACCCCGGTTTCCCGGTCGACATCCGGCACAACGCCAAGATCGGCCGCGAAGAACTCGCCCGTTGGGCCACGAAGAAGCTGAACTCATGAAGATCCTCGTCACCGGCGCGTCCGGATTCCTCGGCGGCGCCATCGTGCGGGCGCTGGTGGCCGACGGTACGCACGACGTGTCGATCCTGGTACGGCGCACCAGCGTGCTCGACGACCTCGGCACCGCCCGCGACGCCGTCACGATCGTCGAAGGCGACCTGACCGACGCCGACTCGCTGCGCCGCGCCGCCGACGGGGTGGACGCGGTGATCCACAGCGCGGCCCGCGTCGACGAACGCGGCACCCGAGCCCAGTTCTGGGTGGAGAACGTGCGCGCCACCGAACTGCTCCTCGACGCCGCCCGCCGCGGCGGTGCGCACCGGTTCGTGTTCATCTCCAGCCCCAGTGCCCTGATGGACCGTGACGGCGGCGACCAGATCGACGTCGACGAGTCGCTGCCCTATCCGCGCCGCTACCTCAACCACTATTCCGAGACGAAGGCGACGGCCGAACAGGCTGTGCTCGCCGCGAACACCGCCGAATTCAGCACCGTGGCCTTGCGTCCGCGCGCGATCTGGGGTGCCGGTGACCGGTCGGGCCCGATCGTGCGGTTGCTCGCCCGCACCGCCGACGGCGCCCTGCCCGACCTGTCGTACGGCCGGACGATCGAGGCGTCGCTGTGCCACGTGGACAATATCGTCCACGCCTGCCTGCTCGCGCTGAGCGCCCAGAACATCGGTGGCAAGGCCTATTTCATCGCCGATGCCGAGAAGACCGATGTGTGGGGGTTCCTCGGTGAGGTCGCCGAGGGGCTCGGCCTCCAGCGGCCGACGCGCAGGCCGAATCCGCGTGTCCTCGCCGCCGTTGTCGCGGCCATCGAGGCGGTGTGGCGGATTCCGGCCGTGGCACGGCGCTGGTCGCCGCCGCTGTCGCGCTACGCCGTCGCCCTGATGACCCGCACCGCCACCTACGACACCGGCGCGGCCCGTGCGGACCTGGGCTACCACCCGGTCGTCGACCGTGCCACCGGCCTGTCCACCTTCTCGGCCTGGCTCGACGACCAGGGCGGCATCGAGTCGCTCGCCGGGCACCTGCGGTAACACCCGAGAGGCAATCATGAACGGCGACACCGTCTTCCGTCGACCTGTGACGACCACCGAACGCATGTACTTCCCCATGCGCACCCTCGCCCCGCCCTTCCTCATGCAGCTCGTCGTGCCGGGTGAGGGCACGATCGACCCGCAGCGCTTGCGCCAGGCGGTTGCTGCGGCGGCGGACGTGACACCGGGCGCCCGGCTGCGCAGGCAGGGCGACATCTGGGTGGACAGCGGCATCGCCCCCGCCGTCCGGGTGGTGGACGACCACGAATTCGGTTATCCCGCACTGGAATCCGATCCGGTACTCACCAGCGATATCGGGCCGACCCCGGATGCCACCGTCGAGGTCCTACTGCTCATCGCGACCACACCGACCCTGATATTCCGCGTGTTCCACGGCGTGATGGACGGTATGGGCATGGTGCTGTGGGCGACCAATGTGCTGCGCGCGCTGCGTGGCGCCGACCCTGTTCCGCAACCGGACCCGGTGGCCGATCAACAACTCGTCGACCGGGTCGGTGCGCCGGGCAAGCCGACCCCGATGATTCCGCGCTACCGCAGCGCGGTGGGGCGCGGCAGGCAGCGGCGCGGCATCGCCCGGCATCTGCTGCGGCACCGGCGCGTACAGGCCGCCGGACCCGGTGCGCTGGCTCGTGTCTGCGCGCTGTTGGCCGCCGAGACCCCGGGAACTTCGCGGATCATGATGCCCGTCGACCTGCGCCGTCACGACCCCGCGCTGCGCTCGACCGCCAACCTCGCGCTGCCACTGTTCCTCGACATCGCACCGGGCCAGGACTGGACGCAGGTCAAAGACGACATCAAAGCCGGGCTCGCGCAGTGGCGGGAACTGAACCAGCTGGCCAACACCCGCATCACCCTGGTCCCGGACCCGGTCAATCGGGGGGTGCTGCGGACGACGAACTGGCTCGGCGCGCGGCTGGGCCGCAACCTGGCCTCGGCCACCGTGTCCCACATGGGCCGATTCACCTCCGACGACCTCGCGGTCCCCGGTTTCCGGCCCACCGGGCTGTTCGTACTCCCCCAGCACAGCGTCGCCATGCCGTTGCTGTTCGGCCTCACCGAATTCGACGGCCACACCGAGCTCACCGTGTCGGCCCGCAACGGTGCCGGAATCGAAGCACGGCTCGAAGCCCTGCTCGACCGGATCGTCGCGATGCTGGAAGCCGAACTACCCGTGGTGGATTCGGCGCGGTGACCACACTCGCCCGGTTCGTCACGGCCCGGCCGCGCACCGTCCTCGCCGTGGTCGTGGTGTTCATCGGGTTGTGCGCCGCATACGGTGCGACGGTGACCGAGCGCCTCAGTGCGGGCGGGTTCATCGACGGTGGCAGTGAATCCGCCCTGGTCGACCGCTTCGTCACCGAACAGCTCGGCCCACAGAGCCCCGATGTGGTCGCGCTCTACACCACACCCGAGGGACGCACGATCGACGAGATCGGCCCGCAGGTGCGCGCCGCCGTCGACCGCATCGACCCGGCGCTGCTCGCCCGGCCCGTGGAGAGTTACTGGTCGGCGGTGGTGCCACGCAAGAACTTCCTGGTCGCCGAAGACCGCAGGCACGCGGTGGCCGTGGTGTACACAGCCGGTGACGACACCGCCCGCATCGCCGCCTATCCCGCTGTCGCCGAGGCGCTGCGGGTGCCCGGTGTCGAAACCCGGCTGTCGGGGTACAGCGCCCTCAATGCCGAGATCATCGACCGGTCCCAGCGTGATCTCGTTGTGGCCGAGTCGATTTCGTTGCCATTGACACTGCTGGTGCTGGTGCTGGTGTTCGGGGGCATCGCGGCGGGCGCATTGCCGGTGGTGGTCGGCATGCTCGCCGTCGGTGGTGCGCTCGGTGCCATCCGGTTGCTGACCGAGGTCACCGAGGTCACCACCTTCGCGGTCAATATCGCGTCGCTACTCGGGCTCGGCATGGCCATCGACTACGGGCTGTTCCTGGTGAACCGGTTTCGCGAGGAATACGGTTCGGGCGCGGATATCGGCGCCGCGGTCGGCCGGACGATGGCCAGTGCCGGTCGCACGGTCGCTGTGTCGGCGGCGCTGTTGATCTGCGCGTTCGCCGGCACCTTCGTCTTCCCGCAAGCCGTGCTCCGCTCGCTCGGTATCGGCGCGGTAGCGGCAGTCGCATTGGCCGCGGCCCTGTCGCTCACGGTGCTGCCGGCGTTGCTCGTGCTCTTCGGCGCCCACATCGGGCGCGCGAAACCGACCACACGCACCGAGCATTTCTGGGGTCGAGTGGTCGACGCAGTGCTGCGCAGACCGGGAACGGTGACGATCGCCGTCGGCGCGGTCCTGCTCGTCCTCGCCACACCGCTGGCCGGTATCCGTCTCGGCGAGATCGACCACCGCGCGTTGCCCGCCGACAGCCCGATGCGTCACACGGTCGAGGAGCTGACCGCACAATTCCCCGCGGCGGCGAGCGGGGCGACGGTGCTGCTGCGCGGTCTCGACGGCCCACCGCAATCGGCGGCCGTAGCAGGCGCGCTCGACGCGATCGGCGACGTCGCGGGGGTCGACGATGTCGTCCAGGTGGGACGCGACGACGACTTCGTCGTTCTGCACGTCTTCCTCACCCACGCCGACCGCAGTGAGGAGGCCAACGCCGCCGTCCGCGCCATCCGCGCCCTACCCGCACCGGGCGCCACCACGGTGGCGGTGGGCGGTGACACCGCGGCCACCCTGGACAGTGTGGACGCGACGCTGGATCGGCTGCCGCTGATGATCGCCGTGATGGTGCTTGTCACGATGGTGCTGCTCACCATCGCGTTCCGCTCGGTGATCCTGCCGCTCAAAGCCGTGGCCATGGCGTTTCTCAGCTTGGCCGCCACTTTCGGGGTGCTCACCTGGATCTTCGTCGGCGGTCACGGTGCGACCCTGCTCGGTATCAGTCACGGGCCGCTCCCGGCGGGCATGACGGTGCTCATCATCGCGGTGGTCTTCGGATTGTCCACCGATTACGAGGTGTTCCTGCTGTCACGGATGGCCGAGGCGCACCGCGCGGGCGCGGACACGGCGACGGCGGTGCGCGTCGGGACCGTGCGGACGGCACGGGTCATCACCGCCGCCGCCGTGCTGCTCGTCCTGGTCACCGGCGCGTTCGCGCTGTCGCCGCTCACGCCCATGCGGCTGCTGGGCATCGGCATGATCATCGCCCTGATCCTCGATGCCACCCTGGTGCGCATGCTGCTGGTCCCCGCCCTGGTCCAGCTCATGGGACCGGCGAACTGGTGGCTACCGCGACTATCGTGGAGACGTGGGCATCATGGGTGAAATGTTTCCTGGCAAGAAGCTGCAGCACGAGGGCAGCGGTGACAGCGACGGCCAGGCCCGCGAACCCCACCTCGATCTCGACCTCGACGCCGGTGTCGTCCGTCTGACGGCACCGGAGGCCGAACCGACCGAGGACTAGCGCGGCGAACCGGCCAGCGCGCTCCCCGCACCGAGGCGTTCGAGCAGCGGATGCGGGTCGCGCGACAACTCGGCGGACACCACTTCCGACCAGTCGTACCGACCGTTCTCGCACACCAACTCGACCAGCGACAACGACGAGACCGTGTCGTCGAGGGTGAAGTCGGCGAACCCGTCGGCAGCGAGCGCGTCCTCGATCTCGCCGACCGGCACCGGTGTCTTCGTGTAGGCCAGCGCCAGGTACGGCAGCAACGGCTCACCGAACTCGGGAACGCGCTCCCGGATCCAGACATCGGTCAACGCACGGGTGAGGTCCTCACGGACGCGCAGCAACTCCTCGGGCAACGCGATGGGTAATCGCACCCCGTCGGCGGCGACCACCGGCGGACCGAAGGTGATGGGGAATGGCGCGTGCTCGGCGAGCAGGCCACGCGAACCCTCGACCAGACGGGCCAGATCGACGCCCTTCACCCCGTCGACGAAGCCCACACCCTGCACTTCCACCCGCAGACGCGGCGCGTCGACTTGTTCGAGACCGGGCACCCGCGCCACAGTAGGGGCGAAGATCTCCACGAGCTTGTCGGCGACGGGCTGCGTCGGCATCACCTGCCAGTCGTAGAAGGAACGGCCCGGGGTCCACCCCGGCCGCCACCACCAGCGACTCGCCGTCGTCATCGCGCTCATGTCCATGTCTCGCACCTCCGCCTGCGATGCCTGGCTACCTCTCGGTAAAGAACTACCCCGCCGAGATCACGGACCAACCCGACGAGACCGATCCGTTGCCGGTTCGAATCCCGATTACACTCATCGCATGTCTGTTCGACGGCGGATCACGCTCCTCGCGTTCGCCCTGCTGCTCCCCCTCTCCGCCACCGCCTGCACCGTCACCGGGCCGGGAACCACCTCCGAATGCACCGTCAGCGGTTGCACCGTGACCTTCGACCGAGGCGTGAACGCCAAGGCGTCGGTACTCGGCATCGACGCCGAACTGGTCGCCGTGAACGGCAACATCGTCACCCTGCGCATCGGCGGTCAGGAAGTGACCGTGCCCGCCGGGGAATCCCAGCCCGCGCAAGGGATGGACGTGCGCGTCAGCGAGGTCACCGACGAGAAGGTCGTCGTCGTGCTCTCCACCGGCCTGAACCAGAACTGACGCGCTGGAACCCGTTGTGCGCCATGCTCATCCGAGCACGTTGGGTTGATCGAGGATCCAGCGCCAGGTCCCGTCGGGCTGCCTGCGGGCCACTTCGACGGTCGCCCCGGTACCGCCGGGCAGTCGGGAGGACGTGAGCGCGAGGTCGCCCGCGCGTAATGCCGGTGCCTGCGGGCCCGGCTGGAACACCGGACGGTCGGCGACGAGCCGGGCGTAAGCGGCCCTGATCTCCTCGATCCCGGTGGCGACGACACCGTCGGGCAACGCGAGTACCGCGTCGCTCTCGTACAGCTCGACCAGGCCGTCCACATCGCCGGCGTTCAACCGTTCGACCACCAGTCTGCTCAGATCCTCCGGGCGCCTCGCCCGTTCCCTGGCACCCTCGATACTGTCGGTCATCGTCACCCTCCTCGACTCGGGTTGTGCGCCAACGGTAGCGCCGGGGTACGACACAAACCCGCCCCGGAAACCACGAAACCCCCGAAAACCCAAGGGCCTTCGGAGGTTTCGCGGACAAATATGGTGTGTCAGCCGATCACAGCGGCGGGAACCCCGACGATCCGGTCGCCATCCAATTCCAGAACTCCGCAGCGCGGTTCGTCACCAAAGCGATGACGTCGAGGACAGTGCTTCCCATTGTCTTCCTTCATCCGAACGAACACTCTTGCGTCCTCACCATAGCAACCGGCTTCGAGTGCACAACGTTGTGATAACGGACAGATGACAACGCACTTCGCTGAACAAGGCGACCACATCCGGCCACGCGAAAGTCACGGCCGGATGCCCTGCGGCACAGTCCGGCTCAGCGCGGGGCCATGCGGATGGCGCCGTCGAGGCGGATGGTTTCGCCGTTGAGCATCGGGTTCTCCACGATGTGGCGGGCCAGTGCCGCGAACTCGGCCGGCTGACCGAGGCGGGAGGGGTGCGGGACCTGGGCGCCGAGGGACTGCAGGGCCTCCTCGGGCAGCGTTTCGAACAGCGGCGTGCGGAACAGGCCGGGCGCGATGGTGACGACGCGGATCTTGAAGCTGGCCAGGTCTCGTGCGACCGGCAGGGTCAGGCCGACGATGCCGCCCTTGGACGCCGAGTAGGCGGCCTGGCCGATCTGGCCGTCGTAGGCGGCGACCGAGGCGGTGTTGATGATGACGCCGCGCTCCTCACCGACGGGTTCGGTGGCCGACATGCGTTCGGCGGCCAGCCGGATCACATTGAAGGTGCCGACGAGGTTCACGTTGATCACCTTGGTGAAGTCAGCGAGCGGGAAGGCGCCCTTCTTGCCGACCGTCTTGATCGCGTTGCCGATTCCGGCGCAGTTAACGGCGATGCGCAGCGGGGCCAGCGATTCGGCGATATCGAGTGCCGCGACCACCGCCGATTCATCGGTCACATCCGCGGCCGCGAAAGCCGCGCCCTCGCCGAGTTCCTTGGCGATGGCCGCGCCGTTGGACGAGGGCAGGTCGACGATGACGACCTTGGCGCCCTTGGCGTGCAGTTCCTGCACGGTCGCCAAGCCGAGGCCCGACGCGCCGCCCGTGACGATCGCGGACGAGTTGACGAAATCCATACTTTTCTCCTGTTTCGGTGACGGCCCACCGATATTGACACACTTCGCCAAAACTGTTTGGCTTTCGCCGTGACCCAGCCAGCTGCCCGCCGTCCCGGCCGACCCTCCGTGCTGGACACCGCGGCCGTGTCCGCCGGTGCGCTGGGGTTGTGGACCGAGCGCGGGTTCGCCACCACCGGCTGGAACGAGCTCGCCGAGGCCACGGGCGTGAGCACACGAACCCTGTTGCGGCACTTCTCATCCCGATCCGATATCGCCTGGATCGGTGTCGCACCGGCGACGGAACGGCTACGCGCGACACTCGCCGGGGCCGCCGCCGAGGAGGCGCCCGCGGTGGTGGTCAGGACCGCGATCGTCGAATCGGTGTCGCGCGATCCACGGATCCAGGAGCTGGCGCCGGATTGGCTGCGGCTGATCTCGTCGGAGCCGGAACTGGCCGCGACCGCACCGCGGATCTATCGACCGTGGATCGATACGCTCTCCGCCTACCTGGCCGATCGGCTGCCGAACTCCCCCGCTGCCATCTGCCGGGCCATGGCGACCGCCTACCAGTCCGCTACCTTCGCCGCGCTGATCGAATGGGCGGAGTCAGGGGCGCACGGTGACTGCGCGGATTCGGTGGATCGGATGCTGCGCTGGATGGACCCGCACTTGCCGCGGGGCTGACCTGCTCGCGGGAGAACCGCGCGGGACCGGCGCCGACGTGCCGTTCGATCAGGATTCGCGGGCGGCGATCGCGGCCTGGATGCGGCGCAGTGTGCGCAGACCCTTCTTCGCGGCAACGCTCACCATGCCGTCGAACACCGTCGAGCCGCGGTCGGTGGCCATCAGCCGTTCCAGTGTCGGTACCGCGCGGTCGTCGCCGGTCGAGCCGAGGGCGACGGCCGCCCAGTAGCGCTGGTCGGGGTCTGCGCTCGAAGCCGCTTCGATCAGTCGCGGAATGATCTCCGGGGCGAATTCGGACAATGCGCTGGCGATGTAGCCGATGCGGTAGTAGCGGCGGTTCTCGAATTCGTTCCAGAGGGCGGCCAGTGCAGCGTCGCCGCCGATCATGCCGAGGGCTTCGGCGGCACGCTCGCGCATACCGCTGTTCGAGTCCCCGAGCAGGGGCGCGAGGGCCGGTACCACCGACTCGTCGCCGAGCACACCCAGCGCGATGATCGCCTGGTCGCGGGCGATGTCCTGCGGGTGATCCAGCATCGCGACCAGTCCCGGGACCGCCTCGTGGAAGCCGAGCGCCGCACATCCCATCGCGGCCCATGCCTGGCAGTTGTAGCGGGTGTCGCCGAGGGAGGCGAGTAGTGGCTCGCGCAGCGTGTCGTCGCCGAAGAGTCCAGCCCGGTTCAGCGCCCGGCTGTACAGCGTCCGGTGGTAGTCGGGGTAGTCCCGCACGAGCGCACGCAGATTTTCCGCCGCCGATGCGTCACCCTTCTCGGTTCGCAGCAGCAGCTGCCGCAGGTTTTCCTCGCGAGTATCTAGGTCACCGTCTTTGAGGAGTCGCGCGTCGGCTGGGTTCACCGCCCAACGGTACCCGGTGGCAAGCCCCACCTGACCACCACGCGTATCTCGCGAACCCCTTGCTCGTCAGCCCGTCTGTCACGGTTGCTCGAGAGGACCCCAATCCAGGGCGTCGACCGTTTCGCGATCACCTTCGAGCCAGGCCCACAGGATCTCGACGAGTTGTGCCTCGTCGCGGATGACAGTGCGCCTGACCTCAGGGGGTGCGTCAGACAATTCGAGGTCGTAGTCGTCGGCGCCGTTGCGGTAGGTCTGGATGAACCCTGGCTGATCCTTGCGCGACACGACCATGAAGGTGTTGCCGAACTGCAGAGGGATACAGCCCACCCAGTACTGGAGGTGCTCACGAGTGAGCGCCGTCAAGTCCCAGCCGCCGACGCGCACCTCGAGGTCTCGATGCACCACCGGCACCGGGTCGGGGAGCTGGTCGGCCCATGGGCCGTCGGCGCGTGGATCAGAAATCATCTTCGTGCTCCCACCCGAAACGCACCCGCGCATGCGGCACCAGCTGCGTTGCCCGCGCCGTGAGCCGCCGCTCGAAGTCGGCCTGCCACCGGAAGAACCCGGCGAAGATCACCTTGTGGTCGCCGGAATCGGCGCACACGGCAAGGTCGTCCCCCTCGCCCCGCATACTCACGAACACTTCGTCGTCCAACCGCTCCGCGCGCACGACCTCGGTCAACAACGTGGTCATTCCCACCTGTTCCCGATCGTCGCGCAACCCGGAGATCTCCACGAAGACACCGACATTCACTGACACGCCACGGACTCTAACCACATCCGGTGACAGCCGCCGCACGGAAGGCCGTGTCTCTTCGCACGTGACCTGGGCCGATATCGACTTGTGCTGCGGCCCGGCGTCATCCGATCAGTCGATGTATCCAGGCGCGAACTCGTACCGGAACCAATTGCCGTCGAACGGCTGGTAATCGGTGTGGGCCTTGCGCTGCTGTGCGTCGTCGGGTGGGTTCGTGCCCGGCGCGAAGTACGCGAGACCGTCGGTGTCACTTCGTTGTCCGACGGCGAAGGCGCACGCTCCGTCGCTGTGGCGACGCACCGCATCGACTCGGAACATGCCGATCCACTGCGGATCTCCAGCAGGCTCGCAGACCTGGGCCGCGGCAGCCATCGCGTCTTCCGAGACATGCCACGCGATCCGCTCGGGAAGGTTGTCGACCTCACCGACAAACCCGCAGAAGACCAGCAGTGGCTGGACCGCGACCAGCATCAAACCGCCGATTGTTGTCGGCGCGTACCCGATGACCAGATACACCCACCAGATCGAAAGTCCTACCAGAACAACCCATCCGACCGACCACACCATCGGATCGGGCGACGTGGCTTCCACGACAGCGACGACGCCGACGACGAAACCGGTGACGCATGCGGTGATCGTCAATCGCATCGACCACGGCCTCGAACCTCGCCAGTCGTGCCGTTGAAGCTCCCGTATCGTCGCCACGCCCGGACCCTGCCGCGCGGCCGAGATGTCCGGACGCTCAGCAGAATTCGCATGGTCAGGCAGCGGAGGAAGTCAATCGTGCACGATCGGTGTGCTGTAGCGGTACCAGTTCGGGGCGAAGCGCTCGTACACGTTTTCATAGGGTCGCGGCGGCCCACTCGGCGGTGTCGATCCGGGAGCGAAGTAGGCGACACCGCCGTCGGTGGGGTAGATCGCGAAAATGCACCCGCCGTCGTACGGATAGACGTTGTCGACGTGCATCACACCGAACCAGGCCGCACCACCCTTCGCGCACACCTGCGCGGCACGCGTGATCGAGTCTTCGGACAGCCACCAGGCGATCCGGTCCGGTACTCCGGAAAACACCAGCGCGACACCGATTCCCACCACGATCGGAGCGGTAACGACAGCCCGGTACTCGCGATACTTGGCGCAGCCGATCGGGGCGAGAACCATCCACGCCACCCCAGCCGCGAGCAGCACAGCACCTGCCAGCAGCAGAGCCATCAAGGTGTAGTCGGTGACCACCTCGAACAGCAACACCGCAATCCCGAAGCACGACGCCACAGTTGTCGCGCGCATGACGTACCGCCATGTTCGCGATATCTCGACCGCCTCCGACGCCACCCCCGACTTCGTCATGCTCGACAGCCTAGACACGCCAAGACATCGGCCACGTCGAGGTCTTCGTGAACGAGCGGTGCGACGAGCTCGTTTAGGCTGATCGGGTGCAGGACTCGCCGACCGACACCCACCCGCACGAACCGCATGCCGAGGGCCTCGCCTCCCGGCTGAACTGGCTGCGCGCCGGGGTACTCGGCGCCAACGACGGCATCGTCTCCACCGCCGGACTGGTGGTCGGTGTCGCGGCGACGACGAACGACAGCACGACCATCCTCGCCGCGGGCGTGGCCGGACTCGTCGCGGGCGCGATCTCGATGGCGGCCGGTGAGTACGTATCGGTGAGCACTCAACGCGATTCGGAGAAAGCGCTCCTGGCCAAGGAACGGCGGGAACTGGCCGACTTCCCCGACTACGAACTGGCCGAGCTCACCGAGATCTACCAGGCCAAGGGCCTGAGCCCGGCGACCGCACGCAAGGTAGCCGAGGAACTGACCGCCCACGACGCCTTCACCGCCCACGCCGAAGCAGAACTCAAACTGGACCCGAGCGAACTCACCAATCCATGGGCCGCCGCAGGCTCCTCGGCGATCGCGTTCACCTGCGGAGCGCTGCTCCCGCTGCTGGCGATCGTGCTGCCACCGGCACAGTGGCGAGTGCCGGTGACCTTCGTGGCAGTACTCGTAGCGCTCGCGCTCACCGGGTCGCTGAGCGCGCGACTCGGCGGAAGCGCGCGAGGCAGAGCAGTGCTACGAGTCGTCGTCGGCGGCGCACTGGCCATGGCGGTGACCTACGCGATCGGCACACTCACCGACACCCTCGGCGGCTGAGCGGTCAGCGGTCGGGCGGAGGTCGAGTGTCACGGGTGACCGTCGCGTCAGCACAGGTCCGTACTCGAGGTTCATCGGCGGATACCTGACACCGGGCCACACCGGGACTCCAAGAGCGCGGATGTTCACCGGCAGGTTCTCGTCCACCACGATGTGCTGACAATCGCGATCATCAGTGCGTGTTTCGGCATAGTCCTTACGCGCCGCCGTACTCGCGCTCGGCGGGTGGCGCGGTGTAGAAGAACGTCTGGGACAAACGAACGCGGCTGGCGGACCAGCTTCCGGTCACTGTTGACCAGCCGCCGTGGCGCGGTAGCTGCGGGCGACGAGGGCAGAACGCATGTACCACAGGCCGACGGGTTGGGTGGGGTCGAAGCCCGTGAGTTGGCCGATGCGCTTGAGCCGGTAGTCGACGGTGTTGGTGTGCACGTGCAGGATGCGCGCGGTGCGTTGGCGGTTGAGGTTGTTGCCTATATGGCGTTGCAGGGTTTCGAGGAGTTCGGGGAACGGCTCCAAGGGGTTCAGCAGTGAGCCGAGGAATTCGCGGCCGGGTCCGGGGCGGGTCAGCTGGTATTCGAGGGCGAGTTCGTCGAAGCGGTAGAGCCCGGGGGTGACGTCGAGGCGTTGGACCATATCGAGGAGTTCATGGGCTTGGTCGGCGGCGTCGGGGATGCCGATGGTGCTGGTTTCGACAAGGGCTGCGGTGATTCCGACCTGCGCGGCTCCGGAGAGTTCGGCGACGAGGGCTGCCCACCCGTCGCGGTCGAAGGTGCCGGCCGGGATGAGTACTGTGCCGCCGTCGACGCTGAGCAATGACAGCGCAGAATCGCCGCAGCGTTTCGCCAATTCGGCTTGCACACGACGCAATTTGCGCCGGGCCACGACCTTCTGATCGAGAGCGGGAATGGTCTCCTGGGCATGCGGCGGGAATGACAAGGCGAGCACGGCGTATTGCTCGGCGATGGCGATGCCGCATTCCCGGGCCATCGTGGAGGTGCTGTGCCCGCCGAGCAGCGCCGAGGTGAGTGTGTGCACCGCGGTGTGATGTTCGCTGATGACGCTACGCAATTCACGCACATAGGCGAGGGACACCTGGGCGGTGATCGTGTCGAGCATCTCGATCACCATTTTCGCCCCGTCGATGAGGCTGTCGTAATCCTTCACCGAGGCGCTCGACACCACAAGATCCAGGCCCATCTTGAAGCCCTCGGCGATCGAGTGGTGGATCGTGTCGATCGGAATTCCTTCGCGGGCCCAACCACCCGCCGCGTCCTGCAAACGCTGCAGTTGGCCCGGAATATCACGGCCGTCCAGCATTCCGACGGCGAATTCCAGGCAGATGCGGGTGATGGTGGTGACATCGCCTCTGATGGCCTCGCCGGGCAGGGTGCCGCACGGGATGACGTTGGCGACGAAATGACCGACCATCTGCCGGGAAAGATTGCGGACATCCTTGAGTGGAGACGATGCCGGTTTGCCGGAGATGGTCAGCGATTCCCTGGAGAGATTGTCGACGGACATCTGTTTTTCCCTTCGCCCGGACTCGGCTCCACAGTGCGGCCCCGAAGCCTGAGCAAAGCCCGCTGGTCCTCTGCGGTTGCACGGCGACGAACGTTCGGCCAAGCGGTGGAGATCAGATCTGTAGGTATAGCCAAAGCCGCACGGTCACGATGTGCCTACGCGACGTCGGCTGGAGAACGTCACAGGTGGACACCGGATGTATTTGTTGCTCTTCCCTAGTGCTCCCGCTGGTTGCTGCCGATCATGCTCGACAGCGGGTCGGCGCGGGTTCGCCGCGAAATCGGGCCTCGATGAAGTTCCAGGCTTCGGGCAGACCCGCCACCGCGGTCGTCATGTGCTCGGCGATCTGGTACCGGGAGAACGTGAGCGCTACCCCTGCCGCGCAGTAGCGCCCGGCGACGTCGGCGACGGCGTCGAAGGGGGTGAGTGCGTCGAATTCACCTTGCCAGAGCATTGTAGGGGTCTGGGGAAGGCCCGGGTAGTGCCGCAAACTGTTCTCCCGCAGCACCGCGCGCGCTTCGGGATCGTCCATCAGGGACTTCGTCGCCGCGAGTTGTTCGGCGCTGCGGAGCACGCCGTGGAACAGCAGGAAACGGCGGCATTCGTCGGCGGTGAAGTCGCGGAACCACCGGCCCTCGGCGTTGAGCTGGTCGGAAATGGGCAGACGCTGTGGGTATTCGCGTTCCAAGCCCATCGCCGCTGCCCAGGCGAGACCGAAGCCGGGATGGTTCCCGAAACCGATCCCGAGGGCCATCTGTTCGAGGTCGGCGGGAATACCGCCCGCGGCGACGCCGGCGAGGGTGAGCTCGGGTGCGTAGGTCGGCTGCATGGCGGCGGCCCAAGCCGTCGCCAGGCCTCCGCCCGAGTAGCCTGCCAGGGCGATCGGGGACTGGCCCAGGCCGAGTTCAGGGGCGCGCTGGAGTGCGCGCACGCTGTCGAGGGTCACCATGCCGCTGAGTTTGGCGGCCCCATAGGCGACATTCGGGCCGAGGTAGTCCGGCAGGGCGACGGCCCAGCCGCGTGCCAGCGGCAGCGCCGCGCCGAACGCGTCCGGAGTTTCGTCGTTGACGAGCGAGTGAGAAGGATTGCATTTGGTGCCGAGCGAATTGATCAGCGCCTGATACGAGACCAGCGGCGGATTCGGCACGCCCGTCGGGATCAGTACCGTGGTGACGCCCATGATCGGGTCGCCCGAGGAGTTGGTCGAGCGGAAGGCGACGTGCCAGATGTCGGTGCCCTGGTACGGGCCCAGGTCGAATTTCCGTTGCCGCACCACATCACCGGGAGCGAAATCGCCGATATCGGGCGGTGCTGTGAAGAACGGGTCGGCTTCCGGGGTGGGATATCGCGGCTCGGGGGTCGCTGCCGGGGCGAAGACACTCGCGGTGACGGTACAGAACAGCACAGCCAGTACGGCCGGCCAGATGCGGCGCATGGTCGATCCTCGATCTTTGGGAGAGTTGGGTCAGCAGTTGCTCGGCGCGGGCTCACCGCGGAACCGAGCGTCGAGCCAGTCGACCGCGGACGGGAAGCCGAGCACCGCGGTGGCCAGGTGGTCGGGGCTCGGATAGAGCTCCGAGCGCACCGGTGTGCCGGCTGCGCAGTAGCGCCGGGTGGTGCGATCGATGGCATCGACGGGGATCAGCGGATCGATCGGGGTGTGCCATTCGAACACGGGCATGGTCGGCACGCCGTCGAACAATTCGAGGCTGTTCGCGTCGCTCACTTCCCAGACGCGTGGGTCGTCGATGAGCGAGACGGTGGACGCGAGGTCGGCGGCGCTGTGCATGGCACCGGCGGCGATCACTTCGACGGTGCAGCCGTTGGCCATCGCGTCGCGGACAGCCAATCCGGTGTCGTTGAGTTGCGCGCTGATCGGGAGGCGGTCGGGATATTCGCGTTCGAGCCCGAGCGCAGCGGCCATCGCCAGTCCGAACATGGGGTGCGGTGCGAGGCCGAGCGTGCGGGCCATGGTGGTGATGTTCATCGGCACACCGCCCTGCGCGGCGCCGACCAGGCGGAGTTCGGGTGCGTACCGCGGGGCGAGCGCGGCTGCCCAGCCGGTGGCCATCCCACCGCCGGAGTAGCCGAGCAGGGCGGCCGGGCTGTCCGCGAGTCCGAGCTCGGGGACCCTGGTCGCGGCGCGGATGCCGTCGAGGGTGAGCTGTCCGCCGAGCCTGGCCGCACCGTAGGCGGCATTCGGACCGAGATGATCGGGTAGAGCGATGCTCCAGCCACGCAACAGCATCGTGTTCAGCAGCGGCACAGCACGATAGAGCAGATTGGGATCGTAGGCGTAGAGCGCGCGCGAGACCGCGCACTGGGTGCCGAGGCCGTTGATGATGTGCTGATAGGACAGCAGCGGGGCGCCGGGGCGATGGTCGCGGGGTGTGAGGATCGTGGTGGTCGCCGCGATCGGGCGGCCGTGTGAGTCGGTGGAACGGAACTTCACCAAGGTGACGGTGGCCGTGGGGAAATACGGCAGCGGTTCCTGCACGCGGACCGCGAGCACCGCACCAGGGTCGGCGGCGGTGATGTCGGCGGGTGCGGCGTAGAACGGGTCGGGGTCCGGGATCGGATACACCGGCGGCGATCCGGCCGCGGAGTGTGTTCCCGACGCCGCGCACAGACCGATCACCGCCGCAAAAGCAAGGGCGCGAACACTAATCCCCATGCGTCACCGCCGCTGTGGGGTAGCGAACTCCGGTCGCTTGTTCGGACGCCGTCCACAACTGCTGCCACAGGGTGCGATCTCGCGACAACGCGCTCGACGGGCACGCACCGACCGGTCCGCGGGTGTTGAACAACCTGGTCGGACCCCAGTAGATGTCGGGGTCGGCCGCCGGTGCGGTGGCAGCGTAGAGCGTGGATTGCGCGGCGGCGGTGCGGGATTGGCCGACCAGCCGGATGAAGGGCTCGGCGACGTAGTCGAGCGGAGTCTGTGTCCTGGCGACGAGCCCGGTCGGGGCCACGCCGGGGTGCACGGCGTAGGAGCGCAGCGTCGACCCGGTTTCGCGAAGTCTGCGCTGCAATTCACGGCCGAATATCAGCGTCGACAGTTTCGATTCGGCATAGGCAGTCGAACGATGGTATCGGCGCCGTTCGAAACGCAGATCGTCGAGTGGGAGCGATTTCGTCCAGCCGTGCGAAATACTCGACAAGGACACGATCCGGTCCCGCACCTTGTCCAGCAGAAGGCCGGTGAGTGCGAAATGTCCGAGGTGGTTGACTCCGAACTGCATTTCGAATCCATCGACGGTGCGGGCGAACGGTACGTTCATCAGCCCGGCATTGTTGACGAGGACGTCGAATTCGCCGCATTGCTGTGCGAACCGCCGCACAGCGGCCAGATCGGCCAGATCGAGGGCGGCCACGGTGACATCGCCCGTTATCCGGTCGGCGACCGCACGCCCGCTTTCCGGGTCGCGACACGCCATGACCACCGTTGCACCACGGTCGGCGAGGGTGCGCGTCACGATCGCACCGAGGCCACCGTTGGCACCGGTGACAACGAATCGCCTGCCGTGTTGATCCGGTACCGGTTCGGGAGTTCTGACCATGGCGCATGACCTTACGAATCCCGACAAAGCCGTGGCAATACGTTTGGAAAATGTCAGGGACCACGGCCCGACCGTTGGTCGTTTCCCAAAGCCGTTCGCGGCGCGGCTGATTCGGTCCTCGTTGTCGTAGCGTGAGGCCGTGAGTGTTGCCGAGTAGATCGCCGGCAGAATGCCCGATCCCGCTGCACTACTCGTTTCTGTCACATTCCGCCCACCGAGGAGTCCTGCTCAATGGCCCGCGAAGACGAACTGCGCACATACATGAAGAAGGCGATCCGGGAATTGCAGACCACCCGGACGCGCCTCGACGAGATCGAAGCGCAGGCGTGTGAACCGATTGCCATTGTCGGAATGGCGTGCCGGTATCCGGGTGGGATCAGTTCGCCCGAGCAGCTGTGGCAGGCGGTGCTGGATGGGCGTGACCTGGTGACCGAATGGCCGACCGATCGGGGCTGGGATGTGGCGGGGCTGTTCGATCCCGAACCGGGGGTCGCGGGCAGATCGTATGTGCGCACGGGTGGCTTCGTCGCGGGCGCCACCGCGTTCGACGCGAACTTCTTCGGTATCAGCCCGCGCGAAGCACTGGCGATGGACCCGCAGCAGCGATTGATACTCGAGACCGCGTGGGAGACCTTCGAACGGGCGGGCATCGACCCGACCACGGTGCGCGGAAGCGACACCGGTGTGTATGTCGGCCTCATGCCGGATGTGCAGGGCCCGTCTTCGCGCGATCTCGACGATCGGGTGCGCGAGCGCATCGAGAACTTCCTGATGACCGGGCAGGCCTCGAGTATCGCCTCGGGGCGGGTGGCCTATGTCCTCGGTTTGGAGGGTCCCGCTGTCACGGTCGATACCGCCTGCTCGTCGTCGTTGGTCGCGATCCATCAAGCCGTACGGTCCCTGCGCGCCGGTGAGACGACGCTGGCGCTGGCCGGCGGTGTCACCGTGATGACCACTCCGGCGGCGTTCGTCGCGTTCTCCGCCCAGCGGGCGCTGGCGGCCGACGGTCGATGCAAATCCTTCGCGGCGGGGGCGGACGGCACGGCGTGGGGCGAGGGTGTCGGCATGCTGCTGCTCGAGCGGGAATCCGAGGCCCGCAGAAACGGACACCGAATCCTCGGGCTGGTCCGCGGTACAGCGGTGAACTCCGACGGTGCGTCCAACGGTCTCACCGCACCGAACGGACGATCGCAGCAGCGGGTGATCCGCGCGGCGCTGGCGGACGCGGGTCTGCGCACCGACGAGGTGGATGTGGTCGAGGCGCACGGAACCGGCACGCGGCTCGGTGATCCGATCGAGGCGGAGGCGTTGCTCGCGACCTACGGCGCGGAACGCGACGACGAGCACGCGCTGCTGCTCGGGTCGCTCAAGTCGAATATGGGGCACACGCAGGCCGCCGCGGGAGTAGGCGGGTTGATCAAGATGGTGATGGCGATGCGGCACGGCACGGTGCCGCCGACCTTGAATGTCGACGAACCGACGCCACACGCGGACTGGTCGTCGGGGGCAGTCCGGTTGGTGACCGAGGTCCGGCCGTGGCCTGCGACGGGTCGTCCGCCGCGCGCCGCGGTGTCGTCGTTCGGCATCAGCGGCACCAACGCCCATGTGGTGATCGAACGGGGTGAGTACCCGGTCCAGCCGCCACGGGATGTCGTCCCGCCACCGGTGGTTCCGTGGGTGGTCACCGCCCGGTCCGCGGATGCCGTTGCCGCACAAGCCGCTGCCCTGCTCGACCAGCTCGCGACGGACCCTGCGGTCGAGCCCGTCGATATCGGGTTGTCGCTGCTCGACACGCGAGCCCGGTTCGAGCACCGAGCGGTCATCGCCGGGCGGAACCACGAGGAATTGATCGAGGGGCTGCGGGCGGTCGCGCGGGGCGCCGACACGCGGAATGTGGTGCGCGGCAGTGCCCATGCGGCAGTGTCCGCGGTGATGTTCCCCGGCCAGGGCACCCAGCGGACGGGGATGGGACGGGAACTGTACGACGGCTACGCGGCCTACCGCGCGGCGTTCGACGCCGTTTGCGCCGAATTCGGCAACTACTGCGCGATTCCGGTGCGCGAACTGGTGCTCACCGAGGACTCCGGTGCGGCGCTCGACAGCACCGAGGTCGCGCAGATGGCACTGTTCGCCACCGAGGTAGCGATGTACCGGCTGGCCGAATCATGGGGGCTACGACCGGCTTTCGTCATGGGGCACTCCATCGGCGAGATCACTGCGGCCTATGTCGCCGGGGTCTGGTCTCTGGCCGATGCCTGCGCCTTGGTGGCCGCGCGGGGCAGGCTCATGCAGTCCGCTCCGGTAGGCGGTGCGATGGTGGCGGTCGCCGCGGATCCGGAGACCGTCGCCGACCTGGTCCGCCGCTACGACGATGTCGGTGTTGCGGCGGTGAACGGGCCTGCGTCGGTGGTGGTTTCGGGTGCGGAGGCTGCGGTGTCCGCTATCGCGGCTCAGTTGGCCGCCGACGGTATCCGCACCACCCGGCTGCGGGTGAGCCACGCGTTCCACTCGCCACACATGGACACCGTCCTCCCCGAATTCGCCGCGGTCTGTCGAGGGTTGACCTACCACCCACCGACTGTCCCGGTGATCTCGGCGCTCACCGGCAAGGTGGCCGAGGCGGCACAGTTGTGCTCCCCCGAGCACTGGGTGAGCCATCTACGCGAACCGGTCCGCTATCTGGACGCGGTGCGGTGGGCCCGGGAACAGGGTGGCGTGAGTTGTTTCGCCGAGATGGGACCGGGCACCGCGGTGACGGCGATGGTGCACGAGATCGCCGACGAAGACACGGCGCTCACGGCGGTCGCGTTGCAGCGCCCAGGTATCGCCGGTGATCTCGCGTTCGTGGCGGGGTTGGCCGCGCTGCACTGCCAGGGCGCAGCACTGGACCTGACCACACTGTTCGACGGCTCAGGCGCCCGCCCGGTGGATCTGCCCACCTACGCCTTCCAGCGCGACCGGTTCTGGCTCGAGGTGGGCGAGCGCGGGAATGTCCGTGGCGCCGGGCTCGACGACGCCGAGCATCCGCTGCTCGGGGCGCAAGTCGGTCTCGCCGCCGACGGCGGGCTGCTGCTCACCGGGCAGCTGTCCGTGCGCACACATCCGTGGTTGTCCGGGCACCGGATCGCCGGATCGGTGCTCCTTCCAGGTACCGCATTCATCGAACTCGCCTGGTACGCGGGCCGATCGGTGCAATGCCCGGTGGTCGGTGAACTCGTCCTGGAATCCCCGCTCGTGATTCCCGATAACGGGGCGGTGGACGTGCAAGTGCAGGTCGGACCGGCAGAGCAGTCCGGGCATCGGACGCTCACCGTATCCTCTCGTCCTCGCACGACATCGGCGCAAGAACTGCCGTGGACCGGGCACGCCACAGGCACGCTGCAACCGGCGGAAGCCCTGGCTTCGGAGACGAAGGGACCGTGGCCGCCCGTCGGCGCGGTCCTGGTCACCACGCACGACCCGTACGACGCGATGGCGACCGCAGGCTACGAATATGGGTCGGCTTTCCGCGGTCTCGGCCGGATCTGGCGGCACGGCGAGGAGGTGCTCGCCGAAGTAGCCCTGCCCGAATCAGCCGCTGCCGACGCCACCGACTTCGGCCTGCACCCGGCGCTGCTCGATGCCGCACTGCACGCGATGATCGCGACGGGCACAGTCGGGCCCACCGAGTCCGGTGCGGTGAAGCTGCCGTTCGCGTGGGAAGGCGTCGCACTGCACGCGGTGGGCGCGTCATCGCTGCGTGTTCGTCTCACACCGGTCGGTACCGACCGGATCCGTCTCGAGGTCAGCGACACGGCGGGCAAGCCGGTGGCCACCGCCCAATCGCTGGCCTTGCGCGCGATCCCCTCGGCAGCACTGGGCCGACGCCCGGCCTCGGACGGCGGACTCCACGAAGTGAACTGGGTCGGCGTTGCGGCACCCGAACCCGTTGCAGCCCAAGGCAACTGGGTCCCTGTGGACACGGCGCGCGGTATTGTGGTCGAGCACTGTGCGGGTAGCGAGCTGGTCGTCGTCCGGCTCGATCCGGCCGACCGATCCCAGCCGGTCGCCGAGCAGGTGAGCAATGTGCAGACCGCAGTGCGCGCCCTGCTCCTCGACGACGAATTCTCCGGGGCACTGATCGTCTTCGTCACCAGCGGCGCGGTCGCGGTCCACGGCGCCGAGGACGTCGACGACCTGGTCGGTGCCGCGGTGTGGGGCCTGCTGCGCACCGCGCAGAACGAACACCCGGGCCGGATCGCGCTGCTGGATCTCGACGACCCCGACGGCTACCGGGATGCCGCACGCCTGGCCGCCGGATCGGCCACCGAGCCGCAGCTGGCCATCCGGCACGGCGAACTACAGGCACCACGTCTGGTTCGCGCCGGGGCAGACACGGTCGGGTCCGCCGAGGCGCTTCATGAGGGTCGATGGCAGCTCGTCGACCGTGGGCGCGGCACGCTGCACGGCGACAACATGGTGCTGGCCGCCCGGCCCGAGAGCGTGCCGCTCGAGCCCGGCCAGCTGCGGATCGCGGTCCGGGCGGCGGGCGTCAACTTCCGTGATGTGCTGATCGTGCTCGGGATGTATCCGATCCCCGATACCGCGATCGGTGGCGAGGGGGCGGGTGTGGTTGTCGAAATCGGCCCCGATGTCACCGATTTCGCAGTCGGCGACGCGGTGATGGGCATCTTCACCGGCATCGGCGCGACGGCGGTGGCCGATCGGCGCAGCGTGGTTCCGGTGCCGACCGGCTGGTCCTTCCAGCAGGCGGCGGCCGCACCCATCGTGTTCGCCACCGCGTACTATTCGCTGGTCGATCTGGCCGAAGTGCGAGCGGGAGAGTCGCTGCTGATACACGCCGCCACCGGTGGTGTCGGTATGGCCGCGGTGCAGCTCGCCCGGCATCTCGGGCTGGACCTGTATGTCACCGCGAGCCCCGGTAAGTGGAATGCGTTGCGCGAGAACGGTTTCACCGACGACCGTATCGCCAGTACCCGTACCACCGAGTTCAAGGACAAATTCCTCGAAGCGACCGGCGGGCGCGGCGTCGACGTCGTCCTCGATTCGTTGGCGGGCGACAAGGTGGACGCCTCGCTCGACCTGCTGCCGCGCGGTGGCCGGTTCATCGAGATGGGCCTGACCGACCTGCGGGACGCCGACGAGATCGCCCTCACCCACCCCGGCGTCCGGTACCGCAACTTCCTGCTGATGGACGCCGGACCCGACCGCCTGCGCGAGATCCTGACCGAACTACACACCCTGTTCGAATCCGGTGTCCTGCGGCCGCTTCCGGTGACCCCCTGGGATGTGCGGCGAGCGCCCGAAGCATTCCGGCAGCTCAGCCAGGCCCGCCACATCGGCAAGTACGTGCTGACGGTGCCCATCCCACTCGACCGTGACGGCACAGTCCTCGTGACGGGCGGCACCGGCGGACTCGGCGCACTGGCCGCCCGTCACCTGGTGTCCGGGTACGGCGCGCGGCGCCTGCTGTTGACCAGCCGTCGTGGCCCCGACGCCGACGGCGCCGCCGAACTCGCCGCCGAACTGTCCGCGCTCGGCGCCCACGTCGACATCACCGCGTGCGATGTGAGCGACCGCGACGCGCTCACCGCCCTGATCGCCGCGATCCCCCCAGCGCATCCGCTGACCGCGGTGGTGCACACCGCCGGCGTCGTCGACGACGCGTTGTTCGCCGCTCAGACCCCCGAGCACCTCGCGAAGGTGTTCGGCCCGAAGGCCGATGCGGCCTGGCTATTGCACGAGGTGACCGAGGGCCGGCCTCTGTCGATGTTCGTCATGTACTCCTCGATCGCGGGGCTGCTCGGCAATCCCGGTCAAGCGAACTATGCCGCGGCCAACGGCTTCCTCGACGCGCTGGCCCAGCACCGCAGACACCATGGCCTGCCCGCCACCGCCCTCGCGTGGGGGTTGTGGGAGCGCGGCACCGGAATCACCGGCCACCTCACCGAACGGGATCTGCGCCGGATGCGCCGGGACGGCCTCGTGCCGCTCACCGACGACGACGGGCTGGCGCTGTTCGACAGCGCGCTGGCGACCGGCAGAGCGCTGGCGGTGCCCGCGCGGCTCGACCTCACCGCGCTCGGCTCGGTCGGTGACGACGAGTTGCCCGCGATGCTTAGGTCACTGCCACGCGGTCCGCGCCGCGCGGCCGGCGGGGGGTCCGACGAATCGGCGGCCCTGGTCACGAGCCTGTCCGGTCTGGACGCCGCCGAACAGGAGCGGGTGGTGCTCGGCGTGATCCGTGCACACGCCGCGGCGGTGCTCGGGCATGTCTCGGCGGAGGCGGTGCCGGCCGACACCGCCTTCACCGATCTGGGTTTCGACTCGCTGGGCGCCGTGGAATTCCGCAACCGCCTCGAAGCGGCCACCGGCGTGCGGCTGCGCACGACCATCGTCTTCGACTACCCCAATGCCGCGGCACTGGCCGAGTACCTGCGCACCGAGATCGCGCCGCTGGACGACCCGGTCGAACGGATCGCCGCGCAGCTCGACGCGCTCGCCGCAGGGTGGGCGGGCGTGGACCTGCCGCAGGACCGGGTCGGTGAACTGCTCGACCGGATCGACGCGCTCGCGCGCACCCTACGCGGCGGCACGCACAGCGTGGTCGACAACATCGACGGCGCCGACGACGACGCCCTGTTCGACCTGATCGATCAGGTTCGCTCGGTCTGAGCCGAGGAGAAAGCGAGGATCCGATGGCCAACGAAGCGGAACTGCGCGCGTATCTCAAGCGCGCCACCCGGCAATTGCAGCAGACTCGTCAGGAGCTCGCCGACGAGCGGGCACGAACAACGGAACCGATCGCGATCGTCGGCATGTCGTGCCGGTTCCCCGGCGGAATCGACTCACCGGACGACCTGTGGCATGCACTGCTCGACGGGCGCGACCTGATCTCGGACTTCCCGGCCGACCGGGGCTGGGACATCGACGCGTTCTACGATCCCGACCCCGACAAGTTCGCCAAATCCTCTGTGCGCGAAGGTGGTTTCCTGACCGAGGCGGGCGAATTCGACGCCGGGTTCTTCGGGATCAGTCCGCGCGAGGCCGAAGCGATGGACCCGCAACAACGCCTGCTGCTCGAGCTGGCCTGGGAATCGGTAGAGCATGCTCGCGTGGACCCGATGTCGTTGCGCGGCAGCGATACCGGCGTCTTCGTCGGCTTCAGCGACCAGGGATACGGATTCGGTGCCAGTCAGGCCTGGGACGGCGCCGAGACCTACTACTTCACCGGCAACCACGCCTCGATGGCGGCGGGCCGGGTGGCCTATCTACTGGGGCTGGAAGGGCCTGCGGTGACCGTCGACACGGCCTGTTCGTCCTCGGCGGTCGCGATCCACCAGGCGATGCAATCGTTGCGGCTGCGGGAATGCGCGATGGCCCTGGCCGGGGGTGTCACGGTGATGTCGACACCGATGCCGTTCGCGCTGTTCTCACGTCAACGTGCGCTGGCACCGAACGGCAGGTGCAAATCCTTCGCCGCAGGCGCGGACGGCACCGCGTGGGGCGAGGGTGTCGGCTTCGTTGTGCTGGAACGACTTTCGGACGCCCAGCTGGAGGGCCACCGGATCCTGGCTGTGCTGCGCGGGTCCGCGGTGAACAGCGACGGCGCGTCCAACGGCCTCACCGCGCCGCGCGGAACCGCGCAACAGCGCGTGATCCGGGCAGCGTTGTCGAACGCCGGGGTCGGCGCCGCCGAGGTCGACGTGGTCGAAGGGCACGGTACCGGCACCGTATTGGGCGACCCGGTAGAGGCCCAAGCCCTCCTCGCCACCTACGGCGAGCGTGACGGTGCGCCACCACTGCTGCTCGGTTCGGTGAAATCCAATATGGGACACACCCAGTCGGCGGCCGGGGTGGCCGGGCTGATCAAGATGGTGCAGGCGATCCGGCACGGCGTCGTCCCACCCACCCTGCATGTCGACGCACCGACCCCACACGCCGACTGGAACGGGGACCGGATCCGGCTCGCGCTGCGGCCACACCCCTGGCCGAGCACCGGACACGCGCGCCGAGCCGGGGTCTCCTCCTTCGGCATCAGCGGCACCAACGTCCATCTGATCGTCGAACAGGCACCAGAACCCGTAGCAGTACAGACCGTTTCGGCACGGGTGGAACCGGCGGTCGTGCCGTGGCTGCTGTCGGCTCGCACCGCGGGTGCCCTGCGGGAGCAGGCGGCTCGGTTACGCGCGGCCGTGACCGACTCCGGCCACGACATCACCGACATCGCGTACTCGCTGGCGACCACCCGGGCGGGATTCGACCACCGCGCCGTCGTCGTGGCAGACAGCCGAGAAGGCCTGCTGGACGGTCTTGCCGTGGTCGCGGGTGAGCGCACCGGCGGTCCGGCGGTCATCGCCCGCCGCTCCCCCAGCGGGAAACTGGCGATGATGTTCTCCGGCCAGGGCGGACAGCTCGCGGGTAGTGGCCGTGAACTCTACGACACCTTCCCGGTGTTCGCGGCGGCGTTCGACACGGTGTGCGCCGGTTTCGACACTCACCTGGAGTGCTCGCTGCGCGCGGTGCTGTTCGACGGTGAGGACCTACTCCCCCGCACCGACTACACCCAACCTGCGGTGTTCGCACTCCAGGTCGCGCTGTTCCGTCTGCTCGAATCCTGGGGGACGACACCGGATTACGTTTTCGGGCACTCCATCGGAGAGCTCTCGGCGGCGCACGTAGCCGGGGTGTTGTCGCTGGCAGACGCGGCCACCGTGGTCGCGGCACGCGGCAGACTGATGCAACGGATGGCGCCGGGAGCGATGGTGTCCGTGCGAGCGTCCTACGCCGAGGTGCTGGCCTCGATCGCCGGACGGGAGAACGAGGTGTCGATCGCGGCGGCCAACGGACCCAACGCCACCGTGCTGGCAGGCGATATCGCCGCGGTCGGGGACCTCGGCCGACAGTGGCGCACCCGCGGGCGTCGCGTCACCCCGCTCGCCGTGGACCGCGGGTTCCATTCACCCCACGTCGCCGCGATCGTCGACGAGTTCCGCGCGGTCCTCGCGACGGTCCAGCTCCACGAGCCGCGCATCCCGTTGATCTCCACGTCGACAGGGACCGCGGCCGAACCGGGGCAGCTCACTTCGATCGAGCACTGGGTCCGTCAGGCCCGTGAGCCGGTGCGCTTCCACGACAGTGTGTTGCACCTGAACGACGCCGGTGTCGTCACCTATCTCGAGCTCGGCGCTGGTGACACGCTCGCCGGACTCGTCTACGAGGTGCTCGCAGACACCGGCTGCACCGCCGTGCCGATGCTGCGACCCGGCACCAGTGAAGCTTCCTCGGTGGTGAAAGCGGTCGGCACGGCATGGGTTTCCGGTGCCGAGGTCGGATGGGAGGCACTGTGCGGGGATGGTGACGCGTCCACAGTCGACCTGCCGACCTACCCGTTCCAGCATCGCCGCTACTGGGTCGACACCGACAGCTCCGAGCTCGAACGCATGATCGGCGTGGCCGGCGCCGACATCGCGGGACAAAGCGCCCTCGGCCGTCACGACGCGCTCACGAGAACTCCCGGACCCGGGCGCTCGGACTTGCCGACCGTCCCCGAGAATCAGCGCACCGACTTCGCGACGCGCCTGGTGGTCGAGCAGATCCGCGAAATCCTCGTCGACCGCGCCGAAGACGAACTCGACCTGGACGCGACCGTACTCACGCTCGGGCTGACGTCGTTGTCGATCCTGGAGTTGCGCAGCCGTATCAACACCGCCGCCGCAGTGCATCTTTCGCTCGAAGATCTCTTCACCCATCCGACACCGAGGATGCTCGGCGTGCTGCTCGCCGAACGCATCTGGAGTACGGTCCCTGCTCACGAGGCGGTACTCGCGTGACAAGTCCCCTGTGGCCGGTGCGCGGCACGCTCGGCTTCGAACAACTCGTCCCCGCCGCACTGGCGCATCGACGAGGTCTCGCCGAGGTCTATGTCGCCGATACGGCCGTTGTCGGCGGCTCCGAATTCCTTGCTGCGGTACAGATTCCGCGCGCTCATTCGCTGTGGTTCGATCGACTGGTCGCCTACCACGACCCTCTCTGCGCCGTCGAGGCCGTGCGCCAAGCACTTCTCGTCGTCGGGCAACGTCACCTCGGTGTGCCCGCCGACGCCCCGGCGAGCTTGCAGCGCATGGCATTCATGGTGGAAGACCTCAGCGCGTTCCGCGACAGCGAACGCTACCCGTTGGAGGGGCTGGTCCGCGTACGTCCGGGCGCACTGGCCACCGGGCGCGATTACTACCAGGACGTGCCCTTCGATGCCATCTTCACTGTCGACGGTGCGCTGGCGATGACGTTGTCGGGCAGCGGGATCACCTTCCCCCGTGTGGACTACGACGAGTTCCGCGCACTGCAACGCCGCAACCGTGCGCAAGCTGCCGATCCTGCACCGGATCCGGTGCGGCCGCTCCCACCTGAGCTCGTCGGGCGCCGCGACCCACGCAATGTCGTCCTCGGCCGGACCCCCGCGCCCGAGCTGGTCGTCGTAGTCGACCGGAGTCATCCCAGCTTCTTCGACCACCAGTACGACCACGTCCCGGGTCCGCTGTTGCTCGAGGTCTTCCGGCAGGCGGCCGTCCTGGCCGCGAGCGAGGCCGGACTGCTCGATTCGCCGGCGGCCGCGGTGCTCGGCGTCGAGGCCCATTTCACCGATTTCGCCGAACTGGACGCCCCCATCACCTGCACCACCGCCACTGCCGACACCGGACTCGACGGCATCGGCGTCGAGGTCACCCTGCACCAGCGCGGCGCCCGGATCGCTGTCGCGCTCGTCGAATTGGCGCCCTACCCCGTGCCGCCGGAACAGGAGCACAACCGATCATGAGCACGCCACAGAAGTTCGCGGTCGTCGGAGGCGGCCTGTCCGGCATCGGCGCCGCGTTCGCCCTGCACCGCGCCGGTAACACCGTGGAACTGCTCGAGCAGGACTCGACGCTCGGTGGACGCTGCGGTTTCGGCACGCTCGGTGGGACTCCGATCATGCTGGGCGGCAAAAATATCGGCCGTCGCTACCACGAGCTGCGCGCGTTCATCACTGCATCCGGCGAACGTGCGTACGAGCCGTTCGGGATCAACAGCTCCCAGGTCGTCGACGGTCGGCTGGTGACGCTCGACAACCCGGGCATCGCCGGCTTCCTCCGCCATCTCCTGCGCACCGGATCGCCCATCGACGCGGCCCGCATGCTCTACTACGGTGCGCGCGTACGATTCGACGAACGCAACCGTTACCTCGACTCCGACTACTTCGGTCGCCTGGGCACTGCCGAAGACAGCGCCGCCCTCAGCACTCGATTCGGTCAACAGTTCAGCCGTACCGTCCTGCGCCCGTTGACCGTACGGCTCAATGCCGCAGAGCCGGACGAGGTGTATCTCGGCGCTTTCGGGGTGAGCCTGGGCATGGTGCAGGATCGCTACGACCAACTCGTCGACGGAATGCAACCGGTGCTGGACTGGTTCGCCGGCCAGGTACCGGTTCGCCTCCACACGCGAGTCGAACGCGTGGTGCTGCGTGAAGGCCGGGTGGTCGGGCTGGAAACCATGGAAAACGACGGTAGGACCACGTTTTCCGGCTATGACGGTGTGGTCCTCGCGACCCCTGCGCACGCGTCCGCACGGCTGCTGGGCGAGCTTGCTCCCGCACTCGGCAAGATGTTGGGCGAGGTCACCTATTATCCTTCGACGGTCGCGGTGGTGCAGTACGCGCGACCATTGTTCAGCAGTACCGTGCGATCGATCGCGTTCGATTCCGGGCCATGCAGTGCGGCAGGGGTCTACGGCGTCAACGATCTCGATATCGTCCGCTACACCTTCAGCGGACGCGAGGCGCGGCCGCTGCCCGACCCAGCACAACTGGCGCGGTGGGTCGACGATGCCGAGGCCAAGGTGTGCGGCCTGCTCGGCGGCCCGACCGTCGAGCGACTACGCACCGAAACCCGCAGCTGGGCAGCAGCCCACTGCGCTTACCTACCCGACCACGCCGGATTCCGCGCCGGGCTGCGCGAGCAGCTGCGCGCCGTCCCGGGACTACAACTGGCCGGTGACTATCTGCTCGGCGCCCAACTCGAAGCCTGTTACCGATCCGGGGTCGACGCGGCCAGTGCCCTGACGACGCGGTAGGCGGGCTTCACGCAGCGCCCCGGGTGTGTACGAGATCATCGGCCAGCAGCGCGATGCGGGCCCGCAGAATTCCCTCCGCTGTCGTCAGATCGAGGTCGGTCAGGCTGCTCACCCGCCGCAGCCGGTAGTCGATGGTGTTGGGGTGCACATTGATCCGGCGGGCCGCAGCCTTGCGGTTGAGGCCCGTCGCCATATAGACCTTCAACGTTTCCAGCAATTCCGGGTAGTCGGTGAGCGGGGCGATCACAGCGGCGAGATGGTTGCGCGCGGGTCCGGGCCGGGTGAGCTGGTACTCGATAGCCAGATCCGAAAGCTCGTACAGCCCAGCCGGTTTGGCGATGCCACGCACCAAGTCGAGCAGCTCGTGCGCTTCCTCGGTCGCGGTGGGGATCCGCTCGGTCGTGGTATGTACCAGGGTCGCGGTGAGTTCCATGCCGGCCAGGGCGCCGATCTCGGCCAGCACGGCGGCGGTCATCCGCGGCGAGTCCGGTTCGTCGGCCGGGATCAGCAACGTCCCGCCCTTGGTACTCAGCAAGGCCAGCGCCCGCGAGGCGAACACATCAGCCAGCGCCGCCTGCACCCGGCGCAATTTGCGGCGCGCGACTACCTGGGCGTCGACGTTCGGGTCGAACTCCTCGGCCAGATCGGGAATCATCAGTGCGACAACCTGATACGAGCCGGCCACCCTGATCCCGGTCTGCCGGGTGAGCGCGCCGATGCCGTGCCCGCTCAGCAGTGCCGAGACCACCGTCTGCGCACTGGTCTGATGCTCCTTGGCGACCTGACGTTGCTCGTCGAGGTAGGCACTGGTCACCGTCGCGTTGATCACCTCGAGCGTCCGCAACAGCAGCCGGGTGCCCTCGACGAGCTCGGTCAGGTCCGCCGGGGTGACGTGCTCGGTGACGAGTTCGAAGCCGATCCTGAATCCCTCGGCATAGGCACGGAGCAGGGTCCCCACCGGCACACCCTCCCTGGCGTACTGCGCTGCGGATGCCCGCAGCGCGGCCAACTGCTGTTCGGACGGAGACGCCCGCTTGTCCAGCATTTCCATCGCCAGGGCCAGGCAGTGCCGGGTGAATTCGGTGACGTCACCGCGGATGGCCTCGCTCGGCAGCGTCATACACGGCATGAAATGCTCGGTGAAATAGGTGACCAGCCGCGGCACCAACTCGTCCGCGCTCCCCAGGAAACTCGATACCGGCCGACCGTCTGCAGTGAAAGGGTTGTGGGCCTGATCGATAGTTGAAGGGGTCATCGAGCACTCCGTTGTAACAGTCGGCAATGGACGATCGCGGGATCTGTGTGAATCGCAACATAGCCACGCCTCAGCTGTGGTTACCGTACCCAGCAAATGCTCTGGTGGGCTCACGATGCCCCGGTATACCGTTTGTGTGGATTCACAGAGTGCCCTGTACAGCAGCACAATGCACCGGTTCGAGCGCGGCCTCGACGGGTATGTAGGCTGCCGCGGCGCGTTTTGCCGAGCACTTGCTCGATTCGCGCTCGCGTCGGCGGTTCAGGAGACGACCAGCCGTTGTTGACGGCGCTGGTAGGACGGCGGATCCGTCGTGATCAGATCGCACCGGGTTCGCACCCATGCCGGGTTGTTCTGAATATGTCGATGCGTGGGAGTGATGGCCACGGCGATCTGGTGGGTCTCGATGTAGTCGAGCAACGACTCGAGGTCCACATCGGGTTCGACGATGGTATGCACGATCCGGAGACCGTGCGCGGTGGCGATGTCGAGCGCTCTGGCACGGGCGGCGCTCAGGATGCCGGCGAGTTGCAGCCGGTCGACGACGAAGACGGCACTGTCGTTCATTCGTTCCTCCTCGCGGTTCCCGCCGTACGGGCCTGGCAACATCGGAGTTTCCAGATGGCGGGTCAATCCAGTAGACGCCGCTTCGCTCCCCCGGAAAACTTTGTCTGGAAACTCCACAGCTTCGAGGAAAAATTCTTGAGAATCTCCCAGCGCCTACCGGGCAATTACACCTTCGCCCGCACCATCCCCCGCGGATCATGTTCGCGATCGGATTCGATCCAGAGACAAAGCAAGGGCTGATCCGATGTGAACTCTCGCAATATACGGATCAGGTCACCTGCAACAACCCGCACGTTTCGTATCGTCACAGACGCAGCCTTCGGGCGGCCGGTACCAACACCGCGAACAGACTCGTCCGCAGCACGAATCGCCCTTCCACCCTGCGGGCGAGTTTGTCCGACCCCGCACAAAGGTCGCGGTCACACTGTCTGCTGCTCAGCGAGTGAACGGTTTCGCGAGTTGGGCGAGATAGCCGCTGGGGTAGTCGGGTTCGGCCGCCGTTCCGAGATCGGCGCTCGAAAACCGTCGGCCCGGGTCGTAGCTGTAGGTGCGCAGCAGGTGATCCCAGACGAGGGTGAACAGCCCGAAGTTGACATCACCGATTCCTGCCCATTTGAGGTGGTGGAAGCGGTGACCTTCGTTGAGCGCCAGAACGTATTTGAAGGGGCCGACGCGATAGTCGGCATTGGAGTGCTGCAGCAGCAGTTGCACTGCCACCGCCAGTGACAATGCCGCCGCGACCGGGACGGGGATCCCCGCCAGCAGCAGCGGGGTGACTCCGGCGGTCATCTCGATGGTCTGATGCAGCGGGTGTTTCATGAGGCCGTTGAGCCCGTAGAACCGTTGCACACTGTGGTGTACCGCGTGGAAGCGCCACAGGATCGCGATCTTGTGACTCGCGTAGTGCGCCAGGGTGATCCCGAAGTCGGCGACGAGGATCGCGACCAGCACCTGAGCGACGAAAGGCCAACTGCCAGGCCAGATCCCGACGCCAGGGATCAGCGCGGCGAGCACCGGGATAGCGGCGACGCTGCCCAGGACCAGGGTTTCGTTGACGACACCGTGCGCGGTGTCCCGGCCGAAATCACCGTGGGAGGTATTCCAATCCGCCCGGTAGGGCAGGACCGCCTCGGCGGTGAACGACACAGCGACAGCGACTCCGAGCAGGGCGAGCAGCCAGAGTTTGTGGGCGCCGGTGGCGGCCACGGCGATACCCGCCCCGTTGACGCCGATCAGCATCAACGGGGCGTAGCCGTAGCGGATGAGTGAAGCAACGAGTGCGGACATGGATTCAGCGTCGCGCCCTGGTACCTGTATCGGCTTGAAGAAATCAGCTGACCTGTGCCGGTGGCGGACGCCATCCGGTGGCGATGAGTGCTTCGGTCGGGGTGATACCGATCAACTCCCGACACGTACGGGTCAGGTGTGCGCTGTCGGCGAACCCGGCCGCATGGGCCGCCTCGGTCAGCGAACCGCCCTCGCGCACAACCGTGAAACCGCGTTGCAGCCGAGTCCAGCGCCGCCACGCCGCATATCCCGAGCCGACCTCGGCGGTGAACACATGCGCGAGCCGACTCGCCGACATCCCCACCCGGGCAGCGAGTTCGACCAACGACGGTGGTCCCCCTGGCCAACCGGCCGCGACGCGCAGCGCGTCGGCGACCGCCGGATGTGAGCGCCGCCGCGCAGCGCCGAGCGAATCGAGCGAGCTCTCGGGTGAACGCGGGGATGTCGCGGTGACCCAACTGGTGGCGGCTTCAAAGGGCAAGCCGGCCAAGCGAGCCAGCGCGGCGCGCGCGGTGGCGGAGTCGGGATCGAGGAAGGCCGCGAACCCGGATGTTCCGGGTTCCGCGGTGACCTGGTGGACGACACCGGGCGGGATGATCGCCGCCGTGGCGTGCGTTGCCTGCCCCTGCGCGTCGGTGAGAACGAGGCCACCACGGGCGACGAACAACACCTGAACCGCGGCATGAGCGTGCCGGTCGGCGTCGCCGGTCCGGCCGGTGAACGCCATGAATCCGGGCGTGAACACCGCATCACCGCGCCACCGCGCAGCCGAATCCGAGGCGTGCGGCGGCGCGGTGACCCCTGCCATGATTCTCTCCGTCAGCGCGGTGACGGCCCGGGGCGTCCACCGGTCAGTGTTCGCAGGAGAGCAGCGAAAGCGTCATCGATGGCGTGAGGTTGTGGTCGGCCCGACGGCGCCAGGGTGTTCCAGCGCTGGAGATTCAGCGCGACGGAGGCTTGGCGGGTTCGGTCGGCGCTGGTCAGGGAGATGGCGCCACCACCCCAGACCGAGCCGTCGTGACCCCAGAAGGTGCCACGGCCGGAAACCTCCATCCGGTGCAGGCCGAGCCCGTAGTCGACGGTCTTGCCTTCGAAGGAGATCACTGCGACGGTGCGCTGCATCCGTTCCAGCATCGCGCGACTGATGATCTCACCGGCGAGGAGCAGATCGAAGAACCGGTTGAGGTCGGCGACGGTCGAGATCAGGGAAGCCGACGGGCCTACCCACGACATGTCGTAAACGCTGTAGTCGCGCGGCGGGTCGATCATGCCGAACCACGATTCGTAATGGTGGGAATGTGGTCCATCGATCTCGGGACCAGTGGGCAGTTCGGTATCGCGCAGACCGGCACGTTCGATGACACTTCGGGTGATGAACTTCTCCGCCGAAGTCGCCGTGACCGACTCCATCAGCCGACACAGCAGCAGGTAATTGGTGTTCGAGTACACCCCCGGCGGCTTGCCGGGGACACCGACCGCGGGTGCGGCGACCCCCAACTCGATCAGCTCGTCCCAGCTGAACTTGCTGAACCTGTTGTCGTCCAAGCTTTCCGGTGTCGTCCTCGCAAGATCGGGGAACGCGGCCAGCGACGGGTAGGCGTGTGGGAGGTATTCGGCGAGACCACTGGTGTGGTTGATCAGCATCTCGACCGTGATCGCCGCACCGCGCTCGCCGGGGACCAGCTGCGGCAAATAGTGGCCGATCGGTGTATCGAGCCCGATCTCGCCGGCTTCGACCAGCTGCAGCACGGCCGCGGCGGTGAACGTCTTGGTGATACTGCCGACACGGTGTCGCATATCGGCCGTGACCGGACGGCCGGTGGCGAGGTCGGCGACTCCGGCAGCGCCGCGCCAGATCTGCTCACCGGCTCGCGCTTCGGCGAACACTCCCGGCACTCCGGCGCGATGCACCGCCTCGAGTGCGGCCCGTAGTTCGTCGGGATCAAAGGTAGTACTCACGGCATATGTCCTCTCGCGGTCGTCGCCTCGGCTGAGGCGAGCACCACTATCGGCCGAGCGGACCCGTCGAGTATTGAGAAAATGTTCCCCAGGCCCGGTGGCGGTAGCGCGCGATATCGGGCAGATAACGCGTCGCGAGCACCCCGGGTGTGCTGCCCGCGAAGATGGACACATCCCGGTGCAGATGCGCCTGATCTGCGTAGCCGCCGTCCGCGGCGACTTCGGCGGCGGATCGACCCGCCAGCAAACCATCTACCGCACAACGGAATCGGACCAGCATCGCCGCACGTTTGGGGGTCAAGCCGATCTGCGACTCGAACCTGGACCAGAGACGTTTGCGGCTCCACCCGCACGACTGGGCGAGGTCGGCGACGCGCACCTGCCCCCGTGCGGCGAGTATGTCGTTCCAACAGGCGACCACCTCCGAATCCGGCACGCGGCGCAGATCACTTTGTGTCAGAAACGATTTCGTCAGAGCGAACCGCTCATCCCAGTCCGCGGCAGCGGCCAATGCGGCCCGCAGACGGCGAGCAGGCCCACCCCACAGCTCCTCTGCCCCGACCACGCCTGAACCCAGATCACGCGGGCTGACGCCCAAGAGCGAATAGGCGCGCACCGGCGACATGCGGATCTCGATACACTCGGCTCGCGCGCAACGAACGCGCATCGCCGCGAGCGCGGGTCCGGCGACGAGTCCGGTCAACCTCTGCCGCCCGACGCCGTCGTCGACCACGAGCTCGGTATCTCCGAAGTGGATCACCACGGTGACCGCGGGCGCCGCCGCGACGCGCAGGTCCAAGCCCTGCCCGATGCGGAAGCCGAGGATCGCTGCTCCCACACGCCCACCCTCGGACGGCCTTGCGAAATCCCATCCGGTGCCACCGAACTCCATTGCTCCCACCCAACCAGGCTAGTGACGTCCACGACCATCTGGTCGGCCCACCCGATCCCGGATACCTGAGCTCCTCGGGCCGGGACAGGGCGAACCGGAATCTTCTACGCTCTGAGCCATCCGGCCAGCGCCCGCGTATTGTCCGAGCCGTTCCCGAGGAGGCCGGATGCCGGACAAGACGCCTACACGCGCGATAACGGGGTGGACCGTTGCCCTGTGGAGCTTCACGGCGGTAGCCGGTGGGGTGATCGTCGGAGGGCTTCTGCACGAGCCGGAACCCGAGCTCACCACCGCGCCGCCCACCACCACTGTTTCCGTCACGCCCGAGGCCGAACCGCCGACGCCGGTCCGGGTTCGTCCGTCCGTGACGTTCCCGACGCAGATTCCCGGCTGTTCGAGTGTCGAAGCACCGTCGTCCGACGAGACGTATGGCGCAGTCTTCGGTCCCGGCGAATACGACAACCCGGCCTATCCGTGGTTCTCCGGAAGGAAGGCCGTCGCGATGTCGACGGCGCTGCGTGCCGCGCTACCGACCGATGTGACGCTCGAATTCGGGTCACCCGACCGATCACTGCTGTTCGCACCGATTCTCGGGGAACCCGACAGCCCGTTCGGTGGATTCACTGACGCGGGAGCGGACCTGCGGCGCGGCGCGGGCGCCGGGACGCTGTCGGTGACCGTCGAACAGTCCGCAGAACCGGTCCCGGCGTGCACGGCGGGTTGGCTCGACGAGCGCCGGACCATGCCGGACGGTTCGACCGTCGACCTGCACGACACCTGGGAGGAGCTCGACGGTTTTCGCACATTGTCACGCAGCGTCATGGCCTATCGCCCCGATGGCAGCCGGATAGTGGTCCGCTCCACCGATGCTCCGTCGGTGTCGATGCCGACCGGAACCGTGCCCCTCACCAGAGACGAGATGATCGCGATCGCACTCGCCGACGGGCTCGGTGTCGGCGATCCGATTCCGCCGGGCACCATCGAACCGCCGCCGCCTTGTCATGTGCGCGTGGACGATTCGCCGACACTCGGCGAATCGGTGGCAACGCGGGTGAACGCGGCGCTGGCCGGCGCGCTCGACGGGGTGAGCACCGACCGCCCGCTCGGCGACGTACGACCCGACGATTTCGGTCTGGGCCTGTGTCAGGCGGTTCGGGTCACGACGCCTGGGCATCCGTCCACGCTGACCGTGTCGATCGCCGCAGGTCAGCCGATGCCGAAAACTCAACCGAAGCATGGCGGTTCCGCACGGACCAGCGCCGACGGCACCGTGATCGAAACCAGCGAGGAATACTTCACCTCCGCCGATCAATCCGGGCGCACCGCCGAAGAATTCGTGCGGACCGTCGTTCTCACCAAACCCGACGGCACGCGTATCGACGTCACCTGTAGAGCGGAAATGCCGTCGTCACCGATGCCGTTCGAGCAACTCGAAAAGATCGCTCTTGCACCAGGTTCGGTGTCGCCGTGACGACGCCGGGCCTACGTGGGCTGATCGTCGCCGCTGTCGCCGCGCTCGTCACCGGCGTCGGAGCGGTGGTGGTGCTGTCGCAACCCGTCGATACCACTCGCAAGATCACCGGAACCAACAGTGCCGCACCGGGTCTGGCTTGGTCGGTGAGCGCGGCCGAGTTGTCCGGGTCAGCAGATGCGGTCTTCCGCTCGCCGGTATTCGGCACCGAATTCGATTCCGGTAGTTCCGGTTTCGTCGCGACCGACGACATCCTGGTGACCGTGGTCGGCACCGGGGACGCCTCGATCCTGTACGGCATCGATGCATACGACGGGAGCATCCGCTGGCGTGCGCCCGCCGACGATCTCGGTGGTTGCGCCGACGTGCCCGTCGACGGGCACCTGGTGTGCTTCACGGGGTTCAGCGCCGACGGTACGGCCGTTGTCGGCTACGACCTGTCCACGGGACAATCGACACGCACCCCGATCGACTGGTCTCCGTTCGCGATCGCGGCCACCGAGGACCGGGTGTATCTGGTGGAGGGCAATGCGGAAGACGATGACGTGCGGGTGCGAGCGGGCACGCTGCAGGACCCGGATCAGTTCTGGACCACCCAATTCGCGCTGGGCGGCGCCTGGGAGGACGTGTTGATGGACATCATCATCGACGTCACGCACGGCCAGGGCGTGCTCGCGCTCAGCAGCGACCTGGCAGGCTTCGCCCTCGACACCGGTGCGCCCACCTGGACCACCACCCGCACGGGCTGCGGCTGGTCGAGCGCCCTCGCGGGTGCGCTGGTGCGGCGCGTCTCCTGCGACACCGGCACCGACATCCTCGACCGCAGCGGCAAGCCACTGCCGACGACCGAAACCCCCGGCCGCACCCTGCTCGATCACCCCGCCGACGACACGATCCCCGTCGTCCTCGGCAACCACGCCTACGACCGCCGCACCGGCGCCACCGTGTGGACCTCCCCCGACCTGGAGGCCACTTCCACCTCGACGCTGGTGGCCGTCGTCGACGACACTGCCCTCCTGGCCGACCCGGAAGCCCAAACCCTGACAGCCCTCGACATGCGCACCGGCCACCGCCGCTGGCAACGCCCTCACTCCGCCCCCATCGAAACCGTCGCCACCATCACCGACTCGATCGTCATCACCCACCCCAGCGGCCTGACCGCCCTCGACCCCACCACCGGCGACCCACTCTGGGACATCCCCTTCCGCGCCATCCACTCAGACCCCTACGCCCTCACCGCGAACGGCACGCCACTGTCCCAGCCCGACGACCGCCTCGTCTACGTCAGCGCACAAACAGCCATCGGCCTACGCCCGCTGCCCTGACAACACACAGCTCCGGAACGAGCAAGGTCGCGGCTGTTGGGTGATCGTGCGACCCGTACTGCGACATCGGCCTCGCCTGCCACGGCTCGCTAGGCTTCGCGACGGTGCATTCGCCACACGGACAGGCCACCGTCGAGCGTGATGTGGTCTACCACCGAGAACCCGAATCGTTGATACAGCGGGAGGTTTCGTTCGGTCGAGGTATCCAGCCAACAGGCACGTCCGCCTCGATCGAGTTCGGCCAGACCATGTTTCATCAGAGCCGTGCCGAGGCCGGCTCCCCGGGATTGTGGTGTGGTACCGATGGTGGCCAACAGCCACGCGCCGTCCGGCACCGGCAGCGTCGACATTCGTTCCTCGGCCACCAGCAGGTGATCCAATCGGTCGCCGTGCAGGTCCGCGATTTCGGCCGACACCGCCGCGCTCGGCGCTGGGGTGTCGGGCGGCAGGAAAGCGATCACGCCATGGCCGGTGGTGTCGATGTAGGCGCTCCCGTACGGAAGCGCCATGTGCTCGAGATAGATGCGCTGTAGCGACGAGATGCGTTGTAGGTGATCGTCTTTCGCGACGCACCAATTCGTCCACGGGTAGTCGGCGAAGGCCTCGCCGAGCACCTGCGCGGCACGGTCGAGGTCTGGGGTGGACAAGGGGCGGATTGCAGTGGGCATAGCCAATTTGTACCCATGTACAAATTGGCTGTCCAGTCTATTTCCCGCTGGCGTACGATCGCACCCTGACGTTCGGTGTCCGAGGCCGAACGACACGTGCGATGGAGAGATCGATGGCCTATATGGCCCGCGCCGCGCGCCGTCAATCGATCGTCGAGGCGGCAGCCACGGTGGTGGCACGAGATGGACTGAGCGCGGTGACGGCGCGCACCGTCGCGAGCGAACTCGGCGGCTCACAAGGACAGATTCACCATCACTTCTCCTCGACCGATGAACTCGCCGCCGATGCGTGGCGGCAGTACGCGGCCCGCGAGATAGCGGCCTACCAGCGCGCGATCCTCGACCTCGAGCCGGCCGCCGCGCTGGCACTGTTCTTCTCCGACCTGGTCGGCGACGGCGAGGGTCACGCACTGGCTCGTTGGGCCGAGGCCGGTGCGCACGCCCAACTACGCGGCCCGGTGGCGAGCAGCTATGTCGAAACCCTCACGCAATTGACCGACGTCCTCACGGCCGTGCTGTCCCGTGCCGTCGGCGATGCGACTGAGGCGCGAGCGGCCGCCGCTCGCCTGCTGATGCTCGGCGTCGGTCTCGCCGGAATTACCCGGATCACCGATAACCCGCCGGTGCCGATCCAGACAGTCATGGCTTCCGCGATTCGCGCCGAAATCCCCTGACAGATGCCTCGGGGCCTCGCCGTTCGGGTTCCGAATCACCGCAACCTACGACCTATCGGTCGGACGGCAAGACCGCGTTGATCAGGGCGCGGGCTGCGCGGCCAGTGCGTTCTCGGTCGCCCGTGATCACACGGTCTTGAATGATGCCCCGCAGTCCCGAGACCAGAAGCGTCGACACCACTTCAGGATCTTGGGCCAATCCGGTCCTGCGCAGCGCCGCTGCGAGCTCGTCGACGAAGGTTGCGATCGCGGTATTCGCATAGTCCTGGTACGGCGATTCCGGCGCACACGCGGCACCGAGCACCTGCAACAGCACCCGCACGCTGTTTGCTTCCGCGCCGTCGGAATTCAGGTCGAAGAAGCCGATGAGCCGCTCACGTAGCTGCGCGGGTTCGACCACGTCGGCGAAAACGCCGGCCAGGTCTGGTCGCTGTGTTGCCAGGGCCTGGACCAGCAACTCTTCCTTGGTGTCGAAGTAGTAGATCAGCATCCGCGAGCTGGTCCCGAGCGCGGCGGCCAGCGGGCGCAGGGACAGTTCGGTCAAACCGTGCGAAGCGATATACGCGACGACACCGGCCAACAGCTCAGCGCGTTTGCGGTGGTCGAGAGGACGAGCCATAGGTTGACTGTACCGACTGCTACAGGTATTCATGACGGCATGAATGTACCGATCGCTTCAGAAACTGCGGAAGGCGTGGTGGTGACCGCGTACGCGGCGACTACCGCACTCGCCGACACCATGGACGAGACCTGGTCACGTCTGCTGCGCGGCGAGAGCGGAATCCGTGCGCTGCCTGCGGAATTCCTCGCCGAGCACGATCTGCCGGTGCGGATCGGCGGACCGCTGGTCACCTCGCCCGATACCGAGCTGACAAGGATCGAACAGCGCAGGAATTCCTATGTCGAACGTATGGCTCTCGTCCTAGGAAGGCAGGTCTGGCAGGCGGCGGGCGCGCCGGACGTCGACCGCGAGCGCCTCGCTGTCGCCATCGGCACCGGCCTCGGCGGCGGTGACGCGCTGGTCGATGCCGTCGACGCGATGCGGGCGGGCGGCTACCGCAAGGTCTCTCCGCTGGCCGTGCCGATGGTTATGCCCAACGGCCCTGCTGCCATCGTCGGGCTCGAAATCGCCGCGCAGGGTGGTGTTTTCGCGCCGGTCTCAGCCTGCTCGTCGGGATCGGAAGCAATCGCGCACGCATGGCGGCTGATCCGTACCGGTGAGGCCGATGTGGTGGTCACCGGTGGCGTCGAAGGACACATCGACCCTGTCCCCATCGCGGGCTTCGCGATGATGCGGGCGATGAGTACCCGCAACGACGAACCCGAGCGTGCCTCCCGACCCTTCGACCGCGACCGCGACGGCTTCGTCTTCGGCGAAGCGGGCGCGCTGCTCGTGCTCGAATCCGAGCGGCATGCGAAAGCACGGGGCGCGCAGATCCATGCCAGGGTCCTCGGTGCCGGCCTCACCTCCGACGCCTTCCACATCGTCGCCTCCGACCCCGCCGGCACCGGAGCCGCACGGGCGATGCGCAAGGCGATTCACGCTGCCGGACTGCGGGCTTCCGACATCGACCACGTGAACGCACACGCGACGTCGACATCGATCGGTGACGCCTCCGAAGCAGCCGCTATCACCGCCGTTACTCCTGAAGCGTCGGTGTATGCACCGAAATCAGCGCTAGGGCATTCGATCGGCGCGGTCGGCGCGGTCGAATCGGTCCTCACGATCCTGAGCCTGCGTGAGCAGATCATCCCGGCCACCTTGAATTTCGAAAATCCCGACCCGGCGATCAATCTCGACATCGTCGCGGGCGCGCCACGACCACAGCGAATCGACTACGCACTCAACAACTCGTTCGGATTCGGCGGACACAACGTCGCGCTTGCGTTCGGCAAAGCATAAGCGCACTCACCGACTTCCTGGACGGTTGGTTCGTCCAGGAACCGGAACACGGGACGCCATTCCCACCACGACGATGACCGCGCTGCCCCGAAATCACCATGGCCGCTCGATCTGGCTCACCCCGCTCGCGCGGGAGCACCCCGAACCTCGCTTTAGGGGCACCGGGAGCTGGCCAACGCGGTCCTCCCTCACCGCTTCCCGCTTGACAGCTGGACGCAGGCGCGGACCCATCCGGGCGTCCAGTAGGAGAACCATCCTTCTACCGCCCGAGGTCTTGCCTCGCGTAGTGACCGTCTGACAGGATCGGGTCACTACCTAGGAGCGCACATGCCACGACCTCTACTTCCCGACCGCCGGGGGCGCATCCTTGCCGCGGCACAGCAACTGCTGCTGGACAAAGGGTGGCCCGCAACGACGGTGTCGGCGATCGCCGCTCGGGCGGGTATCGGCAAAGGTGCCGTCTACCTGGAATTCCCGGACAAGCCCGCGATCCTCGCCGCGATCCTGCACGACCGGATGCGGCAGTTGAGTGCCCAGGTGCATACCCGGGTCGTCGAGACCCCGGACCTCGTCGATCTGCCGGCGGTCTACCGGTTCGGGGTCGAGGCTCTTCTCGCGGATCCGCTGATGTGCGCGCTGTACACCGGTGATCAGAACGTGCTCGGCGACTACGTGCACACCGTCACAGACGACCGCTATCTGCAGCGCCAGGACTGGCTCGGCGACTATATCGCTCGCCTTCAAGACATCGGCGTCATCGACGCGACGATCCCCGCCGACACCATCACTCAGGTACTCAGCGTGTTCACCGTCGGTCTGATCCATGCGCCGGGAACGCTCGGTGCCACCAGCGCGGAAACTCTCTCTGCCGCAGTGGGTCTGTTCGCTGATCTCGTCGGGCGCGGTCTCGCGACCGGCCTCCCCACCGATCCCGAAGCGGCGCGTGCAGCGCAGCTCGAATTGCTCGGACGACTGGAAACCCAACTCGATCAGCAGGAGGCGCCATGACCGACATTTTCGACACCTACACCGACGTGACCGTTGCCGGTGGCCCGGTGCGGCTCTATCGCGCAGGCGATTCCGGCCCGCCGCTGCTCCTGCTGCACGGCGGCATGCTTGACACCGCCCGGGGTGTATGGCGCCGGATCGTGCCCGACCTCGCCGTCGACCACCGCGTCTACGCCATAGATCTCCCCCGCCACGGCAACAGCCGCCCCTGGCGAGGAGTTCTCGACGACACTTTCTATCGGCGGTTCCTCCACGAGCTGCTCGACACCCTCGACCTGCCCCGAGTGGCGATCATCGGTATCTCACTCGGCGCGGGCGTCGCGACCGGATACGCCTTGGACCATCCTGAACGAGTCACCGCCCTGATCGCCATCGGCCCCGGCGGGATCGGCGCCGAACGCACAGCACAATTCCTCACCTGGTTACTCATCCGAACCCCCGGCGTCCTGCGGCTCACCAGCCGCTACCTGGCGCGACATCCCGCTTCGATCCGCAAGTCGATGATCAGCACCCTCACCGCGGGCGCGAAGACCCCCGATTTCGACACGATCGTGGAGCTGGCAACCGCCGAAGCCGTAGCGAAAGCCGAACACGACGAACCGGTCCTCGACGACTGGATGACCCGCGCGTACGGCCCATTCGCCATGCGCCTCAACCATTTACCGGCCCTTCCGGGCATGACCACACCCACGCTGTGGATCCGAGGTGGCAACGACCGGCTCGTCGGCGCCGCCGAGATGTCGGCGGCGGCTGCCGCAACACCGAACGGTCGCCTGGTCACCATCCCGGACGCCGGGCATATCGTCACCTACGACCAGCCCGAGGAATTCAATCGTCTCGCCCGCGAGTTCTTGGAGGCGACACTCGATCACTGTTGACAACGATCTGCGTGGCAAGGTCGGCCATTCGTGCCGCCGCCTCTTCGTACCCAGCCAAATCCACAGGGTCGTCCGACAAGGCCGTGGTGAGAATCGCGGCGACATACGGCGGCGTCGTTCCACGAACAAACGGCAGCCCACTCCACGACGTCATGGTTCCTCTCACTGCCTCGCCCATACAGGGGTTGAACCAGGGAATCCGACCGAAGAGACCGGAACTGATCCGGCACGGCACCGTTCGCTACTCCAGGTGTTACCGCGTCGTCACAGCACTCCGAACAAGCCCCGCAGTGAATAGTCCCGTCACGATACATCGAAAGCTCTACAACGACTTACAACTACGGACCGGGCTGCCTTCGGCACACTCCATCGCCGCGCTGCCGTCGGGAATCCTGATCAGCGTCGTGATTGCGGCCGTACTGCGCTACGGGATGGCGTTGTCGCACGAATGATTACCAGGTCGGCGTTCGCCGCACAGGAAGCCGAGATTACCGGCGTTCCGGGCCGGGGCCGAGCGAGCCGATGGCGAAATCTATCGCGGTGATCAGTCGAGTTGTGTCGTGGCCGGCACGTTCTCTGACACGCAGGCCCAGGACGGTGGTGAACAGGGATTCGACTGCGGCGTCGATGTCGAGATCAGCGGGCAGTTCCCCGGCAGAGCGGCCGCGACGGAGCACATTGCGGAGCGAGTCGCGAGTAACTTCGAAGGCGCCTTCGATGCGCTGCTGCACAGCGGTGTCGGTGGTGCCGAGTTCGGTGGCGGTGTTGACCACGAAGCACCCGTCGGCGTCCTCCGCCCCCGGTGCGCCGCTGATCATCCAGATCATCCAGTCCCGCAACGCTTCTCGGCATGAAGCCGCCTGTTCGAGGCGGCGTTCGGCCTCGGCCGAGTCGTGTGCGCGGTAGTGGTCGAGTGCGCGCAGGAACAGGGTGTGCTTGTCGGTGAATGTCCGGTAGAGACTACTGGGCCTGAGGGCCAGTTCCTCGCCCAAGTCACGCACGGAGGTGGCGTGGTAGCCGCGGCGCCGGAACACGGCGGTCGCCTTGGCGACCACCTCCTGCTCGTCGAACTCGCGCGGGCGTGGCACGAAGCCAATCTATCACAGTTGTGTAGCGATCGCTCCCGTATTAAGGTGCCCGATATGGGAACGATCGTTACCAAATCGGGGAGTCGGCTTTGACCACGACACAACACACGTCCAATCCCGCTGTGCTGCAAAGAAACCGCTGGCCGGCCGTGGCCGCAGTGGCAGTCGGAACATTTCTGCTTGTGACGGCCGAGCAACTGCCGATCGGGTTGCTGTCCGCTGTGGGGGGAACATTGCGGATCTCCGAGGGCACGGCCGGATTGATGGTGACCGGGGCCAGTATCGTGGCCGCGCTGGCTGCGCCGGTGGTCCCCCTGGTCATCGGCCGGCTCGACCGCCGGATATTGCTCATCGCCCTGATGGGGCTCATGACCGCGGCCAACACGATCTCGACGGTGGCGCCGAACTTGGGGGTCATGCTGGCCTCCAGAGTGCTGGTCGGCATCGCGATCGGCGGGTTCTGGGCCGTGGCCGCAGGGCTGGCGGTGCGGCTGGTGACCGAGACTGCAGTGCCGAAAGCCACAGCCATCATCTTCGGCGGTGTCGGCGCCGCGAACGTGCTCGGCGTCCCCCTCGGGACAGCACTTGGCGGATTCGCGGGCTGGCGTCTGGCCTTTGCGGCGCTGAGTGTGCTGGCCCTGGTCGTCTTGGTTGTCTTGGTCGCGGTGCTGCCGCCGTTGGTCGCCACCCAACCAGTCGGACTCGCCCAGCTGGCCGAGCAATTCCGCAACCCCGGTGCGCGAGCGGGCATTCTGGCCACATTCCTGCTCGTGACCGGACATTTCGCCGCCTACACCTTCGTCGGACCGGTCCTGAAGGAGCTATCCGGGATCAGTCCGGAGTTCGTCGGCCCCCTGTTGCTGGGATTCGGCGTAGCGGGGGTGGCCGGAAACTTCCTCGCGGGCGCGCTCATCGGGCAGTCCGTGCACCGGACCGTCTTCGGAATCGCCGCAGGACTGGCCGTGCTGGTATTGCTCTACCCGCTGCTCGGTCGCGGCCCGATCGGCGCGGTGTTGTTGTTGATCGCCTGGGGGCTGGTCTTCGGCGGAGTGTCGGTGAGCCTGCAGACATGGATGATCAAAGCAGCCCCCACCGCGGTCGAAGCCGCGTCCGCGCTGTGGGTCGCGGTGTTCAACCTGGCGATCGGGCTCGGTGCGCTGGCCGGCGGACTGGTCGTCGACGCCGTCTCCTTGCCCGCAATGCTGATCTTCGCCGGTGTACTGCTGACCCTCGCCGCACTTGCGGTGTGGACCCACCGCCCCTCCGATAGAGACGCCGGATAACCAGCTCGCGAAGCGACTGAGCAACTGTATTTCGTTTCGGGGGATCGGTTCCGTAAACACGGGAGCGATCCCCCGCCCACATCCGCTCATGCCGACCGCATTTCCAGACATGCCAATGAGCCTGTGTCGCGGGACGATTGGGGGCGCCGTCCGATTATCGCCAGCAAGCCGCGGACCACGCACCGATAGTGATAGTCGTGACCACACCTTCCGAAGACTCCCCCAGGCTCCTCCTCGAGCGCATGTACCAGGCCGAGGCCGAGTATCTTGCCGCCGGCGGACCCGGCGCAGCGTCATTCGCCGCGCTTGCTCCGTTCTTCGCGCCAGCCGTCGTGCTGTGGCAGGCAGACTCTCTGCCCTACGGGGGAATCTGGCACGGCCACGACGGTCTTGAACGCTTCTTCCTCACGATGAGCGCGACCTGGGACCGATTCGAACTGGCTGAACAGACGTTCCTGTCCGATTCCAATCCGCTCGTCGTCCTAACGCACGTCCACGCCCGGTCCCGAGCGAGCGGTCGAGAGCTGAATTTCCCTATCCTGCAGACGATCACAGTCACCGGTGGGCGGATCACCGAGATCCGCCCCTTCTACTGGGACACCGCGACAATCGCCGATGCCTGTTTGCCGCCCACTCGCGAGCTCGACGGCACGACCGCCAGAAATCCTCTTCCGCTTGATATCGACCCAGCACAAAGAGCTTGGCAATGAGCCCCCGAAAACCGTTGGAACAGCGGTGCTCTGTGTCAGTACCATGCTGCCGAACCACGTCGCCCAGTTAAGGACATTCCGCTGTACATCCAGTGAGACCTCACCAGCGCTGAACCGTCGCGCGTCGCGCATGTGCGCCGCGCTCCCTTTGCTGCGAACATCTCACTGAAACGGGTGTACTTCTATGCTCAAAATCTGGGTGGTCGTGCCCACACGCCTGCCCATCGTTCTCCGACGCTGCCGCTCGTGCGCGTCCGAGCGCTTCCGAGCAAGCGGAAAATTCCGCGTCAACGCACACCACAAGCTCATCGACGCTTGGCTACTCGCGCTGTGCACCAGTTGCGGGGAAACCACCAAGCTCACGGTCCTGGAGCGAGTGAACGTGCGCTCGATACGACCTGAGCTGCTGGACCGGTTACATGACAACGACCTCGTTTTGACCACTGAGCTGCTCCAGGAACCAGTCCTCCAGCGCCGCAACCGCATAGCCCTCGACTGGGATAACGCCTGGCGCCTCGATGTCGGCGAATCGGACCACCTGGACTGCGAGCTGGTTGACGTCACGGTCCGTTTTCTGGCCTGGATCCCGGTCCGGCCGGTGCGCCTGATCGCTGAAGGTTTCGGTCTTTCGCGGGCCGAGGTCGACAGACTCCTGATGGAGGGGAACCTGGTTTCAACAGTCCGGCTCAGCGGCAAACTCTCCGGCGACTTCACCTTCACGCTCAAGCGCTGAGCCAGGCCGAATCGGAGTCCTGTCCGGCAGAACGCGCCGGCCAGGACTCTGCCTGGGCTACGAAGGCTTCTCGAGTAGCTGTGCACGCCGTCGCCGTCGCTCGCCTGATCGACCGGCTCAGTCGCCCGTTGTGCCCGGGCGACAACCTGCCCGAGCTGTCGACACGCGGTGCTCGACACCCTCGGGGCCGGTCACATCGCGCATCAGCGTAATCGATAGGAGCCGACGTCTACGAGTGGCCCGATGTCGAGAATCTCGAGAAAGGCGGTGGCGGCGGGTGTACAGCCGAAGTGGTTCCAGATGGCGTACTCGACACGGCTCGGCGCATCGACGACCTCGACGATGGTGACGCCGGTGAGTTCCGGCGCGTACGCGGCGGGGAGCATGGCGACGGCCAGGCCTGGACGGACGAGCCGCGCGATGTAATCGGCCGTAGTCACCTCGAAGGCGACGTCGCGGTCCAGGCCCGCGGCGGTGAAAGCATCGTCGGTCTGGCTGCGCCCGGCCGTCCCGGCAGGCAGGTCGACGAACGTTTCGTCGGCAAGCCTGCGCAGATCCACCATGTGCTCCCCCACCAGCGGATGATCCGGTGCGACCACAGCGACGAGCCGGTCGCGAGCGAGTTCCTGTGCTGCCACACCGGCGGGTCGTGCGCTGGTCGGCAACCCGAGAAACGCCACGTCAAGGGTGCCTTGTTCGACCTGTGCGCCGAGGTCGTCGCTGGCACCCACCCGTAGACTGACGCGCACGTGCGGATAGCGCTGCCGGAAGACCCCGAGCGCGCCCGGGACATCGACCGCGGTGACGGTCGGAATCAACCCCACAGCAAGTCGTCCGCGTATTTCGCCGACTGCCGCCGCCACCTCGCCGACCGCCCGTTCGGCCGCTTCGAGACATTGCCGGGCGGCAGGTAGAAACGCCGTGCCCGCAGGGGTGAGGCGAACCCGGCGGCTCGTGCGTTCGAACAGCTTCGCGCCGAGTTCGCGCTCCAGGCGGGCGATCTGGTGGCTGAGCGCGGATTGAACGACATGGCAGCGTTGCGCGGCGCGGGTAAAACTGTTCGTCTCAGCGACGGCGAGGACGTACCGCATCTGTTGGAGCTCCATGGATCAATCTTGGATTGCGATTGATGCGGTGACAAACAAGCATTGGACTCATTGATCGTGCTGCGGTCAGATCAGAAGTGTGAAAAATCCAGCAGCCCAACCACGTTCCACCGGTACAGGCGGCGGCGCGACCAGGAATAACCTGTCCGGTGTCGCCCTCGCGGCGTTCGCCCCCGCGGTATGGGGTACGACCTACGTCGTCACGACCGAATTGCTGCCACCGGGGCACCCATTCTTCGCCGGGCTCCTGCGCGCACTGCCCGCGGGACTGATCGTGCTGGCCGCGACCCGGATCCTGCCGAACGGGCAGTGGTGGTGGAAGGCGTCGATACTCGGTGTGCTGAACATCGGCCTGCTCAACGCACTGTTGTTCGTCTCCGCCGAACGCCTGCCCGGTGGGGTCGCGGCGACGCTCGCCGCAGCCCAGCCACTGATCGTCGCGGCCTTGGCCGTCGGGGTTCTGCGAGAGCGGGCCTCCGGGTGGCGGGTCGGCTGGGGTGTGGCCGGGATGGCCGGAGTCGGCTTGGTTGTCATCGGGCCGGACGCCGCACTCGACCTCGTCGGTGTGGCGGCGGGTCTCGGAAGCGCCGCCTCGATGGCCCTGGGTCTTACGCTCACCAAACGATGGGGACGGCCCGCTACGGCCGACCCGGTCACGTTCGCCGGCTGGCAGCTCGCTGCGGGCGGTCTGTTCCTGTTGCCGCTCACCGCGCTTGTCGAAGGCGCTCCGCCTGCGATAGACGGGCCCGCCGCCCTCGGCTACCTCTGGCTCGGTCTCGTCGGCGGGCTGATCGCCTACGTCCTGTGGTTTCGCGGCATCGGCACGCTGCCGGTCACCTCCATCGCCGTTCTGGTCTTGCTCTCACCGCTGGTCGCCGCCGCGCTCGGCGCCGTTCTGCTCGGCCAGACACTCGGTCCGGTCCAAGTAGTGGGATTTGCGCTCTCTCTCGCGGCCATCGTCGCCGGACAGCTGCCTGCACCGGCCCGCACAGCCGCTTCCACACCCATCCAGGAAGGAACATCTCGATGACAACCACCTTGGCTCCCAAGACTGTCCTGGTCACCGGCGCGACCGGCGGCCAGGGCGGTGCCGTGGCCCGCGGTCTGCTCGGCGGCGGTTGGCGGGTGCGGGCCCTCGTCCGCGATCCGCACACCCCGGCAGCCAGGGAGCTGACGGCGCTGGGTGCGGAACTGGTCACCGGCGACCTCGACGACCCGGCATCGTTGCGTGCGGCGGCACACGGCGCCCACGGGGTGTTCAGCGTGCAGCCCGCCGATCTGACCGCACCGCAGCCGGAAACCGAAGTGCGGCAAGGGAAGAACGTTGCCGATGCCGCCGCCGCCGTGGGGGCCGCGCACCTGGTCTACAGCTCCGTCGGCGCCGCCCGGCACAAGTCCGGCGTGGCCCATTTCGAAACCAAAGCCGAAATCGAGGCACACATCGAGGCCCTCGGTGTGCCGGCGACGGTGCTGCGCCCCGTATTCTTCATGGAGAACTGGCGTCACCTGATGCCGGAGGTGGTGGGCGGCGAGCGAGTCGGCTCGCTGGCGCTGGGCTCCGAAACGACCCTGCAGATGATCGCGTTGGCAGATATCGGCGCGATCGCGGTCGAGGTCTTCGGCAACGTCGACGAGTTCATCGGCGAACAACTCGACATCGCGGGCGACCAGCTGACCCCGCGGCAGATCGCACGGATGTTCACCGAATTCGACGGCATCCCGACCCGATTCACCCGGCAGCCGGTCGAGGAGCTGCGCGGTGTCTCCGGGGAACTGGCGGCCATGTTCAGCTGGCTCGACGAGCACGGATACGAGGCCGACATCCACGCGCTGCGACGGCGCTTCCCGCAACTGCTGACCTTCGAGAACTGGCTGCGAGGTCCGAAGTGAAGCGGGCCGCCGTCGCGACCGTACTCTGCTGCCTCGCCGCCGTCGCGCCCACGCAGAGTGCCGCGACGTGGCCCCCGCGCTGTTTCCCACCACGATCGACCTGCCCGCCGGCTTCCGGCCCGAGGGCATCACCATCGGTGCGCGTCCGGTGATGTACGTCGGTTCGGCCGCGGACGGATCGATCTATCGTGCCGACCTGGTGACCGGGCATGGGGAGATCCTGAGCCGTGGCCCCGGAACACCGTCGCTCGGGCTGCGGCTCGACGACCGTGGCAGGCTGTTCGTCGCGGGCGGGTCGAGCGGCGACGCCCGCGTGCTCGACGCGCGGACGGGCCGGATGCTGGCGAGCTACCATCTGGCGCTCTCCGAGGACACCATCGTCAACGACGTGGTGATCACCCCCGCCGGCGCATGGTTCACGGATTCGCGCACGCCGGTCCTCTATCACCTGCCGTTCGGTCCCGACGGCACGCTCCCACTGCCCGAAGCGGTGGTCCGTGTGCCGTTGACCGGCGACATCGCCTACGTGCCTGCGGCATTCAATGCCAACGGCATCGTCCGCACACCCGACAGCACCCGGCTGATCGTCGTGCAATCGGTGACCGGGCACCTGTTCCGTGTCGACCCGGCGACCGGACACACCCGCAAGGTGGACCTCGGCACCGAAACGGTGCCCCACGGCGACGGTTTGCTTTTACACGCCAACACACTGCTCGTCGTGCAGAACCGGCTCGACACGATCGCCGTGATCACCCTCGACCGCACGGGTACGACGGGCACGGTCGAGCGGCACGTCACCGACCCGCGCCTCGACGTGCCGACCACAGTCGCGGAGTTCGGCGGACACCTGTACCTACCGAACGCCCGCTACGACACCACACCGCAACCGGCTACGCCGTACACCGTTGTGGCACTGGAACCGAGCCACCAACGCTCATCGCGCGAGGGCTGTTCTTGATCGCGATGACTCCAGGGACGGCCCTGCGCCACATACGGATCGGCTATCCGGCGCTGCTGAGCGCCGGATAGGGCCGGTGCGAACCCCTCGCTCCATCGAGAATCTCGCGCCCCGCACGGGCCCCACCTCCGTCGCCATCCTGCTGCGTGACCTGGCCGCGAACTCGCGCGCCACGACTACTATGTGCTGGTTCCCAACCTCTTCTACCGGCACGGCCCGGCACCGGTGATCGAATTGCCTTCCTACATAGGCGAAGACGTGCGACTCCCGATCGTCGACCGACTCATGCCGCTGATCGAAGCCCACACCGTCGAACAAGTCCGCCGCGACGTGGACACCTACCTGCGCTTCCTCATCGCACAGCCGGAAGTGCTCGCTGGACCGGTCGCGGTCTGCGGCTACGCATCGGCGGCCTACTAGCGGCACGCACCGCTGCCGCCCGTCCCGACCTGGTGGCGGCCCTGGCCGCCTTCCCCGCCCTCGTCTCCGCCGACGGCACCGACGCGCTGGACGACAATCCGTGCTCGTCAGGGTGTCAGCGCGGGGGTGCGATCACGGAGCGGTGGGCACCGAGTCGTTCGGCGCGATCGAGGCGGGCCTGCGCTACGTCTATGTAGACGTCACCCAGATAACGCAACCCGCCAGGACGAACGAGCCGAGCGCTCCGGCTCCGACGAGGACGACACGATCACCCGCGTGCGGCCGACACGACTCGCGGCAGGGATGCCGACAGCGAGCAACTGACCCGGGAAGTAGGTGAAACCCGATTCGAAGTGAACATTCTTGCCGCGCATGTACCTTCGGGACATGGGGAGTGCAGCCGGAGCGGTGCGCAGGTTACGCGGTCCGCTCACGGTGGTGATCGCGATGGTGGTCGCGATTTCGGTTGTGTGCGTGCTACCGAGATGGTGGTGCGGCCGGGACGCCGACGGGTGGTATCGAGGTGACCCGACGTTGCTGCGCGGACTCGCCTAGGAGATGGTCGCCCTTCCAAGCCGCCGACGATCATCGGCGAGCCACCGGCGGAGGAGACGGGATCGTCGGTATGTGGGGGCTGCTCGCCATCAGATGACAGCACAGGGTTTGGCGCAAGCGTGTCTGGAACACCCCGAATGGCGGGAGCGGTACGCCCCGGTCATCACGCGCGCCGCAATCAAAAGTCTTTTGCCCCAGATGCGTTCGGAGTTCACGTCGGCATGGCACGGCCGCGACGGACTCGCCGAACTCGACAGCACCGACGGTCACGCCTACCTCTCCTATCCGGCCCTCGCGCTCGGCATGGCCCGGTGGATCGATCCAGCCTTCCCTGCCGACCTCGCCGTTCAGTACGACGCTCTGATCACCGCCCTCGAGCGGCGGCTACTCGCTTCGCCGACCGGGCTGCTCGACACCTTTCCCGGCAGGGCGTACCCCACCGATGTGGCCGCGGTCGCGGCGGCGATCGCGGTGCACGGCAGGGTGACAGGAGTCGATCACACGGCGGTCATCGCGCATTGGGCGCGACAGGTGCGCGCGGTTCAGATCGATCGCGACACCGGACTGGTGATCCAGCGCATGGGCACCGACGGCCGGGCCCAGGACTCACCCCGCGCATCGGGAACCGGTTTGGCGGCCTATTTCGCGGGCTTCGCGGACCGGTCACTCGCCGAAGAATTGGCAGCAGGGCTGTTCGGTCAGGAAAGAACGGTCCTCGGATTCAGCGCGATCGATGAGTACGGTGATGGCTACAGCGGCCCCGGTGACATGGACAGTGGCCCCTTGATCCTTGGAATATCGGTGTCGGCCACCGGTTTCGCACTCGCTCCCGCCCGCGCCTTCGGCCACCGCGACACCTTCACCCGCCTGTTCCGCACCGCCGACCTCTTCGGACTGTCGCTACAGAGCGGAACCCGCACACGATTCGCGACCGGCGGCGTGATCGGCAACGCGCTCATGCTCGCGTTCCTGTCGTCGGGACCGGAGCTGGCCCGATGAAGGTCCCCAACGCAGTGTCGACCGTGTGGCGCCTGTTCCGCGTTCCGCTGGTCCTGTCGGTGGTCTACCTCGCCCTGCATGCGGCTCTGGCGGCGTCGTCGGCTCGGCACGGGTATGGGTCGCCCGATGGCCTCGGAGCAGGGTTCGTGACCTTGGCCGTTGTCGTGGTAGCCCTGCGCCTCGTGCTGATCATCGCCGTCCCAGCGGTTCTCGCTTACCGCGTAGTGACACTGGTCCTGGCTAAGATCCGGCCAGTCGACACGCGATAGGCGGCTACGGGGCCTGCCAGAACCTCGAAGCGACGTCATGATCCCTTGCGACAACCCCTGCCTCTGACAGCGGGTGGTCCGCCGGATCGAGTCGGTGTGGCGGCGGCACGAGGGACCGAACGCTCCACGATTTTCTGCCCATCGTCAGCAGATTCGCACCGATGCCAGCGTTTGCGTCGTAGTCTCTCGCTGCGCCTTGAGGCCATACGACGTCGACCGGGATACCGCGTTGGCGCGCCAGTTCGACCACGGTCCCGGTGCCCGCGCGTTGCCCGTCCCGGCCGTCCCAGACCGCGATCATCCGATCCACACTCTGGACGAGGGCCTCGTTCGCGACCTCGTAGGCTTCGCGGCCCGCAATGTCGAAACGCCGAACACGGCGACCACCTAGAGCTGGTCACACTAACCAGCCGTCGCCAAGCCAACCGCTACCTCGCCCGCCTAGGCATGCAATCTCACACCACCAGCTGACATCGAACCTTTCGGAGGCGAACCGTCAACCGGACTGGGAGCGACCTAACTCTTGGGGAAGTTCCGACCTCAGTCCGGTACATTACGGGACCCATCCGGGGACAATTCGCAAGGAGAGCGACTGCTGTGTCGACTCGCGGCTCGTCGAGGTCTTGAACCTTCCGATGTAGCAACACGATTTGTCCGTCGGAATCCGCTCCCGCGCGGCCCGTGGGCTCTCGTCCTGGCGGTTGTCTTGGTAGCTTCCAGGGTGTGGGTGGTGTTGTCGAGATCGAGTGGGCCAGGTCCGTCGCTCGGGCAGAGTTGAGCCAGGTTCTGCCACGTCGTTGGGCGCACTCCCAAGGGGTTGAGAAAGCCGCCGCGGATCTCAGTGGTGGATTTCAGGGAGACGATGAGGTTCTGCTTCGGGCGGCGGCGGTCTGACGGGACCCCGGTAGTCGGTCCACCGCGTGTGAGAGCCGGTTATCGGTGGATGCAGGTTGCAGCGTATCCGGCTGGGGTGTTGTAGCCCAGGGCGGAATGTCTTCGGCGGTGGTTGTATTCGTCCTTCCAGTCGCTGATCACAACGCGGGCTTGGGTCAACGACCAGAAGCTGTTGATGTTGAGGCATTCGTCGCGCAGGCGGCCGTTGAACGATTCGATGTAGCCGTTGCGCCAGGGTTGGCCGGGTGGGACGAACGCCAAACCGACCCGTTCGCTCGCCCAGTCGGCCATCGCCTGGCACGCGAATTCTGGCCCGTTGTCGCAACGCAGCGCGGCGGGGTAGCCGCGATCGACGGCGATCCGGTCCAGTTCATCGATGAGCCTGTCGGCGGTGATCGACCGTTCCACCAGCCCGCCCAAGCATTCGCGGGTGTGCTCATCGACAATGGAGACGATCTTGACTGGGCGCCCGTCATCGGTGGCATCGAATTGGAAATCCACTGCCCAGACCCGGTTGGGTGCGCTTGCCTCCGCCGTCGTGGTGGTGGAGGTACCCAGGCGTTTTCGGCGCCGCCGCTGCGGCACCCGTAGTCCCTCGTCACGCCAAAGGCGTTGGATCTTCTTGTGATTGACCGTCCAGCCTTCGCCGCGGGCGTCGTGGTAGGCGCGGCGGAATCCTTGCCGCGGATGGGTTTTCGCCCAGCCACGCAGCCATTCACGCAACGCCGCATCGGGATCAGCGGTGGTCTCGGTGGCCCGAAGGCGCCGTTGTGTACTTCGATATTGCCCGGTCACCCGGCAGGCGAACCGTTCGCTGACCGCGAGCACCCGCACCAGGTGCCGCCACGGCCGCCCGCCGGCGTTCCGGGTCTAGAAGTTTCCCTTGGCGATCTCCTTCAACGCCGCCTTCTCCAGCTCCGACTCGGCGAGAAGTCGTTTCAGAGTAGAGTTTTCGCGTTCGAGGTCTTTCAACCGTTTGGCGTCGTCGGCTTTTAGTCCGCCGAACTGGTTGCGCCACCGGTAGTAGGTAGCCTCGGTGATCTGCAGGTGACGGCACACCTCGGCGATGTCTTTGCCCTCGCCCAGCAGCCGGTCGGCCTCGCTCAGCTTGCGCACGACCTGTTCAGGTGTGTGCCTCTTTCGTGTCGCCATGGTCATCGAGCCTTCCTGCCCACTACGTGGGCGGCAAGGCTCTCACAGTCGCTGGACCGATCTCCTGGGGTCAGGTCAGGTCCTCCACGACGTCGGCTACGCCCCCAAGCTGGCGCGAACGGGGTTTCATCCGCTGGACGGTGCCCGGTTCCTGCGCGACGAACACGGGGCTGATGAGCGGTTGACGCGGTTGGTGGCCAACCATAGCTGCGCGTTGCTGGAGGCAGAGGAGCGCGGACTCCGCAGCGAGCTCGAGGCTGAGTTCCCTTTGCCCGACAACCGACTGCTCGTCGATGCGTTGATCTACGCCGACATGACTACAACGCCGGACGGGCAGCCGACGACTCCGCGCGCGCGGATCGCTGAAATTGTCGGCCGCTATGGCCCGGATACATTGGTGGGTAGGTTCATTCAGCGGGCAACGCCTGAGATCATGGCCGCATCAGCCAGGGTCGAGCTGGCGATGCTGAATCAGCCGAGGTAGGGGTAGCTGCCCGACAGGTAGTCTCCGATTTGTTGGCGCATGCTGGGGTGGATGTCGAATTTGTCCAGGTCGTCGGGCGCAACGAACTGGACACCGTCTGCTTCGTCGTTGATCGTCGGTGTCCCGGATACCGGTCGCCCGAGGTAGGTGTTCTCGTACTGCTGGCGCACTTCGCCATCGGTGTAAGCGACGATGTGGTGAGGGTTGCTGTAGACGCCTAGGAAACCTGTGATTTCGGCGGTGATCCCTGTTTCTTCGCGGCATTCTCGGATCGCGCATTCAGCCGCGGTCTCGCCGAAGTCCATCGCGCCACCCGGCAGCGCCCACTGGCCGGTGTCACGACGACGTTGGAGCAGAATTGCGCCGGACTCGTCGGTGACGAGGAGATTGCAGGCCACCACAAGCGAATTCGGTTTAGGCGACTTCGGATCGTGGTAGTACTCGATTCTGCCCATAGTCGGCCTTTCAGTCCGGAATCCAGGGCTGCGCGTCAGCCCAGATCGCGTCGAAACTCTCGGCATAGTTGTCGAACCAGCCGACTTCGTTGACCCGCTTGAGCTGGAAAACGGGGTTCGCACTCGCGGGCTGTCCCCAGATATGCGGATTCACCAGCAAGGTGTCGTCGTAGCGGAACATCGAGTTGTAGAGGGTCGTGCCGTGCAGCCGGACCTCGCACCGCTGTGCGGTAACGAGCGAGCGGTAGTAGGTGAGAGAGGCACGGATCTTCGCGGCCAACGTGTCGGGGCCGAGCCCCTCTTCGATCCCGCGTTCGAGGACCGCCTTGCAGCCGGGGTCGCCGAAACACAACCGAACTCGGGCGCCCTCACGCGCTCGTTCGATCAGGGTCTGAGCGACACGGGGGTTGGATTGAGCGAAGAACGTCCCGGAGAATACGAGCACGTCGATCTGCTCGGTTGCGTTGCCCAACAGGGTCAGCCACGTTTCGCGAGGCACTTCGGCGCGATTGTGATAGGTGGCGACCAGTTCGACGTTCGTTGACGCTCTGTCGTCCACCTCAGGTGGCCAGAGGAATCCCTCCTCGACCCGCAGGTGATGCGCGACCCGTCGGCGGTGGCGCGGGTGCGGAACCCGCCCGCCGAGCCAGCGTCCGACAGTCTTCGGGTCGACCTCACAGACGTCGGCCAACGACTCAGGCTCGATCCCCCGCTGATGAAGCACAGTCTGAAGCCGGACATTCACGCCACCAATAGAAGCCGACACGACCGGTCCAAGCAAGCACACCCGCGAACCCAGTAACGAAAAAGTCCCGGGACGTCCTGGGCAACGTCCCAAACGCGGTTACCCGGTCCAAGCACCGGCGGCCACGCTGTTGACCTCACCAAAACCCAAGGCGGCCAACATGATCACCGAACACACCAGCATCCACACCATCCGAAGGCTCTACCTACAGCTGCTCTACCGCTGCAACTTCACCTGCAAACACTGCTTCCACGGCGAACGCCTCCAACACGCCGACACCTTCACCGCCGCGCAGGCCTGCAACCTCCTCGGCCGCATGCACCGTGAATACGCCACCGAAGCTGTCGTTCTCCTGGGTGGCGAGCCATTCGTGTACAAGGAGTTGCCGCGGGTGATCCGCTATGCCAAACACACTCTGGGATTGACCGTCGAGATCTGCACCAACGGTTACCGCATCGGCCCCCGATTGCGAGAGATCGCGCCGTGCATCGACCTGCTGCGGATCTCACTCGAAGGTGTCGGGGCCACCAACGATCGAATACGGCGCGATGGAAGCTACAGCGCCGCGATCGAATCCATCGAGCTCGCAAGTGATCTGGGCGTAGCGACCGGCGCCACTCTCACCGTGAACCGATACAACATCGACGAAGTCGTGGAACTGGCGCAAACCCTCCAAGCGCTCGGAGTATCGCAACTCAAACTGCATCAACTGCGAGCTGTCGGCAACGCCGCACAGCATCCCGACATGCTGATCACCGATAGCGCCGCCTACACCGACCTCCGAGATCAACTCGGCCAGGCGCGTCTTGACATCGAGGTAATCCTCGACGAGGACCTCAGCGAAGCACCGGCATGCTCACCCTCAACCGGCACCGACACGATCGACCGGATCGAGGCAGACCCCCGCGGAGCACTCACCATGTCCTGCAAGGCCGTTGGCCGTGACTCGCACGCCTTCTGGTACGACAAAGACCGCGACCACATCGAGTACCGGCCCTCCGCGCACGACGAGATCGCACTCGGCATCCCCGACGTGGTGTACGGCCGTGTCTGAGCCCGCGCTGTTCGAGAGCGTCGAAGGACTCGCGGGCACCGGCAAAACCACGGTGGCGCCGCTGCTGGCCGAGGCCCGCCGCGCGGTGTTGGTCGCGACAGTCCCGGCGAACTACCAGCCGCTGCGGCGGGAGCTGGACAACTCGACCAACGCCGACGCCCGCATGTGCCTGTTTCTGTCCGCACTCTTGACCGCCACAGAACAGATCGTCGACCACCTCGAAGCAGGAAGCCCCGTCGTCGTCGAAAGCTATTTCGCCCGCTGCCTCACCACCCATCGCGAATTCGGCGCGCGAGTCGGCATCACCCTGCCCGCGGACCTGCCCCAGCCAGTGACCTACCAACTGACCTGTTCGAACCACGAACGTCTGCGCCGCCTGGCACATCGCGACAAGCCCCTCACCCGATGGGACGTCTTGGCCGAACAACATACCGACAGCCTCACCGCCGCTATCGGCAACTGGGCCACCCACCGCATCGACACCACAACCAGCAGCCCCGCCGAGGTTGTGGAAACGATCCTGTCCCTCAACACAAGTAGGACCGACCATGCAAACCACTAGCCTCTGGGAACAGACCCTGACCTTCTTCCCGCAGTACCTGCGTGAACTCAACGACCGACACGCGCCAGGCGCGACCGTGACCGTCGTCGGCGCCAGCGACGGCAAGTTCGTTCTGCCACTCGCCGCGGCCGGCTACGAAGTCATCGCCGTCGAGAACGACCCACAAGCGCTCTACGGCGGCGAGATTCTCCTACCCGGCTCCGGCCTCGCCCACGCCCCCAGCCTCACCCAACGTATCCACGCAGCCGGCCTCACCAGCCGGGTGCAGATCCAACCACACGACTTCTTCCACGCCGAGCTGTCAGAACTACAAGCCGACGCCGTATGGACCAGCTGCTCCTGGCACTACAGCGCCAACCACCGCCGTCCACTCGGCGAATTCATCGGACGGATGAAAGACCTACTCGAACCAGGCGGCCTGTTCGGCGCCGAATTCATGATGCCGGTCGAGGACCACCACCACCTCATCGAGCACTACACCACCCCCGACAAACTGTTCCGCCACTTCCCCTCTGACACATGGGAAGTGCTGCTCACCCTGAGGACTGACCCTTTCACCGAACGGCCGCACGTGGGCCAACCCCACGACCACACACATCGTATGGGTGTACTTTTCGCCACAAAGCCCGAACACCTCAACCAAGGGACCCGCGCCTGATGAAGCACGAATACGAAGCCACCTTCCTGGCCGTCGACGTCGAAGCGATCAGGGCAAGACTCACAGCACTCGGCGCCACCATGTCATTTTCCCGAACCTTGTTGACCCGCAGGATCTTCGACGGACACGCCTTGCCGGAAGGAGCCTGGGTGCGGCTGCGACACGAGGGCACCCGTACGACGTTGACGCTCAAACGCGTCACCGACTCCACCACCATCGACGGCACAACCGAGATCGAGACCGTAGTCGACGACCTGGACGCGATGGCCGAGATCCTCACCACGATCGGACTCACACAGACCCGATACCAAGAGAACTATCGAGAAGAATGGCGCCTCGGCGACATCGTCTTCGACCTGGATACCTGGCCCGACCTGCCCACCTTCCTAGAAATCGAGGGATCCGACGAGCCCTCGGTTCGCCGCGCCGCAGCAGACCTCGGCCTCGACTACAGACAAGCGAAGTTCGGCAGCGTCGACACCATCTACCAATCAGAAAGCGGTCGAGACATTCTCGCTGAACCAACACTGCTGTTCAACCAGTCCACAAGATAGCTGGCACAACCGGATCGCCGCAGAAGTCCGCGCGGCCGATCACCTTCGATACCGAAGGAAGCCCTGGATGAACAACCGCCCAACCCACAGAAAGAACGCGGATATTCGGGTAACGTCCTCCGTAGGCAAGGAGTTCGGGATTGCGCCTGAACCACCGCCGATTTCAACTCGCTGCGGCATGGAGCCCGGATTGCGCCTGCGCCATCGCCGTATTCCCGTTTACTTATCCCAGGCCGACGAGTCCAGCGGGCACGCCGACTGAGAAGGGCTAGTTCGCGATGACTATCTACTCCCAGCATTCACAACGTGGGAAGGTTCAGATCTTGGCGAGCTACCGCGCACCAGGCGGCGTGGTGTCTTCAACCGTGACCAGTGTCGAGTCCACTGCGACGGCGGCGCCGATCGTTGACGCCCTGAACCGGATCTCGGCCAGCGCGTCGGTTCCGGTGAGCGTGTACGACATGCGTGGTCGCGGCTTCAACGACTACCCGCAGAAACACCTCGCTGCGCTCACCGATCGCAATATGCGAGCTGACCTGCTCGAAGGCACGCACAGCCTGTGGTACGAGCAGGCGATGTGGCTGCTTCACGAGGCGTTGAGGGACCTTGATATCGCGACAGCGTCTGTACCGACACCGATTCGCACCGCGGTGGATTCGGAGCTGGAAACCGAGACTCGCTGGCTTCGCGCTGCGGTTGCCGAATACGCGGAGGGATTCGAGGTTCCTGAAAGCGAAAATCGACGCAACTGGGACTTCGGGGACCCGTTCGTTTGTTTCGACGGCGGATTGGTCGGCCTGGGTCAACGAGACCGCGACCTGATGGACCGCCTCGAAGCAGACGCCAGCGGTGAAGAACTCCAGGAAGCCATCATCGACCTGCGGACCCTACTCGACGTCGAAGCGCAGATCGATATCGGAGACGCCCAGCTCCAGCTGGAACCCCTGTCTATCACCGCAGAACCAGGCGATACCGATGGCTATTTCCTCAACGTCGAGGCTCCCCTGCCTGGCGGCAAGTACAACCGTGTGCACTGGGCTGTGGCGGTCTATCGGTGGGAGGTAGACGTGTGGGATGAGGAGGGCTACCCAACAGGTTCACACGGCGAGCCGGTAGTCCACTGCACGATCGCCGAGCGGCCGAGTATTACCGATATAGTCGCACTGCTGAAGCTCGCCACGAATCAGGCGCAGCTCGCGGCCTGGACGCAAACTCCGATCGGCGAGAAATTGGCCAACACAGACTTCGTCGTAACCAAGCGCTATAACGACACGGAATACCACAGCTGCCCGGAGTGACTCGCCGTTTCATCTGTCCCCCACGCCGCCGAGGAGCGTAGACGTACCAACTGCCCAGCTGTGCGGTTCCCGCTCCTCGTGCAGTTTCGAACACCGGTATCGATAGACGCATCCGTACGGTCATCGCATCTGCGGCCGCAGGTCTCGATCGCACGCGCGGGTACACGCACGACCGATCCGAATCACGAGCTTCCCGTTGAAGGTGCCGGGCGTACGCGCGAGTGAGCCGAGACCACGAGCAAGCCAGCTACATTGGGCAGAATCCGTCAGTCGAACTGGAATCGACAGTGCCCCAGCGCTCTCCGTTTCCTTCCTCAGCGCGATTCGCCGAGGGAGTGAACTCGTGAGGTCAGAGACCAGGACACGACGTTCGTCGCTCCTTCTGACTACCAGCACTTTTGAGTACTTTTGAGAAGCTTCGGGACGATGTGAACCGTCGTGACGAAGTCCCAGGTTCAAATCGCGCCAGTCCGACGGGGCAAGACATCTTCGACCTAGACCGCCGGATCGCGCAAGTTTCCGTCCTACGGGACGCGAATCCGCTGGTAGACCACTTCTCAGGGCGATGGCGGCACTTTCGTTTGCGACCATTTTGAGGCTGACGAGCTGGTATCCAGCATGATCTCCAGTGACGGCAGAGGCCCCGCATCGGATGTCTCCGATGCGGGGCCTCAAGCGAAAGTGCTGCTACGAGCTACTTTTCACCACTCGTCATCACTACTTCTGCGCAGCCTTGAACTCACGACGACGCCGGTGCAGGATCGGCTCGGTGTAGCCGTTGGGCTGCTTGGTGCCTTCCAGGACCAGTTCCTTGGCGGCCTGGAAAGCGATCGAGTCGTCGAAGTTCGGCGCCATCGGGCGGTAGTTCTTGTCGCCCGAGTTCTGGCGGTCGACCACGGGGGCCATGCGCTCGAGGCTGGCGATCACGTCTGCTTCGGAGACGATGCCGTGGCGCAGCCAGTTGGCGACCAGCTGGCTCGAGATGCGCAGGGTGGCACGGTCTTCCATCAGGCCGATGTCGTTGATGTCGGGCACCTTGGAGCAGCCGACGCCGTGGTCGATCCAGCGCACGACGTAGCCCAGGATGCCCTGGGAGTTGTTGTCGAGCTCCTGGCGCTTCTCCTCGTCGGACCAGTCGGTGGACTGGGCCAGGGGGATTTCCAGGATCTGGTCGACGGTGGCGCGGGGGCCGCCCTTGGCGATCTCGGACTGGCGCTTGAACACGTCCACCTGGTGGTAGTGGGTGGCGTGCAGGGTGGCGGCGGTCGGCGAGGGCACCCACGCGGTGTTGGCGCCTGCCTTGGGGTGGCCGATCTTCTGCTCGAGCATGCCTGCCATCAGGTCGGGCATGGCCCACATGCCCTTGCCGATCTGGGCCTTGCCGGGCAGGCCCTTGGCCAGGCCGGTGTCGACGTTCCAGTCCTCGTAGGAGGTGATCCAGGTCTGGGTCTTCATCTCGGCCTTGCGGACCATCGGCCCGGCCTCCATGGAGGTGTGGATCTCGTCGCCGGTGCGGTCCAGGAAGCCGGTGTTGATGAACACCACGCGGTCCTTGGCGGCCTCGATCGACGCGGCGAGGTTGACCGTGGTGCGGCGCTCCTCGTCCATGATGCCGACCTTGAGGGTGTTGCGGGTCAGGCCGAGGACGTCCTCGATGCGGCCGAACAGCTCGTTGGTGAACGCGGCCTCGTCGGGGCCGTGCATCTTCGGCTTCACGATGTAGACCGAGCCGGTGCGGGTGTTGGCCAGCTCGGCGGTGCCGTTGAGCGAGTGCACGGCGATCAGCGAGGTGATCAGGCCGTCCATGATGCCCTCGGGCACCTCGTTGCCCTCGGCGTCGATGATGGCGTCGGAGGTCATCAGGTGGCCGACGTTGCGCACGAACAGCAGCGAACGACCGTGCAGCACCAGCTCGGAACCGTCGAGCGCGGTGAACACGCGGTCGGGGTTCATGGTGCGGGTGAAGGTCTTGCCGTTCTTGGTGACCTCCTCGGCGAGGGTGCCCTTCATCAGGCCCAGCCAGTTGCGGTAGCAGACGACCTTGTCGTCGGCGTCGACCGCGGCGACCGAGTCCTCGAAGTCCATGATCGTGGTGAGCGCCGACTCGAGCACGATGTCCTTGACGCCGGCGGAGTCGGTGGAGCCGATGGGCGAATTCGGATCGATCTGGATCTCGATGTGCAGACCGTTGTGCTTGAGCAGCACCGAGGTGGGGGCCTCGGGGTCACCGAGGTAGCCGACCAGCTGGGAGGGATCGGCCAGGCCGATGTCGGTGCCGTCTTCCAGGCCGACCTCGAGCTCGCCGTCGACGATCTTGTAGTACGACGAACCGATGTGCGAACCGGTGATGAGGGTGACGGCGTCGTCGAGGAAGTTACGGCCCCACTCGATGACCTTGTCGCCACGCACGCGGTTGTAGCCGGTGCCCTTCTCGGCGCCGTTGGCCTCGGAGATGGCGTCGGTGCCGTAGAGGGCGTCGTAGAGCGAACCCCAGCGCGCGTTGGCGGCGTTGATCGCGAAACGCGCGTTCATCACCGGAACCACCAGCTGCGGGCCTGCGGTGGTGGCGATCTCGGCGTCGACGTTGCCGGTGCCGATCTGGAACGGCGCGGGCTCGGGGCGCAGGTACCCGATCTCGGTGAGGAACTGCTTGTAGGCGCCCTTGTCGTAGTTCGCGCCGGGGCTCTCCTGGTGCCAGGCGTCGAGCTTGCCCTGGATCTCGTCGCGTTCGGCCAGCAGGGCACGGTTGCGCGGGGCGAGGTCGTTGATGACCTGTTCGGCGCCTGCCCAGAACGCGGCGGAATCTACGCCGGTACCGGGAAGCGCCTCGTTCTCGATGAAATCGTGGAGAACGCTCGCCACCTGGAGCCCGCCGACCTGAATCCGCTCTGTCATCTACTGCCTCACTTCGGTTGAAAACCGGCTGGAAAAAGTCGATGTCATGTTACCCGTGGGTACATGCGACATCGCGTGTGGGTGGAACGCCCGGCGGGCGTCACGCATTCCGCCACGCCGAATCGTCGGGGGCCGACGGTTGGGCGTGGCGAACCACCTCTCGATTGTAGGTTCCCGCCTCGCGGCCGCCGCGCACGCTCGAACACGGGCACAGCAACCACCGGATGTCCACGAAAGGACGAGGTGGACGAACTAGCCTTCGTCGCATGGGCGCCCCCAGCAATCCCGGCGACAACAGCACACCTGTCGGGGCGACGCAGGTGACGTTGCACCCGGTGGCCGACAAGCGGTCGGTGAACAAGCCCGTGTTCCTCACCGCCGCGGGGCTCGTGCTGGCCTTCGCGGTCTGGGCGCTGGCCTCGCCGGAGAGTGCCGAAAGCGTCGTCGGCGAGGTGAAGACCTTCATCTCCACCTGGTTCGGCTGGTGGTACTTCGTGCTCGCCACCGTGATCCTCGGGCTCGTCGTGTTCCTCGGTGCGGGCCGCTACGGCCGCTACCGCCTCGGCCCGGAGGAATCGCGCCCGGAGTACAGCCTGTTCTCCTGGACGTCGATGCTGTTCGCGGCGGGCATCGGCATCGACCTGATGTTCTTCTCCGTCGCCGAACCGGTCTACAACTACCTGCACCCGCCGGAGGGACCGGCCCAGACCGATCACACCGCCCGCGAAGCTGTCACCTGGACGATCTTCCATTACGGCATCACCGGGTGGGCGATGTACGCGCTGATGGGCGGGGCACTGGCGTACTTCGCGTTCCGGCACAATCTGCCGCTGACGATTCGCGCCGCCCTCTATCCGATCTTCGGCAAGCGGGTGCACGGGCGCTGGGGTGACGCCATCGATGTGGCCGCGGTGCTCGGCACCATCTTCGGTATCGCCACCTCGCTCGGCATCGGCATCGTCCAGCTCAACTACGGTCTGCACGAACTGTTCGGCGTTCCGCAGGGCAAGGCGGCCCAGATCGGTTTGATCGCGTTGTCGGTGGCCATCACCACCGTCTCCGCGACCACCGGAGTCGACAAGGGCATCCGGCGCTTGTCCGAACTCAACGTCATCATGGCCATCGCCCTGCTGATCTACATCCTGGTGGCCGGTCGCACGTCGTTCCTGCTCAACGGGCTCACCCAGAACGCGGGCGACTACCTGTCGACATTCCTGGACCGCACGCTGAACACCTTTGCCTGGGAACGCAATCCGGAGACGGCGAATCAGCCCTCGACGTGGCTCGACAGCTGGACACTGTTCTTCTGGGCGTGGTGGGTGGCATGGGCGCCGTTCGTCGGGCTGTTCCTCGCGCGCATTTCGCGCGGACGCACCCTGCGCCAGTTCATCTTCGGAGTGCTCGTCGTGCCGTTCAGCTTCACCCTGCTGTGGATCTCGGTGTTCGGCAACAGCGCGTTGCAGGTGGCGCGTGACGATCAGCAGTTCGCCGAACAGACCGCGGCCCGAGCCGAATTGGGCTTCTACTCCCTGCTCGAGCAGTACCCCGGGGCCACCTTTCTGCTCGGCATAGCCACTATCACCGGGCTGCTGTTCTACGTGACGAGCGCCGATTCCGGTTCGCTCGTGATGGGCAACTTCACCTCGAAACTGCCCGACCCGATGGCGGATTGCGCGCGTGGCACCCGGATCTTCTGGTCGGCCGCGATCGGCCTGCTCACGCTGTCGATGCTGTTCGCGGGCACCGGCGGATCGATCATCACCCTGCAGAACGCGACGATCATCATGGGCTTGCCGTTCTCGTTCGTGCTGGCTCTGATCGGGATCGCCATGCTGCGCGCGGTGCGCAACGAATCGTTCAAGATCGACAGCTACCGGGCGGCGCTGCCCAATGCCATCGCGGCCGGGCGCGGACCGAGCGAGCACGGCAGCTGGCGGCGCAGGCTGTTGGCCACCGTCCACTACCCCGGCCCGGCCTCGACCCGGAAGTTCTTGAACAACACCGTGATTCCAGCCATGCGTGAGGTTTCCGAGGAGTTGGCCAGGATGGGACTCACCGCGCACGTCGACGAATCGGGCACCCACGAGGGGCTGCCGTATCCGCGGCTGATCGTCGATCAGGGCACCGAGACCGGCTTCGAATACGGTGTGTGGCCGGTCTCGGCGCCCGCACCCTCGTACGCGGTGCTGGCCCAGCGCTCCGGTGACCGCTATTTCCGCTGCGAGGTGTATCTGGCGGAGGGCTCGCAGGGGTACGCCCTCAACGGGTACAGCCGTGAGCAGGTGATCGGCGACATCCTCGACCAGTACGAACGTCATCTCGGTTATCTCTACCTGCGCCGCTCCGCCACCGATCACCACGAACCCGAAGCCGTCGACACCGACGAATCGTGAAGGGACAACCATGAGCCAGACCCTCTATATCGATGGCACCTGGCGCGCGGCCGCGTCCGGTCTGACCCGCGAGATCCGCTGTCCGGCGGACGATTCCGTGGTCGGCACCGTCGCCGAGGCGGGCGCGGAGGACACCGAGGCCGCCATCGCCGCCGCTCGGCGCGCTTTCGACGACGGACCGTGGCGCACCACCACCGCCGGTGAACGTGGCGATCTGCTGCTCGACATCGCCGACGCGATCGAGGGCAGACGCGAACAGTTCGTGGGCGCCGAGACCTTGGACACGGGCAAACGGCCCTACGAGTCCGAGATCGACATGACCGATATCGAGAACTGCTTCCGGTACTTCGGCAAGCTCGCCGCCGAGGACGCGGGCCGGGTGGTCGACGCGGGCAACGCCGACATCGATTCGCGCATCGTCTACGAACCGGTCGGGGTGTGCGGGCTCATCACGCCGTGGAACTATCCGCTGCTGCAGGCCGCCTGGAAGGTGGCACCGGCGCTGGCCGCGGGCAACACCTTCGTACTCAAGCCCGCCGAACTCACCCCGCACACCGCGATCCTGCTGATGACCGTCCTCGACGACCTCGGGGTGCCGCCTGGCGTGGCCAATCTCGTCCTCGGCGCCGGACCGACCGCGGGCGCTCCCCTGTCGGCCCATCCCGATGTGGACCTCGTCTCGTTCACCGGCGGATTGTCCACGGGCCGCGTCATCGCCCGCGAGGCGGCGGCGACGGTGAAGAAAGTGGCCCTCGAGCTGGGCGGCAAGAACCCGAACATCATCTTCGCCGACGCCTGCGACACCGACGAGCGCCTCAGCGCCTGTGTCGACAACGCCCTCAACGCGGCGTTCCTGCATTCCGGCCAGGTGTGCTCGGCTGGGGCGCGACTGGTGATCGAAGAGTCGGCGCACGACCGGTTCGTCGACGAACTCGTCCGCCGCGCCCGCCAGATCCGCCTCGGCCTGCCGTTCGCCGACGGCACCGAGACCGGTCCGCTGATCTCGTCGGCGCATCGCGACAAGGTGCACGCCTATGTGGAGCAGGCCCGCGCGGACGGAGCCGACATCCGCACCGGCGGTACCTTCGCCGTCGGCGATCAGGGCTCGGGCAATCTCGACAACGGCTGGTTCTATCTGCCGACCGTCATCGACCGGGCGAACCGCACGATGGCCTGTGTGCACGACGAGGCGTTCGGCCCGACGGTCACGGTGGAGACGTTCACGACCGAGGAAGAGGCGATCTCCATCGCCAACGACACCGAATACGGCCTGGCGGGCGCGGTGTGGTCCAGCGATTCGGCGCGGGCGCGGCGGGTGGCGGCCCGAGTGCGCGCGGGCACGGTGTGGGTCAACGACTTCGGGCCTTATCTGCCACAGGCGGAGTGGGGCGGGTTCGGCCGGTCCGGCGTCGGCCGTGAACTCGGCCCGTCCGGGTTGCACGAGTATCGCGAGGCCAAGCACGTGTACGAGAACCTCCGGCCGGGGGTCACCGGCTGGTTCGAGCTGCGGGAGGACCAGCGGTGAATTCCTACGACTACGTGATCGTCGGCGCCGGTTCGGCGGGCGCTGCGGTGGCCGCTCGCCTCTCGGAGGATCCGTCGGTGACGGTGTGTCTGCTCGAGGCGGGCCCGTCCGATGTGGACGATCCGGCGATCCTTCGCCTGGATCGCTGGATGGAACTGCTGGAATCCGGCTACGACTGGGACTATCCGATCGAGCCGCAGGAGAACGGCAATTCGTTCATGCGCCATGCCAGGGCCAAGGTGCTCGGCGGCTGTTCGTCGCACAACAGCTGCATCGCGTTCTGGGCGCCGCGCGAAGACCTGGACAGCTGGGAACGCGAGCACGGCGCGACCGGCTGGGGCTCGGACTCGATGTACCGGCTCTACAGCCGGATCGAAACCAACGATGCTCCCGGCGAGCACCACGGGCGCAGCGGGCCGGTGAACATCATGACGGTGCCGCCGAACGACCCCTGCGGCGTGGCGGTGCTCGACGCCTGCGCGGAGGTCGGGATTCCGCGTGCGGAGTTCAATGCCGATCGCACGGTTGTCAACGGCGCCAACTTCTTCCAGATCAACAGCCGCACCGACGGCACCCGATCCTCGTCGTCGGTGAGCTACCTGCACCCGATTCTGGATCGGCCGAATCTCACCATCCGGACGGGCGCGTGGGCCAAGCGGATCCTCATCGAGGACGGGCGCGCGGTCGGTGTGGAGTACACCGACAACGCCTTCGGCCGGGCCACCCGGGTCACCGCCGAGCGGGAGGTGATCGTCTCGGCCGGGGCCATAGACTCGCCGAAGCTGCTGATGCTCTCGGGTATCGGTCCGGCGGATCACCTGCGGGAGAACGGAATCGACGTCGTGGTCGACTCTCCCGGTGTCGGTGCGCACCTGCAGGACCACCCCGAGGGGGTGATCGGGTTCGAGACGAAACAGCCGATGGTGCGCAGCTCGACACAATGGTGGGAGGCGGGCATCTTCACCACCACCGTCGACGGGCTCGACCGGCCCGACCTGATGATGCATTACGGCAGTGTCCCTTTCGACATGCATACGCTGCGCCAGGGTTACCCGACGGCCGAGAACACCTTCTGCCTCACCCCCAATGTCACCCACGCCCGCTCGCGCGGCACCGTGCGGTTGCGGTCGCGCGACTTCCGCGACAAGCCTCGGGTGGACCCGCGCTACTTCACCGATGCCGAGGGCCACGACATGCGGGTGATGATCGCGGGCCTGCGCAAGGCTCGTGAAATCGCCTCCGCCGCAGCGCTTTCGGAGTGGATCGAGCGGGAACTGTATCCGGGTCCACAGGCCGAGACCGATGCCGAACTGGCCGACTACATCCGGCGCACCCACAACACCGTGTACCACCCCGTCGGCACCGTGCGGATGGGCGCACCGGACGACCCGATGAGCCCGCTCGACCCGGAACTGCGGGTCAAGGGCATCGATGGACTGCGCGTGGCCGACGCCTCGGTGTTCCCGGCGCACACCACGGTGAATCCGAACATCACCGTCATGCTGGTCGGCGAACGGTGCGCAGAACTGGTGGCTGCCGGCCGAAAGTAGTTCACCCGCAGTCCACTCGCCGCACTTCGGTGGTGGCTGCGGTGACGACCGCGCCTGCCCGATCGCGAGGACGTAGTTCGGCGAGTGGCCGGCCGTCGCGGTCCACGAGCGCCGAGCGGGGCTCGTCGTCGGCGAAGGCATGACTCTCCCCCCACTGCCGCAGCGCGACGACGACGGTGAACAGGTCCCGCCCCGCCGGCGTCAACTCGTAGACGTACCGTTTGCCGCTCGCGGTCGCGCTGGTGGCGAGGATGCCGTCGTCGACGAGTCGGCGCAGGCGGTCGGCGAGGATGTTGCGCGCGATCCCGAGCCGCTGCCGCAACTCGGTGAACGACGCCGGCCCTTCCATGGCGTCGCGCACGATGAGCAGACTCCACCGATCACCCACCAGGTCGACAGTTCGCGCCACCGGGCAGGTGGCATCGGTCCATTCGCGGTCGACACGGACCGTCGGAGCCATGGGCCACCTCCTAATAGGTTGCAATTCGAAACCATTATTGCTTACCTTTGATTTGGTTTCATTTTGCTACTCTTTGGAGGTCCGGTGGGTACACGACTGACGCGAGCACAACGGGTGACGCTGGCGGTGGTGTGCGCCGCGGCGGTCTCCACGATCTACGCGATCCAGCCGGTTCTCACCGTGGCGGGTGCGGAACTGGGGCTGTCGCCGCAGTCGTCCGGCGTCCTGATCGCCGCCGGGCAGATCGGGTATTTCGCCGGACTGGTTCTGCTGGTCCCACTCGGTGACCTGGTGAACCGCCGTCGGCTCATCGGCGGCATGCTCGCGCTCACCTCGGTCGGGGCCGCGATCACCGCCGTCGCGCCCACTGGTGTCGTCGCGGTCGCCGGGCTCGCGGTCGCCGGGGTGTTCGCGGTCGTCGTCCAGGTGACCGTGGCATACGTCGCCGCAGTTTCCGCGCCCGGTGAACGGGGCCGCAATATCGGCGCTGTCACCTCCGGGGTGGTGATCGGCATCCTCGGGGTCCGTGTCGTCGCGGGTCTGCTGGGTGACACGCTCGGCTGGCGGGCAGCCTATGCGGCGCTCGCGGTGCTCTGCGCGACGCTCGCCGTCCTCACCCGGAGGGTTCTGAGTCCGGACGTCAGAACCCGCGATAATCGGTACATCCAGGTGCTGCGGTCCACGGGACGGCTGGTGACCACGGACCGGCTGTTTCTGAGCCGGGGCTCGATCACCTTCTTCGTCTTCGCGTCCTTCGGATCGCTGTGGAGCGGCCTCGCGCTCCCCCTCGCCGCGCATCCCTGGTCGTTGGGCACGACCGAGATCGGGCTGTTCGGGTTGTTCGGTCTCGCGGGCGCCCTCGGCGCGGGCCGGGCCGGCCGGTGGGCCGATGCCGGTCACGCGCAGCGGGTCACCGGCTCGGCCCTGCTGATGCTCGCCGTGTCCTGGTTGTTCATCGCGCGGACCGGGACAGCGGTGCTGCTCGTCGTCGGCATCGTTCTGCTCGATTTCGCTGTCCAGGCTGTGCACGTGAGCAGTCAGCATGTGCTGACCACCGCACATCCCGACCGCGCGGGCAGTGTCATCGGTGCCTACATGGCCTTCTACTCACTGGGCTCCGCGCTCGGCGCGGTCACCACGACCTGGGCTTTCACCGTGTGGGGATGGTGGGCGTCCTGCCTGTTCGGCGCGCTCTACGCCCTGGCCGGGTTCGCCGTGTGGGCGGCGGCCCAGCTCGCACGCGTCGGCGTCACGGCCACGCCCGAATCACCCTGGGCGCCGGTGGGATGCGCTGTCGCCCACCGACAACAAATGAGCCGACATTCCGGACACGGTGTGTCACCATGATTCACACGAGGCCGACATCGCGCCAGACGAGACCGGCAGAGCACGCAGAGAGGAGGAGACGACCGTGAAACCAGCTGTACGACAGCATGATTCGAAGCCCGGATACCAGAGCACCGGACATCGCAGCGCCGAGATGCGCGAAGCCGGTCGTCTCCCCATCGCGCACTGAGCGCACCCCACCTCTCCCTTCCGCTCGCTTCTTCGAAACATGGTGATTCCGATGATATTCGTCATGCCGTCGTCCCGACGGCTCCCGCCGCCGACAACTGGATACACAGCCGCGTGCTGGTGCTCAACGCCAGTTACGAGGCGCTCGACGAGATCACCGCCGATCGGGCGGTGACATTGCTGCTCAGCGGTGCCGCCGAATCCGTCATCGACCGGGTGCCGCGTTTCCCGATCCGCTCGCAGCGGCTCGAGGTGGCGTTGCCGGAGACGATCCGGTTACTGCGCTACGTGTACCTGGCGCATGTGCGACCGGTCGGCGAGGACAGCCGCGCCACCCTGGCCGGTGTGCTGCGCCGCGACAAGCACCGCTGCGGCTACTGCGCGAACTGGGCGGCCACCGTCGACCACATTCGCCCGCGCAGCCGGGGCGGCCCCAATACCTGGGGCAACCTCGTAGCCTGCTGCGCACCCTGCAATACGACCAAGGCCGACCGCACCCCCGAAGAGGCGGGGATGCGGTTGCTGTGGGAGCCCAAGGCTCCCGACCCGCTCGCCAGCACACAGCGCCGGATCTGGAAGGAGTACGCGCCGTGACCACCGCACTGACCGACCTGCTCACCCTGTCCGATTCCGGTCGGTGGCATCGCGCCGCCTGCCGGGGCGACCCCAACCACGAGGCGTGGTTTCCGTACCCGTCGCAGGATTTCGACTACGCCCGCCGCATCTGCGCCGGTTGCCCGTTGCTCGCGGGGTGCACCGAGTACGCGGCGCGCACCGGTCAGTCCGGGGTGTGGGGTGGTCGTGAATACGACCGCGGGCGCGTGATCCGCGAATGACCGACCGAGGGTCGGGCGTCGACCATGACGCCCGACCCTCGGCTGTGAGCTGCGACGATGCGCCGGGGGATGCGAGGTGCGCCGCCCCGTCGGTGAGTCCTTAAACTTGCCGCGTGGGTACACATCGCAGCGGGACCAGATCTCGACGTATCAGCAAAGGTCCGGTTATCGCGGCATCGGTGCTCGTGGTCGTACTAGTGGCTGTGTTCGCCTGGTTCCAGTTGCGCGATCGTGCCGCCGAATCCGATGTGGCCGCCGCGGCGGAATGTGTGGAGGGGCCCGCCGCCCTCGATGTCACCGTCGACCCGGCCGTGGCCGGTCCGGTGCGTGCGGCCGCGGAACGGTTCAACGCGACAAAGCCGCGCGTGCGTGACCACTGCGCGCGCGTCGAGGTGACGGCCCGGCCGTCGGCGGCGCTCGTCGGCGCGCTGGCCGACACCAGCACCTGGGAACCCGGCCTCGGCCCGAAGCCCGGTCTGTGGATCGCCGACTCGAGCCGTTCGATCGAGCTGGTCCGGGTGCCCGGCCTGATCGAGGGCACCCCGGCATCCATCGCGACCAGTCCTATCGTGCTCGCGGTGCCCGATCCGCTGCGGCAGGCACTCGAGCAGCACCAGATCACCTGGGCCGACCTGCCCCGATTGCAGCAGGGCTCGCTCGACGAGATCGGCTTGAACGGCTGGGGTGGACTGCGGATGGCGCTGCCCCCGGGTGACGCGACCACCGCGGCCGCCGCCGCGATCGGGTCGGCGGTGTCGGGCACCGACCCGCTCACCGAGCAGGCCGCCGCGTCCGGGCAGGTGGTGGCCGCCATTTCCGGCCTGGCCGCCGCTGCCGAAAAACCCGCCGACCTGACCACGGCGATGGCCGCGATCAGCGCGGATCCCGCCGCGAACGATATCCACGCGGTGGCCGCTACCGCTCAGCAACTGGGAACCGGTGGGCTCACGGCGTTCCGTCCGGCGGGCACCGCGCCGCTGACGGATTACCCGGCGGCGGTGCTGTCGGGTCCGTGGGTCGACAAGATCCAGAACCTCATCGCCTCGCGCTTCATCGACTTCCTGCGGGCACCCGAGCAGGCGGCCGCTTTCGCCGCCGACGGTTTCGGCCCGGCCATCGGTTCGGCGCCCGCGAATCCGGGGAAGGCAGCGCTCGAGAAGGTGCGCGCCACCATCGACAACCCGGTGCTCGGCGTGAATGCCACTGTGCTGCTCGATGTCTCGTCGTCCATGGGCACCACCGACGGCTCGATGACCCGCCTCGCCACGTCGGGCGCCGCGCTCGCCTCGACCCTGCAGGTGATGCCGCCCGACTTCGGGCTCGGCCTCTGGACGTTCGGCAAGAACCTCGACGGAACCAATCCCTACCAGGTGAACGTGGCCACCGGTCTGCTCACAGACACCCAGCGCAATGCCGTGGGATCGGCGGTCACCTCACTGAAGCCGAGCACGGTGGGTACCGACCAGGCGTATCCGAGTCTGCTCGCCGCCTACCGGGCGGCGGTGGCAAACTACTCCCCCGGCCGCACCAATTCGATTCTGCTCATCACCGACGGACCGGACGACGATTCCTCGCTGACCGGCGCCGACCTGCTCGCCCAGATCGCGGCGGCCAACCAGTCGGGTAAGCCGGTGCGGGTGGACATCATCGTGGTCGGCGGCGAAGGCACCCAGACCCTGCAGGAGTTGTCCGCGCAGACGGGCGGCACCTACACCCGCATGCCGACCAGCAACGATATCGGCTTCGGAACGGCCGTGGTCAAGGCACTGACCACCCCGTAGTCAGTCGCCCCAGACGGCCCGTAAAGGGTCGAGCGCCTCGTCCACATAGGCGGCGACGGGGCGGTCGCCGCCGTCGAGGAACCACTGTTCGAGCGCGGCGAGGTAGCCGAAGATGAGCGCGTTGGTCGCCACCTTGGCCTGCGCCTCGGTGAAACGGCCGGTCGAGGCGAGCAGCGGTGACAGCCGCTGGCTGGTGCGGTCGGCCGAGGCGTAGGCCGCGCGCCGGACCGAGGGTTCGGTGAAGTGATAGCGCAGGCTGCGCCGCCACGGGCCGGGTTCGGAGCCCGATTCGTTCGTGCCCGTGTCGTACTCGCGGACGGAGCGGATGAGGCTGCCGATCGGATCGTGCGGGTCGACGACCTTCGCCAGCTGTTCGTCGCTGAGGTTGTCGAACTCGTCGGCGACGATGATGCCCTCCTTTGTGCCGAAGAGCCGGTAGACCGTCGAGGGTGAGACCTCGGCCGCGGCGGCGATCTCCTCGATGGTGACCGCGGCGAAGCCCTTCGCGTCGAACAGGTCGAGGGCGCATTCCTGAACGGTGTGCATGGCGTTGAGCCGCCAGCGTTCGCGTAGTCCAGCCATGCGGCCAGATTATCAGGAAGTCACTGTCTGGTGACTGCCACTCTCATTCAGACATTGACTGTCTGTATCGACGCTCGTACAGTCGCTGTCTAGAGACAGTGACTTTCTGAATCGAGTGTGCGATGACGATGACAATCGAACGTCCCGAGGCGGAGTCGGTGACGCATTCCCCGCCGCCGACTCTTGCGACATCGGTCCGACCCCATGTCCCCGGCTTCGCCGTAGTGATGATCGCGCAGGTCATCGGCTCACTGGCCGGGCTGGCGCCGCTGCTCGCGGTGGTCGAGGTCGGCCGGGTGCTGTTGTCGGCCGGGCCGGTCGACCACGACCGGGTGTGGCTCGCGGTGGCGATCGGTGCGATCGGTCTGCTGGTGCGGCTGGTGTTCACCGGTACGGCGGCAGGACTCGGCCATGTTCTCGACGGCCGGGTGCAGCTGACGTTTCGGCGACAGCTCGCCGCCCAGTTGGGGCGCGTGCCGATCGGCTGGTTCTCGGGGCGCCGGACCGGTGAGCTGGCCAAGGTGGTCGGCGACGACGTGAGCGCGGTGCATCCGGTCCTCGCACACGCGCCGGGTGAGCTGGTGTCGGCGTTCGTGGTGCCACTGGTATCGCTGGCGTATCTGTGCACGGTGGACTGGCGGCTCACGCTCATCACGCTCGTCCCGGTCCTGCTCGCGCTCTTGCACGTGCCGCTGCTCCTGCTGCCGGCGAGGGAACGTGAACAGCGGGAGTTCGACGCCGCGATGGGTCGCATCGCCGATGCGGTGGTGGAGTTCGTGCAGGGCATCGCGGTGGTCAAGGCCTTCGGCGGTGGCGATCGGGCGCATCGGCGATTCCGCACGGCCGCAGACGAATTCGCCGATACGTTCCTGCGTTTCGTTCGCGGTCTCGCTCCCGTGGCCGCCGGGATGCAGCTGGCGTTGTCGCCGCCGTTCGTGCTGTTGGTGATTCTGAGCGGCGGCACCTTCCTGCTCACCCGTGGCGAGCTGGCCGCCGCCGATCTGCTGCCGTTCCTGCTGCTCGGGCTCGGTCTGACCGCGCCGGTCGCGGCGCTGCAACACGGTTTCGACGATCTGCAGGCGGCTGGTCACGCGATCGGCCGGATCAACGAGGTCCTCGCCGTGCGGCCACTGCCCGAACCCACGCGCCCCGTGGCTCCGCGCGGGCACCGGGTCGAGCTACGGGACGTGCGCTTCGGCTACGACGACCGGGAGGTGCTGCGCGGTATCGACCTGGTCCTCGAGCCGGGTACCGTCACCGCGCTGGTCGGACCGTCGGGCAGCGGCAAATCGACACTGGCGCAACTACTTCTGCGATTCTTCGACCCGAGTCACGGCAGCGTCGTTCTCGGTGGTGCCGATCTGCGCGATATCGGCAGCGATGGGCTCTACCGGTCGGTGTCGTTCGTCTTCCAGGATGTGCGACTGCTGCGCGCCTCGGTGGCCGACAATATCGCGGTCGCCGTGCCGCACGCCGACCGCGAACGAGTGATCGAGGCCGCCCGGCTGGCCGGGATCCACGAACGGATCCTCGACCTGCCGCACGGGTACGACACCGTTCTCGGCGAACAGGCCGGGCTGTCCGGCGGTGAGGCACAACGGCTTTCGCTCGCCCGTGCCCTGCTGGCCGACACCCCGGTACTGGTACTCGACGAGGCGACCGCCTTCGCCGACCCACAGACCGAGCGGGCATTGCGCCGTGCAATGGCGAACCTGCGCGGTGACCGCACGGTACTCGTCATCGCCCACCGACACGAAACCATCGCCGACGCCGACACCGTCGTCCTGCTGCGGGACGGCGTGATCGTCGAGCGCGGCGCACCCACCCGACTGCTGGCCGAGGGCGGCGCGTTCGCCGCGTTCTGGCGGGCCGAACAAGGAAGCGACTTGTCATGATCCGCACACTGTTACGGGTGCTCGGTCATCAGTACGCGGGTCCGGTTCGCCGGACCGTGGTGTTGATGAGTGTCACCGCCGTGCTCGAAGGGTTGTCCTACCTGCTGCTCGTTCCCGTGTTGCGTGAGCTGTTCGGTAGCGAACCCGCGCGGGCCTGGCCGTGGCTGATCGGGTTCGGGTGCGCGGTCGCGGTGTACGCCGTGCTGCGCTATGTCAGCGATCTGTCGGGATTCCGCTCGGGAACCACGCTGCTGCGCGGCACCTACCACCGCATCGGCGACCACCTCGCGCGGCTGCCGGTCGGCTGGTTCGGGCCGGACCGGGTGGGTGAGGTGTCGGTGCTGGCCAGCCGGGGCGTGCTCGAGGCGATGGGCGTGATCGCGCACCTGCTCAGCCCGTTCATCACCGCGACGTTGACGCCGGCGACCATCGTGGTGGTGATCGCGGTCTTCGATTGGCGGCTCGGACTGGCCGCGCTGGTCGCCGTCCCCCTGGTGGCCGCGGTGCAGATCCGGGCGAGTCGTGCGCTGGCGGCCACCGACGCCGAACGCCACGCCCGCGACCACGAGGCGGCGGGCCGCGTCATCGAATACCTGCGGGCCCAGCCGGTGCTGCGCGCCGGTGGCCGAAGCACCGAGCGGTTCGGTCTGCTCGACGATGCGCTGCGGGAGCTCCAGCGGGCCACTCATCGCTCGGTGCGCACCGCGCTGCCGGGGATGGTCGGTCTCACGCTCGTCGTCCAGACCATGTTCACCGTGCTGCTCGCGCTCGGCGCCTACCTCGCCCTCGGCGGCCGAATCGGCGCGGCCGAACTGCTGGCGATCCTGGTGCTCGCCGCCCGTTGCGCCGAACCATTGCTGTCACTGGCCGATCTGGGTGGCAAACTGCGCAGCGCGCACTCCCAGCTCACCCGGCTGGACGACCTGCTCAGCACCGAACCGCTTCCCGAACCACGCGATCCGGTCCGACCGCTCCGCCACGATCTCGAGTTCGATGCCGTGGGCTTCGCGCGCGACGGGCACACCGTGCTGGACGGGCTGACGTTCCAGGTGCCGCAGGGTCAGCGGTTCGCGATCGTCGGGCCTTCCGGCGCCGGGAAATCCACGGTGCTTCAATTGCTCGCCCGTTTCCACGATGTCGACGCGGGCGCGGTACGCATCGGCGGTGTCGACGTGCGCGACATCGACACCGCCACCCTGATGTCGTCCATCGCCATCGTCTTCCAGGATGTGTACCTGTTCGACGGCACGATCGAGGACAACATCCGCCTCGGCCGACCCGACGCCACCGACACCGAGGTGCGGGCGGCGGCGACCGCTGCCGGACTGGACGAGGTGGTCGACCGTCTGCCCGGTGGCTGGTCCGCCGCCGTCGGCGAGGGCGGCGCACTGCTGTCGGGCGGTGAGCGCCAACGTGTTTCGATCGCCCGTGCCCTCCTGAAGGACGCCCCCATCGTCCTGCTCGACGAAGTCACCTCGGCGCTTGACCCCGCCAACGAAGCAGCCGTCCACCGGGGCATCGAACGCCTGATGGCCGGACGAACAGTCATCGTCGTCGCCCACCGCTTGCGCACGGTCCGAACCGCCGACCGCGTCCTGTTCCTCGACAAGGGTGGCGTGGTAGAGGAGGGCACCCACCCCGAACTCATCGAAACGGGCGGGCGCTACTCGGAGTTCGTCGAAATCACCGACGCCACGGTCGCGACGAATTGATGATCGCAGGGACACCCCGCGTCCTGTGACAACGAGTGTCCCCGCGCGTCATCTATGGTGCGACCTCGACCAGAGCACCGGATTCCATGGCCACCCAGAGGTGGCCGGTGGAATCCACCGTGAGTCCGTGCGGTTCGGCGCCGGGGAGGGTCAGGTGGTCGATCTTGCCGTCGGTGTCGATCCGGCCGAGGTTTCCGCTGGCCCATTCGGTGAACCAGAGCGCACCGTCGGGTCCTGTGACGATTGCGTGCGGGCGTGAATCACGGTCCGGCAGAGCGTATTCGGTGACCGTACCCGCGCTGTCGATTCGCCCGATCGCGCCGACGCCGATCTCGGTGAACCACACCGCACCGTCCGGGCCTGCGGCGATGCCGACCGGGGCCGCCGACGGGGTGGGCAGGGGGTGCAGGGTCACCGTGAGGTCGGTGTCGATGCGGCCGATCGCGTTGCCCTGGTTCACCGTGAACCAGACCGCACCGTCGGAGCCCGCGGTGATCATCGACGGCATTCCGTCGACCGCGACCCCCTCGATCCCGCCGTCGCCCGCGATCCGGCCGACCCGACCGGCCTGCAATTCGGTGAACCACATCCCGCCGGGCCCCGCGCAGACACCGTAGGGGCCGTCCATCGTCAGACTGGTCACCGCGCCGTCGAGGGTGATCCGGCACAGCCGGCCACCGTGGAACTCGGTGAACCACAAGGCGTCATCGTCCCCCGCCACGATCACCGTGGGCTGTCCGCCGACCGGGTCGAGGGCGAAGGTCTCGACCTGCCCCTCGGCATACCGCCCGATGGCGCTCTGGGTCACCAAGGTGAACCACAACGCACCGTCCGGTCCGATGGTCACCCCGTACGGTGCTCCGGCTACCTCGATCTCGCGCACTATCTCGCCGATACTCAACGATTCGATCCCCTCCTGGTCATGGGAACATGGCCGCCCCATCCGCCACCGTACCGACCGCCGCCACCCAGGGCAGCCCGCCGGGTGCCCGAATTCCGGGCCGTGAACGAATCCGGGCCCCGCCGAACAGCATCGGCGGGGCCCGGATCGGCGGGGATCAGTCCTGGTACGCGTCGAGCGGCGGGCAGGAGCAGACGAGATTGCGGTCGCCGAACGCGCCATCGATGCGGCGCACGGCAGGCCAGATCTTCGGCCGGGCATGTCCCACACCGCGCGGGTAGACAGCGGTTTCACGGCTGTAGGGGTGGTCCCACTCGCCGACGAGGCAGGCCGCGGTGTGCGGTGCGCCGCGCAGCGGGTTGTCGGTGACGGGCCAGACACCGGCGGCGACCTGGTCGATCTCGCCGCGGATGGCGATCATGGCGTCGATGAAGGCGTCGAGTTCCTCGAGGTTCTCGCTCTCGGTCGGCTCGACCATGAGCGTGCCCGCCACTGGGAAACTCATGGTCGGTGCGTGGAAACCGTAGTCCGCCAGGCGCTTGGCCACATCGTCGACGGTGACACCGGTCTGCTTGGTGATCTCGCGCAGATCCAGGATGCACTCGTGGGCGACCATCCCGTTCTCCCCGGTGTAGAGCACCGGGAAGTAGGCGTCGAGGCGGCGCGCGATGTAGTTGGCCGACGCGATGGCCGTCAGCGTGGCCGCGCGCAGTCCCTCGGCACCCATCATCCGGATGTAGGCCCAGGTGATCGGGAGAATCGACGCCGAACCGTAGTTGGCGGCCGACACCGCGTGCGAACCGTTCTCGAGCGGATCACCGGGCAGGTACTGCGCCAGGTGCGAGCGCACCGCCACCGGGCCCACGCCCGGACCGCCACCACCGTGCGGGATGCAGAAGGTCTTGTGCAGGTTCAGGTGGCTCACGTCGCCGCCGAACCGCCCTGGACGGGCAAGTCCGACAAGGGCATTCAGGTTCGCACCGTCCACGTACACCTGACCGCCCGCGTCGTGCACCAGCGCGCACAGCTCGGCGACCTCGTGCTCGTACACGCCGTGGGTGGACGGGTAGGTGATCATGATGCAGGCCAGCCGCTCGGCGTGGTCGGCGATCTTGGCGCGCAGGTCGTCGAGGTCGATATCGCCGTTCTCGCGGCACTTCACCACCTCGACCCGCATGCCGACCATGGCCGCCGAGGCGGCGTTGGTGCCGTGCGCGCTCGACGGGATCAGGCAGGTGTCGCGGTGGTCGTCGCCGCGGTCGAGGTGGTAGCGGCGGATCGCGAGCAGTCCCGCGTACTCACCCTGGCTACCGGCGTTGGGCTGCAAGCTCACCGCGTCGTAGCCGGTGATCTCGCACAGCCACTGCTCGAGGTCGGCGACGAGCTTGCGGATGCCCGGCGAGTCCTCGGTGGGGGCGAAGGGGTGCAGCCGGGCGAAACCGGGCCAGGTGATGGCCTCCATCTCGGCGGTCGCGTTGAGCTTCATGGTGCACGAACCGAGCGGGATCATGCTGCGGTCCAGGGCGATGTCCTTGTCCGAGAGCGAACGCAGGTAGCGCAGCATGGCGGTCTCGGTGTGGTGGCGGGTGAACGCCGGATGCGTCAGGTATTCGGACGTGCGGGTCTCGATGCCGACCGGTTCCGCGCCCGCGCCGGACTCGGGAGTCAGTGCGGTGCCGAAGGATTCGACGACGGCGGCGACATGGGCTTCGGTGGTCGCCTCGTCACAGGCGATGGAGACGTGGTCGGCGTCGACCAGTCGCAGGTTGATCCCCTTCGACTTCGCCTTGGCCACAACGGCTTCCGCACCACCGGGCACGTGCGCGAGCACCGTGTCGAAGAACGCGCCGTGCACCACCGCACCGCCGAGACCGGTCGCGACGGCGGCGGCGTGCTCGTGCACCCGGCGCGCGATGGCCCGCAGTCCGTTGGCACCGTGGTAGCTCGCGTACATGGCGGCGACGATGGCCAGCAGCACCTGGGCGGTACAGATGTTGGAGGTGGCCTTCTCGCGGCGGATGTGCTGCTCACGGGTCTGCAGCGCCAGGCGGTAGGCCGGGGCGCCGTCGGCGTCGACCGACACACCGACCAGGCGCCCCGGCAATTGACGGGCGAACGCGGTGCGCACGGCCAGGTACCCGGCGTGCGGGCCACCGAAGCCCATGGGGACACCGAAACGCTGGGTGGTCCCGAAGCACACGTCGGCGCCCTGTTCGCCGGGCGGGGTCACCAGGGTCATCGCCAGCAGGTCGGCACCGGCGGCGACAAGCGCGCCACGCTCGTGGGCGGCGGTGAACACCTCGCTCCAGTCGACGATGCGGCCCGACGCGCCGGGGGTCTGCACGATCACGCCGAAGAAGTCGCCCTCGGGCAGCACCCCGGTGGACAGGTCGGCCTCGACGAGTTCGATGCCGAGCGGCTCGGCGCGGGTGCCGATGATGGTCTTGGTCTGCGGGAACAGGTCGGTGTCGAGCAGCAGGCGGTTCGACTTGGACTTGCCCGCGCGACGCAGCAACGTCATCGCCTCGGCGGCGGCGGTCGCCTCGTCGAGCATCGACGCGTTGGCCACGTCCATGCCGGTCAGGTCCGACACCATGGTCTGGAAGTTGAGCAGCGCCTCGAGCCTGCCCTGGCTGATCTCGGGCTGGTACGGGGTGTAGGCGGTGTACCAGGCGGGGTTCTCGAGCAGGTTGCGCACCAGCACGGGCGGGGTGAGCGTGTCGTAGTAGCCGAGCCCGATCATCGAGGTGGCGACGGTGTTGGCCTGGGCCAGGCCGGCCAGCTCGGCGAGTACCTCGTGTTCGCTCGCGGGCGCGGGCAGCGCGGCGAGCCCGGACTCGTCGAGGATGGTGGCGGGCAACGCCGTGGTCGCGAGCGCGTCGACGGACTCGACACCGATGGTCGCGAGGATCCGGGCGAGTTCGTCGGAATCGGGTCCGATGTGGCGGTCGGCGAACGAACGGGTCACGGCAGCTCCAGGTCGGGCGGGTCGGCCTCGTGGCCGACGGGTACCAGCCCTCCCCCTCTGTCTGTGCGCCTGAGAGATTCGGTAGCCGGTCGGAACCGTGCCCCTTTCCCCGTGGGCGGGCAGCCGGATGCCACCGCTTTCCAGAGGCGTCGAATCACCGCGCGGTCCCTGTTGCCTGAGAGATTGACGGGGAGGTGCTGCTCCTTCGGCGCCCGGACTCTTGCGATCCCAGGACTCTCCCGCACGACGGCGACGCACCTCCGAGTCTAGAGGCAGCAAACCCCCGGTCGCGCCACCAGGGGCCCGCCGGGGGTGTAGTGCTCGTCACTCCCCCACCATCGGGGAGACGTTTCGATCCCCCTGCGCGCAACCGGTGAATCCGGCGGCCCGCTGCGCGATCGTGTCGGCATGACTTCCACCACCGCATCCGCGATCACAGATTCCGAGCTCGATGCCGTCTTCGCCCCGATCTTCGACCGGATCGCCGCCGGTGCGGTGGCGAGAGAGATCGACCGGCGATTGCCGTTCGACGAGGTCGGCTGGCTGAAGGAGGCCCGGTTCGGTGCCCTGCGGGTACCGGTCGAGTTCGGTGGCTACGGTGCGAGCGTGCGTCAGCTGTTCCGGCTGCTCATCGACCTTGCGGCCGCCGAGTCGAACCTGCCGCAGGCGCTGCGGGTGCACTGGTCGTTCGTGGAGGATCAGCGGCTGGCCGAGCCCGGCCCGCAGCGGGAGCGATGGTTGCGGGCGGTGGCCGCAGGGACGCTGGTCGGTAACGCGATCACCGAACCCGGGGTGGGCGCCGTCGACCGGTATCGCACCCGGCTGACCGAGGACGGCGACCGGCTGCTCCTGAACGGGTTGAAGTACTACAGCACCGGTTCGCTGTTCGCCGATCACATCCTGGTCGCCGCCGATCGTGACGGTGAGCGCCTCGGTGTGCTGGTCGACGCGAACGCCGAGGGGGTGGTGCAGCACGACGACTGGGACGGTTTCGGGCAGCGGCTCACCGCCAGCGGCACCACCGAGTTCACCGATGTCGAGGTGGCACCCGATCGCGTCCTCGGGCCCGGCTACGGTGTCGCGGGCCCCACGTACGGCACTGCCTACCTGCAATTGGTGCAGCTCGCGGTGCTCGCCGGGATCGCCGCTCGCGCCGAGCGCGATGCGAGGGAATGGGTGAGCGCGCGCACCCGCACCTACACGCACGCCTCGGCGGATCTGCCGCGCGAGGACCCCCTCGTCCAGCAGGTGATCGGCAAATTGTCGGCGGCGGCGTTTACCGCGCGCGCGACCGTGCTGGCCGTCGCGGACATCCTCGACCGGGTCCTCGACGCCGGGGCGAAGGATCACGGTGACCTCGCCGCCGCCGAATTGGCCGCCGCGCAAGCACAACTCGGGGTGATCGATATCGTCCTGGCCGCCACGACCCAGCTGTTCGAGCTCGGTGGCGCGTCCATCGTGTCCGAACAACTGCGCCTGGACCGGCACTGGCGCAACGCGCGCACCGTCTCCGTGCACAATCCGGCGATCTTCAAAGCCCGCGCGGTCGGTGACCACCTGCTCAACGGCACCGAGTTGCCGTTCGGTTGGAGCGCTGGCGAGCGCCGCACGGAGGTGACGCGATGAGCAGGCCGATCCGCTTCAACGCGTTCGACATGAACTGCGTGGCCCACCAGTCACCGGGACTGTGGCGTCATCCGCAGGACCAGTCCCACCGCTACACCGATATCGGGTACTGGACCGAGCTGGCGAAACTCCTGGAACGCGGGCGGTTCGACGGCATCTTCATCGCCGATGTCCTCGGCACCTACGACGTGTACGGCGGCGACGACACCGCCGCGCTGCGCCAGGGTGCGCAGACCCCGGTCGCCGATCCGCTGCTGCTGGTGTCGGCGATGGCGGCGGTGACCGAGCATTTGGGCTTCGGCATCACCACCGGCACCGGGTTCGAGCATCCGTTCCCGTTCGCGCGCCGCATGTCGACCCTCGACCACCTCACGCGCGGGCGCCTCGGCTGGAATGTGGTGACGGGCTATCTGCCCTCGGCGGCAAGGAATTTCGGTGACGCCGATCAGCTCGATCACGACGAACGCTACGACCGGGCCGACGAGTACCTCGAGGTGCTCTACAAGCTCTGGGAGGGCTCGTGGGAGGACGAAGCGGTGATCCGCGATGCCGATCGCGGCATCTACACCGACCCGGCTAAGGTGCACCACATCGGTCACTACGGCAAGCACTACACCGTGCCCGGAATCCACGTGTCGGAGCCGTCACCGCAGCGCACACCGGTGATCTATCAGGCGGGCGCCTCACCGCGCGGGGTACAGTTCGCGGCCGAGAACGCCGAGGCGATCTTCATCGCAGGTCCCTCCAAACGCGTACTGGCCCAGACCGTTTCGCGAGTTCGCGACGCGTTGGAGGCGGCGGGACGTGGGCGGTACGAGGCCAGGATCTACGCGCTGGCCACCATCATCACCGATGAGACGGACGAGGCTGCACGGGCCATACACGAGGAATACCTGTCCTACGCGAGCGTCGAGGGCGGGCTGGTGTTCATGTCCGGCTGGATGGGAATCGACCTGTCGCGATACGACCTGGACGACCCGATCGGCGAAGTGCACAGCAACGCTATCCAGTCCGCGGTGGCGGCATTCCAGGAATTCGACGACGACGGCCGCGAATGGACCGTGCGCGACATCGGGCGCTGGGCGGGTATCGGCGGCATGGGGCCGGTGTTCACCGGTTCCGGCGAAACGGTCGCCGACCTGCTGCAGGAGTGGGTCGCCGACACCGATCTCGACGGGTTCAACTTCGCCTACGCCATCACCCCCGGCACGTTCGAGGACATCGTGAACCATGTCGTTCCGGTGCTGACCCAACGCGGCGTGTACCGCACCGAATACGAGCCGGGGACCTTGCGCAACGCCCTCTTCGGGGCCGGAGATCGGCTGCCCACCCACCATCGGGGTGCCAGGTATCGCGTCGGTGGTCCGCGATCCACCGTGCTGCCGCACGCGGTGTCACGGCCGGGGTCGGTGAACGCCCCGGCGGGCGCGTAGAAATGAATTCGCGCTGATCGCAACACTCTTCATCGGGTGCAGGTCAGCGCAGTATTCCGGTATGACATCGCAGACTCCCGCTTCCCGCTCCACTCGTTCGGCCGCGGTAATCGGCGCCGGCCAAACCGGCGTCACTGCGGCGCTAGGACTACTCGACGCCGGTTTCACCGTCACCCTCTACAGCGACCGAGATCAACGCGCACTGCGCGACGAGGTGCCCGCCACCGGCACCGCCCTCGAATTCGGCGAAACCCAACAGGCCGAAGCCGCGCTCGGGCTCGACAGCTACACCGGCCGCGCACCCCGCCACACCGGACTCAGTGTCCGCATCGCGGGACCGGAGAACGCCGAACTGATCGCGTTCGACGGCACCTTCGACGGGTACGTCGGGGTCGCGGTCGACACCCGCCTCAAGGCCGACGAACGACTCACCGCCTTCCGTGCGCGCGGCGGCGAGTTCGTCGTCGACAACGTCACCCCGCAGTCACTGGACGCGATCGCCGCCGCCAACGACCTCACCCTGGTCGCCACCGGTCGCGGCGGATTGTCCGACCTCTTCCCGATCGACACCACCCGCACCGTCTACGACAAGCCGCAACGCTCGCTGCTCACTGTCACCGTGACCGGTCTCGGCTACGACTCCGGCGTGTTCGCCCACCGCGGCCCGGCCGGTGGTGCGCACAGCCTGTTCTCCATCCTGGCCGAGCAGGGCGAAGCGTGGTGGGGGCCGTACCTGCACAAGGATGTGGGTCCGAGCTGGGCGTTCCTCGGTTGGGCGCGTCCCGGTAGCGACTGGGAGACCCGATTCGCCGCGGCCGATTCCGCCGAGTCGGCGTTGCGCATCGTGAAGGACCTCTACCGCGACTACATCGACTGGGATCTGCCGGAGGTCGAGGCCACCCAGGTGATTGCCGAAGACCCGCACTCCTGGCTCAAAGGCGCGGTGCGTCCGGTCGTGCGGGCGGGTGTGGGACGCACGGAGGGTGGTCACCCGGTCGCCGCCCTCGGCGATACCGCGGTCGCCTACGACCCGGTCGCCGGGCAGGGCGCGCAAAGCGGACTGATCCAGGCACAGCGCCTCGTCGCGGCCGCCGCGGTGCACGACGGGCCCTTCGACGAACAGTGGATCGGCGAGCAGTACGCCGCGTACCTGGCCGCCCGCAGCGATGCCGCCGCCAAGGTGACCCGGCTGTTCCTCAGCGACCCCGAGTTCGCCGACATCGGCGGTCAGTTCTTCGCCACCGCCGCCGTCGACCCGCGCTTCGCCTCGGCGCTGGTCGGGCTGCTGCACCGACCGCAGCCGTTCCTCGCCATCGACACCCCCGAGGACGCCGCCGCCTACATCACCCAAGTCACCGGTGTGGACGCGGGCGAGTTGCTGGCGAAGTTCGCACCGGCGGGCCGCTTCGCACGGTCGACGTTCGCACCGGTCGCCGTCGGATAGACCCATTCCCCACGACCTCTGGAGCAGCTATGACAACCGAGCGGATCACCGATCAGATCCAGTTCGCCTACTGGGTGCCGAATGTGAGCGGTGGCCTCGTCACCAGCGATATCGAACAGCGCACCAGCTGGGATTACGAGTACAACAAGAAGCTCGCGCAGACCGCCGAACGCAACGGCTTCGACTACGCCCTCTCGCAGGTGCGCTACACCGCCTCCTACGGTGCCGAATTCCAGCACGAATCCACCTCCTTCAGCCTGGCACTGTTGCTGGCCACCGAACGGCTGAAGGTGATCGCCGCCATTCACCCCGGGCTGTGGCATCCGGCGGTGCTCGCGAAATTCGGCGCGACCGCCGATCACCTCTCGAACGGCCGGTTCGCGATCAATGTGGTGTCAGGGTGGTTCGCGGGCGAATTCCAGGCGCTCGGCGAGCCGTGGCTCGAGCACGACGAACGGTACCGGCGCAGCGGCGAATTCCTCGAGGTGATCCGCAAGATCTGGACCGAGGACGAGGTGAACTACGGCGGCGACTTCTACCGCATTCGCGATTTCACCTTGAAGCCGAAACCGCTGAACACCCCGGAGCGGCCCAATCCCGAACTGTTCCAGGGCGGTAATTCGACGGCTGCCCGGCGCAACGGCGGCCGCTATGCCGACTGGTATTTCTCCAACGGCAAGGATTTCGACGGCGTCACCGAACAGCTCGACGACCTACGAGCCGTCGCCCGGGAGAACGATCGTGAGGTGAAATTCGGGCTCAACGGGTTCATCATCGCCCGCGACACCGAGAAGGAAGCGCGCGATACGTTGCGCGAGATCATCGAGAAGGCGAACAAGCCCGCGGTCGAGGGTTTCCGCGACGCGGTGCAGCAGGCGGGTGCGTCAACCAGCGACCGCAAGGGTATGTGGGCGGATTCGTCGTTCGAGGATCTCGTGCAGTACAACGACGGATTCCGCACGCAGCTGATCGGCACACCCGAGCAGGTGGCCGAACGGATCGTCGCCTATCGCGACCTCGGGGTGGACCTGATTCTCGGCGGATTCCTGCATTTCCAGGAGGACATCGAGTACTTCGGTGCGAAGGTGCTGCCGTTGGTTCGTGAACTCGAGGCGGCCCGGGTTCCCGCGACGGTGGTCGGCTGATGACCGCGGCCACCGCCCAGCTCATCACCTCCGCCGACCAGGCCGTGACCGTCGCGGCCGAACTCGCCCGCGAGTTCGCGCCCGGCGCCGCCGCCCGTGATCGCGACCGCGAGTTGCCCTACGCGCAGCTGGATCGGCTAGCGTCCTCGGGTCTGCTCGCGATCACGGTTCCCGCCGAATTCGGTGGGGCCGATCTGGCGCCGAGCGTGGTCACGGAAGTGGTGCGGCTGTTGGCGGTGGCCGATCCGAACATCGCGCAGATCCCACACAGTCATTTCGTCTATCTGAATCTGTTGCGACTGGCCGGCACGGAGGGACAGCGACGCGAATACTTTCGAGCGGTGCTCGACGGTACGCGCATCGCCAATGCCCAGTCCGAGCGCGGTGGCCGGACCATCACCGATATCTCGACCACGCTGCGTCCGGTGGACGACGAATTCCGGATCGACGGCACGAAATACTATTGCACCGGCTCGTTGTTCGCGGATCTGCTCGCCGTGCTGACCCGGCTCGACGACCCGGACGCGCGCAGCGGCCTGCCCGCGGGCGAATACATCGCCTACCTACCGGCCCGAACGCCGGGCGTCCGGATCGTGGACGACTGGAACGGCCTCGGCCAGCGCACCACCGGCAGCGGCACCGTCGAATTGGACGATGTACGGGTGCGCGCCGAGCAGCTCGTCCCCCGGGCGAAAGCCCTCGCCGGACCCACCGCCTACGGCGCGTACGCCCAGCTCCTGCACGCCGCGATAGATACGGGTATCGCACGCGGAGCTCTCACCGCCGCAACGGAATTCGTGCGTGAACACGCTCGGCCGTGGTTCGAGGCCGGCGTCGACCGTGCCATCGACGACCCGTTGCTGATCCAGCGATTCGGTGAGTTGGTGGTGACGGTGGCGACGGCCGAAGCGACCCTGACCGCTGCGGCGACCGCCGTCGATTCGGCGATCCGAGCACCGCTCTCGGGCACCGACGAACAGACCGCGGCCGGTCAGGCGTCCCTCGCCGTCGCGACGGCCAAGATCGTCGCCGACCGCGCGGCCGTGGACGTGTCGAGCGCACTGTTCGAGGTGAGCGGAACCCGCAGTGCCGCAGCGGATCTCAACCTGCACCATTTCTGGCGCAATGCCAGAACCCATACCCTGCACGACCCGGTTCGCTGGAAGTACCACCATCTCGGCCGCGCCCTCCTCCACAACAGTCTGCCGCCCGCCCACGGCACCTTCTGACTGCTCGACCGGCGCCGCGGACAGTGGGCGACGTCACCAGCCGCTATTCCCCCGCAGCGAGCGGCAGGCCGAGGCTGGTGACGGCGACCGAGATATCGCGTGGCGCGAGTCCATGGCGGAAACCCTGGGCCGTCCCCGCCGCCTCGACCCGGACGCGGTGACCCGGCTCGAAACGGTGCACGGCAGCGGGCACCGTGACCTCGACGGAGGCGTCGGTGCCGACGCGCGTGGGGACGGTGTTGCCGACGCGTGTCGCGGTGCCGTCGGGGGCGAGGTCGTACACGGTCACGAACAGCACCGGAGCCTCCGCAGCGGTCGCCGACGCGGCCCCGGACACCGTCAGGGCCACTCGCGGCGCCCCTACCTGCACGAGGGTGTCGGTGAGCGGCTCACTGGTCCAGGAGGCCGCCGCCTCGGGGGTGGCACCCGGGCCCGAACGGAGGGGTAGAACACCGCCGCCGAGCGGAAGGTCGGTGAGAGCAGCCGCCTGATCGAGGCTGGGCGCGGTGGCGTACGCCGGTTCGGCGTTGCCCTCGTAGGAGACCCAGTCGCGGAACCAGGAGAATTCCGGCGCCGGCGCCGACTGCTCGTCTTCGAGGTGGCGGTCGAACCAATCCATGTAGCGCGAAACCAGGTAGTCGGTGTCGCGGTTCGGTGCCAGTTCGTCCAGCTCGCCGGGAATCGCCTCGGCGCCGTGTCCGCGGAAGTGCCAGATCATGTTCACTTCGACCCCGCGCTGCTTCAACCCGCGGTAAGTGGCGGTGGCCTCCTGCAGGTCGAACAAGGAATCCTGTTGTGCCTGCATCAGCAGCACCGGCACCCGCACCTTGTCGATGTACCGGGCGACCGAGGTCGACTGCAAATACTCGGTTTCCTCGACCCCGGCATAACCCTGGGCGAGCGAGACACCCAGTGCGGCGCACACCGGGTCGGCGAAATTGGGGCACGGGAGTATCCGCGACGGATCTGCGAGGTAACCCTCGAGTCCGGGAGACAACACCCCGATGGCCGCGAGGCCGACCACCCATGCGGATTTGGTTGCGCCGGTTCCTCCTTTGCCGCGGGCGGCGGGGCCGACAGCACCGTCGGGCGACAGGGAGTAACTCAGATCGTTCCAGGTGATCATCGGCACGATGGTGTCGATGCGCGGGTCGGTCGCCGCGGCGGCGAATTGCACTGCGCCACCGTAGGATCCGCCCAGCATTCCGACCCGTGGGTCGTGGGCGAGCGTTTCACCGGAGGTGCTCTGCCGGTCGGTTCGGATGAAGTCGACAGCGGCTGCCGGCTTTTTCAATGCGGGATCGGTATACGCGATTCCCGTCGCGCCGCCTAGGAAACTCACCAATTGCTGCGCGGCACGGCCATCCCATTCGGGATTGTCGAGACCGACCGTACAGGTCGACTCTCCGAATCCCAGACCTGAATACATCAGAGCGGCATAGCCTTGCTCGGCGAGCATCGTGCCGGTTCCCGACAGGCCCTCCTTGGACAGTCCGAAGCCGTTGGTCGAAAGAACGGCCGGGACCGGCTGTGCCGACGAGGCGCTGGACGGACGGTACAGGTCACCCTCGATCACGCACTTTTCGGCGCCGTCGGGACCGGTGGCGATGTCGAACCACACCGGGGTGATGCTGACGTCGCCGGATGCAGTGTTCGCAACTCCCGGGGCCGCCATAGCGGACAAAGCCAACACCGCGACCGCGGTCAGCGCCCTCGTAAAATGAATCCACTCGAATTTCACGTGCCATTCCCGCCTCGTGCTCACAACAAGATCGGACGAGTGTGGCACAGGCGGTGATCGAAAAGCAAAGCTGGCTTACAAAGCGTTAAGTAAGCTCGTAGTTCAGGCTCCCGGGACCGAAATCCCGAATTGGTTGGCGAGCATGCGGGTGAACGTCCGCATTCCCGCGACCATGTCGAAGGTGTCGTCCAGCAGCCACAGATGTTCCAACCCGACGAGGGTGGCGATGATCAGATCAGCCATGTCGGTGATGTCGTCCCGCTCGACGGCCGACACCTCACCGTCACCCAGAGCGCGGTCGGCCACCACCTCCGCAGCGGCACGCAATCGATCCAGTCGCAGGCGCGACCATTTCGCCGCCAACTCCGAACCGTCGCCGGGAGCGAGCGCGCACAGGTGCTCCAAACGGATGACCGCGCGATCGTGCACGTTCTCCTCGACGGTGTGCACCATGAGTTCGAGCGCGTCGGCCAGGCTGAGATCCTCGTAACTGATCTCCTGCTCGTCTGCTACGAGTCTTCCTCGGTCTTCCAACACCGCGGTCAGCAATGTCTGCTTGTCCGGAAAATGGTGCAGGACACCGGGTGCGGACAGTCCGGCCGCCTTCGCGACAGCGGTGATCGAGGTTCCCGCATAGCCCCGTTCGGAGAACTGCTCGAGCGCTGCCTTCAGGATCCGTGTGCGAGTCTCGCGGCCGGCTTGGTCGGAGACCAAGGTACGTGCCATCTCGCGCCCCCTTTCTCGTCGTCGCGGCCGCACAATCGTACTGGCGGCCGCACACCAGGCCGCCGGCCTGTCGAACATTCGGTAGGCGGGCCAGATGACGAGCTCGGCGTCGTGGCGCCGACAGGGCAGCGCGAGCTAGCCCGTCTTGCGGTTTTCCCTGGCCTTGCGCCGGTAGGACAGTTCGTCCTCCGGGCGGTCGGTGATGGCGGTGGCTCGTTCGGCGGGGAAGTCCGCGATGGCGCCGGTCAGTTCCCGCATGGCGCCGCTGACCGCGATTCCGAAGACGCCCTGCCCGCCCTGCAGTAAATCGACGACTTCCTCGGGTGAGGTGCATTCGTACACCGAGGTGCCGTCGGAGAACAGGGTGATCCCGGCCAGATCGCCCACGCCACGACTGCGCAGGTGATCGACGGCGATCCGGATGTTCTGTAAAGAGATGCCCGCGTCCAGCAGGCGCTTCACGATCTTGAGGACAAGGATGTCCTTGAACGAGTACAGCCGCTGGCTCCCCGATCCCGCCGCGCCCCGGATCGACGGGACGACCAACCCGGTCCGCGCCCAGTAGTCGAGCTGACGGTAGGTGATTCCCGCGACCTGACACGCGCTCGGCACCCGGTAACCGACCAGATCATCCGGAACCGAGTCGTCCGGGAACAAGCCAGGCTGCACTACATCCTGCGTTTGCTCTTCCACTGACCGCTCCTTGCTCTGCCGACGTTCTCGAGTACCGGAGTCACGACGGATGTTGCCCGACTTTCGAGGTTACTCCTGTCATTGTCGGACCCATACGGTCATCAGACCAAGCACCGTGAGCGGCGATTCCCTCGACCTCTACTTCAGGGTCAGAAAATAGTCCGGCCCTAGCTGTCGGTCGCCTTGAAATCGTCGGGAGACACCGAGTCGAGGAACTCCTTGAACTTCTCGACCTCGTCCTCGCGCTCGTCGGGCATCACCAGCCCGGCCTCGGCGAGCACCGGCTCCTCGGCGAAGATCGGGCATCCCACGCGCAACGCGATGGCCACCGAGTCCGACGGTCTGGCCGAGACCCGCAGGTCGCCGTCGAAGACCAGATCGGCGTAGAAGGTGCCCTCCTGCAGATCGACGATCCGCACTTCCTTGAGGGTGTGTCCGAGTTCGGTGATGAGAATCTTGATCAGATCGTGGGTGAGCGGACGGATGGGGGTGACCCCTTCCTGCTCGAGCACGATCGCGGTGGCCTCGGCCTGCCCGATCCAGATCGGCAGATACCGCTCGCCCGCCGCCTCCCGCAGCAGCAGCACGGGCTGGTTCTGTGGCTGCTCGACACGGATGCCGATAACGCGCATCTCACTCATGCGACTGTCCTGCCTCCCATACTCGCCGCCGACGGCACGACCGCTGCCCCGCCCGGTATCACGAGTCTAGGCGAATCCGGCCACCCGGCGCTCGCGCGCGTCAGCTACCCAACGCGTTGCGCACTGCGGCTTTCACCAGTGCCGCATGCAGGTTCAATGACAACGCCGCCAGTTCGCGAACTGTTTCCTCGGCGCGGGCCCGCGCGTCGGCGTCGCGGCTCTTCGCGATCGGTGCGGCGATCTGGGCGACCAGCGCCGCCTCCCGGTCGGCAGCCAGCTTGAACGCACGCAGATGCCGTGCCTCCAAACCGAATTCGGCCATCGCCTTGGCCGCGCGCGCCAACGTCACCGCGTCGGCTTCGAAGAACCCACCCGCCCCGGGGACGATGAGTCCGGCGCGGAGCAGGTCGTCGAGGAAACGCTCCTCGATGCCCGCCTTGGCGAGCAGATCGGCGCGGGTGAGCCGCACCGCGACATCGAAACGTAATTCTTCGGGCGTGATCTCCCCCGGAACGACACCGAGGCGGCGCGGCGCGGCGGGCGCGTCGTCCTCGGTGTACTCCTTGACGCCACGCAGGGAGTGCGCGCGGGCTCGCGCCTCACGCACACCCAACGTCGCAGCACCGCTGTCGATCGCTTCCAACTGCTCCTTGATCACCTTCAACGGCAGGTACTGATCGCGCTGTGCGGTGAGCACGAAGCGCAGCCGTTCGTAGTCGGCCACCGAGAACCGCCGGTATCCCGACGGTGTCCGTTCCGGCCGGATCAGGCCCTCCGATTCGAGGAACCTGATCTTGGAGATGGTGATGTCGGGAAAATCTGGTCGCAGCAGGTCGAGCACGGAGCCGATCGACATCCCTCCGCGCGCCCACTGCGCCGCCCCGGTCACAGCACTGCGCCCTTCGCGAGCACCAGCACCGGACGGGTCATCGCGAACCCGCGCCCGTCGACGACTCGGTGGCCTGCGCGCGCGGCCCCGTCAGGAAGACAAGCCGGAACTTGCCGATCTGGACTTCGTCGCCGTTCTGCAGCTCCGAGGAGTCCACCGGCTCCCGGTTGACGTAGGTGCCGTTGAGGCTGCCCACATCCACCACCTGGAACGAGTCGTCGTCCTGCCGGAACTCGGCGTGCCGACGGCTGACGGTGACGTCGTCGAGAAAGATGTCACTGTCGGGGTGGCGACCGGCCGACGTGGTCGGCTGGTCGAGCAGAAAGCGCGAACCCGCGTTCGGGCCTCGCTTGACCACCAGGAGGGCGGCACCGACCGGCAGGCCCTCGACGCCCTGCACCGGCTGTTCGCCGGCCGGCTCTCCGGAGCGCGACGAATCGACCTCGTTGAGGAAATCCGCGCGGAAGACCGATGTCGTCTCGGCCGCGGTCTCCCCGTAACCCGGGTCCCTGTTCTCGCTCACCGTTTCTCTCCTCCTCGAACCTGATTATCCATGCAAGCAGGTGCTGTCTTCGGCATTGACCGTACCCTGCCGGGGCGTGCCCGTGCAGGGAGAACTGTGAAGGCTGCGTCAGCCCCCGATAACTCCTTGATAACCCGCCGCATCCAGCAGTTCGGCGAGCGCCGCGTCCAGGCTCGCCGCGTCGTCGAAGGCGAGCTCGAACAACCAGCCCGCCTCGTAGGGGTCGCTGTTGAGCGTCTCCGGGGCCTGGACCAGATCCTCGTTCACCGCAACGACTTTGCCGCTGAGCGGGGCGTAGATGTCGGACACGCTCTTGGTCGATTCGACCTCGGCGATGCTCTCGCCCGCCGTGACGTCGGCGTCGGCGTCGGGCAGTTGGACGAACACCACGTCACCGAGCTGTGACTGGGCGTAGTCGGTGATACCGACACGGACCGCTGTGGGGCTGGTCCGCCGCACCCATTCGTGCTCCTCGGTGTAGTGCAGATCCTCAGGGGTCCGGGTCACAGGACGTCCTTTCGTCGTGAACGTTGCACGCAACAGTAACGGCTAGCTCCCTCGGTGCGGCACAGGCGGTATCGATCGTGCGACCGCGACCGCCAGACCCGCGTAGAGCACCCCGGTCCACACGTACAGTGCGGTGCCCCAGATCAACAGTGCCCAACCGAAGGCCCAGCCGAAACCCGCCCCCGCCCAGTCCATTTCCCCGGTGAGCAGCCACGGCAGGCCCGACATCAGCGCGAACGTCGCCGCTTTGCCCAGGTAGATCACTTCCGGCGCGGGCAGCTCACGCCGTTTGTACACCGACAGGGTCACGGTGAGAACAAGGTCGCGAGCGATCAAGATCACTGCCAGCCACCACGGAATCAGGTCGCGCAGGACGAAGGCGGCCAGTGTCGTCAACAGATACAGGCGGTCGACGAACGGGTCGAGCAGGGCGCCCAGGCGCGAGGACTGATCGAGCAGTCTGGCCAGTTTGCCGTCGAGGAAATCGGTGAAGCCGCTGGCGATCAGCAGGGCGAAAGCCCAGCCGTCGGCGTGTTCGACCAGCATCAACCACAGGAAGACGGGGATGCCGATGAGGCGAAGCACGCTCAGGGCGTTGGGCACGGTCAGGATGCGGTCGCTGAACACGCCACCGCCGTCGGTGTCGCTCGTGCCAGGCGTTCCCGATTCGGTTGCCACGCCCCTGCATACCGCACCGACCCCCCGACGCGCCATCCGGCCACGCCGAAACCCACCCCCATTTCGCGGCAGCTGAGCGGTCGTGGCCCTGTCCGTCCGCCGAACCGCTAACCTCGACAGTCGTGTCCGACAGTGGTATCGATCTGCGCTCCTCCATCTCTCCCGAGCAGGCCCGCGCCCGTGGCCGTGCCGCCGCCGCGAAGGTGCCGGTGACCGAGCGCGATCGTCCGGCCGAGAGCCCCGACCGACCGGGGGTGCTCGAGTTCGTCGAGGCCAGCAATCAGGGCAGGCTGGAACACCTGATCCCGTTGCGCATCGGCAGGATGGCGGCCTCGCCGTTCAGCTTCTTCCGCGGTGCGGCTGGCCTGATGGCCGCCGATCTCGCGGCCGGTCCGGACAGCGGTCTGCCCGCCCAGATCTGTGGCGACGCGCACGCCGCCAACTTCGGCCTCTACGGCACCCAGCGCGGCGAGATCGTGATGGATATCAACGATTTCGACGAGACGATTCTCGGGCCGTGGGAATGGGATCTCGAACGCCTCGCCGCGAGCCTCGTCCTGGCCGGGCGCGAGAGCGGTGCCGACGCCGACGACTGCCTGCGCGCCGCCCGCGACGCCGCGGCCTCCTACCGCCGGACCGTCGCAGGCCTCGCCGAGCTGCCGTTCCTGCAGTCCTGGACCGATCTGCACGACGAGTCGATTCTCACCAAGGCCAAGGCCCAGGACCTGCACGACGACTTCAAGAAGGCCGCCAAGAAGGCGCGCAAGAACACCAGCGCGAAAGTGGTCGCGAAACTCACCGAGCACATCGACGATCACGAGACCGGCATCCGCAGGCACTGCTTCATCAGCGACCCGCCGGTCCTCACCCCGGCCGACGAGCACGTCCGCGAGGCGGTGATCGACGGGCTGGAACGCTACGCCGGCACCATCCGGGAATCGCGGCGCACGCTGCTGTCGCGGTTCGTGGTCTCCGATGTCGCGTTCCGGATCGTCGGCACCGGCAGCGTGGGCCTGCACAGTTACGTGGTGCTGCTGCACGGCAACGACGGCGAGTCGCTGGTGCTGCAGGCCAAACAGGCGAGGCCGTCCGCGCTGGCGCCGTTCCTTCCGGCGACCACGCACCGGCACGAGGGCGAACGCATCGTCGCCGGGGCGCGCAGCGTGCAGTCCGACACCGACATCCTGCTCGGCTGGACGACCGTCGAGTTCGACACGCCACTGCCGTTCATCGTGCGTCAGTTCCGCAACTTCAAGGGTGCCATCGCCCCGACCGAGTTGTCCGCCGACGATCTCGACGACTACGGCAGGCTGGCGGGCGCCCTGCTGGCGCGGGCGCACGCGCGCTCGCTCGATCCGCGCACGCTGGCCGGATACCTGGACGGCGACGGTGCCGACGACGACCGCTTCGAGGAGGCCGTGGCACGCTTCGCGGTGCGCTACGCCGACCGCACCGAAGCCGATCACGCGCAGCTCGTCGCCGCCGTCGAGGCCGGCAAGATCGCCGCCGAGCCCAGCTGAGCCGCGCGGCGCCGACCAGGCACCGGCCGCATCCTGACCGGCATCGGCACGCCGGCGAGCTACGATGTACGCCAACGGTTCTCGGCTTGCGGCGCCACCGACCAAGAAGGGCGGACCTCCATGCTCGTGCGCGTGCAGAATGCGGCAGGCACCGATGCCGAGCGGGCTCTGATCAATTGGCTGCGCACCTGGAAGGACCCGTCGAGTCCGCACGGTGTCGCCACCATCAACTGCAGCCTGTTCCACAACGATCGGCTGCACCAGTTCGACGCGGTGGTGTGGACGCCGACCAGCTGTGTGGTGATCGAGGCCGAAACGTTCACCGCCACCCAGCACGGTGTCCTCGAGATCCCGCTCAACGGCCCGTGGATGGTCTCCGGTGAACTGGCGCAGTTCGCCGGTGGTGAGAAGTCGACGCCGCTGGAACGCTCCAGGGAACACACCTTCGCGCTGCAGGACTACCTCGCCGCGCGGGGGCTCGGACAGCGTGCGGTGCACGGTCTCGGCTTGATCGTGCCGCAGCCCGGCGCCGATATCGACATCCATCAGGGTTGGCACGACCCGAGTTTCGACGTGGTCGTCACCGACGATCCCTACCGGCTCGAGCAGTATTTCGAGGTGCTCGCCGAGAAGGAACACAACCGGTGGACGGCCAACGACATCGCCATCGCGTTCCGTGGCCTCGGCATCCTGCCGTACCTGCCCGCCCCGCAGGATCTGCTCAACGAGGGCTTCCTCGGGCCGATCGATGTGACGCTGTGGCACGGCGGGCCCACCCAGGCCCAGGCCGAGGCGTACGCGGAGGAGCAGGCACGGCTCGAGCAGGAGGCGCAGTCGCGGCGCGGTCTCGTCGCACCCTGGTACAGCCCGTGGAAGCTGTATCCCCGGGTCGGTGGCGATCTCGATTTCGGGCGCGCGTTCCTGCGGATCACCCTCGCCGTCGGCATGATCATCGCGATCGTGTGGGTGCTGTGGTTCGTGGTCACCGCCGTGCTCACCTACGGGCCTGCCTGAGCCGAACGCTATCGTCGGGGCCGTGATCCACCCCGGCCAGGCACTTCGCACAACCGTCCTCGCGGCCTGCGCGAGCGTCACCGCTCTGATCCCGCTGACGTTTCCGGCCGACGACGGGGCGACCGATATCGACCGGGCGATCGCCGAGCCGGTGCAGCGTTCGGTCTCCCCCGAATGGGGCTCGATTCTGGTGTCGCCGAGCAACGGCGCGACCGTGCTGATCGGGTTGCTGGGGTTTTGCTGCTGGTTCCTGGTGCGGCGCCAGTGGTCGCGCGCGGCGACGATGCTCGTCGTCCCGGAGGTCGCGGTGACGATCAATACGTGGTTGTTGAAACCTTTGTGGGACAGGCAGTTACACGACTATCTCGCCTATCCGAGCGGTCACACCGTCCACTTGGTCGCGGTCACAACGACATTCGCGTGTCTGGTGACGAGCACCCGGGCGCGGCTTGTGGTCGCCGCGCTCACCGCGCTGATGCTCGTCCCGGTCACCCTGGGGATGATCGAGCGGGGCTACCACCACGCCACCGATGTCTTCGGTGGCGCGGCGGCAGCGGTCACCCTCGCCGTGGCGGGGGTGTGGGCTGTCAGGTGCGGTCGAAAACGCTGGCGTCGTGCAACATCTCGGCCCGCAGCATCGACTCCGGCACACCCATCGCCTCCACCAGCGTGAGAGCGTCGGGACGCAGCCGGTCGACGAGCTCGTTCACTCCGCGACGAACCGCCTTGGCCCGCTCCACCGACATGAACCGGTGCATGATGTACCACGACAGGTTTTCCTCCAGCGAGGAATACACGTAGAGGTCGCAGACGGTTTCGGCCAGTGCCCTGGCATCGGGATCCTCGATGGTGGCGATCCCGTCGACGAACTCCTCGAGCACCAGCCGGTCGATGTGGGCGGCGCCTGCGGCGAGGATGTGGTCCTGGGCGTTGTTGAACGCCTCGAACGGACCGGTGTCCTCGGCGCGGGCCCGCAGCCGGTGCGCGGCGGTGCGCAGCAGGTAGTCCTCACGGTCGGCGAACAACTGCAGCTGCACGTCGCGCTTGGACAGGTCACCCTCGTCGACCGATTCGTCGTTGCGGTCGCGCAGCGTCTGAATCAGTTGGCGCACACCGGTATTGCGGCGGACCACGTCGCCTGCCATCGTCGCGGCGAAGCGCACCCAGCCGAGTGCGTCCAGGTCGCGGACCTCGTCGGCGTAGGCGGTGAGCAGTTCCTTGGCGACCAGCTGGGTGAGGACCACATTGTCGCCCTCGAAGGTGGTGAACACGTCGGTGTCGGCCTTGAGCGTCACGAGACGATTCTCGGTGAGATACCCGGCGCCGCCGCAGGCTTCGCGGCATTCCTGGATGGCGCGCGTGGCGTGCCGGGTCTGGGCGACCTTCAGACCCGCGGCGCGCTTCTCCAGCGAACGCTGCGCACCGGGCTCGATCTCGGCGCCACGCTGGACCAGGTCCATCCGGCGCACCAGGTCGTTCTGGGCGAAGGCCAGCGCGAACGACTTCGCCACCAGCGGCAGCAGCCTGCGCTGGTGGCTGCGGTAGTCCAGCAGCAGGGTTTCCGCACCGGTGTCGGGGTCGGCGAACTGACGCCGGGCCAGGGCGTAGCGCACCGCGATGCTCAGCGCCACGCGCGCACCCGCCGCGGCGGCGCCGCCGACGCTCACCCGTCCGCGCACCAGCGTGCCGAGCGTCGTGAAGAAGCGCCTGCTCGGGTTCTCGATCTCGGAGCTGTAGGTGCCGTCCGGCGCGACATCGGCGTAGCGGTTGAGCAGGTTCTCGCGCGGGATGCGCACGTTGTCGAACACGATGCGGCCGTTGTCTACACCGGGCAGTCCACCCTTGCGGCCGTCGTCGGAGGTGGTGACACCGGGCAGGTCGGCGCCGTTCTCGTCGCGGATGGGCACCAGGAAGCAGTGCACGCCCTGGCTCTTGCCCTCGGTGACGAGCTGGGCGAACACCGCCGCCATCCGGGCGTGCTCGGCGGCGCCACCGATGTAGTCCTTGCGCGCCGACGGGGTCGGGGTGTTGACCACGAATTCCTGAGTGGCCGGGTCATAGGTGGCCGTGGTCTCGAGCACCGCGACATCGCTGCCGTGCCCGGACTCGGTCATCGCGAAACAGCCGAGCAGGTCGAGGGAGATGAGTCGCTTGATGTAGTCGCGGTGCCGCTCGGTGCCGAGGTTCTCCACCGCGCCGCCGAACAGGCCCCACTGGACGCCGGATTTCACCCACAGCGAGAGGTCGGCGTAGGCCAGCATCTCGAGACCGGTGACCGCGCCGCCCGGATCGCCGGTGCCACCGTTCTCGGGGCGGAACCCACGCTCGGGGTAACCCATTCCCGCGATCACTCGCATCTGCTCGAGCACCCGTGCACGGGCGTCCTTCAGATCGAGGTCGGGATCGCCGGTGAAGCGGTCGTCCGCGAGCTGGGTGCGTGCCTGTTCCCTGACCGCGCGCCACGGTCCGTCCAGCGCTGCGCGGAGGTGTTCTGCCGTCGTCGATGTGCCGGTAGCCATGCCTTCGACCATAGCCCGGTCGGCGACGTACCGGCGGCGGCGAAACTCCCTCGCACACCCTCTTGTGGACCGATTGAACACTCGTTTAGTATATTGAACATGTGTTTAACCAACAGCCCGTTTCGCAAGGATCCCCCACTGACCTGAGCACGGCCGCGCGCATCCGTGACGCCGCGATCGACCTGTTCGGAGAGCAGGGATTCGGTGTCGGCGTGCGTGCCATCGCCACTGCCGCCGGGGTGTCACCGGGCTTGGTCAATCACCACTTCGGGTCCAAGGACGGCCTGCGCGCGGCGTGCGACGAACGAGTGATCGAGATCATCCGCGACGAGAAGTTGCGGGCCATCCGCGCCACCGGTCCGACCGGGATGCTCGACGCGTTGGCCGAGATCGAGATCTACGCACCCTTGGTGGCCTACATGCTGCGCAGCTTCCAGGCCGGCGGACCGCTTGCCGAGTCGCTGCTCGAGCACATGATCGACGACGCCGTGCAGTACACCCAGACCGCCGTCGACGAAGGCCGCATCAAACCGAGCCACGATCCCGTGGCGCGTGCCCGCTATCTGGTGCTCTGCCATGTCGGAGCCATGAACCTCTATCTGCAGATGCGTAGTCAGCGCGAGGGAAAACTCGACTACCGCAAGGCGATTCGCGAGCTGTCCACCGAACTCACCTTCCCGGCCGTCGAGCTCTACACCCAAGGCATGCTGACCGACCCGTCTCTGCTCGACTCTCTCCTCGAGGAGTAGCAATGCCGTCCCCCACCCAGCAGGTCGTCGAAACCCGGGACCTGCGCAAAACTTTCGGTCGCTTCACCGCTCTCGACGGGCTCGACCTCCAGGTCGGGCCCGGTGAGATCCACGGGTTCCTCGGACCCAACGGTGCGGGCAAGTCCACCACCATCCGCATCCTGCTCGGCGTGCTCCGGGCGACCGGCGGTTCGGCGCAGTTGTTCGGCCGTGACCCGTGGGCCGACGCGGTGTCGCTGCACGAGCGGATCGCTTATGTGCCGGGCGATGTCACGCTGTGGCCGTCGCTGTCGGGCGGGGAAACCATCGACCTGCTCGCCCGCATGCGCGGTGGCCTCGACCAGGCGCGCCGCGCCGAGCTGATCGAGCGCTTCGAACTCGACCCGACCAAGAAGGCACGCACCTATTCCAAGGGCAACCGGCAGAAGGTTGCGCTGGTGTCGGCGTTCTCCGCCGAGGCCGACCTGCTGATCCTCGACGAACCGACCTCGGGCCTGGATCCGTTGATGGAGCAAGTCTTTCAGGAATGTGTGCGGGACGCGGCGGCGCGCGGCGCGACGGTGCTGCTGTCGAGCCACATCCTCTCGGAGGTGGAGCACCTGTGCGACCGGGTGACCATCATCCGCGCGGGGCGAACCGTCGAATCCGGCTCGCTGCGCGAACTGCGCCACCTGAGCCGCACCGCGATCACCGCCGAATTGATCGGCGACCCAGGCGATCTGAGCACGCTACCCGGCGTCGACGACGTGGAGCGTGACGGTTCGACCCTGCGCTGCCAGGTCGACGCCGACAACCTGGGCGCGCTCATCCGGGTACTCGGTGACGCGGGCGTCCGGAGCCTGACCAGCACTCCCCCGACGCTGGAAGACCTGTTCCTGCGCCACTACCACGTCGATCAGCCCGAGAAGGTGCGCGCATGAGCACGCTCACCGCCACCGGTCGATTCACCGGAACATCCCGTGCCGCAGACGAATTCACCGGCACCGGGCAGATGCTGCGGCTCGCGCTACGCCGTGACCGGGTGGTCGCCCCACTGTGGGCATTGCTGATCGGGCTCATGCCGGCGATCCAAGTGGTGTCGATCAAGGATCTCTACTCCACCCAGGAACAGCTCGACAGTTTCGCCACGACGACGGCCGCCAGCCCGGCATTGGTCGCCATGTACGGTCCGGTGTTCAGTTCGGCCCTCGGATCGATCGGCACCTGGAAGGCCGGGGCCATGTACGCGCTCATCGCGATCGCGGCCGTGCTCACCGTGATCCGGCATACCCGGGTCGAGGAGGAGACCGGGCGCGCGGAACTGGTCGGTGCGACGAGCATCGGCCGGTTCGCCGGCCTCACCGGCGCGCTCCTGCTCACCTACGGTGCGTCGGCGGTCGCCGGAATCGCCTGTACGGCCTCGCTGCTCGCGACGGATCTGCCCCTCGCCGGGTCGGTAGCCTTCGGTGCGGCACTGGCCGGGTCCGGTGTCGTCTGGGGTGCGGTCGCCGCGGTCGCCGCGCAGTTGAGCACGGGTGCCCGGATCGCGCGTGGCATCGCCCTGGGATCTCTGGGTGCGGCGTTCGCGGTTCGCGCCGTCGGTGACGCGGGAAACGGTGTGCTGTCGTGGTTTTCGCCGGTGGGCTGGTGCCTGCAGATCCGGCCTTTCGCCCAGGAACGCTGGTGGGTACTCGTGCCGCTGCTCGTCCTCGGCGCCGGTACGACCCTGCTCGCCTACCAACTGCTGCGCACCCGTGATCTCGGCGCAGGCCTGGTGGCCGACCGACTGGGACCGGCCACAGCGGGCGCCGGGCTGTCGGGGCCCTTCGGACTGGCCTGGCGGCTACAGCGCGGGTCGCTGCTCGCGTGGACGACCGGATTCGCCCTCTACGGTCTGCTCATCGGTGGCGCGGTGACGGGCATCGGCGACATGCTCGACGGCAGCGAATCGCTGCGTGATGTCATCACCTCGCTCGGCGGTTCGGACGATCTGGAGAAGTCGTTCATCGCCTACGCGATCGCGATGCTCGCGGCCGCAGCGTCGGCCTACTCGGTGTCGGCCGTGCTGCGGCTGCACGAGGAGGAGAACACCGGTCGCACCGAAAGCGTGCTGGCGGCCGCTGTCGGCCGGATCCGATACGCGGGCAGCCATCTGCTGTTCGCCCTCGGCGGACCGGCGGTTGGCCTGCTGGCCGCCGGGCTGGCGATCGGTGTGGTCTGGGGCGCGACGGGTGGCGACCCGGCAGGCAAGGTCGGCCAGGCGCTCGCCGCGGCGGCCGTACAACTGCCCGCCGTGTGGGTGGTCACCGCCGTCGCGGTGCTGCTCGTCGGCGCCCTGCCCCGGTTCGCACCGCTGAGCTGGGGTGTGTTGAGCGCGATGGTCGTCGGGTTCCTGCTCGGCTCATTGGGCAGCTTCCCGCAGTGGGTGCTCGATCTCGTGCCGTTCGTTCATCCGCCGAAGCTGCCGGGTGCGGAGTTCACCGCCACCCCGATCGTCTGGTTGCTCGCGGTCGCGGGAACCGGTATCGCGGTGGGCTTGTTCGCCTACCGTCGCCGCGATCTGCGCTGAAAGAGACTGAGCCGGTGCGTGTTCGGCGCACCGGCTCAGTACGCGCCCTCGCCCCGGGTGACCACCCCGATGGTTCGGGCGATGAGGGCGACATCCAGCACCATCGACCAGTTCTCCACGTACGACAGATCCAGGCGCACCGAATCCTCCGGTGACAGGTCCGAGCGACCACTCACCTGCCACAGCCCGGTGAGCCCCGGCTTCACCAGCAGCCGCCTGCGCATCTCGCCGTCGTAGGTGTCGACCTCACGCTGCACCTGCGGCCTCGGCCCGACCACACTCATCTCACCGCGCAGCACATTGAAGAACTGGGGCAGTTCGTCGAGACTGTATTTGCGCAGGAAGCGGCCGACCGGTGTCACCCGTGGATCGTCTTTGACCTTGAAGAACACCGGGTTTCCCCCGTGCTCGGCGATGAGCTCGTCGACGGCGGTGTCGGCATCGGGGCGCATACTGCGGAACTTGATCATCCGGAACGGCACGCCGTCGCGGCCGATCCGCTCCGACAGGTAGAACACCGGGCCGGGGCTGCTCAGCTTCACCGCCAGCGCGATGACGAGCAGGATCGGTGCGCTGAGCAGCACCACCATGGCCGCGAAACAGAAGTCGAACAGCGCCTTTCGGGTGGACTTGGCCCGCCCGTAGCGCGGGCGGTCGATGTGCAGCATCGGCATCCCGGCCACCAGCCGGTGATTGAGGCGCACACCGGCGATGTCCACCACACCCGGTGCCACGATCAGGTCGACGCCGAGCGGGTCGAGTTCCCATGCCATGCGCCGCAATTCGGCCGGACCCAGATGGTCGGTGGCGGCCACGGCCACCGAGCCCGCCCCGCTGCGGCGCACGGCGTCGAGGACCGAGCGGTCGTCACCGAGAACCGATGCGCCGCCGAGGGTTTCGACCCGCTCCCCCGGTCCGGTCGGCACGCACACCCCGACCACCCGGTACCCGGAGGCCGGGTCGTCGGTGAACGCTGTAGCCATGGCGTGGGCGGCTTCGGGCGAACCGACGACGAGCACCGCGGTGTGGCAGCGACCTTCGGCCCGCAGGCTGCGCAACTGCCGACGCCAGGCCAGTCGTCCGGCGATCAGGCCGAACAACCCGGCGGGCAGGGCGATGGCCAGGTAGCCACGGGCGAATTCGATGCGGAACAGCAGCGCGAGGATGGCGAGGACACCGAACAGGCGCAGGCTCGCGGATACCAGCCTGCGGAATTCCTCGCTGCCGGTGCCGATCACCTGGGGTGCGCGGGTGCCGTACCCGTGCAATAGCGCGAGCCAGCCGAGTGCGAGGACGAGCGACACCGCCGTGTAGCCGATGTCGTACGGCAAGGGCCAGGCCAGCGTCGAGTCGGCGGGTCCGTCGAACCGCAGCGCCTGCGCGGTACCGACGGCACCGACGACAGCGATGGCATCGGTGACGATCAGGCGCCGCACGAACGCGGTCTGCCAGCTTTCCCGCCGCAAGTCGTGCACCGCGTGCACGCCGGTGACGGCATCCATCTCGCCACTACTGGTGAGCTCGTAGCTCATGAACCGACACACCTCCCCTATCGGGAGTCGAACCCTTCCGATCGCCGGCGACCAGAACGCGACCACTGCGATGGCCGCTACGCCCCTCGATTCGAAACCCGTGGGACGATCGTTACACATCGCCGAAATTCCTCCACATCGAAGCGCAAGCGCCACAACGCGATCCAGAGATTAGCTCAGCGCGATACAGAGCGGTGGACGAGATCGCGGAAAGTCCATGACGTTTCGACATGAAAGCAGGACAACAGATTTCTCGAGTGGGTGACATCACATTCATCACAGGAATGGTCGCCTTCGCCGGAAATTAGCCGATCGCGGTTTCACCTGGCCTGATCCCCGATACGGGCACCGCGGTGTTTCCCAGGTCGCAACATTTTCCGGCGGCTATGGCCTCGGCCGCGCTGTAACGTCTCGTCGCGCAGGACCGAAGTCCGGCATGTCCGGCATCGGCCGCGACAATTCTCGCGTCTGATGAAGGTGGACCCGTTGCAATGTCGGCTGTGTGATTCCGGGCAGCTCACGAGCGTGCTCGACCTGGGCGCCACCCCGGCGTGTGAGAGCTTCCTCGACAGCGAGCGGCTCGAGTCACCCGAAATGACCTATCCGCTGCATCTGCGGCTGTGTGAGCAATGCCTGCTGTTGCAGATCCCGGCGCTGATCACCCCCGAGGACACGTTCACCGAGTACGCCTATTTCTCGTCGTTCTCCGACAGCTGGGTGCGTCACGCCGAGGACTTCGTCGACACCGCGGTGCGGCGTCTCGGACTCGGTACCGAATCGTTCGTCGTCGAGGTAGCGAGCAACGACGGATATCTGCTGCGGCACGCGGTGGCACGCGGTATCCCGTGCCTGGGCATCGAGCCGTCGGTCAACGTCGGTGCCGCCGCCCGCGCGGTCGGTGTGCCGACGGAAACCACGTTCCTGCACGAGGATTCGGCCGCGCGGGTGCGGGCCGAGCACGGACCGGCCGATCTGGTCGTCGCCAACAACGTCTACGCCCACATCCCCGATCTGCGCGGTTTCACCCGGGCACTGCGCACCCTGCTCAGCGACGACGGCTGGCTCAGCATCGAGGTGCACCACGCCCTGAACCTGGTGCGCCACGGCCAGTTCGACACCATCTATCACGAACATTTCCAGTACTACACCCTGCATTCGGCGCAGCGCGCGCTCGCGGTGGGCGGGCTGACGGTCGTGGACGTGGAGTTGCTCGACACCCACGGCGGTTCGCTGCGGCTGTGGGCGCGCCCGGACGCCGTCGCCGAGCCGGGTCCGCGGGTCGCCGAGGTGCTCGACCTCGAACGCGAAGCCGGGCTGCACACTCCCGCCGGGTATCTGGACCTGGCGCCGCGCGCGGAGGCGGTGCGCCAGGAGTTGCTGCGCTTCCTGCTCGACTGCCGTGCGCAGGGCAAGCGGGTCGTCGGTTACGGTGCTCCCGGCAAGGGCAACACCCTGCTCAACTACTGCGGCATCCGACCCGACCTGCTCGAGTACACCGTCGACCGCAACCCCTACAAACACGGGCGCTACACCCCTGGCACCCGCATCCCGATCCATCCGCCGGAGCGCATCGACGCGGACCGGCCCGACGTTGTGCTCGTGCTGCCCTGGAACCTCGAAACCGAGATCAGCGCACAGCTGAGCCACGTGGGCGAATGGGGCGGCGAACTGGTCTACCCGCTGCCGGTGCTGCACCGCGGCGAGCTGGAAACGAAAGTGAATCGATGAAGGTCGTGTTGTTCTGCGGCGGGTACGGCATGCGCATGCGCGGCGGGTCCGACGACATCGTGCCCAAGCCGATGCAGCTGGTCGGTCCCCGACCGCTGCTGTGGCACGTGATGCGGTACTACGCGCACTTCGGGCACAAGGAATTCGTGCTGTGCCTCGGCTACGGCGCCGAGCACATCAAGAACTTCTTCCTCACCTACCAGGAGACGGCGTCCAACGACTTCGTCATCCGCGACGGGCAGGTCGAACTGCTCGGCGCCGATATCAGCGACTGGTCGATCACCTTCGTCGACACCGGGGTGGAGTCGGCGATCGGTGAGCGGTTACGCCGGGTGCGCGAGCATCTCGACGGTGACGAGTTCTTCCTGGCCAACTACGCCGACGTTCTCACCGACGCACCGCTCGACACCATGATCGAGCGTTTCCACGCCTCGGGGGCGGCGGCGTCGATGATGGTCGTTCCCCCGCAGTCGTCGTTCCACTGTGTGGACATCACCGACAGCGGCGAGGTGAAGGACATCATGCCGGTGGCGCGGATGCCGCTGTGGGAGAACGGTGGGTTCTTCGTGCTCAGCCAGGAGATCTTCGATCTGCTGCCACCCGGGGGCGACCTGGTGGCCGACGCGTGCGGCACGCTGGCCGGACAGGGTCGCCTGTTCGGGTACCGGCACCTGGGTTTCTGGAAGCCCGCCGATACGTTCAAGGAGCGCGCCGAACTCGACGACGCCTACCGCAACGGTTCGCGGCCGTGGATGGTGTGGGAGTCGGAGTGATCGGCTTGTTCACCCGTCCGCCGAAGCGGATCGCGGTGCTCGGCGCGCACTGTGACGACATCGCCATCGGCATGGGTGCCACCCTGCTCGCGCTCACCGCCGCCGACCCGGAGGTCGAGGTGCGGGCACTGGTGCTCTCCGGTGGGGGCACCGCACGCGAGGACGAGGAACGCGCGGCCCTCACGGCGTTCTGTTCCGGGACGAAACCGCAGCTCGAGGTGCTCGACGTGCCGGACGGGCGCGCGCCCGCGCACTGGGACCGGATCAAGGACGCGCTCGCCGCGTTCCGCCGCGGTGGTGAACCGGAGGTGGTGTTCGCGCCGCATCGCGGTGACGCGCACCAGGATCACCGGTTGCTCGCCGAGTTGGTGCCCACCGAGTTCCGTGACCACCTGATCCTCGGCTACGAGATCCTCAAGTGGGAGACCGACACTCCGGCGCCGACGCTGTATCACCCGATGGATGCCGAACTGCTGCACCGCAAGTCGCGGTTGCTGCACGAGCACTATCCGTCGCAGACGGGCCGGGACTGGTTCGACGAACAGGCCTTCCTCGGGTTGGCCCGGATGCGTGGCGTGCAGTGTCACGCGCCGTATGCCGAGGCGTTCGTGCTCGACAAAGCGATCATCAGATGGGAACAGACGTGAACATGCGGGTACTTGTCACCGGGCATCAGGGGTACCTCGGCACGGTGATGGTTCCGATGCTGCAGGCGGCGGGCCACGAGGTCACGGGTCTGGACATCGGGTATTTCGCCGAGTGTGTGCTCGGCGAATTCGCCGGTGACCCGGCGGGTCTCGCGGTGGATCTGCGGGAGGTGACGGTCGAGCAGTTGCGCGGGTTCGACTCGGTGATCCACCTGGCGGCCCTGTCCAACGATCCGCTCGGCGCGCTGGCGCCCGAGATCACCTACGACATCAACCATTACGCCTCGGTCCGGTTGGCGCGGCTGGCCAAGGAAGCAGGGGTGCGCCGGTTCCTGTACGCCTCTACGTGTTCGGTGTACGGCGCGGCGGGCGAGGAACTGGTCACCGAACAGGCGCCGCTGCGCCCGATCACGCCCTACGCCGAGAGCAAGGTGCGGGTCGAAGACGATGTGGCGGCGCTGGCCGACGACGACTTCGTCCCGGTATTCCTGCGCAACGCAACGGCTTTCGGGTTCTCGCCGCGACTGCGTGCCGATATCGTGCTCAACAACCTGGTCGGGTACGCGGTGCTCACCGGTGAGGTGAAGGTGCTGTCCGACGGCACACCGTGGCGCCCGCTGGTGCACGCCGCGGATATCGCGACCGCGTTCGCGATGTGCCTGACCGCGTCGGCGGCCGACGTCTCGTGCCGCGCGTTCAATATCGGCACCGAGGTCAACAATCTCACCGTCGCCGAGATCGCCGGGGCCGTGGTGGACGCGGTGCCGGGTTCGCGGTTGGTGATCACCGGTGAGAGCGGTGCCGATCCGCGCTCGTACCGGGTCGACTTCTCGGCCGCGCGCGAGGTTCTCGGTTTCGAGGCGATGTGGACGGTGCCCGCGGGTGCCGAGGAACTGTTCGCCGAATACACGACGCGGGGACTCACGTCCGAGGCGTTCTTCCAGCGTTTCACCCGGCTGCCGCACCTGCGTGGGCTATGTGAGGCGGGTGTGCTCGACGAGCGGTTGCGCCGGATCAGTGCGCGGGCGTCAGCGTAGCGCGCAGCCGCGCCCAGCTGCCCGCGCGCGCGTCCCGGTCGGAGACCACGGTCACCGGCAGCGGCCAGTCGATGTCGAGGTCGGGGTCGTCGTAGGCGACCCCGAGGTCTTCGGCGGGGTCGTGTGGGCGGTCGATGCGGTAGCACACGTCGGCGACCTCGGTGAGTGCCTGGAAGCCGTGCAGGAAGCCTGGCGGCACGTACAGGTGGTGGAACAGCTCGTCGTCGAGGCGGAAGGCTTGCCGCACACCGAAGGTGGGCGAGCCGGGGCGGATGTCGACGAGCACGTCGTGCACCGCGCCGTGCGCGCAACGCACCAGTTTGGCCTCGCCACGACCGCCGCGCCCGTGCATACCCCTGATCACCCCGCGCTTCGACCGCGACTGCGAGTCCTGGACGAATCGCGCTGCGGCACCGTCGATTCCGAGGTGGGCGTCGAATTCTTCGGCGTCGAAGGTGCGGGTGAACAGGCCGCGGTCGTCGCGGAACGGCTCGGGGACGAGCACAACCACATCGGCCAGTTCGGTCGTTTCGATACGCACGAGGACATCCTGCCATGACCCGCCGCTGCCGAGGTTGCGGTGACACCGCGCTGCGCACCCTGCTCGACCTGCGCACGGTGCCCGCCGCCGACCACTTCCCACCTCGCGATTCCCCGGTGCGGCCGACCGAGTCCGGGCATCCCCTGCGGATGGACCGGTGCGCGGCGTGCGGGCTGGCCCAGCTCGCCGACGACGACACCGTCACCGCCGAACCGCGTGGGATCGAACCGCAGGCGCTGCGCGATCAGGCGGCCGACGCGATCGACCGGGTGCGTGCGGCCGGTCTGCTCACCGGCGCGACCGTGACCGAGTTCGGCAGTCCGCACGGCGGTACCTGGTTGCCGCTGTCCGGTTTCACCGAAGCCACGGGTCCTGCCGACATAGTCCTCGACTGTTTCGGCATCATGCACGAACCCGACCAGCGCGCCGCCTTCGCCGCCCGCGCCGCCGCGACCGCACCCGCGGGCGTGCTGCTCGTGCAGTTCCATTCGCTGGCCGCCATCGTGGCGCAGGGTCAATGGAATGCGTTGCGGCACGGCCACTTCGCCTACTACTCCCTTTCCTCCCTGCGTACCCTTCTCGCCGCGGCGGGGATGAGCGTCGTGACGGCATGGGAGTTCGACCTCTACGGCGGCACGGTGCTGGTCGCCGCACGTCACGGTTCGCATCCCGCCGACCGGGCGGTCGAGGAGTTGCTGGCAGCCGAGGAGGAGGTGCTGGCGGCGGCCGGCGGACTGCAACAGGTGGTGGATCGCCACGTCGGTGCTCTCCACGATTGGCTGGAAGACTGTGCCGCCCAGGGTCTTCGGACCTTCGCCTACGGCGCCGCCTCCCGCGCTGTCGCTCTCCTGGCGATGGCGGGCGCGCACCGGGAACTCCTGGCCGGAGTGGCCGACGCCTCACCCGGCAAACAGGGCCGACGCATGCCAGGAACCGACGTCCCCATCATCTCCCCCACCGATCTGGTGGCGGCCGAACCCGACGCTGTCCTGCTCACACTCCCCGATCTCCTCCGCGAAGTCCGAACTTCCCTCCCGCAACTCGACGGCTGCTGGTTCGTCGACGATCCCGTCCGCCCGCGAAAAGTCGACCGGTAGCCGATTCTCGGCAACTCGTCGTCCCCTATCCGTTCGACCTGCGGACCGACTCACTGAGAGTTCATGGTGAGCCCGGTGCTGCCGACGTCGAGTTCCCGGCCGGTGTCGACATAGCTCGGTCGCCGTCGCCGACCACCGTGTCGAACATGTGCGGGCGGGTCTGGGTGCGGTTGTGCCGGGTGGCGATCTTCGCGAGTCCCGCTTCGCGGAGCCGAGCGCGCAGGGCGTGGTCCTCGGTGATCCGGCGCAGCGCCTCGCGCAGGGCATGTGGGTCGTCTGGGCGGACGCATACCGCGACGTCGGGGCTCACATTGCCGCCGTGGTCGGTCGCGACCACGGGGACACCCACGCTCATCGCCTCGAGCACGACCAGCGGTCCCGCTTCGGGGAGGACGCTGGCCGAAACGAGAACGTCCCAGTCGCGGATGGTCGGCAGTGGGTCGACGTGGCCGAGGAAGCGCACACGGCCGGCGAGGTCGGGCTGGGCCGCGCGGTCGCGGAGTCGCGCCAGGTACGGTTCGTCGCCGGGCAGGGCCTTTCCCGCGATCTCGACGCTCACCTCGGGCAGTGCCGCAACGGCTTCCAGCAGCACGTGGTGGCCCTTCCACTCGGTGATCACTCCGAGGATGCCGACCACCGGGTGCGAGCGATCCAGCATGGGTGCGGGCTCGACCGGCCACGGCACCCCGAGCCAGGCCACCTCGGTCTCGATCCCGAGCGCACGCACCGGGGCCGCCGCCCGTTCGGACACCGCGACGGCCCGTGCCAGCGCCATCCGACCGATCCGCGCCACCGCGAATTGTCTTGTGCTGGCGAGGATGTCGTGCACCAACCAGACCGTGCCACGGCGCCGGGGCACCGACATCGCCACGGCGGGCAGGGCCATCGTCGAATTCACCACCAACCGCGCCCGGCCACCGCGCGAGGCCTTTCGCAACGCGGCGGCGGCCAGCACCCAGTGCCGCAGCATGACCAGGGCGGCCACCAATCGCGCGCCGCCCTGCTGACCCGACAAGCCGAGTTCCGGGATCGGCACATGTCCCACCGAGCCGGGCAGCCGTTCGCTGAGTGCACCGACCGGGCACGCCACCCGCACCCGGGACCCGCGCGCGACGGCCAGTTCGATCAGATCGAGCATCACCTTCTCCGCGCCCGAGGCCTGCGCGCTGTGGGCGACGAACAGCAGGTCTCGCTCAGCGCCCGGCACGCAGCACCTCCGCGTGGTTGCGCACCACCGTCACCGCCGGTTTCTCGGAGTAGTCGCGGCGCAGCAGACCGAAGTTGTCCTCGAGGTCGTGCGGGTCGGCGCCGGCGTCGACCAGCGAGTAGACGAACACAGGGCCGATATCGTGGATGGCGGCGACCATGCCGAGTCCCTGATCGATGATCTGGGCCTGCACGTCCTCGCTCACGGCGCGCGCACCGGAACCGGTCGGCGCACCGAACTCGGTGGGCCACAACTGCATCGTGGTGTCGTGGTTGGCGTCCATGATGCGCCGGATCCGCATGAGGTTGCCGAAGGCGTTGTACCAGCTCTGCGATTCCGGCAATTCGGGATAGGAGTACGGGTGCACGGCGACGGCGTCGAAGTCGGGGGCGGCGCCGATCGCGTAGAGCGCCTCGACGAAGGTGGCGGGGGCGATGTCGCGGCCGTCGTCGGCGGCAGGCGCCAGGCCGCCGACGATGATCTGCCCGTGCGGCTGGCGAGCGCGCACGGCGAGCGCGGCTTGCCGCAGCAGGTGCGCGTAGGTGGCGACATCGGGCTTCGGCGCGAAGAACGCGGTCACATTGGGTTCGTTCCAGACCTCCCAGTGCGAGATCTGGTCGCGATAGTGATCCACGGCGTCACCGACGAACCGCCCGAACAACACCGGTTGCGGTGCGGTTTTGCTGCCGCCGTCACCGCCGTGTGGGCCGGCCCAGGCGGGCGCGTAGGTCAGGATCGCCAGCACCGAAAGATTGTGGGCGCGCGCGGCCCGCACGGCGCGGTCGGTGGCCGACCAATCCTGTTCGCCGCGAACGGGTTCGATGACCGACCAGTCGATGTCGATGCGCACCCAGGTGGCGCCGGTCTGCGCCACGATGCCCATCTGCCGGTCCAGTTCCGCGGCGTCGAGCTGCAGCCAGGTGTGTCCGCCCGAGATGCCGAGACCACCGCGCACCACCGGTTCAGTGCTCGCCGTCGGCTCCGGTGCGCACCCGAGGACTGTCGCCATGACGACCACGGCGGTCAGTCCCGCCCGAGCGATTCGCCACAGTGTCATCGGTTTCCGGTCCTCGCAAGCTTCGTATGGTCAATCCCTCGGTCCTTCGCATGATGCTTCCGGCGATGAGAACGTATATCAGGCAGGCCGGTACGCAGGTGAGAATCCACGGGGGCGCCCAGTGCCGTTGGGCCAGGCTCGCGGCGACCACGACAGCGACGGCGACACCGGTGAGCGCGGCCACCGTCGTGACCGGGAGCAGCCGCCGCAGCCGTACCGTCGTGAGCACCGCGATCCACACCGAGATCAGCAACACCACCTGGGCGATCAGCCCGGCGATCGCGGCGCCCTCGTACGACATCCGGTCGATCAAGGGCCACGCGATGCCCAGGTTCACCGCGAGCGCCAGCGCGGCGATCCACGGGATCAGGGTGTTGCGTCCGGTCGCCATGAGCGCGACCAGGCCGAGATTCGCGACCGCGCCGAGCAGACCTGCCGCCACCTGGATTCGGCCCGCGTCCGCCGCCTCCACGAAGTTCTCGCCGAAGAGCAACCCGATCACCTGGCCTGCGACCGGCCAGAAGGCCACGAGGGCGAGCAGACCAAGGGCGATCAGCGCGACGTTCGCCTGCCGGAAGTAGCGCCGGAAGCGGGGCGGGTCGTCGGGCCACAGCGCGATCAGCAGGGTCGTCAGTGGCGCGACGACCGAGACGGCGGCGGTGTCGAGCAGGTCGGCGAATTTCATGCCGACGGCGAACAGTCCGACGGCTTCGAAGCTGTCGGCGTGCCCGAGCAACAGCAGCCCGACCTTCTGCAACATGATGATGAGCGCCAGACCGATGCTCAACGGCAGCGCCTCGCGCAACATCGGCCCCCACCAGCGCAACTCGATGCGCCGCGCCGGAATGGGCCCGCCGAGGCCTCGTGTCACCGCGACGACCTTCACCGCGACCGCGACGACTTCGTAGGCGATGGCAGGCACCACGACCCACAGCAGCGTCGGCGCCCACAGCACGGCGGCGACCGTGAGCGCCAATTGGACGCAGCGCGCGAGTGATTCGGCGGCGGCGACGAGGGTCAGGCGCATCGTCGATTGGAACAGGATGGTCAGCGCGTGGCTCGGGGTGGCGATCACCACCACCAGCCCGGCGAGCGCCGTGGCCGCGACAACCGGTGTGGGACACCGCATCGCGAGGACGTAGCCGATGGCGAGTCCGTAGCCCACCAGGCCGAGAACGGTGCGCAACACGATGAACGAGGCGGCCACCTCGGAGGCCTCGGTGGGATCGCCGTGCACGAGTTTGCCGATGACCGCCCGCCCGACACCCAGGTCGGTGACAATCGCCAGCATGCCGAGCAGCCCGAAAACGAAGGAGAAGTAGCCCCATTCGACCGTCGGCAGCGATCGCGCGATCAGGGTGGTGCCGAGCAGGCCGAGCGCGGCGGCGAAGATCCGGGCGGCCAGCATGGCGGCGGTGTTGTTGGCCGCGGCGCGACCCGATTGGGCGCGGCGCCTGCCCTCGGCTTGCTCGTCGATGGCGGCGGTCTGCTCGCTCACGGCAGGAGTCCGGCCGTGCGATAGGTGGCGACGGTGGCTTCGGCGGTGGCCTGCCAGCTCAGTTTCGTCATCGCGACCAGGCCGCGGTCGCGCAGTTCCCGGTTGGCGGCCTCGTCGTGCAGCAGCGGACGCATCGCTCGGACCCATGCCTCGGGGTTCGTGCCCTCGACCAGGACCGCACCGTCACCGCAGACCTGCGGTAGCGCGCCGACCGCGCTGGCGACGACCGCACCACCGCAGGCCATGGCCTCCACCGGCGGCAGACCGAAGCCCTCGTATTCCGAGCAGTAGGCCACCACGGTCGCGGCCGCGTAGAGGGCGGGCAGGTCGGCGAGGTCCACGTAGCCGAGCCCGATCGCCGAGGCCGGAGCCTGCGGGCCGTCGGATCCGGCGCCCGCCAGCACGAGCGGGATGTCGAGATCGCCCGTCACCTGCGCCAGCATCGCGACCTGTTTGCGTGGTTCGACGGTGCCGACCTGCAGCACGAAGCGTGACGGCAGCGCGTACCGGGCGCGTACCCGGTCCACGGCGGTCTCGTCGGGCACCGTGGCCCAGGCGGCGGGAGCGAGCGGGACGACGACGGCCTCGCGCCCGAAGCGGTCCGCGATGCGCTCGGCGGTGAATTCGGAGACGGCGATGAGCAGGTCGGCGCGGGTCAGCGACATCCGCAGCAGCAGTTGCTCGCCGCGGGCCCGGTAGCGGCTGAACGCCCACGGCACGTCGAACACCGACAGATCGTGCACGGTGCTGACCGTGGCCCTCGGACCGGTGAGCGGGATGTCGACATCGAGTCCGTGGAACACATCGGCACCGCGCTGCGGGGCAATGCCGTGCCAGGCCCGGCGCGCCCCGGCAGCCACCGGTCGCGTCACCGCGGTGATGCCCTCGGGCAGCACGGGCGCGGCATCGGCCTGGACCAGCGCCGACAGCGCGGTTCCCGGCATCAGCCCGACCATCCTTGCCAGCAGCTCACGCTGGTAGGTGGCGACACCCGCACCGTTCGGCCGGAACGCCAGCGCCCCGAAACACACTGCGCTACTGGAGGATTCATTCATGACGGCACCTGTTCGGGGACAGAGTTCGGCGCGGCGGACACGGGCTCGGGTCGGCGCTGCGTGACGGCACACCCGACGACCGCGGCGAGCAGCCAGAAATAGAAGTCGGTCGGGAAGATCTCGAAGTAGCTGGACGCCACGGCCGCTACCGCGCTGGCTAGCACCGACGCCGCGACACCGAGTGCCAGGGCCGAGTCCGGTCCGCGCAGTGCACGGGCACCGCGGAACGCGAGCAGGAAGATCGCGACCAGGATGGCGCAGAACAGCCACACCCCGATCGGCCCGAGTTCGATGAGCAGCTTCACGTAGTAGTTGTCGGGTTGATAGGGACGCCCGTAGATCTGGACCTCGCCGGTGGCGTACGGCATCTCCCCCGCCATCGGCCCGAGTTCCTCGACGAGCAGCCGCGCCGCGGCCGCACCGGTGGAACCGAGTCCGTCACCGAAGGGATGACTGCCGACCGTGCGCATCACGGTGTTCCAGCCGGTGCTGCGGTCGGCCAGGCTCGACGAGGAGAACAGCGAACTGCTGGCCTGCGAGGACACCGCGATCCCGCCGACGACGACCACCGCGACGGACCCGAGGATCACCGGCATCAGCTGACGGCGATACCGCACGACCGCCAGCAGCAACGCCCCGACGAGCAAGCCGGCCAGCGCCGCCCGAACCACGCTCGCGGCGGCGCCGAGCACCAGGATCGGGGTGGCCATCAGGAACACCCGATTGCGCGCGCGCCGGGGATCGGCCAGCGCCACCGAACCACCAACCAGCAACACCGTCACCAGGTAGAAGGCATAGGGGAACGGCTGATTGAACGTGCTGAAGGAGCGGAGCAGACCACCGGCGAAGCGGATCGTCTCGTTGTACTCGTAGCCCATCTTCGCCAGCCCGGCACCGCCGATCACCTGCTGGGCCAGGCCGAACAACGCGATACCCACCGATTCGACCATCATGATCGTCACCAGCAGATCGCGGTCGCGGGGGGTGAAGGGCCGCAGGTAGAGGATCAGCGGGATCACGACGAAGTAGAAGAATGTGATCTTGATGGCGAACAGCCCGAGCGTTCCGGCCGTGACGAACGCCGACACCACACCGAACACGCACAGCGCGGCACCGAAGGGCACCCACGGCAGCGTCGGGCGCGGCTCGGTCAGCCGGTGCGGAACGAACAGCGCCACGGCCAGCGTCAGACACAGCAGCGCCTCTTTCCAGCCCGCCACCTGCATCCAGCCCGGAGCGATCTCGAGCAGACCGTTGAACGGGACGAGCGCGGCCACCAGCAGCACCCCGCGCTGGGACCGGAAACGAATCCAGCGCAGGAAGACCCAGCCCACCGGGACGGCGGCCAGGTACAGCAGCGAGCTCATCGCGCCTCAGCCCCGCCCGGCCAGCTGCCTGGCCCGCGTGCCGAGGCGGACCAGCGCCTGCCGGACCACGGTGGCATCGCCGGCGAGCACGTCGACCGGACGCACCAGATCCCGGTATTCGCGGCGCGCGTGATGGTTGAAGCGCACCACGTCGGAGAACTTGCTCAGCGTCGAGGTGGTGGAGGAATGGTTGAAGATCGACGCCCGGTTCACCGCGAGCGGGCGGTTGTGCCCGTAGAACCCGCCGTGCGCGCACAACCGGGCGATCAGATCGATGTCCATGGCGTAGAAGAAGTCGGTGCGGAAGCCGCCGGTCGCCTCGAACTCGCGGCGGCGGAACAGGAACGCGGCAGTGGGACACAGGTCGTCGGGCAGTCTGCGCACGAAGGTGCGTACGGCCGATCGCGAGGACTTGCGCCCGATCAGCCCGGCCAGCCCACGAGCTCTGGCCAGGACGGTTCCGTCGTCGTCGATGATGTCGAATTTCGCGCCCGCGACGGCGATTCGTGGGTCGCGCAACGTCTCCACCTGTGCCGACAGGCAATCCGGGGTGATGAGGTCGTCGGCGCAGACGAGTTTCACCAGCTCGCCACCGGCGAGGCTCATCACCCGGTTCCAGTTCTCGGTCATCGGGAGCACGGTGTCGTTGGTGTGCAGCCGGATCCGTTCGTCGTCGATGGACCGGACCAGTTCACCGGTGCCGTCGGTGCTGGCGTTGTCGAGGACGACGATCTCGAAATCCCCGAACTCCTGGGCACGGATCGAATCGATGGTCTCGGTGATGGTGCGCGCCGCGTTGAATGCCGGGACACAGACCGATACAGGCACCCCCACCACAGCACATCCTCCCAGACATTCAGCAGGCCCGCGTCGCGCGTCGGGTGCCCGTTTGCGTGCACAGTACCCGCCGAGCAATCGACATTCACATCGAGACGAAGGGGGATAATGTTTCACGATTCCCAGTACGGGTACTCATGATGCTCGCCACAGTGCTCAGAGTTCGCTAGACAACGGAACCCCAGCTAACATCGCTGCACAAGATCGGCGAAATGTGGGGACAGCGTGAGCGAGACCGACCCGGCGGACACGGGCGCCGATTCCCCGGCCATGTCCGGGGTGAACATTGCCGACCATCTGCGCAAGCTGCTGCGCGCCCTGCCGATCGCCTTGGTCGTCGCCGCGATAGTCGGTGGTGTGGTGTGGGTGGTGCGCGACGGCAGTCCACGCACCTATGAGGCGAGCCTGACCGCGCAGATCTCGCAGCAGTCGATCGGTGCGGTCTTCAACGAACTCACCCAGCCCTACATCGTGCTCGTCACCGAGAGCCGGGTGCTCTCGGATGTGGTGAAGAACGGGCTCGCGCCGTCGGAACAGGATCTGCGGCCGCGGGTTTCGGCCATGACCGGTCCCGCGCCCTCGCTGTTGATCATCAAGGCGCAGGCGGGGTCGTCCGAGCAGGCCGAGAAGCTGGTCTTCGCGGTGCAGCAGTCCCTGGACAGTGTCGCCTCGCAGATGCGCACCGAGGCCATCGCCCGTTCGGCGGCCGACCTCGAGACGCATCGGCGCGCGGTGGAGGACACTTTCACCAAACGCCTCGCCGACGACCCGCTGCGCCCGGAACTGAGCTTCGATGCCAGGGATGTGGCCCGCGAGATGGAATTCCGGCAGGTGCTCGGCATGCCGCGTCTGACGGTGGTGGCGAATCCCCGCTCCGAACTCGTCGCTCCCCATCCGGTGCAGGAGGGTCTGTTCGCGGCGCTGGCCACATTGATCATCGTCGCGGAGTCGGTGGTGCTCGCTCGTGGCGCGATCGTCCGGCGTGGCGGTCTTCGTCGCGGCGGGACGAAACCGGATCCGGCGAAACCGGCCTCGCCGACACCGGATCCGAAGAAGCCGGAACCCGTCGAGTCACAGCCCGTCACGCCGACACCACCGGCGCGCACCGACACCGCGACCGTGCCGCATGTGACGAGCAGCGCGAGTGTCCACTACGACCCCGAGACGACGGTGCTGCCACGGCAATGGCCGGTGCGGGCGGCACCGGTGCCGAAGTCCTCCGTTCCGCGCGAGAACTGAGGCGCAGTGTCGCGCACGACCACCGAGGCCCCGACCGCGTTGTCGAGCCTGACCTTCGGCCCGATTCGCCACGGCGACAGCCTCGTTCGCCTGCGCCCGCCGCGACTGTCGGACTTCGACCGGTGGCGTGAGATCAGGCTGCGTGACCGGGCCTGGATCGAACCGCACTGGGGCACCTCACCGCTGAGCTGGGAGCAGCGGCACACGCCACGGATCTGGGCGCGCGAGTGCCTGGTGGCCTGGTCCGATATGCGGGCCGGGCGCCGGTTCGTCGGCGCGATCGAGGTCGACGGGCGGTTCGCGGGTCAGATCGAGTACACGATCATCGACGCCGATTCGGCGACGGCGGAGGCGAGCGCCTGGATCGATGCCGGTGCGGCCGGTCGTGGGCTGATCGGACGAGCTTTGTTGTTGTTGTGCGACTACATGTTCCGCGTGCACGGTGTAGCGCGGGTGCTCGCCCCGGTGTCCATCGACAACGACCCCGCGCTGCGCTGCCTGCGGGGGCTTGGCTTCCGGCACGAGGCGACGATGGTCCGGGCCTACGACGCGGGTGGTGCGCGCAAAGACCACACGCTCTGGGCACTCACCCCCGCCGATCTGGTTGCCGCGCAACTGCCGCCGCTCGTTCCGGCCGATCCAGCGGACGTTCCCATCGTGGAGCCGAGAGCTTCCAGGCCGACCTCCCTGCCGGGCACCGCACCGGGCGCAGGCTCGGCGGATAGCGGCGTACCGCGCGCGGTGGTCGCGCTGGCCGCCCTTCGATGGTCGGTGTGGTCTGTGCGGGAGAACCTGCGGCACTACCGTCCCGCCGCCCCGGTTTCGCTGATCGTCCGGGAGCGCCCGAACACGGTGGTGCGCACCCTGACTCGCATGGACAAGGCGCAGTGGAGTCGGGTGGGACGCACCAGGGTGATGGCGACGAGCTCGTTCCCCCGGTCCAGGCAGGAGGGGTTCGGCACCGAGGAAGGTACCTCGGGCAGCCGAGACCGATCGAAGAGCCGCGCCCAGTGGTATCGCGCGCTGTGGCACACCCGATTCGGTCTCCGATCACCGAGTGGGCTGCGCCTCGTACTCGATGTGAACGGCGCCTACGCAGGCGAATTCCACCTCTACGATTCACCGCTGCCCTGCCAGGCCACCGGGCTCTACACCTGGGTCGATCCAGTCCGGGTCGACCCCGAACTGTGGGCGGCAGCCCTGCGCGAGGTCATCGAGCACGCTTTCGCGGAGCTGGGTGTGCAGCGGATAGCGGCCGAGATTCCCGTCGGCGACACCGTCACCGCCGCGGTGGTCGCCGCCGCCGGTTTCGCCCACGAGGGGCTGCTGAGCGCCCATCGCGGGCCGGGCGGACTGTGTGCCGATCACGATCTCTGGGGGCTCACCTGATGCGCGACTTCACCCGCAGCACCGAAATCCAGGCGCGTCTGCACGACCTCGTCCCCGGCGGAGCGCATACCTATGCCCGCGGTGCCGACCAGTACCCCGAGTCGATGGCGCCGGTCCTGGTGCGCGGCAAGGGCGCTCGCGTCTGGGATGCCGACGGCAACGAGTTCGTGGAATACGGGATGGGATTGCGGTCGGTCACCCTCGGCCACGGATACGAACCGGTCCTGCGTGCGGCCACCGAGGCCGCCGCCGACGGCATGAGCTTCTCCCGCCCCACCGAACTGGAACTGCTTGCCGCACAGGACTTCCTGGACCTGGTGCCGGGCGCCGACATGGTGAAGTTCGCCAAGAACGGCTCCGACGCCACCACGGCGGCCGTTCGGCTCGCCCGCGCGGTCACCGGGCGCACCACCGTCGCGGTCTGCGCACAGCCGTTCTTCTCCGTCGACGACTGGTTCATCGGCACCACCGACATGTCCGCCGGTATCCCCGCCGTCGACACCGTGACATTCCCCTACAACGATCTCGACGCGCTCGCGGCGGTCCTGGCGGGTGACACGGTGGCGGCAGTCTTCCTCGAGGCCGCGACCGCCTTGGCCGAACCGCTACCCGGTTACCTGGAAGGTGTTCGCGCACTGTGTGATCGGCACGGGACGCTGCTGGTGTTCGACGAGATGATCACCGGCTTCCGGTGGTCGGCAGGCGGCGCCCAAGCGGTCTACGGGGTGACACCCGATCTGTCGTGCTGGGGCAAGGCGATGGGCAACGGATTCCCGCTGTCCGCACTCGCGGGCAAACGCGAGTACATGGAGCTCGGCGGCCTGCGTACCGATCGCGACCGGGTGTTCCTGCTGTCCACCACCCACGGCCCCGAAACCGCCTCGCTCGCGGCGTTCCGCGCCGTGGTGCACGCCTACCGCACCGAGGACCCGATCGCCCGCATGGAAGAGGCGGGCCGCGCCCTCGCCGACGGTGTGAACGCCGTCGCCGCCGAACACGGCATCACCGACCACCTCCAGGTGCGCGGGCGCCCGTCGTGCCTGATCTTCCGCACCCTCGACGCCGAAGGCAGCCCGTCGCAAGCCTTTCGGACCCTGTTCCTGCAGGAACTGCTCGAGCACGGCGTGCTCGGACAGTCTTTCGTCACCTCCGCCGCCCACGACGCCGAGGCCGTCGCCGACACGGTCTCCGCGTGCGCCGGGGCCGCCGAGGTGTATCGCCGCGCGATCGAACGCGGCTCCGTCGACGGGCTGCTGCGTGGCCGCCCGGTCGCGCCCGCGTTGCGCCGCACCGCCGCACCCCGCCGGATCGAAACGAGAACCTCCCCATGACCCGTGTCGCCATCGTCCACGAACGATTCACCGAATTCGGCGGCTCGGAGGCCGTGGTCGGCGAGTTCGTCGAAACATGGCCCGACGCCGCGGTATTCGCGCCCATCGTGGCGCCCGGCGGGCTCCGCGAGCCGGTGCGCACGGTGCACGACACCTGGCTCAGCCGCGCCCACACCGTCACCGGCGGCAGGCACGCCCCCCTGCTGCCGCTGGTGCCGCGGGCGTTGCGGCGCATGCCGCTTCGCGACTTCGACGTGGTCGTGGTGAGCCACCACGCCTTCGCCACCCAGGCCGCGCTCGCGACCGACGCACCCGTGGTCGCCTATGTGCACAGCCCGGCACGGTGGGCATGGGATCGGGAATTCCGCGCCCAGGAAGCGGGCGGCCGACTGGGTCAGCTCGCACTCGGTGCGCTCGGAACACTCGCTCGCCGTGGCGAATTACGCGCCGCACCCCGGCTCACTCACGTAGTCGCCAACTCGCATGCCGTCGCCGACCGGGTACGCGACTGGTGGGGTCTGCCCGCCTCCGTCGTGAATCCGCCGGTGCAGGTCGCCCGCTTCACGCCCGATCCCGGGGTCCCGCGGGAGGACTTCTTCCTGTGCGCGGGCAGGCTCGTGCCCTACAAGCGCGCGGATCTGGCGATCCGCGCGGCTCAGCGCGCGGGCGTGCGGCTGGTCGTCCTCGGCGAAGGCCGGTTCCGGGACCAGCTCGAGGAGCTCGCCGGACCGGAGACCACGTTCCTCGGCGCCACCTCCGCCGACGTCCTGCAGGACATGTACCGGCGCTGCCGGGCGCTGCTGATGCCGGGCATCGAGGACTTCGGCATCGTCCCCGTGGAGGCCATGGCCTGTGGCACGCCGGTACTCGCGGTCGGCGCGGGTGGCTCGCTCGACACGGTGCGACCCGGCGTGACCGGCGAATACGTGCCGCCCGGCCACGACGACGCGGTCGTCGCCGCCCTCGCCGAACGGATGCGCGACTTCGATCCGGGCACCTACGATTCCGCGAAGATCCGCGCACACGCCGACAGCTTCGCCCCCGACAAATTCCGCGCCAGGATGGCCGACACCGTTGCCGGAGTACTCGCCGCGCACCATTAGCGATAAGTTGCCCGAAACTCGGAGTTACGGAAATCAGCTGTCACACATACCCTTTGACCTGCGACGACGGGTGACAATTCCCACACGGTGACAGACACCCCGTCGCTTGCCCCCCTTGTTACCGACGAGTACGGTTAGCCGCACCCGGACGACGACGTTCCCGGGTTCTCGTGATCCCCACATCCACCGCCGCATGCCGGATCACTTTTGCGCACACCGTGTTTCGAGACATTTTCAGGAGGGGCGATGGTTTCCTACATCGTGACGGGCGGTACCGGTTTTCTCGGTCGGCGAGTGGTACGTGAGCTGCTCGCCGCCGACCCGGCCGCGATCGTGCACGTGCTGGTGCGCGCCGAGTCGCTGGCCAAGTTCACCGCGCTCAACGCGCAGCATCCCGACGGCGATCGAGTGTTCGCCCTGGTCGGCGACCTGACCGCCGAGGGGCTCGGCTTGGGCGACGAGCCGCCGCGCGCCGACCATGTGCTGCACCTCGGCGCGGTCTACGACATGACCGCCGACGAGGAATCCGCCCACGCGGCCAATGTGAACGGCACCCGCGCGGTGATCGAGCTGGCCCGCAGGCTCGGTGCGGTCCTGCACCACGTGTCCTCGGTGGCGGTGGCGGGCGATCATCACGGCAAGTTCTTCGAGGAGGATTTCGACCTCGGCCAGAACCTCACCTCGCCCTATCACCGCACCAAGTTCGCGGCCGAGAAGCTGGTCCGCGAGGCCGGCGACGTGCGGTGGCGGGTATATCGCCCCGCGATCGTCGTCGGCGATTCGCGTACCGGTGAGATGGACAAGATCGACGGGCCGTACTACTTCTTCCCGGCCATCGCGGCGCTGTCGGACCTGCCCGCCGAACTGCCGCTGCCGCTGCCGGATCTGGGTGCCACCAATGTGGTTCCGGTCGACTACGTGGCCGAGGCGATGGTGCGCCTGGTGCGCCGCCCGGGGCTGGACGGGCGCACATTCCACCTGGTCAACCCGCAGCCGCAGCCGTTCGGCGAGATCTACCGTGCGCTGGCGAGCGCGGCGGGCGGGCCGACCGGGATCGGGACCGTGCCGGGCAGTGCGTTCGCGCTGCGCGGGCTCGGTCAGGTGCCCGGCGCACACGCGGTGCGCGACTTCCTGTTCGAGCAGGCGGGCATCCCCGCCGAGGTGGCCCCGCATGTCGGTTTCACCGCCGAGTTCGTCTCGGACTCCACGCGGGCGCTGCTGCCCGGGCTCGCGGTGCCCGCCTTCGAGACCTACGCCGCCCGGCTGTGGGAATTCTGGCGCGCCAACCTCGATCCGCAGCGTGGCCGTGTCGAGTCCGGGGCGCATCCGCTCTCGGGCCGCACGGTGCTCATCACCGGCGCCTCGTCGGGCATCGGGCTGGCCACCGCGCATGCTGTCGCGCGTCGTGGCGCGGTGGTGCTGATGGTCGCGCGCGGTGTCGAAGACCTCACTGCCGCAGCGGAATCCATTCGTGCCGACGGTGGGTCGGCTTTCGCCTACCCGTGCGATATCACCGATGCCACGGCCGTCGGCGCGCTGGTGCAGACGGTGCTCACCGAGCACGGCCATGTCGACTACCTGGTGAACAACGCGGGCCGTTCGATCCGGCGGTCGGTGGCCAATTCGGTGGACCGCATGCACGATTTCGAGCGGACCATGGCGGTGAACTACTTCGGTGCGGTGCGGCTCATCCTCGCGCTGCTGCCGTCGATGCGGGAGCGCCACTTCGGCCACATCGTGAACATCTCCTCGATCGCGGTGCAGACCAAGGTGCCGCGCTTCGCCGCGTACGCCGCGAGCAAGTCGGCGCTGGACAACTTCAGTGACATCGCCGCGGTCGAAAACCGTGACGCGGGAATCACTTTCACCTCCATCCGGATGCCGCTGGTCCGCACCCCCATGATCGCGCCGACCGAGCTCTACCGCGCGCTGCCGCTGCCGGATCCGGAGCGGGCGGCGGGCATCGTGGTCCGCGCCCTGCTCGAACGCCCCGACCGCATCGACACGCCTGTCGGCACGTTCTCGCAGGCGGTCGAGATGTTCCTGCCGTCGCTGAAACGGACCATCATGCACACCGGGTACCGCCTGTTCGGTGAATCGACCGCCGCGCAGGGCAAGCAGGAACCGGTCATCGCGGAACCCGCCGAGACGGCCGAGCCGTCGCGTGGGCCCCTCACGGTCCTCGGCCCGGTCCTCGCCCCGCTGATGGTGGTTCCGAGTCCGGCCGCGCGGATGAGCCGGATGCTGCCCGGCGTCCACTGGTGACCTGAGTCCCGGTCACGACACTCGCTTTGTCGGGGGGTGTCGTGACCGGGTCGGGTCGGCCACACATCTCGCGGCCTCGCCCGTGTGGTGTGAGGGCGGGATCGGTGATCAGCGCAGCTGACGGCAGACCCACTCGGCCAGAGTCGTCGGCGTGGTGGTGAGCAGGGTTCGGGCGTCCTCCGGGATGTAGTCCGTGCTGAGACCCGCTGCCATTCCGGCGATTCCGTCGATCTGGCCGTCACCGAGCCCCGCTGATCGCAGGGCGTTCCGGAACTCCCGGTCGGAGAGGTGGATCGGGGTGACGTCGCGCCCGAGTTGTGCGCCGAGGATCTCGGCCACGCGCGCGAAGGTGAGATCCTCGGGCCCGTGGACCGCCTGGACGACGCGGCCCGACCAGTCGTCGGACAGCAACCGCACCGCGGCGACCTCGCCGATATCGCGCGGATCGACCCACGGCATGGCGTGGTCCAGTGGCCAGGGCGTGGACAGGGTGCCCGCCCGGATCTCGTCGAGTTGGGGCAGCAGGTTCGTGAAGAAGTACCCGCATCGCAGGTGCAGCACATCGGCACCGGTGGCGTCGAGTAGCTCCTCGGTGCGTGCGAGTCCGTCGATTTCTCCGGCGCCGGAACGTTTCTCGGCTCCCCCGCTGCTGAGGAACACCGTCTTCTCGATGCTGTTCTCGACTACGGCCCGCGCCGCGGAGGCACCCATCAGCGCGTAGCCGGCTACCGGATCACCGTCCACCAGCGCGGGCGGGTCGACCCAGAACAACCGATCGGCCCCCTCGGTGGCCCGCACCACGGCGTCCGCGTCTCCCTGGTCGACCCGCACCACGTCGACCAGCTCCCGAACGCCATCGTCGAGCCGCCCCGGGTGCCGCATCAGCACCCGCGGCCGAACTCCCGCCTGCACCAACAGCCGCACCACCCTCGACCCCACGTGTCCCGCGGGCGTGCTGACCACGATCCTCTTCGTTCGATTTCCCATAACCGCACGATAGAAGCCATCGCGGTCACTTTCCGTCCGCGAATGCCGGTGTCACCACGTGCGCAGGACCGACGCCTTGGGACCGGCTACGAGGCTCCGCTCCGGCACGTCGTCACCGACCACCGCGCCGGCCGCGATCACCGAGTCGCGTCCGATACTGACGCCGGGCAGAATAGTCGCCCCGGCACCGATCCAGACATTGTCGGCTATATCGATCGGTCCGCCGGTGAGAAACCGGCGCCGTTCCTCGGGGTCGACCGGGTGCCCCATGGTGATGAAGGTGGCCTTGGGACCGATCATCACGCCGGAGCCCAGCCGGATCCCCGCGTAGTCGAGGAACGTGCACCCCTGGTTGACGAAGACCCGCTCCCCGATGTCGAGACCGAGTCCGTGGTCGGTGTAGAAGGGCGGGTAGATCGTGAGCTTCGGGGGCAGCGGACGCCCGAGGATCTGCTCGAGCAGTTCCGCCTTTCCCGTTTCGTCGTCGAAGGGCAGTGCGTTGAGCCGGGACGTCATCGCGGTGACCGCGAGCACCCGCTCGTGCATGGCCCGGAACTCCTCGCCAAGCACCCGCTCGCCCCGGTCCAGCAGCTCGGGATCGTGGATCAGCATCATGTTCTCGCTCGCCATCTCCCGATTCTGGACTATCGGTCGCCGACCCCGGTGGGCGACTTCACAGCCGGGCGTTCACCTGTCCCGCCGCGTCGGCGAAGGCCCATTCGTAGGTGCCGTGGGCGGCGGGAAAGATGCCGCCCGCGCACACCGGATCGCCTGCGGCACAGTAGTTTTGCGTGCGATCCGCGTACCAGGGGTGGACTGTTCCGCCGATGAGGCGGAGTGGGTCACCGAACAGCAGCACCGCGAGGACACGGTGGGACAGTTCGGGCGGGAGGGTCCACATGCCCGGGAGTGCCAGTGCGGCAGGGGAACCCAGCACACCGTGGGTGACCACCGCACCCTGCGAATAGCCGACCAGAATGAAACGCTGGTCCGGGCAGGCGGCCGAGCGGGCGACGAGATGACCTGTCATGGCGCGGGTTCCGTCGCTCACCGAGGACGGCACCAGCAGATCGGCGGGGTATTCCACGCGGTGCGCACTGGTGTCCACCGCCAGATGCTCGCGCAGGACCGCGTAGAGCGGGTCCCCGACGGCGGCCCCTAGATATCCGGGCTCCGTTGTGCCACGGGCGATTACGACGTCCACCGCGGCACAACCCTGTGCCCACGCCGTAGGTCCGGGCGCTATCGCCGAACCGATTCCCGTGGCGAGAAGCCACACCGACAGCATTGTCGCTGTGCGCTTCCAACCGATACGCATTACCTTCCGATAGGCCATGGGGACCACCTGCTCACGCCGTTGTGAGGATTAGAGAACCGAGCAGTTACCGTCCGCCTCAACGGCATTCGGGGTGCTCAGAGGTGGAATACCCGGTCATCGGCATCGGCACGGCATGCGTTGCGCATCCCTTGCGCCACGGTTGCGTCTCGGATCGCCTGCGGCACAGGGCCGCCCGAGGGGTTTACTTCTTCTTGGACTTCTTTTTGTACTTCGGCTTGTCGTTGTCGGGTTCCCACTCGTAGCCGGGGGTGTTCTTCTCGCAGTAGGAGTCGGCCACGTGCACATCGCCGAGGTCGCGTTCGCACCAGCGTGACTTGCCGCAGGAGGTGGCGCCGAGGGACGCGAGCACGGCAAGGGCGAGCACGGCGGCGCCCGCGCGGATCCGGACCTTCATGGTTTCTCGAGCCTTTCCTCGGTGAACATCGCTGGTCAGGTGAATTCCAGGACTCCCCCCGGTCACCGTCGCAGCAATGCTAGCTTTCCTACATGTCGAGCGCAGCACCCCAGCCCACCGATGATTTCTCCCCCGACGCGATCGTGGTCGGCTCCGGGCTCGCGGGCCTGGTCGCCACCCACGAGCTGGTGCTGGCTGGACGCAAGGTCCTCGTGGTCGATCAGGAGAACCGCGCCAATCTGGGTGGGCAGGCGTTCTGGTCGCTGGGTGGGCTGTTCCTGGTCGACACCCCCGAGCAGCGCCGCCTCGGCATCAAGGATTCCTACGACCTCGCCCTGCAGGACTGGATGGGGTCGGCCGGTTTCGATCGCCTCGACGGCGAGGACAGCATGGCCGTGGAGTGGGCGCGCGCCTACGTGCGCTTCGCGACCGACGAGAAGCGGGACTACCTGCACGCCTTGGGTTTACGCATCACACCGATCGTCGGCTGGGCCGAACGCGGCGGCTCCCTCGCCGACGGTCACGGCAATTCGGTTCCCCGTTTCCACCTCACCTGGGGTACCGGTCCGGAGGTCCTGCGGGTGTTCCTCGAGCCCGTGCTGGCCGGTGAGGCCAAGGGCCTGGTGCGGTTCGCCTTCCGCCACCGGGTCGACGAACTGGTGGTCACCGACGGTGCGGTCACCGGTGTGCGCGGCAGCGTGCTCGCGCCCAGCGACACCGAGCGTGGTGTCGCCTCGAACCGGGACGTGGTCGGCGACTTCGATTTCCAGGCACCTGCGGTGCTGGTGAGCACGGGCGGCATCGGGCACGCGCACGACATCATCCGGCGCAACTGGCCGACCGAGCGCCTCGGCCCGTGCCCGGAGACGATGATCTCGGGCGTACCCGCCTACGTCGACGGGCGGATGCTCGGCATCTCCGAGAGCGCGGGCGCGGCCCTGGTGAACCGTGATCGCATGTGGCACTACACCGAGGGCATCAACAACTGGGATCCGGTGTGGCCCGATCACGCCATCCGCATCCTGCCCGGTCCGTCGCCGCTGTGGTTCGACGCGAACGGCCGACGCATGCCCGCACCGTGCTTCCCCGGTTTCGACACCAATGCCACGATGCGCCAGATCCTGTCGACCGGCTACGACTACTCCTGGTTCGTGCTGAACCAGACCATCATCGAGAAGGAGTTCGCCCTCTCCGGCTCGGAGCAGAACCCCGACATCACCGGCAAGGACTGGAAGCTCACGCTGCGCAGCCGCCTCGCCAAGGGCGCACCGGGTCCGGTCGAGGCGTTCAAGCAGCACGGTGTGGATTTCGTGGTCGCCGACTCGCTCCCCGCCCTGGTGGACGGCATGAACGAGATCGCGCGCGGACCGAAGCTCGATGCCGCCGAACTGGAACGGCAGATCGTCGCTCGCGATCGCGAGGTGACCAACCCCTTCACCAAGGATGCGCAGATCGCGGCGATCACCGCCGCCCGTAAGTACATCGGCGACAAGTTGCAGCGGGTGGTCACCCCGCATCGCATCCTGGATCCGGCCCACGGTCCGCTCATCGCGGTGCGGCTCAATGTGCTGACCCGCAAGACGTTGGGCGGCTTGCAGACCGACCTCGACTCGCAGGTGCTGCGTCCGGACGGTTCGGTGTTCGACGGCCTGTACGCCGCCGGTGAGGTCGCCGGGTTCGGCGGCGGCGGTGTGCACGGGTACAACGCGCTCGAGGGCACGTTCCTCGGCGGCTGCATCTTCTCCGGCCGCGCCGCGGGCCGGGCGATGGCGCGCCGGAGTTAGTCAGCCGCGCCCGTGCCGGGGTGTCAGCGCGCGTGATGCCTCGTTGGCGACCTCGGCGAGGGCGCGCGCCAGCCGGGCGGTGTCGAGGGCGGCGCGGTCGCCGTTTACGGTGCCCGACAACGAAATAGCGGCTACCGCTACGCCTCGGCCACGGATCGGGACCGCGACACAGCCCACGCCGGGCAGCGATTCCTCGGTGTCGACGGCGACGCCCTGACGGTGCCGGATGCGGGCCAGTTCCCGGTGCAGTTCCACCCGGTCGATGATGGTGCGGGCCGTGCGGGCGACGGTGTTGCCGCGCAGCGAAGCCTCGGCGATGCCGGGTTCGAGGGTGGCCAGCAGCGCTTTGCCGAGGGCCGTGCAGTGGGCCGGTAACCGACCGCCGATGCGGGTGGGGATCGCCACCTGCCCGCGCCTGCCCGCGCGATCCAGGAACAGCACCTCGCGGCCGTCGAGCACGGCGAGGTGTCCGACCAGGCCGGTGCGCTGGCTGAGGTCGTAGAGCAGCGGGCCGACCACTTCACGTAGTTCGTTGTGTTCGGCGGCGAGCCCGCCGAGTTCGAGCACCCGCAGTCCGAGGCGGTAACCGCCGGGAGTGTGTGCGAGCCAACGCAATCGGATCATCTGATCGAGGATGCGATGCACTGTCGACCTGGGCAGGCCGGTGCGCTCGGCCAGGCCGAGCAGGGTGAGGGTCGGGGTGGTCGCGTCGAAGGCGTCGAGGATGAGTGTCATCCGCTCGATCATCGACGTGGGCGGTGTGCCGGCCGAGCGGGCCGATCCGGTCCACAGTTCCTCCGTCGCCGGTTCGGTCACGATGTCGACCGTCATAGATCCAACCTCCACAGTGTGTAGCGAATACAGCCTAGAGCTGTCCGTGCCGCCGACGCACCATTTCGCTGGACCGAGCGGTACACACCGGCCGAATTCGCTAGCGGCGGGCCTCTTCGAGGCGGGCGGCGCGCTCGACGAGGAGCCCGGCGGGGCCGGTCGGTGGGCTGCTACGCCGCCAGATGGCCCGGAACTTGCGGGTGAGGCGGGTGGCATCGGTCGAGGACACCTCGACCAGGGCGCCGGTGGCCAGATCGGGTGCGGCGATCAGGCGGCTCAGCACCGCCGGGGCCATCCCGGTTCGCGCGGCGGCGACGATGGCCGCGGCCGAGCCGAGTTCGGCGGCCGGGCCCGCCGGTGCGCCCGCGCTGCTGAGCAGGTCCCAGACGGTGTCGCGGGTGCCGGAGCCTGGTTCACGCCAGAGCAAGGCGGTGTGGGCGAGCTCGGCGAGTGTCACGGGGGTCTTCCGGCGCGCCCACGGGTGGTCCCGCGCCACGACGACGACCAGTTCGTCGGAGCCGAGCACGCGGCTGCCGAGCCCGGCCGGCGGGTGTGGACCTTCGACGAAACCCACGTCGGCGGCGCCGTCGCGGACCAGGGCGGCGACCTGGGTGGAATTCTCGACGTCCAGGGCGACGACGACCTCGGGATGGTCGGTGCGCAAGGCCGCCAGCCAATGCGGAATGCGATGATCGGCAATGGTTTTCGATGCGGCGATCCGCAGGCGCGTGGCCTGGGCGGCACGCAGCCGGTCGATGTCGTCGACGAGGTCGCGCACGGCCGCGAGCACCGGCCGCGCGTGCTCGACGACGGCGCGGCCGGCGTCGGTGAGTTCCGATCCGGTCGGCCCGCGGTCGAGCAGTTTGACCCGCATTCGGCGTTCCAGGGCGCTGATGCGCATGCTCGCGGCGGGCTGGGTGATGCCGTGGCGGCGCGCGGCGGCGCCGAGACTACCCAGCTCGGCGACCGACACCAGCAGATCGAGGACGTCGAGGTCGGGGGTTCCCGGTGGCAGCATCACGCACCGGTCGCGGGTGTGCGGCGCAGGTGCTTCGCGACCCCGTAGAGCGCGATCACCGGTTTGAGCGGCATCCACTCCCCGAATCGGTAGTCGCGCCCACGCACCAGGCGGGTAGCGAGCTCGGGGCTCTGCTCCGCGAGGTAGCGGCGGGCGACGGCGGCGTGCGTCGGCAGGGAGACGATCTTGATCCGATCGACGTCCTTCAGGAACGGGAGGGCGAAGGCGATGTTCTCCCAGGTGGATCGGCTGTTCTCCTCGAGCACGAGCTCACGGGTGTACCCGCGTTCGCGCGCGTAGCGGGCCAGCAGTGATGCCTCGGTGTCGGGCCCCGCGCAGGCACCGCCGCACAGGACCAGCCGCGATTCGCTCGCCCCTGGGTCGAGGGAACGCAGACCCGCACGTACCCGCCATCGGTTCATGGCGTTGGCGCTCGGTCCGGCATTGCGGTATCCGAGCACGACCACCGCTTCCGATCCGCCGGTGTCGGGGCGCGCCTCGGTTCGGGACGCACGCCAGTTCACCCACTCGCCCCACAGCATGACGCCGAGGGCGGCGGCGGCGATCCGGCTTCGTGTGCGCACCTCTCCAGCAAACCACGATGATCTCCGCCGGGCGCCGAATACGCACCTGACCTCGGGTTTCAGCACCAGCCGGTGAGCGCCATCAGCGCCAGGCTCGAGGTGCCGAGCACCACGCCGATGGCGCCGCCGAGGAGCAGCGGACGTGGACCCGCGGACCGCAGGCGGTCCAGGCTCAGGGACGTGCCGATGGCGGCCAGGACGGCGGTGATCAACCAGCCGCTCGTCGCGGCGAGTGGCTCGGTGAGAGCCGAGGGCAGGATGCCGGTGGCGGCGACGATGGACGCCGCAACGAACATCACGACGAACAGCGGGAAGCTCTCGCGCAGGGAGCCGGCAGTTGTGCCTGTTCGCTCGGCCAGCCGTCGCCGCCCCAGATGCAGGCCGAGGCAGAGCGGGATGATGGCCAGACTGCGGACCAGCTTCACCACAACGGCGAACTGCGCGGCGCCCGCCCCGAACACCACCCCGGCGGCCAGCACGGAGGAGGTGTCGTTGATGGCGGTGCCCGCCCAGAGTCCGAACGCCTGCGGCGACATCCCGATCGCCCGGCCCAGCGGTGGATAGACGAGTACCGCAACGACATTGAAGACGAAGATGGTGCCGAGCGCGTAGGCCACCCGTTGCCGATCGGGTCGGAGCACCGCCGTCGCGGCGGCGATGGCGGAGGCACCGCAGATGGTCGACCCGGCGGCGATCAGGGTCGCCGACTCACGGTCCACGGCGAGCATCCGGCCGACGACGAACGCGGCGACGGCACCGGCGGCGAGTGTGCCGACCAGGACGACAGCGGTCTCGCGCCCCACACCGAGCACCGAACCCATCGGCAGACCGAGCCCGAGCAGCACGATGGCCCACCCGAGCACCCGCTGCCTGGCCACGTCGAGGCCCGGCTCGAACCTCGCACTCCCCCGGCGCCGCAACCACATTCCGGTCACCGCGCCGGCGATCAGGGCAACCACCGGCGCTCCGGCCATCGGCAGCACCTTGCCCACCGGAGTGGCGACGGCGGCCAGCAGCAGGGCCAGACCCAGACCCGGCACGACAGTTCCTACGCGATTCACCTCCCCACCATCGCCGGGCCACGCACCCCCGGGTAGATCCCGATCCGCGACGAGCACATAAGCGTGGCTTATGCCGCGACACGACAGCTCCCGCGTGCTTGGACGAACGGTCCGTGGGTAAGGCGGAGGCAGAATCGAGCCGGCATGGAGTGCCGCCGAAGACAGGAGGATGTTGTGAGAGCTGGTTACCGGATCGTCACCGCCGCGGCCGTCGCGGGTGCCTTCGCCCTGAGTTCGGCCGCGGTGGCGAACGCCGAGGAACCCGAAGCGCCGAAGACCCCGCTGGTCCAGTACATCGAGTCCTGGCCACCTGCCCCGGAGAACTGCAACCGGGTGTGGGATCCCATCGAGGACGCGGTCGAAGACTCCGTCCCACCCCAGTACGAGGCCGAGTTCGAGGCATTCGACGACTGGTGCGAAGGCGACGAGGACTGACGGGAGGGTCGCCGCGGGTTCGTCACCGCGGCGACCTTTCCGCCGTCACCCGTCGTCGAAATCCGGTTCGGAAGTGAGTAGTTCGTCGGCTCGGGCGAGAGCCGCGTCGAGGTCGCCGGTGACGCTGTCGAGCAGGGACATGCCGTCGAGCATGTCGGTGAGTTCGGCGCGGAGGGCGTCGATTTCGGCGAGCGCGGGGTCGACGGTCGTCCACGCGACGGTGTCGGACCACCAGGTGTCGCGCTGGATCCAGGACCAGACGACATCGCGCACCAGCACCGCATCGGTGGTGAACAGGTGGCGGTGGTCGGTGCCCGCGATGTGCTCGATCTCGTAGGTGCCGTCGGGCAGGTAGCGGGCCTGGATGTGGTCCGGCCCCCGGGTGAGCAGGAGGAAGGGGTGGTCGGGGGCCGGGTTCACGGCGTCGGCGCCGAGGCGGGCGGGGTCGACGGCGCGTGGCGCGTCCGAACCGTCACCGACGTGGACAACGACCTCGGGCAGGTCGACATGCTCGGCACCCATCCGGCCAGTGTGCCGGACTGCGCGCCGAGACCCGTGACCGGCATCGTCGCGGTAATCGGACTGCGCGATCGGACGACGGCGACTAGCCTCGCACCCATGACCTGGCAGGCGCCCGAACTCGTGCCGACCCGCACCCTGGTCGGCGCCGACGAACGCCCGATGTTGCAGTCCTGGTTGGACTTCCACCGTCAGACGTTGCTCAACAAATGCGGTGGGCTAGACGCCGCGCAGCTGGCGAAACGTTCGGTTCCGCCGTCGAATCTGTCGCTGCTCGGGCTGGTTCGTCACCTCACCGAGGTCGAACGCGGCTGGTTCCGGGTTTCGGCCGCCGGCGAGGACATCGGCCCGGTGTACGCCTCCGAACTCGAACCCGACGCCGACTTCGACGACCTGGACTCGCGCCCGGCACCAGAGGTCTTCGACCTGTTCCACGCCGAAGTCGCCGCCTGCGACGCCGCGGTCGCCGACCTCCCCCTCGACCATGTGTTCCAGGTGCCGTGGCGCTCCGACGGCTACACGCTGCGCTGGGTGTATCTGCACATGATCGAGGAGTACGCCCGCCACAACGGGCACGCCGACCTGCTGCGCGAACGCATCGACGGTGTCACCGGCAGTTTCTGATCAACCGGTGATCACGTCGGCGGTGAGCTGATCGAGACCGTCGATGACCACCTCGGCCTGGGCGAGTGCCTCGGCCGAGGCCGGAAATTCGGGTCGCGGCACCGCGATCACCCGCATCCCCGCGGCGTGCGCGGATCGCAGACCGTTGGTCGAATCCTCCACCGCCGTACAATTGTTCGGGTCGACTCCCAAACGCTGTGCGACGGTGAGGTACACATCGGGCGCGGGCTTGCCGCGTCCCACCTCCTCGGTGGACAGCACGACCGCGAAACTCTGCATCAACCCCGCCTTCTCCAAGACGAGCGCGATCAGGGAGGCGGGAGAAGAACTGGCGAGCCCGAGCTTCCAGGAATCCGCGCAGCGCCGCACGGCGTCGACAGCGCCGGGCAGCAGCGGCAGGTGCTGGGCGTACTCGTCGGCCATCAGATCGATGACGTCGGCGGCGACCTTGTCGGCCGGTTGAGCGACACCGAGGTCGTCGGCCAGATACGACGACCACTCCACGGTCGACATGCCCATCATGCGCTGCTGCGAATCCGGTTGCCAGCGACCACCATTGACGGTGACGTAATCTTTGCGGACCTTTTCCCAGACGGGCTCGGAGTCGATCAGCACACCGTCCATGTCGAACACAACCGCCGCGATACTCATGCCAAGCCTCTCGCCGTCGATGATGATCGGCATCGAGCCTAACCGACCGGCGGCGGTCCCCCGCGCGAACGCCCAGCTCGGAAACGATAACGTGTTGCATATGGACGAGAAGAACGTCGGCGACTCGCGGCCCGACCAGACGCATCACGAGGGCGGCTTCCGGCCGATGGCCGAGCTCATCGAAGCGCGCGCGAGCGAGAGCGACACCCTGATCGGCGGACCGCACTACGGCGAGTTCATCGAGCAGGTGCGCGAGCTGATGGACCGCGCGCGACTGGCGAACCCGTCCGACGAGCTGGCCAAGGAGACGATCGTCGCGCTCGAGCAGCTCAATGCCCGTTTGGACGAGGCCGTGGTCGACGAGTGGTCCTCGCCGAGCTGGACGCGCACCGATCTACCCGCGCGCGGAAATATCACCCTGCCGCCGTACACGGTCGTCAGCGGTGACCGTGACGGGGTGACCGCGAAGGTCACCTTCCGCACCTTCCACCTGGGCGGCAACCAGGCCGCGCACGGCGGGCACATCTCGCTCGCCTTCGACGACATCCTCGGCATGACCGCCGCGCTGGCCACCGGTGCGGTGACCCGCACGGCCTCGCTCACCGTCGACTATCGATCAGTTACCCCGCTCAACCGGGAACTCACCGTGCGCGCCCACGCCGAACGGCGCGACGGCCGCAAGGTGTACCTGAAGGCGACCATGCACGACGGTGACCGTCTCTGCGCCGAGGCCAACGGGCTGTTCATCGTGCTCAAGCCGGGGCAGCCCTGACATTACGATCGGCCTGATTCCAAGGCCGTCCTCGTGGCGCCGGGTGGCGCAATACCCGTAGCGGGCCGGGTTCGCGCAGGTCGCGCGACCCGCCACCCGGCGCAAACAGATCGGCCCGATTTCGTGCCGTTCCGCGCGCCGCGGGCACCGGCGTAATCGCCACTATCGTCGCTGTTCATGCAGGTCAGCGAGAGAACAGGCACGAAAGAGCCGGGGCACGACCGGCGCGCCGATCGGGCTCGTCGCGTCGCCGACGTGGTGCGCCACCAGATCCTGTCGGGCGCGCTCGACGGCACGGTGCCCGGCGAACAGGAGTTGGCCGCCGAACACGGCGCCTCCCGCAATACCGTCCGCGCGGCGCTGGCGCTGCTGCGCGACGAGGGGCTCATCGACCGTGCCCCGAAGGTGGGCACCCGGGTGGCGGCCCGCAAGTTCGATCACGGACTCGACGTGCTGCTCGGTTTGCAGGAAACCCTCGCCGAGCACGGCACGGTGCGCAACGAAGTGCGTGTGGCGGGCACCGTCACCGCGCCGCCCGCCGTGGCCCGCAGGCTCGGGCTCACACCGGGCGAGCAGGTGGTCTACATCGAGCGGTTGCGGTTCCTCGCCGACCTGCCGCTGAGCCTGGACCTGACCTACCTCGTCCCGGACATCGGTGCCGAGGTGCTGGCCCATGATCTCGCGAGCACCGATGTGTTCGTCCTGCTCGAGCAGATCACCGGCCGCTCGCTCGGCGACGCGGAGATCGCCCTCGAGGCGGTGGCCGCCGACCCACACACCGCCGTCACCCTCGACGCCCCGGCCGGTGCGCCGCTGCTGATGCTCGAGCGGCTCACCCGCCTCGACGACGGCAGACCCGTCGATCTCGAATACATCCGCATGCGCGGCGATCGAATCACCATGCGCGGCAGCCTCGTGCGCAGCGCACCCGAATGGAAGGTCCGTTAGATGGCCCTCGTGCCCCAGCGCGCCGACGTCCCCGTGACGATCGACGAATCCCTGTGCATCACCGGCTGCACGTTGTGCGTCGACATGTGCCCGCTCGATTCCCTTGCCATTCACGAGGATTCGGGCAAGGCGTACATGCACGTCGACGAGTGCTGGTACTGCGGCCCCTGCGCCGCGCGCTGCCCCACCGGCGCCGTCACCGTCAACATGCCCTACCTGCTCCGCTGAACCCGGGAACCCCACGCATGAAGATCACTCGTTTGCTGCCCGTCGCCCTAGCCGTCGCTCTCGGCGCGGCCGGGTGCTCGCTCGAGAGCTCGACGGCCGCACCGGCCGGAACCGTCAAGGTCGTCATCGGCTATCAGTCCAAGACCATCAACACCGTCACCGCGGGCACGCTGCTGCGCGCGCAGGGTTACCTGGAACAGCGCCTGCAGCGCATCACCGATGCGGGTGGTGCGAAGTACCAGGTGGAGTGGCAGGACTACGACACCGGTGCGCCGATCACCGCCCAGATGGTGGCGGAGAAGATCGATATCGGGTCGATGGGTGACTACCCGTTGCTGATCAACGGTTCACGCACCCAGGCAGCCGAGCGTTCCCGCACCGAGCTGGTGTCGATCACCGGCTACAACCCCAAGGGTGCGCTGAACATGGTTGTGGTGCCGCAGGATTCGCCCGCGCGCTCGCTGACCGACCTGGCCGGTGAGAAGATCTCGGCCAGTGTGGGTTCGGCGGGTCACGGCACCCTGGTGCAGGCGTTGAGCCGGGCGGGCATCGATCCGGCGAAGGGTGTGGAGGTGCTCAACCAGCAACCCCAGGTCGGGGCGACGGCGCTGGAATCGCATCAGGTGAGCGCGCTGTCGCAGTTCGTGGCCTGGCCGGGTCTGCTGGCGCAGCAGAACAAGGCCAAGCTGCTCTACGACGGTGCCGAGCTGAATGTGCCGACCTTCCACGGGGTGGTGGCCCGGCGGGCGTATGCGGCCGAGCATCCCGAAGTGCTGCAGGCATTCCTTGCCGCGCAGCTGGACGCGACCGCCTTCCTCAACGAAAAGCCGTTCGAGGCAGCCGATCTCGTCGCGAAGGGGTCCGGTCTGCCGCAGGAGGTCGTGTACCTCTACAACGGTCCGGGCGGCACCAGCTTCGACACCACGCTCAAGGCGAAGCTGATCGAGGCGTTCAAAGGCGATGTGAACTATCTGAAGTCGATCGGTGACTTCGCCGACCTCGACATCGACGCGTTCGTCGAGGACGGGCCGCTGCGGCAGGCGTTCGCCGAGACCGGCCGCGATTACGACGCGACCCTGGCCGAGTCGACGAACCCCAGCAAGGTCACCGGCACCGACCCGGTGTGCGCTGTGCCCGTGACTGATCCAGCACTGGCCGGTGAGGTGTGGGTCGAGGGCGCCGACAAACCGCAGCCCGCCGCGAACCCCGACTGCCTGCTGCGGGCGGTGCAGGCCGCCGAGGCACAGGGCAAGACCGTTCGCGCGGCCTACGTTCCCGATGCGGAACTCGGCACCCGCTGGTTCGCGGACAAGGCGATCTGGTTGCGTGACGGCACCCGGTACCTGCCGTTCACCACCCAGGCCGCGGCCGACCGCTATAGGGGCACCCACCCGACAGCCATCACTGTCACCTACGACCAGGCCGTCGCGGAGGTTCGCGGATGACCCCCACCGCCCGCGCTGCCGCGGCACCCACCCCGACCATCGAGGCCACGGTGGCTCCCGCATCACCGGAAACGCCGGTCGGCACACTGTCCACCAGTGGAAGTGACGTAACCACCGCTGATTCCTCGTGGACTTCGCGGTTGATCCGGGTCGGATCGGTGGTGGCGGCGATCGGGCTGTGGCAACTGCTCACCGCCGGCGATGTGCGATTCGGGCTGCGGTTCGACACCCTGCCCACGGTGACCGAGATCGTCACCGAATTCGGGGAGCACCTGGGCAGCGGACAGTACTACCTGGATGTGGCGCAGTCGCTGATCCGGATCGTCACCGGGTTCGGGCTGGCCGCGGTCGTCGGGGTGCTGGCGGGCATCGGCCTGGGCCGGTCGCGGTTGCTGGCCGATGTGTTCGGTCCGCTGGCCGAACTGGTGCGGCCGATTCCGGCGATCGCGCTGGTCCCGGTGGCGATCCTGCTGTTTCCCAGCGACGAGTCGGGCATCGTCTTCATCACTTTCACCGCGTCGCTGTTCCCCGTGCTGGTGAGCACCCGGCACGCGACGCGCGCGCTGCCGACCATCTGGGAGGACGCCGTCCGCACCCTCGGTGCGTCGCGGCGCGAGGTACTCACCAGGGTGGTGGTGCCCGGGATCCTGCCCGGCGTGTTCAGCGGGTTGTCCGTGGGCATGGGGGTGGCCTGGATCTGCCTGATCTCCGCGGAGATGATCTCCGGTCGCCTGGGGATCGGCTACCGCACCTGGCAGTCCTACACCATCATCGACTACCCGGCCGTGTTCGTCGGCATGATCACCATCGGCGTGCTCGGCTTCCTCACCTCCGGAATCGTCGAACTGGCCGGTCGGCGGGCCACCCGCTGGCTGCCGAGAGAGGTCGTCTCATGACCATCGCCACCGCCGTCTCGACCGGCATGCGCCTCGATCTTGAGTCGGTGCGCGTCAGCTACGGCACCAGAACCGTTGTCCGCGACCTGGATCTGTCGATCGGCGCCGGGGAGATCCTCGTCCTGGTCGGCAAGTCCGGCTGCGGCAAGTCCACCCTGTTGCGTGCGATCGCCGGACTGCGCGAGCCGAGCGGCGGGACGATCCGGGCCGACGGTGATGTCGACACCCGGCCGTCGGCGGATCGGGCGCTGGTCTTCCAGGACGACGCGCTGCTGCCGTGGCGCACGGCTCGCGCCAATGTCGAACTGGCGCTGCGTCTTCGTGGTGTCGCGCGAGTGGAGCGCCGGGAACAGGCGCTGCGCTGGCTCGGCGAGGTCGGGCTCACCGGTTACGCCGACTATCTGCCTCGCGATCTGTCGGGCGGGATGCGCCAGCGTGTGCAACTCGCCCGCAGCCTGGCCGGTTCGCCGCGCGCGGTGCTCATGGACGAGCCCTTCGGCGCACTGGACAGCCAGACCCGCGCCGAGATGCAGCGCTTGCTCGTCGACACCTGGCGCGCACACCCCACCACCATCGTTTTCGTCACCCACGACCTCGACGAAGCGCTGCGCCTCGGCGACCGGATCGCCGTGCTCGGCGCCGGCACGCTGCGCGCGGTCGTCGAGGTCCCCGACCCGCGCGAACCGGTCGACCGCACCGCGCTGAGGTCCCGAATCCTGGAGTCACTGTGAACATTCCCGATCTGGACGACCGCGTCCGCCTCGACTGCGATGTGCTCGTGATCGGTGGCGGTACCGCGGGCACGATGGCCGCGCTCACCGCCGCCGAGGCCGGTGCGAACGTGCTGCTGCTCGAGAAGGCGCATGTGCGCCACTCCGGTGCGCTGGCCATGGGAATGGACGGCGTGAACAACGCCGTCATCCCCGGCAAGGCCGAACCGGAGGACTACGTCGCCGAGATCACCCGCGCCAACGACGGCATCGTCGACCAGCGCACCGTGTACCAAACGGCCACACGGGGTTTCGCCATGGTGCAGCGTCTCGAACGCTACGGGGTGAAGTTCGAGAAGGACGAGTACGGCGAGTACGCGGTGCGCCGCGTGCACCGCTCGGGCTCGTACGTGCTGCCGATGCCCGAGGGCAAAGACGTGAAGAAGGCCCTGTACCGGGTGCTGCGTCAGCGCACGATGCGCGAGCGGATCCGGATCGAGAACCGGCTCATGCCGGTGCGGGTGCTCACCGCCGACGGCCGCGCGGTCGGTGCGGCCGCATTGAACACGCGCACCGGCGAATTCGTCGAGGTGGCCGCGAAAGCGGTGATCCTGGCAACGGGTCCGTGCGGCAGGCTCGGGCTGCCTGCCTCGGGCTACCTCTACGGCACCTACGAGAATCCGACCAATGCCGGTGACGGGTACTCGATGGCCTATCACGCCGGCGCCGAGCTCTCGGGCATCGAGTGCTTCCAGATCAACCCGCTGATCAAGGACTACAACGGCCCGGCCTGCGCGTATGTGGCCAACCCGTTCGGCGGCTATCAGGTCAATGCCGAGGGTGAACGGTTCGTGGATTCGGACTACTGGTCGGGCCAGATGATGGCCGAGGTGAAGCAGGAGATCGAATCCGCGCGCGGCCCCATCTATCTCAAGGTGTCGCATCTGCCCGACGAGACGCTGTCTACCCTCGAATCGATCCTGCACACGACCGAACGCCCCACTCGCGGAACGTTCCACGCCAACCGCGGTCACGACTACCGCACCCACGACATCGAGATGCATATCTCCGAAATCGGTTTGTGCAGTGGGCATTCGGCCTCGGGCGTGTGGGTGGACGAGAACGCGCGCACCACGGTTCCCGGACTGTACGCGGCCGGTGACCTGGCGTGCGTGCCGCACAACTACATGATCGGCGCGTTCGTCTACGGCGACCTCGCGGGTGCGCACGCGGCGTCGACGCTGGCCGAGGTCGAGGCGCCGGGTTCGCTGCCCGCCGATCAGCTCGCCGAGGCCCACGAACTGATCTACCGTCCGTTGCGGCAGCCCGAGGGTCCGCCGCAGACCCAGGTCGAGTACAAGCTGCGCCGGTTCGTGAACGATTATGTGGCGCCGCCGAAGACGGCGGCGAAACTGTCGATCGCGGTGGAGACCTTCGAGCGGATGCGCGCCGAGGTCGACGGGATCGGTGCGACCACCCCGCACGAGCTGATGCGCGCGGTGGAGGTCCAGTTCATCCGGGACTGCGCCGAGATGGCCTCGCGCAGTTCGCTGACGCGCACCGAATCGCGGTGGGGGCTCTACCACGATCGCGCCGACCTGCCCGACCGCGACGACGAGTCGTGGAATTTCCACCTGAATCTGCGCAAGACCGCCGACGGTGAGATGGAATTCGTCAAACGATCGGTGGCGCCCTATCTGGTGCCGGTACCCGGTCTCGACGACGTGCCGTCGGCCGAGCCGATCGTCGAGGTGATCGCCCAGCCGGAGCTGGTCGCCACCCGGGCACCTCAGCGGGAGGCGCCGGTGCGCGAGGTTGCCGCGCCGGTGTCGCCGTCCTCGCCACGACTGGTCACGTTGCTCGCACTGGATTCACCTCCGGTCGAGGATATTTCGAGTTACTTGAACGATGCCGATCCGGTAGTTCGGGTAGCGGCGCTGTCGGTGTTGACCGAGAACACCCCCGAGGGATTCGCCGACGAACTGGTGCGTGCCCTCGGTGACGAGGCCGCCTCGGTGCGCCATGCGGCCACCGAAAGCCTGCGCGAACTGGTGGAGGTCCTGCCCGGGCCCGGCGAACTGGCCTGGCATCTCAGCTCCCCCGACCCGCTGGTGCGTGCCACCGTAGTCGATCTGCTGCGCGCACTGCGAGCAGGGACGACCACGGAATTCCGTGTCGCACTGGGCGATACGGATCATCGGGTGCGGATCGAGGCGGTGCGTGCGCTGGTCTCGCTCGACGACGACGCCGCGGTCGCCTCGATCGCAGGCGATGCCAACCGGGAGGTGCGCATCGCGGTCGCCCAGGGGCTTGCCTCGATCGGGGCGGGCGGTCACGAGGTGATCCGCACCCTGGCCGCCGACCCTGACCCGCTGGTCCGCGCCGCCGCGCTCACCGCCTACGCCGCCCTCGGCACCGACGACATCGCCGGTCTCGTCGCCGCACTGCGCGATTCCGCCTGGCAGGTTCGAGTCGGCGCCGCGAAAGGCCTGGCGGGTGTGAGCCCGGAGGTGGCGGTCGAACCGCTACGTGCGGCCCTGTCCGACCGCCATCTCGACGTCCGCAAGGCAGCGGTCCTGTCCCTGTCCACCTGGTTGGACAGCCCCACCGCACTCGACGCCCTCGAATCCGCGGTAACCGACCCCGACGCCGACGTCCGCGCCTACGCCCGCCGGGCGGTCACCGCCGTAGGCCGCACACCCGCCGCCGACCCCCTCCCGGCGGATGCGGTCGCCTGACAACCCGTTCGCCCCTGAAGAAGGGCGAGAAATGTTGGCGCAAAAGCATATTGGTTGGAAAGCGGCGGCGGGAGTAGTCGCAGGCGCGATGGTGATGTCCGGTGCGGTCAGGTCATCGGGGCGCAGCCGTACGGCGCCCCGGGCGTTCCGTACTTCACCATCCACGCCGGAGGCAGCCTGTGGGGTGGTGCACCCTCTACTTCCGTCCCCCACGGGCACCGGCATGGTCCGCACCGACTTCACGGTGCACAACAACGGCTTCGTCCCCCAGATGGTCATCTGCTCGGGAACCTCGGAAATCGTCTAGGACTGGATGCGGCCTCCCGGTCTCCCGAGGCCGCACCCTTCATATCGGCGACCACTGAACGGCTCCGGCTCACCGGGTGCCGCAATTGCGTGGTGTCGGGCGTGAAGTTTCGGGAATGATTGCACCATGGTCTCTCTGGTGCAGCACGTGGCGATCGATTGTGCGGACGCTTATGCGCTTTCGCTCTTCTGGAGCAGTGTCACCGGCAGCCCGACACATCCGGAGGACGGGCCGGGCGCCGAGGAGACTCAAGTCCTGCTCGCAGAGGGCCCGGTACTCCATTTCAACCAGGTACCCGAGACCAAGACGATCAAAAACAGAATCCATCTGTGCCTGCGCCCCGAAACCTCCCGTGATCAGGAGGTAGACCGCCTGCTCGGCATCGGCGCCACTTTCGTCGCCGATCACCGGAATCCCGACGGTTCGGGCTGGGTGATCCTCGCCGACCCCGAAGGCAACGAGTTCTGCGTGCTGCGCAGTGATTCCGACCGCCGCAAACCCACCCACCCCTAGGTTGTACTGCCCAAGCAGGTTGGTTGAGGGATTGTGACGACACACTCTCGGTGATCGTTGAATGGCGACGGTCTCCTGAGGTTCCCCGCTGAGCCGGAGAGCGAATTACTTGGTTCCGGCTGGAACCCGGCCATGGTAACTGGCTTCGTACTCGTCGGGCGATCGCCAACGAAGCCTCGTCTGGACACGCTGGGTGTTGTACCAGCCATCGATGTAGGCGAAGAACGGTGGATGCCCTACAGCATCGGCAATCTCGCCCACCACACTGGAGACCTAGGCACCGACAAACTCCGGGCTGCTGCCGGGCGACCCTCGCGCGCCCCGACCTCGCCGTAGTCCGGTGTGCCAACGAGGACAGTGTCGCCCAGCCGACCCATCGCGGCAACGACGGACCACCGCCGACCCCCACCAGCCGGATCTGCCACGCGCGTCGCTGTACGAGCACGACGAAGAGGAACGTTCAGCTGGCTTCTCGCCCAACCCACCCGCACATATCGAGCCGGGGCGGTGTCTGCTCGCGCTGGCGGTGCATACACGCGATAGACCGTCCCAGACGACAAGCAGGCCCTCATCGGAAAGGACTGGCACGGTCTGACCGCCATCGTCGGCGGCACCGCGAGCGAAAGATCGCTGTCGCCGCAGCCGGATCCTGGCCCGAACGCCACGTTCCGCTTCACTGCACGCCTGTGCCAACAGGCCGCGTCGTGGGATGACCGAACCCAAAGCCCGAGACCACTCCATCTCGCCCCACGGTCAGACCTCGACCACCCTCAACGAGCAGAGTTGCCCGAGGAAGCAGACGATTCCTAATTGACTGGACCGAACCTCGGCCTTTCGCTTCCATGCGCGATGCGCTCGGCGCGGTAAATACATGACACGTCCAGCGAGTGAATGCACGCGGCCCGCCCGGACGTCATGCGAGAATTCGGTGTGCCTGTGTCTCCGAGCCCCGAATCGACCTGCAAGCCAGACGGGCGCTCCCCCGCGTCCAGACTTCCCGGGCGTGACGACCTCAAGGACATGCTTCGAGAGGCCTTGGACGGGCTCTACGCCTTCGATTCATTCCATATAGGTGCAAATACGCACGAACGGACCGTAAGCGCGCACTTGGCGCGCCATCTGATTTCGGTTGTGCACGGTCGCAATTACACGGTCGATGTCGATTCTGACCACAACCGCATGGGACCCCGGTCGGCGGTCAGCGAACCTGTCGACGACGCACCCGAGAGCGATGGCGGCAATCAGATCACCAAGCGCGTGACGTACGACGATGGTGTCGAGCGCGACGTGTTTCCCGATGTGATTGTCCACAGACGTACATCCACCACGTGCAATTTGCTCGCGATCGAGGTCTGTAAGGCGGATAGCAGTGCCGCCAAACAGAAGAGGGATCTGACGAAATTACGACATTACGGAGGTCAACTGGGCTACCAGAACACGGTTCTTGTTGTACTCGAGCGCCCGCCCCTCTGGCAATGGCTCGAGCCGGGGGCCTCTGACGCAAAGAACGAAATCGCCTTAGTACCGGTACCGCTGGATACATCCGCTCCACAGAAGTAATAGTGGGGTGCAGGTGCACGAGTTAGTCCGACCACATGAACCCACACAGCGCGTAGCCCTGTGTGCCGCTACGTGCGCTGGTCGCCCAGATGCCGAGCAAGATTGTTCGTCTCCGTCCTCGACCTGGCACCGACGGCCGCCAGACGTCCCTCGAGGAGCACCAGCTTGCTGTCGATCATGTTTGTGCTCGTTCAGTTTTGCGTGCAGGCGCAGCGCCCCGCCGCAGAGCTCGGTACAGTTCACCGAATCCGAAGCGAGCCAAATCGAAGCCCTAGCTCGATGGTTCGGGACGGTCTGGCCTTCTCACCTCCGGTCGAACCTATGTAGCCTTGTCGTCTGGACAAGCTACATCGGCAGCCTGTATTTGCCAGGTCTGGCACAGAGCTTCGGTCCGGACGTAGGGTCCTGTCTGCCCGCTGGGATCCTGTGAGGGACCCTTGACGCCGATCGACCGTCAGCTGACGCATGCCCTCAGAGCGGCCCGAGAAACAGCTTCTCGCCTTTAGCGCCTACAGACCTTCAATACGAAGGCGAATTTCCTGGGTTCTTTGCCGAGATTCTTGCCGATGCTCACACCGAGTACGCCGACTCTGGCGAAGAAGGGTGCCTGTACCAGGTCCCGGTTGACCTCGCCCCCGAGATCACAGATTTTCGCGAGGATGACATCTTGGACCTCACCGAACTCGCGTGGGTTGACTGACAGATCGGGCTGTCAGCAATGCGCTGAGATCGGCAGTTGCAGACGTCTGCGAGATCGTTTGCAGGCCAGAGGATCTGCCTACTCAAACGACCGCGCAGCGGCATGAACGGACATTGGTCTAGATCACGAATTCGCCGCGCCAGCTACCTTCAACGAGGTGTCTGGGAATGTACTCGGATTCGACGGTGAGGTTCACACCCATGTCCTTGGCCATGCATGTCATGGCGAGCACACCCAGGGCTATGCATCCCTCCAGATCCTTCTCTCGATCCGGACTTTCAGTCCAGTACGCGTGGTGGTGCCCCAGCGCTTCGACCAGTGCCTCGTTGAATCTGTCGTCATGGCAGAGCAACGTGTAAAAGAGATTGATCGGCTGATACGCGATGCGACCCAGGTAGTCGCCGGGCATGATCGTCGCGACCTCTGGATAGGAGGTTCGAATCGTGGTCATCAACTTTTCGGCCCATTCCGGCTCTTGCCGGTACCAAGTTTGCAACGTGTCGACCCAGCTGAACAGGAACTCATCGACAAGTACGTCCGGGTTCCGCAGACGTCCGATCGGTACCCGCGAAAGCAGTTCCAGCCGTGCGCCATCGGCGCAGATGACGGCTAGATAGAAGGTCGTCAGCCAGGTATGGACCGTCCCCTTGGCGATCGGCCCGATCGCGGGCAGCCGACGAACCTCATCGGCGATGAAACACTCGACTACCCCTTCTGCCCGATCGATGATCTGATACAACGCTGTCCCGACCTGCAATGCGTGAACCACCGCCTCCCAGGTCTCGATGCGAGATCCGGTCGGATTCACCGCGCATTGGTTTACCAGCGACGTTTGCGCCACCATGCAGGTCACGTCGATCATGTCCGGCGCCTGCTCCAACAACGAGATTTCTTCCGCGACACGCTTTCTCATGTCCTGTGCCGCCTCGACCCAGTCGGGGCTCGTCATCCAATGCGTTGGGACCGCCAGCACAGCTTTTCCACCGATCTTACTCGAGATGCTTTCCGACACAGCCTATAACCGCTCGGCACCCGACCTCCCCGCCGATCCCCGAGCCGTCAACGCGCCGGGCGAGATCTGTGTGTGTTCGCGAGATCGTCTGGCGGCCAGCCGAACCCACATGCTCAGCGGCAGAAGAGTCTCCGAGGTTAGCCGCGCCGACGGTTCAGATTCATGCCGGTAGGCATCGGTCCCTATGTTTCCAGGCTGGCGCGCGCGGCTCTCCAGTGATTGATGAACTCCAGTCCGTTGGTCCGCGCAAGACCGGCCAGCGTTTCGGCTGGTATGGCGACCTCGGGGTGAACTCCGTACTGCTGCTCGTAAGCGCGTACCGCATCCAGCCCGCCGTCATCGCGGGCGGCGAGCACCTCGGCCAGCGACGTGGCAGCGGTGTAGGTCAGGTTCGGACCTACCGCCTCGATATGCCGGGCGACCCGGCTCGCCGAATCGATTTCGTCCCAAAACGTGGTGTCTTCGAATTGCCAAGTCGCATAACGGAAACTGGCAGCGATGAGGGTTCGTGATGGTGATTCGTGAACATCTTCGCTCGGTGTCGGTGACAACGTGCCACCCGTCACAGGTCGCGGACAAAACCATCTACGGAATAGCGCAACCTTCGAATATGTGACTACCCCCGGTTGCCTGCAGCACAATTATCTACAGCCGACCGATCCACGCTGACTGCGAGCACTAGAGCTTCGACACGTCACGCAACCAGCGCCGTGCTGACTACTCGTCGCTCCTTATCCGGAATGCCCCCGGTGCCACGTGGCGCCAGATCCAGGCTCTAACCGTGGCAGCGCGATCAGCCGAAGATCGCGCACGTTCTCAGCGCACCATATCGATCAGCAGCTCTGGCAGGTTGGTGAGTACGCCGTTACGCCGAGGTCGACGAGTCTCCTCAGATCGCCCTCGGGGGCATCGGCGTTGATGTCGCCCAAGAACGTGTCTGCACAGGTCCATACCGGCACTCTGCGCGCGACAGCGCTTTCGACGAGCTGAGCGCCGGCACGCTGCGAGGACCGCATCCGGGCTGCGAAAGACACTGGGTTACGCAATCTTCCGTTCAATTCCTTCGACTCGAACCGGATCTGGTTGGCGGTGGTCGCGCTCCCTATGGATCTGACCGCATGGATGCAAACCTGGCCCTGCACGACCACGACGCGCGCCGTTGAGAACCCAAAACGCTACAACTACGGCTGTTCTCCGCAGCCGGACGCATCGCCCGCCATGCCAGCAAAACCCGGCTACACCTGGAGCCAAGGGGGCTCGAGCCCCTGACCCCCACGCACCGGTTCGCGAATGAGATCAGACCGAGTAGTCATCGACGATCACCAGGCGTTTTCCGGTTGCCTATATTCTGCGTGTCCTGCCGGGGAATCGAACCTGCGACGCTGGTTAGAGCTTTGGCCGCGTGCCTTACGAAAGGCGACCGCTGACGTGAGCGTGCTTCACTGATGGGAGCAGGTCAGGAGCCAGCATCGGTAGGCTGGCCCGATGAACTCACCTACCGGCGCACTGGTGACAATTGCCGATGATCTGGACTCGGTGACGACGGTCGGGTATGAGGACGATCCGGCCGACGCCGGGTCCACCCGTGCCGATGTCGAGGCGTTGTGGGCTTCGGTGCGGGACTGGTATTCGATGGGTACGACGCCGGCCATTCAGGTGTGTTTGCGGCGCAATGGGAAGGTTGTGCTGAATCGGGCCATCGGGCACGGGTGGGGTAATGCGCCTGCCGACGGGCCCGACGCGGAGAAGATTCTCGTTACGCCAGACACGCCGTTCTGCGGGTTCTCCACCGCGAAAGGTGTTGCCGCGACGGTGATGTCGATCCTGATCGAGCAGGGTGCGTTCGCGGCGAACGATCCTGTGTGCGACTACATCCCGGAGTTCGCCTCGCATCGCAAGGGGGCGATCACCATCGGTGATGTGTTGTCGCATTCGGCGGGCATTCCGTTCATCACCCCGCCCTACCAGGGGGCGCAGCTGGCGATCGACGAAGACCTCGCGGTCGAGGCGCTCATCGCACTGCGGCCCAGCTGGCCACCGGGGCGCTTCCGCGTGTATCACGCGCTGACGAGCGGGCTCATCCAGCGGCTGCTCGTGCAGCGGGCGACCGGCAAGCGGATGCGCGAGCACTTGGCCGAGCAGGTCCTCACGCCACTGGGCTTCCGCTGGAACAATTTCGGGGTCGACCCGGCCGACGTCGACAAGGTGGTGCCGAGCGTCAAGACTGGTCCCCCGCCCTCGCGGCTGATGCTGTTCCTGACGAACAAGGCGGTCGGCGGGCGCATGGACAAGGCTTCCAAGGCGACCAACGACGCCTTCCTCACCGCCGAACTGCCGTCGGGCAACCTGGTGACCACCGCCGAGGAGTTGTCCCGGTTCTACGAAATCCTCGCGCGGGGTGGCGAATTGGACGGGATCAGGATCCTCGAACCCGACACCGTGCGCACGGCGATCAGCCCGGCGGACCGCATGCCCGGTGCCGCGGGCCGGGTGAGCCGCGCCGGTTTCGAACTGGGCGCGCGGCGATCGAAGTTCGGCCCCGACACCGAATTCCATTTCGGACGAAGCGGTTTGACGACCCAGTACGGCTGGGCCGACCCTATCCGCGGACTGTCCGGGGCAATCCTCACCAGTGGCAAAGCCTCGACCGACGCGAAGCGACCGTGGCAACTGGTCGCCCAGGTGTCGCGAACCCTGCGTCCGCTCGGCCCCAGCGAGCAGCTCTTCCGTCCGTGAATCAGAAGAAGGTGCCGCTGAAAGGCTGTGTGGGCGTGGCGAACAGGGCGTCGGCGGCGTCCACGGAGCCGGGGCGGTGCTCGACGACGCGGCCCGCGAGGGCCAGTTGCGCCCACGTCGACCCGCCGAGGTAGACCGCGCCGAGGGTGGCGACATCGACGCTCACGTCGGGTGCGTCGTCCACGCGGGTAACCGCGTCGGCTGCGACCCGGTACCTGCCCGTATTGGCGGACAGGATCGCGTCGTCGACCTCGATGATCACCGGCGGCGCGTCCCGATAGGTACGACGGGCCAGCGCCGCAGCCACATCGACCAGCCGCAACCAGGTCTCGTCTCGCACGGCAGCGACCTGGACCGCGCGTTCGTCGGCGAACAGGTGCCGCAGCGGCGCACCGACCGGGGCGAAGGCAATGGTCACCTTGTCGACCAGATCGACGGTGAGCAGGTGTCGGATCAACCCGATGTAGGCCTGCGGGGTGGTCGCCACCAGGTCGTCCACCACGATCACCCGTTCGGGGCTGGTGAACCAGCTCGCGGTGTCGACGGGGTGGTAGCGAGCGAAACCGTCCTCGGCACCGGCGGGGCCGTGCGTCACGGTGTACAGCGGCGGGGTCGCGCCGAGTTCGCGCCGTGTCCACCAGTACTCGGGACGGGCGATCGCACCGGTCCAGGAGACATCGGCGGTGGCGTAGATCTGCGGGAACAGTTTCCAGGCCTGACCAGGCTCGACGAACCGCACCGGCCCGGAGCCGGGCACGGTGTCACGCAGGCGAGCACGGGAGCGACGGATGTCGAAGGTCGCGAAGGAACTGGCCACGCCGTAGCCGAAGCGTTCGTAGATGGAACCCTCCGACGCGCGCAGGGTGGCGACGACTTCACCGCGGTCGGCGATGTCGTGGAGCTGGGTGCGCAGCAGGCTGGTGAGCACGCCGCGGCGCGTATGGGTTGGCAGGACACCCACATGGGTGACGGCGGCGTGCGGCACCCGCGTGCCGCCCGGCACTACCAGCCAGCTCGTATAGGACTCGGCGGTGCCGACCAACTGCCCGTCGATGCGGGCGCCGAGCGTGCGTCCGGGTTCGGACAGGTGGTCGCTGTCGGGCGGGGAAGGTGGCAGGCCGACCATCGCCGCGCGGAACACCGCGCTCGCCGCATGGAGATCTTCGTCGGTGTGCAGGGTGGCTACGTGAACACTCACTCCACCACTGTGCCCGATCGGCGCGGGCGGATCAGGCTCCGATGACCGCGTTCATGATGGTGCCCGCGCTGGTGGCGACCGCGCCGCCCGCCATCGCGCTGGCGATCATCTTGGGTGACTGCAGGCCGCCGCCGTTCCACTTCTCCCAGGCGAAGCGGCCGCCGCCGTAGGTGATGGCGGTGACGCCGGACAGCAGGATCATCCAGGTGAAGTACCGGCCGAGCTGCAGCACCTTGTCGGCCATGGGCGGCGCCTCCGGCGTCGGGTTGCCCACCTGCGCGAGAACGATGCCATAGGTGTCGTGCACAGCGGCCAGGATCATGCTCACGATCGTTGCTCCTTCGTCGGTTGTTCGTTGTGACGCCGATGTCGAGAACGCGTGACGCGGTAGAGCCAGATCTATTGAATATTCAACCTCAGGCGGGTCGGGTGGCATGCGCGACACTCCGCAGGCCACCTCCGCGCCCTGACATGGGTATTGAACCGGCGTGCCCGTTTCAAACGGCACGAATTGGCGTCACGGAAATTCGAGACCGACCTGTGCCGCGATGACAGCGGCCTGCACGCGTGACTGCACGCCGAGCTTGCTCAGCACCCGCGAGACGTGCGTTTTCACCGTCGCCTCACCGATTCGCAGGCGGGTGCCGATCTGCATATTGGACAGGCCCGCGCCGAGACCGGCCAGCACTTGCCGTTCGCGGTCGGTGAGGGCCGAGAGATCGGGTGGAGCGGTTTCCTCCGCGCGCGGAAGGGCGGCGATCACCGCCCGGGTCACCTTGGGGTCGAGCACCGCGTCGCCGTCGGCCACCGCCCGGACGGCGCGGACCAGGTCGTCGCCGCCCACCGATTTCAGCAAGAACCCGCTCGCGCCTGCCGACAGCGCGCCGAGCACGTAGTCGTCGATGGCGAAGGTGGTGAGGACCAGGACTTTGGCGCTGGTCTCCGCGACGACGGCCGCCGTGGCCGCCAGGCCGTCGACGCGGGGCATGCGCACGTCCATCAGGACGACGTCGGGGCTCAGCGCCTTGGCCTGGCGGACGGCCGCGGCACCGTCGGCCGCTTCACCGACCACCCGCACCTCCCCGGTGGCCTCGAGCAGCATCTTCAGGCCCGCGCGGATCGCGGCGTGATCGTCGGCCACCAGCACGGTCACCGTCATCTGGCCTCCAGGGGGATCCGGACCCGAACATGCCATCGGCCGTCGCGGGCGCCCGCCGTCGCGGTGCCGTCCATCGATTCGGCGCGGAACATCATGTTGCGCAACCCGTTTCCGTGGCCTGTCGCCACCTCCGAACCGAGGGGGTTGCTCGCCTCGACCACCAACCCGGCGCCCTCTCGACGCAGTTCGATGTCCAAGGGCGCGCCCGGTGCGTGTTTGGTCGCGTTGGTGATGGTCTCGCCGAGGATCCGGGTGACCACGGCCTCGACCGCCAGCGGCAGCGACAGGTCGGCGGGCCGCCGCAGCGACACCGACCCGCCCGCCGCCTCGGCCGCCTCGATCAGGCCGTCCAGCGAGGCCAGCCGGGTCGTGACGGCGCTGTCGTCGGGTCCGGTGAGCAGTTCGATCGTGGTCCGCATCTCCTCCATGGCGGCCAGGCTGCTCGACCGGATCGTTTGCAGGACACCGATATTGCCCGGGTCGCGCTGCGCGACCTCGGCGAGGATGGCGACGGCCGAGACGTGACCGGCGACCGCGTCGTGCAGGTCGCGGGCCAGGCGCCTGCGCTCCTCCCCGATGGCGGCGGACCGTTCGGCGTCGCGCGCGGCGAGTTCGGCGCGACCGGCGTCGCGTTCGGCGTCGACCATCCGCCGGGAGGCACGAACGGCCCGGCCGTAGCCGAGGGGCGACCAGGTGAGCGCGACCCCGATCAGACCGGCGTAGAGCGCGGCCCGCACCCCGAGCAGGGCCAGGGCGAGCAGCGCCCCACCGACGGTCACCAGGAACGCGAACCAGCCGACCACCACCGACAGGCGGGCCGACCCGGTGCTCACCGCAAGGAAGATCACGTCGGTCAGCGCGATCCACAGCGGTAGCGAGGGCCCGAAGACGAAGTCGCCCGCCAGCAACACGATCATCAGGCCGAACGCGAGCGCGGGCCTGCGCTGCGCGGTGAGCTGGATGGCGAGGGCGGCGAAGAGCAGGGCCAGTTTCGCGGCGGGCGGGTAGAGATCGCGGTCGACGACGATGGACCAGCCACCGACCCCCCACAGCAGCAACCCGACGAGGAAGACCCCGACGGCCGCGGAGGTGGCGCTGTCGAACGCCTCCACGAGCCGGTCCATGGGCGCGCGGACGGTGGGCATCTGCTCATTCCAGCACATCGGGCGGTGGTAGACGTCCCCCGAAGGACGGACCCGCCCGCGACCGGAAGCCGGATGTGCCCACCGCGCCCGGTTCGGCACCCTGAACGCATGAACGAACTGACGAACCCGGTACTGCTGACGATCGCGGGGTGCGAGATCGGCTTCTGGGTGCTGGTGGTTGGCGGGTTGGCCCTGCGCTACCTGCTCCGGTTGCGCCGCGCCAGCACCGTGACCCTTGCGCTGGTTCCCGCGCTGGACGTGGTGCTGGTGGTCGCCGTCGCGATCGACCTGCATCGCGGCGGTGAAGTGACGTTCGCGCACCGGATCGCCGGGATCTACCTCGGGTGCACGGTGATGTTCGGACCGCGCATGATCCGGTGGCTGGACGAGCGCTTCGCCCACCGCTTCGCCGGCGGACCCGCGCCCGTCCGGGTGCCGAAATACGGGCCGGAACGCACCCGCAAGGAATGGGCCGACTTCGCCCGCTGGCTCGGCGCCGCCGCCATCGCGGGCGCGCTCACCCTGGCGCTGAGCTACACGGTGGCAGACGCCGAGCAGCGCGAACAGCTGATGGGGATCTTCGGTTCGCTCGGCGTGATCACGGTGATCTGGTTGCTCACCGGACCGGTGTGGGTGGCGGGGTCTCGGCGGAGTTGATCTGCGGCGAACCGTCGCCGACCGGCACGCCGCACGTCAACGGCGGCGAACCGTCGGCCAAGCGCCGAGAGCGGACAGCAATCGCATCCGTGCCCTGAGCGCCCGAATCGGCCGCCCAGGGGCATTCGATGCGGAGGCTCAGACCGTGGTGGTGGCCTGTTCGCCGATCAGCTCCCCGATCCACGGACGCACCGCCGACCGCACCTCGATCGCGCGCGGGAGCAATCCGTTCGCAGCGAGGAGGTCGGCAGCCCGCTGCTGTTCGTCGAGGAAGTCCTCGCTCACGGGGTGCACGCCGAACGGCCGCCCGCGCAGCGCCGCCTCCCAGGCGTCGAGATCGGCGGGGATTCCGTGGCGGAGCGCGTCGTCGACGAAATACTGCGCCGCGGCCCGCGGATTCTCGACGATCCAGGCATCGGATTCCCGCAGCGCCGCCAGCACCGCCTCCACGGTGTCGGGATCGCCTTCGGCAAGGTCGCGGCGGGTGAACCACAGGGACGGGTGGCTGAAGACCGAGGCGGTGTCGACCAGCGTGGTGAGATCGGCGGCCGCCTCGACGTCCTGCAGACCGGGGTACGTGCCGACCCAGGCATCGAGCTCACCGGCCAGCAGTGCCGCACCGCCGTCGCGCACGTCCACGTCGATCGGTTCGACATCCGCCCAGGTCAGGCCGACTTTGTCGAGAGCGAACAGCAGCAACGTGGTCTGCCACGAACCGTGGGCGATGCCGACCCGCTTGCCCCGCAGGTCGGCGGCGGAGGTGATGCCACTCGCGGTGGTCGCGACCAGCCTGCCGTTCTCCACGCGCGGGCCCGAGATGCCGAGGTAGACGATGTCGCGACCGTTGGCGAGCGCGGTGAGCGGTGGGGTGAAGCCGGTGCCGATGATGTCGTAGCCGCCCTCGGTGAACAGCCAGTCCGAATGTTCCCCGGGCAGTGCGGTTTTGGGGTCGACCCGGGCGGGCCGGGGCAGTTCGCGCAGGTCGACCCAGTCGACCTCGGGCAGCAGCCGTTCGAGAATGCCGCGGTGGCGCAGGACGAACAGGGAGTTGTTGTGCGGGAAGTAGCCGACCCGGATGCTCATCGCGCGTCTCCGATCAGGCCGAGGCGGCGGGCTTCGTCGGCGAGCCCGCTGCGCTGCCACTGCACCGCCAGGTTCGAGGGATCGAATTCCACCGAACCGCCGAGGGTTTCGGCGATCGCCTGATACTGCGCACCCTCTTCGAGCAGCACCACGAATTTCGCCAGTTCCAGCAGACCGGCACGGCCGATCACATTGGCCCCGCCGTTCGCCTCGAAGATGGCTGCCAGGTGCGGGTCGGTCTCGAGCTTGCTCAGGATGAAGTCGCCCGCGCCGATGGCCAGCGCGGCGGCGAAGGCCCACGGGTCGTCGGTCACCGGGAACGACGGCAGCAACCCGCCGAGGAACCCCGCCGATTCCGTGGCCTTGGCGACCGCGGCGACGTGATCGAGGTAGGTGTACTCGTCGAGCGCGCCGTTCCGCACGGCCGGGGCGATATTGCCCGGGCCGTAGCCACCCGCGTTGCCCCGGTTGTAGCGGCGTGGGGTCCGCAGCGAGGCGTGATCGCCTTCCATGCCGATGCGCCAGTAGACGTCGATGGTCATGCGGTGACCTCCTGAGCGAGGGTGCGGGCGGTCGGGTCGGCGAGGAACAGCAGGTGCTCGCCCGCGCGGTGGATTTCCTCGACAGCGGGGTGGCCCGACAGCACGAAGGTCTGCACGCCTGCGGCGGCGAAATACGAAAGCTGTTGTGCTACTTGGGCGTAGCTGCCGACGAGGCCGATGCGCTGGTCGTAGCCGAACGCGTGGAACCCGGACCAGCGTCCCTCACCGAGGGTGTGGTCGGCGACGTTGTCGGGTCGGTCGAGTTCGGCCCACTGCCGATGCACCCTGGCCCAGGCTTCGGCCTCGGTCTCTCTGGCGATGATCGGCAATTCGAGGCCGACGCGCACGCGGCGCCCGGACGCGGCGGCCCGCTCCCCCAATTCGGTTACCGCACCGGTGATTCCGTCTTCCTGCTCGGCGAACAGGTGGACATCACCGTGTGCGGCGGAGAGCGCCAGCGCGGCGGGTGTGGTCCCGCTCAGATGCACCACCGGGAACGGCAGGCCGGACAGGATGCCACGGAAGCCGCCGTCGACCACGTCGTAATAGCGACCCGCGTAATCGAAACCGGTGCCCGCGAATCCCGCTGCATCGACCTCGTTCTCGTTCCAGACCCCGCGTGCCACGGTGAGGAATTCCGCGGCACGGTCGTAGCGCTCGTCACCGGTGACCCGGTCGCCGCGCGTGCGCGCCTCGGCTTCATCGGTGTCGACGGCCAGCCGCCAGTTCAGCCGCCCCGCCGAGTGCCGCTGCAGGGTCGCCGACACCTTGGCCGCGTACACCGGGGTGCCGAACGCGGGCTGGAATTCGACCGTAACCCGCGTGTAGCGGGTGGCGCGCAGGGCCGCGGCCGCCACGATCCAGGATTCCTCGCCGAGCGGGTCGTAGGGTGCGAGTACGCCGTCGAAGCCGGTGAGTTCGGCGGCGTCGACGATCTGGGCGATGTCGTCGAACGGGCCGAAGCGACCCGGCCGCGGATCGGTGGTCTCGACAACGGGGTTCGGCGGCCCGAACCCGCCGCGGCCACGCAACGCCGGATCGGCGCGTCGTCCGTCACCACGGCTGGGCAGCCGCCACAGGAAATCGGTCATGCCGGCACCCGCTCGGCAGCGACGATCTCACGCGCACGGGCCAACGGCTCAGGAGCGACCCAGGATTCGAGATCGAAATCGGCGGCCAGGAAGCCGTGGGTGTAGAGGAACTGCTTCTGCACACCGAGCAGTTCGATCCGTTCGTCGGTGAGCGAGGGATGCAGGCCGCGGTGGAACTCGGCGCCATAGGCGGCGACGACACCGGCCGGGCCCGACAGCGTTTCGCGCTGGAGCACCGCGCGGACACCGTCGAGGTCACCGGCGGCCCAGTCGGCGGCGCGCAGGCTCTGCGCGAGGAAGCCGACGACGACCTCGGGCCGGGATTCGAGCAGGTCGGCGTGGACTGTGATCGGGCGCGGGGTGCCGTTGTTGACCCGCAGGTACTTGGTGGCCGAGGCATCGAGGTCGACCGCCACGCGCAGACCGTGCTCGGCCGCCACTTCCTTGGCGCGAGCGCCCTTGACGTAGATCGCGTCGACCTTGCCGTCGAGGAGTTCGTCCACACCCCAGGTCGTCGAGCGGCGAGCGCTCTGAATCTCGGTGCGCACCTGCGGATCCCGCTCGACCGCCAGCTCGACGACGCGCACATCGGCCAGGGTCAGCCCGGCCGGGCGCAGGGCGTTGGCGAAGCCGTGCAGCGCCATCGCTCGCGGGAAGCTGCGGGCCTGGTCCTGCGCCCAGGCGGGGACGCCGATGCGCTGCCCGGCCAGCCCGGCGGCGTCGGTGACCGGCGAATCGGGGCCGACCAGGATCGCCTGGGATTCGTCGATCCAGGTGAGTCCGATCAGGCGGGTGGGTGAACCCTGTGCGCGGGCGGCCAGGGCGGGCACGTTCCCGCCCTCGCGGATCAGGCCGGACAGATCGTGCAGGAAGTGGTGCCCGGCGAGTTCGGGGCCCGCGTCCTGCAGCACGCCGAACTCGAGGCCCGCGTGCGCGGCGGTCTCACCGAGCCAGCCGAGGCTGTGCGCGAGCCCGCTCGCGGTGGGCACGGGGCAGCGGGTGTACCACAGGGTTTCGGTCATGACAGGCTCCTTGCATGTGGTCCGACACCGAGTTGGGCGAGGAATCGCGTTCGGTAGCCGAGGGTTTCGGGTGCGGCGTGATCGCGTGGGTGGGGTAGGTCGACGACCTCGTCGACGGCGAAACGGCCGCGGTCGAGGATGATCACCCGGTCGGCGAGCCGGATCGCCTCGTCGACGTCGTGGGTGACCATGAGTACGGCGGGCCGGTGCCGGGCGACGAGATCGCCGACCAGGTCCTGCATGCGCAGCCGGGTCAGCGCGTCCAGCGCCGCGAACGGCTCGTCGAGCAGCAGCAGTTCCGGTTCACGCACCAGTGCCCTGGCCAGGGCGGCACGCTGCGCCTCGCCACCGGACAAGGTGGCGGGCCACTGACCCGCCTTGCCGTCGAGGTGCACTTCGGTCAACGCGCGCAGCCCGGCTTCGCGCTGTGCCTTGCCGCGCCGCAGGCCGACGATCACGTTGGCCAGCACCCGCTTCGACGGGATCAGGCGCGGTTCCTGGTAGACGGTCGTGCGGCGCGGCGGTACGAGAACCTCACCGGCGTCCGGTGTTTCGAGCCCGGTGAGCAGGCGCAGCAGCGTCGTCTTACCGGTGCCGCTCGGTCCGAGCAGCACCACGAACTCGCCGCGGCGGATGGTGAGGTCGACACCGTCGAGCACGGTCTTGTCGCCGAAGGCCTTGCGCAGGCCGGTGATCGACACCGCCACCGGGTCCACCGCTACCTCGATCGGGGCGGCTGCTGTTGTCGTCATCGGATCGCCACCTGCTTGCGCCAGGGCATCGCGTACCGTTCCGCGAGCCGTACGAGTGCGTCGAACACCAGACCGAGCAGCGCGTAGAGGACCACACACAGCACCATGTAGTCGGTGCGGTTGTATTCCTGGGCCAGCGTCACCAGGTAGCCGACGCCCTGCTGAGTGCCGACCTGTTCGGCGGCGATCAACGCGGTGATGCTGATCGACAAGCACACCCGCAGCGCCATCAGGATGCCGGGCAGCGCGGCGGGCACGATCACCTCGACGACGAGCCGGGTTCCGGTGAGCCCGAAACTGCGCGCCGCCTCGACCATCTTCCGGTCGACATTGCGCACGCCCAGGTAGGTGTAGGCGTACATCGGCGCGGTCGTCGCCACCGCGATCAGCAGCACCTTGTAGAGCTCGTCGATGCCGAACCAGGCGATGAACAACGGGACAAGCGCCAGGAACGGCACCGCACGCACGATCTGCATGGTCGAGTCGACCAGTTCCTCACCGAGGGCGGACAGCCCCGACAGCAGGCCGAGCACGAGCCCGACGCCGACCCCGAGCGCCACCCCGACGGCCGCCCGGCCGAACGAGGCGAGGGCGAAGTCGAGCAGTTGACCGCTGCCTGCCAGCTCGACCAGCGCGGACCAGACGGCGCCGGGTCCGGCGATCACCCGCGGTGAGATCGCACCGCTTGCCGAACCGGCCCACCAGGCGAGCACGATGAGGACGGGTAGCAGCGCGCGCAGACCGAGCGACAACCAGCGTGGCCGCTCCCGGGGGCGCCGGACCCGGGGCGCGGCAAGGACGAGAGTGCTCACCTCACTTGTCCTTCAGCGCGGCGAGCTGTTCGGGGGTCAGCCTGGATTTCAGGTCGTAGAAGATGTCGGCGGCGGTGATACGGCGGGCGATGACGCCGTTGTCGGCGAAGGTGTTCACCACATCGGCCAGGTCGGTGGCATCGGAGTCGACGGGCAGCCGGGGTACGGAGGCTTGCGCGCCGACCCGGACGGCGTCGGCCAGCCGCTCACCCGTGAGCGCGCGTGGACCGGACTTGTCGAAGACGTTCTCGAAGTCGGCCGGTGCGGCCTTCTGCTTCGCGGTGAGACCTTGCAGCACCTCCAGATACTTGGCGGCCACGTCGGGACGCTCGTCGAGGATCTCGGTGCGGAACACCACCACGGAGTTGTCCTTGGAGCCGATCTGCTTCTCGGTGGTGATCTCCACCGCGCCCGCGGCCTTGGCCTCCTGGTACGGCACGAGGAACGACGCCCACGCGTCGACCTTGCCGGTCGCGAACGCCGAGGCGGCATCCTTCTGCTGCAGCGGGACCCGGGTGACCTGATCGGCCGGAATACCGGCCTGGGCAAGCGCTTTGAGGGTGATGTACTCGCCCTTGCCTGCCGGGTTCACCGCGATCCGCTTCCCCGCGAGGCCGGCCACCGAGGTGACCCCCGACTCCGGCCGGACGACGATTCCGCTCTGATCCTGGCCCGCCGGGTCGGCCACCGCGACGATCTTCACGCCGACGTCCTTGGACAGCGCGCCGACCACGGGACTGAAGGCCGCGCCGGACACGTCGAGCTCGCCGGTGTTGAACAGCTTCAGCATGGAGCTGAAACCCGGTGTGGTGCTGACCCATTGGATCTTGGCGCCCAGCGGTGCGAGGGCCGCGTCGAAGGTGCCGTCGCGTTTGCCGACGGCCAGCGGGCCGCTGTTGCCCGGGTCGGTGACCTTCAGGATGTAGGGGGTGTCTGCCCCCTGTTCCGGCGTCGAGCCGGAGCCACATGCCGCGACGAGGGCGACGACGGGGGCGATCGCGAGGGCGATCCGCGAGAAGGCCGACAGCCTGCGGGACATTCGGGGCTCCTGTTCGGGACGGGGTCGATGCCCTCGGAGCGTATGAGCGCGCATCGTGCGGAACGAGGTATGCCTTTCCGTGGATCGGAAAGCTTGACAGGAAGGCATCCGCGGATTTATGGCAATTACGCAGTCACTGCGCCGCGTCGCTTTCCATATAACGGAATACATCGGCAGGCTTGCGCACCTGCCTGTGTTACCTTCGGTTCGTGGAGACCTCCAGCGTGCAGACCGTCACCCGAGCCCTGTCTGTACTCGACTGCTTCCGCGGTGGCGAGGAACGCGGCGTCTCGGAAGTCGCACGCGCACAAGGGCTCGCGGTCAGCACCACGCACCGGCTGCTCGGCGCGCTGGTGCAGGCGGGCTTCCTGGAGAAGGACGCCGAGTCCAGCCGGTATCGCATGGGCGGCGCCCTGGCCGAGTACGGCCAGATCGCCTACCGCCAGCACAAGATCTACCTCGCCGAGCCCTGCCTCGAACAGCTCGCCGCCACCACCGGGGCGACCGGCTCGGTGGCCACACGCCACGGAATCCACGCCGTCCTGCTCGGCACCAGCCGGTGGCGCGAGAGCGACGGGCACAAGCTGCAGGGTGTCCGGCTCCCGCTGCACGCCAGCGCGCTCGGCAAAGCGCTGCTCGCCTGGTCCGACGTCGACGACGACGAGTTGCGTTCGCTGCCCTACGAAGAAGGCACCGAGCGATCCGTGACCGGGCCCGACGAACTGCGCGCCGAACTCGTCACCACCCGCGAGCGCGGCTACGCGTTCAACGACCGCGAACTCGATCCCGGATTCCGCACCATCGGCCTGCCGATCCTCGACCCCGAGGGGCGGTGCCGATTCGCGCTCGGCCTGCGCGGGCCCGTCACGCTGATGATCGACGAACGGGTGCCGTTCTTCGTCGAGCTGGCCAAGGTCACCGCGGCCGAGATCGCCGCCAAGTTCGCGGCGGCCTGACCCACCGGCCCGCCCGGCACGGAAATCTCCGCGCGCGAACGCGGCCGCGCCGGATACCGTGGACCGACTGGTTAGTCGAGGAAAGGACCGCAGTGGCGACCGATACGGCGGACACGGCTGTCGGATTGCGATCCGAACGGGGCGCGGTACTCGCCTCGCTCATGCTCTCGACCTCGCTGATCGCGCTGGACTCCACGATCATCGCCACGGCGGTGCTCACCATCACCGATTCGCTCGGTGGGTTCGCGATGTTCCCGTGGTTGTTCTCGATCTACCTGCTGGCACAGGCGGTCACGGTGCCGATCTACGGCAAGCTGGCCGACATGGTCGGGCGCAAGCCGGTGATCCTGTTCGGGATCGCGGTGTTCGCCGTCGGCTCGCTGCTGTGCGGTCTGGCGTCGAACATGCTGGCGCTCATCGTCTTTCGCGCCATCCAGGGAATCGGCGCCGGCGCGATCCAGCCGATGACGATGGTCATCGCGAGCGACCTCTACAACCTGACCGAACGGGCCAGGGTGCAGGGCTATATGGCGGGTGTGTGGGCCGGGTCGGCGGTGCTCGGGCCGCTGTTGGGCGGACTGCTCTCCGATCACGCGGACTGGCGGTGGATCTTCCTGATCAACCTGCCGCTGTGTGCGGTCGCGGCGTGGATGTTGGTGCGGCACTTCGCCGAATCGGCGCCGCGCAGCCGTCAACGGATCGACTACCTCGGCGCGGCGCTGCTCACGCTGGGCGCGGGGGCGCTGATCCTGGCGCTGCTCGAAGGTGGGCAGGCGTGGGCGTGGGATTCACCGGTGTCGATCGGCCTGTTCGTGGGCAGTACGGTGGTTCTCGCAGTGTTCGCCGTCGTCGAGTTGCGGGTGCCCAATCCGGTACTGCCGCTGTGGGTTTTCACGCGCCGGATCGTGATCGCCAGCAGTACGGTGTCGCTGCTCGTCGGCGCCGTGGTGCTCGGATTGACCTCCTACGTCCCGACTTTCGCCCAGGGTGTCCTCGGCACCACCGCCCTGATCGCCGGGCTCGCCGTCGGCGGGCTCACCCTCGGCTGGCCGCTGGCGGCGACACTGTCGGGCAGGTTGTACCTGCGCTGGGGATTCCGCATCGCCGGTCTGCTCGGCAGCACGCTTGCCGTCATCGGTTGCGCGACAACACTGTTCATCGATGCCGGGACCAGCCCGTGGCAGATCGCGGGTTCGTGCTTCCTGATCGGCGGTGGCATGGGCCTGGTCGCCTCGCCCACCCTGATCGCGGCGCAGAACAGCGCACCCTGGCAGGAGCGGGGTGTGGTGACCTCGGCCAACATGTTCGCCCGATCTTTCGGCAGCGCGCTCGGTGTCGCCGTGTTCGGCGCCATCGTCAACACCGGCATCACCGACCCCGACCACCCCACCCCCACCGAACTCGCCTCCGGCATCCACCTGGTGTTCGCCGCCATCCTCACCATGGCGGTGATCATGTTCGCGGCGGCCGCCACCATGCCCGGACGGACCGCCGCCGACTGACAGGACGCCCGGGCGGCAACCGACATCCGGTCGCACCAGGGCCGACGGCTGCCCGCGCCGAGGCGTCATCGGTGTCGCTCACGCGACGGTTGTGCGGGCACCGCCGATACCAGGGCGTCCGGTCGACGCTCGCCGCGGACGCCGCGAGCGTCGGTTCGTGGCAGGGTGTCCGGTCGACGCCCGCCGCGGACGCCGCGGGCGTCGGTTCGTGGTCGCGGTCAGGCGGATCGTTGCTCGGTGTGGCGCACCACCTCGACTCGCTCCTGCGCCCCGAATTCGACGACGCGGCGGATGCGCGAGTTCGCGACGGGTGCGAGGTCGACGGTGACCGGCGCGCCCGCTCCCCCCGCGCGAGTGATCGCGATGATGCGGTCCTGGAGGTACCCGTCGGGAACCGGCACCCTGATGATGTCGCCCACCGCCAGCGCCTCCGCGGCGACCTCACCACCGCTGCCCACCGCGGCGAACTCACCGCACCGAGTCGGTCCGGTGCTCGCGCCGAGCCCGCGTTCGGCGATGGTCCACCACACCGACTCGCGGGCGTCACCCGGCCCGGACCACGCCGCGGCGTCGCCATCGGCACGCGCCTGTCGGTGCGGCCGGGCCGTCTCGGCGAGGTCTCCGACGCTGGGCAGAGCCGCGGTGCCTGGGTCCGAATGCGCCGACCGATGCGACCGGTCCGCCGGTGCGGGTGCGGGTGCGGGTGCGGGTGCGGGTGCGGGTGCGCCATGGTCACGCAGGACTGTCGCGTCGCCGTATGTGGACGGGCTGTCGATGTCCTGCCCGGTTGCCGGCCCGCTACGCCGAGCCGAGGCGGTGAGGCGCTGGTGCCAGGCGAGGATGCGGTCGCGTTCGGCTTCGGCGGCGGCGCGGGTCTCGTGCAGGGAGATATGGCGGCGGGTCGGGGCGTTGCGGGGGTGGGTCGTGCCCGCGGCGCCGTCGATCACCAGAATCCAGCGGGCACCGACGGCGCGGTCGCGGCGGGCCGAAACCCGTTCGGCCAGCGCGTGTCCCGGGGTGGCGCCGAGTCGATCGGCGGCTTCCTCGATGCTCTCGACGAGGCCGAGTGAGCGCAGCAACTCGGCGGCCGAGAGTTCCGAGGTGTCGAGTTCCTGGGCGAGCGCGGGCATGGGCGTCTTACGGCGCCAGCCGATCCGGGCACAGTGCTCGTGGCGGGTGAACCACAAGCGGCTGCCGGAGCGGCGGTGCTGGTCGATCACCACCGCCCACCAATCCCATTCGGGTTCGGCGACCAGGCGCGTTCGCACCCAACGTTCACGCTCGGCCGTGGATATCCGGTCCTCGGGTGGCACGAAGTTTCGGAGCGCGGTGCGTACCGCCGATTCCGTGCGCCCGAGCGTGCGCGCGGTGCGGGCCAGATCGACACCGGCTCGTAGGTCGTCGGCGAGGATCCGGTATTCCGATTCGCGCCAGGTGGTTCCGTGCCTGCGTGGTGGACGCAGATCACCGCGGAAGTCGTCACTCATGTCGTGCCCCCGTTCTCGCACCGCCCGGCAACACTCGCCGGGCCAGTTGTGTGACACTTCGACGATACCGATGGGGTATGACAGAAAACGCTTGTCTGCCAGCGGCTTTCCAGCAAACGGGGGGCCGACGGTCAGTGGGTGTGCGCTGCTGTCTTGCGGCCGAAGGTGTAGTAGCCGACGCACACCAGCGCGGCCCACACGGCGCCGACGACCAGCGCGGTGCGCCCACCGTCGGTCCACAGCAGCAGGATCACGACCAGGCCGAGGAAACCGAGAGCCGCCCAGGTGGTCACGGGCGCGCCGGGCAGGCGGTAGTCGCTGCCGGGCAGCGCACCCGCGCGCACCTTGGCGCGATACTTCAAGTGGCACACCAGGATCACGCTCCACACCACGATGATGCCGACCGTGCTCACCGAGGTGATGTAGGCGAAGGCCTTGTCCGGCGAGATCACGTTCACCACCACACCGATCACCATCGCCGCCGCCGAGGCGCAGATACCGGCGAACGGCACCGACTGCTTGCTCAGCTTCGCGAACCCGCCGGGCGCCTCGTCGCGCAACGCGAGGCTGCGCAGCATCCGGCCGGTCGAGTAGATGCCGGAGTTGCACGACGACAGCGCCGCGGTGAGCAGCACGAAGTTGATGATGCCCGCGGCCGCGGGGATGCCGATCTGCTCGAACACCTCGACGAACGGGCTGCGCCCGGCATGGAAACTGCGCCAGCTCGCCACCGACATGATGACCACGAGCGCGCCGATATAGAACAGGCCGATGCGGAAGGGCAGGGTGTTGATCGCCTTGCGCAGGGTGGTCTTCGGATCGCGGGCCTCCCCCGCCGTCACGCCGACCAATTCGACACCCACATAAGCGAACACGACGATCTGCAACACCAGCAGGGTCTGCCCGAAGCCGTGGGGGAACACCCCGCCGTCGCCCCACAGGTTCGTCACCGTCGGATCGGCGGCGTGCCCGAACCCGAACACCAGCACACCGATGCCGATCAGGATCATCGCCAGGATCGCGGTCACCTTGATCGCGGAGAACCAGAACTCGCCCTCACCGAAGATCCGTACCGAGATCAGGTTGGCGGTGAACAGCACCGCAAGCACCACCAGCGCGGTCACCCACTGCGGAATGTCGAACCAGTACTGCACGTAGTGTCCGGCGACGGTGATCTCGGCCATACAGGTCGACACCCACACCGCCCAGTAGGACCACCCCGTGGCGAATCCGGCGAACCGGCCGAGGAACTCGTGCGCGTACTCGGCGAAGCTGCCCGAGACCGGACGGTAGGTGAGCAGCTCACCGAGCGCGCGCATGATGACGAAGATCGCCAGTCCGGCGGCGAGGTAGGCCAGGATCAGCGAGGGGCCCGCCTGTTCGATCGCCGCGCCGGAGCCGTAGAAGAGGCCGGTGCCGATGGCGCCGCCGATGGCGATCATCTGGATCGTGCGCGGATTGAGCCCGCGCGCGTAACCCTCCTCCGACGCAGCGGTGAGGGTCTCGGTCGGCGCGGCGGTGGGTAGGCCGGGACCGTCAGCGGACATGGCGGGATCCTTCCTTCGTGTCGAACAGTCCTGCACGCTACCGCGCGGCAACCGTGCCGCCGATCACCCCTGTCGCTCGCCGGAAATACCGGAGCCGCCGCGCCGGTTGGCCTACTGAGGGGATTTCACGCGAAGGAGACTCATGAGCCCGGTCACGTTGTCGGTTCTCGATCTGGCACCGGTGCAGGCCGATGCGACGGCAGGCGAGGCCCTGCACGCGACGACCCGCTTCGCCCAGCGCGCCGAGGAGCTGGGGATGCGCCGCTTCTGGGTGGCCGAGCACCACAACATGCCCGGCATCGCCAGTTCGGCGCCCGCCGTGGTGCTGGCGCATCTCGCCGCGTCGACCTCGCGCATCCGGGTCGGCTCGGGTGGCGTGATGCTGCCCAACCACGCTCCGCTGGTCGTCGCCGAACAGTTCGGCACGCTCGAAGCATTGCATCCGGGCCGCGTCGATCTCGGTATCGGTCGCGCGCCCGGCACCGATCCGGCTACCGCTCGCGCGCTGCGCAGGCACGCCGAAGGTCTCGGCGCCGAATCGTTTCCCCGTGAGCTGACCGCTCTGATGGGATATTTCGGTGGCACCGATGCGGACGGCATCGTCGCCACCCCTGGTCGTGGCACACAGCCCGAGATGTGGTTGCTCGGCTCGAGCGGGTACAGCGCGCAGGTCGCGGCCGTGCTGGGGTTGCCGTTCGCGTTCGCGCACCACTTCGCCGGCGAGAACACCGCCGCCGCGCTCGCGCTCTACCGGGACAACTTCCGGCCCTCAGCGATCCTGGCCGAGCCGTACAGCATGGTCGCGGTCTCGGCGATCTGCGCCGACACCGACGCCGAGGCCGACCGGCTCGCCGCACCACGCGACCTGGCCTTCGTCAACCTGCGCGCCGGCCGCCCGCAGGCACTGGCCACCCCCGAGCAGGCCGAGGGGTTCCCCGGTAGTGATGCCGAACGCCACTTCGCCGCACAGCGCAAGGCCGGACAATTGCAGGGGTCGCCGGAGACGGTGCGCGCCCAGGCCGCCCAGCTCATCGAGGACACCCGGCCCGACGAACTGATGCTCACCACCCTCGTCTACGACATCGACACCCGCATCCGTTCCCTCGAGCTCACCGCCGAGGCGATCAACGGCTGATCCGCCTCAGCGGAGCCGGAATCCCATGGCCGCCAAGGACTCCCGAAGTCGGTGGCGACCGTTGAGCGAGGCCTCGGAGCCGAGCCGGGCCAGTACCCGCTCGGTCCAGGAGAACGGGAGGCCCTGATCGCCGTAGACCGCGCCGATCCGCTGCTCGTAGTCGGCGACCGGTCCACGCTGACGCGGTAGGTCGTAGGTCTCCTGGTGCAGCACGGCCGCCTGCGGCAGTCGCGGCTTCACCCGTGTGCCCTCCGTCGGGTCGGGGTGGCCGACCACCAGCCCGAAGATGGGGAACACGTGGGCGGGCAGGTTCAGTTCCGCCGCGACCCGCTCGGGATCGTTGCGCAACGCACCGATGTAGACGGTGCCGAGCCCGAGCGATTCGGCGGCGATCACGGCATTCTGGGCGGCGAGCGCGGCATCGACCACGCCGACGTAGCTGGATTCCAGATAGTCGGCGCCGTCGAGGGGCGCGTGGTGGTCGTCGGCGAGCTGACGCAACCGCGCGAAGTCGGCGGTCCAGACCAGCAGTACCGGCGCCTGCTCGATGTGGGCCTGGCCGCCCGCGACCGCCGCCAGCCGGGCTCGCCGCGCCGGATCACGGACCTCGATCACGCTCCAGGCCTGCAGGTTCGACGAGGTCGGGGCTGACTGAGCCGCCGAAACCAGGAGCCGGATCGTTTCCGGTTCGACCGGATCGGGCAGGTAGCGCCGGACCGATTTGTGTTCGTGCAACACCTGCAGCACAGAGTTCCACTGCGCGGGAACGGCAGCGTCCGGGTCCGCGTAGCGCTGCTGGACAGGGTGGGGAGCGGTCTGCGTCATGGCCCCATCGTCGGTCACCGCGGTGGGCGCCGTCTGCGATAACTCTCACCGTGAATCCAACGTCGTGGTCGATACACTCGACCACGGGGAGCTCGCCGCCCGGCGGGACCGGAAAGTGCGTCATGGCCAAGGTGTTCGACCGGATCGACGACAAGTTACGGGCGTTCATCGCCGACCAGCCGATGTACTTCGTGGGGACCGCGCCCTCCGCCGGCGGTCATATCAATGTGTCCCCCAAGGGATATCGCGACACCTTCGCCGTCCTCGACGACCACACCGTCGCCTACCTCGATCTGTTCGGCAGCGGCTCGGAGACGATCGCGCACCTGCGCGACAACGGCCGCATCACCGTGATGTTCTGCTCGTTCTCCCGCGTCGCCCGCATCCTGCGCCTGCTCGGCACCGGGCGGGTCGTGCGGCCCGACTCCCCCGAATTCGACACGCTGCGTGCGCGGTTCGGCACCGAGCATCCCGGTATCCGCGCGGTGATCGTGGTCTCGGTCGACCGCATCGCCGATTCGTGCGGTTGGTCGGTGCCGAGGATGGACCTGGTCGAGGAGCGCTCCATTCTGGACGAGGCCCACACCCGGCGCACCGACGACGATTTCGCGCGGCGCATCGCGGGCGACAACTCCGCCAGCATCGACGGCCTGCCCGCGCTGGAACCGGACCACCCCCTGCCCTCCACCGTGCGGGCTACCCGCGAGAGCGCGAGATGAAGCGCCGCAACAGTTCCCGCGGCACCGGCACCGATTCACGCCGACCCAGTTCGGCCAGCATGTCCGCCTCGCTCGGGTCGAAATAGCCCGCGTGCCGGTAGGCCTCGATCCGCACGGCCAGCCCGGTGCCGTCGAGTTCGGGATGGAACTGGGTGGCGTACACATTGCGCCCCACCCGGATCATCTGCACGGGGCAACCCTCGGAACCGGCGAGCAGCACCGCGCCCGGCGGCACGCCCTGGCAGGCCTCTTTGTGACCGACGAAGGCGCGGAACGAACGTGGGATGCCGGTGAGCAAGGGGTCCTCGGCGCCGTCGGCCAACACGACCGTACTCGCGCCGACAGCTTCGCCGTAGCGGTCGGGGCCGACCTCACCGCCGAGCACGTCGGCCAGGATGCCCAGGCCGTAGCAGGCACCGAAGTACGGGAAATCCCGGTCGACGATCTCGGTGAGCAGCGCGCGCAGCGGCGGTTCGAACCGCCGCTGGTAGTCGTACTTGTCCTGCTCCGGTGCGCTCACGTTGCTCGGCCCGCCGCCGACGATCACGGCGCAGAAGTCGTCCAGGTCGACCTCGGGCAGCCCCCGATCCATCTCGATGCGCACCACCTCGTCGTCGGTGAGTTCGGCGGCGCGCAGCAGTGCGGCGTACTCGTCGTCGGACGCGGCACGTTCGGGGCGAAGCTGAAGCAACAGGCAGGGCTTGGTCATCGTCGAGCCATCCCTCCGCAGTCTCATCGGGTCGGCTATCGACGATACTGTGCACGTCACGGCACCGCGCTCACCCCGACGGCCGATTCGGAAAGACTGCCCAAGTACAGGGTGCCCTGGTGCTCGACCACCGAGGTGACCATCGCGAAGTCGTCGCCCGGGCGTTGCAGGTCGTGGACCACCGTGCCGTCCAGGTCGAGCGCGATCACCCACGCGGAGCGGGCGGGCGCCGGTCGGAGCCACTCGGGTAGTGCCCAGGTCAGGCGTCGGAAGATGCCCGGCAGTGCCAGCATCCGGTCCAGCAGCGGGTTGCGAGGTGCCACCATCCCGATCCAGACCAGGCCGTCGCTGCCGAGGAGCATGTTGTCCGGCGAACCGGGCAGGTTCTCGACGAGACGGTCGACGGTGCCCGCGCGGGGACCCGAGAGCCAGTACCTCGCGATCCGGTAGGCGCCGGTCTCGGCGACCAGCACACAGGACCGGTCCGGCGCCAGCACCACCCCGTTGCCGAACTGCAGCCCGTCGATCAGCACCTCCACCTCCCCCGCGGGGTCGCGGCGGACCAGCCTGCCGCTGCCGGAATGCTCGAGGATGTCACCCATCCACTGTTCGAACGGCCAGCGCCGCGACGAGATCGAGAAGTAGACGGTGCCGTCGTCGTCGCGCACCACATTGCTCGGGAAGATGATCGGCTCACCGTCCACTTCGGTGATCACCGGCTCCAGTTCGGCACCGGCCCCGGCCAGCCGGAGCACGCCGTGGCCCGCGACGCAGACGAGTAGCGAACCGTCGGCATCGGCGTGCATTCCCAGCGGCCTGCCCGGCGCGTGCGCGATCTTCTCCACGGTGCCGTCGGCCGGGTCGACGCGCCAGATGGCGCCGTCCTCGGTGCCGGTGACCAGGTGTCCTTCGGCGGTCAGCACGACATCTTCCGGTCCCTGTCCGGGCAGCGGTATCAACCGAACCTCGGGCAGCGCGGGTGTGCTCTGGTTCTGTGCGGCCCGGGCGGTCGCTTGGGGCGGATTCCATCGGTGCGGTCGCATCTGCATGCCCTTTGCTACCACGCCCGGACGCGATTGTTGCCCGGAAAGCGTTGCGGGAACATGGTATCGGCGCATCATGTGCCGACCGGGCCGTGGGCGTGGCGAATCGCGGCTACAGTGCGGCGGTGGACACCGGATCGGTCAGCTCTTCGTTCGAACGTTTACTCGCACCGCAACCCGCGCCGCCGTGGTGGCTGGTGCTCGTCACCGCGGCGCTGGCACTGATCCTGGTCGGGTATCGGCCGCTGTGGCGGATCACCCGGGCCGCGGTCACGGTGGCGCACGAGGGTGGGCACGCGCTGTTCGCGCTGCTCACCGGGCGCAGGTTGCATGCGATCACGCTGCACACCGACACCTCGGGTCTCACGGTGTCCAGTGGCAAACCCACCGGCCCCGGCATGATCCTCACCGCGATGGCCGGCTATCCGGCGCCCGCACTGCTCGGCGTGGGCTACGCGGCGCTGCTGGGTTCCGGCCGGGTGTCGGTGATGTTGTGGGCCACCCTGGCCATGCTGGTGGCGGTGCTGGTGAAGGTGCGCAATGTGTACGGTCTGCTGACCGTGCTCGTGCTCGGCGCGCTGGTGTTCGGGGTGTCCTGGTACGGCAGCGACCTGCTCCAGGCCGGATTCGCGTATCTGGCCGCGTGGTTCCTGCTGGCCGCCGCTGTCCGTCCCGTGCTCGAGCTGCAGCGCGGCAGGCGCAGACAACCCGGACGCACCGATTCCGATGCCGATCAGCTGGCTCGTCTCACGCACCTGCCCGCGCTGCTGTGGGTGGCGTTCTTCGCGCTGGTCTGCCTGGCGGCGGCCGTGATCGGCGGGTGGTTGATGCTCGCGCCCGTCGAGCAGCTGCATCCGCTGTTTCAGCGATGATCGGCGGTCCAGTTCTCGACCGCCTCGGTGACGAGCACCCCGGGCGGCTGTAGCGCGTTGAGGGCGACGCCTGCTTCGTCCTGCTCGAGTGGTTCGAGCGTGGCCAATTGCGAGTCGAGCAGGATGGTCGGCATGAAATGGCCGAGGCGACCGGTCATCCGGCGCATCAGCTCCACCCGGGTGGCGGCCAGATGCACGAAGTAGGTGTCGGGCGCTTTGGCCCGCAGCCGGTCGCGGTAGACCCGGCGCAGCGCCGAGCAGCTGGCCACCCCGCCCGTCTCGCTGTGCTCGTGCAGCCAGGTGGCGACCGTGTCGAGCCACGGCCACCGGTCCTCGTCGGTGAGCGGGATACCGGCCGCCATCTTCTCGATATTGGCCAGCGGGTGGAAGTCGTCGCCCTCGGCGTAGGGCACGTCGAGGCGGTCGGCCAACAGGGCCCCGACTGTCGTCTTGCCGCACCCGGAGACGCCCATGACGACAATGACAGGTTCTCCCACCGCATCCTCCTCTGCCGAGCCGTTGCCCCCTACAGCCTCACACACCCGCGCGCGTCTCGGGCACGATGGTGATCATGGACCTCCGCATCTTCACCGAACCGCAGCAGGGCGCCGACTACGACACGCTGCTCGCCGTGGCGCGCGCCGCCGAGGATCTCGACTTCGACGCCTTCTTCCGCTCCGACCACTATCTGGCCATGGGCGATGCCGACGGCCTGCCCGGCCCCACCGACGCCTGGATCACCCTCGCGGGTCTGGCCCGCGACACCTCCCGCATCCGGCTGGGGACCCTGGTCACCGCCGCGACGTTCCGGCTGCCCGGGCCGCTGGCCATCCAGGTGGCCCAGGTCGACCAGATGTCGGGTGGCCGGGTGGAACTCGGGCTCGGCAGCGGCTGGTTCGCCGCCGAACACGCCGCCTACGGAATTCCGTTCCCCGACAACAGGTTCGGCCTGCTCGAAGAACAGCTCGCGATCGTCACGGGCCTGTGGTCGACCAAGCTCGGCGATACCTTCTCCTTCGACGGCGAGCACTACCAGCTCACCGATTCCCCCGCCCTGCCCAAACCGGTGCAGGATCCGGTGCCGGTGGTGATCGGCGGCAACGGCAAGGTCCGCACCCCACGCCTGGCCGCCCGCTACGCCACCGAATTCAATATGCCCTTCGCCTCGGTGGCCGACAGCTCGGCCCAGTTCGACCGGGTCCGCGACGCCGGGCGCGCGGCCGGGCGCACCGACGAACTGGTGTATTCCAACGCGCTCGTGGCCTGCGTCGGGCGCACCGACGCCGAGGTGGCGCGCCGGGCCGCGGCGATCGGACGTGAGGTCGACGAGCTGAAGACAAACGGGCTGGCCGGCTCGCCCGCCGAGGTGGTGGACAAGATCGCCGGCTACCGCGAGATCGGTGCGAGCCGGATCTACCTGCAGATCCTCGACCTGGCCGATCTCGACCACCTCGAACTCATTGCCGCCGAGGTGAAATCGCAGCTCTGAGTCCGCGTCACGGGATCGGCTTGTCGGTGGGCAGGTTGACGAAGCTCGGTGCCGCCGGGTCGAGGCGCACCTGCTGCGGTTCCAGCCCGGAGGCGTCGAGCATCGGGCGGAACGGCAGCGCCTTGGGCGCGTTACCCGCGTACACGTCGATCCGCACGCGGTGCCCCGGTGCGAGCACGGCCTGGGTCGGGATGACAGCGATGTCGATCTCGGTCGGCGCACCGGGGACCACGGGCAGCAACCGGTCGAGGGTGAGCGGGTTGAACGGTGCGGTGAGATCCCCGTTCACCGACCGCGCGCTGCGCCGTTCGTCGATGGCCCGCATGGATGCGGTGAGCTGACCGGTGGTGAGCACGGTGGAGGTGCCGTCGGGAGCGACATCGTTGACGGTGACGTTCCAGAATCCGTCACTGCCGGTGTGCACCGTGTTGAGCCGCACGTTGATCGGACCCGAGATCACCGTCTCCTCGGCGACCGGTGCGCTGGTGAAGGTGAGCGCGTTGCGTTCGGCGATGCGCGAGTCCTTGGCGCACGCGTCGAGCGCGGCGGTCATCCCGGCCGAGCCCTGCGCCGCGTCCCGCGAGCAGATGGTACTCAAACCCGGTGCCACCGTGAGGTTTTCGACCGCGCCGGGGCCCGTGGGACGCAGTGAACCGTCGTGCAGGCTGTCCTCGGTGGACCCGCTCGGATCGGCCGACAGATATACCCGCCGATGGGTGACACCGGGCTGCGGCCACTCGCGCAGCGTGACCCACCCGCCGCCCTGCTGTTTCACCGTCACCGGGCCGAACGCCTCGACACCGCTGTCGATGTCCTTGAGCCACTTGTCGAACCAGGCACGCTGCAACACGTCCAGCCGCGGCGGCGCCCCCGGAACACCGGTTCCCGCACCGGGATTGGCGTGATAGGTATCGCCGACGACCAGCTGCTTGCGCCCCGGGGGCAGCGGGAGCTGTTCGTAGAGTTTGGTCGCGCTGTTGGCGAAGATGTCATGCCAGCCGCCGTAGACGAACGTCGGCACGTTCACCTTCTCCGGATGACCCATGATCGCCTCGCGAAACGCCGAGGTCTCATCGAGCGCACCGTCGAGAGCGGGCGGCATGTCCTCGAGCGACGGGGTGAGCAGGGCCTGGGCGAGCAGGTCGAAATTGGTCGTCGGGTCGGCGATGCGATCGTTGAACCAGGTCCAGTCGAACGTGCCCTGGATCATCGACGCCACGTCGGGCACGAGTTTGAGCTGGTTGACCGAATTGAGCCACAGCGGAAGGAACGTCGTGCCGACACCACCGCCGGGGGCGACCACGTCGCGCATCAGATCGCTGCCGGGTTCCACCGGGAAGATGGCCTGCAGCGCGGCGGGCGCGTCTTCGGCGGCCCGCAACTGGTTGATGCCCGAGTACGAGCCGCCGCTCATGCCGATGCGGCCGTTGGACCACGGCTGGGCGGCCGCCCACTCGATCACCTCACGGGTGTCGAGCTGTTCGCGGGCGCCGAGGGTGTCCCATTTGCCCTGCGACTGACCGGTTCCGCGCACATCGGCGACCACCACGGTGTAGCCGCTGCCGATGAGTTTGCGGTCGACGCCGAGCATGGTCTGGATCATGCCGCCGTCCAGTGCCTGCATCAGATCGCCGAAACCGCTGATGGGTGTGCTCGACAGATTCAGGCGGCGCACGATGTCGACCGCGGTCGACTGCAGGCCGGGGGTGGCGGCGGCCTGCTCGATCAGGCCGGTCATGAGTTTGGAGTAGGGCGTGAGGCTCACGATCGTCGGCAGCGGCTTCTGCTCGATCACCCCTGCCGCGTCGGCGGGTCGGTACACGTCGGCCTTGAGGACCACGCCGTCGCTCATGGTGATGTGCACACCGCGCTCCACGCGCACTTCCGGATAGGTGCCCGGCGCGTCGTGCTGGGCGGTCCAGCGCACGCCTGGCACGTCGCCGCCGGGCTTGCCCGACACCTGGCCTGCCCCGCAGGCGAGCACCGCTGTGATCGCGAGAATCGCCGTCAGCACACGGACGAGCCCACGTTCGGAACCTCTCAACGTCATCGAGTCGCTCCCGACCGGTTCGTTCATCGTTGACCTAGCCACCGCAGATCGGCGCCGAAACTGTAACAGTGGTAACGACTTGCGGCGGGCAGCGCCGGACCGCTCGGAGGGTCGCAGTGAACACGTATCGTTCCAGTTCAGGGCGTTATCCTCGGCGACGGACGTGTCGGTGGGCAGTGGTTGACTTGGCGCGTGCCGACCGACCCGGCCGGTGTCATTCATCGACGAGGAGGACGTTCGACAATGCCGACACGTGACGAACCATGGCCCCAGGGCACGCCGTGCTGGGTCGACTGTCAGGTCGACGACCCGGCCGCCGCCCGCACGTTCTACAGCGCGCTCTTCGGTTGGGACATCCAGGACGCGGGCGCGGGTGGGTATCTCATGGCGATGCTCGACGGTAGACCCGCGGCGGGCATCGGACCCAAACCCGACGACATGCGGCAGATGCCGTCGGTGTGGACCACCTATTTCGCGGCCGAACGGGCCGACGAGATCGCCGAGCGCGTCACGAAGGCCGGTGGTCAGGTGTTCGTGCCACCGTTCGACGTACTCGACGTGGGGCGGATGTTCGTCGCCGCCGACCCGACCGGCGGCGCCTTCGGCGTCTGGGAGGCCAAGCGCCACATCGGTGCCGGGGTGTTCAACCAGCACGGCGCCTACTGCTGGAACGAGCTGCACACCCCCGGCTACGACCAGGCACACGAGTTCTACAACAGCGTGTTCGGCTGGAACTACACCGAAATCGGTGACGGGGTGAACTTCACCTACTCCACTTTCTCGCTGCCCGGCGACAAGCACGAGGTCGGCGGGATGATGGACGCCTCGGCGCTCGGCAATCCGCCGTACTGGCTCACCTGGATCCAGGTCGACGACGCCGACGGCACCCTGAACAAGGCGACCGAACTGGGCGCGAAGGTGATCATGGGGCCCGACGACAGTCCGTTCGGGCGCATGGGAATTCTGCAGGCACCCCAGGGCGAGGTGCTCGGTGTGATCGACCCGGCCAAGGCCGTCGGTGAGGTTCCGACGGGAGCGTGACGACGCGGTTCGGCGTGGCGCGGGGGCGGTTCGTCAGGCCGAACCGGCATTTCGGGAGTGGTCGCGCGGTGGGCAGGCGGCGAGCTGGATTTCCAGGAGCAGGCGGTCGTCGGGGTCGGTGAGGTCGATGCCGAGGATGGATTCCACGCGGCGCAGGCGGTAGCGCAAGGTGTTCGGGTGCACGCGCAGGGCGGCGGCCGCGGTGCTCACTTCGCCGTGGGCGCGCAGATAGGTGCGGATCGAGTCGCGCAGGTCGGCGCCGTGGTCGCGGTCGTAGGCATCGAGGGCGGCCAGGCGCGGGTCGTGCAGGTGAGGGTGGTCGCGGATCAGGTCGACGATCTCGGTGAGCAGCACCGCCGTTCTCGCCTCGGCCAGAGTGGTCACGCGGCTGCCCTCGGCGGTGGCGGCGGGGCTGTCCAGCACGCGGTCGACCTCGGCGCGGGCTCCGGCGACGGCCGTCAGCCCGGCCACCGGCGCGGCCACCGCGGCGCGGACAACCAGCCCACGCACCTGCTCGAGCTGGGCGACCAGCTCACGCACCCACGACCCGACACCATGCTCTGAGTGATAGGAGGGCAGCAGCACATACACCCGCTCACCGATCGCCTCGGTGACCGAATCGCCACGAAAAGCACTGGCGTGCAACCGGATCAGGCCGCTGGACGCGGCGAGTTCAGCGGCCGGACCGAGCGCGGCGAAACCGATCACCGCGGCGGGACCCGCTTCGGGCAGACGCAGGGCAGCCGCGACCGACGGCACGTCGACTCCTTCGCCGTGTGCGCCGAACAGCCTGCGCACCAGCACGGCCTCGGTCGAGGGTGCGTCCAGTGACCGCGCGATGATGCGCGCCGCAACCGCCGACGCACCGCTCAGTACCTGGGCGGCGTCCGGGCGCAGCGGCCGGTCGCCCTGCTGTAACCAGATCGTGCCGAGCATCCGGTCCTCGGCGCCGTCGGTGGCCCGCCGGATACCGACCACCAGCCTGCGGCGGATCCCGAGTTCGGGGTGGTCGGGGACGTCGACCACCTCGTCGGTGCGGCGCACCCGGTCGAACACGCCCCACTCGCGCAGTATCCGCAGGTAGTCGGCCGGGCCCTCGCGGCCGAGGATCGAGCGGATGCGCAACTGGTCGGCGGCGGCGTCGGAGGCCGAATAGGCGAGCACGTGCGAGTGCGGGTCCTCGATGCTCACCATGCCGCCTGTTTCGGCCGCCACCACCTGCGCCAGCCCGAACAGGTCGGTGTCGGGAGCGAGCAGGTCGGGTTCACCGGCCTCGGTCCGGCCGCCGGGCGCGCGGGTGAGCATGCGGCGGACGAGGCCGAACACCTGGTCCCAGCGGGCATGCCGGTGCACCTGCACCAGCGCGATCCCGGCCGCATGGGCGGCCGCACGCACTGCCGGTGAGTCGTCGGCACGCTTGGTCATCAGCAGTCGCGGCCGCTGCGCGAGCGGGCGGGCACCGACACCGCGCAGCCACCGTACGGTCTGCTCGGAATCGACGCCGACCAGCAGATACACCTGCGCCAACACACCGTCGGCCTCGAGGTGTTCGGCCAGGTCGGCGGGCTCGGCGAGGGCGACAGTGCGCACGACCACCTGCTCCCCCGCCGGTGCGTCGACCAGCGTGGCCACGGTGTGGTCGAGCGCGCCGAGCAGCTCGGCCAGTGTCGTCTCCATACGCGCGCTCCATTGTCCGATCAGACTAAACATTGAGCAGAACTTCGTCCGATCAGCCGATTATGACCGATGCCGAGGGGTGTTGACTACGTCACATCCCGCTACCGCCGTACGACGCAGGAGAGGCACTCATGGACGCCATTGCGACCACCCCGCCGCCGGTGAACGAGCCTGTCGGCACCTTCGCGCCGGGCACACCCGAACGCACCCGGCTGCAGACCGCACTCACCGAACTGGCCGACACCCCGACCGAGATCTGCCACGTGATCGGCGGTCGCCACCTACGCGGCGACGGACCGGTGTTCGAGGTCGTCCAACCACACCGCCACAGCGCCGTACTCGGCACCCTGCACGACGCGACCTCCGCCGAGGCCGCCGCTGCCGTCGAAGCCGCCACCGAGGCCGCACCCGCCTGGCGGGCGATGTCGTTCGACGACCGCGCCTCGGTGTTCCTGCGCGCGGCCGATCTGCTCGCCGGTCCGTGGCGCGAAAAGATCTGTGCGGCAACGATGCTCGGTCAGTCCAAGTCGCCGTATCAGGCCGAGATCGACGCACCGTGCGAACTGGTCGACTTCTGGCGGTTCAATGTGTCGTTCGCGCGCAAGATCATCGCCGAACAGCCGCTGTCCTCGCGCGGGGTGTGGAACCGCATGCAGTACCGCTCGCTGGAGGGCTTCGTCTACGCGGTGACCCCGTTCAACTTCACCGCCATCGCAGGCAATCTGCCGACCGCGCCCGCACTGATGGGCAACACGGTGGTGTGGAAGCCCGCGCGTTCGCAGGCGGTGGCCGCGTACCTGACGATGTGCCTGCTCGAGGAGGCGGGTCTGCCGCCCGGCGTCATCAACCTCGTGCACGGCGCCGGACCCGAGGTCTCGGAGGTGGTGCTGCCCGATTCGCGCCTGGCCGGTGTGCATTTCACCGGGTCCACGGCCACCTTCCAGCATCTGTGGCGGGAAGTGGCGACGAACCTGGACCGCTACCGCACCTATCCCCGGCTGGTCGGCGAGACCGGTGGCAAGGACTTCGTGCTCGCGCATCCGTCGGCGGATCCGGCGGTACTCACCACCGCGTTGCTGCGTGGCGCGTTCGACTACCAGGGCCAGAAGTGTTCGGCCGCCTCGCGGGCGTATGTGCCGCGTTCGGTGTGGTCGGCGATGTCGGAGGACCTGATCGAGAAGACGGCGTCGCTGCGCTACGGCGATGTCACCGATTTCACGAATTTCGGTGGGGCACTGATCGATCGGCGCGCCTTCGACCGCAATACCGCCGCGCTCGAGCGGGCCAAGGCCACCCAGGGGATCACCGTGGTCGCGGGCGGGCACAGCGACGACAGCGTCGGCTGGTTCGTGGAACCGACGGTGGTGGTCGGCGACGACCCGGGCGACGAGATCTTCCACACCGAGTACTTCGGTCCGATCCTCGCGGTGCACGTCTACGACGACTCGACACCCTCGGGTTTCGATGAGGCCATGAATCTGGTCGACGCGGGCGCCTACGGTCTCACCGGCTCGATCATCGCCCAGGACCGCGCCGCCATCGCCGCCGCCACCGAGCGGCTCACCTTCTCGGCGGGCAACTTCTACATCAACGACAAGCCCTCGGGTGCGGTCGTCGGCCAGCAGCCCTTCGGCGGGGGACGGGCCTCGGGCACCAACGACAAGGCGGGCTCGGCCCAGAACCTGCTGCGCTGGACCTCCGCGCGCACGATCAAGGAGACCTTCACCCCGCCCACCGAGCACGGTTACCCCCACCAGGAATCGGAGGCCAACTGATGTCGGCACTTCTGCGCTCGGCACTGCTCGCAGCGGCGCGCTCGGCACAACTGGAACGCGCCGTCACCCGGCTGCCGGTGAGCCGCGATGTGGTGTCACGGTTCGTCGCGGGAACCACCACCGACCAGGTGGTGTCCACCGCCGAAACCTTGCTCCGCTCAGGGCGTTTCATCAGTATCGACTACCTCGGTGAGCACACCACCGACCTGACGCAGGCGCAGGCGACGGTCGAGCAGTACCGCGTTCTCATCGCCGCGCTGGGACGCCTGCCCCAGGCCGAGACCACGCCGGGAGCCGTTCGGCCGCTGGAGGTCTCGGTCAAATTGTCGGCGCTCGGACAGGCCCTGCCGCGCGACGGACACGCGATCGCCCGCGAGCACGCCCACCAGATCTGCACCGCCGCCGAGGCGGCCGGACTGTGGGTGACCGTCGATGCCGAAGACCACACGACCACCGATTCGACCCTCGCGATCGTCACCGAGCTGCGCGAGGACTTCCCGTGGCTCGGCACCGTTCTGCAGGCCTACCTGCGCCGCACCGAAGAGGACTGCCGTGCGCTGGCGGGCCCGCAGTCGCGGATCCGGCTGTGCAAGGGTGCCTACGACGAACCGGAATCGGTGGCCTTCCGCGACCGTGCCGAGGTCGACGCGTCCTATCTGCGTTGCCTTGGTGTACTCGCCGCCGGGCAGGGCTATCCGATGATCGCCTCCCACGACCCCGCGATCATCGCCGCCGCCGGTGCGGCCGTCGCGGCGGCACGGCGCAAGTGCGAGGAGTACGAGTACCAGATGCTGTACGGCATCCGCGACGACGAACAGCAGCGACTCACCGCCGAGGGCAACCACGTTCGCGTGTACATCCCCTACGGCGACCAGTGGTACGGCTATTTCATGCGCAGGCTGGCCGAACGACCCGCCAATCTCGCCTTCTTCCTGCGTGCGCTGGCAGGCGGACGCGGGTAACGAGCCGCTCTCCATTCGGGCACTACCACTGAACAATATTCATTCTCGGGGTCGGGAACGGCGATGCGGCGGTGTACTGATCACGCGGCCAGGCCGCCGACGGAAGGAACAGCGATGTCTTTCGCAGAGTTGCGCGCCCAGATGCTGCGCCGTAAACCACTCGTCGAGGTCGAAGACGAGATTCCCGGCGACGAACGCCTCGCCAAATCACTCGGTCTGTGGCAGCTCACCGCCATCGGTGTCGGCGGCATCATCGGCGCGGGCATCTTCACCCTGGCCGGATCGGTCGCCCACTCGGTGACCGGGCCCGCGGTGCTGATCTCGTTCCTGATCGCCGGTGTCGCCAGCGCGGCCGCCGCGCTGTGCTACGCCGAGTTCGCGGGCATGGTGCCGAAGGCGGGCTCGGCCTACACCTACGGGTATGTCTCGCTCGGTGAGCTGGCCGGCTGGTTCATCGGCTGGGACCTGCTGCTCGAGTACATCGCGGTCGCCGCCGTCGTCGCCATCGGGGTGTCGGGGTACTTCGGGTTCCTGCTCGATCAGGTCGGCCTGACGCTGCCCGAATGGATGCTGGGCGCGCCCGATACCGGTGACGGCCGGGTGATCGACCTGTTCGCGGTGCTGTTCTGCCTCGGCACCGCCTGGGTGCTCTCGCGCGGGATCGGCAGCGTCGGCCGTTTCGAGACCGTCGCGGTCGGCATCAAGGTCGCGCTGGTCGTGCTCATCGTGGTGCTCGGCGTGTTCCACATCGACAGCGCCAACTACGACCCGTACTTCCCCTACGGCGCGGGCGCGGTGTGGACGGGCGCGGCGACGGTGTTCTTCGCGGTGTTCGGTTACGACGCCATGAGCACCGCCGCCGAGGAATCCATCGATGGGCGCAAGCACCTGCCCAAGGCGATCATCTACTCCCTCGCCATCGCGATGGTGCTCTACGTGCTGTGCACGCTGGTACTCACCGGCATGCAGAAGTACACCGAGATCAGCCCCACCAGCGGGTTCTCCACCGCCTTCGAATCGGTCGGGATGCCGGGCGTCGCCAATATCATCGCCGTCGGCGCGATCGTCGGCATCATCACCGTCGTGCTCACCTTCATGCTCGGTGTCACCCGCGTGTGGTTCGCGATGAGCCGCGACGGGCTGCTGCCCATCTGGTTCGCCAAGACCCACCCCACCCGCAAGGTGCCGACCAGGGTCACCTGGATCGTCGGCATCGGCGCGGCGATCCTGGCCGGTGTGCTGCCGATCAACACCGTCGCCGAGCTCACCAATATCGGCATCCTGATGGCGTTCATCGTGGTCTGTGTGGCCGTGATCGTGTTGCGGCGCACCAGGCCCGACGCGCCGCGCTCGTTCCGGCTGCCGCTGATGCCGGTGATCCCGCTGATCGGCATCGGCTTCTCGGCGTACCTGATCTGGTCGCTGCCGTGGGAGACCTGGGTGCGGTTCGCGGGCTGGTTGCTCGTCGGGCTCGTGGTGTATTTCGCCTACTCGCGCAAACATTCGCTGCTGAACCGGCCCGCACCGGAGAAGATCACCTAGCCGCACCGGGGCAGGCGCCGCGCGATCACTCGCTCAGCGCCTGCTCCGGCCGGACGAGCATCCACTTGAGGATCTTGCCGGTCTCCCCACGCGGCAGCGCGTTGATGAAGGTGACATCGCGCGGCACCGAGAACCGGCTGAGGCGGTGACGGATATAGGTGCGGATCATGTCCGGATCCAGGCCCGCCCCTTCCCGTTTCACCACGAACGCGGCCAGGCGCTGCCCGAACTCGCGATCGGGGACACCGACCACGGCCACCTCGGTGATCTGCGGCAGGTGGGCCAGCGCCTCCTCCACCGGTCGCGGAAAGACGTTCTCGCCGCCGGAGATGATCATCTCGTCGTCGCGGCCCGCCACGAACAGCCTGCCCGAGGCGTCGAGATAGCCCAGGTCGCCGGTGTCGAGCATGCCGTCGGCCTCCTCCGGCGGCGCGGCGTTGACGTACCCGTCGAAGAGCATGTGGTTGGCGACGAAGATGTGCCCGACCGCGCCGACCGGCACCGGGCGCAGATCGGGGCCGAGCACCCCCACGCGGGTACCCAGCGGCGGGCGGCCCGCAGTGGTCGGCGAGACCCGCAGGTCGGCCGGGGTGGCCACACTGGCCCAGGACACCTCGGTGGAGCCGTACACGTTGTAGAGCACGTCGCCGTAGGTGTCGAGGAACCGCAGCACGGTGGCACCGGCCAGCGGCGCGCCGCAGCTGACCACGTGCCGCAGACTCGACAGGTCGAAGCTCGCGCGGACGTCGTCGGGGACATCGAGGAGGCGTTCGACCATGGTCGGCACCACGATCAGGGTGGTGATGCGGTGTTCGCTGATCGAACGGAGGCACTCGATCGCGTCGAAGCCGTCGCTGAGCACGACGGTGGCGCGTAGTGCCGTGCTGAGCTGCAGCCCGGCCAACCCCCAGGTGTGGAACAGCGGCGCGGGCACCAGCACCACTTCCTCCACCCGCAACGGAATCCGCGACAGCAGGGCGGCGATGGTGCCGAAACCCTTGGCGTGCGGGCGGCGGGCGCCCTTGGGTGAGCCGCTGGTTCCTGAGGTGAGCACGATCAGCCTGCCGGGATGGGCGGGCACGGGAAAGTCCTCGACCCCTGCGGCGATCAGGCCTTCGATGGTCGCGCGTTGCGGATCGGGCGGGTTGGCGTCGGTGGTGAAACGCGGGATCTCGCTGTGCAGGTAGCGGATCAGCGTTTCGAGTTCCCCGTCGACGAACACCGCGCTGAGGCGATGACGCTGCACGATCTCCTCGATCCGCCGCCCGGAAAGCCCCGCGTTGAGCAGCGCGACGTCGACGCCGAGTTTGCCCGCGGCGACCATGGTCTCGACCATGCCCGCGTGATTGCGGGCCAGCAACCCGATCGCGTCACCGGCGCGCATGCCGAGTTCGTACATGGCACCGGCCAGGGCGTCGGAGCGCGTGTCGATCTCGCGGTAGGTCCGGGTGCCGAACCGATCGAGCACCGCGACCCGGTCCGGGGAGTGCGCGGCACCGGCGGCGTAACCGCCCGCCAGGTTGAAGCCCCACTTCGACAGGGAGCGAAGCTGTTTGAGGATCGACACCGGTTCCGGGCGCATCAGACCGGTGGCCGCGATGGACCGCGCCACCCCGGCGTTGCGGCGCAACGGGGAGCGTTCGGCGTTGACGACCACCGACGACCTGGTCCCCGCGATCACGTCGGCGGTGCGGCGCAGACCCGCCTTCACCCAGTCGGTGACCACCGAGTTGCTGCGTTGCGCGAGCATCGGATGCACCCGGGCGGCGGCGAACAGCGTGATGTCGAGCCGGGTGCGCTGCTGGTCGCCACGCAGCCGCACCGAGGCGAAGCTGCCGAGTGCGGGGCTGCGCAGTTCGAAGCTCTCGTACCAGCGGCCGATGCCGAGGACGAACTCATGGGTGTGGATGCCCGTGTCCACCGAGCCGACCCGGACCTGCCACACCACCGCTCCGTCGGGGTGATCGATCCGTTCGCAGGCGCCGATGCCGGTGAACATGCGGGGATAACTCTGCGGATCGAGCAGGACATCCCAGAGGGCTTGCCTGGCGATGGTGAAATCCGCGCTGACATCGATGACGTCGGTGACCAAACTCCGTGCTCTTCCCAACAACCGGGCACGACGGTCGATCCCGTCGTGCGGGTCGTCACGCTACCGTCGAGCGCCGTCCCAGAACCAAGAATCAGACAAATCCGGTGGTATCGGACGGTTTCCACCGGATTTTGGTCGGTCCGCCATCGGCTCGACGACGCGGATGTGAAACTGCCCAATGGCTTGCACAGCACCGGAGGATGCCGAAGTATTGCTGGAAGCACGGTCCCGATCTACAGGAGTCGCCGCTGGCTGCGGCACGACGAGCGAAGAGGTGCGGACATGACAGCGAGCTGGCCCGGTTCGAGCGATCCCTTCGACGACATCTTCCAGCGCTTTTTCGGTTCCGGGATGTCGGCGAAACCGCCGGTGCAACGCATCGACCTGAGCCGACTGATGACCGACGACGCGAAGTTGCTGGTCGGTGCGGCGCGGCAGGCTGCCCAGCAATGGGGCAACCCGGAGATCACGCCCGAGCACCTGCTCTACGCCGCCGCCGAGACCGAACCCGCGCGCGACATGATCGATGAACTTAGCCTCGACGCCGACCAGGTCGCCGAGCAGATGCAGGACTACCTCGACACCGGTGCGGCCGGCGGGTACGACCTGGCCGACATCACCCTCAGTCCGGCGACCAAGCTGGCCATGCGTGCCGCTCAGCGCCAGGCCGCGCAGTCCGGCAGCACCTACATCGGGCCCGAACACATCCTGCTCGGCATCGCCTCGCTGCCCGACAGCATCGCGGCCCAGACGCTGGTCGCGGGTCTGGCGGCCAGCCAGAGCGGTGGCGGCCCGACACCGGGCACGGCAGCCGCGCAGGCCAAACGCCAGCAGCAGAAGACCGATACCCCGACGCTGGACGAATACGGTCGCGATCTCACCGCCGAAGCCCGCGAGGGCCTGATCGACCCGGTGGTCGGGCGGGCGGAGGAGATCGAGGAATCCATCGAGATCCTCTCCCGGCGACGCAAGAACAACCCGGTCCTGATCGGTGATCCCGGCGTCGGCAAGACCGCGATCGTGGAGGGTCTGGCCCAGCGCATCGTCAACGGCGACGTGCCGACCTCGCTCGCCGACCGCCGGGTGATCGCCCTGGACGTCGGCTCCCTGGTGGCGGGCAGCAAGTATCGCGGTGAGTTCGAGGAACGGCTCACCAAGATCCTCGACGAGGTCCGCGCCCACAAGGACGAACTCGTGGTGTTCATCGACGAGCTGCACACCATCGTCGGCGCCGGTGGTGGCGGCGAGGGTTCGATGGACGCGGGCAACCTGCTCAAGCCCGCTCTCGCGCGCGGTGACCTACACGTCGTCGGTGCGACGACGATCGACGAATACCGCAAGTACATCGAGAAGGACGCCGCGCTCGAGCGCCGGTTCCAGCCGGTGATGGTCGCCGAGCCGTCGGTGGCCGACACGATCGAGATCCTGCGCGGGCTGGCCGACGTGTACGAGGAACACCACCAGGTGCGCTACTCCGACGAGTCGCTGGTCGCGGCGGCGCAACTGTCGGATCGCTACATCACCGACCGGTTCATGCCCGACAAGGCGATCGACCTGGTCGACCAGGCCGGCGCGCGGGTGCGGTTGCGTTCGGGCACCGCCGACCCGGAGGTCAAGGCCAAGGAAGACGAGATCGCGCGCCTCTACCGGGAGAAGGACGCGGCGGTCGACAACGAGGACTACGAGAAGGCCAAGGCGCTCAAGGCCGAGATCGCCGCCGCCGAGGAGGAGCTGGAGGAATCCGGTGCCACCTCCGCGGAACCGGAGGTGCAGGTGGTCGACATCGCCGAGGTCATCTCGCGGCGCACCGGCATTCCGGTGGCCGACCTGACCGCCGAGGAGAAGCAGCGCCTGCTCGAGCTGGAGAATGTGCTGCACAAGCGGGTGATCGGGCAGAACGAGGCGATCGTGGCGGTGGCCGAGGCGGTGCGCCGGGCGCGCGCCGGGCTCAAGGACCCGAACCGGCCCATCGGGTCGTTCCTGTTCCTCGGTCCGACCGGTGTCGGCAAGACCGAGCTGGCCAAGGCGCTGGCCGAGGCGGTGTTCGGCGACGAGGACCGGCTGATCCGCTTCGACATGAGCGAGTTCCAGGAGAAGCACACGGTCTCGCGGCTCGTCGGCGCCCCGCCCGGATATGTCGGGTACGACGATGCCGCCCAGCTCACCGACAAGGTGCGCCGTCAGCCGTACTCGGTGATCTTGTTCGACGAGGTCGAGAAGGCGCACCCCGATGTGTTCAACGTGCTCCTGCAACTGCTCGACGACGGGCACGTCACCGATTCCAAGGGCCGCACGGTGGATTTCAAGAACACCATCGTCATCATGACCTCCAACATCGGTTCGCAGCTGATTCTCGACGCGCCCGCAGGTGATCTGGATTCGATCGTTCCCCAGCTCGAGGAGAAGTTGCGGTCGCACTTCCGGCCGGAGTTCCTCAACCGGATCGACGAGCAGATCGTGTTCCACCGGCTCGACAAGTCGCAGCTCGAGGAGATCGTCGGGCTCATCCTCGACCGCACGCGGCGCATGCTCGCTGCCCAGGACGTCGAACTCGACATCAGCCAGCCTGCGGTGGACTGGTTGGGCGAGAAGGGTTTCCAGCCCGAGTTCGGTGCCCGTCCGTTGCGTCGTACGGTGCAGCGCGAACTCGACAACCGGGTGTCGCGGCTGCTGCTCGACGGCGGGCTGGAGCCCGGCGGCACGGTGCACGTCGACACCTCGGGCGACGATCTGGTGGTCACCGCGACCATGCCCGACAACCCGTCCGCGGGCAACGGTGCGGCTCCGAAGAAGGGCTCCAAGAAGAAGGGCTCCGACAAGAAGCTGGTCGACTCGAAGTGAGTCGAACGACGGTGGCCCGGTCCGCGGAAAGACCGGGCTACCGTCGTCTCAGCGGTCAGCCGCCGGTGACCACGCAGGACTCACCGAAGCGGTACCCACGGCCGACGCTCACGTCGACGGCGCGACCGATGCCGTCCTGGACGGCGGCCAGGGTGTGCGCTCCGGTGCTCGACGGCACCCACGGCATGGTGGCGATGCCGTCGGTGGGGTTCACGACCGCGAGCAGCGTGCCGTTGTCGTAGAAGGCGACAGGAACGATGCCGACACTGAGCCGAGCCTCGAGGTAGTGCGTGCACCCGGTGCCGTAGTTCGTCGAACTTCCCACGCTCAGGCTGGGATTCACCGTCAGTTGTGACACCCCGGCCGAAGCCGTCGGCGCACCGAACATCACTGCCGCTACAACCGTTCCGACGGCCGCGACGGCCACACCGCAAGTCCTGTCACTCATATCTCACGTCCTTGTGCTGCGAGGCCGGCCGAACGCGAGGCCGGCGAGGTTTTCCCAATCCTGGCCCCATCCGCACACCGATGGTGGGAGAAACACCCGAATCGCTCGCATTCGTCCAGCTATCCCCGCGACCAGAGCGCCGGGGTGTTCGGCGGGGTCCAGTTGGGGTCGTGGACGGTATGGGCCTGGTGGCAGGTGTAGGTGACGCCCTGGTAGGTGACCCTGTCGCCGATGGCGTAGGTTGCGCCCTGACGCCATGTCGATACCGCCGGTGCTGTCGTCGTCGGGTGTTCGTGTTCCCCACCCGGCTGGGACGTCGTCGGGGGCGCGGTGCTGGTGGCCGGTGGATTCGTGGTGGTCACCGGCGGTTTCGTGGTAGTCGGCGGCGCGGGTCGGGTGGTGGTCGGCGTCGGCGGCTTCGTGGTCGTTGCCGGTGGGGTGCCGCCGATCTCGAGGGCGACACAGCTGTAGAAGGCGGCCGCGGTGTCTCCGATGTTCCAGACCGCGCGCAATTTCTGCCGGCCGGTGTACTGCGACAGGTCGATGGTGTGGGTGACCTCCATGGGGGGCTGCTCGTTCCGCCCGTCGATCACGGCGACCCGGGTATTCCCGATAAAGTACTCCCAGTCGCGGTGCGATGATTGGCGGTGTTCTTCCAGGTGAATGTGACGCTGCCGGAAACCCGCTGTGGAACCCAGCCGAGGCTGTCGTCGTCGAGTTCCGGATATTTGTTCGCGCTGCAATTGGTGAGCCCCTTCGGCCCCTCGACACTCTGCGGCTCGTATTTCACCGCACCGCAGGAGACGAGGCCGCGCGCACATTGTTCCTGCCTGCTGGCCGGGCCGGTCACCCAGCCGTGCGCATTCGCGACCGAGGGCGGGGCGAGCAGAGCAGCGATGATAAAGAACAGTTCGATTCGAACTGACTGGGACGGTAGGCGCGCGAAGATCACGGGTCAACAGTCGCGGCGGCGAAGAATTCGCTTTCCTGCCGGTATTTCTACACAAATGACCATTCTGCGAATTCAGCGAATTCCGTCAGGAGAACCAACCGGTACGAACCCCCGGCAATATCTCGGCTAATTGCACAGTTGAGAGAACTGATGCTGTTTGCCGGGCGTTGTCGACAGTTTGCTCAGGGGTAAAACGACAACCGCCCACCACTCGGCAGTACCGGTGGTGGGCGGAACGAGCCAATCTCGAGCGACTCCCCGAAATTCCGGGGGACAACCCGATCAGGGCATCGGCAGGGGCGGTGTATTCGGGAAGACGACCGGCAGCGCGGCCAGGGACCGATGGAACGGGCCGGGGCGCCAGACCAGCTCTTCGGGGGGTACGGCGAGCCGGATCTCCGGGAGGGCGTCGAGCAGCTGATCGATGGCGTCCTGCACGATCAGGTACGCGACCGATTTCGCGGGGCAACCGTGCGGGCCGGTGCTCCACGACAGGTGGGCGCGATTGTGGATCACGTCCAGGCCCGCGATCGCCGGATCGTTGTTGCAGGCCGCCATGCTGATGACGACCGGTTCGTGCGCGGGCAGCCAGGTGTCCTCGATGAGGGTCGGCTGCCGGGGGTAGGTCATGCAGAAGTTGGCCAGCGGCGGGTCGGTGAACAACACCTCGTCGAGGGCGTCGCGCGTCGACATACTGCCGCCGAGCACATCGCCGGCGAAGCGGTCGTCGGTGAGCATCAGGCGCAGCGTGTTGACCACCAGATTGAGCATGGGCTCGATGCCCGCGCCGTAGAGCACCAGCAACTGGTGCACCAGTTCCTCGTCGGTGAGCGCCGCCGGGTGCTGCAGCAGCCGGGTCGCCACGTCGTCGCCCGGCTCACGTTTGCGCAGCCCGACCAGGTCGGCCAGGGCGTTGGCCACCAGGTTGTTGCCCGCTTCGGCGTCGGTGCCGCCCTCGAAGATCTGCGACATCCCGGTGGCCACCTGCTGACCGATCTCGGGTGTGCAGCCGAGCATCGAGTTCAGCGCCTGGAACACCAGGGGAAACGCGTACTGGCTCAACAGGTCCGCCGAGCCGCTGGCACAGAAGCTGTTGATGAGCGGGATCGCGAACTGCTCGACCGTGCTGTGCATCGCGTACAGGTCGACCCCGGCCAGACCGGCCACATTGGCCTGCCGGTAGCGGGCGTGCTCGGCACCGGTGGTGCGCAGGGCCGCGGGACGGAACTGCAGCATCGGCAGCACCGGGCAGTCCTTGGGAATGTTGCGTTCCCACATGCGCGGGTCGGCCGGGAAGTGGTCGGGATCGTTGAGGATCCGTACCGCGGTGTGATAGCCGATCACCAGCGTGGCCCGGATTCCCGGTGAGAGTTCAACGGGGACAAGGGATCCGAACCGTTCCCGCATCTGCCGGTAGGCAGCTTGCGGGTCGGCCGCGAATTCGGGCGAATACATCGGCACCCGGATATCGGCCGCGAGGTCTTGCAAGGTCACCGAACTGCCGCTTCCTGCCTCTGAAATAGGTACTCGGCCAACGTGATCAGCGCACGCAGACCGTGATCGCGGCGTCGCGCGTCGACCGCGATCACCGGGGTGTCGGGGGTGAGGTCGAGCGCCTCACGCACCTCGTCGAGGGGGTAGCGGCGGAAACCCTCGAACTCGTTGACCGCCACCGCGTAGGGGACGCCGCGTTGTTCGAGCGCCGAGAGCACGTCGTCGGCCTTCTCGATGCGCCGGGTGTCGACCAGGACGAGGGCGCCGAGCGCACCGCGCGCCAGTTCCTCCCACAGCGGCGCGAACCGCTCCTGACCCGGCGTGCCGAAGAGGTAGAGCGCCAGTTGCGGATTGAGGGTGAGCCTGCCGAAGTCGAGGGCGACGGTGGTCTGCACCTTGCTGCCGAGTCCGGCCAGATCGTCGACACCGATACTCGCCTCGGTGATCGTCTCCTCGGTGCGCAGCGGCCGGATCTCGGACACGGCGCACACGAACGTCGTCTTGCCGACGCCGAAATTGCCCGCGACCAGGATCTTCACCGACCTGGTCACCGTTTCGGCGACGTAGTCGACCTCAGCCTGCGAGGACACGGAGACCATGGAGCACCTCCTTGATCAACGCCAGCTCCGGCTTCACCTCGGCCGGGGTGGGGCAGTGTAGGTGTCCGCTGTCGAGCAGGTCGGACACGATGATCTTCACCACCGAGGCGGGCAGGTCGAGATACGCCGAGAGTTCGGCGATCGACAGCGCGCCACGGCGGCTGGTGAGCGCGAGTACCCGGCGCTCGTCGGGTCGGTGATCGGCGCGCGGGTCGGCGACGGCGCGGACGAGGGTCACCAGATCGAGTTCGTGCGCGGCCCTTGTCCGGCCGCCGGTACGCACATAGGACCTGACCAGGTCGGGGTCACGCCTGCCTCGGCTCATTACCTGACACCGTGCCGTGGCGCCGCACCGATCTCGTGGCCGACCCGCGCGGCCAGTTCGTTCATCCGGTGCGCCACCAGCGCCACGTCGACATCGGCGGTGGTCGCGACACCGAGCAGCGCGCCGACACCGGCGGCGGTGATCATGATCATGCCCTCGTCGTATTCGGTCATGTTCTGGCGCACCGTGTTCGCCGGTGACCCGCAGAACTCGCCTAGGGCCTTGCCGAGCGAACGTAGACCGGAAGCGGCCGCCGCGAACCGTTCGGCGTCGTCCTTGGCGACGCCGTGGGAGTGCGCGATGCGAAGGCCGTCGTCGGATAGCAGCACGGCGAAGCGGACGCCGGGGATCTCGAGATCCTCGAGCAGCCATGCCAAACGGTTGGTGCTATCGGCTACCGGTGTGCTCATCGGCTGTTCCTTCCGTGGATCGCTCGGCCGCAGCGGCACGACCGCTGCGGGAACCGCTGTGCCAGGCAGCGGCGAGGTCGGGGCGAGCCTGCCCCACTTCCGTGGTCACCCCCGCCGAATCCGGGGCGACCGGGCGGCGGCGCCGTTTGGGCAGCCCACCGCTGGTGATTTCGTGCACGGCCGCGCGTGGGCCGTCGGTCTCGACAGGGTCGGGCACGGGCACCGGGATGTGCGCGGGCGCGGCCAGTTCGGGTTCGGGGATTCTCGGCGCCTCTCCGCTCACCAGCAGCGCCGACGGCACATAGACCATCGCGCGCATGCCACCGTAGATATTGGGACCGTCGACATGCACGGAGAAGCCGTAGCGGCGTGCGAGTGCGGCGATACCGGGGAAACCGACCTTGGGCGCAGGCCCGAGGTCGTGGATGTCGACCGAGCGTTCACCGCTGAGCACCAGGCGCGCGTCCTCGAGCTGCTCGGGGCTCATCCGCATGCCCGCGTCGTCGACGATGATCGTGACGCCGTGATGGCCTTCCTGGAAGCCGACCTCGACGAACGAGGACGGCGGCGAGTACCGCAGCGCGTTGTCGAGCAGGGTGGCCAGGGTGTGCACGAGCGGCTCGACGGCGCGGCTGATGACGATGCGTTCCGATTGGGCCGAATGGACCCGGAGGAACTCACGCACGCGCCCGGTGGCGCCGCCGGCGACGTCGGTGAGCGACTGCTGTGGCCAGCGCCTGCCGGGGAGGCCACCGGAGACGATCACGTAGGACTGCGCCTGCCGGATCATCTGCTGCACGGTGTGGTCGATGCGGGTGAGCGTTTCGTAGACGGCGTCGTCGCGGTGCTCGCGCAGCGCGGTGCTCACCACCTGGCCGAGGTCGGTGCCGAGGCTCACCACCGAGGTGCCGAAGGAACGCACCGCCGCACTGGTCGCCGCGCGGGACGACGCCTGCAGTTCGGCGCGGGTCTCTTCGCGGGCGGCCTGGATCTCGGCGACGCGGCGTTGCTCGCCGTAGCGCTCGACCATCGCCCGTGTCTCCTCGGCGACGACGCGCAGGTCGTCGGCGTGGCCGGTCGCGATCGCCTGCAGCGACTCGCCGAGGGGCGCGTCGCGTAATTCGGCGGGCAGTTCCACCGCGACCGACGGAATGTCGTGTCGCCGTACGGCATCGGTGATGGCGGGCAGGGTGATCTGGGCGAGGTGATGTACCGCCGCCTCACAGAGTTCACGCTCCCGCTTGGCGGTGTCGGCGCGTGCGCGTTGTTTGCGCTCGTTGTGCATGGCGAGCACAGCCACAGCGATGGCCGCGAGGACCACCAGGGCTCCGATGATGAGCGACAGCACCGCGATTCCGGAGTTCATCTGATCTTTCGTCGTCGTTCCACCCGGGCAGCCGCCCTCGAGGGAACCATCCCGGATACCCGATAGACAGTCCCCGCTTCCAGCGACCCGCACACAGTAGCAGCACTGTGACCGATTCGAGATGGAACCTGCTGTCAGGCACGGGAATTGCCGCTGATATTACCCAATTTCCGCAGGCACGGGGTTGTCGAAACACACGATGGTCCGGATGCGGTGGTCGCGGAACCGGGAGTACCGGATACTATCCCGCCGTGGCCAAACTGAAGCTCACCATCGACGTCCCCCTCGCCCCGGACAAGGCATGGGACCACGCCTCCGACCTGGAGCACCTCGGCGACTGGCTGGCGATCCACGAGGCCTGGCGCGGCACCGTCCCCGAAGAACTCACCGAGGGCACCGTGCTGGTCGGTGTGGCGCGGGTGAAGGGGTTCCGCAACAAGGTCACCTGGACGGTGCGCACCGCCCAGCCGCCGCACAAGCTGAAGTTGACCGGAGCGGGCATCGGCGGCACCAAGTTCGGCATCGATCTCGCCGTGCAGCCCAAGGGCGACGGTTCGGCGGTCGACCTGACCGTCGAACTCGGCGGCGCGCCGCTGTTCGGCCCGATCGGCTCGACCGTGGCCAAGGCACTGCGCGGCGATTTCGAACGGTCGCTGGCGAAGTTCGTCGAACTCTACGGCTGAGTCCCGGCCGCCGACAGCGCCGCCGCGACCGATTCGGCCGAGGCGGGCAGCAACGGCAGACGCACCGCCGCGCTGGGGATTTCGCCCCGCGCGGCGAGTACACCCTTGACGACCGTGGGGTTCGGTTCGGCGAACAGGGCGGCACCGAGGGCGTCGAGACGGTTACCCACCGCGCGACCACGCGCGAGATCGCCTGTCCCCCAGGCTCGCACGAGTTCGGCGTACCCGGCGGGCGCGACATTGGCCGCGGCGAGGATCGCGCCGTCGGCGCCGAGCGCCAGCAGTGGCGAGGCGAAACGGTCGTCGCCCGCCAGCACGGTGGTCCGGTCCCCCACGGTCGCCATCAGTTCCACGGTGGCATCGGTGATGCCTCCGACCGAGTGCTTGAAACCGGCGATGTTCGCGATGGTGGTGAGCCGGATCAGGGTTGCGGCGCCGAGCGGGCGCGCGGTCCGGTACGGCACGTCGTAGACGAGGATCGGCGCCGGGCTCGCGGCCGCGACTGCGGTGAAGTGCGCGATCACACCCTCTTCGCTGGGTCGGACGTAGTAGGGCACCACCGACAGCACCGCGGCCGCCGACGACGGCACGGCAGCCACCGCGGCGGCGGTCTCGGCGGTGGCGTTGCCGCCCGCGCACACGATCAGCGGCGCGTCCCGTTCTGCACACACCGTGGCGCAGATGTCGAGCACCTCGGCGCGTTCGGCGGGCGTCAACGCAGTCGGTTCGGCGGTCGTGCCGAGTGCGACGAGCCCGGTGGCGCCCGCGTCGAGGACCGTGTGGGCGTGCGCGCGGAGTGCGTCGGGAGCGAGGGCGCCGTCGGCCGTGAAAGGTGTGACGAGGGGGACGAACAGACCGTGCAGCGATGTCATGACTCCATCGTCGAACCCCGCGACCGTAAGGTCCAGTTCACGTTCATGAGGTAGAACGTAAGCTGAACTGATGCTCGATGTCCGCAAACTCCGCCTGCTGCGCGAACTCGCTCACCGCGGGACCATCGCGGCGGTCGCCGAGGCCCTCAGCTACACGCCGTCGGCGGTGTCCCAGCAGCTCAGCGCGCTCGAGAAGGACGCGGGGGTCGCCCTGCTCGAGCGATCGGGCCGCCGGGTGACGCTCACCCCCGCCGCCCACCTGCTGGTCGGCCACACCGAGACCGTGCTCGCCGCCCTCGAACGCGCGGACGCCGAATTGGCCGGTGCGCGGACCGCATTGGTCGGCACACTGCGCATCGGCGCGTTCCCCACCGCCGCGCGGACCCTGCTCTCCCCCGCCCTGGTCGCCCTGAGCACCGAACACCCACGCCTGGAACTCACCGTCACCGAGATCGATCCGGCCGACGTACCCGACGCCCTGCGAGCAGGCACCCTCGACATCGCGCTCACCCACGACTACGACCTGGTGCCCGCCGACACCGACCGGGCGTTGCACACCGAACCACTGCACACCGAAACGGTCTTTCTCGCCACCCGCGATCCGGCGCCCGCCGACGATCCGTTGCGCGCCAACCGCGACTCGCCCTGGATCGCGGGCACCCCCGGCACGCTGTGCCACACGATGACGATCCGTGCCTGTCAGGCAACGGGTTTCACACCGCGCGTGCGTCATCACGCCGACGATTTCGACACGGTGCTCGCCCTGGTGGCCGCCGGTGCGGGCGCCGCGATCATCCCAGGCCTGGCGTTGTACGCACCGCCGGAACAGCTGGCCCTCACCGCGTTGCCGATTCGCCGCCGCACTCGCCTCGCCTACCGCAACGGCACCGGCGACCATCCGGCCGTGCGCGCGGCACGCAGTGCCCTCCACCATGCGGCCGCCGCCGGCCGAGCTCCGGCGGGCGGCTGATCACGCCGATCTGTCGCGGTTCGTGGTGCGCTGACGCGTGCGGGTGGCGCTCACCGGGTCGATGGCGGGCGTCGCCCACTGCTCGGCAAGGGCCAGGCTGGGTTCTCGCCCGGAGGCGACGTGGCGGTAGGCGATGTCGGCCGCGGCCCGCGGATCGCCTGCCGCGATCGCGGCGTAGAGCGCCTCGTGTTCCTCGCATTGGGTGCCCGGGTCGCGTTCCTTGGTGAGGTGGAACAGCCAGCGCACGCGAGACTCCAAGGGCCGCAAGAGCGATTGCAGCAGCGGGTTGCCGGAGATCTCCACGATGAGCGCGTGGAATCCGGCGTTGGCGGCCGCGATGGCGGCCTGCTCGCCGCGTTCGGTTGCCCGTCGGGCGGCGGTGAGCTGGGTGCGCAGCGCGGTGAGGTCGGCGGGTTCGGCTCGTTCGGCGGCCAGCCGAGCGGCCAGCACCTCGAGGCTCTCGCGCACGTCGAACAGGTCGCGCACATCGGCGACCGTGAACGGGGCGACGATCGCGCCCTGCCGGGGCACGATCACCACCAGCCCTTCGCGTTCGAGCAAATGCAGCGCTTCGCGCAGCGGAATCCGGGAGATGTCGAGTTCGGTGGCGAGATCTCGTTCCACCAACCGCTGCCCCGGACTCAACCGCAGATCGATGATCCGATCCCGCAGTTCCTCGTACGCCTGATCTCGCAGCGACTTCTTGACCGGTCCCGCCACCACACCATCCTTCCGCCCCACTTCCGACTCCACGGTAGCCCCGCGCGCACCGTGCGACCGATTCTTACTTTTCGGTAATCCGGCCGTCATTCGCGGACCGCACGCTGACACTTAACGGTATACCGCTAAGTGGGCGGTTCGTTCGATCAAGGAGTACCTCGTGCACAACTCCACCCGGCGCGCGATCGCCTTCGGCTCGGCCGCCCTCGCCGCCGCTGCCCTGTTGTCGGCCTGCGGTTCCGCCGACACCGCCGCGGCGGGCGGCAAACTGAAGGTCGGCGTGTTCTTCCCCGGTTCGCTCTCCGACACCGGCTTCATGCAGTCGGGATATCTCGGCTACCAGCGCGTCGCCGAAACCCTGGGCGACAAGGTCGAATTGAGCAAGGTCGAGCAGGTGGCGGCGGCCGACTATCAGCAGGCGCTCGTCCGTTTCGCCTCGACCAACGACCTGGTCATCGCGCTCGGCGGCCAGACCGATGCCGATGTGCGCAAGGTGGCCCCGCAGTTCCCGAGCGTGAAGTTCGTGGAGATCGGTGGGCCCGCCGACGCGAAGCCGATGGCCAACCTGGCCTACTACGACCCGCAGCAGGCCGAGGCCGAGTTCCTCAGTGGCGCGGTGGCCGCGGCCGGATCCGAGACCGGCGCGGTGGCCTTCGTCGGCGGCGTCGAACTGCCCGCGATCGTCAACGCCGCCAACGCTTTCGGTAACGGCGCGCGGTTCGCGAAGCCGGACGCCAGGGTGCTGACTCCGCAGTACGTCGGTGATTTCAACGACCCGGCCAAGGCCAAGCAGGCCGCGCTGGCCGACTACGGCGCGGGCGCGGGCACGCTCGGTCAGATCGTGAACCTGGGCAAGGCCGGCCTGGAGCAGGCAGCGGCCCAGTCCGGCGCCACCTTGGTCGGCGGTCCGATCCCCGGCGACTGCACCGATCCGGTGTATCTGGGCTACGTGCACACCGATATCGGTGCCGAGGTCGAATACGCGGTGAAGGCGGCGCTCGACAACACCTGGAAGGCCGAGAACGTGCGCTTCGGGCTCACCTCGCCCAACGACGGAACCGATTTCGTGCTGTGCGATAAGGACGCCGCGGTCGCCGACGCGCTCGCCAGGGCGAAGACGGCCCTGTCCACCGGCGCGGTCAAGCCGTACTGATGGCGATGGGCACTCCCGCATTGACCCTGTACGGGGTCGGAAAGAGCTTCGGCGCGGTCCGGGCATTGCACGACGTGGACGTCACCGTCGAATCCGGCACCGTCCACTGTGTTCTCGGCGAGAACGGCGCGGGCAAGTCGACGCTGTGCAATCTCGTCTTCGGCGGCTATCCCCCCGATACCGGACGAATCGAACTGGGCGGCAGGCCTTTCCGGCCCGATTCGCCCGCCGCCGCGATGAAGGCGGGCGTCGCCATGGTGCACCAGCACTTCAGTCTGGTGACCACCATGACCGTCGCGGAGAATCTGCTGCTCACCCAGCACGGTTGGCGATTGCGCCGCAGGGATCTGACCAGCCGTCTCGACGAGATCGCCCACCGCTATCGTCTGCGCATCGATCTCGACCAGCAGGTCGCGACGATGCCGGTGGGCGCCCGGCAGAAGGTCGAGATCGTCAAGGCCCTGCTGCGCGATCCGGCGCTGATCCTGCTCGACGAACCGACGGGAGTGCTCGATCCGGCCGAGATCGACGCGTTGATCGACACCTGCCGCGCCATCGCCGCCGACGGCAAGGCCGTGGTCCTGGTGACGCACAAACTGGGCGAGGTGGCCAGGGTCGCCGATGCCGCGACGGTGCTGCGCCGCGGCACGGTCGCCGGCGGCGGTCCGCTCCCCGAGACCACGATCTCCGAGTTGCTCACCGCGATGGTCGGCCGCGAGGCAACCGATCTCGACCCGACCGTGGCAGCGACGATCGGCTTGGATCCGGGCGAGCACAGGACCGCGGGTCGACGCCGCGACGAAACCGTCATACCGCACGAATCGAACCCACCCGCAGCGGTTCTCACCGTCGACGGGGTGACCGTCCACCGAGCCGACGGCAGTATCGCGCTCGACGAAGCGAGCCTGGCCGTGCGGCCGGGCGAGATCGTCGGGATCGCGGGCGTCGAGGGCAACGGGCAGAGCGAGCTCGTCGCGGTGCTGGCTGGTGGCACCCCGGTGCGGGCGGGCACTGTCGCGCTCGCCGGAGCCGACATCACCACAGCGAACCCCGCCACACGGACATCGCTCGGTCTCGGCGTCGTCCCCGAAGATCGCCACCGCGACGGCATGGTCGCCGACATGACGCTGGCCGAGAATCTCTTCCTCGGCAGCCTCGGCCGGTTCCGCCGCTTCGGCCTCCTCGACAAACAGGCCATGGGTCGCGCCGCGCAGGCCGAACTCGATCGCTTCGATGTACGCGCGGCCGGTCCGTGGGTGCCGATGGGATCGCTGTCGGGCGGCAATCAGCAGAAGGTCGTGCTGGCGCGCGAACTGTCGGCGGCGAACCTGCGCTGCCTGGTCGCTGCCCAGCCGACGCGCGGATTGGACATCGGCGCAGTCGATTTCGTGCTGACACAGCTGCGGCACGCGGCCGCGCGTGGCTGCGGCGTGCTGGTGGTATCGAGCGAGGTACCCGAACTGCTCGCCCTGTGCGACCGCATCTTCGTCGCCTATCGCGGGGAACTGGCCGGGCCCGTCGAAACCACTGATCCGGGCGCCGCACAACAGATCAGCGAATTGATGATGGGAGTCGCGGCATGAGCGCACCGGGTCGGACCACAGCGCCCGAGACCCCGTCTCGACCGGCGTCGCGGGGCGTTTCGCGCGGCCTCGGCAAGCTCTCCGCGTGGCACCACCCCCTCGTCGTCGCTGTCGCGGCCATGCTGGCCGCCGGAGTGATCGGGCTGATCCTGGCCGCCGTCGCGGGCGCCGCCCCCGCCGCCACGATGACAGCGCTGTGGGAGGGCATGTTCGGCAGCGACTACGCCGTGGGCGCCTCGCTCAATGTCGCGGCCACGCTGATGCTGGTGGCCGTCGGGTTCACCATCGCCCACCGCGCGGGGCTGGTCAATGTGGGTGGTGAGGGCCAGATCTGCGCCGGTGGGATCGCCGCCACCGCGATCGGCACCACCCTCACCGGCACGCCCGCCGCGATCACCCTGCCCGCGGTGCTGATCGGGGCGGCGGCCGCGGGCTGGCTGTGGGCCGCGATCGCGGCGTATCTGCGGGTCGCGCGCGGCACCAGCGAGATCATCACCACGCTGCTGCTCAACTTCGTCGGCCTGGCGCTGGTGCTGCTCGTCGTGCACGAGCCCGCGCTGCTGCGTCAGCCGGTGACCTCCTCGGAGACCCTGCCGCAGTCCGAGCAGCTCACCGAGGCCGCGCATCTGCCGCTGCTCGGTATCGAACGCTCCCCCGCGACCATCGCCCTGTGGATCGCCGTGGTCGCCGCGTTCGGCACCGCGATCCTGGTGCGCCACACCGCACTCGGCACCCGCTTGCGCGCGGTCGGGCTCAATCCCGACGCGGCGGCGAGGCTGGGTTTGCCGGTGGGCCGACTGCGTTTCCTCAGCCTCTCGGCGGCGGGTGCGTTCGCGGGCGTCGCGGGCGGGCTGCTGGTGGCGACGGCGCCGTTCGTCCTCGCCGAGGGATTCTCGTCCGGGTACGGGTTCTCCGGGTTGGTCGTCGGGCTGCTGGCGCGTGGCTCCCTGAGTGCCGTCGTCGCGGTGTCGCTCCTGCTCGGATTCCTCGTCTCCGGCGGGATCAACCTGCAGCTGGCCGCGAACGTGCCCGCCTCGACCATCGCGGTCGTGGAGTCCCTGATGATCGTCTTCATCGCGGGCGCTGTGATCTGGACATCGCGAACGCGCAAAACCGCTGTGCCACAACCAGTTCCCGACACAAACAGCCTCGACGCGGCAGGAGCGAGCCGATGAGCCTCGACACGGTCACCGACATCGCCACCAGCGGCATCGGCTTCACCCTGCCCATCCTCGTCGCGGCGAGCGGTGAGCTGGTCAGCGAGCGCGCGGGCGTGCTCAATCTGAGCCTCGAGGCGATGATGCTCACCGGCGCGTTCGCGGGCGTACTCGGTGCCGTCGCCACCGGGTCGCCGGTGCTCGGCACGGCCACCGCGGTGCTGGCCGCCCTGATATTCGGTGCACTACAGGCTGTCTGGAGTATCGGACTGCGTGCCGACCAGATCGTCGTCGGCATCGCGAGCAACGCTCTCGCTCTCGGCGCGACCACCTACGGCGCACGCCTGCTGCTCGCCGACGGAAAAGGGCACAGCGTTGCGGGTTTCGAGGCACTGAGAATCCCTGTGCTGCACGATATTCCGGTCATCGGTCCAGCGGTGTTCGGGCAGACCGTACTCGGATACCTGTGCATCGCCCTCGTCGCCGGGTCGGCGTTCGTGTTCTCCCGCCGCACCAAAATGGGCCTGGTGATCGACGCGATCGGCGAGGACGCCGTCGCCGCCGACCGCACCGGCCTGCCGGTGAAGGCCGTCCGCTACGGCTGTGTGCTGCTCGCCGCGTTCGCCGCGGGCCTCGGCGGCGCGCAGCTGGCGCTGTCGGAGGTGCATTCGTTCAGCGACAACATGACCGGTGGCATCGGCTATCTGGCCGTGGTCGCGGTGATCGCGGGCCGCTGGCGGGCGCTCGGCGTCATCTGGGCGTCGGTGTTCTTCGGCATCGCCCAGGCGCTGCAGTTCGCGTTGCCCGCGCTCGGTGTCGACGTGCCGTTCGCGCTGCTGGTGATGCTGCCGTATCTGATCGCGATCGTCGCCGTGAGCGGTCTGGTCGGCAACAGCCGTGCACCGCGCGACCTGACCGTCGCCTTCGCCCGAACCTCCTGACCCACCGCTTCCGAGGAGCCATCGATGACTCTGATCCTGTCGCATTCCGATGTGGCCGCCCTGATCGACCGCGCCGAGGTGCTCGCCGCCGTCGAACGCGCACACGCCGACCTCGCGCTCGGCACGGCGGTGGTCCCCGCGCCGCCCGCGGTGGGTGTCGGCGCCACCGCCTTCGTTCCGATGGTCGCCGCCGCGGAATCCGCCGGGGCGGCCGCCGTGAAACTGCTCGCCGACCTCCCCGCCAACCGGGAACGTGGCCTGCCGGTACAGCGCTCGGTGATCCTGGTGACCTCCGCGCTCGACGGCAGCTGCGAGGCGCTCGTCGACGGACGGCTCGTCACCGCCGTTCGTACGGCGGCCGCCAGCGCGGTGGCGACCAAATACCTTGCCAGGCAAGACAGTTCCACACTGGGGTTGATCGGAGCCGGTGCGCTGGCGATCGAGCACACCCGCGCCGTCGCCCGGGTACGCGACATCGACACCGTGCTGGCCTGGTCGCGGTCCGACGCCACCGTCGAGCGGTTCCGTGGCGCGATCGCCGACCTCGGGCTCGAGGTGCGGGCGATGCCGTCACCGGAGTCGGTGACACGGGCGGCCGACGTGCTGTGCACCCTCACCCCCGCACGGGAGCCGATCGTGCGCGGTGCCTGGTTCGGCGAGGGGCTGCACGTGAACGCGGTCGGCGCCCCGCCACGCGCCGACCACCGCGAGGTCGACGGGGCTGCCATGCGCCGGGCGCGCGTGATCGTAGACTCGATCGCGACGACGCTCACCAAGTCGGGCGACACGCTGCTGGCCATCGCCGACGGCGCGATCACCGAAGCCGAGGTGAGCACCGAATTGGGCCAGGTCGTGCTCGGCCGGACGGCCGGCCGGGTCGGCCCACGCGACATCACCCTGTTCAACTCGGTCGGTATCGGCCTGCAAGATCTCGTCACCGCCCGCCTGCTCATCGACAAGGCCCGCGCCCAGGGCCGCGGAACGGAAGTGGAGCTCAGCGCATGACCACACTCACCGACACCGACATCGCCTACCTGCGCCGGGCCATCGACCTCGCCGCCCAGGCGGCGGTGCTCGGTGACCGGCCGTTCGGTGCCGTCACCGTCGACCGCGACGGTACGGTGCTCGCCGAATCGGCGAACGCCGTCGCCACCACCGGCGATGTCACCACCCACGCCGAACTGGTCGCGATCACCGTCGCCTCCGCCACCGGTAAAGCGCAGGCACTGCAAGGCGCCACCGTGTACGCCAGCGGTGAGCCCTGCCCGATGTGCGCCGCCGCGATGGTGTGGGCCCAGGTGGGACGCATCGTGTTCGCGGCGGCGGCCTCGGAGTTCGGGCCCATCCTCGGGCCGGGACCGAGCTTCACCTTGAGCTGCGCCGACGTGGTCGCCAGTTCGAATGTGGCCATCGAGGTGAGCGGGCCGCACCTCGGCGACGAGGCACTCGCGGTGTTCCGGTCCTGAGGACCTACTTCACCGGCACAGCGGGATCGAGCCCCTCGGCGAGTTCCACCGGCTCGCCGAGCTCGCGCTGTTCCTCGAGGGCTTCCGGCGTGCCGGGCACCTGGGTGCCACGCAGCGACATGCCCTTGGTCTCGATGAGGAAGTAGGCCGCGATCAGGCCGACCAGACACGCGCCGAACATGTAGTAGGCCGGGAACAGGTTGTCGCCGGTCAGCTCGATGAGCGACTGGTTGATCACCGGCGCGGTGCCACCGAAGATCGAGGTGGCCACGTTGTAGCCGATCGCCACACCGGCGAACCGCACGATGGTGGGGAACATGGCCGGGAAGGTCGCCGAAATGGTGGCCAGCTGCGGCGCGTAGAGCAGGCCCAGGATGGCGAAGCCGACGATGGCGCCGGTGAGCGAGGTGCCGATCAGGATGTACACCGGGATCACGGTGACCATCAGCGCCGCACAGGAGAACAACCACATCGGCCTGCGACCGATCCGGTCCGACAGCGCACCGAGGAACGGCAGCGTCAGCAGCATCACGATCTGACCGATCAGCGGCACGAGCAGCGCGTCGGATTCCGCCATGCCGATGGTGTTGCCCAGGTAGGTCGGCGTGTAGCTCAGCAGCGAGTAATTCACCACGTTCAAGGCGATGACCAGACCGAAAAGAGTCAGCACCGGGCGCAGATATTTGGTCAGCAGATCGCGGTAGACCCCGACCGTTTCCTCGGTCTCGTCTTTCGCTTCGATTTCGCGGAATACCGGGGTGTCCTCGACCCGGCTGCGCAGATACATACCGATCAGGCCGAGCGGTGCGGCGATCAGGAACGGAATGCGCCAGCCCCACGATTCCATGCTCGTGGCGTCGAGCACATTCACCAGCAGCAGCGCCGCCAGATTGCCGAGCGTGAAACCGGCGAGTGTGCCGACTTCGAGGAAACTGCCGTAGAAACCGCGCTTACGATCGGGCGCGTATTCGGCCATGAACGTTGCCGCGCCACCGTACTCACCACCGGCGGACAGACCCTGCACCATGCGCAGCGCGTACAGCAGGATCGGCGCGGCGACGCCGATGACCTCGTAACTCGGGATCAGACCGACGGCCAGGGTGGACCCGGCCATCAGGATGATGGTCATCGCGAGCACGCGTTTACGGCCGATACGGTCACCGAGCGGACCCCAGATCATGCCGCCGATCGGGCGGATCAGAAAGGAGACGGCGAAACCGAGCAGCGTATAGATAACGCTGGATCCGGTTCCGTCACCGGGGAAAAGCGATGCCGCGATATAGGTGGCGAGATAGGCGTAGACGCCGTAGTCGAACCATTCGACCGCATTTCCGATCGCCGATGCACCGATTGCCCGGTGCAACACCGATTTCGATTCCTGAGACATCCACAAACCTCTCGTCGTCGCCATTCCGGACTACCCGATCGGTACGCGGACAAAACTTTACGCTTGTGTGTCGTTGTGGTCAGAGTGCCTGGAGTTTGCCCGCGAGTACGGCCTTCTCGCGGTCGTTCCGGCAGCGCCGCATCGCCTCGGTGAGCTCCCCGCGCGCCTCATCGACGCGACCGAGGCGGATCAGCAGTTCCCCACGCACGCTCGGCAGCAGGTGCGACGACGACAACACTCCCCCGGCCGCCAGCTCGTCGACGACGGCGAGGCCCGCGGCCGCTCCGGCGGCCATCGACACCGCCACGGCCCGGTTCAGTTCGACCACCGGTGAGGGCGCGAGCCTGCCGAGTGCCTCGTACAGCAGCACGATGCGCTCCCAGTTCGTCTGCTCGACCGACGGCGCGACTGCGTGGCACTCGGCGATCGCGGCCTGCAGCCCGTAGGCGCCGAGCCCACGCCCGACCTGTTCGGCCTTGGCCAGGGCGGCGCGGCCGCGCCGGATCGCGGTCCGGTCCCAGCGGCGCCGGTCCTGCTGCTCGAGCAGGACCGGTTCGCCGTCGGGTCCGGTGCGGGCCGGAAACCGGGCGGCGGTGAGTTCGAGCAGGGCGAGCAGACCGTAGACCTCGGGTTCGCCGGGCATCAGTCGGGCGAGCACCCGCGCCAGGCGCTGCGCTTCCCCGGCGAGGTCGAACCGGATCAGCTCGCCGCCGCTGCTCGCCGTCGATCCCTCGGTGAAGATCAGATAGATCACGCCGAGTACCGAACCGAGCCGCTCGCGACGTTCGGCGAGCGGCGGCACCTCGAACGGCACCCGTGCCGCGGCCAGGGTCTTCTTGGCCCGGGTGATCCGTGCCTGCACGGTCGCGGTCGGCACCAGGCAGGCCGCGGCGATCTCGTCGCTGGTCAGACCGCCGACCACGCGCAGGGTAAGCGCCAGCCGCGCCTCGCGCGAGAGCACCGGATGGCAGGCGATGAAGATCAGGGCGAGGACGTCGTCGTCTATCTGCTCGGGATCCCACACCGGTTCACCGGCGGGAATCGGCTCGCCGCCGGCGAACGCGCCGCCCTCGCCGAGTCCGGCGGCGAGGGCAGTGTAGCGCTCGTCGAGGGCGGCACGACGGCGGAACGCGTCGATCGCGCGCCGTCGTCCGGTGGTGAGCAACCACCCGGCCGGATGCGCGGGCACACCGTCGCGCGGCCACGTCACCAAGGCTTCGGCCAGTGCCTCCTGGGCGAGGTCCTCGGCCATCGCGAAGTCGCCGGTGTAGCGGGCCAGCGCGCCGACGATCCGCGCCGATTCGATCCGCCATACGGCGGCGACCGCCGCACGTCCGGTGTGTTCCGTCATCGCCTCAGAGCTGTCCGGTGGACTCGCGCCAGGCCCGTTCCTTCTGTACCCAGACGTTGTCCTTGGGGAATTCGTCGATGGAGGGCACCCGCCGGATCTCGGTCTTGATGCCGGGACCGGTCATCGGCATCCGCTTGGCCCACTCGACGGCCTCTTCCTTTGATGCCACGTTGAGGATGTAGTAGCCGCCGAAGAGCTCTTTGGTCTCGCCGTAGGGACCGTCGGTGACGACCGGCGGCTCGGACGAGTAGTCGACGACCACACCCTCGGCGGCGTCCTCGAGCCCTTCCGCGGCGACGAGCACACCGGCGCGGATCAGTTCGTCGTTGAACTTGCCCATGGTGTCGAGCATCTCGTCGAAGCTCACGTTCGCGAACTCGGCGAAGGCCTCGTCGGTGGCGCGCATGATCAGCATGTACTTCATGGTGTGTCTCCTTCGGGTCGGTGCCCCTGGCGGGCGCTGCGTTCATCCGTAGGTCGAACGGGCATCGCGCGAATCGACACCCGCCGGAAATTCTTTCGCGAATTTTTTTCGGAGCCTACTTGCGGCGTGGTACTTGTCGGTCGGGTTCCGTCCACGACCGGCCGGGACAACGAAGGCAGGAGTCGATCGTGAGCGCCGTTCTCGTCGAGATGCACGAGCATGTGCTCGTCGCCGTCATCAACCGGCCCGAGGCCATGAACGCGATCGACGGGGAGGTCAGCGCCCAGCTCGGCGCGGCCCTGGAACAGGCCGACAACGATCGGGCCGTGCGGGCCTTCGTCCTCACCGGCGCGGGCGACCGGGCCTTCTGTGCCGGGGCGGATCTGCGCGCGCTCGGGCGCGGTGAGTCGATTCTGGCCGCGGGACACGAACACTGGGGTATCGGTGGCTACATGCGCCACCCGATCAGCAAGCCGACCATCGCGGCTGTGAACGGGCTCGCGCTCGGTGGCGGCACCGAGCTGGTGTTGGCCAGCGACCTGGCCGTCGCCGCGTCCACCGCCACCTTCGGGCTGCCCGAGGTGGCACGCGGTCTCTTCGCCGCCGCGGGCGGGGCGTTCCGGCTGCCTGAACAGCTGCCACGCAAGGTCGCCATGGAGATGATCCTGACCGGCGAGCCGATCACCGCCGCACGCGCGTTGGAGTTCGGTCTGGTCAACCGTGTGGTTCCCGCCGACCGGGTCCTCGACACCGCGATGGAACTGGCGACGCGGATCGCGGCGAACGCGCCGCTTGCGGTGCAGGCGAGTAAGCGGGTGGCGCTCGGCATCGTCGACGGCGCCCTGCCCGACGACGACGCCTGGGACCGGTCCGACCGCGAGATCGCCGAACTCACCCGCTCGGCGGACGTCCGCGAGGGTCTGCTGGCGTTCGTCGAGAAACGCAGCCCCAACTGGCAGGCCCGCTGATCACCAGCCACCCGTCATCAGGGCGGCGAGCCCGGGGGCAGGATCGAGCGCGGTGGTCACGTTGGCGACCGTGACCACCGCGAACAGCAGGCCGAGGGCCACCGCCGCCAGGGCATAGGCGCCGAGCACTCGACCGGCCGCGCCTGCGCGACGCCGCCACAGCACGACACCGAGCCCGAGGAGTCCGGTCGACGCCGCCGCGGCGAGCACGGCCATCGCGACGTGATAGCGCGCGAAGTCCTCGACCATCACCGCCAGCGGCGCCGGACCACCGGGGTAGTTGTCGAGCCCCTGCCCCACCTCGGTCAGTACCCCGGTAAGCGACGCGTCGGCCGCACCGTCGACCGCCATCGGCAGCAAGGACGCGAACGGTGTCACGGCCCCTTGAATATTGGCAAGCACCGCCACCCCGGCGACCGCGAGCACCAGCGTGGTAATCACCCCCGCCACCGCGAACATCGTTCGGTTCGGCCGCCGGGTACGCAGCGAGGACCGCCACAGCATCACCCCGAGCGCGACGAGCACGATCGACCACAGCAACGCCACCACCGCCTTCACGAGGTGGTACCCGAACCAGTAGTCCACCGCCGCCTGCAGCTCGGGCGTGAGTTCGGCCTGTCCCGCTTGCCAATACGTGACGAACGCGGACCGGAAACCCGCGCGCAGTGCCTGCTCGTCGGCGAAATCGGCACCGGGCAACCACCCCGCCACCACGGGCGGGGCGAGCACGAACGCCACGGCGAGCACAATCGCCGCGCCGAGGGCGACGACGAGGCGACGGGACGCGCCCGCGCCCGATTCCACGAAGACGGTCGACACGGTCACTCCCTGTTCGGTACGGGTGTTCGACGACCATTGTGACCGCGACGTGGCATCATGGCCGCTCGAACGGACGGACTCACACATTTCGATGGATTGAGGGGACCGAGCGTGACGAGCAGCAATTTCGCCTACACCGGGTGCGACAACCTGGAGGTGATGGCCGAAGCGATCAACTACAACAAATTTCTCCTCGACTGCGTCGAAAAACATGTCACCACACCGGATCTGCGTGTGCTCGATTTCGGTGCGGGGCAGGGCACCTACGCCGATCTGCTCGCCGAACGCGAGATCTTCCCCGAGTGTCTGGAACCGGACCCCGACCTGCAGAAAGTGCTGCTGGCGAAGGGCTACAAAGTCGTCGACTGCGACACCGAGCCGCCCGAGGCCGAAAAATACGGGCTCATCTATTCTTTCAACGTTTTCGAGCACATCAAGAACGACCAGGAAGCCGCCGAACACCTGGCGTCACTGTTGCGGCCCGGTGGCACGATGGTGATCTACGTGCCCGCGCTCGAGATGCTGTTCTCCTCGATGGATGTGAAAGTCGAGCACTACCGCCGTTACCGGCGCACCCAGCTGAACCGGATCCTGCGCAATGCAGGACTCGAGGTGGTGGATTCGCGCTACTGCGATCCGATCGGGTTCTTCGCCACCATGGCTTACAAATTGCTCGGCAACGACGACGGCAGCATCAATGTGCGCGCGCTCAAGCTCTACGACCGGATCGTCTTCCCGCTCAGCAAGGCCCTGCAGTCGGTGACCGGCAAGCTGTTCGGGAAGAACGTCCTGGTCGTCGCGAGAAAACCCTGAGCCGGAACGCTCAGCGCGGCGGATTGCCCGTCCATTCGGGCTCGTCCGGCGGCTTGGGTCCGCCCCGCGTCTTGCGCCACAGCACGACGGCCGCCACCACGACGACCACGGCGAGAATCACGAGAATCTCCATACCCGCCGCCTACCCGGTGAATCCGCCCTCAACCAGCAACGGCGAGCCACGTTTGAGCCGCCACCCAGCGGGAACCACCCAGATGTGGTGCTCGACCGGCCCGTTGTACGAGGCGCCGAACGGTCCGGGGGAGCAATGTTTTTCGGTCACGGTGTCGACACCGGTGCACCCGCGGGGTCGGGCCGACGCTCCACGGCGATGCCAACGACGTCATCGCACGGAGTCCTCGTCGGACGCCCCCGCGGGACACGCCAGAGAACAGCAGCGGCCTCAGCGCTCGAGGAATTCCCCGGCCGCGGTCTGAGCGCTGATGGCCGTGCCCATCCACCGCCGCAGGTAACGGCGTAGTTCGTCGTCGGTGCGCGGCGGGTCACCGGGCGACAAGAAGAACGACTGCATGGTCCGCAGGACGTATTCGACCAGTTCCCGCAGCGCCTGCTCGTCGTAGCCGTGCGCGGCCCAGTCCACGTCGAACCGCCGGATCATGGTCATCCCGAAGGCCTGCGCCTCCTCGGAGGTGAGGCTGTCCGGGCGGACGTTGGAGTAGGAACTCGACAGCAGGATGCCCAGGTGCGGTGTGCGGCGCACTTCGGCCAGCGTGTAGACCACCGCCTCGACCATAGCCTCCACCGGATCACCGAGCCCGCGCACCTGCGCCGCGAGCCGGTCGAGGAAACCCTCCACCGAGGCCATCGCGGCGGCGGTCATCAGCGCGTCGGCGCTCGGGAAGTACCGGTAGACCGTCTGCCGGATGACACCGAGCGATTCCGCGACATCGGCGATGCTGATCTCCGCCCCGGTGCGCCCGATCAATTCGACTGCCGCCGCGACGATCCGGCGCGTCGCCTCCGCATCGTCCCCCGGCGGACTACCGCCCCATCCCCGTCTGCGCGCCACCCGGTGGACGCTAGCACAAGCCCTGGTCACAGCCGATTCCGCGAAAGTAATCATACAGACTGACGTTCAGTCGTATGATTACCTCACCCAACCGAGTGGCGGCCGGACCGGCGCACGCCCGAACAACGAGGTACTCACCGTGACCGAACTTCACGTCCGCAAGATGGATTTCGCGTTCGCCGACTACGACGTGCCGTTTCTGTGGAACCCACAGAATCCGGCGTTCTCCTCGATGGCCAACGCCGTCTCGTTCCTGGCGATCGGCTTCGAGAAGATGATCGTGCAGCTCATCAACCAGGCGAAACCGCAGATCACCGACCCCGAGGTGGCCGAGGAGGCCGACGCGTTCATGCGGCAGGAGGGTCAGCACTCCACCGCTCACCGTCAGCATGTGAAAGGCCTGATCCGTCGCTACCCGGGCCTGCAGCAAACCCTGGACGCCGTGATCCGCGAGTTCGACGAACTCACCGCGAGCACCCCGGTGAAGTACCGCCTGGCCTACACCGCCGACCTCGAGGCCACCTTCACCCCGGTGTTCAAGCTGATGCTCGACAACGACTCCACGTTGTTCGCCCCCGGCGACGACCGGGTGGCCTCGCTGTTCATCTGGCATTTCGTCGAGGAGGTCGAACACCGCAGTTCGGCGCTGATCATCTTCAACTCGGTGGTGAACAGCGAGCTGTACCGGATGCGGGTGGCGCCGTCGGTGTTCCGGCACGTGCTGCGGGTGATCCGGGTGGCCTGCGCGGGCTTCAACGAGCATGTGCCACTGGAAGACCGGCAGGTCGACGCGCTGTCGATGTTCGCGAGCTACCGCAATCAGCAGACCCTGCGCCGGCTGCTGCCCGGCCTGCGCCCCGCCGACAACGGCACGATGCCGCGCGCCTTCGACGATCTGGGCCTGAAGGAACAGCTCGTCGCCCTGGGCGGGATCATCCGCAGCCAGACGCCGGGGCACAACCCCGCGCACGAGAAACTGCCCGACCTGGCCGGTGAGTGGTTCCGCCGCTACGACGAGGGCTACGACGTCACCCGCTGGTACACCGCCGATTCCGTGAGCTCCTAGAAGGGCCGACCCATGGCCGAACACTGTTCCCCCACCTTCGCCGACCTCGCGGTCCAACTCGGCTTCTCCTGTGCGGAGGCCGGTGGACTCGTCGAGTTCCGCAGCCCGTTCGGGCTGGAGAACTGGACCCTGCCCGTTCTCGAACTGACCATCGTGCTCGGTGCGGTGCTGGCGCTCTGGTTCGCGATCGTCCGCCTGCGCCGCCACGGCGACCCGACCAACCTCGTCCTGTGGTTCGGCGCGACCGCGTACCTGTTCATCATCGAGCCGCCGCTGTACTTCCCCGCCGCGTTCGGCATCGAGGACCACGTCGACACGATGTTCGCGCACAACGTGTTCACCGTCGACTTCCTGTGGGGCCGCCTGCCGATCTACATCATCGCGATCTATCCGCTGATGGCGACGATGGCCTTCGGCCTGGTGCGCATGCTCGGCATCTTCCGCCGGTTCGGGGTGCTGATCGGCGCCACCTGCGTTGGTTTCGTGCACCACGCGTTCTACGAGATCTTCGACCACCTCGGGCCGCAGCTGCGCTGGTGGGAGTGGTCGGTGGACAATCCGATCAACCAGCCGATGTTCGATTCGGTGCCGATGGGCAGCGTGGTGGTGTTCGCCGCGTTGTGGCCGATGTCGCTGGCGTTCTGCGTGCAATACTTCGTCGGACGGCATGTCGACGCGGGTAAGCGGTTCACGGGCGTCGAATTGACCTGGCGCACTGTGGTCATCGGTCTGCTCGCCTCGGTGGGCACGTTCCTGCTGCCGCTTCCGGCGACCGTGCTCGGCATGAGCAGCACCACGGTGCGCGGGGTGGTGTACGCGCTGGAACTCGCGGTGCTGATGGTCGTGGCCTCGATCGTCATGTTCCGCCAGTGGTCGGACCTGCGCCGGGGCACCACACCCGACCCCGGCTACACCGACCCCTTCGTCCAGCGTTTCGCGACCTTCTACCTGCTGGTCTTCGCCGGTCTCTGGCTCGCCGCCCTGCCCGACTTCTTCGCGGCGACCGACGGCGAGACCGGCAACGGCGACCCCATCGGCAACCTCTGGTACACCGCCGCCTGCTTCGTCGTCGCCGTATTGTCGATCGCGGCGACCTACACGCTGCCGGCTGGCCGATCGGCCGACCCCGACACCTCGGCTCCGACAGCCTCGCAGGTGCGCAGCTGACCGATGCGACGACGTGCGGCCCGCCTCAGATGAGCGGCTTCTGCTTGCGGATGCGGCGCCGCACGTCACGCATCATCGAGTGGGTTCCGGCGAACCGGATGAATTTCGGGATGAACCGGTTGACGAAACCGACGAACAGGAAGAGGTTCTCGAACCGGCGCTGGTCGGATTCGCTCCATTCGATGCCCATCTGCTCGCGGAAGTGCGGTGGCAGGAATCCGGAGGTCAGAAACTCGAGGAGGCCGCCGAACAGCAGCCGCAGCGACCAGTGGATCATCCGCAGGTGCACGAGATCGTCGATGTAGGCACGGAATTCGTTGTCGCAGACCACCTGCTCGCATGCCTGGAGCCAGTACTCGTCGAAGTCGGCGCGGGTCTCGGGCCACATGTCGGGGTGGACCTGCAGGGTCGTGCCGAAGGTGTCGGCGCCCTGATAGAACGCTTCCAACTCCTCCTCGGTCATCTTGCCGCACAGCAACTGGTGGGTGTCCTCGAAGCCGATGTAGATGGCGGCGGCGACGTACAGCTGCAGATTGCGGTCGAAGGCGTTGTACTTCACCTTGGATTCAGGCCGGGACCTCACCTGCCGATGCGCGACGTTCACCGCCTCGCGCATCGCCTTCTTGTCCTCGTCGGTGCCGAGGATGGCCACCGCCAGGTAGGCGGAGGTGGTGCGCAGCCGCTTCCACGGGTGCACCATGAGCGCACCGGATTCGACCTGGCTTTCCATGACGCCCGCGGCCACACCCTGATGGGCGAACTGCATCGCCACGTTCGCGGCCGCACCGGCGAACATCCAGAAGTCCAAAGCGTCGGCCAGCCGCGCGGGCCGCTTGCGCGGTGATCGGTAGGTGTCGGGGATGTGGATGCGTACCCGGTCGAGGGTCAGCGCGCGGGGAACCGGCGCGAGTCCCGATTCCGCGGTGGGTCGCCAGTGCCCACCCGGACCCTCCTCGACATATCCCTCGCTGTTCGGGTCCGAGTAGTCGGGGTCGCCGGGCTTCGTTGCCGTGGTCATCGTCATCCTTTCCCAGAGGCGTCTCGCCCCGGAATCTCGCGAGCGCGGATCACCGCCGAGCACGCCTCGACGTCGACTCTATGTTACTGCCAATTCTTTCGGATTCGGTAGGATTTGCGCCGAACTCGACCGGGCTCTCAGTGATTCACGTTGGCCGTCCTCGCGATTTCCACGATTAAGTTACCCGCAATTCTCCCGACTGCTAGGCTGGCCTCCATTCCGCCTAGCCGGCGGCAACTCCTTGCCGACGACCGACCCTCGGAGGTATCCGTGCCGTCCGTCTCCTTCGCACCGACCGAGGTCGTCCGCGCCGTCGCCGACTCCCTGGCCGCCGCCGCTGTCCTGTACCGACGCGGCGCGATCGAACTCCGGCACCCGATCGAGCTCTTACGGACGGCCCGTGACGCCGCCGCTCTCGGTCCGGCCGTGACCACACTGGCGCACGCCACCCGCGTCGCGAGTTCGGCCACCGCACTGATCGACGACCGCGGACCGATCACCTTCGAACAGCTCGATCACGCCTCCAACCGCCTCGCCAACGGCCTGGCCGCACAAGGGGTCACGGCCGACACAGTGGTCGGCGCGTTGTGCCGCGACCACCGCGGCTTCATTCTGTCGCTGCTGGCAGCGGGCAAGCTCGGCGCACGCATCGTCCTGCTCAACACCGGCATGGCAGGCCCGCAACTGCGCACGGTCGTGGGGCGCGAGCGGATCGGGATGTTGCTCGTCGACGCCGAGTTCGCCGACCTGTTCGACGATCTCGCACGCGAGGTGCCGATCATTCTCACGCGCGCAGGCGACACCAACCGGCCGGGGCGGCCGACGATCCATGCCGTCGCGGCGTGGCACTCCGGCGTTCCACTGCCCGCGCCCGCCGCACCCGGTGGCATCGTCGTGCTCACCAGCGGCACCACCGGAACACCGAAAGGTGCTCCGCGCGGCAAGGTTTCGCCGTTACAGTCGGCGCAGTTCCTGGATCGCATCCCGCTACCCAAGGCGAGCACCATCGTGCTCGCCGCGCCGTTGTTCCACGGCACCGGCCTGTCGCAGCTGATCCTGGGCTGGGCGCTCGGCAACACGGTGGTGCTGTTGCCGGACCGGTTCGATCCCCGCAACACCCTGGCCGCCGTCGCCCGGCACCGCGCGAGCGCGCTCGTCCTTGTTCCGACCATGCTGCAGCGCATCGTCGATCTGGGCGAGCAGGTGCTGGCCGAATACGACACCTCCGCATTGACGGTGATCTTCTCGGCGGGCTCGGCACTGGCACCGGACCTGAGCCGTCGCACCGCGCGGCATTTCGGCCAGGTGCTCTACAACCTCTACGCCTCTACCGAGGTCGCCGTGGCCGCCGTCGCGACACCGCAGGATCTGCGCGAGGCGCCGGGCACGGTCGGGCGCCCGCCCGTGGGCTGCCGGGTCGCGATCTACGACGAGCAGCGTTGCCGGATCACCACGCCGGGCGTGGTCGGGACCGTCTTCGTCACCAGCGGCCTCAGCTTCAGCGGCTACACCGACGGCACCGGCAAGGAGATGATCGACGGGCTGTGCTCGAGCGGCGATCTCGGCCATTTCGACACCGAGGGCAGGTTGTTCATCGACGGACGTGACGACGACATGATCGTCTCCGGTGGGGAGAACGTCTACCCGCTCGAGGTCGAGAACCTGCTCGTCGACCGGCCCGACATCCTCGAGGCGGCCGTCGTCGGCGTCGCCGACCGCGATTTCGGGCAGAGCCTGCGCGCCTATGTGGTGCGGGCCCCGGGCGCCTCGTGCACCGAGCGCGAGGTGAAGGAGTACGTGCGTACAACCCTTGCGCGACACAAGGTTCCCCGCGAGGTGCGGTTCGTCGACGCCCTGCCGCGCAATGCCACCGGCAAAGTCCTGCGACACCGACTGGAAGCCGTGGACACACCATGACGATCCGAGAACCACAGACGGCACCACCGCTCAGGCCGGCTTCAGCACTCGGCCGCACCCACGGCGCCGCGGGTGGCGCCATCGAGGAGGATCCGGCGATGCCGCTCGACCTGGCTGACCGACCACTGCGGTGTGCGCAGCCCGATGTCGCCGTCATGACCGGACGGGTCGTCAGCTACTTCGTCCGCGACCTCGCCAGGCGCCGTGCGCTGCTCGGTGATGCGATCTCGGACGAGATCACCGCGGCCACCGGCATGTGTGCGCGCATCGGCCGGGGCATCGTCGACGACGAGGATGTCGCGGGCGAACTCGACTGGCTCACGACCGCCGCGGCCGTCTGGGCCAGGGAAGGGCTGTCGATCGAGGACATCCTCCGTGCCTTCCACGAGGCGCTGTGGGCGAGCGTGGACACGGTGTTCTCGCCCCGCAACGGTGATGACGACGACACGCTCGCCCAGGGGCTGCGAGCATCCGTACGACTGTCGAATCTCCTGTCCACCACGATGATCAGCGCGTACTTGCGCGAATACCGCGTGGTCGCAGGCGAACACCACACCGCGATGCGCACCGTCACCTCGGCGCTGCTGGCCGGCCGCGCGACGACGACGATGGCCCGGGAGTCGGGCGTGCACATCGCGGACGGTTATCGGGTGCTCGCCGTGTCGATTCCCCGCAGATCCCCGGAGCAGTGGCAGACCGGCGACACGGCACGGCGACGACTCCACCGCGTCCACAAGGCACTGGAGCGCCACATCGACACCGCTCTCGCGATGCTGTCGTCCGACGGCGGCACCATCCTGATCCCCGGTGACGACACCGATGATGTCCGATTCGACAGCCTCGTCGAAACACTCTCGACCGCTGCGCGCGCCAAGATCACCGCGGCCGTGGTCGTCAGCGAGACCGCCGACATTCCCGACGCGGCACAGCTCGCACACGAACTTCTCGACATCGCGGGCCGACTCCGCTATCCACCTGCGCTCTACCGATTCGAAGACCTCGCGCTCGAATACCAGCTCACCCGGCCCGGACCCGGCCTGGCCGAACTCGGCGAATTGCTCGCACCGCTCGACGATCATCCCGCATTGTCCAAGACCGTCCGGGTGCTCGTCGCCAACAATATGAATCGCCAGCGCACCGCGCGACAGCTGCACGTACACACCAACACCATCATCTACCGGCTCGGCCGGATCGCGGCCTTGACCGGGATCGACGCGACCGGCGCCACCGGACTCTGGCAGCTGAAGTCGGCCATGGTTGCCCGCGCGTTCCGCACCGAAAAGCGGCGGTGAACCACATGCGAATCGCCGTGCTGTGCTACCCGGGCATGACCGCACTGGACGCGATCGGCCCGTACGAGGTCCTCCGATTCATGCCGGCGACGAACATCCGATTCGTCTGGCATGAGGTCGGTCCGATCGTCACCGACAGCGGCAGCCTCCTGCTCGGCGCGACCCACACGCTCGACGAGACGGTGCATCCCGACATCGTCGTCGTGCCCGGTGGCCCCGCCGCCACGGTGGTCGCGACGGACGAACGAGTCCTGGCCTGGCTTCGCCGAGTCCACGAGACATCGACCTGGACGACGTCGGTGTGCACCGGCGCGCTGATCCTCGCCGCCGCGGGCCTGCTCGACGGCCGACCCGCCACCACCCACTGGGCGGCTCAACGAGCCCTCGCCACACTCGGCGCCCACCCACAACCCGGCGAACGGTTCGTCCACACCGACCGAATCGCCACCGCCGCAGGCGTTTCCGCGGGAATCGATCTGGCGCTCTGGCTGGTCGGCAGAATATGCGGCACCGAGCGGGCCCGAATCATCCAACTCGACATCGAGTACGACCCCGCACCGCCCTTCGACATGCCGAAACCGACCGAAACATCGGCGTCGATCCGTCGCGCGGCCCTCGCCGATCAATGGCGGCTCGGCCTGAGCTCCGGGATGGCACCCCGGATCGCCGGCTCGGTGCCGTTGCTGTTGTGGCGCACGGCGATACGCAGGGTCCGACGCGGCACCACCGCGAAGGCCGAGCCCCCGGTGCACGACCTCCCACCGGCCGACGGTGGTCGATGATGTCGCAGCCACCCATCGCGACGGACTCGCTGCTGCGTCGATATCTGGGCGATCGGCGTTTCGTGCTTGCCCTGCCCCGGGCGGTCACCCTGCAGGTTCTGCATCCGGCGATCGCGGCCGGCCTCGTCGATCATGTGTCCTACCGGTTGTGGTGGCACAAACAACGTTCTGTCTCACAGATGATCCGGCTGGCCTACACCGGCGCGGACGCCCGCTTCGTGATCCGCGCCGCGCACGAACACGTCAAAGGTCGTGACAACCTCGGGCACCGATACCACGCGTTGCATCCCGAGGTCTTCCACTTCCAGCACGCCACCTACGTGGAGACGCTGTTCACCGCCGTCGACACGTTCATCCGCCCGATGTCGGCCGACGAGCACGAACGGCTCTACGCCGAATGCTGCGAGTGGTATCGGCGATACGAGCTGTCGACCCGCCCCATGCCGAACACCTGGGCCGACTTCCGCACGTACTTCGATCAGGCCTGTTCGACGATGCTGCAGGTCACGGCAGCCACCGACACCCTTGCGCCGCAGGCACTCCGGCCCGACGCCTGGCTGCCGCAGTACACGCCGAGTGCCGCGATTCCCGCGCTGCTGCACGACCGGGCCGCGCGACTGCTCGGTCTCACGGTGACCCGCAAGGACCGCCTCGCCCTCAGCGCCTACGCCGCGACGCTGCGCGGCGCGGGCCATCTGGCGCCTCGCACGGTTCGCTGTCTGCCGGTCGCTCGATAACAGTACGGATTCGTGGCAGGCCGCTCACACCAACGGCAGGCCGCGCGCACGTCGGCGGCGCATGTCGTGCAGATATGTCTCGAAGGGGTACAGCCGCCAGGACTCGGGGACCACCGACAGCACGCGGCCGATCGTCCGCATCGTGATCTCGAACGCGCGCTGCTTGCGACCACTCCACGGTAACCCGAGTTCATCGCGAAAGTGTTGCGGCAGAAAGCCGGTGGTGAAAAACCTGTTCACCCGGCGGAACAGGAATCGCTCCCACGGCCGGTAAGGGCCCATGTCGACCACCTGGCTCACCAGATAATCCCGGACCTCGTCGTCCAAGGACAGCCCGGGGAGCATGGACTCCCAATAGTCGGCGAAGGCGGCACGATCCGCGGGCCAGAGTTCCGGTGGCACCTGCAGCGTTGTCCCGAATCGCGCTGATTCCGAGTACAACTCGTCCGCCGACTCCTCGTCCGGCGCGCCGAACAGGAAGGTCAGCGAATCGAGGGTGCCGCGGTAGAGGCAGGCCGCGACCCACAGTTGCAGCCGCGGATCGAAGGCGTTGTAGCGCACCGGGCTGTCGGGCCGGGATCGCACCTGCCGGTGCGCGGTGTTCACGGCCGCGCGGAAGGCGACCCGATCTTCCTCGGTGCCGAGCATCGCGACCGCCAGGTACGTCAACGTGGTCCGTCCCCGCTTCTGTGGACGCAGATCGAAACGTCCACTGGTCACGGTGCTTTCCACGACACCGCGACCGACCGGCGCCCAGCTCAGCTGCATGATCACATTCGCGGGGCCGCCGAGAAGCGCCGCCGGACCGGCCATGTAACGCCGCCGGTCGCCCGACGGTTCCGATGTTCGTACCGCTGCGGTCCGACGACGCATGACTACTCCAGGGTCTGGTTGATCACGGAATCGAGGCGCGGGCGCGTCAGAGCCGTTCGATGATGGTCGCGTTGGCCAGGCCACCGGCTTCGCACATGGTCTGCAGCCCGTAGCGGCCGCCGGTCTGCTCGAGGTGGTTGACCATGGTGGCGAGCAGGCGCGTGCCCGAGGCACCGAGCGGGTGGCCGAGCGCGATGGCGCCACCGCGCGGGTTCACCCGTTCCGGGTCGGCGCCGAGTTCGTGCTGCCACACCAGCGGTACCGGCGCGAATGCCTCGTTCACTTCGAAGGTGTCGATGTCGTCGACGGTCAGCGACACGCGCTCGAGCGCTTTGCGGGTCGCCGGGACGACGGCGGTGAGCATCAGGGTCGGGTCGTCACCGACCACCGCGAACGAGTGGAAGCGGGCGCGCGGGGTCACGCCGAGCTTCGACGCCATCGCCTCGCTCATGATGAGCGCGGCCGAGGCACCGTCGGTGAGCGGCGAGGAATTACCCGCTGTCACCGACCAGTCGATCTCCGGAAAACGCTGTGCCATAGCCTGATCGGTGAAGGCGGGGCGCAGGCCGGCCAGCCCTTCCACGGTGGTGCCTGCCCGGATGGTCTCGTCGGCGGTGAGTTCGCCCGCGGACACCAGTTCGGCGTCGAACCCGCCCGCCTGCGCGGTGGCGGCCGCGAGGCGGTGTGAGCGGGCGGCGAATTCGTCGAGGGTCGCCCGGTCCAGTTTCCACCGCGCGGCGAGGATTTCGGCCGCGATACCCTGGCCGATCAGCCCGTCGGGGTAGCGCGCGGCAAGCGGACCGCGCAGGGAGTCCTTGCCCTGGGTGTTGGAGAACATCGGCGCCCGGCTCATCGACTCGACGCCACAGGCGATGGCGATGTCGTAGGCGCCGGCGAGCACCCCCTGGGCCGCGAAATGCACGGCCTGCTGGCTGGATCCACACTGCCGGTCGACCGTGGTGGCCGGCACGGATTCGGGGAATCCGGCGGCGAGTACCGCCGTGCGGGAGATGTTGTTGGCCTGTTCACCACTCTGCGTCACGCAACCGCCGATCACATCGTCCACCAGGGCGGGATCGATGCCGGTGCGGGCGACGAGCTCGGCGAGCACGCCCGCGAGCAGGGTGGCCGGGTGCACCGACGAGAGCCCACCGCCCTGTTTGCCCCGCCCCGAGGGGGTGCGAACCACATCGACGATCACTGCGGACATTGCGTTCCTCCTGCACAGCCACCCCTGCGGCGACATCACCGATAAGTTACTAGCCATTCTCGCCGACGACAACCAGGTGAGCTCCCGGTCGACTACCTATAGGCAATCAGCGATTCTTGCGCTATGTTACCCGTAATTCTCGTCACAGAGCGAGGAATGCGTAGTAACTTAATCGGTGCAGTCGCCGTAGGTGAGCACCGTAATCCCCACGCTATCCGACGATCCAGGGGAAGATCCCGAATAGCCGATTCCTTTCTCCCCACCGAACACCAAGCAACATCACTCGACCGTCAGCGACGTCGGCCGCCCACCGGCCCCCGCTGATCCACGGTCCTGCAGGAAGGAACAGCGGCACGCCATGTTGCGACGGCTGGACAGATTTCTCAGCTACGAGATGAAGGTGTCCGAATTCCTCGGAACCCTGATCATTCTCGCGATCCCCTACGGTCTCGTCGGGGTGATCTGGACCTTCACCCACACGAGCCACCTGCGTGATCTCCACGGCGCGGACCTGGTTGTCTCGTTCCTCGGGTCGATCGTGTGCTGGCCGGTGCTCACCTTCGCGAATGTGACGATGACCTGATGATGGCGCTGGTCTGGGTCATCGATCTGGTGGTGACCGTCGTCAAGATCCTCGGCGGACGTACCGAGGTGAATCCGGTGCTCCGATTCGGTATGTGGATCGCCGTTCTGTGCGCGTTCGGGCTCGGCCTCGCCGCCCTCGCCGGACTCGTCGTCCTGCTCGACCACTGGCTCAGCACGAGGATCGGTGCCGCATGACGTCACAACCGGCCACCGAACCGTCCGAGGTCGGACGGATCATCGACAGCGCCACCGGGCTCTGGCGACGACATCCCCAGCGATCGGTCGAGACCCTCGGCAGGCAGGTCCTGCTCGGCAGATCCGCGATCGTGCAACTGTTCCTCTCACTGGTGCGGCGACGATTTCCGTTCCAGGAGTTCGTGAAACAGTGCGCCTTCATGGCCAATGTCTCGGCGCTGCCGACCGTCTTCGTCGCCATCCCGGTCGCGGTGGTCGTCTCGATCCAGGTGGGCGCGCTGGTCAACCAGGTCGGCGCGACCACCTTCATCGGCGCGGTCGCCGGGCTCGGCATCATTCGGCAGGGCGCACCGCTGGTGACTTCGCTGATGATCGCGGGCGCGGTCGGTTCGGCCATCTGCGCCGACCTCGGCTCGCGCACGATCCGCGAGGAGATCGACGCGATGAAGGTGATGGGCGTCGACCCGGTGCGCAGGCTCGTCGCACCCCGCCTGGTGGCCGCGGTGGTGGTGAGCATGCTGCTGTGCGGGTTCATCGTCTTCGTCGGCTTCGCCACCGCGTACCTGTTCAATGTGTATGCCCAGCACGGCACACCGGGTTCGTTCATCAGTTCGTTCGCCTCGTTCGCGGTGGCAAACGACCTGCTGGTCGCGCTGTTCAAGGCGGCGATCTTCGGTGCGCTCACCGCGATCATCGCCTGCGATATCGGCCTGCACACAGAGGGCGGCCCCGGCGGGGTCGCGAACTCAGTGAACTCGGCGGTGGTCACCTCGGCGCTGATGCTGTTCGCGACGAACATCATCGTCACCCAGCTCTACAACGCCCTCTTCCCGGCGAAGGTGGTGTGACGTGGCCGCCGAATACATCCCACCCGCGATGCGCCCGGTGCAGGCGCTGGCGGCCACGGCCAAGGTGCCGATCCAGGCCAATCAGCGGCTCGGTCATCAGGCCATCGTGTTCTTCCAGGCGCTGCTGGCGATCCCGTTCACGCTGCGCCACTACCGCAAGGAAGTCGCCCGCCTCGTCGCCGATGTCGGCTGGGGCAACGGGTCGCTGATCGTCGGTGGCGGCACGGTCGGCGTGGTGATCGTGCTGTGCGCGTTCGGCGGCATCACCGTCGGCATGGAGTCCTACTCGGCGCTGAACCTGCTCACCATGGGCCCGCTCACCGGCGCCATCTCCGGCTTCGCGACCACCAGGGAGATCGCGCCGATCCTCGGCACGCTCGCCTTCGCCATCCAGTCGGGGTGCCGGTTCACCGCTCAGCTCGGTTCGATGCGGATCTCCGAGGAGATCGACGCACTCGAGTCCATCGCCATCCGGCCGTTGCCGTACCTGGTGACCACCCGGATGCTCGCGGCGACCATCACCATCGTCCCGCTCTACACCGTCGGTCTCGCGGTGGCCTATGTGGCGACCAAGCTGTCGGTGCTGTTCCTGGGCGGCACGACCGCGGGCACCTACGACCACTACTTCTACCAATTCCTGCTCGGCCCCGACGTGTTCTTCTCACTGCTCAAAGTGGTGGTCTTCGTGCTGATCGCCGCCTTCATCCAGTGCTACTACGGCTTCGTCGCCACCGGTGGGCCCGAAGGCGTCGGAGTGGCGGCCGGGCGGGCGATCAAGATGGTCATCGTCGTCATGGTCTTCACGAATCTCTTTCTCACGCTTGCAATCTGGGGCATCGACCCCGGATTCCGGATCTCGGGATAGGTCGATCGGATGATTATCGATCTCAGCGGCCGCGGCCCCAAACCCCTGCAGCTCACCGTGGCGGGCCTGGCGGTGATCACCGCGTTCGCGGTCGCGCTGTATCTGCTCGCCCTGCGCTACAACGGCGAGTTCGAGGAAACGGTGACCGTCGGCGCCGACCTCACCAGCACCGGTGACGGCTTACCGCAGCGCGCGGATGTGAAGTTCCGCGGCATGATCGTCGGCGTCGTCGGCTCGGTGGAGATGGTCGCGGCGGGTGAACGCCAGCGAGCCACCCTCGAGCTGAAACCTGGCTTGGCCGAGACGATTCCGGACACCGTCACCGCCCGTGTGGTGCCCGACAACATCTTCGGTGTCTCGTCCATCCAACTGGTCGACAACGGCGCCGCCACCTCGGGCCTGCGCGCGGGTGCGGTGATCGCCGAGGACACCAGCGAGGCGACCATCCAGCTGCAGACCACGCTCAACACCCTGCGCGACGTGCTCACCACCATCCAGCCGGAGAAGCTCGGCCGGGTGCTCGCCACCTTGTCGGCGGCGCTCGACCCGGCCGGTCGCGTGCCGGGCTCGACGATCGAGCGCCTCGATCAGTGGCTCACGACCGTGCACCGGATTCCCGAGATCGGTGATCTGCTCGGCGATCTCGGCCGCGCGTCGACGGCGCTCAGCCAGTCGGCGCCGGAACTGGTCGGTGTGCTCGCCGATTCGGTGAACTCCGCCCGCACCCTCAACGAGCACCGCACCGACCTGATCGAACTGCTCATGCAGGGCAACAGTGCCGTGGAATCGGTGAACGTGCTGTTCGGTGCGAACCCGAACGCGGGCAAGGAACTGGTCGCCGGGCTGGACGACCTGCTCGGCGGCATCGCCCGCGATCCCGGCGCACTGCAGACGACGGCGGCCAACCTCAACGCGTCGCTGCGTAATTTGCAGCAGGTCTTCAACTTCGGGCCGCGCAGGCAGATGACCTGGCGAATGGATGTGACGTTCACGCCCTTCCAGCAGTACACCGCCGCCGACTGCCCCCGCTACGGCGAGATGATCGGTCCTCGCTGCGGCGGCCCGACCGTCCCGGAAGTCGCTCCGCCGCAGGAGTATCCGCCCGGCATGCTGCCGAACCGGCTCGAGGCCGCGGGGCCCGCACCGGTGGTGCCCGCGGTGCCGCAGCTGCCCGCGCTCCCGAGCATCACCGTTCCGGCGATCCCCGGCCTGCCCCCGATCCCGGGCCTGCCCGCCATCCCAGGGATCACCGCACCGGCCGCGGCGGTCGAACCCACACCCGCCGCCACCCCGGCCGCACAACGGCTCACCGGCATCGATGCCATATCGGCGCTGGTCGGCGGGAGGCCGACGTTCAGTCAGCTGCTGTTGCTCAGCTCGATCCTCGGCGACACCCCCCTCGTTCCCGACACAGAAGACGGTGTCCGACAGTGAAATCCACCAAAGCACTCATCGGGTTCAGCCTCTTCGCTGTCCTGGCGACCGTGCTCACCTACACGATCTGGTCGACGCTGCAACGCAGCGTGCCCGGCACCACCAGCAGCTATTCGGCGGTGTTCACCGATGTGCTCGGGCTGCGCGTCGGCGACGACGTCCGGATGGCCGGCGTGCGCGTGGGGCGGATCGACAAGATCGATTTCGCCGACAACTACACCGCCCGGGTCGATTTCCGGATCGAGGAACGCCAGCGCCTGACCGATACGACCAAGGCGCTGGTGCGGTATCAGAATCTGATCGGTCAGCGCTATCTCGCGCTGGCACCGGGCACCGACGGCGGCACCGTCGTCGCACCGGGCTCGGAGATTCCGCTCGAGCGGACCGAACCGTCGTTCGACGTGTCCGCGCTGCTGTCGGGCTTCGAGCCGCTGTTCAGCGTGCTGCAGCCCGACCAGATCAACTCGCTGTCGGAAACGCTCATCCAGGCGCTGCAGGGCAACGAGGTGTCGTTGTCGGCGCTCATCACCCAGGCCGCGCAGCTGGCCGCCACCTTCGGGGAACGCGATCAGATCCTCGGTGACGTGCTGAGCAATCTCAGTTCCGTGATGGCGGGGCTGGCCAATCGCAGCGGCGAACTGGAAACCCTGATCACCCAGACCCGCAGCCTGATGGACGGGCTCTACGCCGAAGGAGAATCGTTGAAGAGTTCGGTCGAACGGGTGGCCGGTGCGACGAACTCGCTGGTCACGATTATCGAACAGGTCAAGCCCGGTGTATCGGACGCCCAGCGCAACGCGACGACGGGCGTGGCGATGCTGCTGGCCAACGGTGCCGCCCTCGATCGCGGCGCGGTCCAATTGCCCGACTTCCTCAACGGCGTGGCCCGCTTCACCCAGTACGGCACCTACGGCAATGCCTATCTGTGCCGCCTCGATGTGTCGCTGTGGGGAGTGCTGTTGCCGGAGGGCTTGTTCTCGCAGGTCGGCGGCAACGCGCAGTCGGGGGTGTGCCGATGAACCGGCCTCGCGTACCAGAGTTCTTGCGGCGCAACCGGAATCTGCGCCTCGGCCTGATCGCGGCCGCCTCGGTGCTCGTGCTGCTCGGTGGTTCGAATCTGCTCGCCCGGATCCAACTGGGCGACAAGACGATTCACGCCGAATTCGCGCAGGCCGCCGGATTGCGGCCCGGCGCGACCGTCGACATCTCGGGCATCGAGGTCGGTGAGGTGCAGTCGGTGGAACTCGTGAACGACCGGGTCGACGTGGCGCTGCGCGTCCGTCGTGACATCCGTCTCGGCGCCGACGCGCACGCGGCGATCGAGATGTCGACCATCCTCGGCAGGCTGCACATCGACCTGCGCCCCGGCGACGGAAAAGGGCTGCCGGACAACCGGATCAAGCTCGAGAACACCACCGTGCCCTACAACCTGAGCAAGGTGATCCAGGACCCGAAGTACTCGTCGTCGTTCGAGCGGATCGAACGCATCGATCCGAACAAGCTGCGCACCGCGCTCGATGTGTTCAGCAGCCAGCTGGGTGACTCCCCCGCCATGGCGGTGCAGGCCCTCGACAGCATCGGCGCGCTGGCGCAGGTCATCAACAGCAGGCGCGACGAGGTCGACACCCTGCTCAAGAGCCTGGATCAGGTCTCGCAACTGGTGTCGGACAACCGCAACAGCGTGCTCGTCCTGATCACCAGGGGCGAGGCGATCGGCGCGGCCGTGCAGAGACGCCAGACCCTGCTCACCCAGTTGCTCGACAACGTCGCGCAGATGTCGCGGCTGCTGCAGGAGATGGGCGTCGAGAACAACGGCGAGCTCGCACCGCTGATCACGAATCTCAACACCATGGCGGACGGCCTGACCAAGAACAAGGAGAACCTGGACCGGCTCTACGAGATCGCCCCGGTGACGTTGCGGCAGTTCAACAATCTGCTCGGCAACGGCCCCTACGGCGAGATCTGGGCACCGTGGATCTTCCCGGACAACTGGCTGTGCTTCGCGCAGGCCGTACAGGGGTGCAACTGATGAGGACGACACGTTCGAGCAAACTGGCCGCGTTGTGCCTGGCTCTGGCCGTGACCACCGGCTGTTCTCTGGTACCCGACAGCGTGTCCGGGTTCGCCGACCGGGCGCTCGGTGAGCAGAAGACCATCAGCGCCGACTTCGAGAACGTCTCCGGGCTGTATCCGGGTAACGAGGTCGCGGTGCTCGGGGTCCCGGTCGGTGTCGTCGATTCGGTGACACCACGCGGCAGCTATGTCGAGGTGGTGATGAAGGTCGATCGCGATGTGCGCATTCCCGCCGACGCCATGGCGGCCCTGATCTCGCCGCAGCTGATCACCAATCGGCACGTCGAACTGGCGCCCGCCTACACCGGGTCGGGCCCCGAGCTCGCCGACGGCGCCCATCTTCCGCTCGGAAAGACACGGACCCCGGTCGAATTGGACCGCATCCTGGCCAACTTCGATCAGCTCGGTGAGGCGCTGAAGGGCGACAGCCAGAGCGGGCCGATGGCGAGCCGGGTGCTGTTCCCGCTGCTCGACGGCAACGGCGACCGGCTGCGTACCACGCTCGACGAACTGTCGGCGGCCTTCGAGGTGACCTTGGCCAACAAGGACCAGATCGCCAATGCCGTGGTCCGGCTCGGCGAGATCACCCAGATCATCGCCGACAACGACCAGACCGTGCGCGACTTCAGCGGGCGGATCACCGAGCTGGTCGCGCTGTTCGCCCAGCAGTCTCCCGGCCTGCAGGCGGTGCTGAAGCAACTCGACGACTTCATCACCAACACGTCCTCGGTGGTCGGCCAGAACGAGACCCAGCTCGCGGGCGCGCTCACCAAGTTCGTCGACATCGCCGCCCAGATGCGAGCCAACGCCCGCAATCTCACCGAGATCATCGACGTGGGCCCGCTGATGTTCCAGAACTTCGACAACGCGATCAGCCGGGAACATCGAGCCCTTCGCCTGCACGGCCTGCTCGACAAGATCGTGCTCGACAGCGAGATCCTCGCGACGTTCTGCGAGCGCGTGCAGATGCGTCTGGACGGCTGCCGCACCGGCAAGATCTCCGATATGGGCCCGGATTTCGGCTTGACCGCCGCGCTGTTGGGACTCACGAAATGACCACTCACGCAAAGACACTGCGCAGTACCGTCGCCGTCGCCCTGTGCGCGGCCGCCGTCGCGGCATCGAGCGCCGGCTGCTCGATGACCGTCGCCCAGTTGCCGATGCCCGAGCCCGGGATCGGGGGTCCCGGGTACACCGTGCACGCCACCTTCCGCGACGCGCTCAACTTGCCCGACCGGGCTCATGTGAAGATCGGCGGCACCGATATCGGTGTGGTGACCGGCATTTCGACCACCTCGTTCCTGGCGGATGTGGAAATGCTCATCCGCGAGGACATCCGGCTGCCGCAGGGCACAACCGTGGAGTTGCGGCAGGCGACGCCACTGGGCGATGTCTTCGTCGCCATGACCCTGCCGAGCGAAGCGAACGCCGGTCCGCCGCTGCGCGAGGGCGCGACCATCGGCACCGAGCACACCGCCTCGGCCGCCTCGGTCGAACAGCTCATGATGTCGGTCTCGATGCTCATCAACGGTGGCGGCATCAATCAGGCCGCCGAGATCACCTCCGAACTGAACTCGATCTTCGCGGGCAAAGCACCCCAGCTGCAGCACCTGATCGGCGAGATGACCTCGGTCATCACCGCGCTCAACGAGCGCACCGGCGACCTCGACGCCACCCTCGGCGGATTGCAGGTGCTCACGGGCGAATTGGCCAGGCGCAAAGCCGAACTGGGTGCGGCGGCCGACAGTTTCCCCCAGTTGATCGGATTGTTCGCCGAGAACAATCAGGCGATCGTCGATCTCATCAACCGGGTCGCGATCACCATGGACGCCCTCGGCGACTTCAGCGCCACCAACGGGCCGCAGTTCGTGAGCCTGTTCCAGAGCATCCAGAACCTGATGAACGGGTTCGTGGGAATGGGCGACGACCTCACCGGCGCCCTCGACGGCTTCAACCAGATCTATCCCTCGGTGATGGACAGCATGCGGGGGCCGAACCTCTCGGTCGGGGCGATCCTGTCCTACCTCGATGTCGGCGCGGTCACCGACCCCACCGGCAGTCGCTGGCCCGACGGCACCGATGTGCCCGCCTTCATCGGCAGCCTCGCCGAGGTGATCGCCAAGGTCACCGGCCGCCTCAACAGCACACCGCAGGAGGGTCCGCGATGAACTCACCCTTGTGGCAGTGGCTGGTGCGGCGCCGCGTCGCCGTCGCCAACGCCGGCCTCGTCGTCGTCCTGGTGCTCGGCGCCCTCTACCTGGGCGGGGTGGTCCTGCGGATCGACCCGACCGATTCGCCCTACGAGGTGACCGTCGAGCTGGCCACCTCGGGCGGGCTCACGGCGGGCAGTGATGTGACGTTCCGTGGGGTCCGGGTCGGCCGGGTCCAGGACGTGCGCGTCTCCGGTGACGGCATCGCCGCCGTGGCACAGATCGAGGAGGGCACCCGAATCCCGCGGGGCGGCCGGGTGGCGGTCGCCCGCCTGTCGGCAGCGGGTGAGCAGTACCTGGATTTCCGCCCCGAGACCGAGACCGGCCCGTTCCTGGAAGACGGCGCCGTGATCGCCCGCGCCGACACCGCGGTGCCCGTGCAGGTGCAGTCGGTGCTGGCCAATATGACCGGCCTGGTGAGCGGGCTGAATCCCGAGCGGCTCAATGTCATCGTCGACGAGCTCGACAAAGCTCTCGCCGGTGGGCCGGACGGGTTGCGCAATATGATCTCCGGGCTCAGCCGTGCGATGGCCGGGCTCACCGACCTGCTCCCGCAGACCGAGCACCTCCTGCGCAATCTCCAGGTCATCGCCTCGACCACCGCGCACGCCCAACCCGACCTCGGCACCATCACGCACGCGGGCAGCGCGCTGTTCCAGCAGTTCACCGCCGCCGACGCGGAGTTGCGGCACCTGCTCGAGGAGGGGCCGGGTCAGCTGGCCACGCTCGGCGGGTTCGTCTCGCGCACCCAGGACCCGATCACCGACCTGGTGACGAACTTCGTCGCGATCACCCGGGCGGCCAAACTCCGCCAGCCCGCCATCGAGCTGCTCTTCCCCACGCTGAGCCGCTTCGCCGAGGCGGTCGGCATCCCGGCCCACGACAATGCCTTCTTCACCCTGGTCGATCCGTGGCCGCGCCCGACCTGCGACTACGACACGGTCCCGATCGTCCCGACCACGCCGACCACCGACACCAGGGTGCGGCTCTACAACTACTGCGTCACCGACAACCCCGCGCTGCAGGTGCGCGGCTCGGCCAACGCGCCACGACCCCCGGGCCCCGACAACGGCGCGGGCCCGCCGCCCGGGGTGACCGGCGACGAACTGTCCCAGCCCGCGGTGCCCGCACCCCGTTAAGGAGATGACCTCATGAGCACAGACGAAAAAGACACCGGCACAACGGAATCCGATACCCCCGCCGTGGAGACCGCGGAACCGGCCGTCACCGGGCGGTGGACCGCCGAGCGCAAGTCCCTCGTCCTCCGTGCCGCCGCGGCCCTCGCCGTCGGCGCCTCGGTGGCGAGTTCGGTGATCCTGTTCCTCGAGAACAAGGAGAGCAAGGACCTGCTCGCCGCCCAGCAGGGCGCCCGCGAAGCCGCCTGCCGCTACGCCCCGGTCCTGGCCGACTACGACAGCAAGAGCCTCGACGGCTATTTCCAGGCCGTCCTCGACGGCGCGACCGGCGACTGGAAGAAGCAGTTCGAAGCGACGAGCACCGAGCTGCGCGAAGCCCTCACCCAGGGCCAGGTCACCTCGAAGGCCACCGACACCCAGTGCGCCCTGCGCACCGGCGACGAGGACTCCGCCGAGGCCATCGTGGTGATCGGCACGACCATCTCGAGCCTCGGCACCGAGCACAAGGCCAAGCCGGGCCAGCTGTCGATGGTGATGAGCCTGCACAACGACGGTGGCCGCTGGCTCGTCGAGAAGGTGAATTCCCCGCTGACAGCGACGCCCGCCCAGTGACTCCAGCGGCCGGTCCGACCGGGTACCGATAGGCGATAGCATGACAAGCGAGATGACGAGCAAGCAGATCGACGAACCCGCCGCCCCGGCACGGCAGATCCGCCGCAGGCCGAAGAACCGGCGTGCACAGATCGCGGCCGAGTCCGCGGCGGCCTTCGGTGCGCACGGCTACCACGGCGTGAGCATGGACGACATCGCCCGTCGGCTCGACATCAGTTCCGCCGCTCTCTATCGCCACTTCCCCAGCAAGTACGCGCTGTTCCGGGAGGAGCTGCTCCGGCTGTCGGGGCTGGCGCTCAGCGCGGTCGAACTGCCGCCGGAGGCCGAAGGCTGGTCGCCGAGGGAACGTCTCGATCATGTCTTCGACGCGATCATCGCCGCCACGGTCACCAACCGGCCGACCGTGGCGCTGGCCCGCTGGGAGCGGCGCTATCTGGAGCCCGCCGACTTCACCGAGTTCACCGGGCAGTTCGTCACCGCGATCGCCGCACTGCGTGGCCTGATCCGTGACGTGCGCCCCGAACTCGACGGGCACGACCGTGCCGTGCGCGCGGTGTCGGTGTTCGCGGTGGTCAGCAGCATCGGCGACCATCACGCGAGCCTGTCGGCCAAAACCCTTGCCCAGCTGTTGAAGTCGACCTGCTGGGCACTGGTCGACGCCGATCTGCGCGGCGAGCCGAGCACGGCGGCGGCCCGGCGGGGCCCCGACCTGCCGCAACCGTTCAAACACGAACTGCTGCTGCGCAAAGCGGTCGAGCTGTTCCACGAGCGTGGCTACCCCAATGTGAGTATGGAAGACATCGCCGTGGCCGCCGATCTTTCGGCGGCCTCCGCGGTGTACCGCTACTACCGCAGCAAGAGCGACCTGCTCGCGGCGGCGTTCCGGCGTGCCGCCGACCGGGTGTCGGCGGCGATTCCCACGGCGATCAACACCGCCGGGACACCCGCCGAGGCGCTGGGCACGCTCATCGATCTCTATGTCGCCGGGTCTTTCGACGAACGGGCGCTGACCTTCGTCTACTACGCCGAGTTCACCCATGTCGACCAGGCCGATCAGGTGACCTTGCGGCACCTGCAGCAACTCATCATCACCGAGTGGGCGAAACTCGTCGCCGAGGCCAGGCCGGAGCTGTCGATCGGCGAGGCCAGGATCCTGGTCCACGCCGCGTTCAGCCTGGTGGTCGACCTCGGACGCGTCTTCGGTGACGACGGGATCTGCCCGCAGGATCTCGTGGTCCGGCTGCTCCAGACCGTCACCCTCGGTCGTCCGCTCCCCCGCTGAGTCGTTCAGTCGCCGCGCGCCACCGCACGGGTGGCCGCGCGGGCGGCGACGAGCACCGGATCCCACACCGGCGAGAACGGCGGCGCGTAGCCGAGGTCCAGGGCGGTCATCTGCTCCACCGTCATCCGGGCGGTGAGTGCGACCGCCGCGATGTCGACGCGCTTGGCCGCGCCCTCGCGCCCGACGATCTGCACACCGAGCAGCCTGCCCGTGCGGCGTTCGGCGAGCATCTTCACCGTCATCGGTTCGGCGCCGGGGAAATAACCCGCACGCCCGGTGGATTCGATGGTGACCGTGTGGAACTGCAGGCCGGCTCGCTCGGCGTCGTCCTCGAGCAGACCGGTGCGGGCGACCTCGAGATCGCACACCTTGCTGACGGCGGTGCCGACCACGCCGGGAAAGGTGGCGTACCCGCCGCCGATGCCCGTACCGATCACCTGGCCGTGTTTGTTGGCGTGGGTGCCGAGCGCGATGTGCACCAGCTCACCGGAGACCAGATCGAGTACCTCCACGCAGTCGCCGCCCGCCCAGATGTCGTCGTGACCACGCACCCGCTGGGCGAGATCGGTGAGAAGGCCGCCGGATTCACCGAGCGGCAGACCGGCGCGCCGGGCCAGGTCGGTGGCCGGTCGTACGCCGAGACCGAGGACGACCACATCGGCCGGGTACTCGGTGTCGGCGGTGAGCACCGCACGCACGTGCCCATCGGCATCGGTACGCATACCGGTCACCTCGGTGCCGGTGACCAATCGGATTCCCATGCCGACCATGGCTTCTCGGACCAGCGCGCCCATATCGGGATCGAGTGTCGACATGGGCTCCGGACCCCGGGTCACCATGGTGACCCGGAATCCGCGCCGGATGAGTGCCTCGGCCATCTCGACCCCGATGTAGCCCGCCCCCACGACGACGGCGTCGCGTCCCGACGACGAAACCAGCGCCTCGATGAGGTCCTCACCGTCGTCGAGGGTCTGCACGCCGAACACACCGTCGGCGTCGATGCCGGGCAGCGGCGGGCGGATCGGGGTGGCGCCGGTAGCGAGCACCAGCTTGTCGTAGCCGGTCCAGGCCTCGTCGCCGGTGTCGAGGTCACGCGAGAGCACTTGCCGCCCAGCGATATCGAGCTCGATCACCTCGGTGCGCATGCGCAGATCGATCGCGCGGGCACGGTGTTCCTCGGGTGAACGGGCGATCAGGTCGTCGGCCTCGGCGACGTCACCGCTGACCCAGTACGGAATGCCGCACGCGGAATACGAGGCGTGTCTGCCCTTCTCGAACACCACGATCTCGAGTTCGTCGGCGCCGCGCAGCCTGCGCGCCTGCGAGGCCGCCGACATGCCTGTCGCGTCGGCGCCGATGACAACCATGCGTTCGGCCATGCCGACCACGGTAGCGCGTGGGTTCTCGCCGCCACCCCCCAACGGTCGCGGCGGCGAGAACCCCGCGGGTCACAGGCCCAGCGTGCGCCCGATGATGTCGCGCTGGATCTCGCTGGTGCCACCGAAGATGGTCGACACCAGGGCGCCGCGCACATGCTTTTCCATGTCGAACTCGCGCGCGTACCCGTAGCCGCCCATCATCTGCATGCCCTCGAGCGCCACCCGCTTGGCGGTCTCGGTGGCCTTGAGCTTGGCCATCGAGGCCTCACGCGCCAGCATCTTGTCCGGATTCGCGTCGGCCTCGCGGGCCACGCTGTAGATCAGCAGCTTGGTGCACTCGATCTCGGTGGCCAGATCGGCCAGCCGGTGCCGCAGCGCCTGGAAGGTGCCGACCGGCCTGCCGAACTGCTTGCGCTGGGTGACGAACTCCAGAGTGTCGGCGAAGGCACGTTCGGCGGCACCGAGACTCATCGCGGCCAGGATCAGCCGCTCGAAGTTCAGGCCGGTCATGAGCTGACGCCAACCGTTGCCCTCCTCGCCGACCACCGCGTCCTCGGGGAGCACGCAGTCGGTGAAGTACAGGTCGTTGGTTTCCTTCTGGTTGCCCATCAGCTCGATCGGGGTGATCTGCAGCCCCGGGGTGTTCGCGGGCACGTGGAACATGGTGAGTCCCTCGTGCTTTCCGCCCTCCTTGGAAGTGCGGGCCACCAGCAGGATGTTCTCGGAGATGTGCGCGTTGGAACACCAGGTCTTCTGGCCGTTGATCAGCCAGCCGTCGGCGGTCTTGACCGCCTTGGTCGACAGGTTGCCCACGTCCGAGCCCGCCTCGGGTTCCGACATCGAGATCGACTGCGACGCACCGCGGACGATGCCGCGCAGCACGTTCTCCTTCTGCGCGTCGGTACCGAACTTGGCGTAGGCACCGCCGGTGATCAGGGTCGGCCCGATCGCGCCGATCGGCAGCATGCCGCGGTGGGTCTCCTCGAGCAGGATGCACATGTCGACCATCGAGGCCGCCGACCCGCCGTACTCCTCGGGCACCGTCAGCCCCAGCCACCCGAGCTCGGCCATCTTCGCGTAGACCGCCGGGTTGTGCTGTTCTCTGTCGTGATCGGTGAGCTCGTCACGCTGCGCCCTTGTACCCGCCTCGCGCTTGGCGAACGCGGCGACCGCCGCGGCGAAATCCTTCTGTTCCGAGGTGAATTCGACGCCCATACTGTTCCTCTGCTTCCTGATTGCTGGGTCTACTTGGCGCGGCCGAAGCGGCGCACGGTGAGTTTCCTGACCATCGCGATGGTCGATTCGGTCCTGGCGAACGACTGCAACGCCATGCCGGGAATCGCGAAGCGCTGCCGCGCGATCGAATGCGGGCGGGTGAAGCCGAGCAGCCCGGCCGCACCGTGGATCCGGCCGACCCCTGACTCCCCCACGCCGCCGAACGGCAGTGCGGGAATGGCGGCGTAGGCGGCGGGGCTGTTCACCGAGGTGGCGCCCGCCCGCAGTTCGCGCGCGATGGCCATGCCGCGTTTGCGGGAGAACACCGACGAGGCGAGCCCGTAGCGGGAGTCGTTGGCCAGGCGGATCGCCTCGGCCACATCCTGGACCTTGCGCACCGTCAGGGTCGGGCCGAAGGTCTCCTCGCGCACCGCGAGGGAGTTCTCCGGGACGTCGACGAGCACGATCGGGCGGACGAACGGCGCCTCGATCGAGTCGGCGCCACCGACCAGGGCGGTCGCGCCGTCGGCGAGGGCGGCGTCGACATGCTCGGCGACCACGTCGACCTGGGCGGGCAACGTCATCGGCCCGTAGGCGGCGTCGCCGTCGGAGCCCGGTACCAGCTCGCGCACCCGCTTGGTCAGTTCGGCGAGGAACTCCTCGTACACCGAGGCGACCACGTAGCAGCGTTCGGTGCCGACACAGGTCTGCCCGGAGTTGGCCATCGCCGACCACACGATCGCGTCGGCGGCCGCGGCCACGTCGGCGTCCTCGGCGACGATGGCCGCGTCCTTGCCACCGCATTCCAGCACGACCGGGGTGAGCCGCTCGGCGGCAGCTGCCATGATCCGCTTGCCGGTGGCGGTCGAGCCGGTGAAGGCGATCATGTCGACACCGGACTCCACCAGCGCACGGCCGGTCTCCCCCGGCCCGGTCACCACACTCAGGATCCCCTCGGGCAGGCCGGGATTGGCCTCGGCGAAGGCGTTCACATACCAGTGCCCGATGCCGGTGGTGAGTTCGCTCGGCTTGAACACGACGGTGTTGCCTGCGGCCAGGGCGTAGGCGATGGACCCGTTCGGGGTGTACACCGGGTAGTTCCACGGGCCGATCACACCGACCACACCGTGCGGACGCTGCTCGATCACCGCCTCGTGGTTGGCCATCATCAGCCCCGGCCAGACCTTCTTGGGCTTCAGTACCCGCTGCGCGTTTTCGGCGGCCCAGTTCAGATGTTCGACCGCGGTGATGATCTCGAGATAGGCGTCGTCGAGCGGTTTGCCGTTCTCCGCGTGGATCAGCGCACAGAACTCGTCGGCGCGCAGCACCAGCTGGGACGCCCAGCGTTGTAACGCCCGCTTCCGCTCGGTGAACCCGAGTTCGCGCCATGACTGTGCGGCCACGCGAGCCTGCGCGACGACGGCCGACACCCGCTCGGCGTCGTCGACCGGCCAGCTGCCGACGGGCTCGCCGGTGGCCGGATTCGCGGTGGCGATCATTGTCGCAGAAATCGGTGTTGCGGTGGGGGTTTCGGTCATTGTCGACCTTCCTTCAGGTCACTCGTTCGCGGTGTGGCGGTGCGCGGTTCCACTGGGCGGGCAACTCGCCGCACGAGGTGTTGACAGGCCGCGTCGGCCGCCATTAAGTTAATCACAATTCTCGCTAAGTTAATCATGATTCTGTCCGGTTGCCCAGAGCCGTCCTGGTTCTGCCCGCGACCGGCGGGAACGTCTGAATCCGGAGGGAGAGCGCGATGCTGCGCACCCGATTCACCGAGGCATTCGGTGTCGAGCACCCGATCGTGCAGGGCGGGATGATGTGGGTCGGCCGCGCCGAACTCGCCGCCGCCGTGTCCGAAGCGGGTGGTCTCGGCATCATCACCGGCCTCACCCAGCCCACGCCGCAGGCACTGCGCGAAGAGATCGCCCGCACCAGGGATCTCACCGACAAGCCGTTCGGGGTGAACCTGACGATCCTGCCGTCCATTACGCCGCCGCCCTACGAGGAGTACCGGCAGGCGATCATCGACGGCGGGGTGAAGATCGTCGAGATCGCCGGCGGAAATCCGGCCACCCACCTGCCGTTCCTCAAGGACGCGGGCATCAAGGTGCTGCACAAGTGCACCAGCGTCAAGCACGCCCTCAAGGCGCAGCAGGTCGGTGTCGACGGTGTGAGCATCGACGGCTTCGAATGCGCCGGGCACCCCGGCGAGAACGACACCCCGGGCCTGGTCCTCATCCCGGCCGCGGCGCGTGAGCTCGAGATCCCGATGATCGCCTCCGGCGGGATCGCCGACGCGCGCGGCCTGGTCGCGGCCATGGCGCTCGGCGCCGACGGGGTGAACATGGGCACGAGGTTCCTGTGCACCGTGGAGTCACCGATCGCGCACGCCGTGAAGGAGAAGATCGTGGCCAACACCGAGCTCGACACGAAGCTGATCTTCCGCACCATGCACAACACCGCCCGGGTGGCCGACAACGCCGTCAGCCGCCAGGTGGTCGAGATCGAGCGTGGGGGCGGCACGTTCGCCGATGTGCGTGACCTGGTCGCCGGTGCGCGCGGGCGCAAGGTCTACGAGGACGGCGACCTCGACGCGGGCATCTGGAGCGTCGGCCAATGTCAGGGCCTCATCCACGACATCCCCACCTGCGCCGACCTGATCGACCGGATGGTGCGCGAGGCCGAGCAACTGATCGCGGACCGCCTGGCCGGCTCGATCGTCGAGGCGGTGGCCCGATGAGCGCGAGCGTTCTCAGCACCGAGGAACACGGCGTCCTGCGGATCACGATCGACCGTCAGGCGCGGATGAACGCCATCGATCTGGTGACCATGACCGAGCTGTGCGACCTGGTCACCGCGGCCGCGACGACGCCGTCGGTGCGGGTCATCGTGCTGACGGGGGCGGGGGCTGCCTTCTGCACCGGTGCCGATCTGGCCGCGGCCAGCGCGGCGGGTGGCAACGAGGCGTCCCCGGAGGTGGTGATGGATCGCGCCAACGACCTTATCCGGGCCATCGTCGATTCGCCGCTGCCGGTGATCGCGCAGGTCAACGGCCCCGCTGCCGGTGTCGGCACATCCATCGCCTTGGCTGCAGACCTCATCTACGCCGCCGAGAACGCCTACCTGCTGCTGCCGTTCACCTCCATCGGGCTGATGCCCGACGGCGGCGCGACAGCCGTGGTCGCGGCGTCCATGGGCCGCGCCCGCGCCGCCGAATTCGCCTTGCTCGGCGCCCGGTTGCCCGCGACCGAGGCCGCCGCCGCGGGCCTCATCACCCGCGCGATTCCGTCGGAAGAGCTCGGCGCACACGTCGAAACCGTCGCCGCCAAGCTCGCCGCGGGACCGCGCCGGGCGCTGCAACTCACCAAGGCCGCGCTCAACGCGGCCACCCTCGCCGGGCTGGATGCCGCCCTGGCCAGGGAGAAGACCGGCCAGTCCGAGCTGCTCACCTCCGCCGATTTCCTCGAGGGAATGACCGCGATGCTCACCCGCCGGGCGCCACGGTTCGACGGCGCCGTCCACCCCATCACCGATCCGGCCTGAGTCCGGCGTTCCGCAGGAGACGAGATGTCAACCGCTACCGAACCGATGCGCTCGCGACGCAATCACTGGATGAACCAGATCGCGATCCACGCCACCACGATTCCCGATTCGCCCGCGCTGCGGTTCCTCGGCAAGACGACCACCTGGGGCGAACTGCACGACCGCGTACAACGCCTGGCCGACGCGCTCGCGCGCCGAGGTGTCGGCGAGGGCGACCGGGTGATGATCCTGATGCTCAACAACGCCGAGTACATCGAGTCGGTGTTCGCGATCAACACCCTCGGCGCCATCGCGGTGCCGGTGAACTTCCGGCTCACCCCGCCCGAGATCGTCTACCAGGTCACCGACAGCGGTGCGCGCACGATCATCACCGACGCAGTCCTCGCGCCGCTGGTCGGGGCCGTCGCCGCGCAGACCGACGCGCTGGCCACCCGGATCGTGGTCGGCGGCACCACCGGTGACGGCGTCCTCGGCTACGACGACCTGCTCGCCGAACAGGGCGACCCGCACGAGCCGCTCGATGTCCCCGAAGACAGTGCCGCGCTGATCATGTACACCTCGGGCACCACCGGCAATCCCAAGGGCGCGGTGCTCACGCACCTGAACATGAACTCCCAGGCCCTCACCTGTATCCGGGCCATGCAGTACCGCGCCGACGACATCGCCTTCTGCGCCTCACCGCTGTTCCATATCGCCGGATTGGGCAGTGTCGCCGCGTGTTTCGTGCTCGGCGCGCTCACCGTGATCCACCCGCTCAAGGCCTTCGACGCCACCGAGGTGCTCGACGCCTGGGAGCGCGAACGGGCCACCTCGGTGTTCCTCGTGCCCGCGCAGTGGCAGATCGTGTGCGCCGATCCCACCGTGGCGCGGCGGGATCTGCGTTTGCGCGTGATCAGTTGGGGCGCCGCCCCCGCCTCCGACACCGTGCTGCGCGCGATGGCCGAGACCTTCCCGAACGCATTGAACGTCGCGGTGTTCGGGCAGACGGAGATGTCTCCGATCACCTGCGTGCTCGACGGTGAGGACGCGATCCGCAAACTCGGTTCGGTCGGCAAGCCGATCCCGACCATCGCCACCCGCATCGTCGACGACGAGATGAACGATGTCGGCCCCGGCGAGGTGGGCGAAATCGTCTACCGCGGACCGACCTTGATGCGCGAGTACTGGAACAACCCGCGGGCCACCGCCGACGCGTTCGCCGGCGGTTGGTTCCACTCGGGCGATCTGGTGCGCCGCGACGAGGAGGGCTTCGTCTACGTCGTCGACCGCAAGAAGGACATGATCATCTCCGGCGGCGAGAACATCTACTGCGCCGAAGTGGAGAACGTGCTGTTCGCCCATCCCCGCATCCGGGAGGCGGCGGTGATCGGCCGAGCCGACGACAAGTGGGGCGAGGTGCCCGTCGCCGTCGTGGTCACCGAGGACGGCGCCGACATCACCCTGACCGACCTCGCCGAGCACCTCGACACCCACCTGGCGCGCTACAAGCACCCCAAGGCGCTGGTGGTGGTCGAGGAGCTGCCGCGCAATGCGGGCGGCAAGGTGGTCAAGCACGCACTGCGCACCGAGCACGGTTCGGCGCAGGTGGTCAGCGGCTGAGGAACTCGTCGATCGCCGGCCAGGTGATCTGCGCGGCGGTCGCACTGGCGAGCAATCCCAGGTGACCGCCGCGCACCTCGACGAATTCCACCTCGGCGTTCGGCAGCACGTCCAGGCCGCGGCGCACCGAGGAGGCGGGCACCACCGCGTCGCCGCGGCTGCCGAGCAGCAGCACGGGGCAGGTGACCTTGGCCAGTTCGATCACCAGATCCGAGCGCAGCCGGATATAGCCCTCGGCGAGTTCGTTGCGCAGCACCAGGCTGCGGTGGATCTGCCAGTAGGAACGCCCCGGGTAACCGGGCATCGAGGCCATGAACCGCTCGGTCGCCTCGAACCGAGCCAGCGCCTCGGTGTCGAGCGCGTTGCGGATCAGGTAGGCGGGCTTGGTGATCTCGCGGTCCAGTGCCTGCAACCGGAAGCCGAGACGCACGAATTCCTGCGGGATACCACCCATGATCCGGGTGGCCAGGGCCATCTCCTTGCCACCGGTGATCTTGGCGGCCAGGCGCATCGGCGCCAGCAGCGGGGTGCGGCGCTGGTCGATGGGGGCCGCGAGCGCGGTGATGGACGCGATCGGCAGGCCGGCGTCGGCGGCGGCGGTGAGCAGGGCGAACACCCCGCCCAGCGACCAGCCGATGAGGTCGACCGGCCGGTCGTGTTCGGCGGCGACCCACGCGATGGCCTCGGGCAGGATGTCGTCGATCCAATCCTCGAGGCCGAGATTCCGGTCGGCGTAACCGAATTGGCCGTAATCGATCACGTACGGCTGTCGCCCCTGCTCGATCAGGTGGCGAACCAGGCTCTGACCGGGACGCAGATCGAAGCACGCAGGGGTCACCGCCAGCGGCGGCACCAGCAGCACCGGGTTTCCCCCGGCGTGGCCGGCGGCCTCGTACCGCTTCAGATGGCGGTGCGGTCGCTCGTACACCGTGGTCGACGGGGTGGGCTCGCCGGATTCGAGCCCACCGCCGAACGAGACGGCCCACACATTCCGTACCGCGCGCGGTACATCGGTCACAATCCCCACCGATAACCCCTTATCTCACCGGCTGCCGTCGGCAGTCCCTACGGGCGAGTATCTTACCAGTGAGTAAGTTTAGGGTTCGGTCAGGCGGCGCGCTGGTCCCGCTTCGCCGGGTTCGCGAGCTCGCGCCCGGTCACCGATTTGGTGATCGGGCGCGCGAACAGGACTCGCACCACAGCCCTGGCCAGGTCGGCGAGACCGTGGCGGCCCGCGGGCAGACCGAGGACACTGAGCACGGTCCTGGTCTGCGAGGGTGTCACCGGCAGCCCGGCGAAGCGGTCGGCCAGCCAGTTCAGGCTCAGCGGGGCCGAGCCTGCCAGCAGGCTCAGGTGCTCGCTGAGCCGGTCGCGCAGGTAGGTCACGTGCGCGCCGTTGGCCCGGTAGCGCTGCACGAGCGCGTCGATGTCGTCGACCGCGATGATCTGGTCGTGCACCGCTTGGGTCACCAGCAGCGGCGCCGCCGGGGCTCGGTCGCCGAGGGTGAGGTCGGCGAACATCTCGAGCATCGCCTCGAGGGCCAGCAATTCGGTCATGGGCGCACCGGAGTGGCGGTCGACGCTGTACCTGGCCAGCCGCAACACCGCACCCACCGTCGTCGACTCGGCCGCCTTGTCGAGCACCGCACGGCCCTCGTCGGAGAAATGGGTGTCGACCAGTTCGGCGAACGCCGGATACACCCGGCGCAGCGCCGCGACCACCAGGGTCGGCAAGCCCGCGTGCAGGCCGCCGTTGAGCCGGTGGAAGGTGGAGACGAGGTCACCGACCGGTGAGCCGAGCACCGCGCCGGCGATATCGAGCTCGGGCGCGTAGGTCGGCGCCATCTCGGCGGCCCACGCCGAGGCGAGGCCGCCTCCCGAGTAGCCCCACAAGCCCACTTGGGCGTCGGGCGCGAGGCCGCCCGGTTCGAAGGCGAGTGCCGCGCGAATGCCGTCGAGGGCGCGGTAGCCCGGTTCCCGTGGCGCACCCCACGCACCGAGCATGCCCTCGTGATCGGGCACCGATACCGCCCAGCCCCTGGACAACGCGTCGGCGAAGAGCAGCAGTTCGATGTGGGCACAGGTGCCGATCGCCCGTGAGCCGCGGCGCAGCGAGTAGGACGGGAAGGCGCGCGGCGCGATGGCGTCGATCGCGGACTGGAACGAGACGAGTGGCGCACCCTCGGCGACACCGTCGGCCGGAGCGATCACCGTGGTGACGGCGGCCTCGGGTACGCCGTTGAGATCGTTGCTGCGATACAGCAGCTGCCAGGCCCGGGCCCGCAGGGGAATCAGCCCGAACGCCGCCAATTCCACCGGGCGCCAGCGCAACAGCGTGCCCGGCGCCGATCTGTCGAATCCGTCGCGTGGCACATAGAACGGATCGGCGTCGGGCAGCCGCACCTCGGTGGGGGCCGCCCAGCTCTCCGGGATCACGCGGTGACCCGGCGGGCCGGTTCGCTGCGGTAGCGCGAGACGGGGCCGTCGATGCCAAGCGCCCGCCACACCAGCTTGGCTACGGGGTTCATCAGGCCGATGTCGGTGGCCAGGGCGCGCACGTCGGTGAACACGTCACGCTTGGTGTGCCGGGATTCGGTGCTACCCCAGTAGGCCTCGCGCATCACCTCGCCCGGAATATGGAACTTGTCCACGAATTCCTTCGGCGGGGTGGCGATCATCGACAGCATCACCCGCATCACGACGGGGAACAGCACCGAGAGCAGCGACCGAGTGGCCGGGTGCATCGCCGGCACGTTCTTGCGCAGGTACTCGTGCGCGAAGGAGATGTGGCGGGCTTCCTCCGCGACATGGATCTGCATCACCCGGTGCACCATCGGATGCAGGTCGAAACCGCCGCGCAGCAACGACTTCTGCAGGTGATCGATCGGCTCCTCACCACCGAGCACCAGGGTGAAGAACAACTCGGGGAAATACTTCACCGCGGGCCAGATGATCATCGTCAGCTTGCGGTCGATCGGGCCCATGCCGATCACATCGCGGTAGCCGATGCGGTTGATCATCTCCTGGAACATCATCGTGTGGTTGCACTCTTCGGCAGCCTCGTGCGTGACGTACCGGAATTCCGGATCACCGTTGGGCACCGAGATCAGGTACTGCATCAGGCCACGGATGAGTAGCTGTTCGAAGTCGATACCGACCTTGGCGATGCCCGCCTGCCGCCACATACCCATGGCGATCTGGCGTTCCACGGGCTGAGCCCGGTACCAGGGGTGGCGACCCAACGGGTCCTCGGTGGGCATGATCCAGCGAGGGTCGTCGGAATGCACCGCCATTTCCGGTGCGTCCCAATCGATGTCGACATAGGGGTCGAAGTGTTTGCTCACCGATCCCTCGGACAAGCCCTGCAGAATATCGTGGTAAGTGGACAACGTCATCGGTGTCTCCTAGCGGTGGTTCCACTGTTCAGTTTAGTGGTACCGGCGGTTCCATTCAAGTGTAGATGGAACTTCGTGTCACATATATCTTGGCACGCCGTCACCGGATGCGGAATAGGGACGAATCACTTTCGGTACCAACACTTTCCGACCGCGAAATACGCACTGATAAGGTGTGTGCGGATTCGCCGGAAGCGCAGCACAGCGGGACGGGGACAGGCCGCACTCGCACGGTTGCACCGCCGGCAACAGTCTCGCCGGAGGGACCGGCGAGGTTCCGGCCACCAGGCTCTTCGGCCGGTGAGACGACAAAGGAACCGATGACCCCGACAATCGCGGTGTTCTTGTTCGGTATCGCAACATTGGTGTTGCTCGGCGCTGTCGCGGTGGCTCTGGTCGCACTGCGCAACGAGCGTCACGTCCGTGCCCGGCTGTCCTCGGCCGAACGCGAGCTCTACGCGCACGACGAGGCGATGACGCGCCTGATCGAGGCAACCCTGCCGAGGATCACCGAAGCCATCCGCCGCAACGACGAACCCGACGTCACCGCCGAGGTCCCCGCCCAGCTGCGGGACTCGCCGTTCGCGCACAAGATCGCCCGGATCGCGGCCGAGCACGCCGACGATCTCGCCCTGGTGCGCGAGGAAACCCGCCTCGCCGTGGAACACGAGGCGCAGGAGCGCGCCGACGACCGGGTGGAGGCCGTCCGCGCGGAGACCCGCGCGCAGGTCGCCGCCGAAGCCCGTGCCGCGACGGGCAACGCGGTGCGCGCCTTCGGCACCACCGTGGTGAGCCTGGGCGCCGACGTGGGCCAGGTGGTCAGCAACGCGTTGCGCGAGAACCGCAACGACGAGGTGTACGGCACCCTGAGCCGCATCGACCACACCGTGCAGCAGATGATCCGGCAGGCGCAGTCGTATGTGCTCGTCTCCGGCGGCCTGCCCGGCAGGCGCTGGCCGCAGCAGACCGTCGACGACGTGGTCGCGGGCGCGACCAGCCGGGTACGCGATTACCTGCGGGTGCGGGCGGGACATTGCGACCGGGTGGTCATCAGCCGCGCCGTCGAGCCGCTGGTGCACACCGTGGCCACCTTGCTCGACAACGCCCTGCGCTACTCGCCGCCTTCGTCGTTCGTCGATGTCGCCTTCCAGCAGGGACACCACGGCGTCACCCTGATCATCGACGACGCGGGCGTGCGGATGAGCCAGGAGCAGATGGAGGAGGCGCGCCAGATCCTGTCGGGCGAGCGCGTGATCGATATCAACGCACTCGGGCCGTCACCGAAGATCGGCTTTCCCGGTGTGGCGGCACTGGCCCGCCGCTACGGCTTCGCGGCCTACGTCGACGGTCCCAATGTCTACGGCGGTACCCGCGCGATGGTCTTCATCCCCTCCGCGCTGCTCGTCGACAAGTCCGACGCCCGCTCGAACGAGCTAGAGCAGGCCGATGTGCCACCGGAACCCGTTGTGCGAGAAGATGTTTCCGAGCCACGGGAAGTCGAGGCGGTGGCTGTGGCGGCCCCACCCGAACACACGGCACCCGACACGACCCCCGGTGGTTTACCCAAACGCACGCGACGAGTCGTTGCCCCCGCCACCGGCGGTGCCACGGGCGCGGAATCGCCCGGCAGACCGGAACTGGTCACCGCCTGGCACAGCGGATCCCGGCACGGCCGCGCCGCGGCCGAACGTTCCATCGACGGACAGGACAGCTGATGAGCACTTCCCTCACCGACAGCACCAACCGCCTGGCTTGGCTGTTGGACGATCTGGAGCTCGACGGCGTGCGGTTCGCGGTCCTCTTATCCGATGACGGTCTACGGGTGGCCCACTCGCCCGGTATCAGCAAGGACGAGGCCGAGCGGTTCGCCGCCGCGGCCTCCGGGTTGCGCTCGCTAGGCAAGGCGCTCGGCGAGTTCTGCGGCGGTTTCGCGAATACGGTGCGCCAGAACATGACCGAGTACGACGAGGGGATGATTCTGATCACCGCCGCCGGGGCGGGCACCCTGCTCGGTGTCGCGACCACGGCCGATGTCGATCTCGGACTCGTCGCGCACCGGATGAACGATCTGGCCGAACGGGTCGGCCGCGAGCTGGGTGCCGCGCCCCGGCGTGACGAGTTCCGTCGAGCGGAGACGTCGCTGTGACGCTCGAGACCTCCTTCGGCCCCACCCCGATCTCCCCCGACTCGAACAGCGGGCAGGCCAGGGTGGCGTTGTACTCGGAGGAGTTCGCCGCCGACCCGCAGAGCACCTACCGCGAGATGCGGCGCCGCTTCGGCTCGCTGGTCCCGGTCGATCTGGTGCCCGGCGTGCCCGCCACCCTGGTGATCGGCTATCGCACCGCCGTCCAGATCCTCAACGATCCCGACCACTTCCCCGCCGATGCCCGCATGTGGGAACGCACCGTGCCCGACGACTGCCCGGTGCTGCCGATGATGTGCTACCGCCCCAACGCCCTGCGCACCGCAGGGGCCGAGCACGCCCGCTACCGGCAGGCCACCGTCGCCAGCCTGGCCGGGGTCGACCTGTACCGGTTGCAGCGCACCGTCGAGCAGTTCGCGATCCCCCTGATCAACACCTTCTGCGCCGACGGCAGTGCGGAACTGCTGAGTCAGTACGCCTTCCCGCTCGCCTTCGCGGCGCTGAACTCGATGCTCGGTGTCCCCGAGGACATCGGCGCCCGAGCGGCCGCGGGTATGGCGGCGATCTTCGAGGGCGGCGCGAGCGCGGCGCAGGGCGGCCAGATGCTCGAGGACGCGCTGTACGAACAGATCCGGCACAAACAGCTCGATCCCGGTGACGACGTCACCACCCGGCTGGTGCAGCACCCCGCCCGGCTCAACGACGAGGAGCTGATGAACCAGCTGCTCACCATGTACGGCGCGGGTATCGAACCGATGTTGAACCTGATCCTCAACACGGTGCGACTGATCCTCACCGATCAGCGCTTCGCGGGCAGCATCCTCGGCGGCAGCCTGTCGACGCGCGACGCGCTCGACGAGGTGCTCTACACCGATCCGCCGATGGCGAACCACTGCATCACCTATCCGCGTCAGCCGATCCTGGTCGAGGGTGTGTGGCTGCCCGCGCATCAGCCGGTGCTCATCAGCATGGCGGCCTGCAACACCGATCCGGCCATCGGCACCGGCGAGTTCCTCGACAATCGCGCCCACCTCGCGTGGAGTACCGGCCCGCACGGCTGCCCGGCCAAATCCCCCGCCTATCTGATCGTCCAGGAGGCCATCGATCAACTGCTCGACGCTCTGCCCGAGATGAAACTCGCGGTGCCCGAATCGGAGCTGACGTGGCGTCCGGGCCCCTTCCACCGGGCACTGACGGCGCTGCCGGTCACCTTCCCCGAGACCGCGCCGATGCCGATCTTGAACTGACCTGTCGCCGGTCGAAGAAATCTGCAGTGATGACTGTAGACATTTTGCGAGAGCAGTTGTACAGTCGCTGATGTACACGAGCTTCGACATAACCGGCAGTCACAGGAGGTGGTGGTCACTGAGCAGTCACTTACCAGTCCCGCGTCCCGGAAAGTGTCGGGGTGCGGAGTGAATGTGAAGTCAATCCCTCGTTTGTAGATCCCAGGCCCGGCGCCCAGCGCGCCGGGCCTGCCAGCGTTGACCGAGAGGCGCAGTGCAGCACGTGAACACCGACGACGGCATCAGTGCCGCCGACCGACTCGAAGACGACGACTACCCCGCCTACAGCATGGGTCGCGCCGCCGAAATCCTCGGCGTCACCCAGGCGTTCCTGCGCGCCCTCGACGCCGCGGAACTGCTGACTCCGCAGCGCTCCGCGGGCGGTCATCGCCGCTACTCCCGGTATCAGCTGCGCATCGCCGCGCGTGTACGCGAACTCGTCGACGCCGGCAACACCCTCGAATCGTCCTGTCGCATCGTGATTCTCGAAGACCAGCTCGCCGAGGCCCATCGGATCAACGCCGATCTGCGCGAGGCGCTCGGCAACCGTTCCGCCGACAGCTGACGGCGTGCGCACCGATTCCGGGGTGCACCGGATCTGCGACCGGTATGTCGACGATTTCGCCGCCGCGGACCCGGTGACGGCGACCCTGCTCGGCATCACCGGCCACGACGATCGGCTCACCGACTACTCCCCCGCCGGATACGAAGCCCGTGCCGAACTCGCCCGCCGAGCCGCACATACCATCGCCGCCACCACGCCCGCCGACGATGAGCGGGTGGCAGCGGCGGTGTTCGCCGAACGCATCGGCCTCGAGGTCGAGCTGCACGATGCGGGTCTGCGGCTCGGCGCCCTGAATGTCATCGCCTCGCCGGTCCAGGACCTGCGCATGGCGTTCGACGTGATGGCCGACGAAACCGCCGAGGACTGGGCGGTGATCGGTGATCGCCTCGCCGCCGTTCCGGGCAGTATCGCGGGACTGCGTGATTCCCTGCTCACCGCACAGCAGCGGGGCCGTGGCGCGGCGCTGCGGCAGGTCCTCGGCACGGCCGGACAGGTCGAGACGTGGGCAGCCGGGTTCTTCACCGCCTTCGCCGCGCCCGCCGCCCACGTGCCGGGTGCCCCGGATCTGTCCGGTGTCGCCGCGGCCGCCGACCAAGCTTTGAGCGAGTTCGCCGGGTTCCTGCGGACCGAGCTCGCGCCACACGCTCCTCGTGCCGACGCGGTGGGTGCGGATACCTACCGGCTGTGGTCGCGGTACTTCACCGGGGCCGAGATCGACCCGCATGCGGCATACACCTGGGGATGGGCGGAATTCGGGCGTATCCATGACGAGATGACGACCGTGGCCGGCCGGATCGCACCGGGCGCCTCCCTCGCCGAAGCCGCCGCGGTCCTCGACGCCGACCCCCGGTACCACCTGCACGGGCACGACGCCCTGGCGAACTGGCTGCAGGAAACATCCGATCGAGCACTGAACGCGTTGCGCGCCGTACACTTCGAGATTCCGGACGAGCTGATGGCACTGGAGTGCCGCATCGCACCGCCGGGTGGCGGAGTCGGCGCCTACTACCTCGGCCCGAGCGAGGATTTCGGCAGGCCCGGCCGTATGTGGTGGTCGGTGGAAGCGGGCCGGGAGCGGTTCAGCACCTGGCGGGAAATCAGCACCGTCTACCACGAGGGTGTGCCGGGTCATCACCTCCAGGTCGCCACGGCTGTGCGGGAGGCAAAGTCGCTCAACAGGTTTCAACGACTCATGTCGTTCGTGGACGGGCACGGCGAAGGATGGGCGCTCTACGCCGAGCGTCTCATGCGCGAACTCGGCTTTCTCGACGACGACGGTGCCCTGTTCGGCATGCTCTCCGAGCAACTCTTCCGCGCGGCCCGCGTCGTCCTCGATATCGGCATGCACCTCGACCTGCCGATACCGCCGGGCACCGGTTTTCACGACGGCGAACGCTGGACCCCGGACCTCGGCCGGGAATTCCTGCTGACGAGAACTCTCAAAGACGCGGTCACGGCCCGCGACGAGATCGACCGCTACCTGGGCTGGCCCGGCCAAGCCGCCGCCTACAAACTCGGCGAACAAGCCTGGCTAGCGGCCCGCGACGACGCCCGGCGCCGCGCGGGCGCGGAATTCCACCTGCAGCACTTCCACACCCGGGCCCTGAAGCTGGGCGGCATGGGGTTGGACACCCTGCGCACCCAGCTGGCCACGGACTGATCGAGCTATCCCAGGACGGGCGTCAGATCGAGACGGGCCAGCCGCTCCCGGTCGGACAGGATGTCGATCGCGGTGATCCGGTCGTCGGCGACGGTGAAGCCGATGACCGAGAACGGGTCACCGTCCACGGTGTTCACCAGCCCGCAGCGGCCGTCGACCAGGGCCGGGTACACGGTGCACAGGGTGGCCATGCGCCGGAATGTCTCGGCCTGGCCCGCGACGGCGGCGGCACCACGGATCACCCGCATCGCCGCACCCGCGTCGGCCCGCAACACCACCTCGGGATCGAGCAGGCGGAGCAATTCGTCGAAATCGCCACCACGCGCGGCGGTGAGGAAGGCGTCGACGACGCGGCGCCTGCGCGCGACATCCGGATCGGGACCCGGCGTTGCGCCCTGCACGCGGCGGCGCGCCTGGCTGGCCAGCTTCTTCACCGTCTGTGGCGTGCGGTCCACGATCGGAGCGATCTGTTCGTAGGGCATGGCGAACATGTCGTGCAGCACGAAGGCGAGCCGTTCGGCGGGACGCAGCGACTCGAGCACGACGAGCAGGGCCAGGCCGACCGAATCGGCGAGCACCACTTCCTGTTCGGGGTCGGCGACGGTCTCGCTCGTGATCACCGGATCGGGCAGACGATCGTTGTCGAGCGGTTCCTCGCCGCGGCTCCTGCGTGAGCGGAGCATGTCGAGGCAGACCCGTCCGACGACGGTGGTGAGCCAGCCACCGAGGTTGTCCACCTCGGCGGTGTCGGTGCGGGCCAGCCGCAGCCAGGCCTCCTGTACCGCGTCGTCGGCCTCGGTGAGCGAGCCGAGCATCCGGTAGGCGACCGCCCGCAGGTGGGCGCGGTTGTCCTCGAACTGTTCGGCCAGCAACTGTGCGTTCTGCACGGGGTCCTCCTCGATGTCGTCCCACCACTCTGACGAAAGGGGGGCGCCGAGTGTGACCGTAGTGCCGTGACCAGTGTTTTTCCACGACCGGGTCACGTTCTGCCCGTGGCTTACGTCAGTGCGTCAGAACACGATCCGCCGCGGCCGGAAGCTGCGGCCGAAAGGAGAACATCATGGTCGAGGTGCACGGCTTCGTCGCCGAGGGATACGAACAGGTGCGGGCCGAATTCGCGGCCGTAGTGAGCGAGGAGGGCGACCCGGGCGCACAGTTGGCAGCGTTCGTGCGTGGTCGTCGAGTGGTCGACCTCTGGTCCGGGCACGAGGTGTCCGGTACGACGCTGACCGGGCTGCATTCCACCAGCAAAGGCGCCGCCGCCCTGGTGATCGCGCTGCTGATCCAGGACGGTGTGCTCGACATCGACCGGCCCGTGGCCGACTACTGGCCGCGCTTCGCCCAGTCGGGCAAGGAACGGATCACGGTGCGCGACATGCTGGTTCACCGCTCCGGTGTGGTCGGGGTCGACGGTGGCTTCACCGTCGCGGAACTGGCCGACGACCGGGTGATCGCCGAACGGCTCGTCGGGCAGCGACCCTACTTCGAGCCGGGCACCGTGCACGGATACGGCGGGTTCGTCACCTACGCCGTCGTCGGGGAGGTGGTGCGGGCCGTCACCGGCGCCACCGTGCGCGAACTGTTCGAGCAGCGCATCCGCGCGCCCTTCGACCTCGACATCCACCTCGGCCTGCCCGCCGACCTGGAGCACCGCTACCTGCCGATCCTGCCCTGGCGCGCCACACCGGAGGCCGAAGCCGCCTTCGCCGCGAATTCCCCCGCGCCGCACAGCATCGCGGGCATCGCCTACAACCTCAACGCCCACGGCTTCACCGCCGCCGACGTGATGGCGCTGCCCAACGACAGCACCGTGCGCAGGCTCGGCCAGGCCTCGGCGGGTGGGGTCGGCAGCGCGGCGGGTATCGCGGCGATGTACGCGGCGGCCACCACCGGGATCGACGGACGCGAACCACTGCTGTCGCTGGAAACCATCGCGACGGTGTCCACCGTCCACTCCGGCGGTCGCGACCTGGTGCGCGGTGACAACGCACCGTACGCGCTCGGTTTCGAAGCCAAGAGCCTGCTCACTCCGTTCCTCGGCGCCTACGCCATCGGGCACACCGGTTCCGCCGGATCGGACGGGTTCGCCGACCCGCACAGCGGCTTGACCTACGGCTACACCCGCCGTCGCGCCGCCTTCGCCTTCAACGCCCCCGAGAACGCCCGGCTCGCCGCCGTCCTCCACCGGGCCGCGACCAATGTCGCGGCCGCCGCCTGACCGATTCCCTTCCCACACAGGAGAACTCACTCATGACTACTCGCCTGACCCGCGTCGCGAAATTCGCGCGCTGGGTGCCCGTTGCCGCAGTCCTCGCCGAAACCGCCGTCGGCGCCTACTGGGATCTCGCCCGGATCTCCTACGTCCGCGAATCCTTCGACCACCTCGGCTACCCGATGTACTTCGCCACCGTCCTCGGAGTCGCGAAAACCGCCGCGCTGGCCACCATTCTCACGCCCGGCCACCCGCGCACGAAGGAATGGGCCTACGCCGGACTGGTCTTCGTCTACGGCGGTGCGGCGGCGTCCCACCTGGCCGTCGGCGACGGCCCCGACAAATGGGCCATGCCCCTGTTCTTCACCGCCGCCACCTTCGCCGCCCGCGCCTGGCTGCCCACCGGTGGATCCACCACCGCGGCCCTGCGTTCCCTCACCGGCTCCCGAACCCGCATCGCCTGAGAATCACACCACCGGAAAGGAAATCATCATGTCCGACCGTTCCCGCCTGCCCAACCCCCAGCAGCTCGTCCCGGCCCTCGCCGAGGTCGGCGCCGCACTGTTCAAAGCCGTCGGCAACGGGGCGATCCCCCGCTCGACCATCAGCCTGATCCAATTGCGCGCGGGCCAGATCGTCGGCAGCACCTATCTGACGGCGCTGCACACCGGAAACCTGCGCGCCGCAGGGGAATCCGAGGACCGGATCGCCGCCGTCGCGACCTGGCGTGACGCACCGTCGTTCACCGAGCCCGAACGCGCCGCGCTCGCGCTCACCGAGGCCGTCCTGCTTCCTGCGGCGCACGGCGAACGGGTCACCGCCGAGCTCTACGACGCGGCCGCGAAGCATTACGACGAGACGGCTCTGGCCACCCTCGCCATGGCGATCGGGCAGGTGAACTTCTTCGTCCCGCTCGCGCTCATCGGCAAGCCACTGCCCGGCCGCCCACCGGCCGAGCAGTGGACCCCCGTGCCCGCCTGATCCGGCACCTCAGAACAGGCTGGTCTGCGCCGGTTCCGGGGTGACGCTGATCGCCGGATCGAGTTCGATCCGGCGACCGACGAGGCGGGAGTCGTTGACCAAGACGAGTTCAGCGGCTCCCGCCGGATCACGGCAGGCCAGGGTGTGGCCGTGGGCGGCTACCGCGTCGAACACGTATTCGCCTGCGGCGGCGGTGATTTCGATGGGATCCGGGAATCGGCCGCTGGCCTGGATGGTCGCGTAGAAGTCGCGACCGCCCGACCACGCGATATCGGTGCGGACGATGTCGTCGGGCAGGGCGCTTGCCGCGTGTGCGGCGGCCTCGGCCACTCCTGCTTCCACCGCCGACCACGGCCGCAACGGGCGGGTGAGAATCCGCGTCTTGGTGACGCCCGGCACCGATTGGCGCAGCCCGGCCCGCTCGGTCACCACCCGTTCGAGTTCGCGCACATGCAACCCGTCGGGCGAATCGGTGATGAAGCGGGCGGCCAGTGCGCCCTGTTCGAACAGCCTGCGGTGCCTGCGCATCGCCGAAGCCGTCCCGACCTTGGCCATCCCGTCACCGAAGTACGCGATGTAGAGGTGGTGTGGGCGGGCCATGTAGTCGCGCACCTGTTCGGGCAGGGCAGCGAGCGGGCCGCGATGACTGTGCACCACCGACCACCCCTCCCGGATCCGGCACCGTTCGCACTGGTGACCGGTGTCGATCCGCGCCTCGTGCGGGCAGATCCGGCGCCCGGGTTCGCCGCCGAACGCGCGATAGCCGAGGCAGTAGCGGCCCTCGGTGACCCGGAACGCGAGCCGGGTGCCGAGACCGGGCAGCAGGTCGACGATGCCGTCCGCGCGCAGCAATTCGTAACACCATCGGCCCTGCTCGTCCCAGCGCGTGCCGCAGTACAGGGCGGTGGAGGTCATCCGGCGAATCTAGGCGATGGGCTCAGACGGCGTCGAGGAGGTCCTCGAGGTGGATGGGAACATGGCGGACGCGGACTCCGGTGGCGTGGTAGATCGCGTTGCCGACGGCCGCCGCCGAGCCGACGATGCCGATCTCACCGATTCCCTTGGCGCCCATGGGATTCACGTGCGGGTCGTGTTCGTCGATCCAGCTGACGTCGATCTCGCCGATGTCGGCGTTGACGGGAACGTGGTAGCCGGCCAGGTCGTGGTTGACGACCTCGCCGATGCGGGTGTCGAAGACGCTCTCCTCGTGCAGGGCCATGCCGATGCCCATGGTGATGCCACCGATGAACTGCGAGCGGGCGGTGCGCGGGTTGATGATGCGGCCCGCGCCGAACACGCTCACCACCCGGGGCACCCGGATCTCGGCGGTGTCGGTGTCGACCCGCACCTCGACGAAATGCGCGCCGAAGGCGTGAGTCGAGAAGTTCTCCCGCGCCGGGTCTTTCGACGTTTCCACCGTCGTCTCGGCACCGTCGGCCGGGTCGTCGCCGTAGCGGCGGCGGAAGTCCTCGGCAGCGGCGACCACCGCCGATCCCCACGACGCCATCCCGCTCGAACCACCCGCGACGGTTCCGGCGGGCAGCCGGGAGTCGCCGATGCGCAGGTCGATGCGGTCACCGGCGACACCGAGCGCGTCGGCGGCGATCTGGCCGAGTGTCGTCCAAGTGCCGGTGCCGATGTCCATGGCGTCGATGGCCACCTCGTAGCGTCCGCCGGTGAAACGCACCCGGGCGCTGTTGCCCGGATTCACATCGGCCGGATAGGTGGCCGCAGCGACCCCCGAGCCGACCAGCCAGCGTCCGTCCCGGCGCGATCTCGGCGCCGGATCGCGGTCGGCCCAGCCGAACCGCCGTGCCCCGGTACGCAGGCATTCGACCAGCCCACGACTGGAGAACGGGCGCCCCGATTCCGGGTCGACCTCCGGTTCGTTGTGGATGCGCAGCGCGATCGGGTCCATGCCGAGTGCGACGGCCAGCTCGTCCATCGCCGTTTCGGCCGCGTACATCCCGGGGCAGTGTCCCGGCGCCCGCATCCACGACGACACCGGCACGTCCAGCGCCGCGAACCGGTGGGTCGTGGCGCGGGTACCGGACGCGTACATCACTCGCGACACGATCGCGGTCTGCTCGGCGAATTCCTTGACCTTCGAAACCTGTTGGACCACATCGTGACTCAGTGCCGTCAAGGTACCGTCGTGATGGGCGCCGAGCCGGATCCGCTGCACACTCGGAGTGCGGTAACCGGCCAGGGAGAACAGCTGCTGGCGGGTGAGTGCCAGTTTCAGGGGTTTGCCGCCGGTGAACCGCGCAGCCATGGCCGCGAGCACGATATTGGCGTGCGGTTCGCCCTTCGACCCGAACCCACCGCCGACGTACGGTGCGATGACATGCACCTGTTCGGGTTCCAGCCCGAACAGCGGCGCCAGCGTCGAGCGCACCACGTGCGGGCCCTGGGTGGAGTCGTAGAGGATCAGGCCGTCCTCGGTCCAGTGCGCGATGGTGGCGTGCGGTTCCATCGGATTGTTGTGCACCATCGCGGTGGTGTAGGTGTGGTCGACGGTCACCGGGGCCAGATCGAGTGCCTTCTCGACATCACCGATGGTGGTGTCGGTGGCGAAGCCGCCGCTCACGTCCTCGGGTGCGTACAGGTCGTCACGGTCGGCGTCGAAGACCACGTCGGCGGGGCTCTCGTCGTAGCTCACCCGCACCCGTGTGGCCGCCTCGCGCGCGACCTCGGGGCTGGTGGCGACAACCACCCCGATCAGCTGGCCGCGGAAGGCGACCTCGTCGTTCTGCAGGATGAACAGTTCGTTGTCGTCGTCGGCGGCCAGCCGTGGCGCGTTGAGATGGGTGAGCACCGCGACGACACCGTCCATCGTCTCGGCCTCGCGGGTATCGATCGCCCCGATCCGGCCGCGCGCGATGGTGGCCTGAATCGGGAAGGCGTGCAAGGCATCCCGGAGCGAATGTTCCATCGCGTACGGTGCCCGGCCGCGCAGCTTCGCCGGTCCGTCGACACGGGTGGGGGAACTGCCGATCGCGGGTGTCATCGCGCCCCCTGCTCGGTCAGGTCGCGCAAGGTCGCGACGAGGACTTTGCGTGCCAGTGGGATCTTGAAGGCGTTGTGCCGCTGTGGGCGTGCGGCGGCGAGTTCGGCGTCGGCGGCCGCGGCGAAGCTCGTTTCGGTGGCGGGCCGACCGCGCAGCGCGGCTTCGGCGGCGTGGGCGCGCCAGGGTTTGTGCGCGACACCGCCGAACGCGATGCGGCAATCGCGAACCTGCCCGTCGACGATGTCGACGGCCGCGGCGACGGAGACCAGCGCGAAGGCGTACGACGCCCGATCGCGCACCTTGCGGTAGGTGGAGGTGGCCGCCCAGTCCAGGGCGGGCAGGTCGACGGCGGTGATGAGGTCGCCGTGGGCCAGGACGGTGTCGCGTTCGGGTTCGGTGCCGGGCAACCGGTGCAGATCGACCAGCGGGATCTCGCGTTCGCCGTCGGCGCCGAGCACGTGGACCGTCGCGTCCAGCGCGGTCATGGCCACCGCCATGTCGGAGGGGTGGGTGGCGATGCACCGGTCCGAGGCACCGAGGACGGCTTGGTCGCGGTCGTATCCCCCGATGGCCGAACAACCGCTGCCGGGCGTGCGCTTGTTGCACGGCGTTGTCACGTCCTGGAAGTACGGGCAACGGGTGCGTTGCAGCAGGTTGCCCGCAGTGGTGGCCAGATTGCGCAGCTGGGGTGACGCGCCGGCGAGCAGCGCGGCCGAGAGCATCGGGTAGCGGGCGCGGATGACCGGGTGCGCCGCGAGGTCGGCATTGCGCACCGTCGCGCCGACCCGCACGCCACCGTCCGGGCGTTCGGTGATGTCGTCGAACGGCAGCCTGCTCACGTCGACGAGCAGGCCGGGTGCGGTGATACCGAGCTTGAGGTGATCGACGAGATTGGTTCCGGCGCCGAGGAATACGGCGTCCGGTTCGGCGAGCATCGTCGCCACCGCCTGCTCGGGCCCGATCGCGCGTTCGTAGCCGAAGTCCCTCACCGGGCGGCCTCCGCGATCGCGGCGACAATATGCGGATAGGCGCCGCAGCGGCACAGGTTGCCGCTCATCCGTTCCCGGATCTCGTCGTCGGTGAGCTCGACCGAACCGGTGAGGTCGGCGGTGACATGACTCGGCGCACCCGCCTTCACCTCTTCGAGCATGCCGACCGCCGAGCAGATCTGGCCCGGCGTGCAGTAACCGCACTGGAAACCGTCGTGCTCGAGAAAAGCCTGATGCACCGGATGCAGGTCGTCACCGTCGGCGAGCCCGTCGGCGGTCACGATGGTCGCACCGTCGTGCGCGACGGCCAGCGCAAGACACAGCGTGGCGCGACGCCCGTCGAGCAACACCGTGCACGAACCGCACTGCCCGTGATCGCACCCCTTCTTCGGAGAGGTCACACCGAGCTGTTCACGCAGGACGTCGAGCAACGTGGCCCGCGTATCGACACCGACCTCCCGCGTATGCCCGTCCACGGTCAAACTGATCTGCGCACGCATCGAACGGCCTCTCGTCGTGGGACACCGACCTCACCACCGACCACCGCGGCACGCCCTCACGGGCCCGCCACCAGCTGCTACCCGAACAGGTGTGCTCCAGCACACACCGCCACCGTAGCAAAGACGCGGCGTACCTCCCCACCTCGCCGGGCGCTAGGCGACGAGTTCGGCGGTGCGGCGTTGGAGGTCGGCGAGGACGGCGCGTAGGGATTGTTCGGCGCGGATGCGTTGCCAGCCGAGCATGTCGTGGGGGCTGAATCTGGCTTCTTCGAAGAGGGTGACGAGTTCGTGGGCGGAGGAGTCCTGCAGGACGCCGGTGGTGAAGGCGCGGGCCAGGACCTCGTTGGGGGTGTCGGAGATGAGGGGGGCGGCGGCGCGGTCGGCGGACAGGCCGCGTTCCATGGCGGCGTAGCAGGCGATGATGGCCTCGCGGGTGTCCTGGCCGGGGGCGATCATCGCGGCCAGACCCATTTCGGCGGCCCGGGTGAGCGAATCCACTTCGGGCGCGGGCAGTTCGGTGTCGGCCGGTGGGACGTGGTCGGGGACGCGACGCGCGGAACCGAACGCCGCTGCCAGACCGACCATCGCGATCGCCACCAACAGCAGGGCGAGCACGGTCGCGACGACGAGGGTGAGACCACTCAGATCCGGTGTGCTGAAAGGGGATTCGGGAGCTGTAGCATCGAGCGAGGTCGGGCGGTCGCGTACCGGCGCGTCCTCGGGCGGCGTCTGCTCGGTTTTCGCGCCGGGCAGCAGGAACAGGGCGACGATCCCACCGGCGAACACCAGCGCCGCGGCCCCGACAGCGACCGGGAGGAGCACCGACAGCCGTCCGACCCGCAACCGTGGCAGCCCGCCACCGGCGGTCTCGATCTGCGGCATCGCCAACGGCAAGCGGTGCTGGCTGATCAGGACCCCGGCCGCCAGAATGACCACCGAGACGAGCAACAGCACCGGCATCACCGCGACCGTCAGCGCGGATGGCCGCTCCCCCGCCGCCGGGACGACCCCGGGAACCCGACCGCGCAGGGCGATGACGGCGCCGGTCATCAGGGCGATCACCAGCACCGATCGCAGGATCGGCACCCAACTCGTCACACGCACACTCGGTCTTTCGCAGGCGAAATTCGGCCGGACAGCCGCCCTGAAACCTAGGACCCGCCCTCACCAGGAAAAACCGTTAACCGAAGTCATTGGAAGATTCACGACACTTTCCGCGCGACCCCATGCTCACCCACAGGAACAGACCATCGGGTAGGCGTTAATCCGGGGGTAGCTCGCCGCGCAGCCGAGCACGGAGGACGGCGTTGGCGTCCTCGAGCTCGAGGATGCGACCGATCCCCGCGATGTTCACCCCCGCGGCCGCGAGCGCGACGATGCGCTGCAGGCGCGCCAGGTCGTTGCTGCTGTAGCGACGGGTACCGCCGTCACTGCGCGCCGGGGTGAGCAGCCCGTGCCGCTCGTAGAGCCTCAGCGTCTGCACACCGACCCCCGTCAGTTCAGCTGTCACCGAGATCCCGTACACGGCCTGCGCCGGGTCGGGTAGCGGGGATCCCGCGTGCGGGTCCAGCGACATCTCACTCCTCTCTTGCACTCTCATGCCGAGAGTGCTAAAACAAATCTATGCCACACGGCATAGGTTACCTGACCTACGAGAGAGAAATGGAGTGAGTTGGAGGTGGCGACCATGCTGATGCGTACCGATCCTTTCCGCGATCTGGACCGTTTCACGCAGCAGGTGCTCGGCACCGCGGCCCGGCCGACGGTGATGCCGATGGACGCCTGGCGTGAGGGCGACGAGTTCTTCGTCGAATTCGACCTGCCGGGTATCGACCCGAGCTCGCTCGACCTGGATATCGAACGCAACGTTGTCACCGTGCGAGCATCGCGACCCGAACTCGACTCGAGCCGCGAGATGATCGCCGCGGAACGCGCGCGCGGGGTGTTCAGCCGTCAGCTGTTCCTCGGCGAGGGCCTCGACACCGACAACGTCCGCGCCGAATACACCGACGGCGTGCTGCGCCTGACGATCCCGGTGGCCGAGAAGGCCAAGCCGCGCAAGATCGAGATCGCACACTCCAACGGACATCAGCGCCAGGCGATCAACGCCTGACCCGTCCGGACGCTTCCCTGCGAGGAGGCGCGTCATGACCCCGCTGCAGCGTCCGCCGACCCAGCGCGGACCCCCGCCGCAACGGCGAGAACACCTCGAAAGTCACGTCGCTCTTCCACCTCGGGGTGGGCCGGTCCGGCAGCCGGCCCACCCCGCCGAATCCGCATCTGGAGGTCGAGAATGATCCCTACCCGCGATGACGCCGACTTCGCCGAACAGCTCGCGGTGGCCGACGACGCCGACCGCGAAGCGGGCCTCGATCTGGACGCGCTCACACCCCCGAGCGAATTCGCCCGCGCCGCCTGGGATTCCGCGGACCCGGCCGACGTATTCGACCAGTCGTGGATCACTCCGATGCCGGACGACGACTACCCTCTCGCCTACTGAGGCAGGCCACCGCGTTTCGCCGTGGAACAAACGCCCCGGCCGAATTTCGTGATGGAAGCCACAAGTTAGCTGGCACTATTGCCAGCGACACAGCGAGCGGCAGAAGATGGTCTTCTGACCAACCTGATGTCGAGGAATCGCCGTGTCGCACTTCGCTACCCGCCTCAACGAGCTCTTCCGCAATCCACCCGAGCAGGTCGCGGACCGGTGCACCAACCGCCAGGTCGCACGCTCGTTGCAGGCGGCGGGGCATCGCATTTCGGCACCGTATCTGTCCCAGCTGCGGTCGGGCGGTCGCAGCAACCCTTCGTGGAGAACTGTTGCCGCACTGGCCGATTACTTCCAGGTGGAACCTGACTACTTCTTCGGCCGCGACCTGAACGACTCGAACGTCGACGACAGCACCCTGCTCGCGCGCTTGCAGCTCGACCGGCCGCGCCTGTTCCTCGTGCAGACGATCGGCCTGTCCCGCGACTCGATCGACCTGCTCGTCACCATGGCCGAGCACTTGCGCGCGAGCGAGCGATTGCTGGACGTTCACTTCGACAGCTGAGCCCGCCCGACTCCCGCCGCACCGTATCGGTGCGGCCGAGCGGACGCTGCCCGGGCCCGACGTGGCATGATCACCACCGACCGCATCGGCCGCGGCAAGGACGCCGCCCACCTGGAACCGGCTTCGCTATGAACCTCGACGACCACGCAGACGAGTGGGCTCGGCGCCTGGCCGAGCTCGGTCCGGTCTCGCGGGATTCGCTCGTCGAACAGGTCCGCCGCATAGTCGCCGAGCTCGGCGAGGCACCGCACGAGTCCGCGTTCGAGGCAGGCGAACGAGCCGCGCGAGCGATAGCCGACCTCGGCCTCAGCGACCCGGCCGTCATCGCCGCGTCGGTTCCGGTACTACGCGCGGTCGCCGAGTCGGCGAGGCCGCGCGATCTCGCCGTCGGCGATGCCCTGCTCGGCGGATTCGGCACCGGCTTCGCGCGCGCCCTGTGCGCCGGGCCTGCGCATGCCGAGGGCTATGAGATCGCCTTCCACCACTCCTCCATCGGCATCTCCATCGGCGACGAGAACGGCATCATCCTCGACGCGAACCCGGCCTTCGAACGGCTCATCGGCCGCGACCTGGCCGAGCTGCGCAGCACGACCGGTTTCACCATGTTCCCGGCCGACCGGCAGACCGAGGTGCGCGAGCGGGTGATGCGCGCCCTCGAAGACTCGGCGACCGGCAGCATCCAGATCGAAGGCCGATTCCCCCGCCAGGACGGATCGATGGTGTGGACCTCCTGGACCGTCACCCGCTGCGCCTCGGCCGACGGCGAACGCCGGTACCTGCTCGGCTTCGGCGAGGACATCACCGAAAGACGCACGACCACAGAGCAATTGCAGTGGCAGGCGATGCACGACCCGCTCACCGCCCTGCCCAACCGGCGGTACCTGCTCGACCGGCTGAACACCGTCATCGATGAGGCGGATCCGCAGGCGAGGGCGGGGGTGTGCGCGCTGGATCTGGACAACTTCAAAGAGGTCAACGACTCGTTCGGCCACATCGTCGGCGACAAATTGCTCGCCGCCGTGTCGCACAGGCTAGAGTCGGCGGCCGCCGCGCACGGGTGCGTGCTGGCGCGGACCGGCGGCGACGAGTTCGTCGTCCTCGCCGAGCCACCGGCCGACCAGGACCTCCTCGACCGGCTGGTCGCCGCGCTCCACAAGGCGCTCAGCACCCCGGTCACCGTCGATACCGTGAGCATCGACGTGACGGTGAGCATCGGCGCGGTCCTCGTCGAGCTGGCGGGCCAGGGGCCCGACCACCTGCTCACCCGCGCCGATCAGGCTCTCTACGCCGCGAAATACGCGGGCAGCTGAACGGTCCGGATCACTCCGGCGGCTCCGGCCTGCGGATCTCGTCGGGCACGGAACCACCGGCCACGTCGGCGGCGATGCCGAGGTCCTCTTCGTAGCCGACCCGCGGAGCGACCTCGTTGCCGTCCTGATCGAGTTCGACCGAGGACGACCCGGCCGCCTGCGGCGCGGAACCGGGAACCACATCGGGTTCCTCCTCGGCCAGGCGTTCGTCCAGCCCACGCGGGGTGGCCTCTTCGGCCGGGGTCATCCCGTATTTCGTGACGCCGGTCCAGTGCTCGGGCGGGTCCATGCCCGCTTCCAGCGGGTCTTCGCGCAGGCGGTCCTCGTCGAGGTCCTCACTGCTGTTGAGCGCGGCCGGATCGGTTTCGACCGAGTCGGGCGCGCCGGTGTCCTGGGGTGGGTCGTAGGTGTCGTCTGGTTCGGTCATGCCGTGGCCCTACCCCGCCGACCGCGCCGCAAACGGTACCGGTGTGCCAAAACGTAGCTGGCGCGGTGGCGCGCACGAGCGCTGACGCTCACTCCATGCCACGAGACCACCACTTTCATGCTCGGCGACACGATTTAGCTGGAAAATTGCGACACGCAGATCGGTCCCATCCCATCGGCCCGCCGGGCCGAATACATGACGGGTCACCGCCCATCGGCGGGTGGCGATCCTCGCGAGTCACCGCCGACACGCCCCACTCCCGCTGCCCCCGTTGATATTTCGAGCCCGAACGCGAGGAATTCTCGATGATCACCGACGCACAACCCGACCGCTGCCCCGAGATCGCTCCCCCGGAACCCACTCCCGCGCCGGAACCGAAACGCACCGACCTCACCCCTCTCGCACTGCCCGCCCTCGGTACCTCGGTGGTGATGCTCGCCCTCGGCGCACTCGCGGTGTTCCCCCTCGGGCACTGGATGCACGACTACGGCATCGTGCTCGTGCTCACCGCCTACATGCTCTACATCGCCTGCTTCACCGCCCTGGCAGCGTGGGGATTCGCCCAGCTCAACCACCATCGGCTCGATGAGGACGAGCCGGGGCTGTGACGCCCCCGCGGGGCCGTCGGCCACGTAACGGGCACAATGGTCGGGGTGAAACCCTGGCAACCCGACACCGGCTCGGCATCCAACGGGCAACTGGTCGATGTCGACGACGTGCGCGCGCTGCGCGACCAGTTCGTCGACTTCATGCTCGGGTACAAGTTCGCGATCGACGAGGTCACCACCAAGATCAACATCCTGCGCGAGGACTTCAACAACACCCACGCCTACAACCCCATCGAGCACGTCGGCTCGCGGCTCAAGTCGCCCGAGAGCGTGCTCGAGAAGGTGCGGCGCAAGAACTACGCGATGAACCTGGCCGCCATCCGCGAGAACGTGCTCGACATCGCCGGCGTGCGGGTGGTGTGCAGCTTCATCTCCGATATCGCCACCATCCGGGACCTGCTGGTCAGCCAGGCCGACATCACCGTGCTCGAGGAGCGCGACTACATCACCCACCGCAAGCCCAACGGGTACCAGAGCCTGCACCTGATCGTGTCGATCCCGGTGTTTCGGGCCGGGCACACCCAGCGGGTCCCGGTGGAGATCCAGATCCGGACCATCGCCATGGATTTCTGGGCCAGCCTCGAACACAAGATCTATTACAAATACCGGGGTGAGGTGCCGCCGAACCTGCGCAGCGACCTCGCCCAGGCGGCCGAGGCGGCCACCCAGCTCGACGAGAAGATGGAAGCGCTGCACCGCCAGGTCGATCGAGCCGCCGAGCCCAAAACCGCCGCCGGTGATGCCCTCGACCTCAGCGTGCTCTATCACAGCCTCACCAGCCGGCCATTTCCCGGAGATCTCCGCGCCTAGCCCGTAAATCGCGCTAGGGTCGGCCGCAGGAGGAGTCGATCATGAGCGCATCGAAGGACCGCACGCCCAGTCAGTGGGAGGAGATCGTCGCCGCCGACCCGTCGCATTCGGCGAGGTACGTGCAACGATTCCGCACCCTCGCGGCCGAGGGCACCGACATCGTCGGTGAGGCGCGACTGGTCGACGCCATGCTCGGACGTGGGGCGCGCGTGCTCGACGCGGGCTGCGGACCCGGCCGGATCGGCGGCTACCTGCACGACGCGGGGCACACCGTGGTCGGTGTCGATGTGGACCCGGTACTCATCGACGCCGCGCGCGCCGATCACCCCGGCCCCACCTGGCTCGTCGGCGACCTCGCCGAACTGGATCTGCCCACCCGCGATTTCGACGCCATCGTCTGCGCGGGCAATGTGCTCACCTTCCTCGCGCCGTCCACCCGGATCGCGGTGCTCGAGGGGTTCGCCCGCCACCTCGCACCCGCGGGCCGCCTGATCACCGGCTTCGGCGCCGAGCGCGGTTACGAGTTCGCCGATTTCCTCGACGACACCGAAAAAGCCGGCCTCGCAACCGATCTCCTGCTGTCCACCTGGGACCTGCGGCCCTTCCGCGACGACTCCGACTTCCTCGTCGCGGTGTTCTCACGAACCTGACCCGGAACAAATACTTGACTGATTCAAGAAAACGGGGAAGACTTCGTGGCGTGTCGACGGACCAGGAATTCCAGCAGATGCTGCGGGGAGTTTCACTGCGCGTCACAGCTCCGCGTGTCGCGGTGCTCGGCGCTGTGCACGAACACCCGCACGCCGATACCGATTCGGTGATCCGGGCGGTCCGCTCGCGACTGCCCGGTGTGTCCCACCAGGCGGTCTACGACTCGCTGCGCACTCTGACCGGCGCCGGACTACTGCGCTGCATCCAGCCACGCGGCCTGGTCGCCCGATACGAGTCGCGCGTCGGCGACAACCATCACCACCTCATCTGCCGGGACTGCGGCGCGATCTTCGACGTCGACTGCCAGGTCGGCGAAGCACCCTGTCTCACCGCGTCCGACGACCACGGCTTCGCCATCGATGAAGCCGAGGTCATCTACTGGGGCCTGTGCCCCGACTGCGCGCACGCACCGTCCACCCCTAACGAGTAGTCCGCACCACCCCGTCCAGGAAGGAATATCGTGACCTCCGATAGCCGCCCACCCACTCCTGACACCGAGACCTCGAGCACCAGCGAGAGCGAGAACCCCGCGATCCCCTCGCCCGAGCCCAAGGCGCATCGCCCGCAGACCAATCAGGACTGGTGGCCCGAGCAGATCGACGTCTCGGTCCTGCACGCGCACTCGTCGAAGTCCAACCCGCTCGGCGAGGACTTCGACTATGCGAAGGAATTCGCCCAGCTCGACGTCGAGGCGCTCAAGGCCGACATCGCCGCGGTTCTCACCGATTCCCAGGACTGGTGGCCCGCCGACTACGGCAACTACGGCGGCCTGTTCATCCGGATGAGCTGGCATGCGGCCGGTACCTACCGGATCGCCGACGGCCGCGGCGGCGGCGGGCAGGGCGCGCAGCGCTTCGCCCCGCTCAACAGCTGGCCCGACAACGCCAATCTCGACAAGGCGCGCAGGCTGCTGTGGCCGGTGAAGCAGAAGTACGGCAACAAGATCTCCTGGGCCGACCTCCTGGTCTTCACGGGCAATGTCGCGCTGGAGTCGATGGGCTTCAAGACCTTCGGTTTCGGCTTCGGCCGCCCCGACATCTGGGAGCCCGAAGAGATGTTCTGGGGCCCGGAAGACACCTGGCTCGGCGACGAGCGCTACAGCGGTGACCGTGAGCTCTCCGGACCGCTCGGTGCGGTGCAGATGGGCCTGATCTATGTGAATCCGGAAGGCCCCAACGGCAGGCCCGACCCGGTAGCGGCGGCCCGCGACATCCGCGAGACCTTCGGCCGGATGGCCATGAACGACGAGGAGACCGCGGCACTGATCGTCGGCGGGCACAGCTTCGGCAAGACCCACGGCGCGGGTGACGCGAGCCTGGTCGGCCCCGAGCCCGAGGCCGCCCCGATCGAGCAGCAGGGTCTCGGCTGGAAGAGCTCCTTCGGCACCGGCAAGGGCAAGGACGCCATCACCAGTGGGCTCGAGGTCGTCTGGACCGCGACACCCACCCAGTGGAGCAACGGCTTCCTGAAGAACCTGTACGGGTTCGAGTGGGAACTCACCAAGAGCCCGGCGGGCGCGTGGCAGTGGAAGCCGAAAGACGGTGCGGGCGAAGGACTCATCCCCGATCCGTTCGGCGGTCCGGCCCGCACGCCGACGATGCTCACCACCGACCTGGCCCTGCGCGAGGACCCCATCTACGGTGAGATCACCCGGCGCTGGCTCGACCATCCCGAGGAGCTGGCCGAGGCCTTCGCCAAGGCCTGGTACAAGCTGCTGCACCGCGACATGGGTCCGTTGAGCCGCTACCTCGGCCCGTGGGTGGCCGAGCCGCAGCTGTGGCAGGACCCGGTCCCGGCCGTCGACCACGAACTGGTCGACGACAACGACGTCGCGGCGCTCAAGCGCACTGTGCTCGACTCCGGTCTCACGGTCGCCCAGCTGGTCAAGACGGCGTGGGCGTCGGCGGCCAGCTTCCGCAGCACCGACAAGCGCGGCGGCGCCAACGGTGCCCGCATCCGGCTGGAACCGCAGCGCGACTGGGAGATCAACGAGCCGGCCGAGCTGGCCAAGGTGCTCGAGGTGCTCGAGCGCATCCAGCAGGACTTCAACGCCTCGGCCACCGGTGGCAAGAAGATCTCGCTGGCCGACCTGATCGTCCTCGCGGGTTCCGCGGCGGTCGAGAAGGCCGCCCAGGACGCCGGTCACACGGTGACGGTGCCGTTCCACCCGGGACGCACCGACGCCACCCAGGAGTCCACCGACGTCGAGTCGTTCGCCGTGCTCGAGCCGCGCGCCGACGGTTTCCGCAACTACGTGCGTCCGGGTGAGAAGGCGCCGCTCGAGCGTCTGCTGCTCGACCGCGCGTACATGCTCGATGTGACCGCACCGCAGATGACCGTGCTGGTCGGCGGCTTGCGTGCGCTCGGCGCCAATCACGGTGGCAGCTCGCACGGTGTGTTCACCGATCGCCCGGGCGTGCTGTCCACCGACTTCTTCGTGAATCTGCTCGACCAGAACACCGAGTGGAAGCCGGCCGAGTCGGACGAGAACGTCTACGAGGGCTTCGATCGCAAGACCGGAGCCAAGCGCTGGACGGCCACGGCCAACGACCTCGTGTTCGGCTCGCATTCGGTGCTGCGCGCGGTCTCGGAGGTGTACGCCCAGAGCGACGCGGACGAGAAGTTCGTGCGGGACTTCGTCGACGCCTGGGTCAAGGTGGTCGACAACGACCGGTTCGACCTGCGCTGATCCCCGCCGACGGCCCGGAACCACCACGGTTCCGGGCCGTCGTCGTGTTCAGGCGGGGTGACCCGGCTTCAGTTCGGCGACCGCGCTCAGGTGCAGGATCGCGTGGTCGGTCGACGGCGCTTCGGCCGCGACGGGCGCGAGGAGCACGCCGAGATGGTCGCCGAGGTCGATGCGCTCGAGGATCTCCGCCGCGAACCAGCCGGCCGCGCTGGTGAGGATCGGCAGCCCGTGTGGGCCGGGGTGCCAGTCACATCTGGCGAACTTGTCGGTATCGTCCCCGGTCGTTGTGGCGAACAGCCCGGCCACCTCGAAATGCCGGGCCGCGATCAGATGCACGGCGAGATGTGTTGCGGTGGTGGCTGTTTCGTAGGTGTGGTTGCTCTTGGACAAGCCGACGAGGAACCGGCGCGGCTCGATACTGACCTGCGTGGCGAATCCGACGAGGCAGCCCGAGCGATGGCCGTGCGCGCTGGTGGTGACGATCCAGACGGGCGCGTCCGCCGCCGAGATCACCGCGTCGAAGGAGTCCGTGGGGTCGGTGTCGGCAGACATGGGTCGAGTCTAGAACTCCTCGTCACGGCCGACGACACGCAGAATCCACACCGGTCACCGCTCGAGCCGGATGCGGATGCCCGCCATGCGCTCGGAGCCGCCGCGCAGCGCGCTGGCCGCCAACCCGATGCGAGCGACCAGGCCGTACTTGCGCTTCATCAGACCGGTGAAGTGCGCACTTTCGCCGGGCGTCAGTACCTCGGCGAACCCGGGCACGGGGACGCCGAGCGGCTTGCCGCGCCAGTCGCAGGAGCAGACCGTCACCCGACCGCTGTTGCGGATTCGCTTCACCTTTCCGGTGTCCGCCGCGCTCCATACCGCCAGCGCCTCCCCGTCGCGCATCACCCAGACCGGTGTAGGAACCGGCCTGCCGTCCCGCCGAAAGGTGGTGAGCAGCAGATATTTACCGGTGGACAAGTCGTCGAGCATCGGGTCGAGGTGATCCATGCCATGATACTAACCAGTTAGTTAGTTTGCGGCATCGAGCCGCTCGATGATCGGCGACAGAGAAGGAAGCCGCGTGGTGCGATTCGTTTGGGTCTTTCTCGCGGGGTTCGTCTTGGGTACCCCCGCGATCCCCGTCGGTCTTTCGCTGTCCTTGCCCGGTCCGATCGCCCTGGTGGCGGTGATACTGGGCGCGGCGTGCTGTGTCGTCTTCGCGGTGGTGGCCATGGAGCGCGCCAGACTGGTCTGGCAGTCCTGGCGTGCCCGCTGGAAACAAGCTGCACTGCAGACCAATTCGACAACGAACACCCGAGGAGGGGCTTCGATCGGCGCGCTCGATGTCGGAGATCACGCGGCGGAGGGCCGGCTGTCCGGCGCCGCGGGGCAGCGGGCACGGCGCGTCCTCGCGCGGTTCGGTGTCCCGGGTTTCGGCCTACTCGGGCCCGCTCTTTTCGGCACCTGGGGTTCGGCCCTGCTCGGTGCCGCGCTGGGAATCCCGCGTCGGCGGCTCATCGGCTGGCTGATGACCGGAGTCACCGTGTGGTGCACCGTGCTGCTGGTTGCCTCCGATGCGGTCCTGGTCTTCTTCGGAATCGGATGACGCCGCCGACAACCCACGGAACTACGATGACCCCCATGTCCCGCGCCGAGGCCACCAAGGCACGCATTCTCCAGGCGGCCACCGAGGAGTTCGCGACATACGGCATCGCCGGAGCCCGGGTGGACCGGATCGCCAAGGCCGCGGCAGCCAACAAGAACCTCATCTACATCTATTTCTGCAGCAAAGATCAACTCTTCGACGCCGTCTTCGATGCCCATGTCACCCACGGCCTCGAGTCGGTTCCCTTCACCGCGGACGACCTCCCCGAGTACGCCGGGCGGCTGTTCGACTACTGCCGAGCCCATCCCGAAGTCATCCGGCTCGCCACCTGGCACCGCCTCGAGCGCGGCGATCAGAACCCCGCAGGCGCGACGCCTGCACGCGAGGTGAAGCTGGAAGCGCTTGCCGCCGTGCAGAAGGCGAACAACATCGGCTCCGGCTTCTCACCCGGCACACTGCTGACGCTGGTCCTGAGCATCGCGCTCGCCTGGAATCCGGGCAATGCCGTCGGCGTGCCGGCTTCCGAAGCCGAGACCACCGACGACCGGCGCCGCGCCGTCATCGAGGCCGTGCGCCGCCTCCTGTGACACGCACGACCGAGACCATGGCGGCCTAGGAGTCGTCGTCCTCGTCCTCGTCCTCGTCGGGATCGACCAAGTCCACATCGAGGTCGACCGAGAAGCCCGGAATCGACAGTGGGTCGCCTGATTCGTGCATGGTGAGGTACTCGGTGCCGAGGCCGAGCCGGTGCAACAGGACCGTGGTGACGGTCGCGGCGGCGCGGGCGTCGGTTGACACATCGGACCAGCAACGCAGCGCGGTGCCATCGGGGCGATCGGTGAAGCCGAGGGCGGCCAGGTGGTGGCGCGTGGCATCGGTGACCGCAGCGGTCACGCGGATCTCGTTGGGAGACACTGTGAATCGCACCCGACGGTCGGGGGACTGCTCGAGGTCGTAGAAGTCGAGCACCAAGGGTTGCGGACCCGGGCCGAGGGCGCGCATCGCGAGATGGAGGCTGGTCACGAGGTCGGTGAGCAGGCCACGCAGGTGCGCGAGGGTGTACACGCTCCACACTTCGGCCCCGCGACCGGACGATCCCGCGGACCACGTGTAGTCGACCTCGTAGTCGTCGGCGCTGGTGTACTCCAGGTCGTGCTCGTCGGCGGGAACCCAGTCGTCCTCGTCGAGGAATTCCGGGTAGTGGTATTGCGTCTTCCAGTTCCACCATCGACGGTTCCCGTCGACCCCGAGCGAGCGGATACCCAGCTCCAGGTCTCCGTCGGCCGCCAGTTCGAGGGTGTACAGCGTCGGCCCGTCGATCCAGCCGACGTCGAGATCCTCCGAGAGGCCGCTGTACCAGCTGGGCTCACCCCACGCCGCCACCGCGCGATCGAGGTAGGCGCGGAACTGTTCGGGCTCGATCCTCGCGAGGGGAACGGAGAACCGTCGGCACGGCTTGCTCTCGTCGTAGGGATCGTCGTCGCCGAAGGTATGGGTGCCTGCGGGCATGTCGGGAACGTCGACCGAGCCGTCGCTCGCGAGTGTGCCGCCCATCGCGCGACAGGCGCGTTCGATGTCGGTGCGCGTGCAGTCACGGAAATCGGCGGCGCGCAGCCGCGCGAACAGGTCGGTCAAGCGGGTGTCGGCCAGGAGCTCCATACCGGGCACAGTAGGCCGGGGTACCGACAGCTTCTCGGTGGAAGCTGTTGCAGGGGTTGTTGATTCATTGCCACGCGCCGATTGCCGCAACCACGGATTCCCGATCGGCATGTCCCCATTCAAGTTGAAAATGATGTTCAGTAGCATGTGCGCTATGACGATCATTCATGAGCGCCGCGGGGGGCGTACGGGGACCGGGACCTCGACCGGGGAACCGGCCGCGGCCGAGGCCGTATTCCTCGACGCGACGCTGGCGTTGCTCGAGCCGTTGGCGGTCGCGCCGGGCCAGATTGTCGTCGATGTGGGGCCGGGGGCCGGAACGTCGACCGTCGCGTTGGCACGAGCTGTCGGTGAGACGGGGCGCGTATACGCGGTGGATCTCGATCCGGCGATGCTCGAGCTGACCATCGAGGCCGCGCGTGCGGCCGGGGTCAGCGACCGGGTCCGCGCGGTCCTGCACGACCTCGAGGACGGCGCACCACCACTACCCGAACCGGCCGACGTGGTCTGGTCGTCCTGGTGTGTGCACCACGCACACGACTGGGACGCGGCCGTCCGGTCCCTCACCCGGCTGCTCCGACCCGGCGGCGTCCTCGGCATCGCCGAAGGCGGTCTGCCCACCCGCTGCCTGCCGTGGGACATCGGAATCGGCAGGCCGGGCCTGGAGATTCGGCTCGACGAGGCGCACGATCAGCAGTTCACGCGCTGGTTCTTCGACCGCCCGGCAGCGGTGCGGCCGCGCCGCGCCTGGACCACGATCCTCGCCGACGCCGGTCTCCTCGACGTCACCGCCTCGACGGCCCTGGTCGACCTGCCCGCTCCCCTGCCCACCGAAACCCGCCGGGTCGTGCTCGACGAATTCGCCGCTCGGGTGCGCCGAGCGGCACCGTACCTCGACGACACCGACGCGGCGGTGTGGCAGCGACTCCTCGACCCGCACGACGAACACTGGCTGGGCACCCGCGACGACCTCGCCCTCCTCAGCGCGCGCACCGCATTCCGGGGACGCACCCCCGCCTGACCCGGCTCAACTGCTCACCGCTGCAGCGCCTTCGGGGCCGCACGCCGCCCGGACCCGCTCAGCTGCTCATTCCCTCGCACCGCCGCACCACCTCGAGCACCCGGTCGATCTCGTCGGGGGTGTTGTAGACATGCACGCTCACCCGCACGGCGTGGTCGTCGGAATCACGACCCGCCTGGCAGTGCCCGTCGGCGCGCACCATGATCCCCTCGTCGGCGAGCACGAAGCCCAGGTCGTCGGAGCGCACCGCGCGATGTCGGAAGGTCACCAGTGCCTCACGCCGCTGCACGGTCGATTCGGCGGTGAGACTGTCCTGACAGCCGAGCACCTGCACTCCGGGCAGCTTGGCCAACCCGTCGGTGAGTCGTAGGGTCAAAGCACTTGTCCAGGCGCCGATCTCGGCCGTTCCGGCGGCATCGAGCCAGTCGAAGGCGGCGGCCATGCTGACGATGCCCGCCGTGTTCGGCGTCCCCTCCCACCCGCGTAGCGCGAAGCGCGGGCCACGCCGATTGCGCGCCCACACCGCCCCGATGCCGGGCAGTGCCAGCATCTTGTGCCCGGAGAACACCACGAAATCCACATCGAGATCGGCGACCGACACCGGCCGGTGCCCGACGCTCTGCGCGGCGTCGAGACAGATCGGCACGTCGGGCCCCACCGCCTCGCGCACCCGGTGCACGTTCATATCGACACCGAAGACGTGATGTACGTGGGTGACGGCGACGAAGCGGGTGCGGTCGGTGACCACCGACGGCAGGGCCCGGTGGTCGTAGTCACCGGCGGCGGGGTCGACCGGCATCGCGACGATGCGCACGCGAATACCGCCGCGCGCCAAGTCGTCTCGCATATCGAGCCAGGGACGCAGATTGGCTTCGTGGTCACCGAACGGGACGATGATCTCGTCACCGTCGAGGAGCTGATCGGCCAACCAGTCCTGCGCCACCGCCCGCAATCCGTGACTCGTGCCGCCGACGAACTCCACCGAGGAACCGGACGTGGTGTCGTCCAGGGCGATTCGCACCCGATCGCGGGCTCGCTCGATGCGGCTGGTCGTCGCGGTCGCCCACGGATAGGAGCCGCGCCCGACATTGGCATTGCCGGTGGTGAGGAAATCGGTGACCGCGTCGAGCACCGCGGCCGGTTTCTGGGTCGTGGCCGCGCTGTCGAGATAGGCCACATCGGGATTGCGCGTGAGAATCGGGAACTGGGCGCGTAGTCCGGCCTGCCAGTCGGCCAGCCGGTCGAGAACGTCGTCGGTCATGGCTCAGTCCCTGACCAGCGGTGCGCCCGCGTCGCGCCAGGCCACGACACCGCCGCGCAGACTCCGCGCGTCCCGGTGCCCCATCCGGGTGAGCAGGGCCGCGTAGCGCGCGGACTTCTCACCGACCGGGCACACCAGCAGCACCGGGGTGCCCGCACCGAACGGCAGCCCGCCGTGAACGAGTTCGTCGAACAGCTCGTCGACGATATTGATCGAGCCCTCGATGTGGACGGCGCCGTAGGCGAAGGAACCGCGCAGGTCGACGACCACCGGCCGGTCCCGGGCGATCCACTCACGCGCCTGGTCCACGTCGACGGTTGCCACGGCGGCGATCTCGGCGTCGGTCACCGTGCTCACCGAATTCGGGCGCACCGGTTGCTCGAGCAGATCGGGCCTGCGCTTGCGCACATAGCTGAGATAGCTCTCCACCCGATCGCACACGATGAACACGGCGGTGCGCCGCTCGGTGAGTTCCGCGTCGACGGCCCGCAGATGACGCAGCGCTCCGAAGTAGGCGGCGCCCGCCGTCGGCCCGCCGAGGATTCCGCAGCGGCGGTTGAGGGTGAGCATGCCCTCGATCGCCTCCTGCGAGGTCACCGCGTCGATGGTGTCGTAGTTGTCCGGGTCGAACAGGCCGACTTCGTTGATCTCGTCGATATTGCGGATGCCGGGGATGAAATCGGACTTGTCGGCGACCAACCCGATCACCGATACGGCCGGATTGTGTTCGCGCAGCACACCTGCCACCCCCGTCGAGGATCCGGCGGTGCCGATACAGGCGACGAAGATGTCGGGGCCAGCGCCGTCGAGGTCCTTGATGATCTCCGGTGCGGTCCCGGTGCGGTGCGCGTCGAGATTGCGGGTGTTGAAGTACTGATCGGTGTGCAGATAGCCGCCGCCGTCCTCGGACAGCATCCGGTACATGCGGCTGAGCGGGTCTTCGGTGTCGGTCGGGTCGAGGCATTCGGTCTGGCCCGGCAGCTCCTCGATGCGGGCGCCGAGCAACAGCAGCAGCTCTTTGATCTCGGGCACCTTCATGCGGTTGGTGACGCTCTTGAACGGCAGTCCGTGCATCGCCGCGATCACCGCCAGCGCCTTGGCGGTGTTGCCACTGGACAACTCGACTACCGCGTCACCCTGTTCCACGGCTCGGGACAGGCCGTCGCGCACCATGTTCCAGGCCGGACGGTCCTTCACCGAACCGAACGGATTGAGCATCTCCATCTTCGCGTAGAGGTCGATATTGGTGAGCCCGTGTACGGCCGGGTCGATCCGGACCAGCGGTGTGTCCCCGATGACGTCGAGAATGCTGTCGTACTTCATGCGCGGTTCCCTTCCACGGGCCAATACTGTTCATCCAGGCACCACGTCCACCCGTCCGCGCCGGGGCGGACCGCGATCGTGCGGGCGACCGGTTGCATCAGCGCGGAATCGGCCGCGAAATCCATGAAGTAGCCGGCCGTGTTCACGAACGCGAGCAGATCCCCCGGCACCGGAGTGCGCGCCAGGGTGACTTTGCGGCGGGTGATGAAGTCGTCTTCGAGACAGAGATTGCCCGTGAGGTACACACCGACCGGCTCACCGGCGCTTTCGGGCAGCAGCACCGGATCCATCAGCACCGCATGATGTTCGGCGCTGATGTCACGGGAATTCGCGGCCACCCGGACCAGAGTTTCGCCCTCCTCGGTGGTGCGCACCTCCGAGACCAGGGCAAGGGTGAGGCCGCATTGGTCGGTCAGCGAGCGACCGGGTTCGATGTGCAGGTCGTAGAGGTTTTCCAGCAGCAGGGTGGCCAATGTCCGGCCCAGCGAGGGCGACTCGCGGCGCAGCAGTTCGTCCAGGTAGTCCGCACCGGCGAGTTCGCGATGGGCGGGATAGAGGCCGAGGGTGCCGCGTAGCGTGCCCGCCTGTGCGCGCAGGCCGTAACCGTGGCTGTGCCACGTCATGGGTGGGCGTGTGCCGAGCACCGCGTTGCCGAGTTCGGTGGTGTAGCGGTGCCATTCGGCACGGTCACGCAGATAGCTCACGCCGAACCCGCCGCCGATATCGATCGCGGTGGGGGTGAATCCCCTGATCTGGGCTTCCCGCATCGCCAGCAGGCACCCTTCCAGGGCCAGGGCCTTCTCGTCGAGGCCGGTGGTGTCGAGGTGGTAGGCCATGCCACGCAGGTCGAGCGCGTCGCGGTTCCGGTCGAGAAGGTCGAGGGCCGAGGGCAGTTCGCGGATGTGCAGCCCGAAACGGCTGCGTCTGCTGGCAATGGTCACCCCGGGCGAGTCGAACGCCGACAGCCGGACCATCACCCGGGTTCGGGGCAACCCCGAATCGGTGACCAGCCGGGCCAGCTCGGCGAGCTCCTCGCGGGAGTCGGCGTTGACGACCGCATCGACCCGTGCGGCGAGCCACAGGAATTCCCGGTCCTTGGGACCGGTCGCCATGATGCGGTCGCCGGTGAATCCGCACTCGAGCGCGTGCCGCAGCTCCCCAAGCGAGGCCACGTCGATTCCGCACTCCCCCGCCGCCAGCGCGCGAACGATCGCGCTCGACCGGTTCGCCTTGTGCGCGAAGAAGATGTTCCCGCTCAGCCGATGCGCGCCGTACACGGCGCGGTAGCTCGCCGCGTTCTCCTCCAGTTGTTGTGGCACAACCACATTCAGTGGCGATCCGAGCGCGGCCACCAGCTCCGCGAGCCTGCCGGGAGTGTCGAGTACCGCGCGAAGCGACCCACCGATTCGCGGCGTCAAGACCAGGTCCGGTTCCACACTGCCCCCATCCGAGCCACGTTTGTTGACAATGATTTTCGCTAGGACATCATGTCCCCGACCCCTTTCCCACACAAGCCGGCGAGCGTCACTGCGCCACAACAGGTTCGATTTCCAGGGTAGCCACCACCGCCCGCAGGTGACCGGTTTCGCCCGTCCGATATGCGACACTGACCCGATGAGCGATGCCGACGCCGGTGCGGGCAGCTACGTCGAGAAGGGCGAGTTCCGCCGCGACACCAACTACATCACCACACGCATCACCGCCGACGGCCGCGACGGCTACCCCGTCGAACCCGGCCGCTACCGCTTGGTCGCGGCCCGGGCCTGCCCGTGGGCCAACCGCACCCTGATCGTGCGTCGCCTGCTCGGGCTCGAGCCGGTGCTGTCACTCGGCCTGTGCGGGCCCACCCACGACAAACTCAGCTGGACCTTCGACCTCGACCCCGGCGGCGTCGATCCGGTGCTCGGTATCCATCGCCTGCGTGACGCCTACCTGGCCCGGTTCCCGGACTATCCGCGTGGCATCACCGTGCCCGCGATGGTCGAGATCGCGACCGGGCAGGTGGTCACCAACGACTACGCCCAGATCACCCTCGATTTCTCCACCGAGTGGAGCGCCTATCACCGGCCGGGCGCGCCGCAGCTGTATCCCGAACCGTTGCGCGACGAGATCGATGCGATCAACCGGGAAGTGTTCACCGAGATCAACAACGGCGTGTACCGCTGCGGTTTCGCCGGGGCGCAGGACGCCTACGACGCGGCCTACGACCGGCTCTTCGCCGCACTCGACCGGGTGAGCGAGCGGTTGCGCACCCAGCGCTATCTCGTCGGCGACACCATCACCGAAGCCGACGTGCGGCTGTTCACCACCCTGGCCCGCTTCGATCCGGTCTATCACGGGCACTTCAAGTGCAACCGCACCAAGCTCAGCGAGATGCCGGTGCTGTGGGCCTACGCCCGCGACCTGTTCCAGACACCCGGCTTCGGCGACACCATCGACTTCGGCCAGATCAAGGAGCACTACTACGTGGTGCACCGCGACATCAACCCCACCGGCATCGTCCCGAAGGGCCCAGACCTGTCGAACTGGCTCACCCCGCACCACCGCGAGGAACTCGGCGGCCGCCCCTTCGGCGACGGCACCCCACCGCCCCCACCGCATCCCGGCGAACAGGTACCCGCGATCACGCAGTGACCAGCTCCACCGGTGAAAATGGTTGCGCCTGATTGTCTTTCCGAAACCGGGGTATGCGCTCAGTGGGTCCAACGGACGGCCCACGGTCACCGACGCTGACCGAGCGATCTGTCTGGAAGGAACAAACTGTGAGTCTCGCGGACAAGGCGAAGCACAAGGCCGAAGAGCTCATCGGCAAGGCCAAGGAAGCGGCGGGCAAGTCGACCGACGACCGCTACCTCGAGCACGAAGGCAAGACCGATCAGACCAAGGCCAACATCAAGGACGCGGGCGAGAAGGCCAAGGACGCCTTCCGCCACTGACACCTGACACCCCGCGAAACGCCTCGAACCCCTCGGTCCGGGGCGTTTCGTGCTGTCCGGACCGCACGGGTCGGGCATCGTCCTAAGGGAACGTTAGGAACCTCCGTTGTGGCTTCCGTGGGGGCTGTGACAGCCGACACAGTGGTCTGCGACGGCGCACTGCCGCGCCGATAGAGGAGGTCCAAGGTGACAACGACACAGGTCGGTGGTGAGAAGCGGGTCGTCGCGAATGTGTTGCGCGGGTCGATCGGCAATCTCGTCGAGTGGTACGACTGGTATGTCTACGCCGCGTTCAGCGTGTACTTCGCGAAGGCGTTCTTCCCCGACGGCGACCCGACGGCCCAGTTGCTCTCGACGGCGGCCGTTTTCGCGGTCGGGTTCATCATGCGCCCGATCGGTGGGTGGGCGCTTGGCCGCTATGCCGACCGGTTCGGTCGTCGCGCCGCGCTCACCCTGTCGGTCACCGTGATGGCCGCCGGTTCGCTGATGATCGCGGTGACCCCCGGCTTCGCGACCATCGGCATCGCGGCACCTGTGCTGTTGCTGCTGGCGCGGCTGCTGCAAGGACTCTCCGTCGGCGGCGAATACGCCACCAGCGCCACGTACCTGTCGGAGGTGGCCTCGCCGGGGCGGCGCGGCTTCTACTCCAGCTTCCAGTACGTGACCCTGGTCGCGGGCCAGCTCACCGCCCTCGGTGTGCAGATCGTGCTGCAGCAGGTGCTCTCCGCCGAGCAGATGTACAGCTGGGGCTGGCGCATTCCGTTCCTGATCGGTGCGGGCGGCGCCATCGTGGTGATGCTGCTGCGCCGCGGCATGGACGAGTCGGAGTCGTTCGAGGCCGCGACGAAGACCACCGGCGCGGCCCCGAGCAGCTCGCGCGGTTCGCTACGGGTGCTGTTGCAGTACCCGCGCGAATGCCTACTGGTCGTGGGCCTGACCATGGGTGGCACCGTGGCGTTCTACACCTACACGACCTACATGCAGAAGTTCATGATCAACACCTCGGGCATCTCCAAGGACACCGTCGCCTGGATCAATTTCGTCGCACTGCTGGTCTTCGTGGTGCTGCAGCCGATCGCGGGCGGACTGTCCGACCGCATCGGGCGCCGCAAGCTGCTCATCTTCTTCGGCGTCGCGGGCACCCTGCTGACGGTGCCGATCATGACCGCACTCGCCCACACCGCCAACCCGCTGGCCGCCTTCGGCCTCATGATGCTCGCGTTGGTGATCGTCACCGGCTACACCTCGATCAACTCGATCGTGAAGGCCGAACTGTTCCCGACCAAGATCCGCGCGCTCGGCGTCGGCCTGCCGTACGCGCTGACCGTCGCCATCTTCGGTGGCACCGCCGAGATGATCGCGTTGGCGCTGAAGAAGGCGGACCTCGAGTCGCTGTACTTCTTCTACGTCGCCGGGTGTATCGGGATCTCGCTGCTCACGTACTACTTCATGCGGGAGACCTCGGCCGAGTCGACCATCGAAGCCGAGCGCGAGGTCCACGCCGACCCGGTGGAGCCGGAACGGGCGATGGCCGCCGTGCGTGGCTGACCGTGCGGTACACGCGCCGATCCTGGCCCTGTGGGAGGATCGGCGCGTGCGGCTTGCGGTGGTCGAAGACGACGACGGAGTGGGCGACGCCCTCGTGGAGGCGCTCACCGCACGCGGCTACCGCGCCGAACGCATGCGCCGCGGCGCCGACCTGCTCATCGCCCACCGCGACTACGACGCCGTCCTGCTCGACCTCGGCCTGCCGGACGCGGACGGACTGCAGGTACTTCGGCAACTGCGCGAGGTGAGCGCCGTGCCGGTGCTGATCCTCACCGCCCGCAGCGACGAACGGTCCATCGTGCGCGGGCTGCGCGGCGGCGCCGACGACTACGTGGTCAAACCACCACGGATCGCGGAGCTGATGGCGCGGCTCGAGACGGTGCTGCGGCGGGCGGCCGCCGTCGCCAACCAGAGCAGAACCGAGGTCGTCACCGGGGACGTGCGCGTCGACCTGCGCGCCCGCACGGTCGAGGTGGGCGGAACCCCGGTCTCCCTCACCCAGAAGGAATTCGAGCTGGTCGAGGCACTCGTGGAACGACCGGGTGCGGCGGTGAGCAGGCAGCAGCTGATGGACCGCATCTGGGGCGACGCGTTCGTCGCGGTCTCCCGCTCCCTCGACGTCCATATGACCGGGTTGCGCGCCAAACTGAACCGGCCGGGACTGATCACCACCATTCGCGGCTACGGGTATCGGTGGGGGCAGTGATCACCGGAGGACGCGCGTGCGCCGCCGACTGCTGATCGTCCTCACCGTGTTCGCCGCGCTGGCGGTGCTGGCCTTCGCGGTGCCGCTGTCACTCACCGCCGCCACCAGCCGCACCCAGCAGCTGGTCCTCGGCCGTTCCGGCGACGCCGACCGTTTCGCCACCCTCGCCGACGGTGCCGGTTCCCCCGACGGGGTGCGCGCGCTCGCCGACGAGGTGCACCGCTATCACGAGCTGTACGGCGAGAACGTGCTCGTCGTCGACGCGCGGGGCGCGCCGATCGTCAATGCCGGTGTGGCGGTGACCGATTCGCGCATCAGCGCGGCGCTGGCGGCGGCGCGGCGCAACCAGCGCCCCCAGCACCAGGATCGGCTCACACCGTGGAGCGCACCGGTCATGCTCGTCGCGCGCCCCGTCGGCACCGGTGTGCAGGTGAACGGGGCCGTCGTGATCGAGGCGTCGACAGCGGCGGCTCGTGCCGCGATCGCCAGGACCTGGGCTGTGATCGCCGTCGGCGGGTTGGGCGCGATGATCGGGTTCATGCTGTTGGCGCTCGTTCTGAGCCGCTGGGTGCTGCGTCCGCTGGCCGCGATGTCGGACGCCGTCGCCGAGCTCACGGCTACCCTGCCCAAGCCGCGCGGGCGCGCCCCGATCACCAGGAACTACGGCGGTCCGCCCGAGGTTCGCGCGCTGGCCGAGTCCGTCGACGCCATGGCCACCGCGGTCGGCGACTCCGCCGACGCGCAACGTCAACTCGTCGCCGACACCGCCCACGCCATGCGTAACCCACTGGCAGCCTTGATGATTCGGCTAGATTCACTCGAGTACGCCGTGCCCGCGACCGCGTCGGCGACCTTTCGCGGTGCTACCGCGGAAGTGGAACGGTTGACCGCGCTGCTGGACGACCTGCTCGAGCTCGCCGTCGCGGAAGCACCCGCGTCGTTCGGGACCGCGGCGTCCGAGGAAGAACAGTGCGATCCGGCGCAGGTTGTCGCCGACCGCATCGATGCGTGGGTGTCGGCGTTCCAGGAGGCGGGTATTCAATTGGCGGCCCTCCCGCGGACATCTGCCGTCCGGCCGTCGGATTCGAGTGCTGCGTCCGGTGGAACCAACGTGGCCGTTGCTCGCGCTTCATCGTCGGAAGGCAGTGGCGCGATCAACTCGGCCGCGGCACACGTTCCGCCGCGGGACGACAGCGGCGCGATCAACTCGGCCGCGGCACACGTTCCACCGCGGGACGACAGCGGCGCGATCAACTCGGCCGCGGCACACGTTCCACCGCCTGACGACAGCGGCGCGCTGAACCCGACCGCGGCTCGGGTTTCGGTACCGGACGGTGGGGATGTGACCGCGGCGATCAGTTCGGCCGCGCTGGCGCAGATTCTCGATGTGGCACTGAGCAATTCCTGCCGATACGCGGGTGCCGGCGCGCACACCCACGTCACCATCGAGGCCGAGCCGGGCTGGGTGACGGTGCGGGTCACCGACGACGGGATCGGTGTCGCACCGGAGGAACTCGACAAACTCACCACCCGCTTCTTCCGCGGCACCACGGCTGTCCCGGGCGGCACCGGGCTCGGACTCTCGATCGCGCAGGCATTGGCCAGAGCGCACGGTGGCGAGCTGGTGGTGGAGGCGGTGCGGCCACACGGCCTCGCCGTGGCGATCCGGCTACCGGCGGTGCCTCGATGAGCGGCGCCGTGCTGAGCAGGCACTGTCCGATGCGGGCGGTGACCCGGTGAGCGGCGCGGTGCCGATGACGCGTCGTCGGATGCTCGCGCTGACCGCGTTCGCCTCGGCGGCGCTCTTCGGCTGCGGCACGGGCGACCGGTCGACAGTCCGCTTGGCCTCCGGCGAGGACGGCGGCTTCTATTTTGCCTTCGCCCGGCTACTGGCAGACGCGGCCGCAAACAAAACCGACCACGTCCGGATCGAGCCGGTGGAAACCGCGGGCTCCCAACAGAATCTGCGGATGATCACCGACGGCGAGGTCGAAACCGCACTGGCACTGGCGGATTCGGTCGGCGACTTCGGCGGCCGGGTACTGGCACTGGGCCGCGTGTACGAGAACTACCTGCAGTTGGCGGTCCGTGCCGACAGCGGCATCGAACAGATAGCCGACCTGCGTGGCCGACGGGTGAACCTCGGCGCGGCCGGTTCGGGTGCCGCGCTGACCGGTGCACGCCTCCTGGCCGCGGCAGGCCTCGACCCGACCGTCGATGTGGTGACTGAACATCGTCCCCTGCGCGAGGCCACCCGGGCATTGACCGACGGCGGCATCGACGCCTTGCTGTGGGCAGGCGGCGTACCGACCGCCGCCCTCACCGTGCCCGATCCGATGCGGCTGCTCGACCTCGGCGCGCTGGTCGCACCGATGCGCGCGGAGTACGGCCCCGTCTACGACCACGTCGCCATCCCCGCCGACGCCTACCCGGGCAGCCCCGCTGTCCACACCATCGGCGTCACCAACCTGCTTCTCGCCACCGCGACCCTGCCCGACGAGACAGCCGCCGCCATCGTCGAACTCCTCCTCTGGCACGCCGATGCCCTGGTCCCCGCCGAAGCCGCGGGCACCCAATTCCTCGACGGCCGTTTCCTCATCGGCACCGGCACCGTCCCCCTGCACCCTGCCGCCGCTGAGGTCTACCGGCGCTGGCACGGCTGACCGGTTGCCCCCGGCACGCTGCTCGTGCGGGTTCCCTACTGCTGTCCGGTACGCCGCACCATCGCGCTCACGCGAGCGAAGCCGGAATGCCTCGATTCCTCGACAGTCACGACCACCTCTTGCTACAGTCCCAGACAGAAAACTACGGGCGCGTAGTAATACATCTACGCCGAGGTAGAAATCTCGCCGGTAGTGGTCGCACGAGTCCACCACCGCATTCACACAGAGGCGGTTGCGATGGGCTCGAAATCTATATCCACCAGCACGCCAACCGATTTCGACCTCGTCGTCTCTTTCTGCCTGGACTGGTGGCGCAACCATCCGCGACGCGCGACAGAGACCGCTGGACGACAGGTCGGCATGGCCTGGCAAGCCACCGCAGAGCTGGTCCGAGCACTCGGCAATCGCCGTTTTCCACTGGCCGAATTCCTGCGGCAGAGCTCATTCATGGCAACTGTCTCAGCCACTCCGACACTCCTGGTTGCCATTCCCATCGCCGCGATCGTCTCGATCCAGATCGGCGCCCTGGTCAGCCAAGTCGGGGCCACCACGTTCATCGGTGCCGTCAACGGCCTCGGCATCATTCGGCAGGGCGCCCCACTTGTCACCTCGCTGATGATCGCGGGTGCGGTCGGCTCCTCGATCTGCGCGGATCTGGGATCCCGCACGATCCGGGAGGAGATCGACGCGATGCGGGTGATGGGCGTCGACCCGGTGCGCAGGCTCGTGGCACCACGACTGCTGGCGGCGGTGCTGGTGAGCATGCTGTTGTGCGGGTTCGTCGTGTTCATCGGTTTCGCCACCGGCTACCTGTTCGACATCTTCGTCCAGGACGGCACGCCCGGCTCCTACCTCAGTACGTTCGCCTCGTTCGCCGTCGCGAGCGACCTGCTGGTCGCGCTGGTGAAGGCGGCGGTGTTCGGCGCGCTCACCGCGATCATCGCCTGTGATTGCGGTCTTAACACCAAAGGCGGCCCCGGCGGGGTCGCCGACGCGGTGAACTCCGCGGTGGTCAGTTCGGCGATCGTGCTCTTCGCGGCCAATATCGCGCTCACCCAGATCTACAACACCCTGCTGCCGTCCAAGGTGCTCTGAGATGTCGAATTACACGCCACCCCTGCTGCGTCCGTTCCACGCGGCGAGAACAGCGACAACGCCGATCGTCGAGGCGAACGTTCGGATGGGCCACCAGGGCGCCGTCTTCGTGCAGGCGCTGCTCGCCGTTCCGTTCGTGCTGCGGCACTACCGAAGAGAAGTCACACGGTTGATCATCGATGTCACCTGGGGCAACGGCGCACTGGTCGTCGGCGGTGGCACCGCCGGGGTGATCGTGATCCTGTGCGGTTTCGGGGGCGTCACCGTCGGCATGGAATCGCACACCGCGCTCGATCTGTTGACGATGAGCCCGCTAACCGGCGCGATCTCGGGTTTCGCCACCACCAGGGAGCTGGCCCCGCTCCTGGCGACCATCGCGTTCGCCGCCCAGGCGGGTTGCCGATTCACCGCACAGATCGGGTCGATGCGGATCGCCGAGGAGATCGACGCGCTCGAGTCGATGGCCATCCGCCCCCTCCCCTACCTGATCACCACTCGCATGCTGGCCGCCGCCGTCGCGATTCTGCCGTTGTACGCCGTCGGCATGGCCACCGCCTACCTGACCACCAAGATCACCGCGATCTTCCTCGGCGGCAACGGCATCGGCACCTACGACCACTACTTCCACCAGTTCCTCGACCCGGGCGACATCGTGTACTCGGTACTCAAGGCGGTCGCGTTCGTGCTCGTCGCCACGTTCGTCCAGTGCTACTTCGGCTACATCGCCGCCGGCGGACCGGAAGGCGTCGGCGTCGCGGCCGGGCGAGCCATCAAGGTGACGATCATCGTCGTCGTCTTCCTGAATCTGCTTCTCACACTGGCTATCTGGGGCGTCGACTCAGGCATCCGGATCTCGGGATAGGGGAAACGACATGTATCCAGATCCCAGTGGGCGCGGCTGGTCGCGTCGGCGACTCGGCGCGGCCGGGGTGGCGATGACGCTGAGCCTGTCCGGGGTGGTCGCGTTGCTCGGGCTGCGATACGGCGGACACTTCGAGGACACCGTCGCGGTGACCGCCCTCATGACGAGCACCGGTGACGGACTGCCCGCGCGCGCCGATGTGCGCTTTCGCGGGCTGCTGGTCGGCTCGGTGTCCACGGTGGAGATCGCCGAGCAAGGTCTTCGGCAACGCGTGGACCTGGAGCTGGAACCGGATGCCGCCGCCGGGATCCCGGCCACGGTGACGGCGCGGGTCGTTCCGGCCAATATCTTCGGCGTCACAGCGATCGAGCTCGTGGACAACGGGCCGGCCGCCACACCCTTGCACGCCGGAGCGGTGATCGAGCAGGACACCGGTCGGGCCACGGTGGCGCTCCAGACGACGCTGACCACCCTGCGCGATGTGCTCGAGCGCGTGCAGCCCGCCACGCTTGCCCGGGTGCTCGCCACACTGGCCGAAGCGCTCGACGGCGACGCCCGGCTTCCCGGTTCGACGATCGAACGCCTCGACCGGTGGATCACCGAGGTACGCGCCCTGCCCGGAATAGGTGAGCTGCTCGGGAATCTCGGGGCAGCCACTGCCGCGGTGAACCAGTCGGCGCCGGAACTCGCCGACGCCCTCGGCAAGTCGGTCCAGACGGCGCAGACCATCACCGCGCGCCGCGGTCAGGTCATCGAACTGCTCGCCGCGGCGGAGGCGGCAACCGCCGCCACCCAGGCGCTCTTCGCGCGCAACCCCGATGCGGGCAAGGAACTCGTGGTCGGACTGGACGCGACTTTCGGTGCCCTCGCTGCCGATCCGGCGGCGATGACGGAAACCGTTACCGCGCTCGGTGATTCGCTCAGCCGGCTCGCCACGGTGTTCCACTGGGGGCCCAGTAGACAGATGCAGTGGGACATCACCGTCTCGTTCACACCGTTCCGCCAGTACACAGCTGCGGACTGCCCCCGCTACGGCAGCCAGGCGGGTCCGCGATGCGACACCGCGACGATTCCTGATTCTCCTGCGGCACAGATCTTTCCACCGCAGCTGCGGCCCAGCCACCTTCCCGCCGCCGGACCCGCACCCAGCCCGGTGGTGCCCGGCCTCCCGGCCTTGCCGCCCGTCCCCGGCCTGTCGCTCCCCGGTGCGGCGATCCCCGGCCTCACCGTACCGCCCGGTTCCCATCCGGCCGCCGGACCGATCGCCCTCACCGGACCCGCCGCGGTGGCCGGGTTCCTGGGTGCACGCCCGAACACCACACAGTTGCTTCTCCTCGGCTCCGCGCTCACCGGCGCGACCGTCACAGTCACACCCAAGCCCTCGGGAGGACACTGATATGCGCCCCCGCACAACCCATCTCGGGCTCGCTGTTTTCGTGACCCTGTCCGTGATCGCGACCTTCACGATCTGGTCGACGTTGCAGCGCTCGGTCTCCGGTGACACCCACCGCTACAGTGCGACCTTCACCGACGTGCTCGGTTTACGTACCGGCGACGACGTGCGGATCGCCGGTGTGCGGATCGGCCGGGTGGACGCGATCGACCTGGTCGACCGCAAGCACGCCAGGGTGACCTTGTCCGTGCAGTCGCGGCAACAGCTGAGCACCACCACGAAAGCGCTGATCCGCTATCAGAATCTGATCGGCCAGCGCTATGTGGCACTGACTCCGGGCGAATCGCCGGGCGAACCGCTGCCCGCCGGCGGCTCGATCCCCTTGGAACGCACCGAGTCCTCTTTCGACGTCTCGACCATGCTGTCGGGCTTCGAGCCGTTGTTCAGCCTGCTGCAACCCGACGACGTGAACTCGCTGTCGGAAACCCTCGTGCAGGCGCTGCAAGGCGACGGAGTGTCGTTGTCGGCGCTGATCACTCAGGCCGCCGCACTGGCAGCCACCTTCTCCGAGCGCGACGAGATCCTCGGCGCGGTGGTCAGCAACCTCAGCGATGTCATCACCAGCCTGGCTCATCGCAGCGGCGAGCTGGAAACGTTGATCGCCCAGTCGCGCGCCCTGGTCACCGGGCTCCACGAACAGGGCGCGGTGCTCAGCGGGGCGGTCACCGGGATCGCCGAATCGACGACGAAACTCACCGATCTCATCGCTCGCGTTGCCCCGGGAATGGCGCAGGCACAGCGGCAGGCCGTCGCGGGCGTGGATCTGCTGCTCACCAATGGCGCCCGCTTGGACCAGGCGGCCGTCGAACTACCGCTGATCATGTCCGGGCTCGCCCGGATCAGCGGCAACGGCACCTACGTCAACACCTATGTCTGCAACCTCGATGTCTCGCTGTGGGGCGTGCTGTTCCCCCGCGGCGTGCTCTCCCAGGTCGGCGGCAACGCGCACTCGGAGGTCTGTCGATGATCGGATTCCTGTTCCAGCTGATCCGGACGACCCTGGTCGACGCGTTCGGCAACCGGAACTTCTCGCTGGGCATCGCGGCAGGGGTGACGGTGACAGCGGTGGTCCTCGGGTCCGGCCTGCTGTCTCGTGCGCACCTGGGCGAGGCGACCCTGCGGGCCGAATTCGCCCAGGCGGCCGGTCTTCGCGCCGGCAACAGCGTCGATGTAGCCGGGATCGAAGTCGGCACGGTCACTTCGGTACGACTGGAACGCGACCGCGTGCTGGTCACGATGGGCGTGCGCCCCGACCTCGGCCTCGGCCACGACGCCGAGGCTGCGATCAAGATGTCGACCATTCTCGGGAAGATGCACGTCGAGCTCGACCCGGGCACCGACGGCGAGCTGCCCGATGCCCGTATCCCGTTGTCGGCCACGACCGTTCCCTACAACCTGGCCAAGGTCGTGAACGACCCGACCTACCGCAACTCCTTCGAGCATCTCGAACGGCTCGACCCGAACGCGTTGCGCGCGAGCCTGGACACGGTGGCCACCCAGCTGGGCGATTCACCGCACCTCACCGCGCAGGCACTCGACAGCGTCGGCGCGCTGGCCCGGGTGATCGCCTCCCGGCGCGACGAGGTGGACCAACTGCTGAACAGCATGGACCAGGTGTCGGGTCTGATCGCCGACAACCAGAACAGCGTGCTCGAGCTGCTCACCAAAGGCGAGGCGATCGGCGCCGCTGTCAGCCGCCGCCGCGACCTGATCGCAGATCTGCTCGACAACATCGCCGCCGCGTCGAAGATCTTGCAGGACATGGGCATCGAGGACGGCGGAAGACTCGGCCCGCTCATCCACAGCCTGAACACGATGTCACAGGGCCTGGAGAAGAACCGCGACCACCTCGCCGCGCTGTACCAGGTGATGCCGGTAGCCGTTCGCCAATTCAACAACACGTTCGCGCAGGGACCCTACGGCGACATCTACATGCCGTGGCTGTTCCCGGACAACTGGCTGTGCCTGGCCGGCGCCGTCGAAGGGTGCAAGTAGATGCGACGACTGCTCCGATGCCTCGCGCTGGTGATCACTACCGGGATCGGTGCGGGCTGTTCCTCGATTCCGGTGTCGCTACAACCGGACGCCGTCCATCTCACCGCCGACTTCGAAAGCGCCGCGGGCTTGTTCGTCGGCAACGACGTAGCGGTCCTCGGTGTCCCGGTCGGACGGGTCGACGCGATCGCGCCCAAGGGGGCGTTCGTCGAGGTCGCGATGACCATCGAGCCAGGCATCGAACTGCCCGCCGACGTCAAGGCGGCGCTGGTCTCGCCGCAGCTCATCACCAACCGCCACGTCGAGTTGACCCCGGCGGGCACCGGCGGTGGACCGCCCTTGGCCGACGGCGCCCACATCCCGCTGGCCAGGACGAGGACACCGGTCGAACTCGACCGTATCCTGCGCAATTTCGAACAGCTCGGCGACGCGTTGAAGGGCGACAGCGCGAACGGCCCGATGGCCAGCCGGGTGTTGTTCCCGATGCTCGACGGCAACGGCGACCGGATCCGCGAGACCCTCGACGCGCTGGCGACCACCTTCGACGTGTCGCTGGCCAACAGCGACCAGATCTCGCGCACCATCGTCGAACTCAACGACCTCACCACGATGATCGCCGGAAACGACCGGACGGTGCGAGATTTCAGCGGTCGGCTGACCGAACTGGTCGCGCTGCTCGAAGAGCAGGCTCCGGGGCTGGGCGCGGTCCTCACCCAGGTGAACGATTTCATCGCCAACACCTCCACCGTCCTGGCCGACAACCACACCCCGCTCACCGACGCGGTGAACCGCCTGGTCGCCATCACCGGCCAGATGCGGGACAACGCACGCGGACTCACCGAGATCATCGATGTGACACCCCTGATGGCCGACAACTTCGCGCGCGCCGTCAACCCGGAACAGCGGGCCCTGCGGTTGCACCTGCTCACCGACAAGTCCGTGCTAGACAGCGAAGCTCTCGCGCTGCTGTGCGCCCGGTTGTCCCTGCGCTCCGACGGCTGCCGGACCGGCAAACTGATGGACTTCGGGCCGGACTTCGGTCTGACCGCCGCACTGCTGGGACTCACCACATGAGCCGGGCCGCACGCGTCACGGCCGCCGCGCTCACCGCCCTCGGCGTTTGCTCGTGCACGGTCACCGTCGACGACGTCCCACTGCCCCGCCCCGGTGTCGACGGGCCCTCCTACCGGTTGCACGCGGTCTTCGACGACGCGCTCAACCTGCCCGAGCGCGCACGGGTCAAGATCGGCGGCACCGACGTCGGCGTGGTGACCGGGATCGAGACGACGAACTTCCGCGCCGAGGTCGAACTCGAACTGCGCCGTGATATCGCGTTACCACACGGCACTCGCGCGGAATTGCGACAACCTACTCCCCTGGGCGACCTCCATGTCGCCATCGTGTTGCCGCAGCACCGTCCCGGCAACTCAGTGCTCACCGACGGTGATGTCATCGACCGCGAGCACACCTCGGCGGGCGCCTCGGTGGAGGAGCTGATGACCGCGATGTCGCTGCTGCTCGACGGCGGCGCGATGAATCAGGTCGCGCGGATCACCTCCGAGCTCGACGCCATCGTCGGCGGGCGAGGCCCGCAGTTGTCGCATCTGCTCACCGAACTCACCGCGACGCTCACCGCACTGAATCAACGTACCGCGCAGCTCGATTCGGTTCTGCAGGGTCTCCACGGGCTAACCACCACCCTGCGGGCGCGCAAGACCGAACTCGGCCGGGCCGCCGACACCTTCCCGGAACTGATCGGGGTGATCGGCGAGAACAACCGCGCCATCACCGATCTCACGACGAAGGTGTCGACGGTGACCGCCGCGCTCGGCGATTTCACCTCGACCACCGGCCCGCAGTTTCTGAGCCTGTTCGACAGTGTGCAGGAACTGATGAGCGGCTTCACCCGGATGGGGGACGACCTGGCCACCACCTTGGACCGGCTCAACACGGTGGCCCCGGTGGCACGGGCTTCGATGCGCGGGTCGAGTCTCGCCGTGGCCGCACGTATCTCGTACCTCGACGTCGGCGCCCTCACCGACACCGAGGGCAGCCGGTTGCCGGACGGCACCGACGTCACCGCCTTCGTCGGCAGCCTTGCCCAGGTGCTCGCGCGGGTGCTCGGCCGCTTGCAAGGGGGTCACCGATGATCGGGTGGACCGCCACCGTCGTCGTCCGGCTGGCCCGCTGGGCGCACGACCACAAGACCATGGGAGGCGTGCTGGGCATGGTCGCCATGCTGGCGGTGGGCTCGAGTTACATCGCCATCGATGTGATCGGTGTGCGGCCGTTGCACACCACCTACACCGTGCGCGTCCAGCTCGACAGCTCCGGCGGACTGCTCCCCCACAGCAACGTCACGGTGCGCGGGGTCGAGGTCGGGTCGGTGCGCGCGATCCGCATCGACGGGTCGGGCGTCCTCGCTCAGACCGAAATCGACAGTGCCGCACTGATTCCCGTCGGCACGCCGGTGGCGGTGAGTCGCCTGTCGGCGGCGGGCGAGCAGTACCTCGATTTCCGGCCCGTCACCGGCGAGGCGCCCTATCTCGCCGACGGGGCGACCGTGCCCGCCGACCAGGTGAGCACGCCGGTGACGATCGACTCGTTCCTGGACAACACCGGCGCTCTCATCGCCGGGATGAATCCGGACCGGCTCACCGCGATCGTCGACGAACTCGACCGAGCGCTGCGTGGCGGCCCCCAGGTGCTGCGCAGTGTGATCAGTGGCCTGAGCCAGGCGACGGCCGGACTCGCCGAGCTGCTGCCCCAGACCACCGAACTGATCCGCAACCTGAGCGTCATCGCCGCCACCACCGCACACGCCCAGCCCGACCTGGCCACTCTGGTGCGGGGTTCGAGCACGCTGTTCGACCAGATGAACGCCGCCGACCACGAAGTGCGCGAACTCCTCGACCAGGGGCCGGCCCGGCTCGCGACGCTCGACGGTGTTCTCACCGAGACCGGTGATCCGCTGACCAGTCTGGTCACCAATTTCGTCGCCATCACCCGCGCGGCCCGCCTGCGCACACCGGCCATGACGGCATTGTTCCCCTCCTTGCGCTCCGCGGTGATCGCACTGGGAATCCCCGCCCACGACAACGCCTTTCACACCATGGCCGACATCTGGCCGCGCCCCACCTGTGAGTACGAGACCGTCCCGGTCTCCCCTGCCGAGGTCTCCGACGGCCGCACCCGCCTCTACAACTACTGCGTCACCGACCACCCCGAACTGCAGATCCGCGGGTCGGCGAACGCGCCGCGCCCCGCCGGGCCCGGCAACGGTTCGGGCCCGCCACCCGGAGTCACCGGCGACGAGTTGTCCGTCCCCTTGCCCGCCAACTGACTCCTACCCACGCAGAGGAATCCTCGTATGACAACCGAACCCGACAACCCACTCGCCGACGACCCGAGTCCGGAGAGCTCCGCGCCGGTTACCGAACCTCGGCGAAACACACTGCGCCGCATGCTGTTTCCCGCAGCAGCGGTCACCACGATCGGCGCCGTCGCGATCGCGACATTGCTCGCCGTGGACAATCACCGCATTCGTGCCCGCGAGCAGGCCCGCGCCGCCGCGCTCCAGGCCGCCTGCGCCTACGCCCCCACCCTGGCCAGCTACGACGCCAAGGACCTCGACACCTATTTCGCCGCGGTGCTGGCAGGGGCCACCGGCGCCTGGCGTACCGAATTCGACGCCACCAGCAAGGATCTGCGTGAGGTGCTCGTGCAGGGCCAGGTCGTCTCCACCGTCGGCAACGTCACCTGCGCCATCGAGTCCGCCGACGAGACCACCGCGCGGGCCGTTGCCGTCATCAATCAGACCATCACCAGCCTCGGCACCCGAGGCACGCCCGCTCCCGGCCAGCTCTCGGTGAACATGTCGCTGCGCAGGGACACCGACCGCTGGCTGGTCAGCGAACTCAGTACTCCGTTGCTCACACGATGAAGGAGGGCCACATGGGCTCTTTGCGAACCTGGTTTTCACTGCCCGAGGTGGAACCGGCCGAGGACTACGGCTTCTTCGGACCCGAATCCGTCGCATGGCGGGTATGGAGTTACCCGACCGGATTGACGATCGGTTTCCAGCGCGCGGTCGTCATCGAGGAACTCGATCCGAACCTCATCGCGGCTGTCGATGCGACCAGCGCGATCTATACACGCCCGCGCACTCGTTACGACCGCACGCTGCGCTATTTCGCCATGGTGATGTTCGCCGACAGCCGGTCGACGGTCAGCGCGGCCGATATTCTGGTCAAGATCCACTCCAAGGCTGTCGGGATCGATCCGGTGACCGGTCGGCACTACGACGCCAACGATCCGGATTCGCAATTGTGGATTCATCTGACCGCATGGCATTCGCTCCTGATCGCCTACGAGAAGTACGGCCCCGGGCGGCTCAGTGCGGCGGACGAATCGCGGTATTGGCACGAGTGCGCCCGTGCCGCGGAACTGCAGACCTGTGACCCGGCAGACATTCCCCGCACCCGCGAGGGCGTCGCCCAGTATTTCGAACGTATGCGCCCGCAGCTGATCGGATCCGACATCGCGAAGAAGGCGATGAATCACCTGCTCGACGCCGAGGTGATGCTGCCGCCGATGCCGCTGGTACTGCGTCCGATGTTCAAGCTCGTGGCGGCCTTCCTGCGACGCGGCACGCTGGCGACGATGCCGCGGTGGATGCGGGAGATGGCGGGCCTGCCGACCGGACGGGTTCTCGACGCACTCGTCGTGCCATGGCTCAGCGCGGCGATGACCTTGGTCAGCTTCAACGCCCGGCTCGAACTGCTTCTGCTGCAACTGATCTCGCCGACGACGGTGCCGGTCGCGGGGCCGGTCCTGCTCGGCATACCGCCGAAGGACCCGGTGACGACCACACCGCGGCAAGCACAGCGGAAATACGGATACGACATCCCTGCTCGAGCCCATCACGCACTCCGCCGCAAGCAGCGCGATCGCGTGTTGAGCAGAGGACTCCCGCCCTCGGACGAGGGGCTCATCGAATCGCAGCCGATCCTCGGCGACATGGCCTGAACGAAGGAGAGAACACGTGCTCACGAAACTCATGGAACGCCGGCTCAGTATCCGTCAGATGATGTACCTGGCAATAGCGGGTGGCATCCCCTATGTCGCGATCGGGCTGGTGTGGCTGCTCTCGCATCGAGATCACCTCGGCGAGCTGTCCGGGCTGGACCGATTCTTCTCGATCCTCGGCCAGGTGATCGCCTGGCCGGTACTGCTCGTCGCCGACGTCGACCTGCGGTAGAAGTCCGCGAAATCACCGGGAGTCGGTGCTCGGCTCCTGGGGCAGGGTCCGCACCATGGAACGGACGGTGGCGCGCAGTCGTTCGGGTGGAAAACGTTGCGGGTCCGAGAGCACCATCCTGCCGAGCACCTCGGTGAAACCGAGCATGACATGGGCGATCAGCTCCACATCGGCATCGTGTGGTCCGCCGCGCACCGCGAAACCCGCGTTCAGCAGGTCTACACACTGGTCGAGCAATTTGTCGCGGGCGGCAGCGAGCAATTCCCGGTAGTCGGCCGGGGCGCCGTCGCTGTGCATCAGAATCAGACGCCAACGCGTCGGCGCCGCCGCCACCGATTCGAGAAAGGCCATGACCGCTCCGACATATTCGCGGTCGGGATCCGATCCGCGCAGATCACCCGGCATCGCCGCGAAAACCTGCGCCATTCCCCGTGAGTGCTCCCGGTGCAGCAAATGTGCCACCAGCTCCGGCGCGGTCGGAAACATCGCGTACAGCACCGGCTTGGCGACGCCCGCTTCCTTGGCGACAGCCTGCATGGTCAAGTTCGCGATACCTTCGCTGCCGACCACCCGCAGGGCGGCGTCGAGCAGTTGCGTTCGACGTTCGTCCGGCGGCAGCCGAGGGCCGTTGCGGCGCTTCGGTCGAACCTCGGAACTGCTGTCGGTACCCACCTGACCATCATCCCCCACGCATTGTCGTCCGCGCGGGTTCAGACCCGGGCAGCGACGAAGGCCGCGGCCTCGCCGGCGTACCGCTTGTACTGCAGGTGGACGTTCCAGTCCGTTCCCTGTGGGTCGCACACCGGGTCGTTGTCGTTGCACACGTCGTAGGTGCGGTCGGCGTACACGCCGGTGACCTCACGGCCGATTCCGCGAATAGGGTTGCCGAACAACAGGATCGCCGCGATCCTCGGTGCCAGCTCGGCGGGCAGGGTGGCCACGATCGGGCCGCCGACGCGGGCGCCCTCGCTGCTGATCCCGATCGAGTTGTCCACCACGTTGGCGCCTTGGGAGTAGCCGACGAGCACGAATTTCTGATCCGGGCAGGCGGCCGCCCGCTCGACCACATGATCGACCAGGTCGCGGTTGCCTGCCTGCACGGAGGCGGGCTGGTCGTAGCCGGCCGGGTACTGCACCCGATAGGCGTTCGTCGACTGCGACAAGGCGGCATCGATGGCCGCGTACACCGGGTTGCCGACCACGGAGCCCAGCCAGTACTGGTTCCACAGGCCGCCGGGTTCGTTGGTTCCGCGCGCGACGACGACGTGTACGTCTACGCAGCCCGCCGCCTGGGCGGGAGCGGTACCCACCACGGTGGTCATGGTGCCCGCCAGTACGGCGGCGGAAAGTGCCAGGCCCACGCGGGCGCGTATGTCGATCACGGCTCGTCCTTCGCATCGGTCGTCGATGGTCGAGAGCGTATGCGGACCGACCCGGGCCGATCGGTGCACGGCACGCGCTTTTGGCCCGGTTCACACCGCATGCGACGACCACGCGACCGTTCGGTCACCGAATTCCAGGGGCCGTCGGCTCAGCTGCAGCAGTTGGGGTCGAGTACCGTGCACAGCGCCGACAGCGCCTCGCGGCGTGCCCGGTGGAAGGTATTCATCCCACGTCGCTCGGATTCGACGAGACCGGCCTTGCGCAACTGCCCGAGATGATGCGAGACGGTCGACTCGCTCAGCTCGACGGCACCGGCCAGGTCACCGCCATTGCTCTCTCCTGCCGGAGTGGTGAGCAGCAATGACAGCAGTTTCACCCGGACCGGGTCGGCGATGGCCTTGAGCCGCAACGCCACTTCCAGCGCGGCGGCATCGTCGACCGGTACCGCCGCCACGGGTGCGCAGCAGACGGGAGCGGACATATCGATCACGGGTAGCGCCTTGGGCATGTCGACGACTCTACGCTTGGTATTGACATATGTCGAAAAGGTGAGCACACTCGAGCTCGCAAGTTCTTCGACATATGTCTCACAAGTGGAGGTTCGATCATGTCCCGAATTCAGCTGGCCCTCAATGTCGACGATCTCGACCAGGCCGTGCGTTTCTACTCGACCCTGTTCGCCACCGAGCCGGCCAAGCGCAAGCCCGGCTACGCCAACTTCGCCGTCACCGATCCGCCGCTCAAGCTGGTGCTGATCGAGAACGCGGGCAAGGGCGGCAGCCTCAACCACCTCGGCGTGGAGGTCGAGTCGTCCGAGCAGGTCCACGGCGAGATCGCGCGCCTGTCGCAGGCGGGGTTGTTCACCGAGGAGCAGATCGCGACGACCTGTTGCTTCGCCACCCAGGACAAGGTGTGGGTGAGCGCGCCCGACGCCGAGCGGTGGGAGGTCTACACCGTCCTGGCCGACAGCGAAACCTTCGGTGACGCACCACAACTCGCCGAAGCGGAGCATGGCGACGCGTGCTGCGGCACCACAGCCGAGGCCGAGGCCGAGGGCGCCTGCTGCGGCACCGAGGCCAAGCAGAAGGCGGTGGCGTCGGGCGCGAGTTGCTGCAGCTGACGAGTCGGCCCGGCGCGGGAACTCCTGCGCCGGGCCAGAACTCGAATCTCTCCGAGTTGACGCGCTCGAAAGAGTGAGTGTACAGTCACTCACATGAGCAAGAGCGGAGCAACACTCTCCCGATCCGACATCCGCCGCGACGCCGTAGTCGATGCCGCGATCGTCGAGTTCGCTCGCACCGGCTACCACGGCACCCCGATCAGCACGGTCGCGGCGACGGCACAGATCTCCCCTGCCTATGTATTCAAGCTGTTCCCGGGCAAGGTCGCTCTGTTCGTCGCCGCGCTCGAGCGGTGCTTCGACCGGATCACGGCGGCCATGTCGGCCGGTGCGGCACAGTCGGCCGGCGACAGCCCCGAGCAGATCCTCTACGACATGGGCGGCGCCTATGCGCAGTTGATCAGCGATCGGAGCCTGCTCATGCTGCAGGTCCACGCTCAATCGGTGGCCGAGGTGCCCGAGATCGGCGCCGCGATGCGCGCCGGGCTCGCCCGGATCACCGAGCTCGCCAAACACCGATCCGGCGCCGCGGACGAGCACGTCCAGCGGTTCATCGCCTTCGGCCAGCTCTGCCACCTCATCACCACTCTCGGCCTCGACGGCGACGACAGCCCGTGGGCGAGGATCGTCACCGCGGGCATCCGACACCCCGACGCCGACTGACCAACCGATGCCCCCTCGCGGGGCATTTTTTCGACCCATCGAGTGATTGACCAGTCACACACTAGGAGAATCATGTCTGTCATCGCCACCGAAATCGTCCTGCCCGACCGGGTGGAGCCCGATGGTCTGCTCGTTACCCGGCGTCCGTTGCCCGCCCTCGGCCCCGGCCAGGCCGTGGTCGCGGTAGCGGCGAGCGGTGTCTCGTTCGCCGAGCAGCAGATGCGGCGCGGCAAGTACTACGACCAGCCGCCCTTCCCCTTCGTTCCCGGCTACGACCTGGTCGGTACCGTCCTCGCGGTCGGTGCCGGTGTCGAGGCGGACATGGTCGGCAGGCGGGTAGCCGCGCTGACCAAGATCGGCGGGTGGAGCAGTCACGCCGTGCTCGATGCCGCCGATCTCGTGGCGGTGCCCAATGGGCTCGCTGCGGATGCGGCGGAAACCTTTGTCGTCAACGGCATCACGGCCTGGCAGATGCTGTTCCGCGTCGCGAAGGCGCGCACCGGGCAGACCGTTCTGGTGCACGGCGCCAACGGGGGCGTCGGCTCGACACTGGTGCAGCTGGCCCGCTCGAAGGGCATTCAGGTCATCGGCACGTCGTCGGCGCGTCACGCCGAGGCGGTGCGTGCGCTCGGCGCGACGTGGGTGGACTATCGCGGTGATGTGGGTCAGCAGGTCCGGGCGCTGGCACCCGGGGGCGTGGACGCGGTGTTCGACCACATCGGCGGCCCGGGGATCGCGGATTCGTTCGCACTGCTCGCACCCGGTGGCACCCTGGTGTCCTATGGCACCGCGTCGACCAAGGACGACGAGGGCAATTCGCGGCTTCCGGTCCTGCGGTTGCTCGTCCGGTTGCTGGTCTGGAACGCGTTGCCCAACAAGCGCACTGCGCATTTCTTCAATCTGTGGGCGGGCAAGCGCGATCTGCCGCGTTTCCGTGCCCGCATCGCCGAGGACCTGTCGGCCGTTTTCGATCTCGCCGCGCGGGGTGTGTTGCGCGCGCAGATCGGTGCGCGAGTGCCGCTGTCGGAGGCCGGGCGGGCGATGCGGCTCGCCGAATCTCGCACCGTCGTCGGCAAAGTCGTCCTGGTCGCCGACACCGAGTCCTGAAATCCCCCACTGATCCTGGAGAAATTGCGATGTCCGCTCTGCGTGTTCTGCTCGACAACCGTCCGTCCTACCTCAGTTTCGGTGCCGCGTGGCTGCTCGGGCACGGCGCTTACGCCGTGTCCCAAGGTGATTCACCACTGGTGCGGCTGCCCGCCGCGGTGCCGGGAGCACTGCTGGTCGGTGGCTTGCTGATCGCGATGGTGGTGACCAGTGTGGTCACGATGCGCGCCAAGCGTGGCGCCACGGGGGCCGAGGCGGTGGTCGGCAATCTGCTCGCCGCGTCGTGGCTGGTGGGTTTCGGAGCATTGTTCTTCGTCATCACGGCGCTGAGTTCGGCGCTGGCCGACGACAACGTGCGAATGCTGTTGTGGCCCACCGGTTCCGGACTCGTCGTCGGCCTGCTGTATCTCGCCGGTGGTGCCGCTTACCGTGACGTGCTGCAGTACGCGCTCGGTGCGTGGCTGGCCTTGACGTCCTCGGCGGCGCTGTTCCTGACGGGTGCGAGCCCGTATTGGGTGCTGGCGCTGGCCGGGGGTGGCAGTTACCTGGTCGCGGCCGCACTCGAACCCCGTCGCCGCGCTGTCGCTGCCTGAATCGGCGTCCGGCCGTCGTCGAGCCCGGCTCGGCGGCGGTTCGCCGCGTTTCCCTTCCCCTTCTCACTGTATACACGATCGCGGGCGCTCATGAGACATCGAAATGTGGTCCATAATCGCTCGCGTACTGCTGAAATCGCAGGTGAGGAGTGGTTATGGGTGTTGTTCTCGAGTTCGGGCAGATCGACCGGTCGCAGGTGGGAATCGTCGGGGGCAAGGGTGCGAACCTGGGTGAGCTGGCGCGCATCGAGGGGGTGCGGGTGCCCGAGGGGTTCTGTGTGACGACCGAAGCGTTCGATCGGGCGCTGGCAGGCGCGGCGGCGGTCCGGGAACGGATCGGCGAACTGGCGGCCCTCTCGCCCGACGACCGGGCGGGAATCGCCGCGGCAAGTGCGGCGATCCGCGGGGCTGTCGAGGAACTGCCGGTGCCCGAGGACGTGGCGGCCGAGATCGTCTCCGCGCATGCCCGGCTCGGCACCGACGCCGCGTACGCGGTGCGTTCCAGCGCCACGGCCGAGGACCTGCCGACCGCGTCGTTCGCCGGCCAGCAGGACACCTACCTGAATGTGATCGGCGCGGCGGAGGTACTCGATCATGTCCGCCGGTGCTGGGCGTCGCTGTTCACCGACCGGGCGGTGACCTACCGCCTGCGAAACGGGTTCGACAGCAGCATGATCCGGATGGCGGTCGTTGTGCAGCGGATGGTGTTCCCGCGTGCGTCGGGCATTCTGATGACGGCCGACCCGGTGACGTCGGATCGGACCGTCGTCTCCATCGACGCCGGTTTCGGTCTCGGCGAAGCACTGGTCTCCGGTCTGGTGAACGCCGATGTGTACAAGGTGCGCGACGGGGAGATCAGCAAGACCATCGCCACCAAGAAGATCGCCGTCGAACCGGTGGGCTCGGGCGGCACCGAGGTGCGCGATATCGACGAGGATCGCCGCAACGAACCCGTCCTCTCGGACGCCGAGGTGCTGCGACTGGCCGAATTGGGTCGGCGCATCGAGGCGCATTTCGGCTCCCCGCAGGACATCGAGTGGTGTCTCGACGACGAAATCCGACTCGTACAGAGCAGGCCGATCACCACCCTGTTCCCGATTCCCGAGGCGGCCGACGACGCCCACCGCGTGTATGTGTCGGTGGGTCATCAGCAGATGATGACCGACGCGATGAAGCCCCTCGGGATTTCGCTGTGGCAGCTCACCAGCCACGCGGCAATGCGTGACGCGGGCGGGCGGTTGTTCGTCGACGTCACCGAGCGATTGGCCTCGTCGACGGTCGGTCCGGCGCTGGCCGAGGCGCTCGGCAAGTCCGATCCCCTGATGGGCGACGCACTGCGCACCGTGCTCGAGCGCGGCTTCGTTCCCGTTGTGCCGCAGACCGATCCGGTTGCCGTGCCGCCCACACCCGCCCCGATCGACACCGATCCGGCGATCGTCGACGAACTGATCGCCGACTGCGAAACCTCGCTCGCCGTGCTGAAACGCGAGATCGCTCCCCTGTCCGGGTCGGCCCTGCTCGATTTCATCCACGCCGATATCGCGGAATTGCGGCGAGTGTTGTTCTCTCCGCGCGGATTGCAGATCATCACGGCCGCCATGGAGGCGACCGAATGGCTCAACGACCGCCTGGGCGAATGGCTCGGGGAGAAGAACGCCGCCGATGCGCTCACCCAGTCGGTGCCGGGCAATGTGACCTCGGAAATGGGATTGGCGTTGCTCGATGTCGCCGATGCCATCCGCCCGCACCCACAGGTGATCGAGTATCTGCGTGCGGTCGAGGAGAACGGCACGAACGATTTCCTCGGTGAACTCGAGCAGCGTTCGGGCGGGCCTGCGGCGCGGGTCGCGATCACCGAATTCCTCGACCGATACGGCATGCGGTGCGTCGGCGAAATCGACATCACCCGGACACGGTGGAGCGAGGACCCGACCACTCTCGTGCCGACCATCCTCGGCAATGTGCGCAACTTCGAAAACGGCGCCGGCACAGAACGTTTCGAGGACGGTTTGCGCGACGCCGAAGCGCAACGAGCACGGATCCTGCGGGAACTGCGTGCGCTGCCGGACGGGGAGAGCAAAGCCGAGGACACCGAGCGGATGATCGAGCGGGTCCGCACCTTCGCCGGTTACCGGGAGTACCCGAAGTACGGCATGGTCAGCCGCTACTTCGTGTACAAGCAGGCATTGTCGCGTGAAGCCGAGCGACTCGTGGCGGCCGGCATACTCCAGGAACCCGACGACATCTACTACCTGCGGTTCGACGAATTGCGTGAGGTGGTGCGCGTCCAGCAGGTGGACCAGGCCCTCGTCGCCCAGCGCAGAGATGCCTTCGATACCTTCCGGACACTCAGTGCGCCAAGGGTTCTCACATCCGACGGCGAGGCGGTGACCGGTGCGTATCGGCGCGAAGACCTGCCCGAGGGAGCCCTGCCGGGCATGGCGGTCTCGGCGGGAACGATCGAAGGGCGGGCCCGGGTGGTCCTCGACATCGGTCAGGCCGATCTGGAAGCGGGTGACATTCTCGTCACCGCCTACACCGACCCCAGCTGGACACCGCTGTTCGTCGGTATCGCCGGTCTGGTCACCGAAGTGGGCGGCCTGATGACCCACGGCGCGGTCATCGCCCGCGAATACGGGCTGCCCGCCGTGGTCGGTGTGGAACACGCGACGGACCTGATCCGCGACGGGCAGCGCATCCGGGTGAACGGCGCCGACGGCTATGTCGAGATCCTGACCTAGCCGTCGGCGAGACGCACGTTCTCGGCCGCCGCGGTGACGTGCAGACCGTCGGCGGCCGGGGTGATCGCGGTGATGTGCGCCCCGAGTGGCAGGCTCTGCAAGGGAACGACGAAGGTCAGGCTGCGCTGGATCAGGGCGAGGGAAATCGTCGGACCCCCGGCCGCGTGGCGCACGGACACAGGCGTCACCTCGATGCCGTCGGTGGTCGGTGCGACGGTGACGATGACCGTGGCGGGCACCATGATCCCGGCGACCGGGAACCGGCCCGCCACGCTCAAACCGTCCGATCCGAATTCGATGGAGTCCACATCGTCGGGAGCGAACCCTCGCACGACGTCGTAGGGGACGACAGCCGTCGCCGTGGCCGTGGCCGCCACCAGGCTCGAGGTTCGGTTGCCCAGCACATCGCCCAGCGGTGCGGACACATCACGCAGGGTGACATCGAGGTCGCGCACGGTGATGTCGTCGCCGGTCCAGTCGCCCACCGCGATGTCGATGACCGGATACCGGCCGTCGAGCGCCTGAGTGAGGAAAGGAAAACCACGGATGTCGACATCGGGCTGTCGCGTGAGCTGGTATTCCGCGGCGATCTGGCGTCCGATCGCGTTCTGTGCCAGCACGAGCGCGACCCGATCGCCGACGACCAGCGCGATCGCCGCCACGATCAGCAACGTCAGCAACGTGCGCACGCTCAATCCCTTCGCCGCACCGGTGTAGCCGGTGGTCGCCCATGCTACGGCGCGGGCGCCGGTTCGTCCGGCCCGATTGGACCGCGACACAGTGGGTATTGCCGTCCACACGCAGTCCATCGGAGGGAAGGATCGACCATGGCGTACCCCGCCCACCAACGCTCCCCCATGTCGCGCCGCACCGGGCGCGAATTCCCCGACCACGCCCGGACCACCCGCAGCCACGCCGGTGAAGGCCTGGAGGACGGATACAACTTCCCCGGCATCATCCTGTGCGCGATGGCCGTGATCGCCCTCGGTCTGTGCCTGACGGCCGCCGGATACGGCTTCGCGGGCTGGGGTGCCATCGCCGCCGTGGCCGCGGCGACGCTGGCCGTCGCCGGTGTCGCCTGGTTGCTGCTGGAACACCGGCGCGTGAAGTCCAAGGAAGGCCTGAATCTCACCGATCAACGCGGTCACTAGCCGAGCCGCGCTCGACGCCTCCGGCCTGTGTCAGGTCGGGGGCGTTTTCCTGTGCGGCCCCCGCGACGCTCGGGGGTAGCGTCGGCGTCATGGCCGACGACCATCGGATGGGCAGCGGTTCGGACACGATCCACGACGAGCACCACGACATGTCTTCGGGGCATCATCACGGCGACCACGTGGCCATGTTCCGGCGGTTGTTCTGGGTGATGCTCGCCTTGGCGGTGCCGGTGGTCGCCGCCGACATGATGTTCGCCGAACTCGTCGGCTACACCGTGCCGACGGGATTGCGGTGGGTGTCGCCGGTGCTCGGCACCGTCATGTATTTCTGGGGCGGCCGACCGTTCCTCACCGGGGCCGTCGACGAGATCCGGGCGCGCAAACCCGCCATGATGCTGCTGATCTCACTGGCCATCACCGTGGCCTTCCTCGCGTCCTGGGGCTCGACGCTCGGCGTGCTGCACCACGAGCTCGACTACTGGTGGGAACTGGCGCTGCTGATCGTGATCATGCTGCTCGGTCACTGGATCGAGATGCGCTCGCTCGGGCAGGCCTCGAGCGCGCTGGAATCGCTGGCCGCGCTGCTGCCCGACGAGGCCGAACGCGTGTCCGACGACGGCTCGACCGACACCGTCCGGGTCGACGAACTGCGCACCGGTGACCGCGTCGTCGTGCGACCGGGCAGTCGGGTGCCCGCCGACGGGCTCGTCGAGTCGGGCAGCGCCGATGTCGACGAGTCCATGATCACCGGCGAATCCCGGCCCGTGCGCCGCGAACCGGGCGACAAGGTCGTCGCGGGCACGGTCACCACCGATTCGGCACTGCGGGTACGCGTCACCGCAGTCGGTGCCGATACCGCCCTCGCCGGCATCCAGCGGCTGGTCGCCGAAGCCCAGAATTCCTCCTCCCGCGCCCAGGTGCTCGCCGACCGGGCGGCGGGCTGGCTGTTCTGGTTCGCCGCCGGGTCCGCCGCGATCACGGCCGTCGTCTGGCTAGCCCTCGGCCGACCCGAGGATGCCGTCACCCGGACCATCACCGTGCTGGTCATCGCCTGCCCGCACGCCCTCGGCCTGGCGATTCCGCTCGTGGTGTCGATCGCCACCGAACGCGCCGCGAAAGCAGGCGTGCTCATCACCGATCGCCGTGCGCTCGAAGCGATGCGCACCGTCGATGCGATCCTGTTCGACAAGACCGGCACCCTCACGCGTGGCGCGCCCGCCGTCGTCGGAACCACCGCCACCCGGTCGGACCTCACGGACGACGATGTCCTCGCCCTGGCCGCGGCCGCCGAATCCGAGAGCGAGCATCCGCTCGGACGCGCCATCGTCGACACCGCGACCGAACGCGGTATCCACGTGCCCGCCGCCACGCAGTTCACCGCTCACAACGGTGTGGGTGTGCGTGCGACGGTCGACGGTTCGACGATCGAAGTCGGCGGTCCCGCCCTCCTGCACCGCCACCACCTCGAGCCCGCCGAGACCACCGCCCGCTGGTCGGCGCAGGGGTCGACGGTGCTGCACGTACTGCGCGACGGCGAGCTGATCGGCGCGCTCGCCCTGGCCGACGAGGTGCGTCCCGAATCCGCGCAGGCGATCCAGGCGCTGCATCGCCGGGGCATCCACGTCGCCATGATCACCGGTGACGCCGAACCGGTGGCGCGCGCGGTCGCCGAGCAGCTCGATATCGACCAGGTGTTCGCCGGGGTCCTGCCGAAGGACAAAGGCGACAAGGTGCGTTCGCTGCAGGAGGCCGGGCACACCGTGGCCATGGTCGGCGACGGTGTCAACGACGCGCCCGCCCTCGCGCAGGCCGATGTGGGTATCGCGATCGGCGCGGGCACCGACGTGGCCATCGCCTCCGCGGGTGTGGTCCTGGCCTCCGACGACCCGCGCGCGGTGGTCTCGGTGATCGAGCTGTCACAGGCCACCTACCGCAAGATGATCCAGAATCTGGTGTGGGCGGCGGGGTACAACATCATCGCCGTGCCGCTGGCCGCCGGTGTGCTCGCACCGTGGGGTGTCACCATGCCGATGGAGGTCGGGGCGCTGCTCATGTCGGCGTCCACGATCGTGGTCGCGCTGAACGCTCAATTGTTGCGGCGCATCGACCTCGACCCGGCCACCGTGGTGCGGGAGTGAGCACTCATCCGATGGCGAAGGCGACGAAGAATCCGGCCGCCGTCGCCATTCCGACCCACCAGCCGCCCTCCCGATAGGCCTCCGGCACAAGGGAATCCGTCAACATCGCGATCGTCGCACCGCCCGCGAACGCCTGCACCGCGCTGATGGCGGTGCCGGAGATGGTGTCGGCCAGCGCGTTGCCGAGCACGGTGACCCCGACGAGCACGGCCGAGGTGATCGCCCAGAGGCCGAACGTGCGGCCCGGTGAGAATCCGTGCTGGTCGCGCAGGAACGCGACCGCGCTCACCGCTTCGGGCACGTTGCCTACCGCGATGGCGACCAGCAGCACCAGTCCCCCACCCCCGACCAACGACACACCGAGCGCTGTGTTCTCGGGAATTCCGTCGAGCACCGTGCCGAGCAACAGCGCCCACCCGATCGCGGCCTGTCCCAGCTTGTTCTCGATCAGATGGTCGGCGACCACATACATCCCGGCGCCCGCGAACAGCGCGATTCCCGCGATCACCGCCCCGTCCCGCCGGAACGCGGGCGCGAACAATTCCTCCGACACCGCCGCGATCATCGTGCCCGCGCCGAACGCCATCAGGGTCGCCAGCACCGGCCGAGGCAGCGTCCACCGCACGCCGATCGCCACCCCGATCATCAGCGGAACCACGGTCCCCAGCCCGTAGAGCAGCGAAGTCAGCATGCGCAGAGCCTATCGAGACAGTGGCCGCCGACGGGGTTCATGGCGCGTGGCGCGTTCGGCGAGGACACTTGGCAACAAACGCGCCGATGTTTCCGAGGAGGACTTGTCATGGCGGATGACAGACCATTCGATGCCGATGATTTCGAACGGGTACTGCGTGGGGCGAGCGAGGAGATCCGCGGATTGCTCGGGAAGGCGGGAGGATTCCTGGATCAGTCGGTACTGAATTCGCTGTTCGGACAGTTCACCGGGCCCCAGCACGCGCCCGAACCCGAGACCACCGGGGACACCGGGGGCGGGGTATGGGCGATCTACACCATCGACGAGGACGGGCAGGCGCGGGTGGATCAGGTCTTTCCGAGCGAGCTCGAGGCTTTACGGGCACATCGCGACAACACCGATGAGCATCGTCGGGTGCGTTTTCTGCCCTACGGGGTTCCGGTGAGCGTGCTCGACGCGCCCTGACCTCACTCGGTTCCCTTGCCGCCCTTGCCTTTTCCCTTTCCTTTGCCTTTACCCTTGCCCTCACCTTTACCGCCGGGGTCCTTCTCCTCGTCGACGACGGTCCCCTCGTCTTGAACGGCGACGACCGGGGGCTGGACGGGTTGGAGGGGTTGGGCGCTCGCCGCACCGCCTGCCAGCAGGACCGTGAGAACTCCGACCGCCGCGGCGGTGGCGAAAGTGTGAGTCGACAACGTGAGCCCCTTCTCGTGGTGGAAAGTGCTACCTCTGCGATCAACCGGTCCAGCGTAACTGCCCGCCTGTCAGCTGTTCGGCAGGACGGCGTGGAGGAACTCCCGCGCATCGGCGGCCGCGGCGTCGAGCAGGGTGAAGTGGTCCGCGCCGGGGTGCAGCGTCAACCGGCTGTCGGCGCCGTCGGCGCGCAGTTGCTCCTGGAGCAGCACGGTCGTCGGCGCAGGTTGCACGGTGTCGATGCCGCCCTGCAGGAGCAGCACCGGCCGCTGATGCCCGGTGGTCGGCGCGCTCAGGTAGTCGCCCAAGGCCGCGATCAGCGGCGACCCCGCCAGCGGCTCGGTGAAGAGCAGGCCCACCGGCTTGCCCGTCACAGCCTCCTCGAGCGCCGCGACGCAGCCTTCCCCTGCCCACGCGACGGCGAGCATCTCGCGGCCGTGTTCGCTCAGATAGTCGGTGACCCGCAGGTCGGGGCGGGCGTGGTCGAGTCCGGCCAGGATCATGACCAAGCGGGCGTGCAGGCCGTCGAGCCCGGGCAGGGCGGGGGTCTCCGGGCGGGCGAGCGTCCCGAGGAGGTCTTCGACATTGCTGGTCGGTCCGTAGGCGACAGTTCCGCGCAGATCGATGTCGGCGGCGTAGGTCGCCCACAGCTGGGCGGCCGCGAGCACGGATTGCCCACCGATGGAATGGCCCGCCGCGACGAACGACCGTGACAAGGCGGGATCCACCGTGTGGGCGGCACGCACGATGTCGAGGACGGCATGACCGGCCGCCCTTTTCGCGAGGTACTCATAGGTGCCCGGCCCACCCAGACCGATGTAGTCGGTGGCTTCGACGGCGTACCCGTTCGCCAGATACGCCGACAGGTGCGATGTCTCGTCGAAGGTGTCGGCCACACCGCCGTTCAGGTTGGGTGCGCAGCCTTCGGTCATCCCGCTCGTGCCGTGTGCCCACGACACCACCGGCCACCCTCCGGCCGGCGGTGTGCCCGCGGGCACGTACACGGTGCCGCCGCTGACCTCGCCTTGCCCGTTGTGCCCGGTGGTCCGGTAGAGGATCCGGTATCCCTTGCCCGCGTGGGGAATCAGCTCGTCGGCCGCCAGCACACGCGACGACACGATCGACCCGGGCTCCGCCGGTGGTCCTGCGGTGGCATGGCCGGTGGTCGCCGCCGAAAAGACGAGCAGCGCAAGGAAGAACGGGTATCGCATCGGGATCGTCATACCACCGATCCTCGCCCTGATCTCCCGACCGGCGCGTCCGCCGAAACCGGTAGCCGCCTACGCATCTCGACGTACTTCACCGACCTCGGCACTACGCCGAATCGACTACCCATCCGCTCCTTCACACGTACGCGCGCCCCGGGCGGCTCCCTTACGATCGCCACATGAGAGCGTGGATCGCACGCAGGCCGGCATGGGTTGTCGATCTGGTGCTCGCGGTGTTCGTCACCGCCGTGCAGGTGCAGAGCCTCGGTATCCCTCTCGGTGCCGAACCGGTGTCGCGCCCGGTCACGGATCTGGGCGGTTCCGCCTACGCGCTGCTCGCCGCGAGCGGGGCCGCGCTGGTGCTGCGCCGCCGTCTGCCGGTGACGGTGTTCCTGCTGACCGGCGCGCTCAGCCTCGTCTACTTCGCCCTCGACTTCCCCGACCGGCTGTCGTGCCTGGCGCTTTTCGTCGCCACCTACACCCTCACCGCCCACGGAGACGGCAGGCGTCCGGTACAGATCGCGACACTCGGCACCGTCGTGCTCGCGCTCGGCTGGCTGATCGCGGCGGCCGATGTGCGGCCCGACGCCGCGATCGGCTGGGTGTTCTTCCGAATCGGCGCCACGGTCGTCAGCCTGACCCTCGGCACCTCGATGCGTTCGCGCCGGATCATCGCCGCCGACGCCCAGCTGCGCGCGGACCTCGCCGAGCGGCACCGTGAGGAGGAGGCGCGAGCCCGGGTCGATGCCGAACGGTTGCGGATCGCCCGCGAAGTACACGACACCGTCGCCCACGCCATCACCATCATCAATGTCCAATCCGGCGTCACCGCACACATTTTGGACAAACGCCCCGAACAGGCACGCGAGACGTTGCGGATCATCGAGGAGACCAGTTCCCGTGCGCTGCGCGAAATGCGCACGATTCTCGGTGTGCTCACCGGTGACGACCGGCGCGAACCCGCTCCCGGTCTGGATCGACTCGACGGGCTGGTCGCGGTGGCCCGCGATGCCGGTCTCGACGTGGTCGTCGACCACGACCCGGCCCGCGCGTCGCTGCCGAGTGCCGTCGACTCCGCGGCGTTCCGCATTGTTCAGGAATCGATGACGAATGTGATCCGCCATGTCGGCCCCACGACCGTGCGCGTGCACGTGGATCAGGGGGACGAAGAACTGCGCGTCCGCGTGACCGATGCGGGTGCCGGCGCGGTCCGCCACACCGACGGCACCGGACGCGGAATCATCGGCATGCGGGAACGTTGTGCGCTGCTCGGCGGCGAACTGTCGGCCGGTCCGCGTCCACAGGGCGGCTTCGAGGTGCTGGCCCGGCTGCCGTTGCCCCCGGTCGGGGTGCACTCGTGACGATCAAGGTGGTCCTCGCCGACGACGAACGCCTGGTGCGTTCCGGATTCACCGCCCTGCTCGACCTCGAGGACGACATCACCGTCGCCGGGGAAGCCGAGAACGGCGCGCAAGCCTGGGAAGTCGCGTGCGCCACCCGGCCCGATGTCGTCCTCATGGACATCAGGATGCCCCGCCTCGACGGCATCGAGGCCACCCGCCGGATCGCCGCCACCCCCGGCCTCGAGCAGGTCAGAGTCCTGATCCTCACCACCTACGACACCGACGAGAACGTTTTCGACGCCCTGCGAGCCGGCGCGGCGGGCTTCCTGCTCAAGGACGCCGGACCCGCCGAACTCCTGCACGCCATCCGGGTCGTCGCCGCGGGCGACGCCCTGCTGGCCCCGCGCGTAACCCGCAGACTCATCGGCCATTTCACCGCCCGCCGCCGCGCCGCCGAATCCGCGACCCACCGCCTCGCGGTCCTCACCGACCGGGAACGCGAAGTGCTCGCCCTGGTCGGCCGTGGCATGAGCAACGACGAAATCGGCGCCACCCTGTTCGTCAGTCCCGCCACCGCCCGTACCCACGTGGGCCGGATGATGACGAAACTCGGTGCGCGCGACCGCGCCCAGCTCGTCGTCATCGCCTTCCAGACAGGCCTGACCAGCCCCGACGACTGAAGGGCCGAGTGTTTCAGGTCAGGAGTGGTTGCGCAGGATCTCGACGATCGCGGTCTGACCGAGGCGCTCCGCGTTCTCGAGCACCGTGCGGCCCTCGGCGTCGCGGATGTTCGGGTCGGCGCCCGCATCGAGGAGCGCGGTGACCGTGTCCTGGTATTTCTGGGAGCCGTCGCCGTAGATCACGGCTTCCTGCAGGGCCGTCCAGCGTGGTGTGTTCACGTGGTCGACGTCGACACCCGCCTCGATCAGGATCCGCACGGTCGAGACGAAGCCGTGCTCGGCGGCCGGGATCAGCGCGGTGCCGCCGTATCGGTTCAGGCTGCGCACATCGGCACCGTGTGCGAGCGTCATCGTCAGGATCTCGTCGTAGCCTTCGGCGCCCGCGTACAGGTAGGCCGAATCCTGCATGTCGTCCTTGGCGTTGACGTCGGCACCCGCATCGATCAGGACTCGTGCCGCGGCGGTGGCCTGATTCTTCACGGCCGTCACCAGTGGCGTGCGGCCCTCGTCGTCGCGCGCTTCCAGGGGTGCGCCGCGGTCGAGCAGTTCTCGCACGCGAACGCCGTCGTCGGCGGCCGCGGCCTCGTGCAGCGGCCCGGCGAGCGCGGGATCGGACGGTGCCGACGTCGGCGCGCCGGTCGTGCCCGCCGTGGTGGTCGTAGCCGCTGTGGTGGTCGTCTGCGTGGTCGACGGCGCGTCGGACTCGGTGGGCGAGTCGGTCGAGCACGCGGTGGACAGCACCGCCGTCCCGGCGAGCGCCAGCACAGCCATGCGGATCGAGGTGATCATGTGGAGCCTCCTTTGCCGAGCATCCGGTACATCGGCGAGCCGACCTGCTCCGGCCCGGTGGACAGGTTCGCCGGTCGAGCTCACGCCCCTGACCACCCACGATGGCTACGTTAGACGCTACGTCGACCGACGCTGTACGCGACAGTCGACAGGACGGCAACGAACCGACACTCACCGATGTCATCCACACACCTACCGACCACCTGACCGCAGCGGTAGCCCGACAATCCGGATACATGCTTGTACCCGGTGGGCCCAGCTGCCACAATTGCTCAGCGGTTGCCGAGGTTCCTCCCTGATACCGAAGAGGTAATTCATGAGGCCGAATGCGCGATTTGCCGATGTGCCGAAGAAGCGCGGTCGGCATCGGAAGCGTTCGGCTGCACGGGTCGGTGCTTCCGTGGCGTTCGTGACGGCGCTCGGCGTCGCCTGGCTCGAGGTGCAGAGCCTGTGTGCGGTGGCCTCGGCGGCGACGTCGGCGCTGATCGTGCCGGGTACCGGGACCAGCGACCCGTCTGTCGCACACGATTTCGAGAGCAACGCCTACCAGAACTTCATCGACCCCGGTGCGCAGGGCTGCACCGACAACGACTGCCCGGGTGTCGATTTCGTTCCGGTCCCCTACGACGCCTCGCTGTGGCCGGTGATCTCGTCCAAGGGACCGGTGGCGTCGTCCGCGAAATGGGACACCTCGGTCGCGGGTGGAGTCGCCACACTCGATCAGCTCACCCGCCGGCAGCTCGGCGCGCCGGGTACCGTCACCGTGTTCGGCTACTCGCAAGGGTCCACAGTCGCCAGTGGAGAAAAGGCAGCGTTGGCCGGGCTTTCGCCCGAGGACAAAGCCCGGTTGTCGTTCGTGCTGATCGCGAATCCGAACCGGCCCAACGGCGGAATCATCGAACGCCCGGTCCTCTTCGGTGCGATACCGGTCGCCGACATCACCTTCGGGCCACCGACCCCCACCGACACCGGCATCGCGACCACCGACATCGCGATGCAGTACGACGGCATCTCCGATTTTCCGGCCTACCCGCTCAATGTGCTCGCCGACGCCAACGCGCTGCTCGGCACGCTACTCATCCACCCGTCCTACCTGCAGCCCAAGGGCAACGGCGCGGGAGGTGAGCCGAAGGCGGGCGCCGCGATCTACGGATACCCGGACCGGTCCGAGTTCATCGCGCAACAGAACTGCGACGAGCTTCCACAGCACTGCCAAAACCACGGCGACACAACATATGTCACCATTCCGAACCCTCAGGGCGCGCTGCCGCTGTTGTATCCGCTGCGCGCCATCGGCAAGCACACGCACCGCACCGATCTCACCGAACCGGCCGCCGCACTGGCCGAGCCCGCCCTGCGCGTACTCGTCGAAACCGGTTACGACCGCACCGACTACTCCGCGCCGACCCCGTTGCGGTTCGACCAGCCGCTCAACCCGCAGAAGACCGCGACGCTGGCCACCGATCTCCCCGCCGCCATCGACCAGGGCATCGCCGAGGCCACCGCCGAGCTCGAGAATCCCGCCCACAACACCGACCGCACCCTGCCGGTGGAGACGGTCCTCGCCAACATGGAAGATCTGCTCCCACCCGATCCGGTCGTGTCGCTCGTCCGCGAATTTCTTCCGGCCGCACCCTGACCAGCCGCTATTCGTCCACCAATACACTGGAGCAATGAAGCATCGGCACGGTGATGGCAGTCTCGACCTGGTTCAATTGCGTACCTTCCTGGCCGTCTACCGCTCCGGCTCGCTCACCGCGGCCGCCACCCAGGTCGGCCTGTCCCAGCCCACCGTCACCAGCCAGCTGCAAACTCTTGAAAAGGCCGTGGGCCGACCACTTTTCGACCGGCTTCCGCGTGGCGTCTCCCCCACGGCCGCCGCTCACGAACTGGCCGCCCGGATCGCAGACCCGCTCGATGCCCTCGCCGAGGTGACCGGCACCACCACTGGTCACCCGCCGCCCGAGCCGCCCGTGCTGCTCGGCGGGCCCGCCGAGATCCTGGCCACCCTTGCCCTGCCCGCGCTGGCACCGCTGATCACCGAGGGCGTGCGATTGCAGGTGGTAACCGGCCTCGCCGACGACCTGCTGGCCGAATTACGCACCGGCGCTCTGGATCTGGTCATCTCCGCCATCCGGCCGCGCGGCCGGGCCGTCCTCGCCGAACCCCTGGCCGACGAGGAATTCGTCCTCGTCGCGAACCCGGCCACCGCCGCTCGCATCGACACCGGACGCCTCGAACGCGGCGACGCCACCGCACTGACCCACGTCCCCCTGGTGAGCTATGCCCCCGATCTGCCTATCCTGCGCCGCTATTGGCGCCACGTCTTCGGGCGCCGCCTCGAACGCAGGCCCGCCGTCGTCGTCCCCGACCTGCGCGCGGTCCTCGCCGTGGTGACAGCAGGCGGCGGCGTCAGCGTGTTGCCGCGCTACCTGTGCGCGTCCGCCCTGGCCGCCGGAACGGTTGTCGCGCTTCTCGATCCGGAGGACCCGCCGATCAACACCGCCTACCTGGTCGGCCGTTCCACCCGCACCGAACGCCCCCACGTCGCACTCGTCCGCACCCGGCTTCGCGAGGCGGCGCCGACCTGGTGATTCACCGGGCGGCCGGGCACCCCAATCGGGTGGGCACCGAGCGGTTCGGGGATCGGATAAGATCGCAGAGCTCTTTCGGTCCAGCCAGCGGCTGAAGGAGCCAGTTTGCGCTGCGGGCGCTCGGGATCGGAGACATTCGTGCACACCGCTGGATTTCGGCTGTCCACCCGCGGGAGAAGACCCACTCGCCGAAACGGTGTGAGTGTCAGGACCGGCCTTCCCACGGGTCGCCGTGCCGCGCAGTGACACAACCGCCGCCGATCTCCTGGTCACCGAGGCAGCGGCCCTGCCGGGCCGGGCAGCCCGCATCCTGCTCGTCGAGGACGACCCGGGTGACGCGCTGCTGGTAGAGGAGCTGGTGGCCGATCTCGGCGCGGGACCGCGCCTGGAGTGGGTGCGCACCCTGGCCGAGGCGGGCGAACGGCTGCGCACCGACACCCCCGATTGTGTCCTGCTCGACCTGCACCTGCCCGATGCCAACGGGCTCGAGGCACTGGCGCGACTGCACCAGATCGACGACCAGATCGCCGTCGTGGTGATGACCGGGCTCGACGAGGAGCAGACCGGACTCAACGCCCTGGCCGCCGGCGCGCAGGACTACCTCGTGAAGGGTCGGGTGGAGCCCGAATTGTTCGGTCGCGCGGTGCGTTACGCCATCCAGCGTAAGCACGCCGAGCGCACGACCGCCGCCCTGCGGGCCAGCCAGATGCGAGCACAGGAGAACGCGCGCCTGGAACGCGGCCTGCTGCCCACTCCTCTGCTCGGCGCCGACCGCGCCGTCGAGGTGCTCGCCCGGTATCGGCCCGGCGCCGACCACTCCCTGCTCGGCGGTGACTTCTACGACGCGGTCCAGGACTCCGACGGCGTGGTGCACGTGGTGATCGGCGATGTCGCGGGTCACGGCCCCGACGCCGCCGCGACGGGTGTCGCGCTCCGGTTGGCTTGGCGCACACTGGTTCTCAGCGGCGTCACCGGTGCCCGTCAGCTCTCTTTGCTCGAGGAACTGCTCGTGGCCGAACGCCGCGACGAGCAAACCTTCGCGACGGCGACCGTGTTGCGGCTCGACCCGGCGACCAGGCTGGTTCAGGTCCGCCGAGCGGGCCATCCGGGCATGCTGCGGCGCGCCGCCGGCATCTCGAGCTGGTTGGAGGTCGACGGCGGCCCGGCCCTCGGATTCGTCCCAGGCCACGGGCAGTGGCCTGCGCACGAGCTGAGCCTTGCCGACAACGCCGGGCTGATGCTGTTCACCGACGGACTGTTCGAAGGTCACGTCGGCGACGGCAGCCGACGACTGGGCGAGGACGGCCTGCTCGAACTCGCCAACACTCTGCCCATCGCGCACCCGGACGAATTCGTCGACGCGCTGATCGAACGAGTGGAAGACCAGGCCGCCACCGCGGGCGGCCTGGACGACGACGTGGCCATCCTCTATGTGCGATGGCGCGACAACGGAAGGCTTGCGCAGTGACGACAACAGCCCACGACCGGAAACGGTTGATCAGCCGGATGACGGCTCAGGGCTGGTTCCAGCTCGTCTTCGCCTCGATGATCGTCGCCGTGATCGTCGGCGCCGTGGCCGGCGCCCAGGTCATCGCCCACACGAACCGCGTCACCGACCGGCTGGTGGCCCAAACGCTTCCGGCCGCCGCCGAGACCGCGCGACTGCAGGGCGCGCTGGTGAACGAAGAAGCGGACATCCGGGGTTACGTGCTCACCCGTGATCCCCAGTTCGTCTCGCACTACACCAGCGCCAGACAGGACGAGGCGAAAGCCGTCGAACGGCTCGAGCAGTTGATCGAGGGCCGCCCCGAGCTCCAGGCCGACCTGACCGCTCTGCTGACCGCCGCCGACCTGTGGCGCACCGCGTATGCCGAGCCGGTAATCGCCCAGGGCGGTGCACCGAACCGGACAGACATGGGCATCACCTATTTCGGTGAGTTGCAATCGCGGTTCGCCACCCAGAACGCCAATCTCACCGCCGCCGTCGACCGCGACAACAGCCGGCTCGACACCGCTCGCACCACCCGCAACCTGGTGCTGTCGGGCATCGTGGTCGCCTTCCTGGTGACGGGAGCGGCGCTCACCGTCCTGGTGCGCCGCCTCGTCGTCCGGCCGCTCGGCTATCTCACGGAGTCCTCCCGGCGCGTCGCGGCAGGCGAATTCGACTCCCGCATCGACCCTGTGGGCCCCTCCGACATCGCGCTCGTCTGCGCCGCCGTGGAGAACATGCGCGACCATATCGTCGCCGAACTCGCCTCCTCGCGCGTGCAGGAATCGGTGCTGCACCAGCAGAAACAGGAACTGGCCGACCAGGCGGAAGAACTGCGGCGCTCCAACACCGAACTCGAGCAGTTCGCCTACGTCGCCTCCCACGACCTGCAGGAGCCGCTGCGCAAGGTCGCCTCGTTCTGCCAGCTGCTCGACAAACGCTACGGCGACCAGCTCGACGAACGCGGCAAGCAGTACATCGACTTCGCCGTCGACGGCGCCAAGCGCATGCAGGTACTCATCAACGATCTGCTCACCTTCTCGCGAGTCGGGCGCGTATCCGACGGCACCGAACCCGTCGAGCTCGCCGACAGCCTCGACGCCGGACTCACGGCGCTGTCGTCGAGCATCGAGGAGACCGGCGCGGTGATCGAGCGGCCGGAGCAGCTGCCGCGAGTCGAGGGCGAACCGACACTCCTGGTCATGCTGTGGCAGAACATCATCGGCAACGCGATCAAGTTCCGCACCCCGGGATCGACGCCGCTGATCCGGATCACCTGCACACCGGAGGACACCCGCTCTGGTTGGCAGTTCAGCGTCGCCGACAACGGCATCGGCGTCGACGCCGAATTCGCGGACAAGGTTTTCGTCATCTTCCAGCGCCTGCACGCCCGCGACGCCTACAGCGGAACCGGTATCGGGCTGGCCGTCTGCAAGAAGATCGTGGAATTCCACGGCGGCCGGATCTGGATCGACACCGACTATCACGACGGCACCCGCCTGTGTTTCACCCTGCCCGCTCTCGACGAATCCACCACCGCATCCGACGCCCGGAAAGAGGCTATCGCGTGACCGTTCCCGGCCAGCCCATCGATATTCTGCTCGTCGAAGACGACCCCGGCGACGAATTGATGACGAGAGAAGCGTTCGAAGACAACAAAATCGGCAATACCCTGCATGTGGTAAGAGACGGTGAGGAGGCCCTCGACTTTCTCTACCGTAACGGCGACTACGCGGATGCGCCGACACCCGACCTGATCCTGCTCGATCTGAATCTCCCGAGATACGACGGCAGGCAGGTATTGGAGAAGATCAAGGCCGACCCCGAGTTGTCACCGATTCCGGTGGTCGTGCTGACCACATCCGCCGCCGAGGAGGACATTCTGCGCAGTTACAAGTTGCATGCCAATGCCTATGTGACCAAACCGGTGGACCTCGACCAGTTCATCGCGGCCATCCGGCAGATCGATGAATTCTTCGTGCAGGTCGTCCGGCTGCCCAGGGTGCGCTGACCGGCTTCACGAGCAGGCGATGAGCATGGTGACGACGGTGCCGGATTCGGTTGTCTCAACGTCGAATTCGCTGCTCACCGCGCGCATGATGGTCAGTCCCCGGCCGCGCGACTCGTCGGCGACCGCGGCACCCGGCCGCCAGCTGCCGTGGTCGGTGACGACCACGCGAATGTGACCGTCGGTGACCGATGCTCCGATTTCGACCGGTCCACCATCACCGCGATGTCCGTGCTCGACAGCATTGGTACACGCCTCTCCCGCGGCCAGAACCACATCGTCGACCAGTGTTTGCCGCACCGGAATGTCGCTCAGCCAGGTACGCAGCGCACGACGGACCTCGACCAAACGATCAGCCTTCGCAGAAAATTCCAGATAGAAAGGTTTCAGGGTGTTCTCCTGACCGGACGGGCGCCTCGGCACCGAGCTGTGTGCTGTCGGTCTCGCTTCTGGCATTTACCCCATCCGATCCACTGCTAAGCAGGGCGCAAGTGTGACGCATACGTCCGGCGAGGATAGCGCGGGGACGTGAGACCTCTTCTGTAAGGTCCGCTTTCATCGGGTAAGTTGAGTAAGATGTGTTCGCCGACCCGGCGACACCGAGGCAAGAGGTGGAAAGTGGCGAATCGCGACCAGAACGGAATCCCCGACCTCGATGTGCAGGTACGCGCCGAAGACGGATTCGAAATCCTCACCGTTCGCGGCGAAGTCGACATGGCATCGGCGCCGCAGTTGCAGGCCGCGCTGGAAAAGGCACAGCAGGGTGGAAATACGCTCGTCGTCGACATGACCCAGGTGGGATTCCTCGGGTCGGCCGGACTCAGCGCGCTGCTCGTCGTGTCGAAAGCGGCACCGGGCCAGTTGCGGGTGGTCGCCTCCCGTGAGGTGGCCCGCCCCATCGAGCTGACCGGCCTGGACAAGCTCCTCGCCGTGTACAGCACCCTCGAAGCGGCCGTCGCCGCCACCGACGGGGCACCCTCCGCGCTGTAAGCGCACGCCGGGCGGTGCCCGGATCGGTCGTATGCGATCCGGGCACCGCGGCACTCACATCGGATAGACCGAGTGCTTGCGCGGGTTGAATTCCCGTGCCACCGGCGGTTTGTCGCGCAACAGGCGGAGCGCGTGGCGGATCTCGAGCCGGGTACGCGCCGGTTCGATGACGGCATCGATGTAGCCGCGTTCGGCCGCGATCCAGGGCGTGGCGACCGTCTCGTTGTACTGGTTGATCATGAATTCCCGTGCGGCGGCCCGATGTTCCTCGGGGACCGCCGCCAGCTGCCGCTTGCCGATCAGGTCGACCGCGCTCTCGGCGCCGATCACCGCGATCCGCGCCGTCGGCCACGCGAAGCTCACGTCGGCGCCCACCTGACGCGCCGCCATCATCCCGTAGGCACCGCCGTAGGACTTGCGCACCACGAGATTGATGATCGGCACGGTGGCCTCGATGATCGCCCTCGGCACCCGGCCACCACGGATGATCACGCCCGCCGCCTCCTGATCGAGTCCCGGCAGCACACCGGGTGTGTCGACGACGAACACCAGCGGGATGTTGAACGCGTCGCAGAGCCGGATGAAGTAGGTCGACTTGTCCGAGCATGCCGCGTCGATCGAACCACCCAGCACGAGCGGCTGATTGGCGATCACACCGACCGGATACCCGTCCACCCGCGCGAAGCCGGTGATGAGATTGGGGGCGAAAGCCGCACGGATCTCGTGGAACTCGCCGTCGTCGAAGATCCGCAGCAGGATCTCGTGCATGTCGTAGCCGGTGCGATCGGAGTCGGGAATGATCGTGTCGAGCTCACGGTCCGAGCCGGTGATCTCCGGCTCCAGACCGGGATTCACGATCGGCGGCTGCTCGAGACAACTCGACGGCATGTAGCTGAGATAGGCCCGTGCCCAGGCGTAGGCATCGGCCTCGGTTTTCGCCACGTGGTGCAGCGTGCCGCGCTCGGCCTGCACCGCGGCCCCGCCGAGGTCTTCGGCGCTGATGTCCTCACCGTTGACGGCTTTGATCACCTCCGGCCCGGTGACGAACATGTACGAATCCTCGGTCCCGATCAGCACATCGGTATTGATCGGCCCGTACACCGACCCCGCCGCGCACTTGCCGAGAATGATCGACACCTGCGGCACATACCCCGACAGCTTCTCCAGTACCCGGGAGATGTCACCGAACGACGCGATCGACCCCACCGCGTCCTGGATGCGCGCACCGCCGGAGTCGTTGATCGTCACCACGGGGCAGCCGGAATCGAACGCCAGCTTCAGTGCCCGCATGAACTTGCGCGCCGACACCACGCCCACCGATCCGCCGTACACGGTCTGGTCGTGCGCGATCACCACCACCGGCCGCCCGTCGATCAGGCCCCGCCCGGTGACCAGGCCGTCGCCGTAGAGCGCATCGGGCTGGTCGGGCTGGCGCGCCAAGGCGCCCACCTCGATGAACGTCCCCGGGTCGAGCAGCATGTTCAGCCGCTCCCGCACGCTCGGCACGCCCTTCTTCGCCCGCTTCGCGACGCCGGCCGCACCCGCGGGTTCCGCGGCGATCGCCAGGATCTTGACCAACTCGTCGAGCTTCGCCTGCGTTGTCGCCACGCTCGCTGCCACCTTCCAACCACCTGTAGTACTCCGGGCGAACCTAGGCCCAATCGCGCGCGCACACGACGCCTGTGTGCGGTATGTGGACAGGTCACAGTGATCGGTGGGGATCCCTCGTGGTTCCGACAACCCCGTTGTGTTCCGCGCCGAACCTGTGGTCCATACCTGATCGCGCGGCACAAGGCGATATGACGACCGCGCCGAATTGTTGTGGATTTCTCCGAGAATGGCGCGTCGAACCAAATGGAAACGTCAAAAGCCGTCGCCGACACGTGAATTCGAGATTGCCGCCGTGATCTGATCGAGATGTCCCGAACATGGGATGTTCACCGAACGCGAGGAAGTACGTATGAACTCCAGAATTGCCCGCCCGATTGCCGTTGCCGCCCTTGCTCTCTCGGCCGCCGCGCTCGGCACCGGCACCGCGGCCGCGGCCAGCCCTGTCGCCGGGTCGGTCGAGGTTTGCGCGCCGCTGCCGCTTGGCCCGCTCGAGCTGAGCCTGTGCCTCTGACCGGCTAGATCGGTGCGGTGAGCTGGTGTGGGCGGGCGTCGGGGCCGCCCACACCGGCAGGTATCCGGTACTTGTCGTAACCCTAATCATTCCTCCATTCTCTTGACCTTTGTCACAAGCGAAGCCCGGACGTGACAATGGCCTACGCGGTAGTTTGGTCACTTGCCCAGCGATCTGGGTGGGAAGGATTCATCATGGCTGTCACAACTTCCATCGAACCGTTCTTGACCGCTTCGGGCCGCCCGGTGTCAACCCCGTTGAAAGACGTGCGCACAATCTCGCGCCAGATGGTGGTGCATTTCATCGAAAACGTCGTCCCCTGCGCGACGCTGCCGGGCGAAGCGCTCGACGGCGACGTCACCACCGTCACCAGGGTCTGCCTCGAGCTCACCCGGAGCATGCTCGACGGTCGCGATCTGCCCGGCCGGGTGGAGCGCGTACAGGCCGCCGCCGCCGACTGGGCGCGCGAGGGCATCCCGATCGACACCATCCACCACGCCGTCCACGAGGGCTTCAAACTCGGCTTCGACCTGGTGATCACCAACGTCACCAACCACGACTACGACACCGTGGTCGGCGTGGCCCGGCGCCTGATGGACGCCCAGGACATGATCACCTCCGCCGTCTCCGCGGCCTACGTGCGCGAGCTTCGCGCCGTCGTCAGCGAACACCACACCGCCGTGCACACCCTCACCTCCGCACTGCTCGGCGGCCAGAACACCTCGACGATGGCCCGCGAATGCGGCATCGAGGTCGCCGACGAATACCACGTGATGGCCCTGGAGCTGCCACCGCATCCGGAGGAATCCGAGCCCGGCCTGAACGCGAAAGTCGTTGCGCGACGCAAGTTGCGGCGTGTGCAGGCCGAACTCGCCAACCGCTGCGACGGCAAGGTCCTGTCGCTGCTCAGCGTCGACGGCGGCACCCTGCTGCTGCCCGCCACCGAGTTCACCGAGCCCGAGCTCGACGAGCTGATCGTGCACCTGTCCACCGCCGCCCAGGTGCCGGTGCGTGCCGTGGTGATGTCGGCCGCGCCGGGCGAGATCCCGCGCGCCGCGGAACAAGTCCACGAACTCGTCGAGATCGTGCACCGGCTCGGCGGCCCGAGCAAGGTCTACCGCCCGCACGAACTGGCCTTCGAATACCAGCTCACCCGCCCCGGCCCCGCCCGCGACTACCTGAGTTCGGTCGTCGATTCCCTCGAAGCGCATCCGGAACTCATGCAGACCCTCGAGGTCTACATGGCCACCAATATGCAGCGCTCACGCACGGCCCGGAAGATGTTCATCCACACCAATACCGTCGACTACCGGCTCAAGCGGATCAGCCAGATGACGGGATTCGACCTCAACGACGTCACCGGATTGTGTTACCTGCGGGCGGCGCTGCTCATCCGCGCGCACCGGGGAACGGCGTCGAGCGACATCTCCCCTGACCGGGGTTCCCGCGCCGGCTGAGGGCCGCGTGCCCCCATTTCTGGGGTCTGGCCGCACTTTCCTACGAACGGGATCGTTCTTCGATAAGGGTGCACCCGTCGCGTCGCGCGAGCCTCACCGGGGCGGACAGCGAGCGTGGGCACCTGTCCGAGCACCCGTGATCGCTCTCGATCACCGGTTCGGCGATCGAGAGGAACCCCCCGTTGTCCAGACTCCGGCTTGTGATCCTGGCTCTTGTCACCGTTCTGGTCGCCCTGGCGCCCTCGTTCATCCCGGCTCCCGCACAGGCCGCGGCCACGGTGCGGTGGGAAGCGCGGGTCAGTGACCGCATCCTCGATATCGGGATCTCCTCGCCGAACCTCGAGGGTCCCGACTTCGCGGTGAAGGTGGTGCGGTTGCTGCTCCCACCCGGCTGGTCGAAGGACGCCACCCGCACCTGGCCCACGATCTGGGTTCTGCACGGCGGGTTCGACGATCACAAGTCCTGGACCGACAAGGGCGATCTCGAAGCCCTCGCCGCAAACACCGACGCCATCTACGTGCTCCCCGAAACCAGTTGGTGCAGTGCCTATTCCGACTGGTGGAACTACGGTTCCTACGGCGCGCCCGCCTGGGAGAAATACCTGATGGGCGACGTGCGGACCCTGCTGGAATCGACCTACCGCGCGAACACCACCCGCGCCGTCGCGGGCAACTCGATGGGCGGTCTCGGCGCGATGAAATTCGCCGCGAAGTACCAGGGTTGGTTCCGTTCGGCGGCCAGTTTCAGCGGCAACGTCGACCCGCTGCACGACTCGGGCGCTCCCGGTGAACCGGACAAGCCCGGCCAGGGATGTGCCGCGGACTGGAAACGCGTCTGGGGTGACTACACGGCCCAGCGCCACATCTGGGAGCAGAACAACCCCTACACCCAAGCAGCCGAGCTGACCGGTATCCCCCTGTTCGTCAGCTACGGCAAGAACGGGCTCGTCGAATCCGCTGTCTACGAGCAGAACTCGCGCTTCGTCGCCGAACTGGAGAACACGCCCGGCGTGGACGTCAGGGAACGCTATGACGCAGGGGCCGGACACGACTGGTCGGCCTGGTCGTCGGCGATGTCCTGGGCGCTGCGGGATCTCCTGCGCTCCGTGGGCGTCGGCTGATCAGTTCCGGACCGCCGGAGGCTGCTCGCCCTCGCGAGCCGGATGCGCGTGAATGTCGTGGGGAGGGAAGACCGTGTCGACGGAATGGTTGTTCGCTCTGATTCCGGGTTGCCTGGGGTCGGTCTTCTTCGTCATCGGCCTGGTCATGATTCGCCGTACTCGAAATTTGAAGAGCTCCGGCGCGAAAGCGGGCGGCACAGTAGTCCGATTGGCGACCAGTTCGGGACAGAACGGCACCCTGTATCACCCGGTGGTCCGGTGGGTGACGGCCGACGGGCGCACCGTGGAGGAACGCGCCGTCATCGGCAAGTCGTGGATTGTGAACTTCCGGCCCGGCACGCCGGTACTCGTTCATTACGATCCGGATCGCCCGGCGAAGATGGTCATCGAGGGCTACAGCGGCGGTTCGGAATGGTTGTTCTGCCTGCTTGGCGCGGGTGTGCTCGGCGCGACTCTCACGGTGTGCCTGGCGGCGGCTTTCTGAGCCAGGCGGACCTTTCGATCGGGGTGATCAGATAGCGGCATTTCGGAACAAAGCCTTCCGAGGGCCCGGTTGGACCGGGCATGACTCTCGGAATCGCGCTCGCCGTCGAAAACGCCACCAATTACGTCGACGACATCGTCGAGCAGGCACGCTATGTCGCCGAACAGGGTGTGCCCGCAGTGTGGTTCGGGCAGCGGATGGACTACGACTCCCCCACCCTCGCCGCGATCGTCGGGCGTGAGATACCCACCTTGCAGGTCGGTACCTCCGCCATTCCGGTGACGGGGCGGCATCCGCTGCTGATCTCGTCGCAGGCACAGACCGCCCAGGCCGCCACGCACGGCCGCTACCATCTCGGTCTCGCGGTCGGCTCCACCTTGTCCGCGAGTGCCTTCGGTCAGCCGTTCGATCGGCCCATCGCCAGGCTGCGCGAGTTCCTCACCGCCTTGCGGCAGCTTCTCGACACCGGCACCGCCGACGTCCACGGCGAACTGTTCACCACCACCCCGGCGCTACCGACCTCGGTTCCCGGCGCCGAGCGGCTTCCGGTGCTGGTGGCCGCCATGGGACCGCAGGCACTGCGCGTCACCGGCGAACTCGCCGACGGCACCCTGCCCTACCTCGCCGGACCCAGGACGCTGAGCGAACACATCGTTCCCGAGATCACCAGGGCGGCAACCGCTCCCCCGCGGATCGTCGCCTTCGTGCCTGCCGTCGTCACCGCCGATGTAGAGACGGCCCGTTCCGAAGCGTTGCGGCACTTGGCCTTCTACGAGCAAATTCCGTCCTATCGCCGCGTCCTCGACCTCGAAGGAGTCGCCAGGGCGGCAGACCTCGCACTGATCGGTGACGAGGAAACCGTCGCCGCGGGCATCCGCCGCTACTTCGACGCGGGCGCCACCGAAGTCGTCCTCACCGCGACCGACCTCACCGGCCAGGACGACCACCGCCGCACCATTGCCCTAGTGGGCGAACTCGCCCGGCGATGATCCGCTGCCATCAGAACGTCATGTCTGAGGCCGCGACACCCGGGTAAGCCACCGGCTGAGGCGAGTCGAGAACGAGAGGAGTTCGATCTCGTGGAAGACCTGTTGCGGCCGATGCTCGTGGTGTTCGGCACGATCGCGATCACCGTGGCCGCCGGCCTGGCGATCGACCGGATGCTGCGCTACAGCGCCCGCCGCCGTCCCGGTGTCCACCTGAATTCGGTACGCCGGGTACGGGTACCCCTCCAATTGCTGCTGGGCACACTGCTTTTGCGTGCCCTCTACCCCCTGGCCGACGTGGATCCACGCCGCGACACGGTGGTCCAGAATTTCCTCGCCACCGCCGCGCTGATCGCGGCAGCGTGGTTGGTGATTCGCGCCACCGACGCTGTCGCCGAGCACCTGCTGCGCCGCTATGCCCAACGCACAACAGAGGTTTCGCGGGTGCGGCAGTTGCGCACCCAGCTCGGACTGGTGCGCCGCATCATCACCTCGGTGCTCGTCGTGACCACCGCGGCGGTCGTGATCCTGCTGCTGTTCCCCAGCCTGCGCACACTCGGCACCTCGATGCTCGCCTCGGCGGGCGTCATCGGCATCATCGCGGGCGTGGCCGCCCAATCCACGCTGAGCAACCTGATGGCCGGGCTACAGATCGCCTTCGGCGACTCGGTCAAGATCGGCGACACGGTGGTCGTCGAAGGCGAATGGGGCGTGGTCGAGGACATCACCCTCGCCTTCCTCACCGTCCGCATCTGGGACGACCGCCGCCTCACCATGCCGGTCTCCTACTTCAACAGCAAGCCCTACGAGAACTGGTCACGCGGCGGCTCCGAAGTCACCGGCACCGTCGCCCTCCACCTCGACCACTCCACCCCCATCCCCGCCCTCCGCGAACACCTGCACACCTACCTGCGCCAACGCCCCGACTGGGACGGCCGCACCTGGAGCCTGCTCGTCACCGACAGCACCCCAACCAACATCGTCGTCCGCGCCGCCATGTCCGCCGCCGACGCCGACGATGCCTGGACCCTGCGCTGCGCCGTCCGCGAGGAACTCCTCACCTGGCTCTCCGACCACCACCCCCACGCCCTCCCCAAAATCCCCACCCTCATCACCAACCCCACCGACACACCCCCCGAACCAGTCTCGACCACGTCCCGAAACGGCCATCTACCAGCCGATTAGTACTCACGCGGACAGTTGCGGTAATCTTTCCGAGCACCCGGCGACGGGGGCAAGGAACGGGCTGTGGCGCAGCTTGGTAGCGCACTTGACTGGGGGTCAAGTGGTCGCAGGTTCAAATCCTGTCAGCCCGACAGCGAAAACCCCCTCTGACCTGGGTCCGAGGGGGTTTTCTTGTGTCTGGGATCTGTCGTGGCTTGCCCGGATCACAGTGAAACAATCGGTCAGCAGCCGCCCTCGTCCGGGCAGTGACGTCGTCGTACGGCGGTTCAGCGTTGCGGCTACGCTCCGGTCTGTGACGTGGACGGCGGCGGTCTCGTGAGTAGAAGCGGTGTGGTCGAGGCAGCGCGCGTCGCCTTGTCCGCACAGCACCCGGCCGGCTCGTCGGAGCCGTGTGCCTACGCCGTTGTGCGGATGTTCGACGCCACCGTGGGAATCGCGTATCTACCCGACGTCCAGGAAATCGAACGCCGCCGACGGCTCGGTCTCGGCGCGGTCACCCGATTGGACCTGTTGGACGCCGTGATGAATTTGCCGGTCGGGCTGCCGATCTCCGTCGGTGATCTCACCAGCCGTGAGCGCCGGATCATCGGGCAGGCGCCGGCCGGCGTCGTCGAGGTCGAGGGCGGCAACTACGTCCGACGTGCCAGGGCGCCGATATCGGCACGGTTGGCCGTGGTGGCGAGCCGAACATGGCAGGAAGGGCTGCGCTCGGCGGGTCGGTTCGCCCCGTTCTGTAGCCGTGCGATGCTGCTGCGGTCGATCCCGAACGATCTCGCGGAAGCACAAATGCAAGCCTCGTTCTTCGGGATCGGCATCTGCGTGTCCGACGCATCCGGGCTGCGAACGCTCGTCGAACCGCAACTGTATGTGCGACAACGGCATTCGTGCGGCCAGTGGTTGTTCGCCGAGAAGCTGTACGAGAAGACTACCGCGCCCGAACTCGCGCGGTAGTTCCCGGCATCGGCCACCACTCGGGTAGCTCTGCCCAGGAGCGCAGAGTACTCGGCGGCTGGAACGCACCGGGCTGCCTGATCCGCGCGTTGAGCACCGCGGCGTAATCCACGGCTGCCGAGCACAGGTTCTTCCACCAGGTCGCCCGCCCGTCCACTGTCGGCTGGTCATAGAGGTCGTTCGCCCAGGATGCCCACACGTGCACATTGTGGCGGTGCGCGTCGAGAGTGTCGCCCCGGCCGACGAACCGGTCCATCGGCCGTTCCTGACACGACAGGCACGCACACACCGGCGGCCGACTGTCGGCGAACCGCTCGACGAGCGTAGAGCCCTTGTAGAAGGACATCAGTTCGGCGAGCAAAACGGTCGGTGAGGGGTCATTTCCCCCGCCGAACGACCGCTGTCCGAACGGGATGACGTGGCGAAGGCTGCCGCCGGTGCCGAGGGACGTCGCGTAGGCGCCGTGACTCATGGCGTCGAAGCCGGTGAGATCTGTTCGCAGCACGGCGACATCGCCTCCCTCGGCCACCAGTCGACGCAAATTCTGGACCGCCTCCGCGCTTCTTCGCATGGGGTCGAACTGTCCACCGAGCAGCACCGCCTTGGGCCGGTCGAGCCCGGCGGTTGCCGCGATGAGGTGGTCGATGTGATCGTCGCGCAGCCAGGCGATATCGATCGGCAGACTGACGATGACATCGTCGCGCGCGATCCGGTCGGCCGTACGGATCACCGCCCTCAGCGCGTCATCATTCCCGGCGCCGAGGTAGCCGGTCGGCGTCAGCGCCAGGTCGGCCCCGCAGTCGCGCTGAGCTCGCAAGTAGTCGTCGAGTGACAACGGAAACAGATGTTGCGACTCGTCGTCATCGAGCACGAAAGGCTCTTGCTCGGTGGCCAGGGCACGGCGGTACCCTTCGGGATCCCGGAGCAACAGCAGGTCCGGATGCTCGCGACGCAGGGTCTTGATCCCGGCGGCCGCCGTCTTGCCCGTCAGCACCAGCCCAGCGACAGGGGCGGGAAGGGGCACGAGCGCGCGGGCGGTACGCATGTTGGCGTGCAGCAGGATTCGATCGTGCAGCACGGACACCGGCTCCGGCAGCGGCATAGGCCCGGACCGGCGCGCGATGTCGGGCACCTCGGCTCCACCCCCGTATCCATTCGATCCACGCATCCTCGTCATCGAACGACCACCCCCAATTGCCTCGCCGACCGGCTCCGAAAACGATTGTCCCAAGCCGACGGTGCCTTCCGCGCCTAATCGCGTGAACGACGGGAATCCGTCGCAGCGCCCGACGGCCACCGAATACGCGTACGCCGCAACCGCACCGCAAGACGCGCCCCAGTAGTCATCGACCCCACCCCGCTCGCGCTTGCTGCCGCAGACAACGAACACGCCTGTCCCGAACTCAACCTCGAGGCGTGTGGCCGGCCAGCCGACGGGACCAGGTGGCTCCAAACCTGTTGGTACCGGACAATGGCGAGCGTTTCGGTGGTGAGTGCGGGTGGCTGGTCGGCCGGAAAGTCTTCGAAACACCGGACGCCCTTGTGCACACGAGGTCGGCTTGGGCGATCACCCGACGTAGCGCGCGATACAGACGCTGTTGCCCGCCGATAACAGAGGCGACTCACGAAGATCGACTGGGCAATTCGAGAAGCACTCCTTCTAGAACACGGTGATCACGTCGATCTACGGGTACGGCACGACTTCCGGTTGCGCCAGGCCGGTGACGGTTGCGGTGAGGTCGGCGCGGCCGAAGACGGTGTCGAACCAGGTGCGTAGGTAGGTGCGTTGCAGGTCGATCGAGCGGGCCGGGTCGATGGCACCGACCGCCTTCTGTCGTACCTCACCGGGAAGGAGCCCGGTGTCGGCGAGACGGGCAAGGATCAGTTGCTGGTCGCAGAACGACATGTGCTGAGTTCCCCGTACCCGCAGCGGGACTTTCAGCCCGGTGTTGTCCTGCCAATACGGCTCCCAGCCCGGCTCACCGAACCACGGCGAGAACTCGCCGGCCAACATCAGCAGCGGTTGGTCGAGACCGCTCTCGGCGACGGATCCGAGCACAGGGCCGTCCAAGTTCACCCCCGCCCGGATCCGGGGGTCCTCGTGTAGAGCTTGCATAGTGGTCGACCCCCCGAGCGAGTGGCCGAACATCGCCACCCGGCTCGAGTCCAGGTTCTCGATGAGTCCGACTGGTAGCGCCTTCGTGCTCCGCTCGTCGGTGTGGGCGGCGGTCAGTTCGTCGAGGACGAAGCGTGTGTCGGCCACCCGGGTGGGCAGCAACAGGTCACGCAGAACTTCCTGAGGGGAATCCAGCGGTACCTGTGTCAGGGCGGTGCGGCCGTCGGGGAACTCGACGGCGAACGCTTCGTGGGTGTGATTGAGGGCGACGACCACGTAACCGTGGCTGGCGAGATCCTCGGCTTGGGCGGTGCTCCAGCCGGTGGCGTCGCCCATTCCGGGAGAGTTCAACAGGACCGGAAACCCGCCATCGCGCTTGCGGACCGGTGCGTCGCGGCGGCTGTGGCTCGAGGCGAGAGTCCAGGTGCCGGCGGGAACGTCGAGCTCGCTGAGGAATTCCTCCTGCGCGGTCGAAGCACCCGGCGGCATCCATGATGCAGCCTCGGCCGCGGTGTTCTCGGCGGGGTACCAGATCTGGGCCAGCACTTCCCGCGGCCCGCCGGTCCACGGATCGGTGCGGTTCCTGTCGATCAGATGCCATTCGGTGACCCCGACCGGGGACAGGCCGGTCGGCGCGGGCAGCTCCACGCTCACCACGGTCGGCGCCTGCGGAGCCGCAGCACCCAGCCCCGCACCGCTACCTGTCGCGACCAGTGCCATCGCCAGGACTCCCGCGACTCGGCGTAATCCCTTGCCTGCCAATGCCTACCCCCACATCGAATCGGTGATGTGTGGAGCCTACAAGCGCGTACGCCGGGCAGCTTCGTCCAACGGCTGCTCCCAGCAGGGTGTTCGATGAACGGTCGTTTCCGTACGACATGTGAATTTCCGACCGAGCTATCGGCGGCGCACTCCCCCTGCGCTTCGCTATCTGCCGAGATAGTAACGAGCACCAGCGCCGCGATCACCGCCATCTCGATCTCGAGCAATACGGAGTTCCCCGCAGGTCGTGACCGAAGGGGTGTTCGATGCGAAGTTCACTCTCAACGTGTCGTTCAGATTCCAGCTGTTGGGACTCCTGGAACGACGACACGGAGATCACACCGTGCGACGGCGGCCAGCTCCACGACTGTCGTGTTCGTCAGAATCCGGTATCGGCGATCGCCTCTGGCGAGTCATGCTTTCGCAGCTTCCACGTTCGCGCCATTGAACTCGAACGTGGAAGCCGCGGTCGAACTACCTCGCTCAGTTCACGGTGTAGTTCCAGGACCCATTGCAAGCGCCTTGGCGCATCTGGCCGTCGAACCACCACGTGCCTGCCGGGCCCTCGATGTTCCACGTACCGTCGGGCGACAGCAGGTGATTACGGTTCCCGTCCTTGAGAACCGCACGAGAGCGAGCAGCGATGTCGTGGCTCCAATTAGGCTTGTTCCCGATCGGCGTTGTTCGCATCACGATACGAATGGACTTGGGGGTGTTGTTCACGATGGTCAAGCAGGCACCTCGCGAGGGTCCGTCGGCTGATGCGGCGGGAGCGGTCACAGTTATCGCTGCGGCCACAGCAGCGAGTGCGAGTCCGATAGAAGATATGACTGTCTTCATGGTTTCCTCTCGAGAGCTCCCGAAGAAGCGGTATTGCATTGGTGTGCAACTGCTTTAGAGAATATTTGGAAACCTTTTCGACATCCTGAACAAACTCTTGGAGCCTGCTCGTGCCGCTCTCGCGCGTTTCCGGTGCCGACCACTGACCCAGTTCTGGACAACGTGGGGTCTCAACACCGCGCTCGGTTTCTCAGCCGGTTCGAAAATGTCGACGGTTCGTGAGGCACGCCGACTAGCCGACGTAGCGGCGGGCGGTCGAGTTGCGTTGCGAGGCTTCCAGCAGGACGAGGCCCGCCTCGACCTGGGCGGGCAGGACCTTTCGTTCGCGCAATACCCATGGCAGCCCGCGTAGGGCCGCGAATACGGCGGCGGCTGTCGTGCGGTCGGCGGGGGCCGATCTGAGGACGACGGCGGTGCGGCGGGCCGCGCTGCGGGCCGGTCGGCGCAACCACAGGGTCCACAGCGTGTTGCGGATTCCGAGCCCGCGACGGTGGGTGGCGTCGCGGGTGCGGGAGGGCTCGTGGTGGATGATCATGTCTTCCACCCAGCACATCCACCATCCGCGTGCCGCGAGATCCAACGCGAGCAGCTCTTCCTCGCCCGCGAACCACAGGCGCCGGGAGAAGCCACCCACCTCCTCGAACGCGCGCACGCGGAAGGCGGACAGGCCGGCCATCACTCCCAGGAGCGCGGGCCCGGGCAGCCAGTCGGGGCCGGAGATCGGCGAATCGCGGAATTCGGGAGTGATCGGGTCTTCGCGCAGGTCGGGTGCGACGAGACAGCGTCCCGTCACCGATCCTAGATCGGGATACTCGTCGAGCAGATCCGCCGCGCGAGTCAACGCACCTGGCTGCCAGCGGGTGTCGTCATCACAGAAGGCCACGTAGGGCGTTCGCACCCGCTCGACGGCGAGGTTCCGACCGAGAGCACCCAGGTTTTCGGCGGAGCGGATCAAGTGCACCTGCGGGTAGTTCGCCGCGACCGCGTCGGCCGTGCCGTCGGCGGAGCCGTTGTCGACGAGGATGATCGGTGCCGCGTCGGGCAGCGCGGTCATATGCGCGAGGGTCTGCAGCAGCTGGTCACGCCGGTCACGGGTGATGATGACAACCGTCATCCGGTGTGTCGACATCGGTCAGCTCCTTGTGTGGGCGAGTTCGAGTGTCCTGGCACGGATTTCGATTTCCGGGGGCAGAGGACGCCGCTGCGCCAACGCTTTCGGCAACCGTTGGACGATCTGGGCGACGGTCAACAGCGTCTGCGGCTCGCGCACGATCCGGCGAACCAGGTCGATCGACTCCGTGGCGCAGTGCCGTAGTGGTCGCCGCATCCAGGTGATCAAGGCGTTGTTGCGCTGTTCGGCCCGCCGCCGCCACGCCTGCGGGGGTCGGTGGGTGGAGGGGTGATGGTGGGCCCGCACCGTCGGCACGTAACACAGATGCCAACCGCGGGCGGCCAGGTCGAGCGAGAGCAATCGTTCCTCGGCACCGAAATGCAGCAGTGGGCTGAATCCGGCGGCCTGCGCATATGCCTCTTTTCGCACGATCGCCGCACACGCCAGGAAGCCGAGAACCGACGGACCGGGCAGGCCCGGATCGTGTCCGAGCGGGCTGTCGGCCATCAGTTCGTTGACGGGATCGTCTCGATGCTCAGAGCCGACGAGAGTGCGTCCGGCGATCAGGCCCACCTGTGGATAGGAATCCAATATCCGTTCGGCTTCGGCGAGCGCGTCGCTTGCCCACCAGGAGTCGTCGTCGCTGAAGGCGACGTACGGTGTTCGGGCGATCGCCACGCCGAGATTGCGGGCGGCCGCTCCACGATTGTCGGCCAACCGGACAACGTGTACGTCCGGGAATGTTTCGGCCGTGTCGGCGGTGTTGTCGTCGGATGCGTTGTCGAGTACGACGATCGCCGGGCGCGGACTCAGCGCGCACAACTCGGTGAGCGTTCTCGCCAATTCGGTCGCGCGATTTCGAGTGGCGATGACGACCGTGATCTTGCTCGTACTCATGACGCCCGCCCCGGCAGCAGCTCGTCGAGCGCCTCCGAGGTCGATGCGTCCACCGTGCGGAACTTTGCCCATTCGATGACGAATACGCACATGTCTCGACAGATACCCGGTGTCTGCCGCGCCAATCAGCGGGGCACCGCGCGGTTTGATCACGCGGCGAACGGCAAGAACTACGACATGATCGGACCGCGCAGAATTCTTCTGTGGCATGTGCACGGCTCGTGGACCACCGCCTTCGTCCAAGGGCCGCATCACTATCTGTTACCGATAACCGACGAGCGCGGACCGTGGGGCCTTGGCCGGTGCGGACGCGACTGGCCGAATACCGAAGAGGTCACCGTCGACGCGTTGCGCGACATCGAGGTGGATGTGCTCGTGCTGCAACGTCCCGAGGAGATCGACCTCGCGCATCGATGGCTCGGGCGGCGACCCGGCGTCGACATCCCCGCCGTCTATGTAGAGCACAACACCCCACGTCCGAGCGCGGCGCTCACCACGCATCCGATGGCGGAGCGAACCGATATACCCGTCGTGCACGTCACCTATTTCAACGAGGTGATGTGGGACAACGGCACGGCGCCCACGCGTGTCATCCCGCACGGGATCGTGGATCCCGGTGAGCTCTACACCGGCGAACTGCCCCACGGTGTCGCGCTGATCAACGAGCCGATGCGGCGCGGGCGGATCACCGGCAGTGATCTGCTGACCCGCTTCGCACGCGAAGGTCCGGTCGATCTCTATGGGATCGGCGCGCAGGACTTCCGGCCGCAAGAACCGACCGCGCATCCGGTCAACGGGATAGCGGATCTGCGGCAGTCGGCATTGCACCCCGAGATGGCCAAGAGGCGCGTGTACCTGCACACCGCGCGGTGGACTTCGCTCGGGCTGTCGCTGCTGGAAGCCATGCACCTGGGGATGCCGGTAGTGGCGCTGGCGACCACCGAGGCCGTCAGCGCGGTACCGCCCGAGGCAGGCGCGCTCTCCACGGACGTCAGCACCCTCACCGCGAGATTTCGCGAATTGCTCCACGAACCCGATCTGGCGGTGCTCGCGGGGAAATCGGGACGGCAGTTCGCGCTGGAGCACTACGGCCTCGAGAGCTTCCTGCATCGCTGGGATCGCCTACTGGCCGAGATCACCGAATAGAGGCGGCATCCAGGTCGGGAAAGGCGGAAACATGAAGATCGCGATGGTGTCCGAACACGCCAGCCCGCTCGCCACCTTGGGTGGCGTCGATGCCGGCGGGCAGAACGTGCACGTCGCGGAGTTGTCCGCGGCCCTGTGCCGGCAGGGTCACGACGTCACGGTGTACACGCGGCGCGAGAGCGCGCGGGTGTCCGACACTGTCACCACCGCAGCTGGTTATCGCGTGGTGCACGTTCCGGCGGGACCCGCGCATCCCGTGCCGAAGGACGAACTTCTGCCCTATATGCCGGAATTCGGAAATTTCCTGCGCGCGCGGTGGCGTGACGACTGTCCCGATGTGGTGCACGCCCATTTCTGGATGTCGGGTCTGGCCGCTCTGGCCGCGGTTCGCGATACCGATATCCCGGTGGTACAGACTTTTCACGCACTGGGTGTCGTGAAACGTCGGTATCAGGGCAACGCCGACACCAGCCCGCCCGACCGGCTGCGGCTGGAACAACAGGTGGCCGAGCAGGCAGACCGAATCATCGCCACCTGCACTGACGAAGTATTCGAACTCGCTCGAATGGGTGTTCCGCGCCGCCGGACATCGGTGGTTCCGTGCGGCGTGGACCTCGACCAGTTCTCCCCCGACGGCCCGAAAGCCGCGAGGACAGCCGAGCACCGCCTCATCAGTGTGGGGCGACTCGTGCCGCGCAAGGGTTTCGACATCGCCGTCACCGCCCTCGCCGAGCTGGCCGGGACCGAACTGGTGCTGGTCGGCGGACCGGACGGCCGGCTGGCCGACGACCCGGAAGCACAGCGACTGCTGAGGTCGGCCGACGACCTCGGCGTCGGCGACCGGCTGCACATGCTCGGCCAGGTGCCTCGAACGCAGATGGCTCCCCTGTTGCGTTCAGCCGATGTCGCGGTGTGCACACCGTGGTACGAGCCGTTCGGCATCACCCCCCTCGAGGCCATGGCGTGCGGTGTTCCTGTCGTGGCCGCCGCGGTCGGCGGTCTCATCGACACCGTCGTCGACGGCGGCACCGGCACCTTGGTACCCCCGCGTGATCCCTCCGGGTTGGCAGCGGCGATCCGCGAACTGATCGACGCGCCCGCACTCCGGCGCCGGTACGGTGCGGCCGGGCTCGAGCGCGTCCATACGCGTTATTCGTGGGACCGCGTCGCGGTGGAGACGTTGCGCGCCTATCGCCGGACCGCGGGCGCACGCGTCGCCGACGAGCGAAAGCAAGCACAGTGAGTACCACCGCGACGCGCGCGTTGGTCACCGGCGGTTGTGGTTTCGTCGGATCCCATCTGTGCGAGCAACTCCTCGCGGCGGGCACCGACGTCGTCGCCGTCGACAATTTCGCCACCTCCACCCCCGAGAACGTGGCGGGGTTACTGCATCGGCCGGGCTTCGAACTGCTCCAGCACGACGTCACCGAGCCGTTGCCCGACATCGGCTCCTTCGACGTCGTCTACCATCTCGCGTCGGCCGCCTCGCCGCCGGACTATCTGCGGCTACCGATCGAGACACTGCGAGCCGGCTCGCTGGGCACGACCAATGCCCTGGAACTGGCCGAGCGGAATCACGCGCGTTTCGTACTCGCGTCCACGAGCGAGGTCTACGGCGATCCCGCAGTACATCCGCAACCCGAGAGTTATTGGGGCAACGTCAATTCCATCGGCCCGCGCAGCGTGTACGACGAAGCCAAGCGGTACGCCGAAGCGTTGACGATGGCGTACCGCCGCGAACGCGGGGTGGACACCGGCATCGCCCGGATCTTCAACACCTACGGGCCACGCATGCGTGCCGACGACGGCCGCGTGGTGCCGACATTCATCGCGCGGGCATTGGCGAACGCACCGCTGACCGTGGCGGGCACCGGTGAGCAGACCCGTTCGCTCTGTTATGTCGAGGACACGGTGCTCGGGTTGCGCGCCTTGGCCCGATCCGGGCATCCCGGACCGATCAACATCGGTAATCCGCACGAGTTGTCCGTGCGGGCCCTCGCCGAAGAGATCCGCATCGCCACCGACAGCTCGTCGACGCTGGAATACATCGACGAGGCGGTCGATGATCCGAAGCGGCGTTGCCCGGACATCTCCCTGGCACAACGCGAATTGGGCTGGCAGCCGATGATCACCCGGACCGAGGGGTTGCGCCGCACGATCGAGTGGTTCGCCCGGCAGCGATTCGTGGCGCGGACGGTTTAGCCCCGACTTAACCGGGTAGCGCGTACGCAGGTAGCGGCGGGAGGCGCAACCTCCTGTCGCCTCGATGAGAAAGGCGAGCCGTTGCGCATTCTCGGAATCAACGCAGTGTTCCACGACCCCGCCGCGGCGCTGATCGTGGACGGCGAAATCGTCTCGGCGGCGGAAGAGGAACGATTCAGCCGCCGCAAGCACGGCAAGAGACCGGTGCCGTTCTCGACGTGGGAGCTGCCCGAGCAGTCGGCCGCGTGGTGCTTGGCGCAGGCAGGCATACGTCCCGATCAGCTCGACGCGGTGGGCTACTCCTACGATCCGGGACTGGTCGATCATTCGCTCGCTGGTCTCGACCAGCAGAGCGAGCAGACTCGAACGGATTACGCCCGCCGCGCGCCCGCCTTTCTGCGCGCCGCATTACCCGGCCTGGATCCATCGATCGTCCGCTTCGTCCGCCATCACGTCGCGCACGCGGCGTCGACAGCGCTGGCGGCGCCGCTGGGTGATTCGGCGGTGTTGGTCGCCGACGGACGCGGCGAGAGCACGTCGTATCTGGCCGGGGAATACCGGGACGGCAAATTCGTGGAACTGGCGTCGCAGCGGCTGCCGCATTCGCTGGGTTTGATGTACGAGGATCTCACCCAGCACCTCGGCTTCGAGCGTTCCAGCGACGAGTACAAGGTCATGGCCCTGGCCTCCTATGGCAAGCCGCGATTCCTCGACCGGTTCCGGGAACTGCTGTACACCACCGGCGACGGCGGATTTCGCACCGAACCGGTGCCGTGGGAGAGCTTCGCACCCGCCGGGCACGGCGGTGACTTCGGCAGCGAGCACGCCGACCTGACCGCATCCGTCCAGCGGCGGTTGGAGGACGTGCTGCTCGAGCTGATCACGTGGCTGCATCAGCAAACGGGTCAACGCAACCTCACGCTGGCAGGCGGTATCGCCTTGAACTGTGTGGCCAATACGCGCCTGCACGACGAAGGACCGTTCGACAACGTCTGGGTCCAGCCGGCCGCGGGCGACGCGGGCACCGCGCTGGGCGCGGCCTTGCAATTGGCCGTGGAGTTCGGTGAACCCGTCGCCCCGATGCGGGGTGCCGACCTCGGCCGCGAATGGAGCGACTCCGAACTCGAAGCCATTCTCCGTGCGGCGAAGGCCCGATACACCCGCTCGGACGATGTGGCGGCCGAGGTGGCGCAAGCCCTGGCCGACGACGGCATCGTCGCCTGGTTCCAGGGCCGTGCCGAATTCGGCCCGCGTGCGCTCGGGCACCGCTCGCTGCTTGCCCACCCCGGTCGGGCGGCGAACCTCGAGCGGCTCAACGACGTGAAGGGCCGTGAGCAGTTCCGGCCGGTGGCCCCGATGGTGCTCGCGGATCGGGCGCCCGAGATCTTCTCGCGCGGGCCGCTGCCCAGTCCCTACATGTTGTTCGTCCACGATGTCGCCGCCGGCTGGCGCGACCGGATTCCGGCGGTCACCCACGTCGACGGCACCGCGCGGGTGCAGACGGTCGACCCCGCCGACAATGCGCTACTGGCCAGGATGCTCTCGGAATTCGACAAGCGCACCGGTGTGCCCGTCGTGGTCAACACGAGCCTCAACACCGCGGGCAGACCGATGGTCGATTCCCCCCGTGACGCGCTCGAATGCTTCGGTTCCGCGCCGATCGACCTGCTCGCCATCGGCCCGTTCCTGGTGTGGCGCCGATGAATTCACCCATCGACTACAGCATCGTCATCCCGACCACAGGCCGCGGGAGCCTGCGGGTATTGCTGCGCGGGCTCGCTGCCGCCACCGGTCCGCCGCCCAGGGAGATCATCGTCGTCGACGATCGCCCGGACGGCGGAGAACTTCCCCTGGTGGACACCTCGCCGCAGGTACGGGTGCTCCACTCCGGTGGTCGCGGACCGGCCGCCGCGAGAAATGTCGGCTGGCGGCACGCATCGGGTACCTGGGTGGCCTTCCTCGACGACGATGTCGTCACCACACCCGATTGGCCCCATCGTTTGGCCGAGGACCTCGCGGGTCTCGATGAGACGACGGCCGCTTCCACCGCGCACATCGAGGTGCCGCTGCCGACCGATCGCAAACCGACCGACGAGGAACGGGGAACGGCGGGCTTGACCGTCGCGCGCTGGATCACCGCCGATATGGCCTACCGCAGAGCGGTGCTACTCGCGGTCGACGGTTTCGACGAACGCTTTCCCCGTGCCTTTCGCGAAGACGCCGATCTGGCAATGCGGGTACGCCTGGCCGGTTACCGGATCGCCCAGGGTGAGCGGGTCACCAGCCATCCGACGCGCAGGTCGGGGCCGATGGCCAGCGTTCGAGCCCAACGGGGAAACTTCGACAACGCGTTGATGCGGCGAAAGTTCGGCCCTCGGTGGCGGCAGCGGATCGGCGAAAGACCCGGCATGCTCGGCCGCCACGCGGTCACCACCGCCCTGGGCGCGGCCGCCGTGGGTTCAGGCGTGGCGGGCTGTCAGCGCTGGGCTCTCGGTTTCGCGGCGGCATGGGCGGCGCTGACGACCGAATTCGCCGCGCGCCGAATCGTGCAGGGCCCTCGAACCGCAGGCGAGATCGGGCGAATGGTGGTGACCAGTGCGCTGATCCCGCCTGCCGCATGCTGGTATCGGTTCCGCGGCGAGATACGGCATCGCAACGCGACGCTCAGCGCACCGCCGGCCCTGCTGTTCGGCCGGGACGACGCCGTCGTCGGGGACGTTCCCGACCAGGCCGATCCGTCGATGGTCTCGGTGGCAGAAGAACTCACCGCCGGAAGTGAGCCCGCGAACAGGAGGTAGGCCTTGAACGAGGATCATTTCGCCGTCTTGTCCAGCGCGTTGGAGCGGAACCGTTCCTTGGCACCGGGACTTCGCAGATGGGGTCGCGAACTGGCCGCGGTATTCGACAACGGCGGCAGATTGCTGGCCTGCGGCAACGGCGGCAGCGCCGCCGAAGCCCAGCATCTGACCGCGGAACTGGTCGGGCGCTTCCGCAACGAACGACGACCGCTCTCGGCGATCGCACTGCACGCCGACACCTCCGCGGGCACCGCGATCGTGAACGATTACGGCGAGGCCGAACTGTTCGCGCGTCAGGTCCGGGCACACGGCCGGACCGGAGACGTGCTCGTGCTGCTGTCCACCAGCGGAACCAGCCAGAACGTGGTCGCGGCGGCCAAGGCCGCGCAGGAGATAGGCGTCACCACCTGGGCGATGACCGGACCTGCGCCCAATCCCCTCGCCGCGCTCTGCGACGACGCGCTGCCGGTCGACGCGCCGAGCACGGCCACCGTGCAGGAGGTTCATCTGGTCATGGTGCACGCGCTGTGCGAGTCGCTCGACGAAGCACTGGGAATCCCGACATGAGGCCCGTGGTCGTGGTCGGCGCGAGCTCGCAGTGGTATCCACGGCGCACGACCGAAGCGGGGTCGTGGCCTTGACCGGCACGATTCTCGTGCTGCGCGCGCTCGGCCTCGGCGACCTGCTGACGATCGTGCCGGCCCTGCGTGGGCTGCGGACCGCGTACCCCGACGATCGCGTGGTGCTCGCCGCGCCGGAGCCCCTGCGCCCCTTGGTCGACCTGATCGACGCGGTCGACGAGTTGCTGCCGACTCCAGGCTTGGGCGCCCTGCGGTGGAGCGGCGCATCACCGAGAATGGCGGTGAACCTGCACGGCAGTGGGCCGCAGAGCATTCGGGACCTGGCGGCGGTGCGCCCAGCCACGATGCTGACTCATCAGCACCCGGATTTTCCCGAAATCCCCGGGCCGCGGTGGTCCGCGGAATTGCACGAGGTGCAGCGGTGGTGCCGGCTGCTGGGGTACGCGCGTATCGACACCGATCCGCGCGCGCTGGCGCTGCCCACGCCGGATATCGCCGCCGCAGAATCGAACGTGATCGTGATCCATCCCGGCGCGGCGTCGAACGCGCGACGTTGGCCCGCTGAACATTTCGCGACGGTGGCCCGGGAGCTCAGCGCCGATGGTCATCGAGTGGTGGTCACCGGTTCGGCGAATGAAGTCCTGTTGGCGACCGCGGTCGCACGCGAGGCGGGGCTACCGCCCTCCGCGGTGTACGCCGGCCGTACCGACTTGGCCGAACTCGCCGCGATCGTCGCCGACGCGGCTCTGGTGGTCTGCGGCGACACCGGTGTCGGTCATCTCGCCACCGCCTTCGACACACCGTCGGTCCTGCTGTTCGGACCGACCCCGCCGCGTGTGTGGGGGCCACCCCCCGACGCGCGCAGCCACATCACCCTCTGGGCTGGTGTAGTCGGCGACCCGCATGCCGACCGACCGAATCCCGGACTGCTCTCCATCACACCGGAACAAGTGCTTTCGACCGCGGCGACACTGATCGGACAGGAGGCGCGCCATGGGTAACCGCGTGGGTGTGGTCGGCGCGGGCTATGTCGGCCTCACCAGTGCCGCGTGCCTGGCACATCTCGGCCATCATGTGACCTGTCTGGACAACGACGAATCCAAGGTCGAAGCGCTCCGCGCGGGCACCGTCACGATCGTCGAGCCGGGCCTCCCCGAACTGGTCCGTGAAGGACTCGCCGAGGACCGCTTGACCTTCACATCGGACCCGCAGTCGCTGGCCGAGTCCGAAGTAGTCCTGCTGTGCCTTCCCACACCCATGGGCACAGACGGCACAGCGGATCTCAGCATTCTCGAGGACGCGCTGGTGACGCTGAGTCCGATCCTGCCTCCGGGTTGCGTGCTCGTCACCAAGTCCACCGTCCCCGTCGGCACCGCGACGCGCATCCCCGCGCTGACCGGTCACCGGCATCCGGTCGTCAGCAATCCGGAATTCCTGCGCGAGGGTTACGCGGTGCACGACTTCCTGCACCCCGACCGCGTCGTCGTCGGTGCGGATGAGCCGGATCACGAGGCGGCCGAGCACGTCGCCGGCCTCTACGAGGGAACGGATGCGCCGGTCCTGCGCTCCGACACGGCCAGCGCCGAACTCGCCAAGTACGCCAGCAACGCGTTTCTTGCGGTCAAACTCTCCTTCGTCAACACCGTGGCCGAACTGTGCGAACACGTCGACGCCGACATCTCGAAGGTCACCGACGCGATGGGCAAGGACGCGCGTATCGGACCGTCGTTCCTCGCACCCGGACCCGGTTGGGGCGGTTCGTGTCTGCCCAAGGACACCCGCGCCCTCTTGGCGGTAGCGCAGGCCTCCGGTGTGGACTTTTCCATCGTCCGCGACGCTGTGCGTGCCAACGACCATCAGCGCGCGATGGTCTTGCGCAAGGTCCGTCGCGCGGTCACCGGCACGGTCGACGGCTCCCTCGCGGGCATGCGGATCGGAGTATTCGGACTCGCGTTCAAAGCCGGGACGGGCGACCTACGCGACTCCCCCGCCGTCGCGATCGCTCGTCAGCTCTCCCACCACGACGCCGCCGTGACGGCATACGACCCGTGCGTGCCGCAATCCGGCGCACACGACCTCGCGGCGGGCCCTGATGGAATCCAGGTCGTCGACGACCCCTACCTCGCCGCGAAGGACGCCAACGCGATCCTGATCCTCACCGAGTGGCCCGAGTTCCGGACCCTCGACTGGAGGAAGATGGCCGACGCCGTCGAACACCCCGTCATCGTGGACACCCGCAACCTGCTCGATGAACAGCTACTGAACGGCACAGGGTTCACGGTGGCAGGCATCGGGTCATCCACCCCTGCGGGATTCAGGGATCGGTCGAAGTAGCGGCGATAGGTTCGGCGCCCTTGCGGCTTTCGTCCCGAGCGCGATGGAAAAACGGCTGGGCCCGCCGACCCAGGTCGAGGCCGAAATCCGGTTCACCCATCGCATGTCACACTTGCCTGCCTTACGTCGTCAACCAGGTAGCAACCTGAGACAAAGCAACAGCAAGCGAGGACATGGCAATGGGTATCGAGGAATTGCGTAGTGCGGTCCGTGGACGTGTGCTGCTGCCCGGTGACGCGGGATTCGACCAGGCCGTTCAGCCGTGGAATCTGGCGGTGGCGCAGCCGGTTTCGGGCGTCGTCGCTGTCGCCGACGCCCAGGACGCCGCCGACTTGGTGAGGTTCGCGCGCAGCACGAACCGGCAAGTAGTCACGCAGACAACCGGGCACGGCGCGACCGGTGGGATCGAGGACGCGATCCTCATCCGCACCGGCGCCCTGGACCGTCTCGAGATCGACGCCGAGCGCCGGACGGCCAGGGTCGGTACCGGCGTGCAATGGGGTGCCGTCCAAGCCGCCGCCGCCACGCACGGACTGACCGGACTGGCCGGTAGCAATCCCGTCGTCGGCGTCACCGGCTACACCCTCGGCGGCGGATTCGGCTGGCTCGCACGCAAATACGGCTGGGCCGCCGACGCGGTGCGCGCCCTCGAGATCGTCGACGCCGACGGCCGATGCGCCCGGATCACCGCCGAAACCGACCCGGAACTGTTCTGGGCACTGCGCGGCGGCGGCGGCGATTTCGCGATCGTCACCGAGATCGAGTTCGACCTGTCCCCGCTGCCGCGCCTGTACGGCGGCCGCGTGATGTGGCCCGCCGACCACACCCGCGCGGTGTTCGACCTCTTCACCGAACTCACCACGGACGCACCACCCGAACTGTCGGTCTGGTTGCAGCGCTACCAGATCCCCGGCGCCGCACCGACCGTCGCCATCGACTTCGCCTACCTCGGCGAGCCGGACGAAGGCCGCGCGCTGACCGCCCGGCTCGACAGCATCGAGGGAATCCTCGCCGACACCCGAGGCGCGTTGACCCCGGCTCAGATCGGCCGGATCACCGCCGAACCGACAGACCCCAGCCCGTCGCTGTCGCGCGGTGAGCTGCTCACCGATCTCGATGACGCGGTGATCAAGACCCTCATCGAGGCTCCGGTCGCGCCGCTGCTCAACATCCAGCTCCGCGGCCTCGGCGGCGCCCTCGCCGAACCCCGGCCCGAAGGTGGCGCCCGCGGGCCCGTCACCGAGCCGTACGCGCTCTACATGCTCGGCCTCGGCCTTCCACACCTGCTCGACGACATCCAGACCAGGTTCACCGAAATCCTCGACGCCCTCGGCCCCCACATCACCGGCTCCAAGCCCTACACCTTCCTCGCCCCCGGCGAGACGGCTTCAGCTGCCTTCGACCCGGAAACCCTTGCGCGCCTACGACAGATCAAAACAACCCGCGATCCACACAACACCATCCGAGCCAACTTCCCACTCCACCGCGATTGACGTCATCAGTCGGTGTCGGACGCAGGGGCTGCCTCGGGGGCGCTGTCCTTGCGGAGTCGCGCCCAGTGGTGGAGTCGTTCGGTGATCGCTGCCTCGTATCCGCCGGTGGTCGGCTCGTAGAAGGTCTGCCGTGGCATGCCGTCGGGGAAGTAGTTCGCCCCGGAGAAGCCGGTCTCGGTGTCGGGGTCGTACTGGTAGTTCGCCCCGTAACCCAGGTCCTTCATGAGCCGGGTCGGGGCGTTGAGAATGTGCGCCGGTGGCATCAGGGAGCCGGTGCGTTTCGCCGCGGCGCGGGCTTTGCCGAAGCCGCGGTACACCCCGATCGACTTCGGCGCGGTCGCCAGATAGAGCACCGCCTGCGCGATCGCGAGTTCACCTTCGGGCGAGCCGAGCCGTTCGTACACATCCCATGCGGCGAGGACCTGCTGCACCGCGGCGGGATCGGCGAGGCCGATGTCTTCGGTGGCGAATCGGGTGATGCGGCGGGCGATGAACAACGGGTCCTCGCCACCGTCGAGCATCCGTGCCAACCAGTACAGCGCCGCATCGGGGTCGGAGCCGCGCATCGATTTGTGGAGCGCGGAGATGAGGTTGTAGTGGCCTTCCTGCGACTTGTCGTACAGCGGTGCCCGTTTCTGCACCGCGGCGGCGAGGGCGAGCGGGTCGACGGGTGCGGGCAATGCCTGCACCTGCTCGATCATGTTCAGCAGGTACCGGCCGTCCCCGTCCGCCATCGCGACGAGCGCCTGCCGGGCGTCCTCGTCGAGAGGCAGCGGGCCGAGCAGGGCTTCGGCCCGACCGATGAGCGCGCGCAGGGCGGTGGCGTCGAGGCGTCTCAGGACGAATACCTGACAGCGCGAGAGCAATGCGCCGTTGAGTTCGAAGCTGGGGTTCTCCGTGGTCGCGCCGACGAGGACGATCGTGCCGTCCTCGACATAGGGCAGAAACGAGTCCTGTTGGGCACGGTTGAAGCGGTGGATCTCGTCGACGAACAGCAGCGTGCCCTGTCCGACCTCTTTCCGTCGCTGCGCCGCGTGGAACACCTTCCGCAGATCCGCGACACCGGAGAACGTCGCCGACAACGGTTCGAAGGTGAGGTCGGTTCGCTCGGCGAGCAGCCGGGCGATGGTGGTCTTCCCGCAGCCGGGTGGGCCCCACAGGATCATCGACGCCAACCGGTGCGCGGCGACCATCCGGCCGATCGGGGCGTCCTCGGCCAGCAGATGGTCCTGGCCGACGACATCGGTCAGGGTCCGTGGCCGCAACCGGTCCGCCAGCGGGCGGGAAGCGTCATCGGCCTCGAACAGCGACGGCGGCTGTTCGCTCACGATTTCTTCCCTGGGTCGGCGGCCAGGTCGTAGGAGTCGTGCACCAGATCCTCGACGAGCCGTTTCGTCACGCCCCTGCCCGGCCCGACGGAGATCCAATGCCGTTTGTCGAGGTAGCGGCCCCGGGTGATCGAGTCGTGATCGCGGCGCAGCGCATCCCCGTGGTCCGGGTCCACCTTCACCGTGATGATCTGCAGGTCCGGGTCGTCATCGGTGACGATGAGAAACACCTTCTCGCCAACTTTCCACACATCGAGATGCGGGGTGAACGGCCGCCCGTGGTCGACGTCAGCGAGCGCCGCCGCGGTCTCGCGGGCGACCTGCTGAAGCTGCTCCCCCGAGAGGGTTGCGTGGCTGGGCATAGGTCCCTCCGATCATCGACGTGTCGAAACCTCGACTACCCGCGATCGTAGGCCTGAACAGGGCACGCTCGGGACCACGCCGAACGAGTCGGAGCCAGGTTCGCGGCACCGCTGTGGACGCTTCCCGCTCCCGACGCCGAGCTCTACCGAGGCCCGGCTGATGTGCGCCCACCCGATCCACAATAACTACTGTGGCGGGTGTAGACATTGTCAGCGCTGGGGTATACAGTCGCTGTCGTTCCGGTTGAGAGATCAGATGGCCGGGCAGGTGAACTGCCCGGAAGAAGTTCGACCGTTCCCTCTGGCGGAGAAGAGAATCCGGTGCAGTCGGCCGGACCGCCGGAGGGAACGATGAAGAGCAAGACAAGTGCAGTACCGCAGGAAGAACCGACGATCCAGGAGGTGGTGGCCACTGAGTAGTCCCTTATCGGTTCCGCGTCCCGGGAAGTGTCGGATGCGGTGTCTCAGACCGGGCCTCCACGGCCGGTGAATGCAGTTGAAATCAATCCCTCAGTCCAAAATCAAGGCCCCGGCGCCCAGCGCGCCGGGGCCTTCCGGCATTGAACCGAGAGGTCTCGTGCAACACCCGAACACTCGATCCGCCGACAACACCAGCGCCGCAGACAAACTCGACGACGACACCTATCCCGCCTACAGCATGGGCCGGGCCGCGGAGATCCTCGGCGTCACGCCGGCGTTCCTGCGCGGCCTCGACGCGGCCCGGCTGCTCACCCCGCAACGCTCCGAGGGCGGACACCGCCGCTACTCGCGCTACCAGCTGCGCATCGCCGCGCGGGTGCGCGAACTCGTCGACGCGGGTAATGCGCTCGAGGCGTCGTGCCGGATCGTGATCCTCGAAGATCAGCTTGCCGAAGCACAACGCATCAACACCGACCTCCAACGCCGACTCGACCACCACGGCGCCCACCCTGCAGACTGAACGGCTGCGCCGAGAGATGGGCGCCCTGATGCCGGGCTACGCGCGCGGGTGGGCAACGAAGTCGGCGACCACCTGGTCGAACTTTTCGGGTTCATCCAAGAAGAGTGCGTGGCTGCTGTTGTCGAAGAACTCCGTTCGCGCGCGGGGAACGTGCTCGCCGACCCAGGCCGGGCCGCGCCAGTCGAACACCTTGTCCTGGCGGGCGACCAGGACGAGGGTGGGCAGGTCGAGGGTGGGGAGCAGGTCGCGCCAGTCGGCGCGGGTGTGGTCGGCCATGACGGCGTTGCGGACCGGGGGCGGGCACTTGGCCATCTCGCCCAGGAACGTCGCGCGTTCTTCGGCGGTGGGTTCGGTGCGCATGATGGTGGCCAGCTGCTGACGATCTTGGCCGGCCGGGTCGGCGCTGACCTGTGCTTGCAACGCGGCCAGGGCGGCGTCGTCGAAGCAGGCGTTGTGGGCATATTTCCAGTCCACCGCGTAGTACTGACGCGGGGTCTGCTCGACGAACACCGCACCCGCCAGCCGGTCGGAGCCGAACAATTCCAGATAGCTCCAGATCACCGGGCAGCCCAGCGACCAGCCGAGCACGGTCGGCCGCTCCAGTTGCAGAGCGGTCAGCAGGTCGTGCAGGTCCTTGGCCAGGCGGGCGATGCGGTAGCCGTGCTCAGGTTTGTCCGAGTCACCGTGGCCACGCAGGTCCAGGGTGATCACCCGCGCGTGTTCGGACAGTGCGGGGATGTTGCGGTCGAAGAACCGGCCGCTGAAGGTCCACCCGTGGATCATGACCAGCGGTGGGCCCGACCCGGATTCCTCGTAGTGCAACCGGGTTCCGTCATTGGCTCGCACGTATCCCATCGCGGCTCTCAATCGTTGTGCCAGCTCTTGTCCAGAGCGGCGCGGTTGGTGTGGAGGAGTTCGTCGAGGTCGGTGTCGTAGACGGAGTCGGGCACACCCTGGGACAGGATCTCGAGCACACAGGGTCCCCGGTAGCCGATGTCGTAGACCGCGTGCAGCAGTTTCCCGGTCGGGATGGCGCCGGTGCCGACACTGCGACGGTCGGCGCCCGAGCGGGGCGTGCGCCAATCACTGACCTGCAACAGAAAGATCCGGTCGCCGGCGGCACGCAGGCTGTCGAGGACGTGCCCGTCCTGCCAGAGGTTCCAGGTGTCGAAACAGATGCCGACGTTGTCGCGGTCGATCTCGGAGACGATGTCGAGCCCCTGGCGCAAGGTCCAGATCGCGCTCTCCTGGTTCAGCGAGACCGGGTTGAGCGGTTCCAGCGCGATGCGGACATCGTGATCGGCGGCGATGGCGGCCAATTCGCGATGGCCCGACACGGTCCGGGCAATGGCTTCGGCCATATCGCCCTGCGGGGCGGGCCCGGTATTGGTGACGAATACAGCCCCCGGTGCGAAAGGTGCCACCAATTCCACGCACCGCCGGAATTCTTCGATCCGCTGCGGCAGTTCCTTGGGTTCCGGTTGTCCCGCGCTGGGCACCATGGTGCGCACCGACGGCTGCACAGACTGGATCGACAACCCCGCTGCCACCGCCGCCGGCAATTGTTCCTTGCTCCGGTCGGCGTCCAATTTGTCCTGACAGAGCTCGATCACCCCGATTCCGGCCTCGGTGTAGTGCGCGACGTCTTGTTCGAAAGACCATGGGGTGGTGGTGAATTGGTTCACCGAATAGTCGAACGGCATCGAACTCATACCTGCCTCCGCTCATAGGTCTCGGGGCGGCCCGCACCGAGGGAGGCGATGAGGGCCTGGGAATAGCCCGCCTTACGCAACGGAGTGTCGACATCGCGTTCGAGGTCGGGCAGGTAACCGAACAGAACGTCGGCGGGCCCGACGATCTCGACCTGTTCGCATATCGCGGGCAGCAACAGTGATTGCGCACTCGCGAGTTCCTCGTCGAAATCTCCGGCGCGCACCCGCACCGGTGCGCCGACGTTGGTCAGGATCTGCGCGGTGGCGAAGGTGTGCCGCGCCGGTCGCACAGCGCCGACCTGCCACCGTTCGAGCGCGAAATACGGTCCAGCACAGAGGAATACCCGTTGTACCCCGTCGTCGACGGCGATTTTCAAGCCGGGTTCGAAGTCGGGCCGGTGATCGAGACGGACTTCTTGCATGAGCAGATCGATATTGGTGTCGAACTGCTCGTCGGTCACCGGTGAGCCGTCCTCCATGTTCCAGTGCATGGCGTGCTGCTGGATATCGGAGGTCTGCTCGATTTCATAGATCAAGGTGTCGGGCCCGAAACTGTGCGGGGTGCCGCCGGGCACGTAGACGGTCTGCCCGGCGATCACCGGTAGCCGCCGCAAGACCGCGTCGAAGTCCTGATCGCGCAGGGCTGCGCGCAATTGATCGTGGCCGACGCCATCCTTGACCCCACAGAGTGCCGTGGCACCCGGGGCGGCGGCCAGGATGTGCCAGGCTTCCGTTTTGCCATTGCGCTGACCTTCCACCCGTCGGGCGGTCTCGTCGTCGGCATGCAGGTGGATCGGCAGGGTGCCGGCGGCATCGATGAACTTGGTCAGCACCGGGAAGTAGTCGCCTGCCCAACCGGCACCCATCAACTCTTCGGGATACTCGCTGACCAAGCTGCGCAGTGAGCGGCCGACCAAGGGCCCATTGATCACCTGTGCGCCTTCGCCGTCTACGTCACTGCATTCCCACGTCTCGGCGATGCTCCAGTCCGGGATGCCGGTTTTACCGAGGCGGTGGCTGATCGCGTGTCCACCGAACACCAATGGTTTGGCGGTCACGCTCAGCCGCAGCGGGTACAGCGCGGGCCCGCCGCCGGTCATAGGATCGGCTGGCCGCCGGTCACCGCGACCCGGGCGCCGGAAATATAGCTGCCCTCATCGGAGGCGAGCAGGACATAGACCGGCGCCAGTTCGGCAGGCTGCCCCGGTCGCCCCAGCGGCACCTGAGAACCGAAGCTCTCCACCTGCTCGGTCGGCATCGTCGCCGGGATCAGCGGCGTCCAGATCGGCCCGGGCGCCACACTGTTGGCGCGGATGCCCTTTTCGCCGAGCATCTGAGCCAGCGAGGCGACCATATTGGCGATGCCCGCCTTGGTGGCGTTGTAGGGCAACAGCGTCGGCGGCGGCACATCGGAATTCACCGACGAGGACCCGATGATCGACGAACCGGACCGCATATGCGGCACCGCCGCCTTCGTCAGGTGGAAGAAGGCGCTGAGATTCACCGCGATGGTGTGGTCCCATTCCGCATCGGGAATGTCGGTGATCGAATCGCGAGTCATCTGGAAGGCGGCATTGCTTACCAGCACGTCGATCCGTCCAACCGGCCGGAGCCGCGATAGCTGTTTTCCCCGTGATCGGGTTTCGGGTACATCTCGCCGGTGACACCGGGAGGGGTTTGCTGCTGGGCAGGAAGGGACATGATCGTGCCTCCAAGTCGGTCGCGCTCGGAATCTCTCGTGTCGCCGCGACGCGCTTACCCCAGGTGGTGCGGTTCAATCCGGCATGCGAGGGCTACAGGGCGATGGACGAACGCCGCGCCACCGAAGTCCACCGGTCGTCATCGACATCTCGCGCTGACGCACAATAGCCGCGTCACGCCGAAACCGCGTCCCGCCCCGGGGCGCCTTGTGAAGAACGGGATTTCGTGAGCTCCGCTGTCTTGCTGGTACTGATCGTGTTGATTCCGGCGGTGATGCTCGCTGTGCCGTGGTGGGCGCTGATCGCCGCCCCCACCGAACGCAGTGGTCCGCTCTACCGGGTCGGCACCGCGGCGTTCGTCGCCGGGTACATCTGCCTGCCGGCCGCGCTGGTCCTCGGGCACGGGCCCCCGCAGATCGACTCGGCAGCGGTCGTCGGGGACGTCCTGCTCGGGGTGGTGTGGGTGCTGTTCAGCTGGTCGGTGATCGGGCTGGTGGTCCGTGGTGGGCTGCGGATGGTCGGCGCACGGGGAGTTCGTACGAGTCGAGTTGTCGCACTCGCCGTGGTGGTGGTGTCGGTCGTGCTGACCGGGTACGGCGTCTACGAGGCGCGGCGGGTGCCGCAGGTGCGCACCGTCGACGTCGCGATACCGGGGCTGGCGCCGGGACTCGACGGATTGCGGGTGGTGGTGCTCACCGACACCCACTTCGCGGCGCTGGATCGGGAGGGTTGGTCGCAGCGGGTGGTCGAGGAAGTCAACGCGCAGCGACCCGACATCGTGGGACTGGCGGGTGACCTCGTCGACGGCTCGGTGGACGACCGGCGCGATCAGGTTGCTCCGCTCGCCGGGGTGCGGGCGCCGCTGGGGCGGTTCTACATCACCGGCAATCACGAGTACCTCGGCGATGCCCAGTCGTGGCTGGACTACATGACCTCGATCGGGTGGCAGCCGCTGCACAACGCGCACCGGACCGTCGAACGCGACGGGGACAGGTTGACCGTTGCCGGGATCGACGATCCTACGGGCGCCGATGTGCCGGGCCACGGCCCTGATCTCGCGGGCGCGCTCGCGGGTACCGACCCGGGGTTGCCGGTGGTTCTGTTCGCACATCAGCCCAGTCAGGTCACCGACAGTTCGGCGGCGGGGGTGGAGCTGCAGATCTCCGGCCACACCCACGGCGGTCAGATCTGGCCTTTCCACTACCTGGTCCGACTCGACCAACCGGTCGTCGCCGGGTTGAGCAGCCACGCGAACGGCACCCAGCTCTACACCAGCCGTGGAACCGGGTACTGGGGGCCGCCGATGCGAGTGTTCGCGCCCAGCGAGATCACCGTGCTGGTGCTGCATCCGCAGAAGTGAGCGGGCGGCAGCTCCCGAGCCTCCGCTGATCTCGCGGCACGCGATGCTCGCCGAGGACGATTGCCCAGGCTTCGTCGAACACCGCGGCGAGCAGGGCAGGCTTGGTCTGCCCTTTCAGTAGCAGCGCAGTGGAGGCGCACCGGGAACACCGTCGTCGGGGTAGACAGGTTCGCCGAGCGCGGTAGCGATCGTCTCCCGACGGCCGTCGTAGCGATGCGCGACACCGAGGCGCGTCAGCAGGGTATGCACCCGGTCCGCGTCCCACTGCACCTTCTGGTCGTCCAACCGGTGCAGGTAATACCGGAACACGTCGAAGTCTTCGACGATGATGTCGGTCTTCTCCGGATGGGCGTCGACCTGCAGCGACGGAACATCCTGGCCGGGGAGCAGCATCACCACGACCAGGCCCCAGACGAAGCACGGCCGCCGGGTCGCGCTGGTGGCCCAGTTCTTCACCGCCAAGGAGTTCGTGCGGACCTGTCTGACGGGGTCGTGGTTGTAGTCGTTGCCGTAGATGTCGGCGACCTCACCGTCGTCCAGCACCCACGGCCCGTTCGGCGGAATGATCAATGTCCCGTGCTGCACGCTGCGGAATCCCTTGATCTCGACCGCGATACAGCGCTGACGGGTGAAGATCAGCGCGTCGAGCTGACGGGTGTGACCGCGGTACGGAACGTTGACGTCGAGCAACACCACACCGGACTGGGCCGGACTCCACTCGACCCAGTCGGCGAAACGCTCCTCGGCGGACGACAACTCCGCATCCGGGTCGACCAACAGCAGCACAACGACCTCCCCGATCGACCGGCCTCGCGGGTTCGTCAGGCCGGTCTCGCGCACCGATCTCTACCTCCGTGCCAGTGTCGCACGCCGCACCGATGTCCCGAAGTCGTTCGCACACAAAGGTTTACAGCTGCGGACACCGACCTGGAATCAACGCGATGAACAGTGGCGCCGAGGCGATGACCCGGCGTGCTCGCACCAGTTGTCCGAAAGACCAAACCGCGGACGGGGGCAGCGCGAACTTCCGCCAGGGCCGTTTCGCGTAGCCGATCCGTCCCTGGCACACCCTGTGATGTCCTCATCCGGAGGGCGCGACCGGCACGAGAGGTTCTCGACAGTGCGACAACATCGTCCTACCCGCACAGCAACCCTGCGATCGACCCTTGTCGGCCTCCTGATCGCCGGCGCACTCGGCGGCTCGGTCACCTCCGCGACCGCGGCACCAGAGCCGGCCAGGGTGTTGTCCGCCGACGCGGTCGACGACCGGCAGCTGAACGTGGCGGTGTACTCCCCCGCCATGAACAGGCCGATTCCGCTGCAGGTGATCCGTGCTGCCGACACCTCGAATCCGCGGCCCACGATGTACCTTCTCAACGGTTCGCAAGGCGGCCCCGGTGGCAGCGGCTGGGACGCGCAAACCGATGCCGTCAGCTTCCTGCGCGACAAGGACGTCAACGTCGTCACCCCGGTCGACGGCGCGAGCTCCTACTACACCGACTGGGTGCGCGACGATGCGGCGCTGGGGCGCAACAAGTGGCAGACCTTCCTCAACGAGGAGCTGCCGCCGGTGATCGAGGACTTCCTGCGCGCCGACGGCAACCGAACCCTGGTCGGGGTTTCGATGAGCGGAACCTCGGTGCTGAATCTGGCGATCGCCAAACCAGGGTTCTGGCGCAGCGTGGCCTCCTACAGCGGCTGCGCTCAGACCTCGGACCCCATCGGGCAGGAATTCGTGCGGATCACGGTGGAGAACTGGGGCGGCGCGCAGAGCGTCGAGAACATGTGGGGCCCGCGCACCGGGCCGTTGTGGCGCGCCAACGATCCGCTGGTCAACGCGGAGGGGCTGCGCGGCACCGCGATCTACCTGAGCACCGGGAGCGGAATCCCCGCCGCACCCCACGACACGCCTGCCGATCCGCGCGTGCGGGACGGCAGAATTCCGCTGCCGATCCAGATCGCCTTCGGCGGGCCGATCGAGGCCGCGGTGCACTTCTGCACGATGAACCTCGCACATCGATTGCGCGAGTTGGACATCCCGGTGACGCTGGACGAGCGGCCGGTGGGGACGCATTCGTGGGGCTACTGGGAAGACGATCTGCGTACTTCCTGGCCGTTCCTGGCGCAATCGATCGGGAGCCGGACACCCTGAGCCGCTTTCACCGTGTCGCGGAAATCCGGAGCAGCACGGTCGCTGAACCTCCGCCCCGATACGAATCTGTCCGGGCGGCGGTCCGGCCATGTCATCGCCGTCCACACGCGGAGTCATTCCGTATTCAGGAGGATCAGTGAACAACGAACGGGGCGAAGTGATCGTCGTGACTGCCGTCAGGGACGGCGAACGGGAGGTGCGCATAGAGATCGGCGAGCCACGACACGACACATCGACGCACGACTGGCTGTGCACATATCGGGTCGGCGGTAGCCGTGAACACAAGGTCCGGGGCCCGAACAGGTTGGCCGCCGTCTACGCCGCACTTGTGGAGGTCGAAGACACCGCGACCCGAGTCGACTTGCCCAACGGAGCAGCGGCCGGTCAGCCTAGAACACCCGCGCTACCTCGGCTACTGCCCAACGCTTCCGGCGCGGGTGCGGCCGACCCCCGCGCGTTCGGTCCGCCGCTGGGAGCCCGCGCAGTCCAAACTTCCTCGGGCCCGGTAGTCGTCACCATCGCGCGGCCGCGCCGGGATCCGAATCGCCCGCACACCTACCTGTGCCCCTTCCGCATCGATGACCGCACCGAGGCTTTCGGGCAAGGACCCGACGATATTCGGGCGGTGATGTCGGCGATCCGCAGCGTCGGCGCCATTCTGGGACTACCGCGCAACTGGCCGACGTCGACCACCTGAACCGGCTCAGGAACCGGACCGGACGACCTGTTCACCCATGAGGTGTTCGCGACCCCACGCCTCCAAGGGGAGCAGTGCGTTGTTGAGGAGCTCGCCGAGTGGGGTCAGGGAGTACTCGACGCGGGGTGGGACCTCGTTGTACACCGTGCGCTGGACGATCCCGTCGGCCTCCAGCTCGCGCAGTTGCGTGGTGAGGACCTTCTCGGTGACGCCGTTCACCTCACGGCGCAACTCACCGAAGCGGTAGGGGCGTTCGCTCAGCGGCCAGAGGATCATCATCTTCCACTTGCCGTTGAGTACCGACATGGTGGCGTCGAGTCCGCATCGGTACGCGCCCGGCCTGCGTGTGATCGGCACGATGGTTCCTTCCCTCTACCTGTTCGCTATCCCGGAAGTGCGTACCCACTTCGGTGTGCGTACTTGTTCGGCCCGGATGCCACGCCAACACTAAACCGCATGTCCGACAACAAAAATAATGCGCTCACCGTCCTCGGGCTCGGCGACATGGGCTCGGCCCTCACCCGTTCGTGGCTCGCGGCGGGATACACCGTCACTGTGTGGAACCGCAGCCCACGGCGGGCACCGGCGGGGGCGGCGGTCGCCGCGACCGTCGCCGAAGCCGTCGGCGCGAACACGCTCGTGGTGGTGTGTCTCCTCGACGACGCGTCGGTGCGCGCGACCCTCGACGGCGTCGATCTGACCGGCCGCGACATCGTCAACCTGACCACGAGCACACCCGCCGAGGCCCGTGCGCTCGCCGAGTGGATCACCGCGCGCGGCGGGAATTTCCTGGACGGCGGGATCATGGCCGTTCCCTCCATGATCGGCGCAGCCGACTCGGGGGCGTACGTCTTCTACAGCGGTTCGGCGCGGCTGCACGAGACCCATGCCGAGGCCTTGGCGGTGCCCGCCGGCGTCACCTACGTCGGCACCGACGCCGGTTTCGCAGCGCTGTACGACATCGCGCTGCTCAGTGCGATGTGGGGCATGTTCGCGGGCGCCGCGCACGCGTTCGCTCTCATCGGTGGCGAGGACATCTCACCGGTCGAATTCGCGCCACTCATGGTGGCCTACCAGCAGGCGATGGCCGGCTACGCCTTCGGCACGGCCGCGCAGCTGGCGAGCGGGGACTACACGCAGGACGTGGAGTCGAACCTGGCGATGATGGCCACGACGAACGACACCCTGCGACGTACCGCTCTGGAACAGCGCGTCAGCCCGGAACTTCTCGAGCCCTTCATGACACTGATGGAACGCCGAGTCGCCGAGGGCGGCGGGAAAGAGTCGACCACCGGCGTCGTCGACCTCCTACGCCGCTGATCGAGCGGCTCCTGTCGGTGAGCGGCGGCGACTGTTTCCCGTGGGGGCTATAGTGCTTGTCGATGACTACCGGGACGGCCTTGCGCCACACACGGATCGGTGACCCGGTGCTCTTCTGAGCACCGCACGGGCCCGTGGCCCGTTGTCCGATCGAAGATCCATCGCCGCTGCGCGGGCTCCGCCTCCTTCGTGTTGATCACAGGCTCCACACATCAACCACGACAGGAGAATCCATGCATACCGAGACGCTGCAGATCCCCACCCTCGACGGCCACGCGGACGCGTTCGCCGCCTTCCCCGACTCCGGCGAGCAGTACCCGGGCGTACTGATGTACCCGGACGGTTTCGGTGTACGGCCCGTGCTGCGGGAGATGGCCGAGGAATTGGCCGGGCACGGGTACTACGTGCTCGTCCCCAACTTCTTCTACCGGCACGGCCCGGCACCGGTGATCGAACTGCCCGACCATATCGGCGAAGACGCCCGCTCTGCCTTGTTCGCCCAGCTGATGCCCTTGATCGAGGCACACACCGCCGAACGCGCGCTCCGCGACGCCGACGCCTACCTAGGGTTCCTCACCACCCGACCCGAGGTCAGCGCCGGACCCGTTGCAGTGACGGGTTATTGCATAGGCGGGCTCCTGGCGGTGCGCACCGCTGTAGCCCACCCAGGCCGGGTGGCCGCCCTCGCCGCATTCCACGCCCCGGTAGGTGCCGACGGACTGGACAATCTCTCCGAACTCGCCGCCGAAGTCCATTTCGGCCACGCCGAAACCGATCTGGCGGCCGAGGATCTCCGTCGGCTCGACCAGGCATTGGCTGCCGCAGGCGTCGAATACACCTCCGAGATCTACCCCGGCACCGTCCACGGCTTCACCATGTCCGACACCGACGACTTCGATCCCTCCGCACTGCGACGTCATTGGGACCGACTGCTTCCCCTCCTCGACCGCGCACTGGGCATCGGTGGCGGCTCTCGGTAGTCGCCGACCAATTCGTCGTTCAGGCCGGGGTGATCGCCATCGGCAGCGATTCCAGGCCGCGGATGACCACATTCGGCTTGAACGGCGGATTCTCGCTGCGCAGTTCCAGCGAGCCGACCTTGCGCAACAGCACGTCGAGCAGGATCTCCATCTCGAGCAGTGCCAGCGGGGCGCCGAGGCAGTAGTGGATGCCGAGACTGAAGCCCAGGTGCTTCTTGGCCGGGTTCTTCGGATCGGAGTAGCGGGTCACATCCAGCCGCTCCGGGTCGGGGAAGGCGGCGGGGTCGTGGTTGCTCGAATTGATCAGCACCACAACACCTTCGCCCTGCTCGAACCGGTGCCCGGCGACGGTGATCGGCCGGGTCGCGGCGCGCGTGGTGATCTGCACCGACGGGTCGAGGCGCAGCAGTTCGTCGGGTGCGTGGGCGAGCATCTCGGGACGTTCACGCAGCACCTGGATCTGGTCGGGGTTGCGCAGCAGGCGCAACATGCCGGTGCCGATGAGATTGGCGGTGGTCTCGTGCCCGGCGACGAAGGTGGTGATGCAGGTGGCGAGCAGCTCCTGTTCGGAGAGCACGTCACCGCGATCCTCCACCTGGGACAGCGCGCTGAGCAGATCGTCACGCGGGCTGACGCGGCGTTCGTTCAGCAGCTCACGGAAGTAGCCCATGAATCCGCGGGAGGCCGCGCTGCGCGCCCGCAGGCATTCCTCGGGCAGGGTGTAGTCGTGATCGAAGCCGCGGGCCAGGTCCTGCGACCAGCGGTGCACCTGGTCGTAGGCCTCCTTCGGCACACCGATCAGCTCGCAGGCGATGATCAACGGCAGCGGGTAGGCGATCAGCTCGACTAGATCGAATTCGCCTGCGACCACGGCATCGTCGACGAGTTGCTCGCACAGCTGCTCGATCCGCGGCCGCAGCCGGGTCACCATGCGTGGGGTGAATCCCTTGGTGACGAGGTTGCGCAGGCGGGTGTGGTCCGGCGGCTCCATCCACAGGAACGAGGTGGGCAACTCTTCGGGGGCGTTCTCCGGCGACACCGTCGGGTGCATCATCGCCGCTTCCTCGGCGTGGCTCCACGCGGTGGTCGACAGCACCGCCGCGCAGTCCTCGTAGCGGGTGAGCACGTGGTGGCCGAGCGGGGTCTGGTGGATCGGGCCCGCCTCGCGCAGCACGCGGGCGGGGCTGTAGGGGTCGGCGCGGCCGTCGGCGCCGAACAGCTGGATCAGGGCGGTCTGGACGGCGTCGGTGTCGATCGTGGAGGTCATGGGTGGGGTCTCCTCGCGAGGGGTGGTCAGGGCAGGAGGATGCGGCGCAGCGTGGCCGGCGCGGTGAGCGCGGCGGGTGGGTCGACCAGGTGGGCGACCCGCAGGAAGGTCCTGGCCACGCGCGGATCGTGGTGGGCCACGCGCTGCACCCTGGTCACGAAGACGTCGGTGAGCCGGGTGCGCAGGGTGCGCCTGCCCTCGACGCCCGGATTACGCAGATCCGAGCCGGCGGCCAACTGCCAGGCCACCGCGACGGCGTCGCCGGCGGCCGCGTAGAAGCGTGCGGGCAGGTCGTCGGCGTCGAGGCAGTCCCGCAGGGCGGCGGCTTGCAGCGCGGCCACGGTCATGCCCTGGGCGTAGAGCGGGTTGAACGCGCACTGGGCGTCACCGAGCACGAGCAGCCCCGCGGGCGCGGCACTCTGGCGGTCGAAGCGTCGGCGCACGGCGGTGCGGAAGCGGTACGGGACCGGTTCGCCGAGCGGGTCGGAGCCGGCGACGATGGTGTGGATATCGGGCGCGGACAGCGACGCGGCGTACGCGCGGAAGCCGTGCTCGTCGGTCGGTGGATGGTCGCCGAGCATCCCGGCGAGGGTGACGTGCCAGCGGTCGCCCTCCACCCGCACCGCGCCGCCACCACGCCCGTCGGCGCCGGTCGACACGATCACCGAGGCCTGGCCGTCGAGCTGACCCGGCCGGTGCCGGAAGAACCGCGACGCGTAGCCGAGATCGACCTCGAGACGTTCTTCGTCGGGCACCTCGGCACCGATCGCGTTGAGCCACAGTGTGATTCGTGAGCCGCGGCCGCCGGCGTCGACGATCAGATCGGCGGCCAGGGTCTGTTCTCCCGCCGGGCCGGTCACCCGGACGGCGCGCACCCGCTGGGCGTCACCGATCAGGCCCTGCACGGTCGTCCTGGTCAGCAGTTCGATGCCGCGCATCCGCATGGTGCGTCTGCGCAGGACGTTTTCGAGCAGCGACCGGGTCGCGATCAGGGAGGTGAGGCCGGTCGCGCCCGCCGCCAGCCGGGAACCGCCGACGTACCAGCGGGTGCCGACGAGCACCTCGGCCACGGTCGCACCGTCGGCGACGGCCTCCTCGGTGAAGCCCGGATACAGGTCCTCCATGATCCGGCGGCCCCGGTCGAGCAGGCCGTGCAGATGCCAGGCCTGCGGAACACCGCGGCGCACAGTCTCTTTCGCGTCCAGCTCGTCGCGTTCCACCACGGTGACCCGGTCGAAACGCTCGGCGAGCACTCGCGCGGCCAGCAGCCCGGAGACGCCCGCGCCGATGACGAGCGCGTGCTGACGCGGCGCGGTCACAGGGTCACCGGGAGATGGCGGACGCCGCGGTGGATCAGGCTGGGCCGGTACTCGATCGACTGCCCGGCCAGGGCCAGTCCGGGCGCCCGGTCCAGCAGTGCGCGGATCGCGGCCTCGGCCTCGATGCGGGCCAGCGGCGCGCCGACGCAGTAGTGGATGCCGAGGCTGAAGCCGAGATGCTTGCGCGGCGGGCGGTTTCCGGTGAAGCGGGTGATGTCGAAGGTGTCGGGGTCGTGGTAGACCCGCTCGTCGCGGTTGGCCGAGCCCGTGAGCACGACGACGCCGTCACCGCGCCGGAAGCTGTGCTCGCCGACCCGGGTGTCGGCCAGCGCGACCCGGATCGTGAACTGGGTGGGCGCGTCGTAGCGCAGCATCTCGTCGATGGCGGGCCCGATCAATTCGGGACGCGCGCGCAGCAGCGCGAGCTGATCGGGATGGCGCAGCAGGGCGAGCATGCCGTTGCCGATCAAGTTGATCGAGGTCTCCATGCCCGCCACGAGCAGCAGCAGCGACATGCCGATCACCTCGGGCTCGGTGAGGAAGTCGCCGTCCACGCTGGCCGCGACCAGTTCGCTGAGCAGGTCGGTGCCGGGCCGCTGCTTCTTCTCGGCGATGAGACCGGCGAAATGGCCCATGCAGGCGATGGCCGCGTCGGTGCGGGCGCTGATGTCGTCGGGTCCGAGCAGCGAGTCGGGGTCGCTGCCGCGCGCGATGGCCAGCTGCCAGGCGCGGAAGCGGGGGCCGTCGGCGGCGTCGGCGCCGAGCAGCCGGACCGCGACCATGGCGACGGCCAGCGGGACCGCCAGATCCTCGAGCACGTCGAGTTCGCCGCGCTCGAGGGCCGCGTCGACCAGGCCGTCGACCACCGTGCCCGCCACCGGCGTCATCTCACCGATCATCTTCGGGGTGAACGCCTTGGCCACCAGTTTGCGGTAGCGGCCGTGCTCGGGCGGGTCCATGCGCACGAACGAGCCGGGGATGGCGGCGCTGGTGTCCCGAAAGGGGCTGATGCCCGCGGCGTAGCCGTGTCCCCAGTCGGCGCCGGTGAGCACCGCGGCGCACTCCTCGTAGCGGGTCACCAGGCGCACCGGCACCTCGCCGAGCTCGTACGGGAACAGCGGGGTGGCGGTGCGGACCCTGGCGTAGGCGGGATACGGGTCGGCGCGGTGGTCGGGGGCGAAGGCATCGAAGGTGAGGTCGGCGGGGACAGCGGTACTCATCGGCCCTCCAGGCTGATTCGCAGTTCGGACATGCCGCGCACGACCACATTCGGGCGATACGGCGGTTCGGCGAGCAGGTGCATCCGCTCGACCCGGGTGGCGACGGCGCGCAGCACCGCCTGCATCTCGAGGCGGGCCAGCGGCGCGCCGAGGCAGTAGTGCAGGCCGAGACCGAACGACAGGTGCCGTTCGGGTCGCCGGCCCGGCAGGTAGCGGCCGATGTCGAAGCGGTCGGCCTCGGGGAAGGCCTCGGGGTCGCGGGCGGCCGAACCGATCAGCACGATCACCGCGTCGCCGGGCACGAAAGTCTTTCCGGCGAGCTCGATCTCGTGCCGCGCGGTGCGGGTGGTCAGGTGCACGGGCGGGTCGTAGCGCAACACCTCGTCGACGGCGGGACCGCACAGCGCGGGGTCCTCGCGCAGCCGCTGGAACTGGTCGGGATGGCGGATCAGCGCGAGCAGTCCGTTGCCGATGAGATTGACCGTGGTCTCGTGCCCGGCGACGACGAGGATGAGCAGGGTGCCGATCAGTTCGGTGCGGGTCAGCCGGACCCCGGCCTCCTCGGCGTGCACCAGCGCGGTGATCAGATCGTCGCGCGGGTCGGCGCGGCGCCGGGCGACCAGGTCGCCGAAGAACGCGTCGAACGCGTGCACCGCCTCGGTGCGCGCGGCCAGCTCGGCGGGGCTCAGCAGGGTGTCGGGGTCGAGGCCGCGCGCGATGTGCGCCGAGATCTCCCGCACGTGGGCGTGGGCTTCGGCGGGGACGCCGAGCAGTTCGCAGATCAGGGTCAGCGGCACCGGGTAGGCCAGCGCCTCGAGCACATCGGTCTCGCCCTCGGCCAGCATCGCGGTGAGCAAGCCGTCCACGAGCCGGTCGGCGCGCTCGTGCAGGCCCGCGACGGTGCGGGCGGTGAACGCCTTGCCGACCAGGCCGCGCAGGCGGGTGTGGTCCGGCGGTTCCATCCACAGGAACGAGCCGGGCAGCTCCACGTCGCTGTCGCCGTGCAGCAGCTCCGGTTCCTCGGCGTGGCTCCAGCGCGGATCGCTCAGGATGGCCTGGGCCTGCGCGTGCCGCGGCACCAGGTGGGTCGCACGGGGTCCTGGCACGAACGGTCCAGCGGCGCGCAGGGTTTCGTAACTGGGATACGGGTCGTGGCGGCAGTGCGGCGCGACGCTCTCCAGCACCGCGATCTGCACCGGGGTCGGGTCCTCGACCGCGACATGATCGGTAGTCACCGGCAGCTCCTAGGGGCGATTTCGGTGCGGGGATTTCGCCGCTCATCGTCGTCGCGCGGCGGCCCCGAATTCGCGCACTATTGCCTGCTCCGATCGGGCGATAGCCGAATATCTTTATCAGGCAGGGCAATTGGACGATCGACGGTGATTATCGGCGCGCGTAATTCGTTATTCGTTCAACGCGATGTCAGCTGGCACTGTTGTCGTTTCCGGCATGAATTCCTCGCGCTCGAGCGACACGCTCACCACCCTGCTGGCCGGGGTAGCCGCCGAACGGCCGCGCGTCACGGCGACGTTCTGGTCGGTGTCGGAGCAGCTGGACAACGCCGAGATGCAGGCACGCGCCCGGACGACGGCGACCGCGTTGGTGCGGCGCGGGATCGGGCGTGGCGAGCCCGTCGGCGTGCTCAGCCCCAACGCGCCGGAGTTCCTGACCTCGCTGTTCGGCATCGCCGCGGCGGGCGCCGCCGCCACTCCCCTGCCGTTGCCCGCCGGTGCGCGGGCGACGGCGGCCTACCCGGCCAAGCTGGCCGCGATCACCGCGGCCGCGAACATGCGGACGGTCCTGGTCTCGCCCCGATTCGCCTCGATGATCCCGCTGATCGGGGACATCGGCGTCGAATTCGTCGACACCGGCGCGCTCGTCGACGAGGTCACCGCCGACGAAGACATCCTGCCGACGCCGGGCCCCGACGATCTGGCCATCGTGCAATTCACCTCAGGCAGCACCGCGCTGCCCAAGGGTGTGCGGCTCACCCACGCGAATGTGGTGAGCGGGCTGGCCGCCATCCGCACCGGCATCGATCTCGGTCTCGACGATCAGGGCGGCTTCTGGTTGCCGCTGTTCCACGACATGGGCCTGTTCGGCACCCTGTCGGCGGTGTTGCGTGGCATCCCGTCGCACGTGTGGTCGCCGATCGCGTTCGTGAAGGATCCGGCGCGCTGGCTCGGTGAGTTCGCCGCGACGAAGACCACCATCACCGCGATGCCGAACTTCGGCTATGAGGCGCTACTGGCCGCGATCCCACCGGAGCGGGTCACCGACTACGACCTGCGGCACTGGCGGATCGCGTTCAACGGCGCCGAACCGATCGCCGAATCGGTGGTCAGCGCGTTCTGCGAGCGGTTCGCGCCCGCCGGTTTCGCGCCGTCGACGATGTTCGGCGTGTACGGCATGGCCGAGGCCACCCTCGCCGTCGCGTTCCCACCGCTGCTGCGCGAGCCGGTGTTCGAGTGGGTCGACCGCGCCCTGCTCTCGGACGCCGCGGTCGCCGATGTGGTCGCGCGGGACGCCGACGGTGCGCGGGCGGTCGCCTCGGTCGGCGGGCCCGTCGACGGGATCGCCGTGCGGATCGTGCACCCCGACACCGGTGCCGAGCTGCCCGACGGCCGGGTCGGCGAGATCCTGATCCAGGGCGCCCCGGTGACCGAGGGCTATCTCACCGCCGACCCCGAGGCGGCCGCCGACCGGTTCGTCGACGGCTGGCTGCGCACCGGCGACCTCGGCTACCGCCGCGGCGGCGAACTGTTCGTCACCGGCCGTTGCAAGGACATGATCACCGTGCGCGGCGTGAACTACTACGCCCAGGACGTCGAGGCCGCCGTCCGTGACCTCGACGGCGTCCACAAGGGCCGCTGCACCGCCGCCGTCGATCCCGACGGCGACGACGTGATCGCCCTCATCGCCGAGACCGAACGCACCGGCGCCGCGGCCGACGCCCTCGCCGACGCCATCCGCGCCGCCGTCACCGCCCACCTCGGGCTCAGCGCGGTCCAGGTACACCTGGTCGCGCCGCGCAGCATCCCCCGCACCAGCAGCGGCAAGCTCCAACGCCTCGCCGCCCGCGAACTGATCGGCCGGCGATGACGCCGCGCCCGGCTCCCCTTCGATCGAACGGAGTGCCTCGTGCACAGCTTTGACGTGTTCCGCCACTACGAACGCCTGCACTGGAAACTGAGCGATCTCGACCTGCCCGCCGTCGACCCGACGCTGGTCCGCCCCGAATACATCACCCTCGCCAAGAGCGCGGCCATGGGTGAGTCCAATGTGATCGCCGCGGTACACGGCTTCCTCAACGAATTCGTCGACGACTACGACTTCTCCACCTTCGCGGTGGTGTGGGGCTATCAGGAAGTGCAGCACCACTACGCGTTCCGTTCCTGGCTCGGGGCGATCGGCGAGGACGTCGAGGACCGCGCCGTCGGCGCCATGCGCGAGCCCTACGCACCGGGCAGCACACCCTCGGCGACCTTGGCCACCAACATCATCTCCGAGCTCACCGTCAACCACGTGTACCGCGCGGTGTCGAGCTGGGTGGCCGAACCGGTGCTGAAGGAGTTGCTGCTCAACGCCAGTCGCGACGAGGCGGGGCACGCGCGCGAATTCATCCACTACACCAACGAGCGATTGAAGAAGCGCCCGGAGGAGCTGCCCTCGGTGCTCGAGACCCTGTACGTCTACAGCTCCGAGGCCAAGATCAAGCATCCGGTGAGCACCTTCAAGGCGGGCATCGCCGAGCTCGGTGACCACGAGACCATCGACACCGGCTTCGAGCTGTTCCTCGAGCAGGTCGCCGCCGAGGGCGAGCTGGAGGTGCTGCACGACAAGGTGCGTCGCACCTTCGCCTCCATCACCGGACTCGACCTGTCCAGCAACGCGAAGGTGCGTCGCGCGCTGGCCGACGCCATCGCCTGATGACCGCCGCCGACGCCGTCGTGGTGCCGTGGTCGGTGATCCCCGACTACCACTGCTTCGGCTGCTCCCCCCACAATGCCGCCGGGCTGCGCCTGAGTTTCACCCCGCGCCCCGACGGCGCGCTGGAGGCCGGGTTCCGACTGGGCCGGGCCTTCGAGTCCTATCCCGGTGTCGTGCACGGCGGGCTGATCGGCGTGGTGTGCGACGAGGTGATGGGCAATCTCATCGTGCTCGCGCGCAACGTGCCCGCCTTCACTGTCTCCCAGCGCACCCGTTTCCTCACGCCCCTGCTGGTCGATCGCGAATACCGCTGTGTGGCTACGCTTCCGCCCGAGCGCGGGCCGGGTCCGATCGCCGCGCACGCGGAGATCCTCGACGCCGACGGCGCGGTGTGCGCGTCGTCGACGGCCACCTATCAGCCCTTCGATCTACACGCGGTCCGCGACCAGCTCACCCTCGACGACGACGAAGTCGCCCTGCTCGACCACGCCCTGTCCACGGCGAACACCTTCTCCCCGAACGGAGCCCGGCCATGACAACCACTTCCGCCGACACCATCCTGCGCACGGTCACCGAGATCGCGATCTCCGAAACCGGCCTGCCCGCCGCCGAGCTGACCCCCGACGCCGACCTGCGCGCGATGGCCGGTGTCGATTCGGTGCGGGTGCTGCGGATGATCGCCCGCATCGAGCGCACCTTCGACATCGAGCTCGAGGACGAAGACGTCTTCGGCATGTCCACCCTGGCCGAGGTCACCGCCGTGGTGGAGCGCTCCGTCGCCGAGGGGCGGCAGGCATGACGGTCGTCGCCGACACCAATCAGCACTACGATCTCGATCCCGACATCTTCGGCGAGTTCCTCGATCCGCTGCGCAAATACAGTGCGGCACTGTACGAATCCGCCGACGACACCCTGGAGACGGCACAGCGCAACAAGCTGCGCTTCGTCGCCGAGCGGCTCGGGCTGCGCGGCGGTGAACAGCTGCTCGACGTGGGCTGCGGCTGGGGTTCGCTGATCCTCTACATGGCGAGCGAACTGGGTTGCCGCACACTGGGAATCAGCCCGGCACCGCGGCAACACGACTACATCGCCGCCCAGGCGGCCGCCCGCGGGGTGAGCGAGCTGGTGCGCACCCGCGTCGGGCACTTCGAGCAGCTCGACCTGCCCGCGCGTGGCTTCGACGCGGTCACTCTGCTGGGCTCGATCGTGCACATGCCCGATCCCGACGAGGTGTTCCGCCGCGCCAAGGCGGTGCTGCGCCGCGGCGGCACCCTCTACGTGTCGGAGAGCTGCTTCCGCAACGCGGCCACCCGCGCCGCGTTCGACGATCGCGACGGCACCGGGTTCGTCCGCGAGGACATCTTCGGTTTCGGTGAACTGCGCCCACTCTCGGAACTGGTCGCGGCCGCCGAGAACGCGGGCTTCTCGGTGATCTCGGTCGACGACCTCACCGAGAACTACCGGCGCACGATCGAGGACTGGATCGCCAATGTCGACGCCGCCGCCGACCGCATCGACGCGCACGGCGCCGGCCTGGCGGCCAAGCTGCGCCACTATCTCGAGATCGCCAACGCGGGCTGGGGTTACACCACCAAGCACTACGCGCTGGTCTGCCGGAATGCCAGGTAGGACATGATCAGCACACCGGGACTGCTGCCCGTCACCGAGCTGACCGCCGCGGTCGACGGCTTCCTCGCCGCCTCCCCCGCGACCCGCGCCTGGGATGTGGAGACCGCCTTCGACTGGGCCGCCGCCGACGCGGACAGGCTCACCGAGGGACAACGATCCGCGGTCCAGTTCGTCACCCTCATCGAAGACCACCTGCCCGGTTATTTCGATGTCTACCACCGGCATTTCCCGGTCGACGACAGCGTGGATCTGCCCACCTTCGAACACAATCGGGAGCTCTACCACTTCACGGTGCGGTGGGCGCTCGAGGAGGACACCCACGCCAGGGCGCTGGCGCGCTATCAGGAGGCGTCGGGGATGGCCGAAAGGTCCACACTGCGTTCGGAACTGGCGATCGAGGGGCACAAACCGTTCGACCTGCCCTACGACCATCCCGTGCAGTTCTTCGCCTACGCGCTGGTGCAGGAGAAGGCGACGCAGATGTACTACCAGCAGTTGCGCGACGTCGTCACCGATCCGGTGCTCGCCGCGGTCCTCACCCGCCTGTCCCGCGACGAGGCAAGGCATTTCAGTTTCATGGCCGAGGTGGTGACGCGGTACCTGCGCCACGACGGTGATGCGGTGGTGGCGCCGATCCGCGACGTCATCGCGCATTTCCGGATGCCGCTGTCGGACACGCTGCGCGGTTACTGGCGGTGGGCGCTGCGCATCGCCGAAGTCGCCGACTACGACCACACCGCCGCGTACGAACACCTCGTGAAGGTGATCGACCGCGCGGTCGACACGCGAACCGAACCGATCGACGAGCTCGTCACCTTCGTCGAGAGCTGCCGGGCGCTGACCTGAGCCGACGGCACCGGCCGCGCCCCCGATCGGTTCGGGGGTGCGGCCGGTGCCGTGCGATCAGTTGCCCTGTGCCAGTACGAGAATCGTCGTGGTGCCGTGGGCGATGAGCTTGCCCGCCGCGTCGGTGATGCGGCCCTCCGCGGTGGCGGTGCGGCGCCCGACGTGCACGGCGGTGGCGTCGCAGGTGAGCCTGCTGCCGTCCAGTGTCACGGCCCGGATGAAGTTCACCTTCAGTTCCAGCGTGGTGTAGGCGACGCCGTCGCCGAGCTCGGTGAACACCGCGCTGCCCATGGCGGTGTCCATGAGGGTCGCCAGGACACCACCGTGCACCGTGAACATCGCGTTGATGGTCGCCGGATTCGGGTCGAGATAGTAGCGCGTGCGCCCTTTCGACGCGCTTTCCAAGCGAATTCCGAGTGAATCACCGACACCCAGTTTTTCTTGCAGTCCGCGTTCGAATACCGCGGTCAATTCGTCGACCCGCCGCTGCGCGGTCACGTCGACGTCCATGTCGGTACTTGTCATTATTTTCCTCCCTGCGGACGATTTTCCCCTCCCATTCGAGCAGCGTTCGGTGAATTGCGGTTTGCCGCAGCCCATTCCATGCCGAACTCCGATTGCCTGATCGGGATCGCGCGCACCCGGCGAATCGTTCGCCGGACGCCGGTACCGTCGGTGAGATGGCCGACACCACCGCTGCTCCCCGCGTCGAGTCCATCGGCGCCGACTTCTTCGACGATCCGCACGCCCACTACCGGCGCTGGCGCGCCGCTGGCCCGGTTCATCGAGTCCGCTTCCCCGACGACGTGGTCCGCTGGGTGATCATCGGCTACGCCGAAGCCCGTGCGGCGCTGGCCGATCCGCGCCTGGCCAAGGATGTCGGGCAGGTCGAGGCGATCCTCCACGAGAAGCGCCGCGAAACGCGGTCGGATCCCAATGTGAGCGCGCTGCTGAGCCACATGCTCGGCACCGACCCGCCGGCGCACACGCGCCTGCGCAAGCTGGTGAACAAGGCGTTCACCGCCAAGCAGGTCGCCGGGCTGCGTCCCCGGATCGAGCAGATCACCGAGGACCTCCTGGATGCGACCGCCGACCGTGACGAGTTCGATCTGATGGAAGAGTTCGCCGATCCCCTACCGGTGACCGTGATCTGCGAGCTGCTCGGTGTGCCGTTCGCCGACCGTGCGGATTTCCAGGCGTGGACCCGTGCGCTGGTCACCGTCGTCGGCGAGGACGAAGGGCGCCCGGCCGCGGGCGCCGCCATGGTCGGTTATCTGACCGATCTGGTGCGGGCCAAGCAGGCCGACCCGGCCGACGATCTGCTCTCGGAACTGGTGCTGGCCGACGACGACGGCGACCGGCTCACGGACAAGGAGCTGGTGTCGATGGCGTTCCTGCTGCTGGTCGCCGGGCACGAGACCACCGTCAATCTGATCGGCAACGGCATGAACGCGCTGCTGCGCGACCGGGCACAGTGGCAGGCGCTGTGCGCCGATCCGGCGGCGGTGCCCGACGCGATCGAGGAGTTCCTGCGCTTCGACGGGCCGGTCGACATGGCCACGGTGCGCTACACCGCCGAGCCGGTCACCCTTGGCGGCACCGAGATCCCGACGGGCGAACTCGTCTACGTGTCGGTGGCAGCCGCCAATCGCGATCCCGCACGGTTCGCCGACCCGGACACGCTCGCCACCGACGGGCACACCACCGGGCACCTGGCGTTCGGCCACGGCATCCATTTCTGTGTCGGCGCTCCCCTGGCCCGGCTCGAGGCCACGATCGCCGTCACCGCCCTCCAGCGTCGTTACCCCGACCTGCGGCTTGCCCCGGCCGCCCTGACGCCACGCTGGCAGACCAGCACGCTCATCCGCGGTCTGCTCGCGTTGCCCGTGCTGACGCGCTGATCGCAGCGCTGCCGAACAGCGAAAGACCCCGCCCGATCACAGGATCGGGCGGGGTCGGTGTCCCCCGGTCGCTCTATACCGGGTCTTCGACCACCCCTACTTCGCCGGTGCGGTGAACGGCTGGTTGATGGTGGTGAAGTACTGGATCGCCGCGCCGATGGCCACCGGCGCGGTGATGAAGATCTGCCCGGCCAGGGTGCCGAGCGCGCCGACGGCGAGGATGCCGCCGATGCAGCCGACCGCGGCGGCGGGCAGGAACGGGCCGAACAGGCCGACGATGGTGGCCGCGGCGACGGTGGCGCCGACGATGCCGCCGAGCACGCAACCCACCGCGGCGCCGCCGATGCCACCGACCAGGGTGCCGATGGCGGCGCCGGTGGAGATGGTGGTGGTCAGCCTGGTCCAGGCCGCCACCTCACGCTCGTATTCGCTCTTCCACGGTGCCTTGTCCTCGAAGGGCAGGGCGACCGGCTTGTAGACGGCCTGCGAGGCATCCAGCTGCGGGCTCAGTGTCGCGGTGTTGCCCGCGATCTCGGCCACGATGGGCAACTCGAACTCGTCCAGCCGGAAGGTCAACGGGGTGGCGGCGACGGTGGTGCCGTCGGGCGCCTTCACCTTGAACGCGCCGTCCTCGACGACCATGGAGCCGGCACCTGTGGTGATGACGGACTTACCGGCCACTTCCTGCGCAGTGAACTCGATCGGGGCGGGGGCCTGGGCCGACGCCGAGCCGGTGATACCGGCCGTGACGCCGATCGCGGCGGCGAGCAGCGCCGCGGCCGCAGCAGATTTCCTCATCGTATGTTTCTTCCTCTCACATTCCCGGACGGGAATCGGGCGCGTCCGTTACGCGCACGTTCTGGGGGACAACCGATTCCGCGCGCGCTCACAGGTCGAGCACCAGGACGCCGTAGCGGGCCCGCGAGACGCAGAGCATCATCGTGGCGCCGCTGTCGCGTTCCTCAGGGGTGAGCAGCGAGTCGCGATGATCCACCTCGCCGTCGAGCACCGGGGTCTCGCAACTGCCGCAGGTGCCTTCGCGACACGACGTGAGCACCGCGATGCCCGCCGATTCGAGGACGTCGACGATGGACCGGTCGGCCGCCACCCGCAGCGTCCGGCCCGTCTGCGCCAACCGGACCTCGAAGGCCGTGTCGGCTCCGGCGGGCACGACCGGCCGTGGCACGAAGCGTTCGGTGCGCACGGTGACACCGCCCCGCGCGCCGGCTGCCTCGACCGCCGCCAGCAGCGGTTCCGGACCGCAGCAGTACACGGTCGCGCCCGGCCGGTCGGCCAGGATCTGCGCGATCGGCAACAACCCGGCCTCGTCCTGCGGCACCAGGCGCACCCGGGGGTCCGCGGCGAGGACGTCGGCGAAGGCCATGTGCGCGCGGCTCCGGGCGCCGTAGTGCAGCGTCCAGTCCGCACCCGCCCGGTCGGCGGCGGCGATCATCGGCAGGATCGGGGTGATCCCGATCCCGCCCGCCACGAAGGTGTACCGATCGGCAGGCGCCAGCTCGAAGTTGTTGCGGGGCACCGAGACCGACAGTGTGGTGCCGGGCAACGCTGTCCGGAACAGTGCGGCCGAACCGCCCCGGCCCCGCGGTTCGTGCAGCACCGCGATCCGCCAGTGGTCTCGGTCGGCGGGGTCACCGCACAGCGAGTACTGGCGCACCCCGGCGGCACCCACCGCCACGTCGATGTGCGCGCCCGGCGTCCAGGCGGGCAGCTGCCCGCCGTCGACCGCGGCGAGCACCAGGGCGAACACCGCGTCGGCTTCCTCGGTGCGGTCGATCACCCGCACGCTCACTTCGGTCATGCCCATCCCCTCGGCGGAATCGTTGTCGAGATCACCGTGGTGCAACGGCGCCCGGTTCGCCGCCGTGGCATGGCGAGACGATTGGACCGATCGACGTTCACTATCGCCCCGGCCTCCGACCTGCCCGCCGCCCGAAACTGGCGGCATGACTCCCGTGTCGGAACTGGTCGACAGGACCAGGCAGTTCGTTCGAGATCACGTCATTCCGGTGGAACGCGAGGTCGTGGTCGGTGGCCGGGTCACCGACGACGCCCTGCGCCTCGATTTGCAGAAGAAGGCCAAGGAAGCCGGTGTCTTCGGCCCCCTGTCCGATCCCGCCTACGGCGGCCTCGGCCTCGACACGAGGGCGCAGGCCGAGGTGCTCGAGGCGGCGGGCGCCAGCCTGCTCGGCCCACTTGCGGTCAACGCCTGGGCTCCCGACGACGGCAACATCCACCTGCTGGCCGCGGTGGCGAACCCCGAACAGCAGCAGCGGTATCTGGCCCCACTGGCCTCCGGCGAGGTGCGCTCGGCCATCGCCATGACCGAGCCTGCCCCCGGCGCGGGCTCCGATCCGCGGATGCTGGCGACCGTGGCCGAGGAGACCGACACCGGCTGGGTCATCAACGGCCGCAAACACTTCACCACCGGCGCCCAGGGCGCCGCGTTCACCATCTGCGTCGCCGCGACCACGGACGGTCCGACGATGTTCCTGGTCGACCAGGACAATCCCGGCCTGCGGGTGGGACGTCGGATGCCGACGCTGGATCACACCAGCGCCCCTGGTGGACACTGCGAGGTCGAATTCGTGGACTGCGAGGTCGACGAGTCCGCGATCCTCGGCACCGTCGGCGGCGGCCTCGACCTGGCGCAGGCGCGGCTGGCGCCGTCGCGGCTGGTGTTCTGCATGAACTGGCTCGGCCTCGCGGTGCGCGCCCAGCAGTTGGCCGCCGAACACATCACCGGCAGGCAGTCGTTCGGGGTCCCGATCGCCGACCACGGCATGGCCCAGGGCCTGATCGCCGACAACGAGATCGACATCGCCGCCGCGCGCAGCCTGATCCGCGCCACCGCCGCCACGATCGACGAGCACGGCGCCACCTCCGGGCAGGCCAGGCACGAGGCCTCGATCACCAAGACCTTCGTCTCCGAGGCGGTATGGCGGGTGCTCGACCGCGCGGTGCAGCTGCACGGCGGGCTCGGCGTCTGCGAGGACTACCTGGTGGCTCGATTCCTGGTGGAGGCCAGGGCTTTCCGCATCTACGAGGGTCCGTCGGAGGTGTTGCGCTGGTCGATCGCGCGGCGCGTGCTGCGCGGGCCGCGCTGAGAGGACGAAGTAATGACCCGCAGCATCGCCGGATTCGGCGCCGCGTACCCCGCCCTCGACCCCGACGCCGTCGACTTCGGTTATCTGCGCGACGCCTCGCAGGCGCTCGTACCGTTCGGCGCGCACGTCGGCACCGTGATCACCGAGATCTCGGCCACGCGTTCGGTGGTGGAGATCCCCGCCGAACCGGTGATGTGCAACCACATGGGCACCGTCCACGCGGGCGCGCTGTTCACCGCCGCCGACATCGCGGGCGCCGCGGCCTTCGTCGGTGCGGCCGCGCACCGCCTGCACACCATCGACCGGCTGGTCCTGCGCGGCGGCACCGCCGCCTACCGGAAACCGGCGCGTGGCCGCATCCGTGCGGTCGCCACCGTCGACGCCACCGAGCTGGCCATGATCCTGACCGCCACCGCGTCCACGCGGTTCGGGCTGTCCGGGCGCGCCGAACTGCTCGACGACAGCGACGTGCTCACCGCCGAATTCACCTTCGACTACGTGTGCGATGTCCGCATCGCCGGAACGGACGACCAATGAATTCCGCAACGCCCAGCGACGCCGTGACGGGTGGCGGGCCCGCGACCACGCCCGACACCAGCACGGTCGAGACCGTCGACGGTGTGCGGTTCACCGTGCGCTGGCTGGCCGCCGCCGACCCGACCGCCCCACTGGTGCTGATCCTGCCCGCCATGGCGATGAAGGCCCGCAACTACCAGTCACTGGCCAAGGCGCTGCACGCCACCGGCCTGTCGGTGGCCACGGTCGATCTGCGCGCGCACGGCGAGGCCGAGCCCGCACTCGGCGAGCACACCGACTTCGGCTACCGCGAGATGCTCGAAATCGACCTGCCCGCCATCGTTTCCGCGATCGAGGAGCGCTTCCCGCGGGCGCCGCTGCACCTGTTCGGGCACAGCCTGGGTGGCCAGCTGGCCCTGCTTTTCGCCGCCGCCGAACCCGAGCGGGTCGCGGGGGTGACCGTGATCGGCACCGGCACCGTGTTCTGGTGGGCGTTCGGTCCGCGCCGCTGGTTCGAGGCGCTGAGCCAGATCCAGTGGATCGGTCTGGTCGCCCGCGTCAAGGGGCACTGGCCGGGTGGGGTGCTGATCCCGGCGCCGATGCCGGGCGGAGTGATGGTCGACTGGTCGGTCCACTCGCTGACCAGCTACTACCGTCCGCGCGGCACCACCCGTCGCTACAACTCGCTGCTGGCGGAGATGACGCTGCCGGTGCTCGCGATCTCGCTGTCCGAGGACGTGCTCGGCCCCAAGTCCAATGTCGACTTCCTGGTGTCGCGCATGCCCGCCGCACAGGTCACCCAGTGGCACATCGACGCGGACTCCGCGGTCGAGCACCGCGATCACTTCGCCTGGTTGAAGGATTCGCCCGCTATCGCGACGCAAGTGTCGCGCTGGATCACCACCGGCTCCGCGCCGGCCTGAGGAGAGACGTGGCACGACTGCAGATCCAGGCGGTGTCGAAGAAGTTCGACACCGACTACGCGGTGCGCGAGGTGAGCCTCGACATCGCCGACGGCGAATTCATGGTGCTGCTCGGCCCCAGCGGCTGCGGCAAATCCACCCTGCTGCGGATGATCGCCGGACTGGAGGAACCGAGCGAGGGCCGGATCCTGGTGGGCGGCACCGACGTCACCGACGCCGCGCCGCAACGACGCGACCTGGCGATGGTGTTCCAGAGCTATGCGCTCTACCCGCACCTGTCGGTGGCCAAGAACATCGGCTTCCCGCTGCGGGCCCGGCGCAGACCGCGCGCGGAGATCGCCGAGCGGGTGGCTGAGGTGTCGGCCACCTTGGAGTTGTCGGCACTGCTCGACCGTCGGCCGGTGGCGCTCTCGGGTGGGCAGCGGCAGCGAGTCGCGTTGGCGCGCGCCATGGTTCGCGATCCCGGCGCGTTCCTGATGGACGAGCCGCTGTCCAATCTCGACGCCAAACTGCGCAGCGCGACGCGCGCCGAACTGATCGCGCTGCACCAGCGGTTGGGGACGACGTTCCTCTACGTCACCCACGACCAGGTCGAGGCGATGACGATGGCCTCACGCATCGCGCTGCTCAACGAGGGCCGGGTCGAACAGTGCGGCACGCCCGCCGAGCTCTACGACCAGCCACGCTCGACCTTCGTCGCCGGATTCCTCGGCGCACCACCGATGAATCTGTTCCCCGCCGTGGTCACCGCGGCCGATGGCACGCTGCGGGTCACCGCCGACGGCGTCGACGCGGCCCTGGCCATCACCGACGAGCTCGACACCGCCACCCCGGTGATCGCGGGCATTCGCCCCGAGCGCCTGCGTATCGATCCCGCGGCCAACGACGTCCGCGGGACGGTGCGCATGGTCGAGAACCTAGGCAGCGAGGAGCTGGTGCATCTCGACGCGGGCGCGACCAGCCTGTGCGCGCGCGCCGCGCGACCGGCCGGGGTCGCCGTGGGCGAGGACATCACCCTGCGCGTGGATCCCGCCGACATCCACCTGTTCGACCCCGACACCGGCTTGCGGCTGACCTGGCGTGCGCCGCAAGCGGATTCGCCGAAGGCCGTGGACGCGGCGGCCGTGCCCGTCCCCTGATTTCCCGCACCACTCGATGAGGAGAACCACCATGAAACGCACCCTGCCCATCTTGGGCGTGGTGTTCACCACCGCCGTCGCCCTGAGCGGCTGCGGTCTGGGCGGCACCGTGTCCTCGGACACCACTTCGACCGCGCAGATCCCGGAGCTGAAGCCCGACCAGCAGGTCTCGATCACCTTCGAGTCCTACAACTACGGTCTCGCCGGTGCCTGGACCGATACGTTCAACGCGCTGATCGCCGACTTCGGCAAGAAGTACCCCAATATCAAGGTGACCGCGCAGAAACCGCAGGGCAACAGCCCGAACCCGGCCACCGACACCATCTCCAGCATCCAGAACCAGATGGTCGCGGGCACCCCGCCCGATGTCGCCCAGCTCGGTTTCTCCGACCTGGACTTCACCATCAACCAGCTGCAGGCCAAGCCGCTCGACACCCTCGTCGGCAAGCAGGAGGTGGACCGCAACTTCGACGGCCGCCACGCCTACGCGCCGCGCGCCCGCGTTCTCGACGACTGGAACGGCCACACCTACGGTGTGCCGTTCGTGTTCTCCACCCCGGTGCTGTATTTCAACGCCTCGCTGTTCACCGAGGCCGGGCTCGATCCGGCAAAGCCCCCGGCCACCTGGGCCGAGGTCGCCACCACGGCCGCGCAGATCGCCGACCGCACCGGCAAGGGCGGGGTGTACATCGACTGCCTGACCAAGACGGCCAAGGACTGGTGCTTCCAGTCGATGGTGCGTTCCAACGGCGGCCGGGTCATCTCCGAGGACCGGCGCACCCTCACCTACGCCGACGCACCCGTGGTCGAGGTGACGCAGATGGCGCAGAACCTGGTGAACTCGGGCAGCATGCCCAAGCTCAACCAGAAGCAGGGTTACGAGGCGTTCGCGCGCGGCGAGATCGGCATGATCCTCGAGACCAGCGCCATCCAGGGCACGTTCGTCACCGGTGCCAAGGACAAGTGGGATCTGCGTTCGGCGGCGATGCCCGCGTTCGGCGACAAGCCGACCGTGCCGACCAATTCCGGTGCGGGCCTGCACATCCTGTCCAACGATCCGGCCAAGCAGCGGGCCTCGTGGGAGCTGATCAAGTTCCTCACCAGCGAGGAGTCCTACATCAAGATCGCGCAGAACATCGGCTACCTGCCGCTGCGCACCGGTCTGCTCGAAGATCCCGACGGCCTGAAGGACTGGGCCGCGAAGAACCCGCTGCTGAAACCGAACGTCGCCCAGCTCGCCACCATGGAGCCGTGGGTCTCCATGCCCGGCAACAACTATCTGCAGATGCGTGACGGCATGATGGACGCGGTCGAGGCGATCGTCTTCCAGGGCAAGGATCCGCAAGCGACCCTGACCGCGGCGCAGGCCGAGGGCGCCAAGCTCATCCCGGCGGCATGATGAGTGATCTGACCATCATCCAGCTCACCGACACCCACCTGCGTCCGGCCGGTGAGCTCGTCCACGGTGTCGTCGACACCGACGCCAACCTCGCGCGGGTGCTCACCCAGCTGCGCGCGGCCGGGCAGCACGTGGATGCCCTGGTGCTCTCGGGTGACCTGTCCGACAACGGGTCACCCGAGGCGTACCGGCGGCTGCGGGCGGCCGTTGAGCCGGTCGCGGCCGAGCTCGGGGCCGAGATCGTCTATGTGATGGGCAATCACGACGAGCGGGTGGGCTTCGGCGAGGAGCTGCTCGACCTGGCCCCCGGTTCGGTTGACCCGGCCCTTCCGCACGATTCGTGCGTCGAGATCGCGGGCCTGCGCGTCATCGCGCTCGACAGCACGACACCGCTGCGACACGAGGGCAGGCTCGAACTCGAGCAGCTGGCCTGGCTGACCGAGCAATTGCGGGTGCCCGCACCGCGCGGCACCCTGCTCGTGCTGCACCATCCGCCGGTCCCCTCGCCGGTGGCCACCGCCGACTTCCTCAAGCTCGAGGACGCCGAACGGCTGGCCGACGTGCTCGCGGGCTCGGACGTGCGGATGATCCTGTGCGGGCACAATCACCTGACCGCCGCCGCGGCGGTGGCGGGGATCCCGGTGTGGATCGGTCCGGCGCTGTCGTACCGGATCGATCCGATGGCACCGGTGGGCAGGCACCGTGGGCTGGCCGGATTCGGTTACAGCCGCATCGATCTCGTCGGCGAGACGATGCTCGCGACGGCCATCGAGGCGACCCCGGCGGTCTCGGTCTACGACCGGCCCGAGGCCGAGGTGCTCGAGCAATTGGCGGCGATCGCCGCGCGGACGCGGTGACATGTTCGTCATCGACGATCGGCAGGACCCGGCGCAGGCGGTGCCGAGCATCGCCGCGCCGGGTCCGCGCCGGTTCACCCGCCGGGCGCTGACCCGTCTCGTCGCGCCCTACCTGTATCTCGCGCCCGCGCTGGTGCTGTTGGTCGTGTGGACCTATCAGCCGCTGGCCCAGGCGGTCGAGCTGTCCACGTATTCGTGGAACCTGCTGCCGACCGCGCCGATGAAACCGGTCGGCACCGCCAATTACGAACGGCTGCTGGATCTTCCGGCGTTCTGGGGTTCCCTCGGCCGCACCGCGACCCTGATCCTGGGGTTGCTGCCGTTCACGGTGCTGTTGCCGGTGCTCATCGCCCTGGCGAGCAGGCGCGTGCACGGCCGGGCCAGGACCGTCTATCAGGCGCTGGTGTTCGCGCCGTTCCTCGTCGCGCCGGTCGCCGCGGCGGCGGTGTGGCGGTGGCTGCTGCATCCGGGCAGCGGCTTCGTCGATCAGTTGCTCGGCACCGGCCACAACTGGGTCTACGACGCCTCGACCGCGCAGGCGGTGATCATCGCGATCACGGGGTGGCAGCTGCTCGGTTTCGCGACGCTGGTGGTCTGGGCCGGACTGGCCGGGATCAGCGGCGACTACAGCGAAGCCGCGCGGGTCGACGGGGCGACACCGGGGCAGATCCGGCGCTGGATCACGCTGCCGCTGCTCTCCCCCACCCTGTTGTTCCTGGTGCTCACCACCGTGCTGCTCAGTCCCACCCTGTCCTTCCCGCTGATCGACTCGATGACCCAGGGCGGTCCGTCGCAGGCCACGACCAACATCTACTACCTGCTCTGGGACTACGCGTTCCACAGCTTCGACGCCGGGCTCAGCGCCGCGGCGGGTGTGCTGTTGTTCGTCGGCTTCGGCGCGCTGGCCGCGGTGCTGGTCTGGATTTCGGAAAAGGTTGCCGTCCATGATGATTGACCGTCTGCGCGCGGCGGGCAGCCACCTGCTGCTCGCCGGCACGGCGCTGCTGTGCGTATTCCCCATCTACTGGCTGTTCGCCACGGCACTGCGCCGGCCCGAGGACGTCACCTCGCTCGCGCCGTTGCCGTGGCCGCTGTCGATCGACAACTACCTCGACGCGGCGCAGAAGGTGGATGTCGCGGGCCTGATCGCCAACACGTTCTTCGTGGCGATCTTGTCCACGGCCGGGCAGCTGCTCATCGCGCTGCTCGCCTCGTACGCGTTCGCCATGTACACCTTTCCGCTACAGCGGCTGATGTACCTGGCGTTCGTCGGTGTCTGGCTGGTGCCGTTCCAGGTGACCATGTTGCCCAACTACATCCTGCTCAACGAGCTGGGCCTGATCAACACGCTCATCGGCTGCGTGCTGCCGACCCTGTGCTCGGCACTGGGCGTGCTGTTGTTGCGCCAGCACATGTCGGCCTTCCCGAAGGAACTCATCGCGGCCGCGAAAATGGACGGCCGCTCCTCCTGGGCCATCCTGTGGACCGTGGTCGTCCCCAACCTGCGCCCCGCGCTGGCCGCCCTCGGCATCCTGCTGTTCATCAACGCCTGGAACGAATACTTCTGGCCCGCCGTGGTTCTGCGCCAGTCCAACGACGTCCTCCAACTGGGCCTGCGCAGTTTCATGGGCACCGAAGGCGACCAGTGGGGCCCCATGATGGCCCTGGCCAGCCTCGCCTGCCTGCCCGTCCTGCTGCTCTACCTGGTGCTGCAGCGCCACATCGTGAACGCCTTCGTCCGGTCGGGTCTCAAGTGAGCCCGGATCGTCGAACGTAGCGGTTCGACGGCGGTGCTGCGCGGCGGCGGTAGGGTCGAGCAGATGGTTCGACATGATCCTGTTCGCGACGCCGCCGCCCCGTATACGAAGCCCTTCCTCGCCGTCTACGACGCCTGGGTGATCCGGCTCAGCAACAGATTCGCATGGCGGTGCGACGCGACCGTGATGCTCGACCGATACCACCAGCACGTCGGTCGGCGCCATCTCGAGGTCGGCCCCGGAAGGGGCTGGTACCTCGCCCACACCACGGCGCCACTGGATCGTGTCACCTTGATGGACCTCAATCCGAGCCCGCTGCCTTCCGGCATCTCGCGGCCGTTCTCGCCGACGACGGCACACTGTTCGGGTCGACCATTCTCGGGCGCGATGTGCCGGCGCCGACACTGTTCGGCCGAGCCCTCAGCGCCAGATATTCGCAGGTTGGCGCCTTCAACAACGCTGACGATGACCGTGTCGGGCTCGTCGGTGCTCTCCAGGCGGCGTTCGACGACGTCGACCTCACCGACGTCGGAGCGGTCACGCTGTTCGCCGCTCGGTCGCCTCGGCGTTGAGAGTCGGCCGCCACCGTCCGTCACACTCGGAGACCAGGGCGATCCCCCAGCGCAGCGATACTCGGCGCAGGACGGCCGGTGCGCGGCGATGCTCAGTGCACGGCGGCCGGAGCGTTCAGGGCGCCGATGAGGGCCGTGTCGTGGGTGGCGGCCCGGAAGGCGGGGTGGTCGAGGATGTCGTGGAGGAAGTCGGTGGTGGTGGCCACGCCGGGGCCGGCGATCGTGGTCTCGGCGAGCGCGCGGCGCATGCGGGCGATGGCCGTCGGCCGATCCGGCGCCCAGACGATGACCTTGGCGAGCAGCGAATCGTAATGTGGCGGAATGGCATAGCCCTGCGCCACATGGGTGTCCACGCGGACGAAGGGACCGGCGGGGAGTACGCACTCGACGAGCGTGCCGGGGGCGGGCGCGAACGCGCGTTCCGGGTCTTCGGCATTGAGGCGGCATTCGATGGCGACACCGTGCGGCGCGCGCTCGCCGAGGGTCAGCGGCTCGCCCGCGGCGATGCGCAGCTGCTCCGCGACCAGGTCGACGCCGGTGACCATCTCGGTGACGGGGTGCTCGACCTGGAGGCGGCAGTTGACCTCCATGAAGTAGAACCGGCCGTCGGGCGCGAGCAGGAACTCCACCGTGCCCGCCCCGACGTAACCCGCTGCCTCGCAGCCGCGGACGGCAGCGGCGCCGATGCGTTCGGCGAGTTCGGGCAACAGGCCCGGCGCCGGCGATTCCTCGACCAGCTTCTGATGCCTGCGCTGCAGCGAACAGTCACGCAGGCCCAGGTGGCGGACGGTGCCATGGGTGTCGGCGAGGATCTGCACTTCCACGTGCCTGGCCGATTCCAGGTAGCGCTCGACATAGAGCCTGCCGTCACCGAAGACCGCGGCGGCCGCGGCCCTCGTGTGCTGCCAGGCCGTGGCGAATTCGTCGCCGTCGCGCACGACCCGCATCCCGCGGCCACCACCTCCGGCGACAGCTTTGATGATCACCGGGTAGCCGATCTCGTCGGCCAGGGCGCGCGCCGCGTCGGGGTCGTCGATGGCGTCGCGGCTGCCGGGCAGCAGGGGCAGGCCGGCGTCGGCCATCAGCGCACGCGCGGTCGACTTGTCACCGAGGCGGGCCATGACCGCCGACGGCGCACCGACGAACACGAACCCCTCCGCCTGGCACACCTCCGCGAAATCCGGGTCCTCCGAGAGGAATCCGTAGCCGGGATGGATCGCCTCGGCGCCGGTGGCGCGGGCCGCCTCGATGATCGCGGGGATCGACAGGTAGCTGCGTTTGGCCGGGGCCGGACCGATCTGGACGTGTTCGTCGGCCAGGCGCACCGCCGCGGAGTCACGGTCCGCGGCCGAGTGCACCGCCACGGTGGCGATGCCCAGTTCGCGGCAGGTACGGATGACCCGCACCGCGATCTCCCCGCGGTTGGCGATCAGGACCTTGCCGAAGGGGCGCGTCATCGCAGCGCCTCGAACACGATCAGGGCTTGGCCGTGTTCGACGGCGTCACCGTTGTCGACCAAGATCTCGGCCACCACACCCTCGCGCGTGGCGGTGACCGGGATCATCAGCTTCATCGCTTCGATGATGCCCACCTGCTGACCGGCGCGCACGGGCTCACCCACCGCGACGAACGGCGCGGCGCCGGGTTCCGGTGCGCGATAGAACACGCCGACGGTCTCGGCGGTGAGCGGGAAGGTCGACGCGCCGGTCTCGGTGGACGGGCTCACCGGGGGTGCACTCGCGTCCGCGTGTTCGGTCGGCACGAGGACGAGGTGTCCGGCCGGGTCAGCGTCACCGATGGGCGCCGAGAGGCGGTCGTCCCAGGTGACGCGCAGGGACACCGGGCCGTTGGCGACCGTCACCGAGGTCGGGGCGGACCCCGTCGCGCGCACACTCAGGGCGTGGCGGCTGAGGACTGCGAGGCTGTGATCCGCCTCGGCCGGGCTCACCGATCGCACGGTGGCGGTGTCACTGATCACGGAATCGGTCATCGGGGCTGCTCCTGCGTCTCGGTGCGGGTGATCGATGGCGGGTGGGGCGGCGTGGTCGGGGCGGTGCGCGACCTGCCGCAGGATGGTCAGCGGGTGGCGGATCAGGAAGGCGACCACGAGGTCTCCGGGAGATCGCGGGCCACGCCGTAGCCACGGAAACGGCTGTGCCGCTGAGTGATCAGGTCGGCGGTCGACCAGGCATGGAGTTCGTGCACGGCTCGGCGCACGGCCCGTTTCAGCAGCGCCGCGGCCCCGAGGAGATCACGGTCGGCGCCACCCTCGGGTTCGGGGACCACGCCGTCGGCGATGCCCAGTTCGAGCAGTGCGGCCGCGTCCACCCGCAACGCGGCTGCCGCGCGGGACGCGGCGGCCGGATCTTTCCACAGGATGGCGGCGCAGCCTTCGGGGCTGATCACCGAGTAGATCGCGTTCTCGCACACCAGGACCCGATCGGCGAGCGCGAGCGCCAGCGCTCCGCCGCTGCCGCCTTCCCCGGTGATCACGGTGACCACCGGCACGGGCAGTCCGGCCAGCAGTTTCAGCGATTCGGCGATCGCCACGGCTTGGCCCTGTTCCTCGGCCTCGATGCCGGGATAGGCGCCCGCCGTGTCGACCAGCGCGACGACAGGCCGGTCGAGTTTCGCGGCCAGTCGCAGCACCCGGGCCGCCTTTCGATAGCCCGCCGGAGTCGGCATCCCGTAGTTTCGCTCGGCGAGTTCCGTTCCGGTGTGGCCTTTCTGGGTGCCGAGCACCACCACCGGCAGTCCGTCGAGGCGAGCCAAGCCCGTGATCATGGCGGGGCAGTCGGCCGACATGCGATCGCCGTGCAGTTCGACGAAATCGTCGAAAGCGGCGGCGAGATAGTCCAGGGTGGTCGGCCTGCCGAGCCGTCGGGCCGCGCGTACGCGGTCCCAGGATTCGCCCACACTGAGCGCGGCGGGATCGGTGATCAGCGCGTCGGAGTCGTCGAATTCGGGGCGGTGCGGCGGCCGGACGGTCATCGCGACCAGTCGAGACAGTCGGGCGCGCAGCGTCCAGCGGTGGCAGATCATGTCGACGATGCCGTGCTCGAGCAGGAATTCCGCGGTCTGGAAGCCCTCGGGCAGGGTCTGGCCGATGGTCTGCTGGATCACCCGCGGGCCCGCGAAGCCAAGTCGCGCACCGGGTTCGGCGATGATGATGTCGGTGGCGGTGGCGAACGACGCCGCGACACCACCGTAGGTCGGGTCGGTGATGATCGAGACGGTCAGCACGCCCGCGTCGTCGAGGCGGCGCAGCGCGCGGCTGGTCTTGGCCATCTGCATGAGCGCGACGATGCCCTCCTGCATCCGCGCCCCGCCGGACGCGGTCACGAGCACCAGCGGCAGCCGGTCGGCCAGCGCCGCTTCCGCCGCCGCGGTCACCGCCTCGCCGACGGCACTGCCGAGACTGCCGCCGAGGAAGCGGAAGTCCATGACCGCCAGCACGATCGGTGTGCCGTCGACGGTGCCGCGCACGCAGCGGACCGCGTCGGGTAGCCCGGTGCTCTCGCGCGCCTGCCTGATCCGGTCGGGGTAGGCGCGGGTGTCGGTGAAGCCGAGCGGGTCGGTGACGGTCGCCGCGGTGGCGATCGGACTGGCCGAATCCGCGTCGAGGAGCTGGTCGACGCGCTGGTCGGCGGTGAGCATGCCGTGGCCGTCGCATTCGGGGCACACCCGGCTCGCCCGCTCGTAGCGTTTGCGGTAGATCATCGTGTCGCAGGCCGGGCACAGCATCCAGGCCGTTCCGGTGGTCGCGGTGGTGTCGACGACGGTCATCGGTCCTCCAGCGGGCGTGGGACGTAGCGGGCGCAGGCGGCGGGCAGCCGCACACCTGCGGTGCGCAGCTGGGCGACGCGGGTGAGGTAGGCGGCGCCGAACAGGAGCTGGCCTGCGATCTCCGCGACGGCGCGGTTCTCCGGGGCGGCGAGATGGGTTCCGGCCGTCCAGGTGTTGAAGGCGCCCATCGCGGGGCCGCACCAGATCTGGTAGTCGGTGACCCGGTCGGCGTCGCCCCGGATGCTCCAGCCCGAGGACAGGCCGAGATACCAGCGGAACACCAACGCCATCTTGGCTTTCGGGTCCCGCTCCGCGCCGGTCAGCTGGGCGGGGTCGCGCTCGGTGAAGTACCGGACGCACTCCTGCCACACTTCGTCGAGCGGCCTGCGGAACAGGGTGGCTTCCAGTTCGGCGCGCAGCGCGGTCGGCAGCGCGTCGAGTCCCGGGTAGGCGCGGTAGGTGTCGTAGAGCTTCTGCGCGCGGGCCGCGAACATCGTGCCCCGGCGCAGCACCTGAACCTGCACGCCGAGTTCGAACATGTCCGAGGAGGGCGACATGGCGCAGTCGGCGAACTCGGCGCGCGCCAGCAGAGTCTTGGTGGCGCCGCACTGCGCCGCCTCGACAGCCGACTGGTTGACCGACCCGGTCACCACGTAGGCCGCGCCGAGTCCGAAGGCGGCCGCGACGGCGTCGGGTGTGCCGAGTCCACCGGCGGCGCCGATCCGGACGCGGTCGGCGCCGGGCGCCGTGGCGGCCAGGCGATCCCGGGCCGCGATCAGTTCGGGCAGCAGCACCGTCAGCGGCCTGCGGTCGGTGTGGCCGCCGGAGTCGGCTTCGGCCGTGATGTCGTCGGCCATCGGCACCTGTTCGGCGAGACGAGCCTGCTCGGCGGTGATCCGGCCCGCCGCCACGAGCTCGCGCAGCAGCCTGGCCGGTGCCGGACGCAGGAACAGTTCGGCGACTTCGACCCGGGAGACCTTGGCGATCACCCGGTGCCCGATCTCGATGTCGCCGCGCTGGTCGACGCGGAGGCCGAGCGCGCGATAGCGCACGACCTCGGCCGTCAGGTCCATGAACGCGGACGCCTCGACGCAGCGGACACCGTGCCGCAGGCAGGCGTCGACGATCGCACGTTCCAGCGCGGGTTCGCTCGGGCTGTGGATGAGGTTGCAGGCGAACGGCTGTGCGCCCAGGTCGGCGGCGAGCTCGCCCAGTGCGGCGTCGACCGTGGCCGGCGCGACGCCCGCGGCGCCGTAGGCGGCCAGGTAGCCGTGCCGCGCCATGGCTTTCACCAGGGCGGGCGAGGAGATGCCGTTGGCCATCGCGCCCGCGGCGTAGGCCGCGCGGACACCGTGGGCCGTGCGGAACGCGCTGTCGCCGAGGCGTTCCGGCGGGAGCGGCCCGACCGCCGCGAGCACCTCGGCACGCGCGGCGACGGTCTGGTCGGCGGTGGCGCCGACCTGTCCGTCGGCGCAGACGGTCCAGACCGGCGAGTCCAGATCGAGCAGCAGGGCCGTGATGGCCTCGGTGGTGGTGGCGACCGCCACGGTGCGCATCGTGGTCATCACGCTCTCCGATCGACGAGTTCAACGGCCAGGTCGGTCACTTCGTAGATGCGCAGGCCCGGCTTCCACAGCGAGCCGTCCACCACCGCGGTCACCCCGTGTGGTCCGCGATGCAGCGCCTTGACGTGGGCTTCGAGTTCCACGGTGCCGTCGGTGGGCAGGAACTGACCGCGGTAGCGCCAGCTGAAGGGAATGTCGGCCGGGATACGGAACACCGGGTCGGCCATGTTCGCGGCGTGACCCGCGTCCAGCAGCCATTCCTGGACGGCGTGGATCACCGATTCGACGCCGAGTGAGCCGGGGATGACCGGGTCGAGGTGGAAGTGGCGGGCGAAGAACCAGTCGGCCGGGTCGATGGGCCGCAGCGAATGCAGGTATCCCGTACCGTGTTTCCCGCCGCCGTCGACCACCTCGACCTGATCGATGAGGGCCAGCGTGCGGCGCGAGCACAGGGGCGCGTGCGGGTCGGCGCGGCGGGCGGCCACGTCGATCGTCCGAACCTCGGCGGTGGGGTTCTCGGCCAGCCAGGACGGTGCGGGGCGCCCGGCGTCGAGGCCGGTCTGGTTGGCGAGGGCCTCGTCGCTGAAGTAGCCGAACATGGTCTCGCCGGTGTAGAACGGCTGGCCGTCGACGCTGAGCGTGTAGTCGAAGGTCTGCAGGGAGGAGCCGGGCAGGATCGTCGTCGACAGCAGCCGCGAGGACTGTTCGATGGTGCGATCGCGCAGGTCGACCTGGCGCAGGACCGTCGCCGTGCCGCCGAGATTGCGCAGGCTGAGAGTTGTACCGGGCTGGGTCAGCGTCGGTCCCGCGTAGTAGCCCATGAGCAGGGCCGCCTGCAGCGAGGTCTCCATGTACACGAAATGCGGCATGGATTCGTTGGCGGTGTCGGCGTAATACCAGGAGTCGGCGGGCGAGTCGTATTCGGTGATGTAGGCGGCGTGGTCGAGAGTGCCTCGGGCACCCTCGAATTCGCGCACCCGGTCGACCAGCAGCAGGCCGCCGGTGGGCAGCCGGGTCGCGCGGACGCCGGTGTACTCCGCGAACTCGGGCCCCATGGCGATCGCCTGGTCGCCGCGGGCCAGGTGGGCCATGTGGAATTCGTTGAGCAGCACGCTCGGAACGGCCTCGCCGGGGCCGACGCCCGCGCCGGATGCCTCGGTGACGATGACCTCCACGGACAGACCGGGCTCCCCTGCGGAGAAACTCACCGTGCCCGTGACGTGCGGACGGGGTACGAGATCCAGGGCGCTCACGATGAGCTCCAAGGTGTGGTGGGCCGCGACGCGTCCGGCGACAGCAGAACCGGTCGAGTACCCCTGGTCCGTAGGACGCGCAGGGGAGCTCGGCGGTCGAAGTGGCTCGGTAGCCGCGGTCGATGTGCTCCCCGACAGGCACAGGTGCATGCCGGTGAACAGCGCGAACACCTCGGCGGCCTGGCGGGCAGCGGCGTCGGGCGCGCCGTCGTACCGGGCGACGACCCGGCCGTCACCCGTTCCACCGTAGAGCTCGATCGCCTCGATCGCGTTGAGCGCCAACGGTTCTCCACTTGCGAGGCGGGCCACGACCTCGACGCCGTCGCGCCGATAGGCCGGCCCGAACACCTCTGCGATGGCGCCCGCGGTGAGCGACTCCAGGGCCGCGCGGTCCAACTCGGTGCGGGTGGTGCGAGCCAGTGGCTTGAACGCGCCCTCCCTGGCAGCGACGGACGCACGGGATGCTCGATCGCCGACCGGTGCCGTGACGCCCACCGGTGCCGTGCCACGGTGGCCTGGCACTGCCACGCCGGGCCCTGCCACGGACCGTTGTGTGCCCGCGATGGGGGCCGCGATTCCGGTGCCGAGTCGTTCGGTCGTTTCGCCTGCGGACACCTCGCCGTTCGCGGGTGACTCGACAGCGGCACCGAATGTCCGAGCCTGATGCCCGCCGAGAACGGCGGTGGAGATTCTTGCGTCGCCGGCTGCGCCACCGGGTACACCGTGGAGCGCGAACGATGTCCCCTCACCGGCGGGAACCACAGCGGAATCCGCCGCACGCTGTTGACCCCGAACGGCGATGGAGTCCGTCGCACGGACGCCAACGCTGTTGCTGGGCAGGGGTGTTCCCACAGCCCGCGTCCACAGCGCACGCTGTAGGGCGACTTGCGCGGCGAGGGCGGCGCGGTGGGCGGTGACGACGCCGGTGCGGAGTTCGGCGATGGCGTCGCACGGTGCTGCGGCGCTCCACTCACTCGCCTCAGCAGTCGCGGGCGCTCCCACATGTGTGGCACGTTGCCCTGCGAATTGGGCGCCATCCCGCGTCTGCCGAGTGAATTCCACTGCGCGCCCATCGGACACAATCGCGTGCCCGGCTGGCTCCACTGCTGAGGCGTGGCCAGTCGTCCGGCTCGCGGATCCGGGCGCAGGCCGGGCGGGTGCGGAGTCAGGCGCCGACCGGGCAGGTGCGGAGTCAGGCGCCGACCGCGCGGGTGCGGAGTCGGGCGCTGGTCGGGCGGGTGGCGCGGTGTGCGGCGGTGCGGTCAGGGCGGGCTGGGCAGGGGGCGCGCCGATCGGGTCGAAGGCGATGCCGTCGAAGTCGAGGGCTGTCATCGGGTCCACTTCCTCACCGAGGTCTGGAACTTGTCCGTCAGGTCGGGCGTCGTGAGGACGGTGACGTCCGAGAAGCGTTGCAGCACTGTGCCGTCGGTGGACAGTGCGGTGGCGTCGATGCGAGCTTCGAGCCTGCTCGCGCGTGGGTTGTCGACCACCAGGACGAACGGTTCGGTGGTCGGGAGCGGGTGGTGGTAGTCGATGCGGCCGACGCCGAGGGGCAGGCAGGCCGTGCCGAGCAGTCGATGGCCGAGGACGGGCGGGCCCTGCAGGATCAGGTCGGCGGCGACCGGGTCGTGCAGGTGGCCCGCGTAGGCGCCGGCGGCGACGGGAGCGGTGGGCAGGTGGCAGTCCAGGACGATCGCGCTGTCGCTTTCGGCCCGGATCGCGCGCAGACCTTGCAGCGCGGGACCGTGGAACTGGATGGCGTCCCGGTAGATCCGGTCTGCGGGAGTGCCCGGTCCGGCGGGAATCGTTTGCGTGGCATTGCCGTCCGGGTTCGCGGCCAGCAGTAGGGTCGCCCGGAAGTGGGCGAGCTTGCCGTCGAAGACGGTGGCGCGCACCGCCGTACGGCCGTCGAGGTCGTCGATCGGGACGAGCTCGATCTCCAGCGCGGTGACCGGGTGATCGAAGACGAGTCCCTTGAGCACCTGGTAGTCACGGACGCCGACCACGGTGCGGCCCGGCCTGGTTCGTTCGGCGAGGTGGATCATCGCGCCGAGGCCGAAGGTGGCGGGCAGCACGATGTGGTCACCGATGCGGTGTGCCTCGATCACAGGTTCGTCGACCAGGCCCGCGATGTCGCGGCGGGCCCGCACCGTGGCGGCCACGTGTTCGCCGGTCGACAGGGCGGTGGCCGCGCCGACCAGCAGGACCGGCTCGGGCCGGCGGTCCTCGGTGAACTGGGCGGTGAAGGCGGCCGCACCCGCGGCCGGAGCCACCAGCGGGATGCCCCGCGTCCGGAAGTGCTCGCGCAGGTCGGCGGTCACCATGCCGCCGTCCCAGGCGCCCCAGTCGATCGCGGTGACGCGGTGCCCGGGATGCCTGCGCCGCCAGCTCACCGCGAACCGGCACAGCGCCTCGTTGGCGGCGGCGTAATCCGCCTGGCCCGCATTGCCGAACAGGCCGGCCACCGAGGTGAACAGGACCAGGTCTTTCGGCTCCCCCACCGCGGCGAGGACGGCGGCCAGACCACCGAGCTTCGGACGCAACACGCGAGCGATCGAGTCGGCGGTCTTGTCGGGGATCATCGAGTCCGCCAGGACCCCGGCGCCGTGGACGACACCGGTGATCCGGTCGCGCCACGGCGCGACGGCCTCGGCGAGTGCAGTGGCGTCGGTGGCGTCGACAGCCAGATAGTCGGCGCGGTCGCCGAGCGTCGCCAGGGTCGAGCGGATCTCGCGGACGGCGCGGACCTCGCCGCACGCCCGCTCGATGTCCTTGGGCCGCACGCCGGTTCCCGCCAGCGCGCGCACCGCGGCGGGCTTGAGGTCGCTGTCGGGCACACCGGCCGCCCAGGCGGGCTCCGCACCGAGCGTGGTGCGGCCGAGCAGCAGGAAGCGCGCCGCGCTGTGCCGGGCGAGCGCGAGGACGCAGGTCGCCGTCACTCCCCTGGCTCCGCCGGTCACCAGTAGCAGATCGTCCTCGGTGAGCACCGTCGGCCCGAACTCCGTTGCCGTGCTGACGATCTCGGTGACGACGGCGGGCTTGTGCCTGCTCGGCACCGGTGTGCGGCGCTGGCCCGAGGCGTCGACGCCGACCTCGACGGTGTCGATCGCGGCGTCGCACAGCTCCTCGAGCACGATCCGCGCCACCCGCGCCGGAGTCGCCGCCGGCGCGATGTCGAGCGCGCGGCAGAACACTGTGGGTTCCTCGGCGGCAAGCGTTTTCACGACGCCGCCGAGACCGCCGAGCAGGGCATGGACCGGGTCGGCATCCCCGCGCAGGCCCAGATGACCGTCGAGCCGGGTGACCGTGACGAACCCGGCGCGACCGGTCGCGCCGCGCAGGGCGGGCACCACGCGGCCGGTGGCCAGGATCGCCTCGGTCAGGATCCGCTCGGCCTGGGCCCACTCCGTGGCGACACCCGCGACGACCACGCACAGGTCGGCGGCGCCGGTGTCGGCGCCGGGTGCGACCCGCCGCACCGTCCAGCTGAGCGCGCGCAGCGCTTCCTCGATCGCCTCCACGTCGGTTTCGGCGGACTCGTCCAGGCACACGATCAGCGCCCGGCCCGCGGGCCGATACGGCTCGACCGCGAGGTCGACCGGGGCGAGCTCGACGAGTTCGACGACATGCCGCGGCGTTTCGGCCGCGGCCTCAGCTTTTGGGTGGACATCACCCCCGGCCAGCTCGGCCACGATCTGATCCAGCGAGCGCAGTGTGCCGAGTTGTTCGGGTCCGAGACTGGGCAGGGTCGGGAACCGTTCCTGTAACGCGCCGATCACCTGGACCCGCTTGATCGAATCGACGCCCAGATCCGCTTCCAGATCCATTGCCGGATCGACCATCTCGACCGGATACCCCGTTTTGTCGGCGACCACTTCCCGCAGCGCCTGCCGCAGGGTCTCGGCGGAGTACGTGAGACCGGCGTCTGCCGAGGCGACCTCGTCCGTGGCCACAGCCGAACCACCGGTCGGCGCGGCCGGGCCGCTCGGGTTACCCATCGCGACGGAACTGTCTGTCGTGGTCGAAGCGTCGGTGGCGAGCAGATCGGCGATCTGGTCGAGAGTTCGTAACGTACCGAGCTGCTCGGGGCCGAGGCTCGGCAGCGACGGGAAGCGCTCCTGGAGAGCGCCGATCACCTGCACGCGCTTGATCGAATCGACGCCCAGATCCGCTTCCAGATCCATTGCCGGATCGACCATCTCGACCGGATAGCCGGTCTTGTCCGCGACCACTTCCCGCAGTGCCGCGCGGATCGCTTCGCCGTTGAGCGCCTCCGCCCCCGGCGCACCCTGCTCAGTATCGACGGCGGAGTTCTGGACGTCGGAACCCGCTGTGCGAGCGGCTGTCTGCGCGGCTGCCGACGACGTCGTTGCGTGCTCCTGGGCCACCGGTACAGTTCCGGCTGCCCGCGGTGCGGTGTCGCTCGCACCGGTGACGCTCTGACCTGCCTGATGACCCGTCGGGTAGGCGGTGCCGCTTACGGCGGGAGTCACCGATCCGGGCACGGTGTTCATGGTGGCGGTACCGCTGGACAGCGGGGCCGCCGCGGGTAGGTGGCCGTTCGCCGGGGTCTGCGTGGGCGCCGCTGTCAAGGCGTGGGTCGGCGCGGGGGCGTTCACCGCGGGCGGGGTCGCCCGGTAACTGGTCACCGAGTGCGAGCCGGCGGCTCCCCCTTCGATCTCGGCCAGCTGGGCGAGCACTTCGCTTGCCCGCGAGTGGCTTTCGCTGATGGCGACACCGTGATCCTTCACGGCTTCGATGGCGCGCAGCAGACGGTCGTCGATGGCACCGGTGCTCAGCGCGCCCGCCAGCCCGCGGGCCAGGTCGAGCTGGCCGTCGAGGTACTGCCGGTGCGTGTCCAGATGCTGGACGAGTGCGGTGTCGAGCGGGTCGACGGGGATGGTCACGAGCTGTTCCTCCACGAGCGGGGGCACCGAGGATCGGTGCGAAAGTTCGGATACGGCAGGTGATTCGGAGATCGGGTGCGACGGCGCGCCGGTCCGGCCGCCGACCACGGCGTGCGAATCCGCCACGGCCGAACCAGGAACAGTCGCCGGAACATCGGGCAGGGTCGAGCCGCCCCGCGGGGACGAGGTGGGTGAATCAACAAGTGCGGACACAGGTTCAGGGTCGGCGAGGGAGTGTGGTGCCGTATCGGCCGCTGGCTGGAGGCGGTAGTCGCCCGACAACGCTTCGGCGTAGGCGGCGCGGCGGGCGGCGGGAACGTATTCGGGGGCTGAAAGGATCACAGTCATCCGGTCGGCCGCCGGGGTGGTCGGCTCGGTGGCGGGGGCGGCGTAGCGGTTGATGCCCGACATCGCGACACCGAGGACGGCCAGACGGACGGCCGCCCGCTTGAGTGCCACATCTCCGTTGCCGATGGGTCCGGAATCGGTGGCGAAGGCGATCACGTCGTCGCCGAGGGTGCGCCGGACCAGCGACGTCAGCACCTGTTTCGGGCCGCATTCGACGAAGATCGTGCAGCCGTCGGCGTGCATGGCCCGCAGCGCGTCGACGAACTCGACCGGCCGGCTCAGCTGCGCGGTCAAGGTCGCCCGGTTGGCGGCGACATCGGCGCCGTAGGACGCGCCCGCGGTGTCGGCGTAGACCCGCGCATCCGGCTCGACGATGTCGACTTCCTCGACGGCGGCACCGAATTCGGTGACCGCGTGCGCCACATACGGGGTGTGGAAGGCAGCCGCCACCGGCAGATCCCGGGTAGCCCAGCCCTTCTCGGAACTGCGCGCGGTGAAGGCGGCGATGCCCTCGGGTCCACCACCGACCACGATCTGGTCGGGCGCGTTGTGATTGCAGATCCACATGTCGTCGAGGTCGGCGATCACCTCGGCGACCTCTTCGCGGGCCGCGTTGACGGCGACCATGGTGCCTGCCTCCGCGTCGTCGGCGACCGTCATCGCCGCGCCACGCGCCCGGGCCAGACCGAAGAAGTCCGCGGTGCTCAGCGCGCCTGAGGCCCACAGTGCGGTCAGCTCACCGAAGCTGTGGCCGAGGTAGCCGTGGGCCCTGAGCCCGAATTCGGTGAGCACCCGGAACTGCCCGGCCGCCAGCGCGCCGATCGCGGGCTGTGCGAATTCGGTACGGCGCAGGGCGGATTCCTGCTCGGCACGGGTCTGTTCGCTGAACGCGGGCGGCGGGAACACCACCGCGCCGAGCCGCTGCTCGGCACCGACGAACGCGGCGTTGGCCTCGTCGAACGCCGCCCCGACGGGCGGATTGTTCAGCACGGTGTCCAGGCCCATGTCCACGTACTGGCTGCCCTGCCCCGCGAACAGCACACCGACCTTGGGGTCCGGTACGGCGGCTGCGCGGAAGTACACGCCCTCGGGGTGATCCCACTGCGCGGCATCGGGATTGCGGACCAGTTCATCGACCGCGAGCGTCCGCAGGTCCGCGGCGGTGTCCTCGTCGACGGAGACGAAGCCGATCCTGGCGTGCCCGGCCGGAATGTCACCGCCGTCGGTGCCGGGGGTGCTGCGTACGACGTCGATCAGCGCGGCGACGTCGGGGGCGTGCCACAGGTGCGCACGCGGCACCCGGTGCAGGACCTGCCCGCGCGTCTGGTCGGCTTCCTCCAGCACGATGTGGAAGTTGGTGCCGCCGAAGCCCATCGCCGAGGCGGCCGCCCGGCGCACCGGGCGCTGCGGGTCGCGCACCCACGGGCGGGTCCTCGTGTTCACGTAGAAGGGTGTCCGGGCGGCGTCGATCTCGCTGTTGGGCGCGTCGACATTGATCGTCGAGGGCAGCACCTTCTGGTGCAGGGCCAGCGCCAGCTTCATCACCCCGGCCGTTCCCGCGGCGCCCTTGGTGTGTCCGATCTGGGATTTCACGCTGCCGAGCGCCGCGAAACCGGTCTCCGAACTGGCCTCGGCGAGCAGGCCTTTCAGCGCGGTCAGCTCGGTCTTGTCACCCACTGCCGTCCCGGTCGCGTGCGCCTCGATCAGTTCGACGTCGGCGGGTGAGCATTCCGCATCGGCGTAGGCGCGGTCCAGCGCGACCCGCTGGCCCTCCGCGCGCGGCGCGTAGATGCTCTTGGAGCGGCCGTCGCTGGAGGAGCCGAGACCGCGGATCACCGCGTAGATCCGGTTGCCGTCGCGGCGCGCGTCGGCGAGGCGGCGCAGGGCCAGCATGGTGATCCCCTCGCCGAGCAGGGTGCCGTCGGCCTCGGCGGAGAACGGGCTGATCCGGCCGGTCGGCGAGAGCGCGCCGACCTTGCTGAAGCACAGGTAGATGAAGATCGAGTTCTCGGTGTCGACGCCGCCGGTGATCATCATGTCGGCGCGACCGTCCTGCAGTTCGGCGATCGCGGTGCGGATGGCGGCCAGCGAGGCCGCGCAGGCCGCGTCGACGGTGCAGTTCATGCCACCGAGCCCGAGCCGGTTCGCCACCCGGCCCGCCACCACATTGGCGAGCAGGCCCGGGAAGGAGTTCTCCTCCCACGGCGCGAACGCGGCGACGAACCGGCGCGAGATCTCGCTGACGTCGCTCTCGGACAGTCCCATCGACCGGCCCGCCTCCGCCAGCACCGGCGTCGACAGGCGCGCGGCCAGCGGATGCATCAGCGGCACCGGACCGGTGGTGCCGAGCACCACGCCGGTGCGCGCGGGGTCGTACCACTGCGAACCGGTCGCGCCTGCATCGGCGAGCAGGTCACGGGCCACCCCGAGGCTCAGGGTCTGCATGGTGCTGGTGACCTCGAGCTGGTTCGGCGGCAACCCGAACTCGAGCGGGTCGAAGGCGACGTCGGGCAGGAAAGCGCCACGGCGCGAATAGGTCTTGTCCGGCGCCGAGCGGTCGGCGTCGTAGTAGTCGTCCAAGCTCCAGCGCGACGCGGGCACCTCGGAGGTGCAGTCGACGCCGTCGATGATGTTCTGCCAGTACTCGCGGTGGGTGTGTGCCTTGGGCAGCAGACCCGACATCCCGACAATGGCGATCGGGTCGCGTGCCAGGCGTCGTTCGACGGTCACGAAAGGGTTCCTCTCAGGCGGCGACGGTGGTGGCGGTGGCCGCGGCGATCAGTTCGGCCGCGGCAGCGGCGAACAGGCGGTGGCCCACCGCACTCGGGTGCAGACCGTCGGCGGTCCACACCTCGGGCCGGGCCCATTCGGGCCTGGCGGCGAGATCGAGAAGCAGGGCGCCGGTGTCGTCGGTGACCCGGGCGAGGACATCGTTGGCGGCGGCGAAACGCTCACGCAGCAGGGCGCGGAAACCGTCCGGCACGGGCAGGCGGGCGGGAATATCGGGATAGCTCGCGGTGAACACGGTGGCTTCCCTGGCCCGCAAGGTGGTGAAGATGGTGTGCAGGTTGTCGGCGAAACGAGCCTCGTCATACGCGCTGACCAGGTCGTTCACGCCGACAACCACGCCGTAGAGGCCGGCCCGCGCCGTCGAGGTCGCCGGTGCGAGCTGGCTCGCGACGACATCGCCGGTGGTGGCGCCGTGCGTGCCGAAGTTGCGAATCGTGGCGGGCCGCAACCCGAGCTGACCGCCGAGGCGGGAGACCCAGCCCCGGTAGCCACCCGCCGCGGCGGGGTCGCCACGGCCCTCCACGAAGCTGTCTCCGAGCGCCGTCAGGCCGGCCGCGATCACGCCGACACCCCGGTATTCACCACGTGCCGGTCGACGACGGGGAAGTTCACTTCCTCGTAGAGCGCGGTGAGCTCGGCCTCACCGAAGAACTTGTCCGGCGGGTACAGCCCGGCGATCAGCCCGAAGAACTTCTTGGAGTAGTGCTCGCTACGGCTGGCCGCGCGGAACACCGAGTCGTAGTACGGGGTGAGGGTGAGTTCGGAGATGGACTGGGTGAGCTCGTAGGTGCTGGCGCTCTGGGCGTCGCGCTCACGCTGGTACTCCGGCAGCGTCTCTTCGAACGGTCTTGCGCCCGTGAGGCTTTCGTGCACCAGGTCGGCCAGCAGCTGGCCGTACTTGAAGGCGTCGGTGATGCCCCAGCCGGTGAACGGGTCCTTGTGGTACCCGGCGTCGCCGACCAGCGCCCAGCCGGGACCGAAGGACTGGCGACGGTAGTTGTCGGGGTAGAGCATCGGCCGGAACGGCTCGACCCGCTTGCCGGTATCCCGCAGCCGCGCACCGATCTCCGGGTCGATCTGGTCGACGATCTCCTGCACGCCGGCGTCGGGATCGGTGCGGAAGTCGCGGAACCGGTCGCGCTTGCGCATGACCGCCACCAGGGCCAAGCCGTCGTTGGTCGGCCAGGACGCGAACTGTTGCTCCCCGAACCCGGTGCGGTGGTGCATGCCCCAGTCCACGCCCTCGTAGTACGAGTAGTAGATGAAGCAGGCGGCGGGCGAACCCTCGTAGGTGGCCGCGCCGACCTCCTTGGCGACGATCGAGTTCGCACCGTCCGCGCCGACGACCAGTTTCGCGCGGAACTCCTGCTCGGGACCCTCGCCGATGCGGCCACGGATACCGGCGACCCGGTCACCCTCGCGCAGCAGCCCGGTGACGGTGAAGCCCTCGATCACCTCGGCGCCGGACTCGCCCGCCGCGTCGACCAGGATCTTGTCGAGGACGGTGCGGCGCGGGCAGTAGACGGCGTCGATGCCGTCGGCCGAGGGGTCGGCCATGCCCGGGATCTCGATGTCGGTGTAGGTGAAGTTCAGGTGCCGGATCGGGGGGCAGCCGGTGTCCACCACCGAGTCGAGCAGACCCCAGGACTTCAGAAAGCCGAGACCGGCCTGGTGGATGTAGTGCGTGGACGGGGTGTCGCTGGGAAAACTCGCGCGATCAACGGCGAGCACGCGGTGGCCCTGACGGGCCAGCAGCATGGCCAGGGGCGAACCCGCGACCCGGGTTCCGACGACGATGACGTCATACATGATGTGATCACTTTCGGTGGTCGAATTCCGATTTCGAGTCTGTCGCCGGTGGAATACGGAAACCACTGGGGCGTCCCGCAATTCATCGGCCGATCGGTCCCGGCTATCGTCGGCGGGACCGGTGGGAGAATTTCGCGCCGCGTTACCCGCGCGACACGTAGAGCTGATCTATTTCGGCGGAATAGGTTTCGGCGATCGCGGCCCTGCGCAATTTCAACGACGAGGTGAGCAGGCCGGCGTCGACGGTGAAATCGCCGTCGACGATGCGGAATGCGCGAATGGATTCCGGCCGCGACACCAAGGAATTCGCCTCGTCCACGGCGGCCTGGATCGTCTCGGCCGGATCGTCGTCGGGATGCTCGGCACGCCACTTCGCGTACCGCTCGGCGTCGAGGGTGATCAGTGCCGTCACGAACGGTCGACCGTCACCGACGACCATGCAGTTGCTCACCAGCGGATGCAGCCGCACCCGGTCCTCGAGCGGGGTCGGGGCCACGTTCTTGCCCCCGGAGGTCACCAGGATCTCCTTCTTGCGCCCGGTGATCCGCAGGTGCCCGTCGTCGAGCTCGCCGATGTCGCCGGTGTGCAGCCAACCGTCGGCGTCGACGGGCCGCTGGTCGGCGGCCGCGCCCCAGTAGCCGGGTGAGACGTGTGGGCCGCGGACGAGGACTTCGCCGTCGGCGCCGATGCCGACCTCGGTGCCCGGGATGGGACGGCCCACGGTGCCGAGCCGGTTGGTGGACGGTGCGCTCACGGTGACCGCGGTGGCCGCCTCGGTGAGGCCGTAGCAGTTCAGGATCACCACACCGAACCCGGCGTAGAAGCCGACGGTGGTGTCGTCGAGCGAGGCGCCGCCGGAGATCACGTAGCGCAGTCGCCCGCCGAACGCGGCCGCGACGGCGTCGTCGGTGGCGGTGGGCGCGGCGCCCTCGCTCAGCAGCGTCAGGCCACGAGCGACGGCCTCGTCCTCCTGCCCCTCGGTGAGCAGCGCGCGGACGTGCTTGCGAATCTTCTCCAGCGCGTACGGAATCAGCGCGAGGAAGGTCGGACGCAGCGTCGCCAGCGCCGGGACCAGGTCGGGCACGCCGGGCAGCAGATGGGTCCGGCTGCCGCCGTAGAGGCAGGCGAACAGGATCGTCTGGCCGAAGACGTGGGAGAGCGGCAGCGCAAGCACCGTCGTACCGTCGAAGATGCCCTCGGTCTGGCGCGCGGTGTTCGCGGCGGTGACATACATGTTGCGGTGGCTGATCATGCAGCCCTTGGCCAGGCCGGTGGTGCCGCTGGTGTAGACGATCATCGCGAGGTCGGCGGCGCCGACCGCGGCGATTCGTGCGTCGAGGTCGGCGTGTTCGACGCTTTCGGCCCATGCCCCGATCTCGGTGAAGGACCACACCGCGCCGCCCGCGCCCGCGTCGGTAAGGCGTGCTGCGTCGTCGGCGGTCTCGGCCGCGTGGAACCGGCTCCCGCTGTCGCTCAGGATGTGCGCGATCTGCGCCGGCGAGGAGGTCGGGTACACCGGCACGATCACCGCGCCGACGGCCATGGCCGCGCAGTCGAGCAGCGCCCATTCCAGGCTCGTGCGGCCGAGCACGGCCACCCGGTCCCCCGCCGCGACCCCGCGGTCGAGCAGGGCCGAGGCGAGCCCGCGGACCCGGGTGTCGAGCTCGCCGGTGGTCAGCTGGTTGCCGTCGGCGGCACACAGTGACGGGCGGGCCGGATCACGCCGTGCCGCGTCGGAAACAATCTCGTACAGACTGGACGAATCGGCCGGAACGAATCCGTTCGCGGTAGCAGACACTGTGTTCACGAATCGAATTCTTCACGGCGTCAACCATTCCCGTCGCTGCCGCACTCGCTGTTCCTACCGCACGAAAGTCATGTCCTATCGAGGGGTTCAGGCCGACAATGCGCGGACATCATCGAGTTGTGCCGATTCGACGCATTCCAGGAACAACGCGACCGCGGGATTCGGTTCGTCGGCCCGCCAGACGGCGTGCAAATCCAGCGTCGGCACCGGATCGAATAATTTCACCGCCACCGAACTACTGCCCGGCACACCCATTCCCATCGAAATCGCGCGCGGCAGCGAGGCGAACCCGACGAGTGGTCGCACCGAGACCATGTGCGCGGTCGCGCCGGGGTCGTCGGCCGAATGCGTGACATTGAGCGAGATCCTGGTTTCGGCCGCCGACCGCAGGATGGTGTCGTACATCGCCGGACACTGTTCGCGCGCGAACAACACGCAATCCTGACTCTGTAGTTCCGCGAAGGGGACACCTGGCCGGTCGGCCCACCGATGTCGGCGCCCGACGACCGCGACGAGCGGAACCCGGTGCAGCAGGCGACGATATCGGAAATCGGCGGTACTGGGATGCCCGTAGACCAGGGCCACATCGAGGGAACCGTCGGCGAGTGCGGCCAGCTGGGGGCCGGTCCGCTTCTCCCACAGCGACACCACGATGTCGGGGTGCCGTTCGGTCATCCTGGTGAGTGCCTCCGGCAGCACATGTCTGCTGGCGGGCAGGTTGTAACCGATGCTGAGGCTGCCCGCCCTGCCCTCGGCGGTGGCCTTGGCCGCCTGGGCGGCGCGGTCGAGCTGAGCGACGATCAGGCGGGCCTGGCTTTCGAACTCGCGCCCAGCGGGGGTCAGCCGGACCTCGTGGGAGTTCCGGGCGACGAGCTGGACGCCGAGCGATTTCTCCAGCTTCTGCAGCTGGGCACTGAGACTTGGTTGGGTCAGATGGAGGCGCTGCGCTGCGCGACCGAAATGCAACTCTTCGGCGATGGTGATAAACGAAACGAGATGTCGGAATTCCATGACGCCGGCTCCTTCCGAGTACCACCACGCTATCGAGGCCGGATAACCGGTGGTGAATAGCGGTCGCCGCGCGCATTGCCGGTCGGTGAACCTGGCCGCGCAGCTTGCTATGGCGCCGTGTTCGCGGCGTTCATCACCGCCTCGAGCGACGCTGCGACGGGCGAGGCGTCGAGGCCGAATGCCCATCCGGTTCCGCCCGCGGCTCGATATTCGACGTAGCTCGCAGCGGTGCCGTCAGCGGCGGCGTGCTGGGTGAGGCCGAGGATCTCGATGGGGTTGGCGGTCTCGGCGAGGGCAGTGGTCAGGGCATCGACCGGGCTCGCCTCGTGGGTCGAGTGGTGTTCGGTGCCGTGCACGTCCAGGACGATTTCGGTGGTTCCGTCGACGAATTTCCACTGTACCAAGGTGATTCGACGCTCGTCGGCGGTGTAGCTCTGCTCGAACAGGGCGCGGAGTTCATCGGCACCGATCTCCGCGCCGGTGTCGTCGGTGTGTTCCTGCACCCGCTGCGCGAAGTCGATCTGCAGGCGGCGCGGCAGCTCGAGACCGTATTCGGTGTGCAACAGGTAGGCGATACCACCCTTGCCGGACTGTGAGTTGACCCGGATCACGGCATCGTAGGAGCGACCGAGGTCGGTGGGGTCGATCGGCAGATACGGCACCCGCCATTCCGATTCGCGCTCGTGTACGCCGAGGGCCGCTGCCCGCTCACGATGCTCGGCCATGCCCTTGCCGATCGCGTCCTGGTGGGTACCGGAAAACGCCGTGTGTACAAGATCGCCCACGTACGGGTGCCTTTCGTGGACGGGCAGACGCGTGCAGTACTCGACGGTGCGGCGGATCTCGTCGATGTCGGAGAAGTCGATCATCGGGTCGACCCCTTGGGCGTGCAGGTTCAGTGCCAGGGTGGCGATATCGACATTCCCGGTGCGCTCACCATTGCCGAAGACGCAGCCCTCCACCCGTTGGGCACCGGCCAGGACGGCCAGTTCGGCGCAGGCGACACCGGTCCCCCGATCGTTGTGCGGGTGCACCGACAGGATCACCGCGTCCCGCCGGGCGAGATTGCGGTGCATGTATTCGATCTGGTCGGCGTAGACGTTCGGCGTCGCCACCTCCACGGTCGCGGGCAGATTCAGCGTGACGGGGCGCTGTGGGGTCGCCTCCCACAACTCGGTGACGGCGTCGCAGATCTCGAGTGCGAAATCCGGTTCGGTCAGGTTGAACACTTCCGGCGAGAACTGAAACCGGACATTCGGCAGCTCGCCGGCCAGTTCCAGGACATCGCGGGCGCCGGTGACGATCAGCTCGCGCAGCTGCTTCCTGTCCTTGCCGAGAACCACCTCGCGCCAGACCGGCGCCGTGGCCGTGTACAGGTGGATGATCACGTCGTCGGTGATGCCACGGATCGACTCGACGGTCCGTGCGATCAGGTCGCGACGCGCCGGGGTGAACACGACCAGTGCCACATCCGGCGGCGCGATGGGGTACTCGGCGAGCAGGCGAACGAAGTCGAAGTCGGTTCGCGACGCGGACGGGTAGCCGACCTCGATCTCCTTGTAGCCCATGGTGACCAGGAGTTCGAAGAACCGGCGTTTGCGCGCCGGATCCATCGGTTCGGCCAGTGCCTGGTTGCCGTCGCGCAGGTCGACCGGGACCCACAGTGGCGCGGTGGTGATCCGTGCGCTCGGCCAGTCACGGTGTCCGGCAGGCACTTTCACGCGACGGTGGACATCTCGATATCGATACGACGGCATCGCCGAGTGACGTTGCCGGTTCCATGCGGGCGCACCATCGGCCAGAGAACCCGAAGGTGTTGTCAGGGTGGGGAATTCGGTCATGACTTGCTCTACTTCCCGGCCATCCAGGGCCGAAGACGACGGAGACCGGCCACGACGGAGCCCCACGGCGGGGCGGCCGGTCGTCAGGCCCCGCCGTGGCGGCCGAGGAGGAGCGCGGTGTAGGTCATGATGGGTACACTTCTACCACAACTCCTCAGACAAGTAGAGAGGTACTCGGGTGACATCCCAGGTAAGGCGCCAGCCACTGGCGGCACAAGCGGCCGAACTGCTGCTCGCGCGGATCCGGGCGGGTGAGTGGCCCTTGGGTCATCGATTACCGGGCGAGACCCTGCTCGCCACCCAGTTGGGGGTCGGGCGGTCGACCGTGCGTGAGGCGATCCGGGAACTCGCGGGCAAGGGCGTGCTCGACAGCAGGCAGGGCGCGGGCGTGTTCGTCACCGCGCTCGATGTGACCGAGGACTGGGATGTGGTGCTGCGTGGTGCCACCATCGTCGCGGTGATCGAGGCCCGTATCGCCATCGAGGCGGAGGCCGCGGCCCTCGCCGCCCAACGGCGGACGCCCGCCGACCTGCGAGTCATCCGGCGCACCCTGGCGGAACGCCGCGTCGAAGGTCGGTCCGTCGCCGATCACGTCGATGCCGATATGGCTTTCCATCGTGCGGTCGTCGTCGCCGCGCACAACGATGTCCTCACACAGCTTTTCGACAGCCTTCTTCCGCGCCTACGTCTGGCCATGATCGACATGCTCGAGCTTCGTCCGGTCCGCTCCGAGCAGGACGACCAGCACGCACACGAGCAACTCGCGCAGGCGATCGCAGACCGAACACCCACCGCCGCAGCAGCATTCAGTCGCACACACCTTTCCGCCCTGAAGGAGGCCTTCACATGACCGGCAGCCCCGTGATCGAACTGGACGATGTGACCTTCCGCCGGGACGGCAAGAAGATCATCAACGGGATATCGCTGACGGTGCGCGCCGGCGAGCACTGGGCGCTCCTGGGGCCCAACGGCGCAGGCAAGAGCACGCTGCTGGGATTCTGCGGTGCCGTCACCTTTCCGACGACGGGCACCGTGCGGGTGCTCGGGGAGCAGTTCGGGCGGGTCGAGTTGGCTCGGCTGCGGCGCTCGATCGGGCATGTGAACCCGCGGCATCGGCTGCCGCACGCCCTCTCGGTGCGCGAGGTCGTGCTCACCGGCATCACGGGCACGATCGACACACCGATGCGCTGGTCACCGAGTTCCGGCGACCTGGACCGAGCCGAGCGGATCATCGACACTCTCGGACTGTCCGGCAAGGCCGACGACCTGTGGCCCACCCTTTCCCAAGGTGAGCGCGGCCGGACTCTCATCGCCCGGGCCCTGATCAGCGACCCGCGGGTCCTGCTCCTGGACGAACCGTCCACCGGCCTCGACCTGGCCGCCCGCGAACAACTGCTCACCACCCTGGACAGCCTCGACCGAACCCACCCCGAAGTCGCCTCGATCCTGGTCACCCACCACCTCGAGGAACTGCCGAGCACCACCACCCACGCCCTGCTCATCGCCGACGGTCACACCGTCGCCACAGGCCCGGCCACCGAGGTCATCACCACCGACCACGTCTCGACGGCCTTCGCCCACCCGATCGAAGTCCGCTACGACGGACGCTGGAGCGCCCGCGCCCGCTGAGCGCCGACGGTCGTTCCGTGATCGGCTACCGCGCCGGCATCGGCGGGCCAATCGCAGTACTGCCCCTTCTGGTTCCAGTTCAGGCCACTCGGGCAGCTGTGCACGGTCGCCACGTTGTTCGAGCACTCCACGTACTTCGTCACGTCTCCGGGATAGGCGAAGAGCCCGTCGGGTTCGGGGCAGTTGAAGGCGGCGATCTCGAATCCGGTGTCCTGCGCGAGAGCAGGCGACACGGCGACGAGTGTGAGGGCGGGACCGAGGAGCAGTCCGGCTGTCGACAAGGCGAGAGCATGGGCGAATCGCACGGTCGTCTCCTTCGGATTCTTTCGGAGCGAACAGGACGTCATCGGCTATCTGTGGCTTGTGCGTCGCATCCCTGCTGCCGACACGATCAATGGGCATTCGAGACACGCGAGCAGGGCGAACCTAACGGAGTGACCGTGAAACCAGAACACGACACGCGATGCCGAGACGCAGCAACATCTCGTCGGTGCGCTGGGAAACCTGCTAGGACTCCGCGCTGTCGAGGATCGAGCGGGCAAGGGTGTCGGGGGCCTCGAGCATCGCGAGATGCCCGACTCCGCGAAGGTATTCCAGCTCGGCACCCGGCACCGCCTCGTAGTCGTGCGCCGACGCCGGGTCCCAGCGAGGATCGGAATCCCCGAAGATCACGAGGAGGGGCTTTCCGGCGTCGATGAGGCGCTGGGGCACGGTCCGCGCGGCGAGGTAGTCGATGTTGGCGGCGAGAATCGCACGGAAAGTTCGATAGGACATCGCCCGTAAGTCGGCCACGGCACCGTCGGGCACCGTGATCGTCGTCGCCGCGGTCGCTGACAGTCCGCGACGGATCATCGAATCGGTGCGGACCGCCCACACGAGCGGACCGAACGGCGGCGAGGTGAGCGCCCGGATGATCGCGGGCTCAGGGAGCAGCGCTGCCAGACTCGGCCCCGTGCTGAGCAGGACCAGCTCGCCGACCAGATCGGGACGGCACTCTACAAGGGCCGTCGCGACATACCCGCCGCTGGAGTGACCGACCACCCTCAGATTTCGGACGCCGAGCTCGTCCAACACCTGCGCGACCCGATCCGCTTGTTGCGCAACGGCGTACGTCGATGCCGACTCCGACCGGCCGCATCCCGGCAGGTCGATCGTGATCACCCGATACTTCGTCGCGAGCGACGGCACCACCGGTGCCCACATCGAACCGGTTGCGCCCGAGCCGTGAACGAGTAGCAGGGGCGGTGCGGCCGGGTTCCCGTCGATGACGACGTGCAATCCGCGGATTGTCGTGTCCTCGCGTGGCTTGGTGGGACTCGATTCGCTCATACCGCCAGCTTCGCCGTCGACCCGTGGCGCCGTATTGGACAAATGTCAGACCATTCACTCCGGTTAGCCTGGGATGCGTGGACGCAGCGAGCCGATGGGACTGGAGTCGGGTTGATGTCGCTGTGCCGGGCCGATTGCCGATGCCGGGGATCCAGATGGCGGGATTCCGGTACCACGGGGATGCCGCCGTGGAAATCACCATGATCCCGCATCCCTCGGTCACGCTCCTGCTCGACCTCAGCGAACACGGAGTCGTGTACGACGTTCTCGGGTGCCCGGTCGTCGGGAACGCGATCATCGGACTCCACGCAGGCCCCCTACGCATCACCAGCACAGGAGTCGGTGACGTCCTGCAGATCCGCATGTCCCCCGTCGTCGCCGCGGCGGTTCTCCGAGACACCGGCATCATCGGCGGCACGGTGACACCGCTGCCGGACCTGTGGGGCAACGAAACCACCGGCTTGACCGAGCGACTCCGTGCGACGCCGACTTGGCACGAGCGGTTCGCCATCGTGTCCGCATTCCTGCGAAGCCGGGTGCATCGCGGGTTCGGTGTAGCACCCGAGATCGCGTATGCCTGGGACCAGACCGTCCGCAGCCGAGGCCGGATCCGCATCGAGACCCTCGCCGCGGAGACCGGCTGGACCCGCCAGCACCTCTGGTCCCGCTTCCGGACCTGTATCGGAGTCTCACCCAAGCACGCGTCCGACCTGGTCCGCTTCGACCACGCCGCCCATCTCCTGGTGGCAGGGTGCTCGCCCGCGGACGCCGCCGTCGAGGCAGGCTATGTCGACCAATCGCATTTTCATCGTCGCACCAAGGCGATCACCGACATGACACCGACCGTTGTCGCGAAGGCTCCGTGGCTCGCGATCGACGAAGTGGCCTGGCCGACAACCTGATTCCCATCTCCGCCAGGGCAGACCGCACGAGCATATTGACATCTATGTAAGGTAAGCCTACACATAGACGAAAGTAGGGCGGTTCCATGCGCATCGTGTCGTTCGGTTTCCAAACCTGGGGTCGTAAGACCCTGCAGGCCCTGATCGACTCGGAGCACGAGGTGGTCCTGGCGGTCACCCACCCGGCCGCGGAATCCGCCTACAAGGCGATCTGGAACGACTCGGTCGAGGAACTGGCCACCGAACACGGCATTCCGGTGCACCTCACCGAACGTGCCGACGCCGAGACCATCGATCTCGTGAAGCGTGCCCGACCCGACGTGATCGTGGTCAACAGCTGGTACACCTGGATGCCCGCGGAGCTGTACGACATGCCGCCCCACGGCACCCTGAACCTGCACGACTCGCTGCTACCGAAATTCACCGGGTTCTCGCCGGTGCTGTGGGCACTGATCAGCGGTGCGGAGGAATTCGGACTGACGGTGCATCGCATGGACGAGCAACTCGACACCGGCGACATCCTGGTCCAGAAGCGCCTGCCGATCCCGCCCGGCGCCACCGGCACCGAACTCGTGCTGGCCGGCATGGAGTTGATTCCGGGCGCGGTGCACGAGGCGCTCGCGGCGCTCGAGAACGGCACCGCGGTGTGGACGCCGCAGGACAAGGCCGAGCGCACCTACTTCCACAAGCGGTCCGATCGCGACAGCCGGATCGACTGGTCCCTGGACGCGACCGAATCGGAACGGTTCGTGCGGGCGCTGTCCGCGCCGTATCCGCGCGCCTACTCCTACTACCGCGGTGAGCGCATCGAGATTCTCGAGGCGGTGGTCTCCGAGGCACGTTACGGCGGCACCGCGGGCCGGGTGATCGTTCAGGAAGGTGGCGGCGCGGTCGTGTGTGGAGCCGACCCGCACCGCGGTGGCAACCACGCATTGGTGATCAAACGTGTCCGTAGCGCGACGGGTACCGAGTACGACGGTGCCGAATTCTTCGCTCGCGGTGGATATCTCACCGACTTTCCCACCTGAGTTCCCGGTTCCGCAGCGCCCGTCCGACGGCACGGGCGCGGATTTCCCACCTTCGCTCCCAGCTTCTGAGGCACCATGATCCCCCACCGCTCGACCCCTGCTGTCCGCCCGCTCACCGCAGCACAACGCGAGGTGTGGTTCGCTCAGCAATTGCTCGGGCCGGTGCCGCTCGCGGTCGGCCAGTATGTCGACCTGCGGGGACCGCTCGATGTGGCGGCATATCGCCGCGCGGTCCGCTCGGCCGCACGTGATCTTGGTGCCTACGTGCGGTTCACCCTCGTCGACGGGCAGCCGGGGCAGGTGCACGACGGTGGCATCGACGATGACATCGCCCTCGTCGACTGCAGTGGGGAAGACGAACCGGCGGCCGCAGCCCGCGCGTGGATGCGGGCCGATCAGTGTGCGCCGTTCGATCTGATCGCCGACCCACCCATCGTGACCACGGTCCTGCGCCTCAGCTCGGAGCATCACCTGCTCTACACCCGCGCGCATCACCTGGCGCTCGACGGCTTCGGCGCCGTCCGCATGCAGCATCTGCTGAGCATCTATTACACTGCTCTGCTGGAGGGGCGCGAATTACCTTCGGCCGCAGTCGATTCAACGGCGGTTCTGGCGGCCGAGGAGCAGCGTTACCTGGGTTCGCGACGGTACGGGATCGACCGCGAATACTGGCGCGAGCAGCTCGCCGTGCTGCCCGCCCCGGTCACTCTCGCGACGCGACCCGGTGCTCCCGACCCGCTCCCGGTCCACGCCCGCGCCGAGCTGCCGCAGTCACTGGTCGAGCGATTGCGTACGCGCGCCGACTTCCCCGGCATCGCGCCCGTGCTGGTGGCGGCGTTCGCCGCGTTTCTCGGCAGGCTGACCGACACCGAGTCGGTCGCGCTGAGCCTGCCGGTCACCGCGCGCACGACCGCCGCGATGCGCGAATGCGGTGCCATGACTTCGAATATCGTGCCGCTGCGCTGCTCGGGCGCCACGGTGGGTGCCGCCATCGCCTGCGCGCGTGCCGAATTGAGCGGGGCACTCCGTCATCAGCGCTATCGCGGTGCCGACATGATCCGTGACAGTGGTCGCCGAGCCGAGTCGCTGAACTTCGGACCGGCCGTCAACATCATGAACTTCCACACCGAGTTGATGCTCGGCCCGGCGCGCGGCGTTATCGAACTACTGTCCACCGGGCCGGTCGAAGACCTCGCGCTCAATGTGTATCCGCTGACCGGTTCCGGGTTGCGGGTCGAGTTCGAAGCCAACCGCCATCGATACACCGAAGCCGAGGTCACCGCGCACCTGGAGCGATTCGTCGGCTTCCTGACGGAGTTCGCGACCGCCGACGACGATCTCGCGATCGACCGGTTGCCGGTCCTCACCGGCGCCGAGACGGGCCTGCTCGTTCCCTGGTGCGGGCCGACGGCTGGTCCACCGGCCACGCTGGGTGAGCTGATCGCCGCCGCTGTCGCGGAAAATCCGGACGGCACCGCCGTCGTCTACGGTGAGAAGCGTTGGACCTACCGGGAATTCGACGCGTGGACCGACCGCCTCGCCGGTGCGCTGCAGGCCGCGGGGGCCGGCCCCGAGTCCTTGGTCGCGATGGTCATGGAACGCTCCGCCGCCTCGGTCGGAGCTGTCTGGGCGATCACCAAGACCGGGGCGGGCTTCGTACCGATCGACGTGGGATACCCGGCCGAGCGCATCGCGCACATCCTCGACGACTGCGGTGCCGTCCTCGGCGTCACCGGTGTCGAGCACCCGGCCGATCTGCCCGGATCCGTCCACTGGACGATCGTCGACCCCGACGCGGCCCCGGAGGCGGAGCTGGTGCCGGTCGCCGCGCGGCCCGAGCACCCCGCCTACCTCATCTACACCTCCGGTTCCACCGGTGTCCCCAAGGGCGTGCTGGTGACCCACGGTGGTCTCGCGAACCTGGCGGCGGAGCGGCGCGACCGGTACGCGTTGCGGCCCGGTGCCCGGACCCTGCACCACGCCTCCCCCGGTTTCGACATGGCGGTCGGCGAGATCCTGTGCGGGCTGGCCGGTGCCGCGACACTGGTGGTTGCCCCGCGCTACGTGATGGCCGGACCGGATCTGGCCGAGCTCATGCGTCGCGAGCGGGTGACCAACGCCATCATCACCCCGGCGGTGCTGGCGACTCTCGATCCCGAGACCCTGCCGGAACTGCGTGTCCTCGGTGTCGGCGGGGAGGCGATCCGCGCCGACCTGGTTTCGGCCTGGTCGCGAAACCGGTTGATGCGCAACGGATACGGCCCGACCGAGGCGACCGACATCGCGACCATCGCGGAGCTGACGCCGGATCGATCGGTGACGATCGGCGCGCCGCTTCGTGGATTCCACGCCCTGGTACTCGACGCCCGGCTGCGCCCGGTGCCACCCGGTGTCATCGGCGAGCTCTACATCGGCGGCCCGGCCCTGGCGCGCGGCTACCACGGTCGGCACTCGTTGACCGCGGCCCGATTCGTCGCCGATCCGTTCGGCCCGCCCGGCGGGCGGGTGTACCGCACCGGTGACCTGGTCACGCTCACCACCGGCGCCGAGCCCGAACTGATCTACCACGGCCGCAGCGACTTCCAGATCAAGGTGCGCGGGCACCGCATCGAGCCGGGCGAGATCGAGACCACTCTCACCGGCCTGCCCGGCGTCGGCCGAGCCGCCGTCACTGCCCATCAGGACTCGAGGGGTACCCATCTGGTGGCCTACCTGGTGCCGGACGGCCCGCTCGTTGTGGAGCAGGTGCGGCTCCGGATCGCCGAGCAGCTGCCCGCGTATCTACGTCCGAGCGCCTACCTCGTGCTCGACACGCTGCCGTTGACTCCGAACGGCAAACTCGACACCCGTCGCCTGCCCGCGCCGGTGTTCGGTCACCACGATTCCCGGCCCGTCGCGACAGATTCGGAGCGGAAGGTGGCAGCGGCCTTCACCGAGGTTCTCGCCATCGAAGTAGTGGGGGCCGAAAGCGACTTCTTCGAACTCGGCGGGACCTCGCTCACCGCCACCGCGCTCGCGGGACGACTCGGTCTCGATGTCCGCACCGTCTTCGACGCGCCGACCGTCGCGGGGCTGGCACTGCGACTCGACGACGCCGAAGACCTGGACGCACCGGCGCCGCTGACCCGGCCCGAGCACCTGTCGCCCGCCCCGGCGCAACTGCGGATGTGGCTGCTCAATCAGCTGTACCCGGAGTCGTCGGCCTATCACCTGCCGATCGCATTGCGGCTCAAGGGATCTCTCGATCTGACGGCGCTCGACGCGGCAGTACGGGATGTGGTCGACCGGCACGAGGTGCTGCGCACGGTGTACCCCGGCACCAGCGCCGGGCCGCGCGTCCGCATCCTCGCCGTCGACGAGGCCCTCGGCCGGGCTCCGCTGACCGCGCGCACCCTCGACCGGGACGGTCTGGACGCCGCACTCGCGGAGGCGGTCACAATGCCCTTCGACGTCACCACCGACGCGCCGATCCGGTTGGCGCTGTGGGCTATCGGCCCCGACGAGCACGTGCTCGCGCTGGTGGCACATCACATCGCCGCCGACGGCTGGTCGCACGGTCCGCTCGTGGCCGATCTGTCCGCAGCGTACACCGCGCGGGCCGCCCGACGGCAACCGCGGTGGGAACCGTTGCCGCTGCAGTACGCCGACTACACACTGTGGCAGCATCGGCGGCTCGGCGATCGGCACGATCCGCGGTCCCGCGCCGCCGGTCAGCTCGCACACTGGGTGCGTGCGCTGGACGGGCCGCCCGACCGACCGCCGCTACCGACCGATCGAGTCCGTGCCCCTGGCATCGGCAGGCCGGGTGGTGCCGGTGCGGTGGTCGAGTTCGAGATCGGCGCCGACGTCGCGACAGCGCTTGCCGAACTGGCCCGACGACACAACGCGACTCCCTTCATGGCCGGGTACGCGGCATTCACCGTGCTGCTCGGAGACCTGGCCGGGAGCACGGATGTGACGATCGGGACCCCGGTCGCGGGTCGCGCACATCCCGCCCTCGACCGCTTGGTCGGCATGTTCGTGAACACCCTGCCGTTGCGCCTGACTCTCGATCCGCAGGAACACTTCACGGCGCTGGTGGTGCGCGCGAGGGAGGTCTCGCTCGCCGCGCTCGGCAATGCCGAGGTCCCCTTCGATCACATCGTCGAAGCGGTGAATCCGCCACGTGACAGCACCAGGCACCCGCTGTTCGACGCCGTGTTCTCCTACGAGAACCTGCCCGCACCGCCCTCGCTCGACCTCGGTGGCCTGACCGTATCCGTTGTCGACATCCCCTGGGAAACAACACATTTCGACCTCAGCCTCACGCTGCGCGAACACCCGGCCACCGGCGGTCTGACGGGGAGCCTGCGCTATGCCACCGACCTCTACGAGGAGGCGACGGTCACCGCGTTCGCGGCACGGTTCCGCGACATCCTGACGACCGTCGCCACGCATCCCGAAGTGACCCTCGCGCAGCTGTCCGGCACGACCGGGCTCGGCATGCCCGGATGCCCCCAAGTCGACCCCGCGTCCGACGCGCCTGCCCACAGCGGCGAGCCGGCGACCGTGCGCGAGCTCGCGGTGGCGCGGGTGTTCGCCGATGTGCTGGAACGAGATTCGGTCGAGATCGACGACAGCTTCTTCGATCTCGGTGGCACTTCGCTGCTCGTCTTCACGCTCCGATCGGAGCTGCGGACCCGGCTCGGCATCGACGCCGACCCGCGCCTGTTGTTCGAAGCGCCGACGCCGCGTGCGGTGACGGCGGCGGTGACAGCGGAATCCGGCGCGGCGGCGGCCGGACAGTGGACCGACATGCTGATCGCCGACGCACACCTCGATCCCACCGTCACGGTGCCCGCGGCCTTCCCTCCGCCGCCGACCTCGGCCGACGATGTGTTCCTGACCGGCGCCACCGGTTTCGTCGGCATCCACCTTTTGCGCGAGCTGCTCGACCGCACTCCGTCGCGCGTCTGGTGCCTGGTCCGCGCCGACGACACCGACGACGCGCGGCGCCGTCTCGAAACAACCCTGCGGCGCTACGGACTCGGGACCGACGGACTCGCCGACCGCGTCGTGCCGGTGCCCGGCGACCTCTCCGCACCGCGGTTCGGGCTCGCCCCCGACACGTGGACCGAGCTGGCCGCGCGTATCGAGGTGATCTACCACAACGGTGCCCGCGTGAATCACCTGGAATCCTATGCCGCCCTGCGCCCGGCGAATGTCGCCGGAACCGTCGAGATCCTGCGACTGGCCGTCGATACCAGGGTGAAGGCCCTGCATTTCGTGTCGACCGTGTCGGCGGCTGTCGGTGTCGGCCACACCGGAATCGTCACCGAGCACACGGCGATCACCGCCGACCAGGTACCGCGTAACGGGTATCTGGCCACCAAATGGGTGGCCGAGCAGTTGGTCCTCGCGGCAGCCGAACGTGGGTTGCCGGTCGCCGTGCACCGGCCCGGCCTGGTCGCCGGATCGATCAGCAGCGGCGCGAACAGCGCCGACGACGCGTTCTGGACACTCATCCGATCGGCCGCCCATCTCGGGGTCGCGCCCGACATCGAGTCCGCCGAGGTCACCTTGGCCCCGGTCGACTACGTGGCACGCGCCCTGGTCACGCTCGCCACCGGACGGCAGCCGGACACCGAGATCTACCACTTGGTAAACAGTGCGCCGACCAATGTCGGCGACATCCTGAACACCCTGCGCCGCACCGGATTTCCCATCGACATCGTGCCGGTGGCCGATGCCGCCGAACGCTTGGCCGGACGGATCGCACAGCACGCCGACCTGATGCGCGCGGCACTCGTGGCCGAGAACTACCTCAACGGTGGCGGCGACGCCCTGATCGTCGACGACACCGGCACCCGCGCGGTCCTGGCTCGATCCGGTGTTCGGTGCCCGGACATCGACGGGGCTGTCCTCCAGCGTTATGTCGACGGTTTCATCACCGAGGGCCTGCTACCGACCCCGGCCGAAGCGGTGTCGCGAACGCGACCGGCCGGTCGAGGACCGTCGTGAGCCGGGTCAGCGCAGGGTCAAGGATGTCACCGACTCGATCCTGGTCAGTTTGTGTGGGGTGCGGACGAAGTACGCCGATTCCGCCGAGGATGTAGCGGACCACGTTCTCCGCGCCTGCGACGGCCGCGGCGCCGCGCGCTTGACCACACGCCGTCGCTGACGAGGACGACCTCGGGGGCGAGAACGTCCAGCAGGGCCTGCGGGCCGCCGGAGGCGAGGGCGCGGCGGAACGACTCGAGTTCGGCCGGGGTTTCTTCGGCCGAGACCGTCATTCGGGGGGCGGGCATCGGCGTGTCCGCGGGCGCGGTGGGCGATCTGGCGGACGGCAGTGGAGTTTTGCCGACGGCGCGCTTCGGCCCGAATCCTTCACCGCCCGAGACACGCGCCGACCGACCCGAGCAATGGTTCGGGTCGGCGTCGTGCACTCGATCAGCCCGGCGCCATTCGGCTCAGATGTTCCCACTCCTGGTACAAACCGGCCCGGGTTCGGTCCAGTTCTCGGACCTGGTCGAAGGAGCGGCTGCCGACGATCAGACGCCGGGGCGGGTCCGACAGCGCTGCCAATTCCAGGATCACCGGGGCGGCGGTGCTCGGGTCCGGGCCTGTTTCCTCGCCCCACATCTCTTCGAGTTCGGTACGCAGGTCGCCATAGTGCGGCATGGGTTCGGTCAGCGTCATGCCTGTGGTGAACAAATCGGTTGCGTAACCACCCATTTCGACGATGGTGACCTTGATGCCGTGCCGGTCGACCTCCATGGCCAATGCTTCGCTCAGCGAGTCCAGTGCCACCTTGCCCGCACCGTAGAAGCCGACCGTTGCCATGCCACCGGTGCTACCCATCGAGGTGACCTGCAAGATACGCCCACCGCCCTGCGCGCGCAGATACGGAAGCACTGCCTGGGACACCCAGACGGCGCCGAAGAAATTGACGTCGAGGTGGGCCCTGATCTGGTCCTCTGTTGCTTCCTCGACCATGCCGTAGAGCATCCCGCCCGCATTGTTGACCACCACGTCGAGCCTTCCGAAGGCGTCGAATGCCTGGCGTACGCCGTCGAATACCGCCGCATGGTCAGCGACATCGAGAGAAAACCGCGCCAAGGTTTGCGGGTAAGTGGCAGCCAGATCGTCGAGTGGATCGATATTGCGGGCGACGGCAACTACACGATCGCCCGCCTTCAGTGCCGCCTCGGCGAATGCTCGGCCCAGACCTCGGGACGCACCGGTGATGAACCAGACTTTGCCAGTGGTCATGTCGACCCCTTCCCTAATATGAGACGGACCGTCTCGGTTCGTTAATTTTGACGCGGATCGACATTCGTTGTCAACCGAACCGTCTCGTCTCGGTTGATTGATAAGCTGCCCCCATGACCGACGCCAAGGGCAGTTCGCGGCGCAGCGAGCGATCGCGCCGAGCCATCCTCGCGGCCACCCGCGCATTGATCTCCGAGGTCGGCTACACGAAGGTCTCCATCGAGGCCATCGCGGCACGCGCCGGGGTGGGCAAGCAGACGATCTACCGGTGGTGGCCGTCCAAGGGAGCCGTCATCTTCGATTCGTTTCTCGCCCTGAGCACCACAGAGGAAGGGCCGCAGGTGGAGCTGCCCGACACCGGGGACATCGAGGCCGATCTGAAGGTGGTCATGCGGGCCACGGTCGCGGAGTTCGCCGACCCGGACTTCGAGCGTCCGATTCGTGCTCTCGAGGTCGAGATCGTCAACGACCCCGAGCTCGCTGCCCAGTTCCGCGAGAAGCTCGCGCGTCCGGTGGACGAAGCGAAGAAGGCCCGCTTGCGCAGCGCACAGCGGGCAGGCCAACTCGACCCAGGCGCGGATCTCGACCTGGTTTTGGAGGTGCTCTACGCCCCGTTGTTCCAGCGGTGGCTACACAGGTCCGGGCCCCTCACCGCCGAATACGCCGATTCCCTCGTCGACGTCACGCTGCGCGCATTTCGGGCTCCATCATCGTGACCGACCTCCAGGCGATCTAACGAGCCGGCAGCTGCACCGACACGCGCAACCCACCGCCCGGACGCGGGGTGAGCGTCAGAGTGCCAGCGTGGGCTCGGGTGATGCTGTCGACGATGGCCAGTCCAAGGCCCACGCCGGAATCGTGGGTGCGAATGCGTTCGGACCCACGCTGGAACGGTTCGACGAGTGTGGAAACCGTTCGTGGAGTAAGGGTTTCGCCCGTGTTCTCGACCGTGAGGACCACCGAATCGGAATAGCGGCGGGTCGTTGTCCACGCGGTCCCGCCGGGCCGGTTGTGGACTATCGCGTTGTGAACGAGGTTCGTCGTCAGCTGCAGGAGCAGGGCATGCGAACCGACGGTGGGTGTCGGCTCGCCTGCGGTTTCGAGGGCGATGCCGTGCTTTTCGGCGAAGGGGATCAGCGTCTCGGTGGCTTCTTCGGCGAGCAGCGACAGGTCGACGGGCTCGGGCGTGAACGACCGCTGGTCGGCTCGACTGAGCACGAGCAGGGCTTCGGTGAGATCGATGGCCCGGCTGTTGACGGTCTGGAGGCGTTCGATCAGGTCACCCGGATCGTCGGGGGGATCGTCACGGGCCACCTCGAGCATGGTTCGGGTGATCGCCAAGGGAGTGCGTAGCTCGTGGGATGCGTTGGCGGCGAACCGCTGGTTCTCGGTGACGTGGGCTTCCAGCCGGGCGAGCATGGCATCGAAAGTATCTGCCAGTTCACGGAATTCGTCGGCGGTGCCGGCGAGCCGGATGCGGTGCGACAGGGAGCCGTTGGCGGCCAGGCGGGCAGCGGCGGTGATCCGGGTCAGCGGGGCGAGCATTCGTCCGGCCAGGAACCAGCCGCCGACCAAGCCGAAGACCATCAGGAAGAGCAGGACGGCGGCCATGAACGGCGCGAACGAGCGGAGCAGCAGCCGCCGGTTGATCCAGAAGTTGCCGGTGGTGTCGATCCATCCGGCAGGCAGGTAGTACAGATAGAAGATCATGACGGCGACGAGCAACAAGGTTCCCGCGAGCATGACGAAACCCGCGTAACTGAGGGTGAGCTTGAGACGGACACTCAGCCCGGGTGCCCTATCCACCGTCACCTCCCGTACTGATGCGGTAGCCGACGCCGGGAACGGTCGCGATGATCCATGGTTCGCCGAGACGTTTGCGCAGCGCCGAGACGGTGATGCGGACGGCATTGGTGAACGGGTCCGCGTTCTCGTCCCAGGCGCGTTCCAGAAGTTCTTCCGCACTCACGACACCGCCGTCGGCCGCGACGAGCACCTCGAGCACCGCGAACTGTTTGCGCGTCAGCGCGACGTAGCGGTCGTCGCGGTAGACCTCGCGACGGAACGGGTCCAGACGCAGACCGGCGATCTCGCGGACGGGTGGCCGACTGTGGGCGCGCCTGCGGTCGAGGGCGCGCAGGCGCAGGACCAGTTCGCGCAAGTCGAACGGTTTGGTGAGGTAGTCGTCGGCGCCGAGCTCGAAACCGGTTGCCTTGTCGTCGAGGCGATCGGCGGCGGTGAGCATCAGGATCGGCAGCCCGCTGCCGGAGGCGACGATGTGTTCGGCGATCTCGTCGCCGGAGGGACCGGGGATGTCACGGTCGAGGACGGCGATGTCGTAGGTGTTGATGTCGAGCAGCATCAGTGCCGTGTCGCCGTCGCCCGCGATGTCGGCGGCGATGGCTTCCAGGCGCAGGCCGTCGCGGATGGCTTCGGCCAGATAGGGTTCGTCCTCGACGATCAGTACACGCATCGACTCTCGATTCTTCCAGCGGGAACATATCGTCGGCGTATCGAAAATCGCATACGTGCGTGCAACGCCGCATTGTCTTGACTGACTGCATGAATCAGAGAAATATCCGGGGAATTCTAGCGACAGCTGTCGCTGCTCTTACCGCGGCAGGCGCTGTGGCGTTCTTTGTCCACCAATCGCCGGACCGATTGTCCTCCGTAGCGTTGTCGATCGATATTCCCCGTGGCGACCCTGGTTCGCCCGGTGCGGGGGTCTTCGACGACCAGTCGCCCTCGGTGGCCAATCTCGACCCCGAATTGCTCGATGCGCTGCGTCGGGCCGCCGTCGACGCGGGGAGCGAGGGGGTGGAATTCGTGGTCACCAGTGGCTGGCGGTCCGCGGAACACCAGACCCGGCTGCTGCACGAGGCGGTCGGCAAGTACGGGTCCGAGGCCGAGGCCGCCCGATGGGTGGCTACCGCGGAAACCTCCGCGCATGTGTCGGGTGACGCGGTCGACATCGGGCACAGCGCGGCGACGGCGTGGTTGTCCGCCCACGGCGCCGCGTATGGGCTGTGCCAGATCTACGACAACGAACCCTGGCATTACGAACTGCGCCGCGACGCCGCGGAAAACGGCTGCCCGGCACGGTTTGCCGACCCCACCGAGGACCCGAGGATGCAGCGGTGACCATTCCCCGGCCCGCCACGCTCGTCGCGTTTCGGTTCTGTGTGGTCTATTTCGTTCTGTTCTGCCTGCTGAACACCTATATTCCGTTCGCGTTGCTCGGCATCCTCGGGCGGTGGGTGCGCCGTTATGTGAGCCCGTGGGACATGTCGCTGACCGACCCCGTCACCGGGTGGGTGGGCCGGACGTTCTTCGGCGTCGATGCGGTGCAGCACAAGGATTCCGGTGCCGGCGATCAGGCGGCGGTGTGGGTGCTGGTGCTGTGTCTGCTGGTCCTCGCGGTGGTTGTCGCCGCGGTGTGGACGGCATTCGATCGCCGCACGGCGTACCCCCGGCTCACCGCCTGGTTCTCCCTGTTCCTGAGGTTGTGCCTCGGTGCGCAGATGGTGGGATTCGGGTTCGCGAAGCTGATCCCGACCCAGATGCCCGGGCCGTCGTTGGCACAGTTGCTGCAACCGTACGGCGATCTGAGTCCGGCCTCGGTGCTGTGGTTGCAGGTGGGCAGTTCCCCCGCATACGAGATGTCGCTCGGTGCTGTGGAAGTCGTCGCGGGTCTGCTGCTGTTCTTCTCCCGGACGATGGTGCTCGGTGCGCTTTTGTGTTTGCTCAGTACGGCGCAAATCCTGCTGCTGAACATGACGTTCGACATTCCGGAGAAGTTGCTCGCCGCGCATTTGCTGTTGATCAGCCTGGTGCTGCTCGCGCCCTATCTGCGACGGCTGTTCGATGTGTTCGTACTGCAGGGTGGTTGCGCGCCGCTGTCGCTACCGTCGCTCTTCGCCGAAGAACGGAAGAACCGCATCGCGAAATGGGTCGTGGCGGGTCTGGGACTCTGGGTCGCACTGGCCAGCGGGTACGACCGGTGGGTGGTGTGGCAGGAACAGCACGGGGCAGGTAGCCCCAAGTCCGAGCTGTACGGGATCTGGGACGTGCGGGAATTCACCGTCGACGGACAGGTCGCACTACCGCTCACCACCGACGGAACCCGTTGGCAACGACTGATTTTCGAACGCCCGGGGTCGGCAACCATTCAGCGGATGGATGGTGAATTCGTTCCGGTGGAAGCCGAGCTCTCCCCCGGCGGGCAGCTCGAACTCGCCAGACCGACAGGACCACTCGCAACTGTGTCCACCCAGAGACCCACCCCCGACCTCCTGATACTGCGCGGGGAACTGCACAACCGCCCACTCGTCGTCACCTTGGAACGCCTGGACCTCGACAGCTTCACCTTGCGCAGTCGCGGATTCCACTGGGTGCAGAACTATCCGTACTTCCGCTAGCCGACGTGTCCATTCAGAACCGTCCCCAGCCGACATTGGCCCAACCCGACCGACTGAAGATGCGGTAGTTGTTCGCCCTGGCCCACTGCTCGGCTGCGTCGTGCAGGAAGCGCGAGCCGCAGTTGAGGTAGTCCTCGGCCATGTGCTTGTCACCGAAGGCTTGCAGCGCTTCAGCCAGCTTTTCCTCGGAGCCCGTCCGGCCGAGCTTGATCGCCAGGATCAGCAGTTCCCTGCGCTGTTCGCGCCGCAATACCTGACGCACGACTGCCGGATTGTAGATCCGTTCCGGAAACTGGCCGAGCCGGGTGTACACCCGGTACCCCTGACCCCTATCGCGCCAGCTGCCGTCGCGATTGAGATACCAGGCACCTTCGCGCAGCAGGTTCTCGATGTGGGCAAGCGAGCTCATCTCGGCCGGAGTGAGCCCCTCGTTGTTGCGCAAATTGGCGTCTGCGCCGTAAGCCCGCAGATTCTCGATCGCTTCCTGCTGGCCGGTGTAGTACGCCAGATGCAGCGCGCTGTTTCCCTGCGCTGCCACCGTATTGATGTACGCACCGGTTTCGACGATTTCGCGCAGCCGCGCGGTATCCCCCGACGCCGCCACCGACAGCAGCTGATCGACCACGCGCTGACGGCGCCGCTCTCGGCTGCTGCGGACGATCAGCCAGACCAGCCACACCACCAGCACCAAGCCGAGGAGCCCGATCACCAACACTACGGGGCTGCTCACGCCACGCCAGGGTTCCAGCGAATGCCGGTTTCCCGGCCCCACCGCTCGACGCGCGCGTGCAGCGGTTGCAGGCGGCCGGTGTAGATGGTGTGCAGATGCTCGCGGGCGGCGGGGCGGGACAGGTCGACATCCCGCATGGTTGCGGCGATCAGCTGCAGCTCACCGAGGAAGAGGTCGCGCTCCGAGGGCAGTTTCGATTTCTCCGCCGACGCCAGACGTGGATCGTTCAGCAGAGTGTCGTACCTGCGGCGGATCAGTTGATCGGCTGTATCGATCTCAGCCGTCAGCCAGGCGCGGTATTCCGTCGGCGATGCACCGACGGCCAGGATTTCCCGGATCAGTGGGGTCCGCACGACCTCGCGGACCAGATCGTCGAGCTTCTCGTTCGCCCTGCGCCACGCGGTGAAATCACCGGCCTCGTAGGCGGCCCGTGCCTCGGCCGCCACGCCGTCCTGACGGTACCGGAACGGCTGCGCCTCGCCGGGAAGGTCGCGTTCGAGCCAGACCACCAGATTGGTGAGCGTGCCCATTCTGTCCTCGAAATCGGCCAGCGGCGGCTCCAGATACGCTTCGGGGCCCTCGCTCTCCTGCAAGGTCTGCAAGATCGTCTCGGCTTCGAGCAGCATGTGGTGCGCCTTCGCCTGGTCCTTCGCGCCGACGATCAGCCCTTCCACCGCGACCAACCGCTGTTCGAGATCCGGTGCCGCCTTCGCCGACTCGGCCTGATGCACCTCGGGACGCACCTGACGCCACGCAGCATGCGCCCGTGCGGTCCTCGACCGGATCTCTGTCCACGACGCGACCTGACGGACCGGGATGTCGATGACGGCGGTGGCCGCCCGGTCCAGCTGCGGCAGCCGCACCGACGCGTGAATGGTCCACCCGACCGCGAATTCCAGGGACAGTTCGACAGCGGTTCCCGGAGCCACATCCTCCGGCAGGTCATGGATCTGCACCGAACCGATCGGTATACGGCCCTCGTAGAGCCGTACCCGCAACGCGGTCCCCGCTCGCGCGGTCTCCAGATGCTGGCTGACGCGGTGCGGAATCTTGGTGCCCGCCTTCACGATTCGCGCCAGCCGACCGTCCACCAGCTCCACCGAGAAGTCGTGTGCGAGCACATCTCCCGCCAGGTCCAATGCGGGCGTCTCGTCGTGTCCTGTCACGGTGAGGTGTCCGGTGTCGACCTGTTGCCCGTCGGCCAGCACTCGCACGGTGAAAGAGCTTTCGCCCTCGGCGGCCAGCGGAACGTCGATGAACAGGAAGGCGCCGTCATCGTTGACCCGCTGTTCGAGCGGTGCGCCGTCGGCGGACTCGACCAGGACGAGCACCGGTTGACCCAACTCGTCGGGACACCGCACCCGGCCGGCGATATCCACCGAATCACCTTGCGGCACCAGCGGTTCCAATTCGAGGACCGAGCTACGGGTACCGCGGCTCGCCGCCTTGAGAGCCGCGCCGACCGCGACGACGAGTTCCGGATGGAACAGGCGCGGTGTGATACCGAAGCGTTGTTCCAGCAGCGTCGCGACCAGCGGGATTCTCGACGAGCCGCCGACCAGCACGATCTCGTCGAGAGCGGCGTCGCTCAACCGGGCCTTGGACAGCGCTTCGGCGCAATGGTCGAGGGTCGCGCGGAGATGGTCTTCGATCATCCGATCGAAGACGGGCCTGCTGAAGGGCAGGTTGATGGTCATCGGACTTCCGGACCGATCTTCCAGGTCCTGGCTGATGATCTCGGTCTCCGTCTCGCGGCTCAGCTCGTGCTTCGCCGCCTCGGCCAAACTCAGCAACCGTGCGAGCAATTCGGCGTCGCGTGGTTGATCCGGCCGGAAACCGAGGTCGTAGCCGGGCAGCTGGGCGATCATCCAGTCGACGATGGCCTGATCGAAGTCGTACCCACCGAGGTAACGGTTGCCGTCGAAGGAACGACTGCTGAATCCGCCGTCCGGGTCCCAGCTCACCACCGAGGTGTCGAAGGTGCCGCCGCCGAGGTCGTAGATGAGGAACCGGCGTCCCTCGGAGTCCTTCATGCGGTACTCGTGCATGTGCGCCAACGCTGCCGCGACCGGTTCCATCAGCGTTTCGACCACCTCGAGCCCGGCCTCGGCACCTGCCAGTCCGGTCTGTGTCTTCGCGCTGGTCTCGAAGTATGCGGGCACCGTGATCACGGCGCGGTCGATCGGCACACCGAGCACGTCCTGCGCCATTGTTTTGAGATGACGCAGCAGGTGCACCGAGGCCTGCAGCGGTGTGATGGTCGCGTGTCCCGCGGTGACCGGCTGATCGGTGCCCATGTTGCGCTTGAAGAACATGGCGGGCGGTGAACCGGGATGGCGTGCTTTGCGTTTGGCGAGCGCACCGACCAGCACGGTGCCGTCGGGTGAGATCCAGATGGCCGACGGTGTGGTCAGCGACAGGTCGGGATTGGCGACGATCAGCGCTGACCCGAACTGCCGCAACCGGCGTCGGTCGATCAGCGCTTGTTTGTTCGGGATGTCGGCGTCGGCCGGAATGGCCACGCAGCAGTTCGTCGTGCCGAGGTCGATTCCGGCGACCAGCGTCATTCGGTGTTCTCCTGTTTCAGCGCAGTGCGTGCAGTTCGGGGCCGAGAGCGGGTGGCAGCAGCTTGGGCAGGACCTGGTAGTTCAGCCCCGGCACGGCGCCGGGTACCGCTTCGGCCGCGTCCTCGGCATCACGGGCGACCGCGGCGTCCAGTTCGTCCGCGAGTTGCTGTAGTTCGGCGAGCTCGGCCACCTCCGATTCGGCGGGCACGGGCCGGTGGGTGAGCAATTCCGCCGCCAGCCGGGTTTCCGGCGACCCCAGTTGCTCATCGGCGGCATTCACCTGCGCCACGGTGAGCACCGCGCCGAACAGGGGAAACCTGCCCGGGTCGAAGGCGATCCGCTTGCGCCGCGCCGCGATACGGGCACGGGCCACCGACGGGCCCGCTGTGGGGTCGAGGTCCAGGATCTGGAATGCCGTGGAGTAGTAGGGGTTCGACCCGGTCCATTGCCATGGGTTCGTCATTGCCGTCGCCCTCCGGTGAGTTCCATCGTCAGCGCTCCCCGATCGAGGCGGTCGCCAGCAGTTCACGCACCGAGTCGTAGGGCGGTAGGTCTGGCAGTCCGAGGCCGATAGCCCACCGGAAGTGCCCGGCCGCTTCACCGCACAGCCGAAGCGCCGACATCTGGTGGCGCTGGTCGAAGGCGATGAACATCAGGCAAGTGCCGAACCAGAATTCGTGTCGGGCCAGTTTCGCCGCGTAGGCCGAACGGTCCGCCGCCGACACCGCGGCCGACCACTGGTGGGTGGTGGTGGCGGTGGTCCGGGAACGGGTGAGTCCGAGCGTGTCGTTGATCGGGGCGGTCATCTCGGTGATCCGGTCCAGCAACAACCGAGCCGGGTACATCTGCGACGAAATGTTCTGTCTGGCCTGCATATGGTCGATGCCGATATCGAGGGCGGCTTCGGCCAATTGGACGCTGTCCGAATCTACGCGCAACCACGCGGCGACCAGATCCAGGGCTTGCCCTTCACTTCCCGCCTTGGCCAGCCGCCGCACCGCCACCTCGGCCTCATAGCCCACTCTCGACCGCGTGGCCGACTTGACCGTCTCCGGGAACGGCGCCGTACGGATCGTCCGCATATGCGCTCGGGCACGTGCAGGCTGCTTCTGCCACAGCGTTCGGATCCGCGTGGCATGCGGTTCGAGCAGCTGTTCGGGCAGGTCCGCGCGGACCTGATCGATCGCCCGCTCCAGTTCCGGCGGTGTCACGTCCGACATCACCTTGCCGAGATGTCCGCGCATCGACTCCCAGAACTCGGCGCTGTCGTACAGCGTCGCCCAGTGCCGCAGCGCGGCGTCCCAATGGAGGAAGGCGGTGTGATCGCCCTCGAGTTCGAGGTAGTAGGCCTTGGCGTGCTCGGCGATCGCGCGATGGTGGACCGATACCAGATCGCCGGGATCGTATTTCTCCCACAGTCGCATGGCCGGCTGCGTCCACGGCCGGATCACGCCGTCCTGCCGTAAGGCGGTCAGCGCAAGCCGGGCCGACGGCGGCGGTGCCGACGGGTCGCTGCCTGCCGCGATGTCGCCGATCCGGTCGGCGATGCGGGTCAGTTCCGCGGCCTGACCGCCGCGGGCGACCCCGATGATCCGGCGGACCCGCGCGAGCGAAGCGTTTGCTTCCTCCGCACACGAAATCAGCGCCGCCCGTGCGGCTTCGGCGAGATTCGCGCGGGCGTGCCGGAGCTGGGCAGGATCGAGGTCGGAGGCTTCGGGCGTGTCCGCCGCCGCCGCCTCTCTCGCGGCGGCGCGGGCGCGCATGGTCGATATCGCCTCCTGATCGACCATCGACACGCTCGCCCATCGGTCGCCGTGCCGATCGCGAAGCTGTCGTACCCCCGCCGCCAACAGTCGCGAATCCTGTACGAGCAGCCCGAGTACGAGATGGGCGTTCGCGTGCATGTCCTCGTCGGCCGGTAAGTCGGCGGGTTCGCGGATGATTTCACGCAATTCGGCTTCGGCGGCGGCCTGGTCACCCTCGCGCAGCCGGGACAACGCGGTGACGAACCGAACCGCCATCCGCAGCGGCTGCTCGACCGACTGCGGCGGGCTGTCAGCCAATCGTGGTGCGCCCGACCGGCCGTGCATGACATCCGACGCGGCCAGCAAGAGTTTCCTGCTCACGTCGACAGGGGTCGGGCGCGCGGGTGTCTGCGAAGCCGCAGGCTCAGGGGTGGGCGGTCGTGCGGGAGTCGGCGGTTCCTTGCGCGGCGGCGAGACCGTCACCGGTGCGGAACCCATCTCGAGTCCGAGACGCGCCGATGTTGGCCGCGGCGGCTGGTGATCCGCCCGTCGGGAAGGCCCGGTCGTGTATCCCGGACGGGTCGGCGACCGCGACGGCTGCGCAGCGCTGTCGCCACCGAACCGTTCCGCGAGCGCGTAGCGTCGTCGGGCGCCCGCCTTGTCGCCACGCGCGGCGGCGCGGTCACCGAATCGGCGATACCACTCCGCGCGCGTGCCGGGCCCGAGCGCGTACATCACCTGCCACTCCACGCTGGAACCACCGCTGAATGCGTACTTCTCGAACTGCGCGTCGACCAGCTCGGTCAGGTGTGCGGTGGCGATGGCACGAAACTCCGGTGACACATCGGGATCCTCGGCCCGAACAGCGTTTCCGAACCACACGCACAGCGACGACGGCTGCGACACTCCGGTGACTGCCTTCATCAATCCGGCGGCAACGGACCAGGTTTCGGCGAAGGCACCGGCATCAGGGCGACGTAGCCACGCACGGAATATCAGTTGAACCGTGTCGTCGGTGAGCCCGCACCGCTTCTCGACGGTAGGCAGCATCCGGATCGTCGCATCGGGCAAGGTCGAGGCGGCTTCGACGAGGTCGTCGTGCAGTCGCTGCCGCAACTCCGGGGTGATGGGTGTGCCGGGGCGACCGAGGAACGTTTCGATCATCGTCAGCCGGGCTCGCGCCTGATCGGCGATGCTCAGTGGCTCGCCGACGGGCGGTTGTGCGGGGCCGGCCGGTTGTGCGGGCGCACGCTTCTCCGCGTTGCCGCGCTCCTTGTCACCCGACGACCAGGGCCATTTCACCGCGAAGTACTCCGGTCGGCCGGCCCTGATCGATCCGCAGCCACGGCTATCCCCTCTCCCGAACGAGCCCCGGCATCCTCCCGATACCGGGCAACTCGGAAGACAGTGCTCAACCATGTTGCGGCCGAACAGCCTTCAGCTTTCACGATCGACGACGCGAGGAACTTCGTCAAGTCCGAGCCGGGCGCTGCCCCCGAAGCAGGAACGAATGCCCCGGGAGCAGGCGGTCTGATTCAGTGGGCGAGTTTGAGCCCGACGACGCCCGTCACGATCATCGTGAGAAACACGAGCTTGAATATGGTCACCGGCTCTTCACCGGTGGCCATGGCGAAGGCGACGGTGAGGACCGCGCCGATACCCACCCAGACCGCGTACGCGGTACCTACCGGAAGTTCGCGCATCGCGATCGCCAACCCGGCCATACTCGCCAGCAGAGCGACGAAGAACAGCACCGACGGCACGAGCCGGGTGAAGCCTTCGGATTTACCCAGTGCGGTCGCCCACACAGCTTCCAGGAATCCCGACACGACAAGCAGAATCCACGACATCGCAGCCCTCCTCGGGCCGTCTTGTCGCACTCCGGGTACGGCACCCCTCGTCCGGAAGCCCGATCGCCGGGCTCACTTCCACCATGGCACGCCGGCTATCGACCGGCAAGCGATGGTGGTTCGTCTCACCAGCAAAGATGTCGGTGGGCAGCCGTAAACTTCGGCAGGTGGGGAGGATTCGGGAAACGGCCGGTGGACTCGCGCTGACGCTGCCGAGCGTGGCGCTCAACGGTGTCCTGGTCTACGTCGTGATCGTCGGCTTCGGCCTGTGGTCGGCGGTCATCGTGCTCGTGTTGTGGACCGGGTTCGGGTGCGCCCTGGCCAGCGCGCTGTGGTTCCACCCGGACCGGGGCCGAGCGGCGGCAGCCTATGGATTCCGCAAGCCCGTCGGATCGGAGCCCGATATTCTCGCGACCGCTTGGGCCGAGGTCACCCGGAAAGCGGGGGTGGATGGCTGGCCCTACTCGCTGTGGGTGCAGCAGTCGGCCGCGTTCAACGCGTTCGCGGCGCCCGCGCGCATGGTCGCGGTGACGAGCTGGGCGATCGAATCGCTGCGCCCACGGCAGCTGGCCGCAGTGCTCGCCCACGAACTCGGCCACCATCTCATGCTCGATCCACGTGTGCGACTGCTCGACGCCTGGTTCTCCGTCCCCGCCCGCGTGGTCAGGGGTATCGGCAGGATCCCGGCCCGCGCGGCACGTGGTCCCGGCACTCTCCGATGTCTCGCGAGAGCGGCGATCGCGGCGGCACTCCTGGTGGCCGTGGCATTCTTCCTCACACCACGAATCGGCGAACCCGCTGTCGCGGTGCTGATCGCACTACTCGTCCTGGAACCCCTGACCGAGGCGGCGCGCGCACGGCGCGGAGAGTTCGCCGCCGACCGAATAGCTGTTCACCTCGGGTACGGCCGCGAACTCCACGGCGCGCTCCGCAGGTGGCTTCCGCACGAGACAGCTCACACATCCGCACTGCTCGCGGCCCGCGCTCGATGGTTCGACACGCATCCGCCGATCAGGCAACGGCTGCAAGTGATTCGTCGGACCGCCGCGAACTGATCGCTTCGACCGCCCGGGCGCATCCGCCGGAGGCCTTCATCGCCGTGCCGCGATGCGGGCCCATACCTGCGGGTCGGTGCGGAGACCGCCCGGTGTGTCGGCGCCGTACCGCGCGATCTGGGCGTCGAGGTCCAAGGGTGCGGTCAGCGAGGTTCCGGGGGCGAGGGCGTCCTCGACGTGTTCGTCGGGCACCAGCCAGCACACCTCGAATTCGATGCCGTCGGGGTCGCGCGCGTAGAGCGCTTTGGTCGACCCGTGGTCGCTCGCCCCGGTCAATGCGTTCGCCGCGAGCAGACGACCGCGGATATCGGCTAGCTCGCGCAACGTGTCGACTTCCCAGGCGACGTGGTAGAGCCCGACCGATCCCGGCGGTCCAGCCGCGGGCCGCCTGGCCTGAAACAACCCGAGGTCGTGATCGTTGGCCGAGCCGGGGTGACGCAGGAAGGCGCCGCCCGGGAAACCCTCGGCGAGCCGCTCGAAGCCGAGGACATCTTCGTAGAAGGCGATGCTGCGCTCCAGCTCCGCGACGAACAAGACGATGTGGTTGATTCCCCGCATAGCGATGACCTCCTGGCCTACGACTGTGGGCGGTCGTCGACGTCGACACGCAGATCCCGGCCCGTGACCTCCACCGTAGCGACCAGGGCGGCCAGGCTCAGGGCGGCGGTGACCACGATGATCCCGCTCAGCGCGACGCTCGAGCCGTCGAAGGCGACAAGCAGGCTGCTCGCGATCAGCGGGGTGAAGCCCGCGCCGACGAGCGCCGCGGTCTGATAGGCGATGGACACACCGGTGTATCGCACACCGGTGGGGAACATTTCCGACAGCATCGGGGTCAGCGGCGCGTACATCAGGTTCTGCAGCAGTTGCGCGAACATCAGCGCGCCCGTCATGATCCACCACGAATCGCTGTTGATCAGGCTGTACAGGGGGAAGGCGTAGACGATCGCCCCGATCGCGCCCGTCATCATCGTTCGCCGCCTGCCCCACCGATCCGACAGGGCCGCGCTCGCGGGAATGGCGACGATCGAGACCACGACCACCAGCAGCAACGATCGCATCACCTCGCCGACCGCGTAACCGATGCCGGTCGCGTAGGCGATGATGTGCGAACTGGTCAGGGCGGTCAGCGCGAACGGCGCGAGACCGGCGAACACGGCGGGGACGAGCAGGCGTGGGCGACGCAGCACCTGCGCCGCCGGAATCGAGTCACGCGGCGGCTCAGCGGCGGCGAAAACCGGGCTCTCGGCGACCCGCAGCCGCACATACATCCCGAGCACGAGCAGGGCCGCGCTCAGCAGGAACGGCACCCGCCACCCCCAGGTCGAGAACTGTGGTTCGGGAAGCTGGGTCACCGCGGCGACCGCCCCGGTGGACAGCAGAAAACCGAGAGGTGTTCCCAGCTGCATGATTCCGGCCCAGCGACCGCGATTGCGCGCATCGGCATGCTCGACGACCATCAGCGCGGCGCCACCCCATTCCCCGCCGACGGCCACCCCTTGCACCACGCGCAGCAGCACCAGCAGGATCGGCGCCGCGACGCCGATGGTGTGATAGGTCGGCAGCAAGCCGATTGCCGCGCTGGCGATTCCCATCATCAGCATGGTGATCAGCAACATCGACTTGCGGCCCACGCGGTCACCGAAGTGGCCGAAGATCACGCCGCCGAGCGGACGTGCGACATACCCGGCGGCGAGGGTGCCGAACGAGGCGATCGTGCTCAACGCCGGATTCGAGCCGGGAAAGAACAGCGGCCCGAACACCACCGCGGCCATCGTCCCGTACAGCAGGAAGTCGTAGTACTCGATCGTCGTGCCGAGCAGGCTTGACAACGCCGCACGGCGGCGAGCTCTCGCGTCGGTCGGGATAAACGCCTGTGGCGCAGACGGACTCGCCTTCTCGGGTGGCAGCGTGGTCACCGAGACTCCTTCGGTTCGGCCGCGACATCCTCGTTCGATATCGCGGTCACCGCGACGTTTCCAGCGCGACCCGACGCCCGGCAATACCGCCGACCACTGAGCGGAATCTTCAGTGACTCCGGCAGCGCAAAGCCATTGCGTGCCTTCCGCGTTATCGCCCGTCGCGCCCCTGCGGGAATTGCGCGACAGCCTCATCGATCAGCCCGCCGAGCTGGTCGGCGGTGATCATGCCGCAGTTCACGAGCCCGGCCAGCCCTTGCAAGGTGGCGAGGAAGATCAGTGCGGTCCGCTGCGGGCTCGTGTCCGGCGGCTCGTCGGCCAAGCCGCGTTCGAACGCAAGCAACATCGGCGCGAAGGCCGCGTCCGCCGCCGTGCTCACGGCCTCGCCACCTTCACCGTGTTTGTGGGCGAACATCAGCTCGGCCAGGTTCGCCTCGGAAGTCACGAAGTCGAGGTAGGCCCGGGCGAGCGAGTGGATTTGTGCGCGGTAGCCGGGCGCGGCGTCGACCGCGTCCCGCAGTCGCGTGCCGAGCAATGCGAACCCTTCGACGGCCAGTGCGTCGTGGAGCTGCCGGCGGTCAGGGAAGTGCCGGCGCACGGCCGCGTGCGAAACGCCGACTGCGGTGGCGAGCTCGCGCAGTGACAGCTCCGAGGCTCCCCGGTCACGCACCACCGGCGTCGCCTGCTCCAGTACGGCCTGGCGCAGGTTGCCGTGGTGGTAGGGGCGGTCGGGCGTCATTCGAGCAGCCTATCAAGAATGTTTCCGTTGACTAGATTGTTTCCAGTGGATACATTGGCCTCATGCTCCCACTTACCTCTCCTTCGCAGATTCCGGATCAGACCGGCCGCACCGTCATAGTCACCGGCGCCACCAGCGGGATCGGCCGTGCCGCGGCAGCTGTCCTTGCCGCCAAGGGCGCGCGGCTCATACTCGCTGTGCGCGACCGGGAAAAGGGCCGTGCGGTCGCCGCCGAAATGAGCGGCACGGTCGAAGTTCGTCCGCTCGACTTCAGTTCGCTGGCATCGGTCCGGCAGTTCGCGGACGGCATCGACAGCACGGTGGACGTGCTCATCAACAACGCCGGAACCATGACCGATTCGCTACAGCACACCGCCGACGGTTTCGAGCTCCAGTTCGGGGTCAACCACCTGGCGCCCTTCGCGTTGACGAACCTGTTGCTCGACCGGATCACCGACCGCGTCGTGTCCACCTCGTCGAGCGCCTACCGCTCCGCACGGCTCGATTTCGACGACCTGCAGTGGGCGCAACGCCCCTATAAGCCGTTCGGCGCCTACGGTGCGTCGAAGTTGTCGGTCCTGCTGTTCACCGCCGAACTACAACGCCGCCTGAGCGCGGTCGGATCGTCGGTCATCGCGACGACCGCGCATCCCGGCTGGGCCTCCACCGGCTTCCGGATCACCAGCGGTAACCGGCTCATCGACGCCCTGTCGGCCATCTTCACGCCAATGCTCGCCCAAGGTCCCGACGCCGGCGCGCTTCCCACACTGCTGGCGGCCGTCGGCGACATCCCCGGCGGCAGTTTCGTCGGTCCGAGCCGCTTCGGCGGTGTTCGCGGTCCGGCAACAGTGGGCGAGATATCCCCCGTGGCCGAGGATCCGGACTCCGCCGCGCGGCTCTGGCGCGCCTCCGAACACCTCACCGGCACGCGCTTCCCCTTCACCTCCGCGTCGCCGTCACCCGCCCCGACCACAGACGTCTTTGGAGCATGACGATGCGGCGCATCAATACGGCGGGCGAGAGGTGTTGCGGCTGAACGCCTTCGAGCCCCATCGTCCGGTCCACACGAGGTGCCCGTGCGGTTACGCCGCGGACATCGGTGGTCACGAGGCCATCGGCCTGACCTCAGGCAGCGTCAGAGCCGTGTGGGCCGGGCGACCGGTGGTCGGGGCCGACATGGTGAGGTCGCGGAGTCGCTGGTTGCGGGCTTGCAGGGCTTCGGCGGTGGCAGGAAAGAGTGCCGCTTCGCCGGTGGCGATCTGTGATTGGTTGAGTTCGACGAATGGGCGGCTGGCGCGTTCGTAGGCGGCGAAGGCGGTGGTGTGGTCGTCGTGCGCGGCCAGGGATTCGGCGAGCATATAGCCGCCGACGAGCGCGAGGCTCGACCCCTGCCCGGTCAGGAACGACGGTGCGTAGGCGGCATCGCCGACGAGTGCCACGCGCCCAGCCGACCATTGCGGCATGTGGATCTGACTTACCGTGTCGAAGAACGGATCTGAGGAACCGCACATAGCCTCGACGATGTCCGGCACCTTCCATCCGTCGTCGCCGAAGAGCGTGGATATCAGCGCACGTCGAGTCTCACTGTCCCGGAAGGCTTCGTGGGGTGGTTCGGGGTGGGCGAAGGTCAGGAGGGCGTGTACGTCGTCGCTGTTTCCCACCGCGTAGAGAGCGGCGGCTCGTCCGGGGGTGTTCCAGATGAGCGCTTCGTGTGCGAGCCCGAATGTATTGGGCACGGTGCTGATCGCGAAGCAGTAGCCGAGGTAGCGCAGGTAGTTCTGTTCGGGGCCGAAGGCGAGAGCCCTGGTGCGTGAGTGCAATCCGTCGGCGCCGACAACAAGATCGAAACTGCGTTGGGCGCCGCTGTGGAAGGTGACGTCCACACCGTGCTCGTATTCGGTGAGCGCGTCCACGGAGTCGTCGAAGACGAACTCCACGTCGTCACGGACTGCCGTGTACAGGACGTTCGTCAGCGTCTCCCTCGGGACTTCGAGGTCATGTCCGTCGACTCCCCCGGCCACCGCCTGCGGATGAACGACAGCGGCCCGACTGCCGTCGGCCTCGAGGAAGGTGACCCGCTGTGTGTCGATATGGGCTCGCTGTAGCTGCGGCAGAATGCCCATCCGGTGCGCGACCTCGACGGCGGTTCCACGCAGGTCGATCGGATATCCGCCGCCGCGCACACCGGCGGACTTCTCGACCACCGTCACCTCGAATCCGACCTTGTGCAACCAGAACGCCAGCGCGGGACCCGCGATACTCGCGCCCGTAATCAGCACAGTTCCTCTGGATTTCATCTCAACTCCTCTGTTTTCGATGGAAAGGGTCACGCGTGCGTTTCGACAGCCCGGCGCTCGAGTTCCGACGCGGGCATCCGACGCTGCGGGCGGGTGGTTCGAACAAGAAGGACGACCACGACCGCGGCGATCGCGAAGGCCGCGGTGGCGATCGCGATATAGCTGAATACGCCGGTAGCCGAGTTCACCGTCTCGCCGTCCGCGACGACAGTGGTCGATGCGAGAACGGCCGCGCCGACGAAGTTGAACACCACGGCCCCTGTGGAGACCATCACCATGACCAGGCTGGACACGACGCCCTGCCGTTGCGCCGATGCCAAGTCGCCCGCCGTGTTGAAGCCCGACGCACCCAACGCCGCGACCGTGACCCCGAGCAGGAACGCGAAGCACAGCGCCGCGACCAACTGGGACGCACCGAGGAACATCCCGATGGTCGCAACGGTTCCGAGCATGACCGCCCCGGCCAGAGTTCGGGCAGGCCCGATTCGCGTACCCGACCAGCCGGCCACCGGCCCGCCGAGCATGACGCCGACAGCGGGTGCCGCCAGAAGCAACGCCACCGACCCGCGCCCGCCGAGTCCATAGCCCAAGTTCTGGTCCGCCGAGACATCACTGATGAGCGGGATGAGTTGCAGCATGCTCTGGTAGGAACCCGCGCCGAGGAAAACGACCAGAAGCGTGAGAAGCAGTGGCTTGCCGAGGTTTCCGACGTCGATCAGCGGATCAGCCTTCCGGCTCGAGACCGTGAACCATCTGACCAACGCCACGGCCCCGCCGAGGAGTAAGGCAAGCGGACCGATAGCGGACCACCCGAGATCGGGACCCATGCTGATGTAGCCGAGCACTCCGAGCAGACCGCCGCCGAGCAGCAGCGCACCCGAGATGTCGAGCCGGCCCGGCGTCTTCACGAGCGATTCGGGAACCAGGAAACGCACGCATCCAGCCATCGCCACCGCGACAGCGGCCGAGATGAGAAACAGAATCTGATAGCCGAACACCGTCGCCAGCTTCTCGACGAGGAACCGGGAGGCGACATTGAGGATCGCGGTTCCGGTGGTCACGATGCCGACGATGATCATGGCCAGGCGTGGCGTGCAGACGGTTCGCACGATCGCGACCGAAAGGAACATGGCGGCCAACGCCGCTCCCTGCAACATGCGACCGATCACGAATATCCACATCGTCGGAGCGACCGCGCAGATCAGCGCACCGACACAACTGATGAGCAAGGTCAGCACGAGGACCCGGCGTTTTCCGTATATGTCGGCACTCTTACCGAGCAACGGAGCCCACATCACGCCCGCCAGCATCGCGGTGGCATTGAGCCACGCCGCCTGGTCGGTGCCGAAATGGTCCAGCATCTCGGGCAGGACGATCAGCGGTGCGCCGATCGCCGAATCCACCACGAAGTTCACCAGGGCCAGGACCGCCACGAGGCCGAGTAGTCGCCGACTCCACCTCGTGTGAAGACCGACGTTCACACCGTCGGTTGTGTTCTGCTGCATCGACTTCGGCTCCTCACCAGACTTGATTCCCCGACTGAGCGGGACTCGCGCCGCCCAGGGACTTTCTGGTTACAACCGTTCCAGCGGAGCCCTCGGCGGGCATCGTCTGTTGTCACCGATTGCTGCTGGTGCTATCGCACCAGACGACCACGCGTACTCCTGGTGCGTAGGAACCGAGTCGTGCGCCTTGCGGTTGCGGGACGCTCGCCACGCGTATCTTGGGCGAGGTGTTGGCGAACCAGCAGCGTCCACCGATCCGGTGATGACCACCCAGCAGGTGGCACGACGACCGGTGTGGTGGCGCGAGGCGCTCGTCCTCGCGACGGCGTTCCTGCTGTGCCTGTCCGGCGGGATCTTTCACCCCGACAACACCCTCGGATGGCCACCGATCGCCACCTATGCCGTCGCGGGTGTCTCGTGCGCGGCGCTGGTCGTGCGGCATCGGGCGCCCGTAGCCGTGGTCGCGGTAACCACGGTGTGCGGGATGCTGGTCGCCCCGTTGGGCCTGCTGTCGACCCCGCTGATCGTCGTGCCCGTCGCGATCGCCGCCTACGCGCTGGCACTGCACACCGAGCTGAGGGTGACGATCGCGGTCCTGCTTCCCGCCGTGGCATTGCTTGTCGCGGCTACCCCGCTTCTCGACGGGCTGTCCTGGCAGGACACCGGCCGGCTGCTGTCGGTGGCGGCGCTCCCGCTGATCGCCGGGGCGCTCGGCAATGCGACGCAGAGCAGGCGCGCCTACCTGGCCGCCATGGAAGAGCGGGCACTGCGCGCCGAGGAGAGCCGGGAGAGCGAAGCGCGGCGCAGCGTCGCCGAGGAACGGGTGCGCATCGCCCGCGAGCTCCACGATGTCGTCGCACACCAGATCACCCTCGCCAACGCCCAAGCTGTTGTCGCCGCGCACGTGTTCGACTCCCAGCCGGACCAGACCCGCTCGAACCTGAACAACATCATCGAGACCACGAGAAACGCCCTCGACGACCTGCGCGCCACGGTCGGACTGCTGCGCCAGGCCGGGGACGCGACCACCTCCGCCGAACCGTCACCCGGCCTGGCCCAGCTCCCCCGGCTGCTCGAGTCGTTCGAGCGTGCGGGGCTGCGAGTGACGACGAACAACGACGGCATGCCCAAACCCCTACCGCCAGGAGTAGATCTCACTGCCTTCCGGATCATCCAGGAGGCCCTGACGAACGTGGGCAAACACGCCGCGACCAGCCGCGCTCGAATCCGCCTGTCCTGGAGCCACGACCTGCTCGGCATCACCGTCGCCGACGACGGACCCGGCTCGCGAGCAGCGAACAGGCCGAGTTTCACGGGGTCGGACCGGCCATCAGGTTACGGGCTCATCGGTATGCGAGAACGCGCCAAGGCGGTCGGGGGTCAGCTCTTCACCGAAAACAGCCCGGCGGGAGGCTTCATCGTCTCCGCCCGCCTGCCGCTCACACCCGCGAACACGACCGGCGACACGGAGAACGGTGGTCCCCCATGACAATTCGAGTGCTGCTTGCCGACGACCAGGCCCTGCTCCGCCAAGCGTTCCGTACGCTCCTCGACTCCGCCGACGACATCAGCGTGGTCGGCGAGGCCGCCGACGGCGCACAAGCGGTGCGGCTCACCCGTGAACTGCACCCCGATGTGATCGTCATGGACATCCGGATGCCCGAGACCGACGGCATCACCGCCACCACACAGATCTGCGCGGACCCGCAGCTGCGCGACAGCCGGGTCCTCGTCCTCACCACCTATGAGACCGACGAATATGTCGCGCAGGCACTACGCGCGGGCGCGAGCGGCTTCATCGGAAAGGGCATCGGCGCAGCGGAACTGCTCACCGCCGTGCGCACCATCGCAGACGGCGAAACCCTCCTCTCCCCCGCCGCGACGCGAACCTTGATCGCCCGTTTCCTCGCAACCCCACCCGACGACAGCGCTACGCACACCGCCGAGAAACTCGAGGTACTCACCCCGCGAGAACGCGAAATGACGACGCTTGTCGCACGAGGACTGTCCAACAACGAGATTGCCGAACAGCTGTTCGTCAGCCCGTTCACCGTCCGCGCCCACGTGCAGCGTGCCATGAACAAACTGCACGCTCGCGATCGTGCACAACTCGTCGTCATCGCCCACCAGACCGGACTGGTCAACCACGCCAACGAGGGCGGCTTGCCGTGACCTCCGGTTGCCCGGAGCAGGGTCAGGGCTTCGACCGCGGGTCGGGAGCGATCCCGAGCGTGCGGGCGATCCGCGCCATGAGCTGAGACATCTTGGACGGGAACGAATCCGGTTCCGGCACGGTCACCGGGCGGACCCGGCCGTTGTGAATCGCTGTTATTTTCCAGCCGTTTTCGGTGCGCAGCAGCACGATGGTCTGTCGGGACAGCCGCCGCTTCGGCAGGCGTGAGCGCCACGGCATCAGCACCGATGCGGTGCCGTAAACGATGGCGACGTCCGGGGTGATGTAGCGGATGGACTCCAGTTCACCGGTCAGAGCTGATCCCGCCAGGACTCCACGGAACAGCCGGTCGTGGTTGCGCTGATGCTGTTCACGGCCGATGGCACGGGTGCCGTCGTAGGAGACGTAATCGGAGTCCTCGGTGAAGAGCGCGCCGAAGGCTTCGGCGTCATTGGCGGTCCAGGTCCGCTGGAGTTGCTGGAAGACCTCCGCGACGGCGATGTCGTCGGTGGTGTGCCGGGTCTGGTTCATGGATCGAGCCCCTCGGCGCTATCGTTTCGATCATCGAAATAAACGATAACAGGAAGTTTCGAATGTCGAAAGATGATGAGATCATCGGCGAGATCGGACTGCAGCTGCGACTGCTGCAGCGCAGCTTCGACACCTTCGACGAGGCGGTCGCCGCGCACTTGCGGCTCAATCGCACGGATATGCGGTGCCTCGACATCGTGTTGGGCCGCGGATCCCTCTCCGCGGGTGAGCTGAGTTCCGCGCTGCGGCTCAGCCCCGCCGCCACCACCACGGTCATCGACCGGCTCGAACGAGCCGGATATGTTTCGCGCGCACAGGATCCGGACAATCGGCGGCGCGTGCTCATCGAGCCCACCGCCGACGCGCAGCGCATGGCGGAGCTCATCTTCGAACCCGTTGGCCGGGCCGGGACAGCCGCGCTCGGGCACTACGACAGCGACCAACTGCGCCTCATTCTCGACTTTCTCGCAACGGCTCTGCGCGTCCATCAGGAGCAGACCGACCTGGTTGCCGAACGCACCCGGAACGAAGGATCCGCATCGAGCTAGTGGCCGAGACCCTCAGTCCGTGAATCCTCGGGCTGCGGATGACCGGCCGTGGTGGCGAGGATGGTTCGCGCGACCAGGTCGGGATCGTCGATCATGGGGACGTGACCGACGCCTCGGAGGACCCGGAAGTGAGTTTGTTCGGGGAGGCGCAGCCGGGCGATGGGGGTGTTCACCGCGAGCGGCAGCAGGCGATCGTGCTCGGCCCAGGCCACCGTCATGGGACACGGAAGATCCGGCAGAGGCGCGATGTACTCGTCGGTGCCGAGCAGGTCGGTGGTGACCGGGCATTCGGTCAGGTCATGGACGATGTCGAGGGCTTGCGCGCTACTGAGGCGATCGCCACGAGTCGCGACGTTGCGCAGTGCGAGCCGCCGGATCAGGGGTGACCGCAAGCCGAGCGGCGCCAGGGGCCTGCCGAGACGAGCGGTTGCCGCCTCGCGAGCGATGATCGAGGTCCCGTGAGTTTGACTGGCGCGGCGCGGTTCCCAGAACCCGGCCGGAGACAAGGCACACACACTACGGGCCCGGCCCCGGCGTGCCAGTTCGATCGCGATCCATCCACCGAGGGAGTTCCCGGCCAGATGCACCTGGTGAAGGCCGAGCGTATCCAGCAGCGCTTCGATGTCGTCCACCAGATGACTCACCCGCGTGGGCCGCTGCGTCGGCATCGGTCCGTCGCGATGGCCCAGCAGCGTGGGGGTGATGACGTGGTGGTGCGGCGCCAACAGCGGAACAACGTCGACCCAGGCGCGTTCCGACATCGTGAGCCCGTGCAGCAGAACCAGCGGTGGTCGGTTTGCGTTCATGATCGTCCTTCGGGAAGCGTCGGCCCGTTTCCGGCTGGCGCGGAATGTGTAGAGGGGCAATCTGATTCAGCTGAGGATGAGGCAGGTCGTTGTGGCGTGCGCCACCAGATGCCCCTTGTCGTCGTGGACGCGCCCTTCGGCGGTGGCGGTCGTGCGGCCCGCGTGGATCACCGAACCGGTGGCGGTGAGGGGACCCGCGTCGGTGGCCACGGTCCGCAGGTAGTTGACCTTCAGTTCGAGGGTTGTGTAGCCGACTCCGGGGGCAAGCATCGTGTGCACCGCACATCCCATGACAGCGTCGAGAAGCGTTGCGCAGATCCCGCCGTGCACGGTTCCGAGGGCGTTGGCGAAATCCGGCTGGGGAGTGACCGATCCAGCAACTTCGCCACTGTCGACGGTATGGATCGTGATGCCCATCAACCGGGCGATCGAGGGGCGTTCGTCGGTGACGGCAGCCAAGGCACGCACGACCTCGAGGCCGGTCATGGTGGACAGGTCGGTTGGGTGGCTCATCAGCTTTCGATCCTTCATCGCGGCGGGACGTGTGTCGATCAGCAGGCTCGGTCAGCGGCGTCGGTCGGAGTATTCGAGGTAGGCGAGGCCGGCCACGCGGTGCTCGGCGATGCGGCCGTGGTAGCGGAATCCGCCGATATAGCCCATGCCCGCGTAGAGCCATTCGGTGTCGACGGTGCCGGTGATCTCGACGGCGATGTTCCCTCTGCCGTCGGTGGCGGTCCAGCGGAACGTGTCGGGCATGGTCATAGCCGGGGTGGCGTTGGCGACCTGCGGAACCGGTTGTGTCGACAAGACTTCGAATGTCACTTGACTGCCCAGTGCGCAAACCCCGCCTGCCTCGCTGCGCCAATAGGCGGCCAACCACCCCGGTCGACCGGCTACGCCGGTGGCAACCAGGATCAGCCGAGTGTCTTCGTCTACGGGAATGATGTGGTAGGTGAAGAAGTCGAGGGGAATCTTCCGGGACGGCGGAAGCGGCTGGGCGCGCAGCATCTGGGGTGAGCGGATCACCGCGTACTCGTAGGTGCAGAGTCCGGAGACTCGCGTGGTTTGCCCGGCGTGCGTGATTGTGCCCGAGTAATGAGCGAACAGGGCCACATGCCGGTAGAGCGGATTGTCGATGAACCAGAGCGTCTCGCCGGTGGCCGTCAGCTCCAGATCCACGGCCAGGTCATCGAACCGGGACCGCAGACGGAAATTCGGGAAGGTTCCAGACAGCGTCAACTCGTCGCCGAATCGCAGGTGTCCACCGTCGCCGCGGAGATCGCAGTCGTCGCGCGCCGAATAGACCCGGAACGGGTCGTGCCCGCTCGCGGCACTGCCATGGGCGACGGTGACAGTGTCGCGGGCGGTATGAACCACGGCATTGTCGTCGTCCCACGCCCGTGTTCCGGACTTGCCGATGACGATCATGGTGGCCAGGAAGCGGTGCGGCGCAGGGAGATCCGGGATCATCACCCCGTAGTGCACGCACCCCGCTCGCCACGAGCGTGGCGGCGAGAGCATCAGACGCCTCGGGTCGGCGCGGGCCAAGGTGATCCGTCGTCCGCCCACGGCCGCAGCTACTGCCGACAGGACACCTCGGTCTCGCTGCATCGAATCCAACGCGACTACCGGGACAGTTCGGGCCATCTCTTACTCCTTCGTGGCGACTCCGGCGCATCACCCCGGTCGTGGTGGTTCGATTTTCAAACCACACTAGGGTCTTGTGGATGAGTGACGCAAGAGTCCCCCGCCCTGGAGTCGCGGTTCGGGGTTCTGCTACGGGCCAGCCCCTCATGGCCGCGTTCGATCTTCTCGGCCGCCGCTGGGCGATCCTGGTGCTGTGGCAGCTGCGAACCGAGCCGCTCGGATTTCGCGACCTCCGCCGCGCATTGCCCGACATTTCCTCGAGCGTGCTGAGCACAAGACTGCGCGAACTCGTCACCGTCGAAGTCGTCTACACCACCGACGCGGGCAAATACGCCCTCACCCCGATCGGTGTGGAACTGCTCTACGCGCTCGCCCCGCTGAAGGCATGGTCACACAGCTGGGCCCGCCGGCTCGGAGCCGAGGAATTCGAATTGGGCCGACCACCCAGCCACGACGGGTTGCTCTGATCGCCGTCGGCGGTGACCACCGGCCGCGTCGAGCCCGCCGCTCAGGGGCGCGGTCGGGCGCGGCGCATCGCTTCGAGGCGGTCGAGTAACGCCTCGAGGGATTCTTCGAACTCGTCGGCCGCGCGGTCGGCTGCCAGGTGGCTCTGCAGGCGGTGCACGTTCGGGTAGTCGGCCAGATCCGAGGATTCGTGCTGCCCGGGCTCGGCGGTGGTGATCGGGCTCAGCTCGACCCCCTTGGTCGCCACCTCGAGCAGGAGGTGGCCCAGCAGGAACGTGGCGAAGGACCGGTAGGCCTGAACCGCCTGACGGTCGTCGAACCCGTAGCGAAGCATGGTGTCGAGGAACGACTCCATCCAGTTCAGGCTGCGCAACGGCGGGCACAGCCAGGGCGCCTGGGGCGGGCTCGATGCCATCAGCGGGAACACCTCGGGGTGCTCGATGGCGACGCGGCGCACGCCGTGCGCGAGGCGTTGCAGGTAACCCTGCCAGCTGCCGCCCGCACCGTCGGGCTCCATCAGGTTCTGTTCGTAGAGCTGGTCGACGAGGTGGTCGACCACCCCGGCCAGCAGGTCGTCACGCCCGGACACGTATCGGTACAGGGCCATGGCTTCCACGCCGAGCCAGGAACCGAGGCGGCGCATCGTGAGGTGCCCCAGGCCTTCCTCGTCGATCAGCGCGATCGCGGATTCCAGGATCAGCACCCGATCCAGTCGCGGGACGCGCCGAGTACCTCCGTCGCGCGGACCGTTGTCGCGCAGCTCGGCGCCCGAGTCGATCGTGTCCTCGCTCAGGGCGGAGCTCCTGTCAAAATCCTCGGGCCCTGGTCTTCCAGCACGCCACTATAACCCCAGGATACCGGGATGTTCCGGCTCGACTCAACGTACCCCGTCACGCGGTAGTCGATCCACTGGTTTACAAGATAAACGGCCATATGTTTATCTTGTAAACGGCAGCCGTGGAGCACGGCCGGAGCCGGGAGGCACGGCTCGAGGCCGCGGTCGGCAGCGCTCAGCAGTACTGACGGCGATCAGAGGTCGCGGGCACGAGCCACTCGGTTCGGGATTGAGGAGTGACGTGATGGACAAGCCCGCGATGCTGCGGATGGACAGTACGGCGCGGACGACGCCCGGTTACTCCGACCGGCAGTGGGCTGTGCGCGAGGCGGTGCTGAAATGGGCACACAACGAAGACCTTTCCGACAACGCCGGGCGAGCCCTCGGCGCCTTCGTCGTCGGGGCGTCGGTCGGTTGGCCGGGCGAATCCCTCACCGAGAACGAAGTGGTTCGCGCGTCGCAGTGGTTGACGAGGATGGGACTGTTCGACTCCGTCGATCTCGACCCGGCATTCGGTCACCGGACAACGATCTATCGCCCTCGGATCACCGCCGAAGGAATACGCGTCGCTCGCGGCCAGGGTGGAGTTCGCGGGATTTCCTGGCCGGGCATGGCAATTCGACCATCCAGTCCGCCGAGCGATCTCACTCCTCCGCCGCAGCAGACCGGGTAGCCGATCCGGTTGTCAGGTCGGTGAGAGCCGGACCTTCGCCGTTGCTCGTCCGAAGATCTTCCGCCCCTGAGATATGGCGACGATTGCCACGACCGCCGTCCGATGCCGTGGATCGACAGACCGCACGGTCCCCGAGAACTCGACACTCGCTCCGGCGCTGGTCACATAGACCGGGCTGGTGAACCGGACCGCATACTCGAGGACAGCGCCGGGATCACCCAGCCACGAGGTGAGATAACCCGCTCCCAGACCTACCGTCAGCATGCCGTGAGCAACCGGCGCGTCCAGGTTCACCGCTCGCGCGGCTTGCGGGTGCCAGTGAATCGGATTCGGGTCACCGGCCACACCGGCATAATTGACCAGATCTCCGAGGGTGAGCGAAAAGACCCGTGGTGGTAGCTTCTCACCTTCCGCGACGGACTCGAAGCGACGCGTTCGGCCGCCGCGTCCTGCCGACTCCGATCTCGGACGAGGATCAGATCCGTTGTGTATTCGTGGACGGAGTCCAGCACCCGACGGGCTGTCGTTAAAACCGCGCATCACGAGGTCGTCGGCCGAATGAGACCTGGTGGCGCCGCCCTCGGCTCGACCGACGAAACTTGTCCGCGAAGTGATCAGCGGGCAGTCGTACTGGTCTGTGATCTCGGTCTTGAATTCGAAGAGTTCGCTCCCGAAGGCTCCCCGAAACGACTCGAAACCCACATCGCAGGTCAGTGCGTCACCAGGTCGAATCGGCTTGTGGTAGTTGACAACCTGATCGGTCTGCATGATCCGGCTCAGGTCGTATCCACCGGCCACAGTGTCGAACATCGCCCTTTGCGCCCGAAACGCGGGAATCGCGAAGAAGGTGAGCGGCGCGATCAGCCCACCGTAACCGAACTCCACACCGGCGGATTCCGACCGATGCACCGGATGGCTGTCCTGGACCGCGCGCGCGAATTGACGGATCTCCTCTCGCCCCACGACATACCGGTCGTCGCAGCGATAGGTGCACCCCACCATGGTCGACGGGTGGAGGGCGACGACCGCCGCTCCCCCGATCTTCGCGCTGGTCATCACCATAGCGAGCAGAGTAGTGTCCGCTGCCGCGTCGGCGGTGCCACCAGAGCCCGGAGTGTCGAGAGCTATGGGCTCATCACCCAACTCCGGTCCATCGGTCCCGATTCCTCTGGCGCGAGCCGACAGTTCCCGCGCCAGGGCCGGATCAGCTTGGCGCACAGCCACATCCGCCCCGCGTTTCACACTCGGAAACTGGTAGGGCGCCGTCTGTTCGAACGAATCTCGAATCCGATCTCCGTATCTATTTCGATTCAAAATTCCTCTGGTGGAATTCGTTTCGGTCGGCCACCGTTTCGCAATGGCGCAGCCGGGTAGCCGTGCTGTAACGAGCCACGAGGCAGGAGGGAAAGGTCATGACGAGACCGGTACTGGAAGCCCGGCGCCGCAGCACGGTCCACCACGAGGACCTGGAGGTCGACTTGGACTCCCTCACGCCCGCGAGCACGCGGATAATGGTGCGCGAATTCCTCGCACCGTTACCGGAAACCGCGGTCGCGGATACGATCCAGGTGTTCGACGAACTCGCAAGCAACGCCCGCCGCCACGGGCTCGCACCCCGGCGTGCCCGGCTATCGCTGAACCACGTCCGCGACCGGGTGCGCATCGAAGTGGACGACACCGGCCCCGGTGAACCGCACCCACGCGCCCCCGACCACACCGGCGGTCTCGGGCTGCTGTTGGTCGACAACCTCGCCGACACCTGGTCTTGTAGCCGCTACGACGGGCACAAAACCATCCAGGCCGAACTCACCTTCCCTCACGACGTCCGTCCGGCGGCGTGATCAGCACATCGAGCGGTGACTCGTACGCACGATCGGGCTATCCTCGATCTCGGCCATAGCTTCGGCTATGGCTCGCAGTCGGTTTCTCGTGGGGTGGGGCAATGGCCGAAGTACCAACAACTTCGACGTTCTCGTCGCCGACACCACGCAGCGACGCCCGCGACGAGTGGGAATCGCTGATGTCGCAGACCTACGTGCCGCTCGCCGTCGACACCCACCCCGACGAACCGTTCTACGGCCGGGTCACGACCGGAACCCTGGTCAGCCCAGTCGACTTCAGCCTCACGACGGTCGCGGGCAGCCACCAGGAGTTCCGCCGGGCCGCGCGCCATATCGCCCGCTCCGACGACGAGTACCTGCTGGCCAGCATCCACACCAAGGGCCGGGCCTGCCTGAACCAGGACGGACGCGCAGCGGTGGTCGGCGGCGGCGACATGGTCTTCTACAACACTTCCCAGCCCTACCACTGGACCAACAACTCAGCCTTCGAACAAGTCGTCGTCCAGGTCCCGATCTCGCTGCTGCGGCGCCGGCCAGGCCTGGACCGGCTCGATCTTCCTACCGCGGTGGCTGTACCGGCATCGAGCGCGGCCGGTGTGGTGGCAGGGTTCTTCTGCAACCTTGCCCGCATCCACCGGCAGGCACCCGAGCAAGCCGACCTGCTCGCCGGCAGCGCTCTGGACCTAATCGCCTCGGCCGTGTTGCTGACCGCCGGAGTACGCCCAGGTGAGACCTCGGCGGAAGCGCTGAGCCGCGAACACGTCCTGCGCTATCTGCGCGAACGCTACACAGACCGCGACCTCACCGTCGAGGAGGTGGCCCGGGCCTGCCATATCTCCCGGCGCACACTGTTCCGCCTCTTCGACGGCACCCCGGACACCTTCGCCACCGTGCTACGCAAGCTCAGGCTGCGCCACGCCGAAATGCTGCTGACCCGTGACCGTTCCCTGTCACCAGCCGCCGTTGCGTTCGCGTCGGGTTTCGCCTCCGAGCGGCACTTCTACCGGCTCTTCCGGCAAGACACCGGGATGACCCCTCGCGAATACCGGGAGGGCCGGGACAAGTAGGCGACACTCTCGCCAGGTCACACACCTCATCTGGGCAGCGGGATGTCGGCCTTGAAGCGGTCGCCGGGGGGAAGTCCGCGTAGTACGGCGCTGGTCCAGGCCACCGCGGGTGGCCAGCCAGCCGTGGCGTTGACGAGGTGTTCAGGCAGGGGCATGGTGTAGAAGCGCAGGTCGGCGCCGCGGTTCCAGTAGTCCTGGACTGTCGGTAGAACGACATCGGCGGGGATCAGTTCGTCCCAGATGCCGTGCCACCAGAAGATCGGGCTGTCCGGAATGTGGTGGCCGAGGCTCTGTTCCGCGAGAATCCGCATGACCTCGGGGGTGGTGTCGAGCGATTTGCCCGGCTTGAAGTAGGCACTGATCGGCCGGTACGCGCCGGCCGCCGCGATCGTGTAGACACAGCGCTTACCCATGTCCGCGACAATCGCTTGACCCTCTGGGGTCAGCAGTTCCTCGGCGTCGAACGCGTCGGGGAATTCTCGTGACAGCGCGGCGAATCCGAGCCACATGGTGAAGTTGCTGATGCCGGTGAGCCCGGGCTGTGCGGCCACGGCGAAGCGTGCCTGGGCTTGCAGATCGGCGGGGAAGCCGCCGACCGCGGTGCCGAGCAGTCGCACGTCGGGCGCGTAGGTCCGGCGCAGTTCGGCGGCGCGGATCGACCCCGAGCCACCGCCGGAGTAGCCGTAGAGCGCGATGCCGGAATCGGCAAGCCCCAGCGCGGAATTCTTCATGGCGCGCAGGCTGTCGAGCACCATCTTGCCTTCGTCGTAGGTGTTGAAGGTGTTGAACTTGCCGTCGAAGTCCGGGACGTTGATCGCGAAACCCTGGGCCAGCCAATAGACCGCGAGCGCGGCCTCTTTCATGGTCCCGGTTCGCAGGGTGTAGGACGGATTGCACGACGAGTCGGTCGAGTCGATCGCCTCCTGGAACGACAGCACCGGACGTGGACTGCCCGACCAGGGAATACCGGGAATGATCACCGAAGTTGCCGTGGCGATCGGATTGTCGTGCACATCGTTGCTGCGGTACAGCAGCTGTTCGGTGTGGACGGGGAAGGGTAGACCGAGCAGCCGGGTCTGCACCGTGCGGGAACGGATGATCTGTCCGGGGGCGTAAGAACTCAGGTCCGCCGGATCGTCGTACCACGGGTCCTCGGCGGGAACCGGGATCGGCAACAGATCGTAGAGCTGGGGCTCGGTGGGCAATTGCGGCAGCTGATTCTGATCCGGCGGAAAGCTCGGATACGGATCGGCCGCGGCGACGGTGGTGCCCGATACCGCCAGACACATCGCTGCCAGCGGGGCCGCCGCCCATCTCCGCGCAACTCTCGGGTTCTTCATCGAATCCTCACTTCGGTAGGTGATGCCGATTACAACACGCTGTCTTGTTGTTAACAAGAGTTCTTGTTGCAATTTCGCATTCGATACGCTGATCTGCGTGACATCGATCGAAAAGCGGCCACGGCGAATCCAGGGCCTCGACGCCGAGCAGCGCCGAGCCCGCAGGCGCGAGCAGATCCTGCACGCCGCGTTCGAGCTGATCGCCGCCAACGGCTACCCCAACACCTCCATCGAGCAGATCTGCCAGACCGCACTGGTCGGCAACAAGGCGTTCTACGAGTTGTTCGACAGCAAGGAGGCCTGCTACCTCGCCCTGCTGCAGCAGGTCAGCGAGCGCTTGCAAGCCGACGTCGCCGCCGCGCTCGCTCGCGCGCAGGGCGATCGCGATGCCGTCGTCGTCGAGACCCTCAGCGCCTTCGCGCACGCCCTGGTCGACGACCCCCGCGTCGCGATCGTCACCTTCGGTGAGGCGAGCGCCATCTCGGCCACGGTCGAGCAACAGCGCCGCACCAACCGGAGGTGGGCGGCCGAGTTCCTCGAAACACTCTGGCGCGATTACGGATTCGTGCCCGCCACCGGTTCGCGGGTCGACCTGCACGCACTGGCCGTCGCCACCATCGGCGGCCTGTTCGACACGGTCTCGGACTGGCTGCACCACACCACCCGCGGTACCTCGGGCGATATCGACACCCTCATCCGCGACCTCACAGCATTCACCCAGATCGTCCACCTCGGCCTGGGCGCAGCCGCGCGAACGCCCGACTCGAGCCACTAAAAACAAGCTCTCTTGTTCCGAACAAGAGCTCATGTTGTAATTGGCTGCACCTACCGAAGGAGCAGCCATGCAGTGCCGCATGCATTCCGTTGCCACCACCGCACGCCAGATCGGTGCGCTCCAGCGATCCGGGATCATCGACCTTCGGCGACCGCTCCAGGTGGTGCGCACCGCACGCACGATGCGCACCTACGGCCCCATCGCCGGTGGCGTACGCAGCTCCGCGCAGCGCACGCCGGACCGGATCGCGCTCATCGACGGCAATCGGCGGATCAGCTACCGCGAACTCGACGAGCGCACCGACGCCATCGCCGCCCGCTGGCACCGGAACGGGTTCGGTGCCGGCCACACCATCGGCGTCCTCTACCCGGATGGTGCGGCACTGGTCGAAACCATGGTCGCCGCAGGCAAACTCGGCGCGCGGCTGGTTCTGCTCAACACCGGTTTCGGCGCCACCCAGCTCACCGATGTGCTGGCCCGCGAGCAGGTCGACGCACTCGTCCTCGATCCGAGCCTGCCCGTGGCGGCCACTCCCCTACCCGACACCATCACCGTGCTCACGCTCGATGGCGGCCTCGATGCGCAACGGCCACCGTCGCCGGCCCGGCAGGGTGGTTTCGTCCTGCTCACCGGTGGCACGACCGGAACACCGAAAGGTGCGCCACGTCGGATCGAATCCCCCTTGGCGGCAGCACAATTAGTCGACCGGGTACCGCTGCGACGCGAGCAGACCGTGCTGTTGTGCGCGCCGTTGTTCCACGGAACCGCCCTGTCACAGTTCATCCTGTCGCTCAATCTAGGTTCCACCGTCGTGCTGCACGGCAAATTCGACGCCGCCCGCGCGCTTGCCCAGATCGCCGAACACCGTGTCGAGATGGTCGTCCTGGTACCGACCATGCTGCGTCGCATACTCGACCTGAGCCCAGAAGTGTTGTCGCACACCGACACCACCTCGCTGCGTATCGTGTTCACCGCGGGCGCGGCGCTGCCCTCGGCGCTCGGCACCAGGGCGATCCAGACGTTCGGGCCTGTCCTGTACAACTTCTACGGCTGCACCGAAACCGGCACCGCCACCATCGCGACCCCGCAGGACTGGACGGCCGCACCCGGCACCGTCGGCAAGGCCCCGGTGGGGATCACTGTCGCGCTCTACCGCGCCGACAGCACCCGGATCACCGAACCCGACGTGGTCGGGACCGTCTACGTCGGCAACTCGATCGCCTTCGCCGGATACTCCGGCGGCGGCTCCAAGCAGACCCGCGACGGCCTGATGAGCACCGGCGACCTCGGCCACTTCGATTCCGGCGGAAGACTTTTCATCGACGGCCGCGACGACGACATGATCGTTTCCGGCGGCGAGAACGTCTTCCCCGGAGAAATCGAAGACCTCCTCTACACCCACCCCGCGATCACCGAAGCAGCCGTCATCGGCGTACCCGACGACGAATTCGGCCAACGCCTCGCCGCCTTCGTCGTCCCCACCGGCGACCTCGACGCCGACACCGTCCGCACCTACGTGAAGACCCACCTCGCCCGCTTCAAAGCCCCCCGCGACGTCGTCTTCCTCGACGACCTCCCCCGCACCCCCACCGGCAAGATCGACCGCCGCACCCTCCTCACCCTCCGCTGACCACCGCCGCGGGCAACGACCTAGGGGTCGGCCCGCGGCGTGGTCGGGGGTCAGCTTTCGATGGCGGCGTGGAAGGCGACGGTGTCGAAGATGTCTTCCATTCGGGTGGCTCTGCCCTCGCGCATGGTCCAGGAATGCAGGAAGGGCAAGGTGGTCGAGGTTCCGGTGCGGGCGATGACCTGGCGTGTGCCGAGGACGATGACGCGGTCGTTCTGTTCGATGAACTCGACCGGGTCGAGCACCATGCCGCCGAGCACCGACGGGACGCGGGCGAGGAACTCCTTGATCCCCTCGTGGCCGATCTTGGTTCCGCCCAAGCCGTATTTGTGCATGCCGTCGGGGTGCACCCATTCGACGTCGTCGTGCATGGCGGAGAGGATCTTGCCGACATCGCGGGTCGCGAAACCCTCGTACGCGGTGCGGATTACCGCGATGTTGGGCGTCGTCACCTGAGTGTGGTTCATCGCGGCGTCACCTCACGGACGTGCGCGGGGAAGTGTGCGGCGAGGGTGCGCCGGATTCCCTCGCGCCAGTCGACGGTGCAGGGGCCGGTGATGGAGCGGCGCATTTCGGGATCGAACTGGTAGGTCTCGCGGGTGACCTCGGACGGGACGAGCTGCGCCTCGATGCCACTGAGTTCTTCGAGGTAACGGACGCAATCGGTGATCCCGACCGACTCGTCACCACCCCAGTTGACCACCCGGGCAGGCACCGACGCCGCGTTCCACAGCGCGGGAACCTGGGCGACGAGGTCATCGGTGTAGAGCAGCGAACACCAATTCTGCCCCTCGAGCGGAACCGGAATCGGCTCGCCTGCCAGCATCCGCTTGAAGTACAGCATGGGCACCCCACCGTAGCCGCCGGGACCGTAGGCGATATTGAGCCGGGCGATCGTGGTCGGCAGTTCGAGTGTGTTCGCCATGGCCCGCACGGTGCCTTCGGCCGCGATCTTGCCGACCGGGTAGGTGGGCAGCCAGTCGGCGACTCCGTCGATCGGGTCGGATTCGCGATAGGCGTGGTCGAGGGTCTGCCGTTTGTACAGCGCGCCGGTCGACACGAACAGAAACGCCTCGGCGGTGCGACAGTGGGTCATCAGCCGCGCGCACGCGGTGGAGTTGACGGTGAGCGCGTCCTCGAAATCGGTGCCGTCACCACGGTGGACCGCCGAGTGCAGCACGTGGGTGAAATCGGTCGGCAGCTGCGCGTAAGCCGCGGCCGTCGTGTCGTTCATGTCCCAGTGCCGGGTGATCACGCCGGCGGCGCGCAGTTCGTCCTCGACACCCGGTGTGCCGAAGCGGCCGAGGCACCAGACCTCGTTGTGGGCGGCGAGCGCCTCGGCGACCGGTCTGGCGACCTGCCCCGTGCCGCCGGTGATCAGAATCTTCTTGCCCTGCAACGTATTTCTCCCTATCGGTCGGCGTCGGCCTGTGCCAGCGCGCGGTCGAGTTCTTTGCGCAGAATGGACTGGAACGCGGTGACGTGCCGTGGTCCCATCAATGTGTAGTGCTCACCGGGCACATCGATGTAGCGGTTCGCCTCGGTGGTGAATTCGTCCCACCTGCGCAGTTCGTTGTCGATCCAGTCCTGTTTGGTGCCGCGCAATGGGACCGCGCAGAACACACTCATCGAGCGGACGGCCCCGCTCGGCGTGTAGGTGCGGCCGAGGCCGGTGAGCCCGTCGGCGAGCTCGGCCCACGCCGTGAACTTCGTCAGATCCAGGTCGAGTTCGGCGACACGGTCGGGCGGGGCGAGTTCGATCAGGCGGGCGAGCTGGCCCCCCTTGGACAGCGCTCGCAATTCGGCGGGCAGTTCGACAGCCTGCCGCTTGGTGATCAGGTCGAGGAACATCGCGAGATTCGTCGCGGTCTCGGTGAAATCGAGCTCGTCCATGCGGTATTTGATGTGCGGTGGCAGGTTGAAACTGCCGAGGAAGTCGACCCGCTCACCCTCGGCTTCGAGCCGCTTGGCGATCTCGAACGCCACCGCGGCGCCGAAGGAATAGCCGGCGAGGGCATACGGACCATGCGGTTGCCGCCGTCGGATCGCGCTCGTATAGACATCGACCATCTCGTCGAACGTGTGGAACGGCTCCTCCCCCTTGTTGAAACCGCGGGCGCGCAGCGCGTAGAACGGGCGGTCTCCGACGAAGTACTTGGCCAGATTGACGAACACCAGAACTTCACCGACACCGGGGTGCACACAGAACAGCGGCGTCTTCGTACCGCTGGTCTGCAACCCCACGATCGGATCGTAACGGCGTGGCCCGCCACCGCCCTCGTCCACGACAGCTGCCAGCTCCCGAACCGACGGTGCGGTCAGGATGGCGATGATCGGCAGGTCCGGCACCCCGAAGCGGCGCGCGATCTGCTGCTGTAGCCGGAGGATGTCCAGCGAGGTGCCACCGAGGTCGAAAAAGCTGGCCGTGGCGCTGATTTCGGTTGCCGGAACATCGAACAGCTCCGCGTAGACATCGGTCAGGATCGACTCGGTACCCCCCTGCGGTGCCGAGTATCCGCCGAGCTGGCGGGTCGTGATTGCCGCGGTGTCGGCGATGACGCGGTCGTAGCCACCTGATTCGAGCTGTTGACGCATGCGCGGCCGCAAGGTCTTGCCGAGGCTTGTCTTCGGGAAGTCCGCTTTGCTCAGTGGCAGAATGTATCCGGGGCGGAACCCGCACAGCAGCACCACCGTGGAACGGACGGCCGTCAGCAGGCGGTGCAGGTCGGCTTCGTCGGCGGTCTCGGCGTGCAGGGCGAGCACGAGCTGTTCGGTGTCGCTGCCGGGGCGACGCGTCGGGAACGCGGCCACATAGCCACGGGTGATGCCGTCGAGTTCTTCGACGGCCGTTTCGATCTCGTGGCTGAAGTAGTTCACGCCGTTGACGATGATGCTGTCCTTGCTGCGGCCGACCAGCGTGAGCCTGCCGTCGGTCAACCGGCCGAGGTCGCCCGTGCGGAACCAGCCGTCGGCGGTGAACGCCGCGCGGGTGGCCTCGTCGTTGTTGAAGTAGCCGCGGGTGACCATGGGACCGTGCAGCTGCACCTCTCCGGCGGCACCCGCGGGTAACGATCGCCCTTCCTGGTCGGCGACCCGCAGCCGTAATCCGGGCACCGGATGTCCGACGGCGGCGAACTCCTGCCCGGCGTCGGCGTTCGGGAAGTCGCGGTTGTAGATACTTCCCGCGCAGGTCTCGGTCATCCCGAACGCCGGCCACAGCGCGGTCTCGCGCAGACCATAGGCGGCGAAGGTGTCGAGGAACCGTGTCCCGGTCGCGACGACATTGGCTTCACCGCCGCTCACGATATGCCGCAGACAGCTCAGTTCGAGACGGGCGCCGTCGATGTCGGGTTCGAACAGCGTATTCAGCTGCCCGAGCAGGAAATTGGGTGTGAAGGTCATGCTCACCCGGTGGCGGGAGATGATCCGCAGGAATTCCATCGGATCGTCGGCGACCACCTCGCTCGGCGCATGGATCTGTCGCGCACCGCGATACAGCGGCAGCAGATGCGTTTCGAGCAGGGCCGCGACGTGATCGAACGAGATCCAATTGAAGGTGATGTCGTCGGGATTCAGGTGCTGTACAGCGGCTTTGGCCGCCATGGAGCTGAGCAGATTGCCGTGGGTGAGTGCCACCGCTTTGGCGTTTCCGGTGGATCCGGAGGTGAGCACCAGCAGCGCGAGGTCGTCGGCGGAGGCGAGATACGGGGTCGGCTCGTGTTCGCCGGTGCGCAACGATTCCACCGTCACCGTCGCCAATTCGGGAACCGCGGGCATGGTGTCGTCGATCGACTGTGACGTCACGACGAGTGGGCGTTCCAGCAATTCGTCGACATGACGCAACGCGCTCGCCCAGCGCGTCGGATCGGCGGGCTGGGCGACCATCGGGCACGGCACGAACCCGCCGAGGAAACACGCCCACAGCACGGTGACGAAGTCTTCGTGATCATCGAGCAGGAGAGCGACTTTCGACTGCGGACGCAGCCCACGGTCGCGCAACGCACCGGTGAGCGACAACGCCTCGTCGAGCAGTTGGGGATACGAACGGTGCACGCGCACGGTCGGTCCGTCGCCGGTGCGCTGCAGATAGGTCGTGCCGCTCGTGGGGTGGTGCCGGGCGGCGTGCAGGAGAATCTGAGCCACCGACCCGGCGTCGTTGACCGCGTGTGGTACAGGAATGGTCGAAATATTCGATGTAGCAGTCATTGTGCCTATCCACTGATCAGAGTTGCGCCGCGGCGCGATATTCAGGCGGTGGCGAAGACCTCGTCGTACTCCAGCCGTGGCAGCCGTCCCATCCAGGCGTCCGGGCCCGGCTTGCCGATATTGATGACGCACAGCGGGACATGCCTGCCGTCGGGGAAGAACTCGCGTCGCACGGCGTCGGCGTCGAAGCCGACCATCGGGCCCGCAGCCAGACCCGCCGCGCGAATGCCGACGATGAGGTAGGCCACCTGCAGCGCGGCGTTGAACGTGGCCGACGGCTCCCGGATCGCCGGATCGGCGAAGACGTTCTGCGGGTTGTCCATGAACGGAACGAGTTTGGGCAACTCGTCGTGGAAGTCGAGGTCGGCCGCGACCACGACCGTCAGCGGTGCCCGCGCGGTCTTGTCCTTGTTGCGGTCGGTCATCGCCTCGACCAGCTTCGATTTGGCTGCGTCCGACCGCACGAGGACACCGCGCAGCGGTTGCTGGTTCATCGAGGTCGGCCCGAACTTCACGAGTTCGTAGACAGCCCGGAACTGCTCGTCGGTCACCGGTTCGTCGGTGAACGTGTTGGCGGTGCGGGCAGCGCGGAACAACATGTCCTGCGCCGCCGCGTCGAGCGCCAGTAGATCGGTTGATGTGGCCGTCATGAAACCTCCGCGGCTCGAGTTACTTAGACTAGTCAGTCCAGTCCAGTAAATAGTAGATAGACTGGCTCGTCCACCCGTAACCTTGGTGACCCAGGCCACTCATCCGTGAAAGGCGCCGACGGACATGTCGACATCGGCAACGCGATCGACCGGACCCGGCGGCCGCCCCCCAGGGGGCGATCCGGGTAAGCGTCGAGCCATCCTCGACGCCGCGATCGACACATTCCTGCGCGACGGCTACGAACGGGCAACCCTCGACGTGATCGCCGAACGGGCAGGCGTGGCCAAACAGACCGCCTACAACCATTTCGGCGACAAACAGACCCTGTTCCTGGCCGCGGTCGAGCACGAACGCGCCCAGGTGGCAACGACCTTCGGCACCGCGATCGCCGGGTCGGATCGCACCGACGTCACCGCCGCACTCGTCGAGATCGGCCATCGCGTCCTTCGGGTGTTGCTCGACGAGCGGGCCTCCGCTCTGCGCCGTCTCATCATCAGCGAGGTCGCCCGGATCCCGTCGCTGCGTCCCGCCTGCGCCGACGGCGAACCGAAACAGCTGGTGGCCCAGATCGCCGACCTGCTGCGCTCCCGCGGTGAACTCGATGTCGAGGATCCCTCGACCGCGGCCCGTCAGTTCGTCTCGCTTCTCGTCCAACAGGGTCTGCACGCGTCGATGTACGGCACGATCCCCCTCCCCCGCACCGACGCCGACACCATCTGCACCGAGGCCGCCAACCTGATCGTGCGCGCTTTCCGCGCCACTCCGGGACCCGCCCGATCCTCGCCGACAGCAAGGTGACCCACGACGCGAGACGCGGCTGCCGCGGCCGCCCCATTTTTGCGCGTCGACCTGGTCTCGAGGAGTAGCGTATTCAATCGATACAGTCGTCGGATCCGCCGAAGTCGGATCCGGAATCGGAAGTCGGTAAGCCCCATGGTCTCCGCATCGGAGTTGGAAGAACTGGCCCGCCAAGCCGAGGTAGACGGCACCGCTCCGAGAGTCGGTGTGATCATCGAACGCGACGGAACAGTACTACTCCTAGAACGTCACGACAGCGGCCCGGTCAGGGTCCCGCTGAAGCTTCCCGGGGCCACCGTGAAGCCTGGTGAAACCCTGGCCGAGGCGGTGGCCCGCGGGGTGCGTGAGGAAACAGGGCTTGCTGTCACCGGGATCCGCCATCACGTCGGCGATTTCGACTACCTGTCCCCCGATGCACGCCCCGTCCGCCGGCTGCATTTCGCCGTGGACGTAGCCGCCTTCGAACCGATCCGACTCACCGCCCATGCGCGGTACGCCTGGACGCCGCTCGACGGCCACCTCCCGGTGACATCCTCCATCCGCCGCATCCTCGGTACGTACCGCGATCTTCGGGGGCGCGCCGCAATGTCGTGAGATGGATTGCGTCAACAACCTTCGCCCTTGGGCAAGTTCAACCAGAACTGGGGGCGGCCGTCCTCCGACGATCGTGTCTAGTAGCGGATCAGCGGCCCCACTCCGGCACCGACTCCGAAGCCGTTGTGGGACGCCCCTCGACGGATGGCTCCGCCACCCCGTCGGCATCGGCTGCGGCAACCGTCGCGGTCAGCGGCGCCTCGATGGGGGTCAGCGGTGGCAACTCCGGCGTACACCGTCGACACCACCAGAGATAGACCGATGGTCGCGGCACTCCGCCCCACGAACGTGGTGTTCACGTTCGGTTCCCTACTCCTTCGTCCGCGCCGGTGTTCACCGCGGAATGGCAAAGCGACTGTGCCTGACCAGCGATTCGTATCGCCGATCGGCACGAACCTCTCGTGCACTGCACGACGCGCGACGCCCGTCCTGCGGTGATTAGGCCGCTGAGGCGTCCGGGGTCTGTCTGCCGGCGCGGGCCTGCAGGTCTTTGTCGATCTGTGCGAAGTCGCGGTCCTTGGTCTCGGGGACCCGGCGGTAGACGAATATCAGGGCAACCAAGCAGATCACGGCGAAGATCAGGAAGACAGGACCTGATCCGATCGCCCCGGTCAGCGGCAGGAAGGCCGTCGACATGATGAAGTTCGACAACCAGCTCACCGCCGAGCCCGCGCCCGAGCCCTGCGCCTGCACATCGGGCGGGAAGACCTCCGCGAGGATCACCCAGAACACCGGGCCCATCCCGATGGCGAAGGACGACACGAACACCAGCATGCACACCAGCAGGATCACCGAACCGAGATCGACGATGAACGAGACACCGAGCAGTGCCACCGAGATCCCCATTCCGACAAGGGAGATCAGCAACAGCGGTCGGCGTCCGAGCCGGTCGATCAAACGCAGCGAGACGAACGTCATCGCGAGATTGACGATGCCGATGATGACCGAATAGACGATCGAGTTCGAGGCGCTGAGACCGGTCTCCTCCATGATCGTCGGCGCGTAGTACAGCACGGTGTTGATGCCGACGAACTGCTGCAGGACAGCGAGTCCGAGCGCCACGACCAGCGCGGGGCGGACGCGGGGCGCCAACAGCACCCGCCACCCCTTCCGCTCGGGACTCTTGTCCTGCTCCCGAAGACGCTGACGTTCGGCTTCTTGGTGGCGGTAGTGCTCGATCACCTTCTCGGCGCCCGCGGCACCGACGACCGAGCCGATGGTGGTTCGTGCCTCGTCGATACGCCCCTGCGCGATCAGCCAGGTCGGCGTTTCCGGCAGCCGTTTCACGATCAGCACCAGCAAGACCGCCGGAATCGCGCCGACCCAGAACATCGCGCGCCAGTCGCCACTACCGCTGAAGGCGAGGTTCACGAGGTAGGCGACGAGCATGCCGACCGTCTGCAGCAACTGATTGAGGGTGAGCATTCGCCCGCGGATCTGCGGCGGCGAAATCTCGCCCAGATAGGTGGGAACAAGTGCCGAGGCGATGCCGACACCGAAGCCCATGACCAGGCGGCCGAGGACGAGCAGTGGGAATCCGGTCGCCAGCGCCGACACGATGAAGCCGACCGCGAACAGCACCCCGGCGCCGCCGAGCACCATTTTGCGGCCGAATCGGTCCGCGAGCCCGCCGGTGAACATCGCCGCGACCAGTGCGCCGAGCAGCAGAATACTTGTCACCAGGCCCTGTTGGGCGTCGTGGAGGTCGAGGTCGCCTCGGATGTAGAGCAACGCACCGGAGATGACGCCGGTGGCGTAGCCGATCATGAAGGTGGCGAGGTTGATCCACAGTCCCCACCGGGCGACCATGCGCAATCCCGCGTTGGGGACGTCGAGTTGAGAACTCTCCGGACTCGTCATCTCATTCCCCCTGGCCGGGAAGCCCGGTCGGGGCCCAGCCGTCGGGGCCGGTGCTGCCTGCCGCGTACTCCCCTATCGGCACCCGGTTTTCACGCCAGGCCTCGCGGACCGGCTCGATGATGCGCCAGCACTGGACGGCCATGTCGCCACGAACCGACAGTGGCGGGATGCCCTCGATCACGCCCCGGAGTACTTGGCCGTAGGGCGGCAGCATGCCCGCGCCGAACTCTCCGGACAGACTCACCGGATCGATCTCGAACGAGTCGCCCGGCCCGCTGATGTTCACGTCGAGACCGAAAGTGTTGGCGCCGAGGGGTATTCCGATGTGGAGCCGGTTTGGTTGCGGGCTGCCGGTCATGCCGACCGGTACTTGTTGCGGCGGCTTGAAGGTGACCGTCACCTCGGTGCGCGGTGAGCCGAGCGCTTTGCCCGAGCGCACCCGGAACGGCACACCCGACCAGCGCCAGGTATCGACCGCGAGCACCAGTTCGGCGAAGGTCTCGGTATTGCGGGAACCGTCGATGCCCTTCTCGTCCACGAAGGAGGGCACCTGACGGCCGTCGATCTCACCCGCGGTGTAGCGGGCGCGGCGGCTGTATCGGATCGGGTCGTCGTCCCAGATCCGGGTGGCCCGCAGGATCTGGGCCTTCCCGTCGCGCACGGCGTCACCGTGCAGCGACGGCACGGGCTCCATCGCGAACAGCGACAGCACCTCGAGCAGGTGGCTCTGGATCATGTCCGCCAGCGCACCGGTGCCGTCGTAGAAGGCGGCCCGACCTTCCAGCGTCAGGCTCTCGTCGAAGATCACGTCCACGCTGTGCACGTGCTGGTTGTTGAGCAACGGTTCGATCATGCGGTTGGCGAACCGCACGCCCAGGATGTTGAGAACGGTCGACATGGCGACGAAGTGGTCGATCCGGTGCACATGGTCTTCCGGAACGAGCTGGGTCACCAACTCGTTGAGCGCGGCGGCGCTCTCGGCGTCGCTGCCGAACGGCTTCTCGATCGCCAGCCGGGTGCCCTCGGGCAGGTCCACTCCGGTGAGCACGCGGCAGACCTTCTCGGTGACGGCGGGCGGTAGCGCGAAGTAGATGATCAGCTGACCCGAACAGGAGTCGAGCAAGGCGCGCAGATCGTTCTCGTCGGTGGCATCCGCCGTGACATAGCGGGTCGTCGCGACGACGGCTTCCACCTGCGGTCCGCGCGCGTCCACCGTCGCGAAGGACTCGGTGACCTGCGAACGCCAGCGGTCGTCGTCCCAGCCTTCCACCGCGCTGCCCACGAGCTGAAGCTTGTCCACACCGCCGGTGCTCAACAGCGCACCGAGCCCCGGCAGCAGCAGCCGCGCGGTCAGATCGCCGCTCGCACCGAGAATCACCAGCGTCTGATCACGTGAACTGTTCGCACCAGTCGTCGAGTCCGAGGTCATAGTCCTTCGCTCCTGTCGTGCGTATTGCGACGAGCAACGCGGCCTGAAATGCCGATCCGACCCTGGCGCCCCCAGCGGAGCGCCTCCTGCTTGAACTTGCGCGGGACAACTCTATGTTGCCGACGGACCCGGCGCCGGGAGGTCGTGAGCAGCGCGTCATCGGGTCACGTGCTGCGGAGCCATGCCGATCCACGACCAGATGGCAACGCGCGACCGTCCGCGATCGGGGTGCGCCGGAATCGAAGACATGAGTCGTCCATTAGTTCCCGGGCGCGCTCACCTACTTCTCGGGGACCGAGGGCCACCAGACCTTGTCGCCGAGGAGTTCGAACAGGGCTGGGACGACCAGGGTTCTGACGACGAAGGTGTCGAGGAGGATGCCGATGCCGACGACGATGCCGAGTTGGGTGAGGGTGATCAGCGGAAGTACGCCCAAGACGCAGAACACCGCGGCCAGTACCGCGCCGGCGCTGGTGATCACCGCGCCGGTGGATGCGACGGCGCGGACCATGCCCTGGGTGGTGCCGTTGGCCGCTGCTTCCTCGCGCGCCCTGGTCACCAGGAAGATCGTGTAGTCCACGCCGAGGGCGACCAGGAACAGGAAACCGAACAGTGGCACGTTGGTGTCCAAGGCCGGGAAGCCGAACACGGTGCCGCTGATCCAGCTGCCCGCGCCGAGGGCGGCGAGCGCGCTCAGGACCGTGACGCCGACGAGCAGCACCGCCGCCGGGACCGCTCGCAACAGGGCAAGCAACACCAGCAGAACGACGACCAGGATCAGCGGGATGACCAGCCCCTGGTCCCGGCGCGCGGCGTCGCGGATATCGAGGGCCTCGGCATCGGAGCCGCCGACGAGCGCTGCACCGTCGGGGATCGCGCCGAGTGCCGACCGCATCGCCTCGACGGTGGTGAACGCGTCGGCCGAGCCGGGCGGCGCGTCGAGGACGACCGACCAGCGCGTCATTCCGGTGTCGGAGGTTCCGGTGCGGGTCGCCCGGGAAATCCCTGGCACCGTGTCGAGTTCGGCCTGCACCGACGGTGCGGCCGCCGTGCGGGCGATCACGACGGCGGGGTCGGCGGCCCCGGAGGGGAAGTGTTCGGCCAAGGTCTGTAGTCCGTCGACGGATTCGGCTTCGACCCGGAACTGCTCGGTGCGTGACAGGCCGATGTCGGTGGTCGCGAGACCGGCGGCGAAGACCACGAGGACGGCCGACGCGACACCCGCGACGAGGGCCGGGCGGCGCACCACGCGCTGCGCGACGTTCGCCCAGATGCCGTGCTCGGCCGGATCGCGACCGTCGGCGTGCGGCACGAACGGCCAGAAGATCGTTCGCCCGCACAGGGCCAATGCCGGGGGCAGGGCGAACAGGACGAAGATCACCGCGACGACGAGTCCGGCCGCGGCGAACGCGCCGAGGCTGCGCGTGTTCGGCAGCGCGGCCAGCAGCAGGGTCAGCAGTGCGAGCACAACGGTGACATTGCTGGCCAGGATGGCGGGCGCGGCATGGCGTACGGCGGCGCGCAAAGCGTCGCGATGGTCGTCGTGGCGATGCAGTTCGTCGCGGTACCGGGAGACGAGCAGCAGTGCGTAGTTCGTGCCCGCGCCGAAGACGAGGACGCTGGTGATGCCGGAGGTCGAGCCGTCGAAGGTGAGACCGGTGAGCTGGGCCAGTGCGGTGCCGACGCTGGTGGCGACGCGGTCGGCCAGGCCGACGACCGTCAGCGGGACGAGCCAGAGCACCGGAGAGCGGTAGGTGAGGATCAGCAGCACCATCACCACGAGCGCTGTGACGATCAGCAGCAGGGTGTTGGCACCGGAGAAGGAGTCGGCGATGTCGGCGCCGAAGGCGGGACCGCCGGTCACTTGCACGCGCAGCGGTTCGGGCAGGTCCGTGGTGAGTTCGGTGCGCAGTTCGTCGATGCGATCGGTCAGCGCGAACCCGTTGAGGTCCGCGGGCACCGGGATCTGGGCGATGGCGGCGCGGCCGTCGGGAGCCGGGACGACGCGTGGACCACCCGACGCGGAGACCTCGGCCCGGGTGAGCGCGGCATCGAGTGCGGCCAGGTCGGTCGACGTGAGCACGCCGTCATCGGTGCGGGTCGCCACCAAGATCGCGGCGGCTTCGTCCGCGCCTGGGAAGTCGTCGGCGGCAGCGGCGGCCCGAGCGGATTCCGCCGAGGACGGCAGCGACACCGGCGCCTGCCCGGCGCTCTGGTTGCTGCCGGCCGACGCGACAACAGCCACCGCGGCCACGAACACCGCGAGTAGCAGCGCCCACGATCGCCGCCCGGTCACCATCCGGGCGAATCGATCCCATCCCTGCCCGTCGCTGAGTCGCATCACGCGGTCAACTATTTCAGAAACTTAACTATCTGACAATGTCCCGATCCGGGAGCGGCTAAGCTCACCACCGGATCGAGAGGAGACATGCGTTGGGTGACCAGACCACCGAGGACGCCGATCCGGCTCGCGACCGGTCGGAGCTGGAAACCGAGATCGCCCGCGATCTGCGGGCGCTGACCGCGATCTCCGAACAGATCGGTCACGTCTTCGCGCGGTCGAACGATCTGCGCCCCAACGACTTCCGTGCCCTGATGCATGTGGCAACCGCACAGGCCGAAGGCACACCGGTGACCGCGGGCCGGCTGAGCACACTGATGGGGATTTCCGCGCCCGCGGTCACCTATCTCGTCGAGCGGATGATCGAATCCGGCCATCTCGAGCGAGTACCCGACGCCACGGACCGCCGACGAGTGCACCTCGGCTACACCGACCACGGCATGTCCGTGGCGGCCGGATTCTTCGGACCACTCAGCACCCGCACCCGGGCTGCGATGGCCGATCTACCCGCCGCCGACCTCGAGGCAGCCCACCGGGTGTTCGTCGCGATCACCGGCGCGCTGCGCGATTTCTACAGCGAGTTACCGGCGCAGATCGACCGCTGAGCCCGTCGCCGACGTCGGGATCGGCTCGCCGACCGCGCCTCCACCATCGTGAGCCGCCCACAGCATCGTTGGGCTCGATCCGCACGCCGCCGGGCCACCTGCCTGACATGGACGATGTCGATGGCAGACTCGAACGGTGGCGACGAAGCAGTGGGGTGACACCGAGAATCGTCAGTGGATTCTCCGGCACAGGCCAGGAAACACGTGGAGCGACAACGACTTCGAATTGCGGCATGCGCCCGTACCCGAACCCGGTCCGATGGAGGCGCTGGTGCGGGTGCGGTGGCTGGGGATCGACGCTACTCAGCGGGGTTGGCTCAACGAGCAAGCCGGGTACATCGAGCCGGTGCCGTTGGACACGGTGATGCGTGGCAGCGGTGCAGGTGAGGTTGTGGCCTCGAACAACCCTGACTATCCCGTCGGATCCTGGGTAGTGGGGATGGTCGGGTGGCAGGACTACGTCATCGCCGGTGGGCAGGGATTGTTCGGCTTGAACGTGGTTCCCGACGGTATCGACCCGAAGCTGATGCTGAGTGCGTTCGGAGTGAACGGGCTCACCGCCTACTTCGGGATGGTGGATGTCGGCAAACCCGAAGTAGGCGATACCGTCGTGGTTTCCGCGGCTGCCGGTTCCACCGGGTCATTGGCCGGGCAGATCGCCAAGGCCCTGGGCTGTCGGGTGATCGGGATAGCCGGGGGTCCGGCCAAATGCGCCTGGCTGACCGAGATTGCGAAGCTCGACGTCGCCATCGACTACAAGCACGACAACGTGGCCGAGCGACTGGCCGAGGCGGCGCCAGACGGTATCGATGTCTTCATCGACTGTGTCGGCGGCACCATCCTGGAGGCCGGCCTGGCCAACCTGGCGAGGAGCGCGCGGGTGGTGTTGTGTGGCGGTATCGCCTCCGGCTATACCGCGACCGCTCCGGCGACCGGGCCCCGCAACTACATGGAGCTGGCCATGCGTCGCGCGCGCATGGAGGGCTTCATTTTTCTCGACTACGTCCAGCGTTTCCCCGAGGCGTTCGAGCGGCTGACGACCTGGCATGCCGAGGGTGCGCTCGTGGTCGCCGAGAACATCGTCGATGGTCTCGAATCCGCGCCGAGCGCGCTGCGCGGCCTGTTCGGCGGCGCCAATATCGGCAAGCAACTCGTGCGCATCGATACATAGGGAGATCGCCGGAATCGGACAAACGCCCGTCCGCGACCAGGACGTCGGGAACGGGACCGCCGACCAGCCCAGTGAGTTGTCCGGCGCCGAACTCCTAGACTACTGCGAACCATTCGGTGGGAGGTGGCTATGCCGTCGGGTCCAAGGGTGAGTCGATGAGTGACGGTGCGACGCTGCGGTCCTGGTGGAAGGACCCGGTCGACTACCGCTGGCTGGTGCGCACCCTCGCCGGTCGCTCGGCGCTGCTGCCGCTGAAGGTGCTGATGGGCACCGCCGGCGCGGGAATCGCGGTCATGGGTCTGGTGATCGCGGGCACGCCCGCGGGGCCGCCCGTCCCAGCGTCCGTTGTCGGAGTTCTGGCGGGCGCGCTGTGGGCCGCGCGCTGGTGGCTGCTGCCCTGGCCCGGCAGAACGGAGTCGCTGGCCCTGATCGCCTGCGCCGATCTGCTGTTCACGATCGAATTCCTCCAGGTGCACAACCGCCTGTTCGGCGCCATGGGTGCCGTACTGCTGCTGGCGACCGGCAGTTATCTCAGCTTCTTCCACAGCGCACGGGCCGTGGCCGCGCATTCGGCCTGGTCGGTGCTGTCGGTGGTGGTGTTGTCCGTGCGGATCGCGACGGGCGGGGACGGTGTCACCCTCGCGGTCGCGGTGGGTCTGCTGCTGGCGACGGTGATCACCGCAGTGCCCGCGTTCCAGCTGCTCTACTGGCTGCTGCGCATCGAGTCGCTTTCGGACCCCCTCACCGAACTGCTCAACCGGCGAGGGCTCGAGAACCGGCTCCCCCAGCTCGTCGAGGACCATCGCGCCGTGTGCGTCATCTCCTTCGACCTGGACCGGTTCAAGAGTGTCAACGACACCTGGGGTCACCGCATCGGCGACCTCGTGCTGATGCGAACCGCCCGGCGTCTGCGCGAGGCCGCCCCGGATTCGGCGGTGGTGGCGCGGACCGGCGGCGAGGAATTCGTCGTGGCCGCCCCGATCGCGGCGGCGGGCGCCCGCGACGTCGCCGAACACCTCTGCCGGGTGGTCGCCGCGCCCTCCGATACCGCGGTGGGCGTGACGGCCAGCATCGGCGTCGCGGTCTTCGACGCGACAGTCTGCCCGCAGTGCCAACGCCCCACCCCCGACCGCTTGCTGCAATCCGCCGACGCGGCGATGTACCAGGCGAAACAGTCCGGTGGAAACCTGGTCGTCCTCGACGACCTCACCCGCCCACCCGGGCACTCCCACACGCCGGGCGGGGAATGAACTGTGAATTGCGGCTGCCGGGAGCGGCACACACCACGGTGATCAGCCGGAAATCGCTGGAATGCGGCCGATCTCGCGGCCGATCCGGGTGAGAAGTCGACTGGTCAGGTCCGGGTCGTCGGCGGTGTTCGAGTCGGTGTAGTCGCCGAGCGAGTAGACGGCCGTGAAACCGGCTCGGTGCCAGTGGTCGCGGGGCAGGGTGTTGCGTCCGGCGACCGCAACGACGGGGGTGGGGTGGGCGCGGGCGGCCAGAACGGCAGGGAGTTTTCCGTGGGCGGTCTGCTCGTCGATGCTGCCCTCGCCGGTGATCACCAGGTCGACATCGGGCAGGTGGCGGTCGAATTCGAGCAGTTCCAGAAAGAACTCGGCACCGGAGACGATGGTGCCGCCGAGCAGCAGCGCGGCGAAGCCGATCCCGCCCGCGCTGCCGGCACCGGACGCGGCCGCGACAGCCGCCGCGTCCGGATAGCCGCTGCGGACGAAGGCGCGGACCAGGTTGCGCAGTCCGTCGTCGAGGAACCGGACGTCGGACTCGGTGGCGCCCTTCTGCGGGCCGTACACGGCGGCCGCACCGTCCGGCCCGAGCAATGGGTTGGTGACATCACTCGCGACCACGATGTCCACCTCGCTCAACCGGACCGCCCGCGACGAGTCGACCGTGTGGACGCGGGCCAGACTCCGCCCACACGCGTGCAGCCGCCGTCCGCTCGCGTCGGCGAAGGTGACGCCGAGCGCCGCGAGCATCCCCATCCCACCGTCGGTGCAGGCGCTGCCGCCGAGCGCGAGCACCAGGCGTCGCGGCCGGTGCCGAAGTGCCTGCGAGATCGCTTGTCCCACACCGAGACTGCTCGCGTCCAGCGGCAGCTTCCGGCCGTTCGGCAGGGTGGCGAGACCGCAGGTGTTCGCGACCTCGACCACCGCGGTGCCGTCGCCGACGGCGATCCGCGCGTACCTCGGGGTCCCCGACGCCCCGGCCACCGTCACCGGATGCGGCGTGAAACCGGCCGCGACCGCCGCGTCGACGCTCCCGTCGCCGCCGTCGGCCATCGGCATCCGCAGGCTGTCGATCCCCGCCTCCGCCAAGCCGTCGGCGAGGCGGTCGGCCACCTCGGCCGCGGTGAGGCTTCCTTTGAATTTGTCCGGGGCGAGGAGAACCCTCACGCGGTCGACGTCCTCTCTGCGATCCGGATCTCAGTCCGCCTGCGCCACCGCGCCGAGCAGTTCCCGGACCCGGTTGGCGACGGTGATGAATTCCGGCGTCTCCATCGTCGTGGCGTACTCGCGGTGCGCGGGCAGGTCGACGTCGAGCAATTCGATGATCTTGCCCGGCCGTGGACTCATCACCACGACCCGATTGGCGAGATAGACGGCCTCGGCCACCGAATGCGTGACCAGCAGGACGGTGGTGCCCGTCTCCCGCCAGATCCGGTGCAGTTCGACGTTCATCCGTTCCCGGGTGAGCGCGTCGAGCGCGCCGAACGGCTCGTCCATCAGCAGCACTTCCGGTCGATGCAACAGGGCTCGGCACAGCGAAACCCGTTGCTGCATACCACCGGAGAGTTCGTGCGGCAGGGCGTTCTCGAAGCCGCCGAGTCCGGTCATCTCGATGAGCAGATCGCATTCGGCGGCCGCTGCGCGCTTGTCCATGCCGCGCATCTCCGCCTGCAGCAGGATGTTCTTGCGCACGGTTCGCCATTCCAGCAGCGCGGCACGCTGGAATACGTAGCCGATATTGCGCTGCGGCCCCCGCACGGAGGCGCCGCCGAGTTCGACGCTGCCCCCGCTCGGGTCGGTGAGGCCCGCGACGACTTTCAGCAGCGTCGACTTGCCGCAACCGGACGGGCCGACGATCGACACGAACTCGCCGCGACCGACGTGGAGGTCGACATCGTGCAGTGCGGTGACCTCACCGCGGTTGGACGAAAACCTTACGGTCAGCCCGTCTACGGCGACCGCGGTGCCGGTTCGGGTGTCGGTGGGTGTGCTCATTTCGTCACCTGTTCCGTCACGGCCGGCTGGTCGGGGTGAATTTGGAGTCCCAGTACTTGGCCGGGTCCTCGGCCTTCTCCAGGAGCTTCGCGTTGCTGAGCACCTCGACGGTGGCGCGCCAGTTCGCCTCGGCGTTGGTTCCGGGCGCCTTGCCGACGGTTTCCGGGGTGGTGAGCAGCGGAATCGTCTGCTGCCACTGCTGCAGCAGCACCGGCTGCGGCGGCAGTTGCGGGTCCTTGCCTTCCATCGCGGCGACCGCGGCCTCGGGCTTCGCCGCCGCGGCGGCGAAGGCCTCGCTGGTCGCGTCGACCATGGCCTGCACCAGTTTGGGCGAGGAGTCGATCGTGGCCTGGTTCGCGATCAGGCCGTTGCTGAAGAAGTTGAGTCCCTGCTCCGAATACCGCAGGTAGCGCACCTCTTTGCCGCTCTTGTTCGCGATGGTCGGACCTTGGTCGTGCGCGAAGCCGATCAGCCCGTCGACGCGGCCAGAGAGCATCGCCGACATCTTGCCCGCGGAGTCGAGACTCTGCTGGGTGACCTGATCGGCGGGTACACCCGCCTTGTCCAGATAGACCGGGAAGGTGGTGGTCGGTGCGTCGCCCGCGGACACGGCGATGGTCTTGCCCACCAGATCGGCCGGAGTGCGGATATTCGAATCGGCGAACACCTGCACCGCCGACGGCGTGGTCTGCAGGAAGACGCCGACGCTCTTGACCTTGACGCCCTTGTCGATATTGCTGAGGACGGCGGGCGTATCGGCCCAGCCGAAGTCGGTCTGCTTGGAACCGGTGGCCTGCGTGGTCTTGGTCGACCCCTGGCCGGCCGAGATCTTCAGATCGATGCCGTGCTTGGCGAAAATGCCTTCCTGCACTCCGTAATAGAACGGGGCGTGCTCGCCGTAGGGGTACCAGTTGAGCATCAGCGACACCGGGGTGGTCTTCCCGTCGGTGCCGGGCTCCTTGGCCTCGGTGCCGCCGCCTCCGCAGCCGGTCAAGACCAGCACCGATGCCACCGCGGCGGCCCCGATGGACGTGAGTGTGCGTGTTCGGAATTTCATGCGAGTTCTCCAGCTGTGGCGCGAATACGGTGGTTCGGCATGCTCAGGCCGCCCCGACGACCGAGGCCGTGGATCGACGGGAGGCGTGCCAGGGAATGAGGAACTGTTCGGCGATCTCGATGATCGCGAACAGGATGATGCCGAGCAGCGACATGATGATCAGGGCCGCGAACAGCATTGCGGTGTCGATATTTCCGTTGGCCTGCAGAATCACATAACCCAGACCTTCGTTGGCGCCCACGAATTCACCGACGACGGCACCGGTGACCGCGAGGGTGGCGGCGATCTTGAGCCCGGACATCAATTGCGGAAGCGACGCCGGAAAACGCACTTTCACAAATGTTTTCCAATTGCTCGCGCCCATGGTGGAGGTGAGTTCGAGGATCTCCGGATCGACCGAGCGCAAGCCCGCCATACCGGAGATGACGATCGGGAAGAACGCCATCAGCACAGCGACGAGAATCTTGGGGCTGGTGCCGAAGCCCAGCCAGACGATGAACAGCGGGGCGATGGCGATTTTCGGGATGACCTGTGCGAAAAGGATGAGCGGGTACATCGTTCGCTCGACGCCACGCGAATAGATCATCACCAGGGCGACGGCTTCGCCGATCAACGCGGCGATGATGAAGCCGACCACCGTTTCGTAGGTGGTGACCCAGGTGTTCTCGAGCAGGTACGCCGAGTTGTCGACGGTGGTGCGCCAGGTATCGGCGGGCGACGGCAGGATGTAGGGCTCGACGAGCTCGAATTTCGTGACGGCCCACCAGGCGACGACGAGCACCGCCACCAGGGCGAGTGGCCGCCAGACGGTCGACCAGAGACCGGCCGGGGATGGAAGCTTTCGGCGCCGGGGGCGAACGGGTTGCGCCGCTTTCGGTGCGGGGGAACCGGCCTCGACGGACGTGACTACCGCCATCTGGAGTCCTAAAGCTAGTAGTGGAGCGGGATTCGAACTGCACCCGCCGGGAATGCGCTTTCCGAAGCTGGATCCGAGGCTAGTGTGACCCGACCCACAGTGTCAAGGGTTTCGAATCGGGCCAGGTCAGGGTCGGTGCAAAACGCTGCTGTCGCGCAGGATCACCCGGCCGGGCACGAATTCGTGTGCGCGCGAGGACGTTGCGGTGTCGTCGAGCGCGAGCGCGACGGCCCGTTCGCCGATGTCCACCAGCGACAGCGCCACCGTCGAGAGCCCTGGCACGTGATCGCGCAGCGTGGGAATGTCGTCGAACCCGGCGACGCAGACATCGTCGGGCACCACCAAGCCGAGCTCGCGCCAGGCCGCGATCGCCCCGATCGCCATCACGTCGCTCACGGCGAAGACGCAGGGCGGGACCGCCTGCCCGTGGCGCAGATCCAAGGCCGCGGCGAGGCGGCGCGCCGCGCTGAAACCACCGTCGCGGGAGAAGTCTCCCGCGATCTCCACCAGCGGTGTCACACCGTGCGACGCGAGCGCCTCGACGAAGCCGTTGCGCCGGTCGACGGCGGTCCTGATGTGACCGGGCCCGCCGATCACCGCGAAGTCGCGATGCCCCTGACCGAGCAGCGCGTGCGCCAATTCCGCTGATGCCACATAGTTTTCGGGCTCGACGGCGGCACCGAAGGACAGCGGTTGCCCGACGACGACCACCTTGCCGTTGTTGTCCAGATACCGCGCGCACTCCTTCTCGAGATCGCGGTCGAGATCGCCGCTCTGGCGCGAACCCGCGAGGATGATCGCGTCGGCGCGGTGCGAGATGAACGTGCTCACCGATTCGCGCTCGATGTCGAAATCGCGTTGTGTGCTGGCCAGCAGGACGAGCTTGCCCGCCCGGCGCGCCGCCGTCTGCACCCCCTGCACGATCGAGGAGAAGTAGGGGTCGGCGATGTCGTGCACGACGAGTCCGATCAGCCCGGTCGAGGACCGCGCCAGGGCCTGGGCCTGGGCATTCGGCACATAACCGAGCTCCGCGGCGGCGGCGCGGACCCGGTCGGCCACGCCTTCGCCGGGCACCCGCGACGACCCGTTGAGCACACGCGAGGCGGTCGCCTGGGAGACGCCCGCCCGGATCGCGACGTCTTGCAATCTCACAGCCGCCATGACTTCGTGCCTCGTTCCCTCGGTTCGGGGTGGGGTTGACCGGACTCGGTGACTTAGCATAGCTTGGAAAGCGCATTCCGAGCTGACTTGTCCACCGCCGTGTGCGGAGTTTCGCCGCACCGTCCGCGACCCATTCTGCGGGTCGTCAGCCACGCAAATCAGAAGAGGCACAGAACAATGCCCGATTCCACTCCCCCGCGCACGCTCCGCATCGCCATGAACGGCGTCACCGGTCGCATGGGTTACCGCCAGCACTTGATGCGCTCGATCCTGCCGATCCGCGACGCGGGCGGCCTCCTGCTCCCGGACGGCAGCCGCGTCCAGGTGGAGCCCGTCCTGGTGGGCCGCAATGCCGCCAAGCTGGCCGAACTCGCGGCACAGCACGGTATCGCCGAATGGAGCACCGATGCCGCCGCCGTCATCGCCGACCCGTCCGTCGACATCTACTTCGACGCACAGGTCACCTCCCGGCGCGCCGAGGCGCTCGCGGCGGCGATGAAGGCGGGCAAGCACGTCTTCACCGAGAAGCCGACCGCCGAAACATTCACCGAGGCGGTAGAACTCGCCAGGGTCGCCGCGAACGCGGGCGTCACCGCGGGTGTCGTGCACGACAAGCTCTATCTGCCCGGCCTGGTCAAATTGCGCAGGCTGGTCGACGAGGGCTTCTTCGGACGGATCCTGTCGCTGCGAGGCGAATTCGGCTACTGGGTCTTCGAAGGTGACGGCCAGCCCGCCCAGCGTCCCAGCTGGAACTACCGCGCCGAGGACGGCGGCGGCATCGTCGTCGACATGTTCTGCCACTGGAACTACGTGCTCGAGGGGTTGCTCGGCAAGGTCGAGGCGGTCACCGCGAAGGCGACGACCCATATTCCCACCCGGTGGGACGAACAAGGCAAGCCGTACGACGCCACCGCCGACGATGCTGCCTACGGCATCTTCGAGATGGCGAACGGCGTTGTCGCGCAGATCAATTCGTCGTGGGCGGTGCGCGTGTATCGCGACGAGCTCGTCGAGTTCCAGATCGACGGTACGCACGGTTCGGCGGTGGCCGGATTGCGCAAATGCGTCGCGCAGCACCGCTCGCATACGCCCAAACCCGTGTGGAACCCGGACCTTCCGGTTACCGAACCGTTCCGCGAGCAATGGCTCGAGGTGCCGGCGAACGCCGATCTGGACAACGGCTTCAAGTTGCAGTGGGAGGAGTTCCTCGCCGACGTGGTGAACGAGCGGCCGCACCGCTACGGGCTGCTCTCCGCCGCGCGCGGGGTCCAGCTCGCCGAACTCGGCCTGCGTAGCTCCGCCGAAGGCCGCCGCATCGAGATTCCGGAGGTCACGCTGTGACCGCGGCCCCGACCGATGTGTCGGTGCTGCTGCCCGCCGGAGACCGGCTCGAACGGTACGTCCTCGGCGCTCCGGGCGCGTGGACGCGGCCGACCGGGCCGATCACCTCGCGGGTGGCTTTCGCTGCGGCGCACGTGATTCCGCGTGCCACGGCCGACAACACGCCGGGCGCGCCCGTGACGATCGACTGGGACGCGACGCTGGCCTACCGGCACGAGCTGTGGTCCTACGGGCTCGGTGTCGCCGATGCCATGGACACCGCGCAGCGCGGGATGGGTCTCGACTGGCGGACCACTGCCGAGTTGATCCGGCGTTCCGGCGGCGAGGCGGCCGCCACCGGGGGCAGGCTCGCCTGCGGTGCGGGCACCGATCAGCTCGACCTCGACGGCCTGCCCACCGGATCGGCCGGGCTCACCAGGATCGTCGACGCCTACCGTGCGCAGATCGATGTGGTGACCGAGGCGGGCGCGCAGGTGATCGTGATGGCTTCGCGGGCTCTCGTGCGGGTCGCGGAGTCGGCGGCCGACTATGTGGACGTCTACGAGCGGTTGCTGGCAGGTGTGGACCGGCCGGTGATCCTGCACTGGCTCGGCACCATGTTCGACCCCGCGCTGCACGGCTATTGGGGTAGCGACGATATCGCCACTGCCACAGAGACTTTCCGGACGCTCATCGAGAACAACCGGTCGAAGATCGACGGCGTCAAGGTCTCGCTGCTGGATGCCGGACACGAGATCGCGCTGCGGCGCGCCTTGCCGCCGGGGGTTCGGCTCTACACCGGCGACGATTTCAACTACCCCGAGCTCATCGTCGGTGACACGCAAGGACATTCGGACGCGCTGCTCGGGATCTTCGCGGCGATCTATCCGGCCGCGTCGACCGCGCTGCAAGAACTCGACAACGGCAACGTGGCGCGGGCATACGAAATACTCAGCAGCACGCAGGAACTCGGGCGACACATCTTCGCGGCACCGACGTACTACTACAAGACCGGGATCGCGTTCCTGTCGTGGCTGAACGGTCGTCAGTCCGGTTTCTCCATGGTCGGCGGGTTGGCCACGGGCCGATCCGTCCCGCACCTGGCCGAGCTGTTCCGGCTCGCCGACCGGGCCGGGCTGCTGGCGGACCCCGAACTGGCCGCGCACCGCATGCGGCTGTACCTCGAACTGAACGGACTCGGATCATGACATCGGTTGTCGCGCAACAGGTCCCGTACGACTCGGCCGCTCCGTACCGGTCGCTGTCGCTGAACACCGCGACGACCAAGCGGTGGACCCTGGCCGAGGCTGTGGACGGTGCGGCAAGGGCCGGACTCGGCGCGATCGGGCTGTGGCGGGATCGGGTCGACGAGGTCGGGGCCACCACCGCGGCGAAGATCGTGGCCGATGCGGGTCTGCGCGTCTCCAGCCTGTGCCGCGGCGGCTTCCTGACCGGGCGGGAGGACGGACCGGCCGCGCTCGACGACAACCGCCGCGCGATCGACGACGCGGCGACACTCGGCACGCGGGAACTGGTGATGGTGATGGGCGGGATCCCCGATCGGGATCTCGCCGGCGCCCGGGCACGGGTCGAGGAGCGGCTCGCGCTCCTGGTTCCCCATGCCGCCGAACGCGGCGTACGTCTGGCGCTGGAACCGCTGCACCCGATGTTCTGTGCCGACCGAGCCGTGATTTCCACACTGGCACAGGCACTCTCGATGGCCGAGTCGCATCCGGCGGAGACCGTGGGCGTTGTGGTCGATACCTTCCATCTCTGGTGGGACCCGACCCTGGCCGAACAGATCGCGCAGGCCGGTGCAGCCGGGCGGATCAGCTCGTATCAGGTGTGTGACTGGCTGAATCCGATGACCGCCGATCCGCTGCTGTCCCGGGGCATGATGGGCGACGGCGTCATCGACTTCGCGACCATCGGCCGCTGGGTCCGCGACGCCGGATACCGCGGCGACGTGGAAGTCGAGATCTTCAACGCCACGGTGTGGTCCAGCGACGGCCACGAGGTGATCGAGACGATGAAGCGGCGGTACCGGGAGCTGGTACTGCCGTCCCTCGTCGGCTGAGGTCACCCGGCCGCGGTGCTGTCAGAGCTGACGACTGCCCCATCGGGCTATGCGCCAGAACTTCTTTCGAGCCCGCCGGCCATGGGCTGCTCGCCCGTGGCCGTCGTGTCCGGACAGGTGACGGATGAGGTCGGCACGCTCGGCAGCGGAGATTTCCGGGTGTGCGAGGGCGCAGGCCACGGCGTCGTGTGCGTAGTAGGGACGTCTCCTGTCGTAGGCACTTCGTGCCGCGTCGAGGACCTGGGCGGACGGGTAGTGCCCTGTCGATGTCAGGCATAGGCGGGCGAGTTTCGTGATGGGGCTGGGGAACAGGCCGTGGAAGACGGTGTCGCCTGGCCCGCCTTCGGCGAGTGTGACCAGACCGGCGAGCATCCGTGGGCTGTCCGGGGTAGGGATATCGACGGGGGGTGGAAAATCACGGGTCAAGTAGGTCAAGACGGCCCATGCACCGTCCGTCGAGTCGAATGCCGCATGCACCGCCTCGAGAAGGTCCGGTCGCCTCAGCCGGGCCGCGCACAGCAATTGCGCATCGGGCACGTCGCGCAGGACATGGCTCAGTCGCAGCGTGTCCGAAACCGAGATTCTGCCGAGTGCCGCGAGAGAGTCGGTGGACCCGGCGAATTCGACATCGCGAGGCCGAATACCGGAGAACACGGTGCGCAGGACGGAATCCGACAGCCACTCCATCGGTACCGGCCCGAAGAACGCCACGAGCCGGATAACAGCTTCTTCCACTGGGATTCGGAGTGCCGACTCCATCGGGAGACGGACAATCACATCACCCAGGGCAGCCGAGAGCCGACTTCGCGAAAATTCCGGCAGGACTTCGTGAATCGTATATCCGTAGGCATACCGGGAGTGGACATAGCGGCTGATGCCGAGCAGGTCGCCCACGAGCTGCTCGTGGTCGATGTGGCCACCGACCACGAGCTGTCGCCACGCCTGGAACGAGGCATACCGCCGGTGCTCGATGAAGTCCGGTGGGCGAGGATCCCTGCGGAAGATCTCGGCTTCAGAATCCGCTCGGCCGGTCATGATCATGGAGGATAAGCCGACTCCTCCACTACCGCGAGCGACCGAGGCTTGCCAGTACCGCCTGTGCCGATCGTTCACATGGTCATGCGAGTGCGGAACATGAGTGCCAGCGGATTCGAGGTGTCAACCGTCGACCACCACCCTGTAGCCGAGCCGGGTGACCGTCGCCGGAGTGGCGGCCACCCGGGTCTCGCGTGGGCGTGCTTCGCGCAGGACACCGATGATCACGGTCGGGGCACCTCGACCAGCTCGGCCAGCCGCACCCGGTGTGCCCCGGCGGTACCGAAGGCGAGCTGGTCGGCCTTGGCGCGCTTGAGGTACAGATGGGCCGGATGCTCCCAGGTCATGCCCATGCCGCCGTGCAGCTGCACCGCCTCCTCACCGGCGTGGACCGCGAGGTCGCTGCAGAACGCCTGGGCCACCGAGGCCGCGACGGGCGCGTCGGCGTCGTCGGTGGCGAGGGTGGCGGCCGCATAGCGGGCAGCGGCGTTGCCGGATTCGACCGCGGTGTAGAGGTCGGCCAGCCGGTGTTTGATCGCCTGGAATCCGCCGACCACGCGGCCGAACTGGCGACGTTCCCGCAGGTACGCCACGGTCTCGTCGAGGCACCACCGCGCCACGCCGTACTGCTCGGAGGCGAGCAGGGCGGTGCCCGCGGCGAGCGCCCGGCGCACCGCCGCCTCGCCGTCGGCGACCACGAGTTCGCCTGCGGCGCCGTCGAACTCGAGGTCGGCGAGCTGGCGGGTCATGTCGAGGGAGACGACCGCGGTAAGTCGCGCGGCGGCGGTCGAAACCGCGTACAGCGCGATACCTTCGGGCCCGGTGGCCGGGACGAGCAGCACGTCGGCCTCGAGCGCACCGGCGACACTGGTGACCGTGCCTGTCAGCCGTCCGTCGTCGGCCGACACGGTGGGCAGCGCGCCGTGCGCAGCAGTCGTCAGCGGCACGGCCAGGGCGGCCGTGCGCTCCCCCGCCGCGAGCTGACCGAGCAGCGCCGAACCGGAGCCGAGCAGTGCGGTGGTCGCGACCACGGCACTGGTCAGGAAGGGCACCGGGGCGACGAAACGCCCGAGCTCCTCGAGCACCACCGCCGCCTCACGAGCCGAGGCACCAGCGCCACCGTCCGCTTCGGGAACGAGCAGCCCTGCCAGGCCGAGGTCGACGGCGATGTTCTTCCACAGGCCGTCGACCAGCGCGCGGTCGCCGTCGTAGAGGGCGGTAACCGCGCCGGGTTCGCAATGCGCGGTCAGCACCGAGCGCACCACGGCGCGCAGGTCGTCCTCGACTTCGGTGTAGAGCAGATCAACGTCGGTCATCGCGCGACTTCTTTCCAGGGACGGTCCTTGTCGGTACGCGGCTCGGCGGGCAGGCCGAGAATGCGTTCGGACACGATGTTTCGCAGGATCTCGGAGGTGCCGCCCTCGATGGAATTGCCCTTGGCTCGCAGGTAGCGGTATCCGGCGTCGCGGGCGTTCATGTCGACACGCTCCGGACGGACCATGGTCCAGTCGGAATAGCGGAGGCCGTCTTCGCCGAGCAGTTCGACCTCGAGTCCGGACAGCTGCTGCGCGATCCGCGCAAAGGACAGCTTCATCGCCGAGCCCTCCGGACCTGGCTGTCCCTGAGCCAGCTTCTGGCGCAGGCGAAGTCCGGTGAGCCGGGCGACCTCGGCGTCGACCCACAGCCGCAGCAACCGGTCGTGCAGTTCCGGGGTGCGCCGATCCGGGTTCGCCCGCCACGTGTCGGTGACCACGCCGATGAGCCCCGATTCGCGGGCACTCGCCCGGCCGCCGATGGCGACGCGCTCGGTGTTGAGGGTGGTGTTGGCGATGCGCCACCCGTCGCCCTCGGCGCCGAGGCGCTGTTCGTCGGGGACGCGGGCGTCGGTGATGAAGACCTCGTTGAACTCGGCCTCACCGGTGATCTGGCGCAGCGGCCGCACCTCGACACCCGGCTGGGTCATGTCGATCAGGAAGTACGACATGCCACGGTGTTTGGGGACGTTCGGGTCGGTGCGGGCGAGCAGGATGGCGAACTGTGCCAGGTGCGCGCTCGAGGTCCACACCTTCTGCCCATCGACCACCCACTCGTGACCGTCGCGGACCGCGCGGGTGCTGACATTGGCCAGGTCGGAGCCGGCGCCGGGTTCGCTGAACAGCTGGCACCAGATCTCCTCGCCCGTCCACAGCGGACGCAGGAAACGCTTCTTCTGCTCCTCGGTACCGCAGGCCAGGATGGTCGGACCCGCCATGCCGAGACCGATCACGTTGGCCGCCGGATTGTTGTCCGGGGCCCCGGCCTGCTCGAAGAGCTGGTCCACCTCGGTCTGCCAGCCGTGCGGCAGACCGAGACCACCGTGACCTTCCGGGAAGTACACCCACGCCAGCCCCGCGTCGTAGCGAGCGCGCAGGAACTCCAGGCGCTCGGTGGTCGCGGGATCGTTGGCGGCGAGGAATTCCCGGATCCTGGTGCGGAGTTCGTCGATGGTCATCGGCCCTCCCGATGCTTGCGCAGCTCGTTCTTGGCCAGCGCGTTCTTGTGGACCTCGTCCGGTCCGTCGGCGAAACGCAGGGTGCGGTTGCCCGCGTAGGCGGCGGCCAGCGAGAAGTCCTGGGACACACCAGCGGCGCCGTGCACCTGGATGGCTTTGTCGAGAATCCACTGGACGGTGGCCGGGGTGGCGATCTTGATCGCCTGGATCTCGGTGTGGGCGCCCTTGTTGCCCACGGTGTCCATCAGCCACGCGGTCTTGAGCACCAGCAACCGCAACTGCTCGAGCTTGACCCGCGACTCGGCGATCCAGTCCCGGATCACGCCCTGCTCGCTGAGCGGCTTGCCGAAGGCGACACGCTCCTCGGCGCGGGTGCACATCGCCTCGATGGCGCGCTCGGCCACGCCGATGGCCCGCATGCAGTGGTGGATGCGGCCGGGCCCGAGGCGGGCCTGCGCGATGGCGAAGCCGTACCCTTCGCCGCCGATCAGATTGGTGGCCGGGACCCGCACATCGGTGAAACGCATCTCCGCGTGGCCGCCGTGATCGTGGTCGTCGTAGCCGAAGACCTCCATGCCGCGAATGATCTCCACGCCAGGGGTGTCGCGCGGGACCAGGATCATCGACTGCTGCTGGTGCCTGCTCGCGGTCGGGTCGGTCTTGCCCATCACGATGAAGATGCGGCAGTTGGGGTTCATGGCGCCGGTGATCCACCACTTGCGCCCGTTGAGTACGTAGTCGTCGCCGTCGCGCTCGATGCGGGTGGAGATGTTGGTCGCGTCGGAGGAGGCCACATCGGGTTCGGTCATCGCGAACGCCGACCGGATCCGCCCGTCCAGCAACGGCTCGAGCCATTCCTTGCGCTGTTCGTCGGTGCCGAATTGCGCCAGCACCTCCATGTTGCCGGTGTCGGGTGCCGCGCAATTGAGCGTGGCCGGCGCCAGATGACCACTGCGGCCGGTGATCTCGGCCAGCGGTGCGTACTGCAGGTTGGTCAGCCCGGCACCTTCCTCGCCGGGCAGGAACAGATTCCACAGGCCCCGCCTGCGGGCCTCGGCCCGCAGCTCGCTCATGATCGGCACCGAATCCCAGGCCCAGCGGTTGTCGAGCTGGGACACCTGTTCGCGGAACATCGGTTCGGCCGGGTAGACGTGGGTGTCCATGAAGTCGAGCAGCGAGGCACGCAATTCCTCGGTGCGGGCGTCGTAGGCGAAATCCATCAGCGGTACTCCTTCAGTGCGGTGAGGCCGGTTTCGAGGAGGGGCTCGATGGCCGAACCGATGGCATCGAAACCTTCGCCGACAGTCTGGCCGTGCAGATAGCGGTAGTGGATGCCTTCGAGAATCGCGGCCAGTTTGAACGCGGCGAGCCCGAGATAGAAACCGAACCGCGACATGTCGCGCTCGCTGCGCGCGGTGTAGCGGGCAATGATCTCGGCTTCGGTCAGGAAGCCCGGTGCCACCGTCGCGTCGGCCACCACGGCGCTGCCCGCCCTGGCCGCGAGGCGGCCGTAGACGACCATCAGCGCCAGGTCGGTCAGCGGATCACCGAGGGTGGCCATCTCCCAGTCGACGACCGCCGCGAGCCGGTCCCTGGGATCGGTGAGCACATTGTCGAGCCGGTAGTCACCGTGCACGATGCCCACCGCCGACTCGGCGGGGACGTCCGCGGCGAGCAGCGTGTGCAGTTCCTCGGCCAGCGGCAGGTCGCGGGTGTGCGACGCGTCGAGCTGCTTCTTCCACCGGCGCACCTGGCGTTCCAGGAAGCCCTCGGGACGACCGAAATCGGCCAACCCGACTGCCGCGGGATCGACCGCGTGCAGTACCGCGAGGGTGTCGATCAGATCGGTCGAAATGGCGCGGGTGCGTTCGGGTCCCAGCTCACGCAGTTCAGCGGCGGTCCGGTACGGCGTGCCCTCGACGTACTCCATCACGTAGAAGGGGGCGCCGAGCACGGTGTCGTCCTGGCACAGTGCGTACATGGTCGGCACCGGGACGTCGGTGTGCTGCAGGGCCGCCATCACCCGGTATTCGCGGGCCATGTCGTGGGCGGTGGCCAGCACGTGCCCCAGCGGGGGCCGGCGCACGATCCACCGGCTGGTGCCGTCGGTGACCGCATAGGTCAGGTTCGATTTGCCGCCCGCGATCAGCGAGCCACTCAGGGCCGGCCCCGCCTCCGGCAGCTGACCACGGAGCCAGGTGGAGAGCCGACCGAGATCCAGGCCGGGAAGGTCGGCCCGGGTCTCCATCAGGCCACCACGAGGGTCAGCGATTCGACCACGCAGACCGGCTTGTCGCCGCCTTCGCGCTCGACCGTCACCCGGGAGGTGACCAGGTGGCCGGCAGCACCCGCGGCGACCGACACCAGCTCGATGCCTGCGCGCACCTTCGAGTCCACCGGGACCGGCGCCGGGAAACGCAGCTTGTTGGCGCCGTAGTTGACGGCCATCTGCACGCCCTCGACCCGGTACACCTGCGGGACGAGCAGCGGCAGCAGCGACAAGGTCAGGTAACCGTGCGCGATCGTGGTGCCGAACGGACCCGCGGCGGCCTTCTCGGTGTCGATGTGGATCCACTGGTGGTCACCGGTCGCGTCGGCGAACGCGTTGATCTGCGCCTGGGTGATGGTGTGCCACCCGGAGTAGCCCAGGTGGGTTCCGACAGCGCCCTCGAGTTCGGCGACGCCCTGGAAAATCCTCATGCCTTCGGCCCTCCCGCGACGTAGAGCACCTGACCGGACACGAAACCCGCTCCCTCACTGGCGAAGAACGACACGGCGTGCGCGATGTCCTCGGGCACACCGGTCCGCGCGACCGGAATCTCCTTGGCCGCACCGGCTTTGAAGTCCTCGAACGGAATGCCGACGCGCGCCGCGGTGGCCGCGGTCATCTCGGTCTCGATGAAACCGGGGGCGATGGCGTTGGCGGTGACGCCGAACTTGCCGAGCTCGAACGCGAGGGTCTTGGTGAAGCCCTGCACGCCCGCCTTGGCCGCGGCGTAGTTGGCCTGGCCACGGTTGCCCAGCGCCGAGGTGCTCGACAGGTTGACGATGCGGCCGAACTTCGCTTCCGTCATGTGCTTCTGGACCGCGCGGGTCATCAGGAACGCGCCGCGTAGGTGCACGTTCATCACGGTATCCCAGTCGTCGGTGGTCATCCGGAACAAGAGGTTGTCGCGGATGACACCCGCGTTGTTGACCAGCACGGTCGGGGCGCCCAGCTCGGCGACGACCCGCTCCACGGCGCCCGTGACGGCCGCCTCGTCGGCGACGTCGGCGCCGACGGCGATCGCCCGGCCGCCCGCGGCCTGGATCTGCTCGACGACCGGCTTACAGGCCACCTCGTCGAGGTCGATCACGGCGACGGCCATGCCGTCGGCGGCGAGCCGACGGGCGACGCCCGCGCCGATGCCACGGGCTGCGCCGGTGACGATCGCGGTCTTGGTCGGTGTGCTCATTGTTTCTCCTGAGGTTTTCGCCAGTAGTTGTCAGACGCCGCCGGTCAGCGTGACGCCGCCGTCGAGGACCAGTAGTTGTCCGGTGACCCAGGACGCGTCGTCGGAGAGCAGGAACGCCACCGCGCCCGCGATGTCCTCGGGCACGCCGAGCCGCTTGAGCGGGTAGGTCTCGGCGAGCTCTTGTTCCTTGCCCTCATACAGGGCGGTGGCGAACTTCGTCTTCACCACGGCGGGCGCGACCGCGTTCACCCGGAGCTTCGGGCCGAGCTCCACGGCCAGCTCCTGGGTGATGTAGGTCAGCATCGCTTTGCTGGCCCCATAGAATCCGATGCCGGGCGCGGGCTTGATCCCGGCCACCGACGACACGTTCACCACCGCGCCGCCGTGCTCGGCCATCCACGCCTTGTGCACCTGCTGGGTCCACGCCAGTGCCGCAAGACAATTGACCTCGATGATCTTGCGCGCGGCCTGCAGGTCCATCTCGATCATCGGACCGTACACCGGGTTGATGCCGGTGTTGTTCACCAGCAGATCGACGCTGCCGAACGTCTCGATCGCGCGGGCGACGGCGTCTTCCTGATGGGTGGTGTCATCGGCGCGGCCCGCCACGCCGAGCGCGTGCTCGGGGCCGCCGAGCTGGACCACCGCCGCGTCAAGGGCGTCCTGCTTGCGGGCGGTGACGACGACCTTCGCGCCGTCGTCGACCAGGCGCTGCGCGATGCCGAGGCCGATCCCTCGGCTGGCGCCGGTGACGATCGCGGTCTTGCCCGCGAAACGGCCGGTCACGAGAGCCGCTCCAGCACCATGGCCATACCCTGGCCGCCGCCGACGCACATCGTCTCCAAGCCGAACTGCTTGTCGTGGAAGCGCAGCGAGTTGATCAGCGTGCTGGTGATGCGGGCACCGGTCATGCCGAACGGGTGACCGACCGCGATCGCGCCGCCGTTGACGTTCAGCTTGTCCTCGGGGATGCCGAGTTCGCGGGCGGAGCCGAGCACCTGCACGGCGAAGGCCTCGTTGATCTCGACCAGGTCGATGTCGTCGATGCTCAGACCCGCGCGGCGCAGGGCCTGCTTGGAGGCTTCGATCGGACCCAGGCCCATGATCTCCGGCGACAGGCCCGAGACACCGGTGCTGACGACCCGGGCGAGCGGGGTCAGTCCCAGTTCCCTGGCCTTGGTGTCGGACATGACGACCAGAGCGGCGGCGCCGTCGTTGAGCGCGCAGCAGTTGCCCGCGGTGACGGTGCCGTCGGGACGGAACACCGGCTTCAGCTGACTCACCGCCTCGAGGGTGACACCGGCACGCGGGCCGTCGTCGGCGCTGACCACCGTGCCGTCGGGCAGTGTCACCGGAGTGATGTCGGTGGCCCAGAAGCCGTTGGCGATGGCCTTCTCGGCCAGATTCTGCGAGCGGACACCGAATTCGTCCTGCTCGGCACGGGTGATCCCGGTGAACTGGGCGACGTTCTCCGCGGTCTGACCCATGGCGATGTAGACATCGGGCAGCTGACCGTTCACGCGGGGGTCGGCCCAGGACGGGGCCCCACCGGCGGCACGTTCGGCGGTGCGAGCGACCGCGTCGGCGAAGACCGGGTTCTGGGTGTCGGGCATACCGTCGGCATTGCCCTTGGTGAAGCGGCTCACCGTCTCGACGCCGGCCGAGATGAAGACGTCGCCCTCGCCTGCCTTGATCGCGTGCAGCGCCATCCGGGTGGTCTGCAGGCTCGACGAACAGTAGCGATTGACGGTCGTGCCGGGCACCGTGTCGAGCCCGGCCAGCACAGCCACCGTGCGGGCCATGTTGAAGCCCGATTCGCCCGCCGGCTGACCGCAGCCGAGGACGAGGTCCTCGATCTGGGTCGGGTCGAGGTCGGGCACTTGAGCCAGCGCGGCACGCACCATCTGCACGGTCAGGTCGTCGGGACGCATGTCCTTGAGCGAGCCCTTGCCCGCGCGACCGATCGGGGAACGGGCAGCGGCGACGATCACAGCTTCCGGCATTCGGATCTCCTTTGATAACTAAGCGCTTGCTTAGTAGCATAGTGCAGGGTGGTCTGGATCACCGTCAACAGCAAACCCGACTTCGATGCCTGTTAACCACATCACACCAGCCGTGACCAGCGCGGCTTCCCCGAGGCGAGATAATGGCGACCCCATGACCGAAACCACCGGACCCCGCGGCGACTCCACCCGCGCGCGACTCCTGGAAGCCGCCGTCGCAGCCTTCGCCGAGAAGGGCTTCAACGGAACGACGACACGCGATATCGCCGGGGCAGCCGGCATGAGCCCGGCCGCGGTCTATGTTCATCACAAATCCAAAGAGGAACTGCTCTACCTGATCTCGCGATCGGGCCACGACGAAACCCTCGAGCTGATCCGGAAGGCGGCCGCGTCGTCAAGCGATCCGGCGATCGCCCTTCGCAACGTGATCCACGATTTCGCCGTGCATCACGCACGCGGTCACACCGGCGCCCGGATCGTCAACTACGAACTGAACTCACTGAGCCCCGAGCACCTGACCGAGATCCGCGCGATCCGCCAGCAGATCGATCAGGCCATGCGCGACCTGGTCCGCCGCGGGATCGAGGAAGGCGTCTTCGACACCCCTGACGCGCGAATGGCGTCCACCGCCCTGCTCTCCCTCGGCATCGACATCGCCCGCTGGTACCGCGACGAGGGCGACTGGTCCCCGGAAGACATCGCCGCGGCTTACGCCGACATGGCGTTACGCATCGTCGGCGCCGGCTGACCCGCGCCTCGGTGTCTTCGCTCGACACACTCCCCCGTTTCCGCGTCCTGGCAGGGACTGCGCGCACGTGCCTGGACTCACAGTCCCCGACAAGCCGCTACGCCGTCGCCTGTCAGCCGATCCTCAGGTTTGCCTGGGAAGGTCGGTGACGCAGTAGACAAAGGAGTCGTTTGTGTTCAACCGTTGGGGTGACCTGGTCCATCGATTTCGCTTCGCCGTCATCGCGATCGTCGGTGCCGCGCTGCTCGGGCTCGGCGGGTACGGGCTCGGATTGTCCGACCACCTCACCTCGAGCGGGTGGGACGACCCGGGTTCGGAATCCTCGCAGGGCTCGCGGATCGCCGACCAGGCATTCGGGCGCGACCATACCGCCGACGTCATCGTGCTCTACAACGCTCCCGACGGTAGGACGATCGACGACCCGGAGTTCAGCGGCACGGTCGTCGCGGCTCTGAACAAGGCACTGGCCGAGCACCCCGACGAGATCGACAAGATCAACGGCGCCTACTGGCGGGTGGGCGACGCGCCCGCGGTGCCGTCGGTGTTCGGGTCGGCCGACAAGCGGCACGCGTTCGCCTCGGTCGCGCTCGTCGGCGACAACGACACCGATCTGCTGCGCAGCTACCGGGCGGTGAGCGACGCCTTCCACATCGACGGCGTGGACGTGGAGGTCTCGGGGCTGCAGGCCATCGGCGGCACGCTCAACGACACCATCGCCACCGATGTCCACCGGATGGAACTGCTGGCCATTCCCGCTGTGGCGGTGCTCCTGTTCTTCATCTTCGGTGGCGTCGTCGCCGCCGCGCTGCCGCTGATCATCGGTGGGCTCACCATCTTCGGCGCCAACGGCATCGTCATGGCGATCACGAACTTCACCGACGTCAACTCGTTCGTCTCCGCCGTGGTGTCGATGATCGGCCTCGGCCTGGCCATCGACTTCGCCTTGTTCATCGTCAGCCGGTTCCGGGAGGAGCTCGCCGCCGGTTACGACACGCGCGCGGCAGTCCGGCGCACGGTGATGACGGCCGGACGCACCGTCGTCTCCTCGGCGACCATGATCGTCGCCAGCCTCGGCGGCATCCTGCTGTTCCCCCAGGGCTTTCTCCGCTCGGTCGCCTACGGCACCATCGCGACGGTATCGCTCGCCGCCCTGACCGCGGTGACGATCCTGCCCGCGATGCTGGCCGTGCTCGGGCCACGGGTGGACATGCTCGGCATCAAACGCTTCCGCAAGACCAAGTCCGCCGAGGAGATCGAGAACGGCTTCTGGGGCAGGCTCCCCCGCTGGGTGATGCGACACCCCTTGAAGGTGGCGGTGGCGGTCGTCGTCGGGTTGCTGTTGCTGATCATTCCGATCAAGAACCTCGCCTTCGGCGGCATCAACGAGAAATACCTCCCGCCCGACAACAGCACCCGGCTCGCCCTCGAACACTTCTACGAGGTGTTCCCGCTGAAGAAGACCGACCCGATCCAGCTGGTCTTCGTCGGCGAGGACACCAACGCCATCGGCGCGGTATGGAAGCAGGCCAACCAGGCGCCCGGGCTCGTCGGCCAGTTCGGCGTGCCGAGCAACACCGGCTCCAACGATCCGGCGGTATACCGGACCTCGGCCACCCTGGTCGACCCGACCGGCAACGCCGAGCCGACGATTGACTACCTGCGCGCCATCGACGTACCGGACGGAGTGGACATGTACGTCGCGGGGCAGCCCGCGATCATGGCCGACAGCATCGACAGCCTCCTCGACCGGATGCCGCTGATGATCGGGCTGGTCCTGCTCGTCACCACGCTGCTGATGTTCCTCACCTTCGGTTCACTGGTACTGCCGATCAAGGCGGCGCTGATGAACGCCCTCGGGCTCGGTTCCACCCTCGGCATCCTGACCTGGATCTTCATCGACGGTCACGGCGCCGGGGTACTGAACTTCACGCCACAACCGATCAGCGCACCGGTGCTCATGCTGATCATCGCGGTGATCTACGGCCTGTCGACCGATTACGAGGTCTTCCTGATCTCGCGCATGGTCGAGGCACGCGCCCACGGCGCGTCCACCACCGAAGCGATCCGCACCGGCACCGCGCAGACGGGCCGCATCATCACCGCGGCCGCGCTCATCCTGCTCGTCGTCACGGGCGCGTTCGCGTTCTCCGATCTGGTGATGATGCAGTACATCGCCTACGGCATGATCGCGGCGCTGTTCATCGACGCGACCATCCTTCGCATGCTGCTCGTCCCCGCCATCATGAAACTGCTCGGCGACGACTGCTGGTGGGCGCCCAAGTGGGCCAAGCGAATTCAGGAAAAGGTCGGGCTGTCCGAACCGACCCTCGCCGACGAACGACCCGACGGGGACGCGATGGTCGACCTCGTGCGGACGACACCGATCACCGATCCACCGACCATGCGGATGGCCGCGGTCCCCGACAGCAAGCTGGCACGTACTCCCCGTCGCCCGCGCACCGTCGCCGAGATCGAAGCCGAAGCCCCGACCCATCGACTGGGCCGGATCACCGACCGGCCGCCGAGGTAGCCGGACGGCCGGTGTGGAAGGCGGGTTCTATCGCGGTGCGATGAGGGTCAGGGTGGCGTCGATCAGATCCTTCGCATGAGCGGGGGTGAAACGCTCCGGCTCCACCGGATACATCAATGCCCAACCGTCGCCCATGGCACTGAGCTGGTCGGACAGGACGTCCGCCGGAATGTCGTCACGGATCGCGCCGCGCTCCTGCGCGGCGGCCAGCACCGCGGCGTAGTCGGCGCGGAACTTCGCGTAGCGCGTGACGATGACCTCGGCGATGCGCGGTTCCGACCGCACCGAGGTGAGCAGCTCCGGCATCAACGGCCAGAACTTGACGTCCTTGCCCAGCTGGAACCATTGCGCCAGCAGCTCGCGAACGTCGGTCGTGTCGCGGATCGCCTCGACCATCGCGTCGTAGCGGTCGAATCGGCTCAGCACCAGCGCGAGAACCATGTCCTCTTTGTTGGCGAAGTAGTAGGTGACCGCACCGGTGGTGTACCCGGCGTGCTCGGCGACGCGCCGCATCGACGCTTTGACATAGCCTTCGGCCGCGATCACGGAGGCCGCCGCGTCGAGCAGCTCCGCGCGCTTGGCCGCGTGATCGCCCGCCGGCCTGCCGCGTTGCGCGGTCGCCACCGCCCCGCCGACTTCGCCCGGCTCCCCCACGCCCTGCTTCTGTTTCTGCGCCACGCCAACAGTTTCGCACAGGCATTTCACATAACGATCGTCAGGTAAAGGTGTGCCGCGTCGGTGCGCGCGTTTGACAGCCCCGATGCGCCGCCGCATAATCGAACTAGATTCGAGTTCTACCAAACCTCACGAAGGAACCGGTGAAATGGTCGCAGCGGTCGAAGTTCTCCTCATCACCTGCACCATCGCGATCATCTGGTTCGCCTGCTACGTCGTCTACCGCCTGGTGACCGACGACTCCCCCCGACGCTGAGCCGTCGGACCGACCTCGTCCCTGCCCCGCGCCGGCGAGCCGTACCAACGGCCCGCCGGCATCGCACAGGACGTCTAGAGCTCGACCAGGGTGTAGTCGGCGACCTGGCCGCTGAGCAGCCGCAGGTGGTCATCGGCGGCACCGAAGATCTGGTCGATCACGGTGAGCCGGGCGAAGTAGTGTCCGACGGGATATTCGGCGGTCATGCCGATACCACCGTGCATCTGGATGGACTCCTGCCCGATGTGCTTGGCGGAGCGGCCGATCTGCAGTTTGGCGCGGGAGGCCACGATCGGGTCGATACGCCCCTCGGCCAGACAGACCGTCGCGTACAGCACCATGCTGCGCGCCTCCTCGAGCGAGACGTACATGTCGGCGGCACGCTGGGTGAGCGTCTGGAACTTCGACAACGTCACCCCGAACTGCTTGCGCGTCTTCAGGTATTCGGTGGTGAGCCGCAGCGACTCCTCCATCGCGCCGAGCGCCTCCGCACACAACGCGGCCTGCGCCCGAACGATGCCCCGTTCGACAGCCGGGGTCGCGTCGGTGGTGTCACCGAGCAATTCCGCTGGGGCACCGGCGAATTCGATGTCGGCGGCGCGACCACCGTCATGTGTCCGGTACGACCGCCTCGCCACCCCCTCAGCCGCGGCGTCCACGAGGAACAGGCCGGTGCCCCCGTCGGGCAGGGCCGCGCTCACCACGAGCTTGTCGGCGCAGTCGCCGCGAAGCACCGGGTTCTTGCGCCCGTTGATCGTCCATCCACCGTCGTGTTCGGCGGCGGTCGTGGTGACCTCGGTCGACGGCCACCGGATGCCGGGTTCGGTGTGTGCGAAGGCCAGCAGCAGAGCACCTTCGGCGACCTGGGTCAGCACCTGTTTGCGCTGCACGGCAGTGCCCACTTCGGCGATCAGGCCGCCCGGCACCAGCACGCTGTCGAGGATCGGTTCCGGGGCGAGCCTGCGGCCGAGTTCGACCATGACGGCCATGGTTTCGACCGGGCCGGCACCCATACCGCCGTCGTCTTCGGCGAAAGCGAGCCCGAGCAGGCCGATCTCGGCCAGCTTGGCCCACACGTCCCGGCTCCAGCCGAGTTCGGAGCCGATCACCTCGGCCCGCTTCTCCGGGTCGTAGCTGCGAGCGAGCAGTTCGCGGGTGGTGTCACGCAGCAGTTGCTGCTCGTCGTCGAGAGCGAAATCCATGGGATCGACTCACAATCTGTGTTCAGAGACCAAGGATGGTCGAGGCGATGATGCTGCGCTGCACCTCGTTGGACCCTCCGTAGATGGACGTCTTGCGGTAGTTGAGGTAGGTGGCGGTGCTGCGCTGCGCCCATTGCGGACTCGCGATCTGCGCGCCCGCGTCGAACGGGAGCGAGTCCAGCCCCGCGATGTCGACCAGCAGCTCCGTCGCCGCCTGCTGCAACTCGGTGCCGCGCAGCTTCAACACCGACGACGCCGGGTTCGGCTTACCGTCGGTGGAACCCGACACCACCCGCAGGAGCGTCAATTCCAGTGCCAGCAGCTGGTTTTCGAGCTCGGCCAGCCGCGCGGCGAACAACGGATCCGCCAGCAGCGTGCCGCCCGCCGTCTTCGTCTGCGCGGCACGCTCCTTGGCCAGCGCGAGGGCCACCTTCGTCCGCCCCACCGCGGTGATGCCGGTGCGCTCGTTGCCGAGCAGGAACTTGGCGTAGGTCCAGCCCTGGTTCTCCTCGCCGACGAGCTGGTCGGCCGGCACCCGCACGTTGTCGAAGAACACCTCGTTGACCTCGAAGCCGCCGTCGATCAGCTCGATCGGCCGGACCGTGATGCCGGGCGAGGTCAACTCGATGAGCAGGAACGAGATGCCCGCCTGCTTCTTCGCGTTCGGGTCGGTGCGGACCAGGCAGAAGATCCAGTCCGCCCACTGGCCCATCGTCGTCCAGGTCTTCTGACCGTTGACGACATAGCTGTCACCGTCGCGCACCGCGGTGGTGCGCAGCGAGGCCAGGTCGGATCCGGCCTCCGGCTCGGAAAAGCCCTGGCACCACCAGATGTCGAGATTCGCCGTCGGCGGCAGGAAGCGCTGCTTGAGTTCCTGGGAACCGAAGGTCGCGATCACCGGACCGACCATGTTCACGTTGAAGGTCAGCGGTTCGGGAACCGAGGCCAGCTGCATCTCGTCGTGCCAGATGTGGCGTTGGGTCGCCGACCACTCCTGCCCACCCCACTCCACCGGCCAATTCGGCACCGCCAACCCGTGCGCGTTGAGCGTCTGCTGGCAGGCCACGATCTCGGCCTTGGTCAGCTCCTCCCCCTGCCGCACCTTTTCGCGAATCTCCGCGGGAATCTCCGTCCGGAAGAATTCCCGCAGTTTGTCGCGAAAGGCGGTCTCGTCGGCGGTCAAAGCCAATTTCATCGCGCGCACCGGCTTCCCTCGCCGGCACCCGGCGAAGCGATCGTGAACTGCGTCATGTCTACCTCCAGATTTCTTGCGGGAGAACGATCAACGGAAGGCACCGATACCGGTGAGCGCCTTGCCGATGGAAAGCTGATGCATCTCGCTTGTGCCCTCGTAGGTCAACACCGATTCCAGATTGTTCGCGTGCCGAAGGGGCGAGTACTCGAGGGTTATTCCGCTGGCGCCGAGGATCGTCCGGCATTCCCTGGCTATCCCGATGGCCTCGCGGACATTGTTGAGTTTGCCGAGGCTGATCTGTTCGGGCCGCAACTGCCCGGCGTCCTTGAGCCTGCCCAGGCGCAGGGCGAGCAGCATTCCCTTGCCGAGTTCGAGTGTCATGTCGGCCAGCTTGGCCTGAGTCAGCTGGAAGCTCGCCAGCGAGCGGTCGAACACCTCACGAGTACGCGCGTATTCGATGGCGGTCTCCAGGCTGTCGCGGGCGGCGCCGAGCGCACCGAACACGATACCGAAACGGGCTTCGTTCAGGCACGACAGCGGTGCGCTCAGCGAATTCGCCTGCGGCAGCTGGGCCGACGCGGGCAGGCGGACATCGTCGAGGATCAGTTCCGAGGTGATCGAAGCACGCAAGGAGAGCTTGTTCGCGATGTCGCGGGTCTCGAAACCGGGTGTGCCGCGAGGCACGAGGAAGCCGCGCACGCCGTCGTCGGTCTGCGCCCACACCGTGGCGATATCGGCCGAGCCGCCATTGGTGATCCACATCTTGGTTCCGGTGAGGATCCAATCCGTGCCGTCGCGCCGCGCCCGGGTCCGCATGCCCGCCGGGTTGGAACCGAAATCGGGTTCGGTGAGCCCGAAGCAACCGATCGCCTCGCCGGCGGCCAAGCGGGGCAACCATTCGTTCTTCTGTTCTTCGGAGCCGTAGCGATGGATCGAGAACATCGACAGAGAGCCCTGCACGGAGACAAAACTGCGGAAGCCGCTGTCGGCCGCTTCCAGTTCGAGACAGGCGAGACCGTAGCTCACCGCATTGGTTCCCGCACACCCGTAACCGTCCAGGTGCATCCCGAGCAGACCCAATCTGCCGAATTCACGGGCGATCTCGCGGGGCAGAGTGGCTGATTCGAAGCTGTGGGCGATTATCGGCCGGAGGTGTTCGCGGGCGAACTCGCGCACGGTCGTCTGGATGTCGCGCTCGTCATCGTCGAGCATCTCGTCGATGCCGAACAGCCCGAGCGGCGTACTGCGCGCAGACACGGTGGTCACGTCGAGCCTCCTGGTAACTAAGCGCTTGTTCACCTCATGGTGCTACAGCGATTCGACAGCCGTCAAGCCGGGAGCCGGGTCAGCCGAGACTGAAGGGCTGCCCCCACAGCGTCACCCAGCTGGTGACGCTGTCGGTGACGATTTCGACGCTCACGAAGGCTCTCGCCTGGGCGTAGCCGCCACAGCCGGTCAGGCCGATGGTCTGATCAGCCCAGGCGACCGAGCCCGCGCCCCCGGTGAATTCGTTGTAGACCTTGTGCGACTCGTTGCCGAAGTCGTCGGCCTTTTCCCGGTCGAGGATGTAGAAGGACTTCGCCTGCCCCGGCCCGAGCGACAACTCGCCACTGGTACTGACACCGAGACTCGCGTTACCCTCCCAGTCCGAGGCGCCTTCGACGCCGCCCCCCGCACCACCACCAGCGATATTGACCTGGCAGCCAACGGTGTAACCGGGAACGATGAGCCCGTATGCGCCCGCACCCGCACCCGCGAGTTCCACCTGGGCAGTGCCCGAAACCCAGGCGTTACGGTGCGCCGGGGTCGACCCGAGCGATGGATTGATGTTGGCGGATTCGCCGACGAGCCGGACCGTGACCACGGTGCCGTCGGAGAGGGTCTTGACCATCTCACCGCCCGGGAGCGGCACGAAGGTGTCGGCACCGGCGGGCGCAGTGGCGAGCAGGCCGAGCGCCAGGGCGGTGACAGCACCGAAGCTGGTGCGCGCGAGATTCTTTCGGTTGAACATGGGGGTACACCTTCGGATTCGGTTTCGCGGACGCGAAAGAGAGACAGGTAGTCGGAGGCGAGAAACGGGGTTCAGCCGATGCTGAACGGCGCACCGTAAAGAGTTGTCTTCGAATAGTGGTCACCGATGATCTCGACCACCGTGTAGGCGCGGGCTTGGGCGTACCCCGCACAGCCTTGTATCTCGATCTCGGCGTCCTGATATTCCACCGAGTATCGGCCCGGCCGCAGAATGTCCTTGTAATCGATCTGGACGAATTTCACCTCGCCCGGACCGAGATTCACCCCGATCGAGCCGCCCGCGCTCACGCCACCGGTGGAGATGCCACCGGACACCCCGGCACCGATCGCGTCGTCGGCGATGCTCACCTGGCAACCGACCAGATACCCCGTGTTCAGCTGCGATGCGCCGTGCGTGGAGGAGTTGTTGCTACCCGGAATACCGGCGGGGCCATTCGTCGGACCTACTTCACCCTCCGGTGTCGCGGTGACATCGGCGATCGCGTTACCCGAGACCCACACCACGCGTCCAGCGCCATTGGCCGCCATGGAAGGCGAGACGATCGCGTGTTCGCCGGTGCGGGTCAGCGTCACCCCCGGGCCCGCCTTCGACCCGTCCGGCAGCGGCACGAACGTATCCGCGATCGCCGCGGTCGGCATCAGCACACCGACAGCTACCACGCCGATTCCGGACAGTCCGGCGACGGCGGCGCAGCGACCGGTTCGGACCCGAGTCCAACGAGAAATCATGATGATCAAATCTCCTTTGCACGTGCTGGACCGCCAGCCATTTCACAAATGGGGCTGCCGGAAATACCGTCGACCGCTTTCCGTGTCGAGGTGGCGTGCATCACTGTAGTGAGAACTATGGGTTCACACAACAGTTGTTGTGAAAATTATTTGGGTCGTATCTACTCGGGGCCGGGGCGGAGGAACTCCGCGACGCGCGGTCCGAGGTCGTCGGCGCGGGTGACGAGCCCGAGATGGCCGTCGGGGTAGATGTGCAGGACCGAGTCGGGCATCAGCCGGTGCATGGTTTTCGCGTTGATCACCGGCACGATGGGGTCGTCGTCGCCGGCGAGGATCAGCGTGGGCTGGCGGATCAGCGGCAGGAACGGCAGGCTGGTCCAGCCTGCGCCCGCGAGCAGTTGCAGCGCGTAACCCGGACCGGGAGCGCGACCCGCATGGTGATGCAGAATCTCCTGGGCGAGCGCGGGTTCCGCACGCAGGCGGCCCCCGTAGATGGTCGCGGCGATCGCGGCCGCGTAGGCGCGATCGCGGTACCGGCGCGGGGTGATCATCTTGCTCAGCACCCGGGGATGCGCCGGAACCATCAGCATGCCGGTCGCCGTGGCGACGAGCACCAGGCGTCGGCATCGCCGGGGGTTCTGGAAGGCGAATTGCTGCGCCAGACCACCACCCCACGAGATGCCGAGCACGTCGGTCTCCGGGTAGCCGAGTTCGTCGAGGACATCGCCGAGCGCGCACGCCAGAGTCGCGAAATTGTAAGGCAGGCGCGGCATTTCGGAACCGCCGATACCGGGCACATCGAACCGGATCACCGGGATCGCCGGGTCGAGCCGATCGAGGAAGGGCTCGAGCAGCTCGAGCCTCGCCCCGATGCCGTTGCACATCAGCAGTGGGCGTCCCTGCCCCGCGCGCACCGCGACACGCCATCGGCGCCCGTTGATCCGCAATTCCCGAACGGTCTCGACCTCGGCCACGCGACCTCCTTCAGGTTGGGGACTCAGGAGTCGAGTCGGTTGCCGAGCTCCGGGAACGTGCGGATCGCCTGCAGCGCGATGGTGAGATCGCTCAGCACCCGCGGGTCGTCGAGCGAGCCGCCAAGGCGTTCCTCGAGGCGGCGGATGCGTTGCCGAACCGTGTTGGGATGGCAGTAGAGTTCCCGGCCCGCCCCGGCTGCCGAGCCTCGCGCGTCGATCCACGCGGTCGCGGTGGCCAGCAGCGTCGTGCGGTCGTAGTCGGGCAGGGCGAGCACACCGTGCAGCACGCGCACCACGAATCGGCGAGTCGTCTCCCGGTCGCGCACGAGGAGATCGATGTGCGGCTCGTCGTCGAGCCCGCGGATGCCCTTGGTGCCGGGCGACAGCGTTTCGAGGGCGACCTGGGCCAACCGCAATGCCCGGGCGGCCCCGTCGAGGCGGTGGAACACCGGACTCACTCCGACACGTCCGAGGGCCACCTGCGCGACCTCGGCGAGCACCACTTGCGGGTCACGGCTGTTGCCCAGTGAGAGCACACCGATCTCGTGTTGCGGCTGGGATCGCCACGCCGACCCGACATCGAGCCGCCGGAGGCGGTCCTCGAGCTGCGGCAGGGCCGCGGAATGCGCGCCGGTCACCTCCGCGACGACCACGAGAAAGGTTCCCTCGTAAGGCAAGTCGAGAAGTTTCGCGACCTCCCAGGCACTGAGCGAACCGGAAGCCGGTCCGTCGAGGATCGCCGAGATGATGCCGGATCGCCTGCGGTCCGCCTCGATCATGCGTTCGCTCATCGCCTGCCGGTACGACTCGGTCAGCGCGAGGGAGAAGTCGTCGGCCAGCTCCCAGATCGCCGTGGCGGTATCGAGCAGCGCGTCCACCGACTTGCGCCCCGAGTCGCGCGCGGCGGCCAGCAATCGCTCCCACACGAACGCGAAGCCGAGGCGATAGGCGCGCAACACCTCCGGCAGCGGCATGTCCTGCACGGCCCGGGCGCGCCCGATGTCGCGCGGAGCCGAGAGGTCGACCCCGCGTTCACCACTCAATCGCTCCAGGATCTGATTCATATTGGCTATCAGCGAGGCTCGCAACTCGTCCCGGTCGACGATGCCCGCTGTGCGATAGATCTCGATCTGCTCGAGAATCCGGACGAGCAGCTGGTCGGCCAGCGCATCGATCTGCTCGAGCAGGTCGGCGGCGAGTTCGGCCACCGGCTGAGCGAGACTCGAAGTAGGCACCTCGACAGGGTATCTACGGGCCGCGGGGCACATCGCATCCGGCAGAGCAGAGTGTGCGTGCCGACACAGTCGCGCCGGATCTGGTGTCGGCGCCGACATTGGCTGGACCGGCCCGATGCGCGAATCTGTGAGCACGCGTTCGGCACGGTGGCCGCACTGAGATGCGGGTCATCGTGCGTTCGCCACCGGATAGCGACAAGACCCTCCTCTCGGTCGTCGACCACCGCACCAGATCTGGCAAGCAGATCGACGCGGAGCGACCAGACACCCGCTGCGCGGACTGTGCCCGCGCGGCCGACAGGAGTGGAGACGCCATCATCAATTCCGGTACGAAACCCAGGGAAAATACCGAACACGCGGCCGTCGATTTGCCCGAGCACCGGACGACGAGTGAGACACCGGAGTTCGTCGCGCCCCTCGATCAGCTGCTGATCGAGGCCGCATTGCGGCCCGTGAACCGGTGGCTGCCCGGCGACTCGGGGATTCGGTTCCTCGATGCGCTGGCCAAACGCCCCGACCAGGTCAAGCGCAGGGTCGGGGCACTCGTCGACGAACTCGGCCGGATCGTCAAGGGCACATCGCAGCTCGCACCGCAGCCGAAAGACCGACGCTTCAGCGACCCGGAGTGGTCGGAGAACCCGCTACTGAAGCGCGTGGTGCAGGCCTATCTGGCCGCGGACGAACTGGCCGAGGGGCTCCTCGAGGACGCGCCGCTGGAGTGGCGCGATGCCCAGCGGATGAAGTTCGTCCTCTCGAACATCCTCGAAGCCGCCGCGCCGAGCAACAATCCACTGATCAGCCCCGTCGCGTGGAAGACGTTCTTCGCCACCAAAGGCGCCAACGCGGTTTCGGGGCCGCGCAATCTGCTGCGGGACTTCGCCGGCTCGCCCCGGATCCCCGCGATGGTCGAGCCGGACGCGTTCCGGGTGGGTGTCGATCTCGGCATCACCCCCGGCGCGGTCGTTTACCGGACAGAGATGTTCGAGCTGATCCAGTATCTGCCGCAGACCGAGACCGTGCGTGCGGTGCCGCTGCTGATCGTTCCGCCGACCATCAACAAGTACTACGTCCTCGATCTGGCGCCCGGCCGCAGCCTGGTCGAGTACCTCGTCCGACAAGGCCAGCAGGTGTTCATGATCTCGTGGCGCAATCCCGATGAACGCCATCGTGATTGGGGTATCGACGCCTATGCCGAAGCCGTGATCGAGGCGTTCGGTGTGGTCGACCGGATCGCGGGTGCCGGCTCCGTGCACACGATGGCGGCCTGCTCGGGTGGCCTGATCGCCTGCATGGCGGCCGCGCACCGCGCGGGGACCGGCGGTCTCGGCAAACTCGCCAGCCTCAACCTGCTGGTCACCATGATCGACCAGCACCGCGGCGGCATGGCGGGCTCACTCATCGACGAAGGTGTCGCTCGTGCCGCGATCGCCCGGTCGCAGCACAAGGGATACCTGGACGGCCGAGCTCTCGCCGAAGTCTTCGCCTGGTTGCGACCCTCCGATCTGGTCTGGAACTACTGGGTCAACAACTATCTGCAAGGGAAGACCCCGCCCAAGTTCGACATCCTGTTCTGGAACGCCGACACCACCCGGATGCCCGCCGCGCTGCATCGTGACTTCATCGAAGCCGCACTGCACAACAAGCTGGCCACCGCGGGCGCGGTCACGGTGCTCGGTACCCCCATCGAACTGAACAAGATCACCGTCGACTCCTATGTCGTGGCCGGCTCGGCGGACCACATCTGCCCCTGGGCCAATTGCTACCGCAGTGCCCAACTGCTCGGCGGCAAGGTGCGTTTCGTCCTGTCGACCAACGGTCACATCGCCGCGCTGGTCAACCCGCCCGGCAACCGCAAATCCAATTACCAGGTGTCCGAGGACACCTCGCTCGATCCCGCGGACTGGCGCGGCGCGGCGGCGACCGTGCAGGGGTCGTGGTGGCCCGACTACGCCGCGTGGCTCGGCGACCGTTCCGGGCCGGACAAACCTGCCTCGGCCATGCTCGGCAGCGCCGAGTTCCGGCCGCTCGGCGTCGCGCCCGGCACTTACGTCTTGTCCGACTGACCTCGGTTCACCATCCACCTTTCACCACGTCGACCGCGACGCCGATCACCGCGACGTTGTAGAAGAACCCGATCACCGAGTGGAGCAGCACTTGCGCCCGGATGGACCGGGTTCGCGTGTTGACGTCGGAGACCGCGAACGAGACACCGATGGTGAAGGAGAAATAGGCGAAGTCCAGCAGATTCGGGCGCGGGGTGTCGGGGAACGACAGCGGCTGTTCCGGGAGCCGCCGGTGGTAGGTGCGGGCGTACTGTTCGGCGAAACCGAGGTGCAGCAGGAACCAGGCCAGCAGGGCCACAACGACCGCGATGATGTCGGTGGGCACCGCGTGGTCGTCGCCCGCGTCGCCTGCGACGATCGAGAGCACTGTGGCCAAACCGACGGTGCTCGTGACCACTGTCAAGACGAGTGCCGTCCAGCTGTCGGGGATCGCGTCCATCCACTCGGCGGGGTCGTCGGCGTGGCGGTTCCGCAGCAACAGAACCAGCCACGCACCGATGTACACGGTGGCGAGAAGCCCCCAGCCGAGCAACCATCCGCGCGGCTCACCGGCCCACAGCGCGGCAACGCCGAGCACCACCAGGCCCGCCTCGAGGACCCGGCTCGCGATCACCCTCGGGCTGTGCACAGGGACGACTCCTTCACTCCGGCTGGAGGGAGGCCGTGCGTGGCAGTGCCGACCCGCCCTGCCGCATCGTATGTTCAGAGTGCGCGGACGAGGCCGGTCGACGCGCCCCTGTCTACGACCAAGGTCTCGCCCGTCACCCATCGCTGCGTGTCCGAGGCGAGGTGGGCGATGATTTCGCCGGTGTCGTCCGGCTCGCCGGACGGTGCCGGTGTCGTGGTCGCCCCGGCGAGTCCGGGCCGTCCACCGCCGAGTGCGATGGTGTTGACCCGTACGGCCGGTGAGAGCTCGGCCGCCAATTGTCCGGTGACGTGGATCAGTGCGGCATGCGCCGCGCTGTACAGGCCGGAGTCCGCCCCACCGACCGTGTTGATCACTACGCCGCCGTGCTCGCTCATCCACGCGCGCGCCGCGAGTGAGGTCCACAGGATCGGCGCCCACAGGTTCACGCCGAGGGTCTTGGTGAATCGCAAATAGTCCTGATCGACGAGCCGGCCGCGGGCGTGGTCGATGCCCGACGTGTTGACCAGGATGTCGACGCTACCGAAACGGTCGATCGCCGATTCCACACATCGTCGGGCTGCTTCCTGGTCGACGGCACCGACGGCCACGCCGACGGCGTTGCCCCCGACTGCGGCCGCAGCCGCGTTCGCGGCGTCCCGACCGGGTGCGGCCAGCACGACATTGCCGCCTGCTCGGGAAATCGCCTGTGCCGCAGCCGAAGCGATCCCCCGCACGCCACCGGTGATGACGGCCGTCCGGCCGGAGAAATCGAAACTGCTCATCACGGCCACCATCACTGCCTGCTCGTCGGGCGACTGCGCGGGCAGGCTCTCAACGGACATCGTCGGCCTTCCCGGTGCGCCGTTGCACCGAGCAGGAGCCTGCATCGCGGTGATCCGACTTCGCCTCTTTATCGAAGTCGAATCTAATTCGAGTTTAAGCGCGAGTCGCTGCACTGTCAACAGACGGTAAGGCCGATCTCGGAACCCGCGGCCGCCGTGGTCAGTCCTGCGGCGCGTAGGTGCCGAGGTATGCCGTGACCAGTCGCTTCAATTCGGCGATGGTCGGCTCGTCGCCCCCCGCCGACCGACGGAATGCCACGTCGAACAGTCGGCTACCGGCTTCGAAAGCGAGCTCGACGGCAAGCTGGGAAGTATCGGCGTCGAGGAAGCTCCGGTCGAGAAGGTAGCGCCAGAACCGCTCGGCCAGCTCCGCGTCGAAGGCCTCGACCACCTCGCCGATCGCCGGGGAGCGCCCGAAGTACCAGAGTTCGACGAAGTCGGGGAACTCCCGGCAGTACCCGACCAGAATATCGACGATTCCGCCGACGGCCCGGCTCAGACTCCCCGGGGTCGCATGCTCGAGCGCGTCGGCGATCCGGCTGTCCAATCGCTCCGCGTGCCGGCGCACCAGCTCGACGTCCACGTGGTTGCGATCAGCGAAGTAGTGGTACATCGAGGCGAGCGGGATGCCGGTCCGTTCACTGATCGCCTTCAACGTGGCGGCCTCGTACCCCTGCTCCCGCAGCAGCGTTTCAGCCGCCTCGAGGATGGCCTGTACCCGCTCGACTCCGCGGCGCTGCACCGGGGCCGGCCGAGCGGACGCTTTGCGCGCCGGCGGTTTATCGAACACGATTCCAGATCGTAACCCCTGCCCCACCGGTCCGCACCTACTCGATCGGCCAGGCACCGCCAGGGGCTCGTGTCGTCACCGTCGACTCGTGCCGGGTCAGGCCTTCATCTCGTAGGTCCCGGCCAGTCCGCGTGCCTTGCCGAGCACACGCTCGAAGCGAGCCTTGTCGAAGGCGGGGCGGCGAACCAGGTCGAGTGCGCGCCGCTGCTGGACCGCGGTGGCGGTCGGCTTGTTGTGTAGGGCAAGGGCATTCGTGGAGAAGCCGCGTACGAAGCCGTCGAAGATCTGGTCGATGACCGCGGGGTCGGTGCCCTCGATCGCCGCCTGCTCCAGTACCAGCTGCGCGTAGGGCACCGCCGTGAACAGCTCGCCGAAGGCGAACAAGAAGTCGACGTCTTTCTGCTGCGACGGTGTCGGAGCGGCGACGGCGAGCAGTGCCTGCAGCGCGAGGACCTGCTCGAGGAACACCGCGACATTCGGCACGTCACGGAAGCCCTCGAAGACCGGGCGCCAATCGGCGAAGCGGATCCGGCCCAGGCCACTGCTCGGTCCCTGCCGGAACAGGAACTCGTCGTCGGCGGCGTCGTGCCGTGTCGGTACCGGTTCATAAGCGGCGCAAGCGAATTCGGCGCCGAGCGGTTTCACTATCGAGCCGAGACGCGGAGTGAGCTTGCGACTCGTCCAGGACAGCGCTCCGGCGGCGGCGCGGGTGGCGACCGTGGGCGCCACCGCGACACCGGGCAGCGATCGCATCGCGGCCAGACCGGCATCGGCCGGGTGGAACATGTAGTTGGCCATGAACTTCAGCGACAGCGCCATGTTGACGTGGACGGTGCCCTCCAGCCTCGGGAGCCCGAACATGGCCGTCATCGCGACCGGGAAGTACATGTCGTTCTCGAACCCGCGCGCGGCGATCACATCGGCGAGGTCCTCGATCACGCGCTGTCCCTGCCGGGTCACCGACATCTTCTCGATGGCGTTGAACAACAGGTAGCGCCGGTCCTCGGGTGAGGCCGAACGCATGTAGTCCACCGCGCGAGCACTGTAGAGCTTCATCGCGACGATCCGCGCGTAGGAATCCGTGATCAGCGCTCGGACCTGCGGGAACTCGGTGACGCGGTGCCCGAACAGAATCCGGTTCTCCGCGTGGTCGATCGCCTCGTAGAAGGAGTGCTCGCAGGCGCCGATCGCGCCGAAGCCGAGGTTGAACTTGCCGACATTGACCGTGTTCATCGCCGCGTGGAACGCATCTTCGCCGCGGTGCAGGATGTCCTCCTCGGCGACGGGATAGTTCTCGAGCTCGAACGCGGCGACATAGATCTGGCTGTTGACCACGTTCTTGCGCAGCTTGTACGCCTCGTGCTGGGAGTCCGCGACGAAGAAGAGATACCCCTCGTAATCCTCCTGCGCCGGTTTGCCCAGCATCGCCGCCGCGCTGTCGATGATCGGTTTGTCCGAGCGACGGCCGAATACCGAGACCATGGAGGCCAGGTTGCCGTTGCCGATGTAGTACTTGCCTCCGCTCGCGGTGTATCCGCCGTCGGGCTGGGGGTCGACGATCATGTCGGTGGAGTACACGTCGGCGCCGTGTTCCTTCTCCGACAGGCCGAACGCGAAGATCTCGCCTGCCTCGAGCCGCGCGGCCGCCTTCTGTTTGGCGACCGCGTTGTCGCTCTGCCAGATCGGTCCGAGACCCAGGATGGTGACCTGCCAGATGTACCAGTAGGTCATGCCGTAGAAGCCGAAGATCTGGCTCAGCATGGCGTTGCGCGCGGTGTCCCAGCGCTTGTTCGGGTCACCGCCCGCCTCGGCCGCCGGGGTGAGGAAGGTCGCGAACAAGCGCTCCTTCTTCACGAAATCGAGGAACTCCGACGGCCAGACGCGGGTGCGATCGTCGTCGAGCAGCTTGGCCTTGCCCCGCGACTCGAACCAGTCGACCGTCGCGCGCAGCAGCCTGCGCGTCTGCGGGTCGAACTGCGCGAAGTCGGCGGTGTTCGGGTTGAAGAGATCTCGGGGCATCACGGCTCCTCCTGCGGGCGTCCGGCACGGTCGGACGGTTCATTCAGCACTGTAGCATTTTCATACAGCAATGTAGGAACAGTGAACGAGTTGCTATTGTGTGCGCATGGGTAGCGAGACGGCAGTGCAGCGGCGAGGGCGGGCCGCACATCTCGGCCCCGAGCGGCGCAGACCACAGGTGCTCGACGCGGCGTTGGCCATCGCCGCCGACCATGGGGTCGCGGCGGTCACGATGGGCGCGGTCGCCGATTACATGAACGTGACCCGCCCGGTGGTCTACGCCTGCTTCCCCGACCGGGTCGAACTGATCGACGCACTGATCCAGCGCGAGGAGAACTTCTTGATCTCCGGCGTGCTCGACGTGCTGCCGCCGCGCACCACCGACGCCGACGAGACGGTCTTCGTGGAAGGGTTCCGCACTCTGCTGCACAAGGCGTCCGAACGGCCCGACGCCTGGCGGCTGATCTACGGCAATCCCGATCCCGCGGTCGTCGGTTCTTTCGGGCGCGGTCGGCGGCTGGCCGTCGAACGCTGTACGGCGCTGCTGCGCCCGACCTTGCACGCCTGGGGCGTCGAGGACGCCGAGCGCAAACTCCCCGCGCTGGTGGAGTTGTGGGTCTCGGCGGCGGAAGGCGCGGTCCGGACCCTGTTCACCAACCCGGACGAGTGGAATCCGGATGATCTCGGCGCCTTCGTCGGCTCGGCGGTGTACCGCGCGATGCGCAGCGCATAAGGCCGCTCAGACCCTCCCGCACCAGCCCGGCGCGCCGGTTGCCGGTACCAGCGTTCCGGATACCCTGAGCCTGTCGGTGCACAACTGTTCACTCAAATATGACAGGCAGGGCGGACCATGGGGTCTCGTTACACAGATTCGGTCAGTGCGTGGCGCGAGCAGGTGCGAAAGGACCTGCGCACGGTCACCGAGTTCGCCCAGGAAGCCCGGGCGGCCGCCACCGTCCGCGGGCGTGGAATCGGCCGCGTCGCCGACGGAGCCCGGCGTGATGTGACCGCGGAGGCACGGGCGCTCGCCGACGATATCGCCGATCTCGCCGATGCCGCCCTGCGTTCACGCACGGACGGCCGGAAGTCGCGCCTGGGCAACCTCTTCGGGAGCCGTGCGCGCCGACGCCGTTGAACCCACCGTCGGCCGTGAGGAGTACGCGCGGTCCAGACCTCACCGCGGGCCCGGCTAGCCTGTGAGGACGGCCGGGTGCACGCGGATGTCGTCCGGCCACGGTGGCAACGACGACGACAAGGAGTCCACGGGTGGCTGTCCTGGACGCGAAGCTGAGCGGCATCTACGACGAGGTATTGCGCCGCAATCCCGGGGAATCCGAGTTCCATCAGGCGGTACACGAGGTTCTCGACAGTCTCGGTCCCGTCGTCGCCAAACACCCGCAGTACGCGGACGCCGCGGTGATCCGTCGTTTGTGCGAGCCCGAACGGCAGATCATCTTCCGGGTGCCGTGGGTCGATGATTCCGGCACCGTGCAGATCAATCGTGGGTTCCGGGTGGAGTTCAATTCCGCGCTCGGCCCGTACAAGGGCGGGCTGCGTTTCCATCCTTCGGTCTATCTGGGCATCGTGAAGTTCCTGGGGTTCGAGCAGATCTTCAAGAACTCGCTGACCGGACTTCCCATCGGTGGCGGTAAGGGCGGCTCGGACTTCGACCCGAAGGGCCGCTCGGAGGGCGAGGTGATGCGGTTCTGTCAGGCATTCATGACCGAGCTCTACCGGCATCTCGGTGAACACACCGACGTCCCCGCCGGCGACACCGGAGTGGGCGGCCGCGAAATCGGCTACCTGTTCGGTCAGTACAAGCGCATCACCAACCGATACGAGTCCGGGGTACTCACCGGGAAGGGCCTGACCTGGGGTGGTTCGCAGGTGCGCCGGGAAGCCACCGGCTACGGAGCGGTCTTCTTCGTCGACGAAATCCTCTCCGCCGCAGGCCGATCCATGGAAGGCCAGAAGGTGGTTGTGTCGGGTTCGGGCAACGTCGCGATCTACGCGATCGAGAAGGTCCACCAGCTCGGCGGCACCGTGGTCGCCTGCTCGGATTCCAGCGGTTACGTCGTCGACGAGCAGGGCATCGATCTCGAACTGCTCAAGGAGATCAAGGAAGTACAGCGTGGCCGGATCGCCGACTACGCCGAAAAGCGTGGTGGTGCCGCACGATTCGTCGCGGGCGGTTCGCTGTGGGAGGTGCCCTGCGATATCGCGTTGCCGTGCGCGACCCAGAACGAGCTCGACGGCACCGCCGCGGGCAAACTCGTCGCGAACGGCTGCCGGATCGTCGCCGAGGGCGCCAATATGCCGTGCAGGCCGGAGGCGGTGCGGTTGTTCAACGAGGCGGGGGTGATCTTCGCGCCCGGCAAGGCGGCCAACGCGGGCGGCGTCGCGACCAGCGCGCTCGAGATGCAGCAGAACGCCTCGCGTGACTCGTGGAGCTTCGAGCACACCGAGGAGCGCCTGGCCGAGATCATGCGCGGCATCCACGATCGCTGCCTGGCCACCGCCGACGAATACGGCGTACCGGGCAACTATCAAGCAGGTGCCAATATCGGTGGGTTCATCCAGGTCGCCGACGCGATGCTGGCTCTCGGCGTCATCTGAGTGGATTCGGCGGCGAACTGGGCCTCAACAGCGGCGACGAAACACCGGGCGGGTGAACTACGGGACCTGGTGGTCACCGTGCGACGAGATCATCAACCCGGCTGAGCCCACCGACGGTCGTTTGTCTTTCGCAGGCTGGGTAGTCCCGTGCAGTAAGGACAAAAGGGGCGGGATGCGAGGAGTAGACCCATGAGCACCACCAGTTGGATAGTGACGATCGTCGTCGCAGTACTGATAGTCGCCGTGCTGGCCGGCATCGTCGCGGCGCTGCTGCGTAAGCGGCGTGAACACCACCGGGTCGAAGCGGCCGGGATCCGGGAACGAGTGGCGGGGCAGGAACTCGAGGTCGGGCAGCGGGAGGCGCGGGCGGAGGAGCTCGCCGCCAGGAGCCGCGCGGTGCAGGCCGAAGCGGACGCCAAGGCCGCGCAGGCCGAACAGCTCGCTCAGCAGGCCCAGGTGCACCACAGCGACGCCGCGGATTCACGAGCCGAGCTGGACAAGGAACGGGAACGCGCGGACCGGCTCGATCCGGACCGTAAGCGGGCACGGACCGCGGACGACCAGCCCGAGCAGACGCCGAACACCTGACCAAGCAGAACCCATGAGGAGGTTGCCATGACATCGGCCGACGCCGATTCGACCCGCCTGCACGAAGAACGCGCGGAGCTCATCGACAGACGAGCGAAGTTGAGCGAGTCGATCGAGCGCGTCCAGCACGTCGGAAGTGCCGCGGACGGTGAGGAATACGTCGAAGCTCGGGAAGAGAAGGCGCTCATCCAAACCCGCCTCGACGAGATCGACGAGATCCTGGCCGGGGATCGGCGGTCCTGACGCGTCATCCCCCGGCGTCCGGCAAGTATCGTTCACTTGCGCCGAACGTGTGCTGGACGAGGGGGCTGACCACAGATGAACGATGTGCCGCACATCCTCACCCCCGGCGAGACCTGCTGGCAGATCGCCCGAGCCGACCGCCTGGCCTGCATCATCGACGCGGCCGACTACTTCCGCTACGCCAAATCCGCGATGCTGCGGGCGCGCAAACGGATCGTTCTGATCGGCTGGGACTTCGACACCCGGATCAAGTTCGAACCGCAGGAGAAGACCCTCGACGGGCCGGACCGATTGGGCAAATTCCTGTCGTGGCTGCCGAAACAACGGCCGGACCTCGACATCTATCTGCTGAAGTGGAATGTCGGCGCGTTCGCCGCGATCGGCCGGGGGATGACGCCGATCTTCGTCGCCAACTGGCTGACCGACCGGCGGCTGCACTTCGAAATGGACGGCGCGCATCCGATCGGCTCGGCGCACCATCAGAAGATCATCGTGATCGACGACCAGCTCGCGTTCTGCGGCGGCATCGACATGACCGTGGACCGCTGGGACACCAGCGACCACCGCGACGACAACGCCTACCGAACCGCACCGAACGGCCGCCGCTACGGCCCGTGGCACGACGCGACCACCGCGGTGGACGGCGCCGCCGCGAAGGCGATCGGTGAACTGGCCAGAGCCCGGTGGAAGGCGGCGACCGGGCAGGAACTGGGCCCGGTCGACGAGATCGCCGGGGAAACGCCGTGGCCGGCGGGGCTGGAGCCGACGATGCGGTCCGTCGACGTGGGGATCGCCCGCACTCTTCCCGAACTCGCCGACCGCGCCGAGGTCCGCGAGATCGAGGCGCTGTATCTCGCGGCGATCGCGGGCGCGACCCGTTCGCTCTACATCGAGAGCCAGTACCTGGCTTCGCGCACCCTCGCCGAGGCCATCGCCGCCCGCCTGCGCGAACCGGACGGGCCGGAGATCGTGCTGGTCCTCCCCCGGCATGCCGACGGCTGGCTCGAGCAACTGGCCATGGACGGTGCCCGCCGACGCCTGCTGCATCTGCTGTGGAAGGCCGACACCGAGCAGCGGCTCGGTGTGTACTACCCCGTCACCGCAGACGGTGCGCCCATCTATGTCCATGCCAAGGTGCTGGTGGTGGACGACCGTCTGCTTCGGGTCGGGTCGTCCAACCTCAACAATCGGTCGATGGGTTTCGACACCGAGTGCGACCTCGCCGTCGAGGTCACGCCCGTCACACCCGACGGGGAGGTCCTGCGCGAAACCATTCTCGGCATGCGCCGCCGCCTGCTCTGCGAACACCTCGACACCGATCCCGCAAAGTTCGACGCCACCCTGGCCGAAACGTCCTCGCTCGTGCGCACGGTCGAAGCGTTGCGCGGCGAAGGCCGGACGCTGATCCGATTCGAGCCCGAAACGGTCGCCGACGAGGACAGCCCGCTGGCCGAAAGCGAACTGATGGATCCCGAACGACCCCCAGCGAGGTTGTGGGACAGTCTTTTTCCGAGAGGCGTTCGTCGCCCGGGGCCGACTCGATAAGCGCGGGCGGTTCGACTCAGGGGAACCGGGCGGTGAGGTCGGTCGAGATCTCGTAGTGGCGTACCAGGAACGACCGTTCGTCGAGCTTCTTGCGGCGCAGCCAGCCCGTCACCTCGGCATTGCATTTGCTGGCATTGCACGACGCACACGCGGGTACGACGTTGGCGAGCGTGTAGCGCCCGCCGCGTGAGATCGCCCGCACACAGTCCTTCTGCGGCGACGCGACCGGAGAACCGCAGTACGCACAGCCACCCCAGGACGTCTTGAGTGCGTCCCACTGCACGTCGGTGAGGTCGTGGGCGACGAGCGCCATCCGCTTCTTGCGCTTACGCGCCGCACGAACCTGTTTGCTACCGCCAGTCGGCACGACGGTGAGAATACGCGTTACGACGATGGTCGCGCGCCATTCCACTGTTACCGGGTCTTGATTGCTTCCTCGGTTCACACGGAGCAGAGTTGGGTGGCACAGCGCGAAACACCCCTCCCGAGCACACGCTGATCGGAGAATCATGGGTCACCGGACGAGTTTCGCAGTGTTTGTCGCGACCGTGAGTTTGTTCATCGCCACGGCCTGCGGAACGTCGTCGGATTCCGGCGGCGATACCACCGGCACATCGGCCGGTGCACAGGCCGAACCCGCGTACGCGGCCACCCTCCGGCCGATGATCACCCAGCTCATGAAGGACAACGTCATTCCCGGAGCTGTCGTTGTCGTCAGATCGCCTAAGGAAGGCGACTGGACCGAGACGTTCGGCACCCGTGTCATCGGTGCCGACGATCCCCTGTCGGCGGACGACTACTTCCGCATCGGCAGCAACACCAAAACCATGACCTCGACGGTCATTCTGCAGCTGGTGCAGGAGGGAAAGCTCGCGCTCGAGGACCCGATCGGCAAATACTGGCCGGGCGTGCCGAACGGGGACCAGATCACCATCGCCCAGCTCTCCGAAATGCGCAGCGGGCTATACAGTTACACGTTCGACCCGGAATTCAATGCCACACTCGACAGCGACCCGGACAAGGTGTGGACGCCCGAGGAGATGCTCGCGATCGCCTTCTCCCATCCGGTGAATTTCGCGCCGGGGGAGAAATTCGAGTACAGCAATACCAATACGATCCTGCTCGGCCTCGTCATCGAGAAGGTCACGCAGATGTCGGCTGCCGAGAATTTCCAGAAGCGGATCTTCGAACCGCTCGGCCTGAAGCACACCTCGATGCCCGCCGCGACGGACAACTCGATCCCCGATCCGCACCCGCAGGGCTACGCGTTCGGCACGAATGTCTCCACCATCGACACGTTCGCCCTGCCACCCGAGGAGCAGGCCGCCGCCCTCGCGGGCACGCTGCAACCCGGCAACGCCACCGACGCGAGCCCGTCGTGGACGTGGACCGCCGGTGCCGCTATCGCGACGGCAGGCGATATGGCGACATATGTGCGGGCACTCGTCGAGGGCGACATGCTCGACGAGCAGCTGCAGCGAATCCGGATGGACAGCATCCAACCCATCGACCCCACCGCCCCCGATGTCGCCGGCTACGGCCTCGGCATCGTCCGCTTCGGCAAGCACCTGTTCGGGCACGACGGTCAGATCCCCGGATACATGACCTTCATGGGCCACGACCCGGCCTCGGACCTCACCATCGTGGTCGCCACGAACCTCGCGACAGTGCCCTCGGGCGAGGGCTCAGCCCTTGTCCTAGCCAAAGCCATGCTCCCGGTCTTCTACGGCAACGAACCGGCGCCGGACAGCCCAGCCGCGCCCGACACCGGCGCAACGACCGCGCCCACCGGCCCGACCACGATGCCCCGGTGACGATGCCACGAGCCCGACACATTCCGCCGTGCGCGGCCAGTGCGCATCCGTACGTACCTCGCGGGCGGACCGTGTCAGCGGAGGTGTCAGGAGGGCGTCAGGCTCGTGTCAGGGGCGGCCGACAGAGTGTGTTCATCGAAGAAAGCGGGCCCGCCGAAAAGGGCGGGGCCACAAGCGAAAACGAGGAACACGACATGATCACCACCGCTTCCCTGACCGACCAGGACAAGGCCACCCTGCGCACCGCCGCCTACGGCGCTGTTTCGCTCATTGCCGCCGCGGGCGCGCCGCACAAGGCCGTCCCCCAGGGCACCACCGCCCTGACTTCGGCGACCGGGCTGATCGGGCATGTGCTCTCGGCCAAGTCGCGCGATATCCGCCTGCCGGGCAAGACTGTCGCCGAGTTCGCCGATCATGTCCTGCCTGCCCTGACGGCCGCGGTGGAACTGCTCCACGCCCATGACCCCGCCGAGGCCGACAACTTCCGCGACACCGTCCTCGTCGCCGTCCAGGCCGCCACCCACACCAAGAAGGACCCCACCCCCGCGGTGACCGCGATGGCCGCCAAGATCACCGCCGCCCTCGCCTGACCGCGACCGGAACCGTAAGGGCTGTGCGCAGATTCCCGGATCTACGCACAGCCCTCGACGGCCGCCCGTCGGCCCTGTTATGGTCGATATGACCACAACGAAGGAGAAGGCGATGGCCGACATCAGCAGCTACCCCGGACTGCGGCACCTCAGGGGAGCCCCGACAGTGCACGTCAGACACGTCCGCAAGGGCAAGCTCCTGCACGACGGCACGGGGCTGAGCTTCTGGTTCCGCCCGAGCACGGCGGTGCTCAGCGAGGTTCCGGTGGACGACCGGGAGCTGCCGATGCTCTTCCACGCCCGCACGCACGACCACCAGGACGTCACGGTCCAGCTGACCGTCACCTACCGCTGCACCGATCCCGCGACGACGACGAGCCGGATCGACTTCTCGATCGACCCCGACACGGGGACCTGGCGCCAGGACCCGCTGAGCCAGATCGCCAACACCCTCACCGAGAACACCCAGCAACACGCCCTCGAGGTGCTCGCCACGCTCGATCTCGAGACCGCCATCCGCACCGGCGTCGAAAAGGTCAAGGAAGCCACCCGCAATCTGACCGCGGCCCACATCGGGCTGGAGATCATCGACGTCCGCGTGGTCGCGATCCGCCCCGACGCGGAGATGGAGAAGGCGCTCCAGACCACGGTCCGCGAGAAGGTCCAGCAGGAAGCGGACCGGGCCACCTACGAGCGGCGCGCGCTCGCCGTCGAACGCGAGCGCGCGATCAGCGAGAACGAACTGCAGAACCAGATCGAACTGGCGAAACGGGAGGAGCTCCTGGTGGTCCAGCGCGGCGCCAACGCGCTGGAGAAGGCAGAGGGCCAGGCCAGAGCCGACCGGATCGCCGTCGACGCCAAGGCCGACGGGATCCGCAAGCTCGCCGAGGCCGAGGCGGCCGGCGAGAAGGCGCGCCTGGATGCCTACCGGGACGTCCCCGGGGAAACGCTGTACGCATTGGCGGCGAAGGAACTTGCGGGCAACCTGCCGGAGATCGGCAGCCTCACCCTGACGCCGGACATGATCGCGCCGATCCTGCAACGGTTCACCCGATGAGCCTGGCGCCGCGAATCGTACTGGTGCACAGGCGAACCGAGCTGTCGGAGCTGCTGGCGCGGCACGGGACGCGCGGGCAGGTGGAATTCTTCCTGAACTCGCGTGGCAGGTCACTCGACGAGGTGGTGGAACGCGACCGGCGGACCCGCGCGGCGATCGCCGAGGTCAGTGCGGCCATTCCGCTCGACTGGCGGCGCGGCACGGTCGAGCGCGAAGACCTGTCGCGGTTCCTGTTCGCTCCCGAGGACATCGTGGTGATCGTCGGGCAGGACGGGCTGGTCGCCAATGTCGCCAAGTACCTCGACGGCCAGCCCGTCATCGGCATCAGCCCGGAACCCGGCGTGCTCGCCGAGCACTCCCCCGCCGACGCGACCGAACTCCTGCACAGCACCGGTAACACCGAGGATCGCACGATGGTCGAGGCGAGAACGGACGACGGCGCGACCCTGCGCGCGCTCAACGAGATCTACATCGGCCATCCGAGCCACCAGACCAGCCGGTACCGCCTCCGTGACGAGCGCCAGGCATCATCGGGCATCCTCGTGGGCAGCGGCACGGGTGCGACAGGCTGGTGCCTGTCGGCTCACCGCGAACGGAAAAGCCCTGTCCCCCTTCCTCATCCCACCGAGCGCAGACTCATCTGGTTCGTCCGGGAGGCGTGGCCGTCACCGACCACCGGGATCGCGCACACCGAAGGCGAGATCACCGGCGAAAGCCTGCACATCGACGTGGAGTCCGACGGACTGGTGGCCTTCGGCGACGGCATCGAGCACGACGCACTACGCCTCGGCTGGGGCCAGCGGCTCAGCGTCGGCCTCGCCACCACCAGCCTGCGCCTGGTGCGTTGAAGTTGGACAGTCGGTCGTCGTTATCGGGCAGGCGGAAGAATCAGGGCTGCGTGTCAAGACACAATCCCGGCCATTGATTGTGGTCCCTGACGAGATCGGGGAAATAAATACCGTTTTCGATGTGAAAGCAATTCGCACGAAACGCATCATCGTCTCCGTGATGACCACCGCGCTGGCCTCTCTCGCGCTCGTGAGCACCGCCGCATTGCCGTCGGCACCCGCTGTGGCGGCTCCGAGTTCGGGCGGGCAGATCTCCTTGCAGGGGGCGGCCAATGTCCGCGACATCGGCGGCTACCGCACGTATGACGGGGCAACTGTCAAGTCCGGTAAGGCGATTCGCGCCGACGCCTTGCCCAAGCTGACCGATTGGCGATGTGGCCGTCCTGGCCGGGCGCAATCTGAAATCCGTGGTCGACCTCCGCACACCCGGGGAGGTGCAATTCATGGGGGCCGACCGGTTGCCCGCTGGGGTACCGCTGGTTGCCCGGCCCGTCGACGACACCGGATTGTTCGTCCAGATGATGCAGATCATCCAGTCCAAGGATCCGCAACGTCAGCAAGAAGTATTGGGTAACGGTGGGGCCGAGCGGATCATGAGCGGTGTCTACGCCAGTTTCCTCACCGACGCGTCGCGTGCCGCGTTCGGTGCGACCGTCCGTGAACTCGCGGCCACCGACGGCGCTCTGCTCTATCACTGCACGTCCGGGAAGGATCGGACCGGGTTCCTCACCTATGTGGTGTTGCGCGCGGTCGGCGTCCCCGACCAGACCGCTCGTCAGGATTATCTGCGCTCCAACGAATTCCGCGCCGCCGCGGACGCGAAACTGCGGGAGCAGGTGAAACAGGCAGGCTATATGCAGAACCCCGATCTGCTCATCCCGCTGCAGGAAGTCCGCACCGAATATCTCGACACCGCGGTGCGGAAATTGGAACAGGATTACGGCAGCTTCGGCAAATTCCTCACCGACGGCCTCGGTATCGACGGGATGACGCTGGTGAAACTGCGGAAGAACCTCGTCGGCTGACCAGCGTCGAGAACCCCGCGTGGTGGGTCACGGCTCACGAGCCGTGGCCCACCATCTATTCGTGCCGGGAACCGAACGCTCGCGCGGCTTCGGCGGCGGCGTCGACCAGGATCCGGGCCAGCCTGGCAGTGCCCGGCGGATGCTGCCCGCCGATCCGCCCGGACAGTGACAGCGCGGCGATCCCACCGTCGACCCTGATCGGAACCCCGACGCACACGATCCCGGCAATCGACTCCTCACGATCGAGGGCGACTCCCTGATGATTCCGCACGCGATCCAGTTCGCGATGCAGTTCGCCACGGAGAGCGATGGTGCGGGAGGTGAGACGCGAAAGATGCTGGGGGAAGGCCATTTCGATGACACTCGGCTGGAGGGTGGCCAGCAGTGCCTTGCCGACGGCAGTGCAGTGCGCGGGGATGCGGCCGCCGAGGCGGGTCGGGATACCGGCACCGCCGCGACCGATCACCTTGTCGATGATGAGCACCTCGGGTCCGTCGAGCACACCGAGGTGCGCGACCATGCCGGTGGTTCGGCACAATTCGTGCAGCAGCGGTCCCATCGCGTCGCGAATCTCGTTGTGTTCGATGGCGAGTCCGCCGAGTTCCAGCGCCCGGGTGCCCAGACGGTAGCCGCCGGGTGCGTGCGCGAGCCAGCGCAGCCGGATCATCTGATCGATGATGCGGTGCACGCTCGAACGGGGCAGACCGGTGCGTTCGGCGACGTCGATCAGGGTGCGCATCGGCACGGGTCCGTCGAAGCTGTCCAGGATCAGGGTCATCCGCTCGATCATCGAGACCGGTGCGTGGCCGGTGTGCGCCGTTGTCCGGGGCGCGACGCGTTCGTCGACGGTCATGCCTCACCTCACTGCTGTTGCTGTGGGCATCACTGTGCCGGTCCGGCGGCGCGCGGGAATCGCGGAAACTACGGAAGTCGCGCGCGAGGACTACGGAGATCGCCTCCGCGGAACTCGATGTCGCGACGTCACGCGGTGAGTCGGCTCACCCAGGCGGCGATCTGGGTGCGGGAGGTGAAGCCCAGTTTGGTGAGGATGTGGTCGACGTGGCTCTCGGCGGTGCGGACCGAGATCACCAGTTCCTGCGCGATCCGGCGGTTGCCGTAACCGCGCGCGATCAACATCGCCACGTCGCGCTCCCTTCGCGTCAGCACCTCCAGTCCCGTGTCGACGGCCGTGACCGTCGACGGTTCGCTGCCTGTCGCGTAGTCGACGGCGTCCTCGGCGGTGAGTGCGGCGCCCGCGTCGAAGCAGGTGGCGAACTTCCGCGCACCGAGCGCGTTCTCGACCTGTTCGCGGATCCGCCTGCCGATGAGCTGGGTCATCGCGTGCGCGAGTCGTTGCGAACTGCCCCGGCGGACGGCCGTCGCCGCACCCATCAGCCGTGCCGCGCGCTCGAGGTCGCCGTCGGCGGCGGCCGCCCAGGCCAGGCCGTCGACGCTGGTGGCGATCCAGGCGCACCGGTCGAAGAGCCGGAACAATTCGATCGATCGGCGCAGGGCGGCGACCGCGCCCCGCTGATCACCGTCGCGCTGTTGCTGGGTGCCGACCGCCCAATGGGCGAGTCCGCCCAGCAGGTGGGAGCCGTGTTCGCTGGTCACGGCCAGGAGTTGCTCGCTGAGGGCGCCGGCGTGTGGGTCGTCGAGGGCCAACGCGCAGACAGCGGCGAAGGCCAAACTCTCCATCTCCACGCGTGGGTGCGTGCACTCGCGCGCGCTGACCGACACCGCCAGGGCGATGTCGAGTGCGCCACGCAGATCACCCGAACCGAAAACCAATACGGCTCTGGCCATTTCGGTCTCGGAACACACCTGCGCCGACCCGGTTTCGGCAGCGATCGCGGCACCGGCTCCAGCGAATTCCGCCGCCTTCTCGGACTCGCCGCGCATGGCGGCGATCACCGCGCAAGCAGCCAGCGCCCTGGCCCGGACGACACTGCGCTCGGTGTTCTTGTCCAGCGCCTCCGACAGCCAGCGGTACCCCTCCAGCAGCAGGTGGCAGTGCTCCCAGAACGGCCACAGCTCGGTCGCGATCTCGAGCGCGCGCCGAACACCGGCAGGATCGTCGAGGCAGAACTGCAGCGCGGCACGCAGATTGGCGTGTTCGCGGGCGACATCGCCGAACCAGGTGGTGTCCGCGGAGCTCCAGTACTCGTCGCGACCACGGCGCGCGAGGCGGTAGTAGTACTCGCGATGGGCGATACGGGCGGCATACTCGGCGCCACGCGCGCGCAAACGATCACCGGCGAACTGGCGCAGCGGCTCGAGCATCGTGTACCGGCCCGTGCCGTCGACGCCCGGACCGTAGCTCAGCACGGACTTGTCGACCAGCCCGGTGAGTGCGTCGAGCAGGGTCTGCGGTGTGCCGAGGTGACAGACCGCTTCGGCGGCGACGAGGTCGACACCGCCCGCGAAGACCGACAGCTGCTCCCACAGCCTTTGCTCGTCCGCTGTACACAGGTCGTAGCTCCAGCGAATCGCCGAGGCCAGCGTCTGCTGGCGTTCGGGTGCTGCGCGCGGCCCGGTGGTGAGCAGCCCATCGCGTCGTCGAGGCGGGCAAGGACCTGCTCGGGGGTGAACATCCGCATCCGCAGCGCCGCCAACTCGAGGGCGAGCGGGATGCCGTCGAGGCGTCGGCAGATCGCGACCAAAGTCGCCGGATCGGCTTCGCGCCGTACGAAATTCGGGTCCGCGGCGGTGGCGCGGTCGATCAGCAGGCGGGTCGCCGGGTTGTCGAGATCGGCGTGCTCGGGGCCGGGCACCGGCAGCGGGGCCACAGGCAGAATCTGCTCGCCGGGGACGCCGAGCGGTTCTCGGCTGGTCGCGAGGATCCGCAGGCCGGTGGTTGCCGGGATCAGCCGGTCCGCGAGCGCGGCACACGCGTCGATCACGTGCTCGCAGTTGTCCAGGATCAGCAGGAGATCGGCCTCGGCCAGATGCTCGGTGAGAGCGGTGACCGGCGCGCTGATGTCGTCACGCAATCCGAGCTCGCGTGCCACCGTCGACGCGACCAGATCCGGATCGTTCACATGAGCCAGTTCCACCAGCCACACCCCGTCGGGAAACGCCCGCCGAGCCACCTCCCCCACCCGCCTGCTCAACCGCGTCTTGCCGACCCCACCCACTCCGGTCAACGTGAGCAACCGCGTCCCCCCGAGCAGCTTCCTCGCCGCGGCGACATCATCGTCGCGCCCCACAAAGCTGGTCACCTCCGCCGGAAGATTCCCCGACACCCGCCTGCGCACACCCCACTGTCGCACACGACGTTCCGGCACACAGGCGGACCGCGACGCGGAACGGAAGGCCATCGGTACGCTCACGGGATGGGCGGGGACTTCTCACATCGAGCCGGGCGATGCACGGGGCAACCAAGTGGATGAGCACCCGGACATGTCGCGCCCGGCCCGCCTCGGCACTCACAGTGCTGTCGCCACGGCCCTGGCCCTGCACAGCGACCACGCCTTGCGCGAACTCGTCGACGCGGCCACGCCGGTCGGCACCGGGATCGGCGGGAAGTCGGCGCTGCTCACGGTTGCCGGGACACCCGTTTTCGTGAAGCGAGTGCCACTCACCGACCTGGAACGGCAGCCGGAGCACGTCCGGTCCACGGCGAATCTGTTCGATCTGCCGCAGTTCTACCACTACGGCGTCGGCCTCATCGGTGGGGCGGGGTTCGGGGCCTGGCGGGAGCTCGCCGTGCACATCATGACGACGAACTGGGTGCTGGCCGCCGAACACGAGGGCTTTCCGTTGATGTACCACTGGCGGGTGCTGCCCGATACCACCCCACTGCCGGACGAGCTCGCCGACATCGATCGCGTCGTCGCCTATTGGGACGACCGGCCGCAGGTGCGTCGGCGGATCGAGGCTGTCCGGGACTCTTCGGCGAGCATCGCGCTGTTCCTGGAGTACATTCCGCGCACCCTGCACGAATGGCTCGAGGCCCGGATCGAGGCAGGCGTGGACGCCACCGATCAGGCCTGCGCTATGGTGGAGCGCGAGCTGGCCGACGGCACCGCGTTCATGAACAGCCGTGGACTGCTGCACCTCGACGCGCACTTCCACAACATCCTGACCGACGGTCGACGCCTCTACTTCGCCGACTTCGGTCTCGCGCTCGCCTCCGGGTTCGACCTCGCACCGCACGAAGCCGCGTTCTTCGACCGGAACCAGAGCTACGACCGCGGTTTCACCGCGACCTACCTGGTGAACTGGCTGCTCACGGCGCTGTACGGGCTCCGACGGGGAGACCGGGACAAGCGTCTCGCGATGGCGCGCGGCATCGCCGATGGCGAACCTGCGACGGGAATTCCGGACGGGGCCTCCGCAATCATCACCCGGCACGCGCCGGTCGCCGCCGCGATGTCGACGTTCATGCGCGCGTTCCAGCAGACGAGCCGACAAACACCGTATCCCGACCAGGAGATCCGACAGCTCACAGACGGTACGGCTGCCAGGTGGCGATGGCCCAGATGATGACGATGTCGATGAGGATGACGAGCGCCGACCACGCCGGATAGTAGGGCAGGGAAAGGAAATTGGCGATGATCGACAGGGCGGTGAGGGTGAGGGCGACGACGCGGGCCCAGGTGGCGGTGAGCATCAGGCCGATGGCAACGGCGACGGTGAGGACGCCCAGGACGATGTGGATCCAGCCCCACGTGGTGCTGTCGAGGTCGTAGACGTACTCCACGGGAATGAACAGCACATCGTCGTCGACGACGCCCGCGATACCGCGCACGATGGCGACGATGCCCGCCACCAGCAGCAGGATCGCCGCGAGCATGGTGATCCCGGCGGCCATGCCCTGGCGGACGGGGTGGGGTTCATACGGGTTTGTCGTCATCACGGTTCCTTTTCGTCGGGAGTGGGCCGCCGATCAGGACGTCGGCCCAGCGGGTGGAGGGGTCGATGTCGAGTAGGAGGGCTTTCACCAGGAGAGTGAGGGGGATGGCGAGGATGGCGCCGAGGCCGCCGAGTACCCAGGACCAGAACACCAGGGACAGGAAGGTAATGGTGACGCCGAGTCCTACGGCGTCACCGACGAATTTGGGCTGGATGATCGACTGGATCACGAAGTTGATCGCGCTGTAGACCACGATCACCCACACCATCAGAACCGGTCCGCTGTCGAGCAGGGCCAGCAGCGCGGGTGGGATCACGCCGATGATGAAGCCGATATTCGGGATGTAGTTGGTGATGAACGACAGCAGCGCCCACAGCAGCGGTAACGGCACTCCGAGCAACCACAGCGCACCGCCGTCGATCACCGCCACGATCGCACCGAACACTGTCGAGACGACCAGATATTTGCGGGTGCCCGCCGTGAAACTGCCGAGCGCCTGAGCGATAGCGGGCCGTTCGACGGCGACCACGGCCATTCTCGGCCGGATGCTCATCCCGTCGACCGCCATGAACAGCAACTGCGCGGCCACGAAGAACAGATTCGAGAACACCCCGACCACACCGCCGAGCAGGTTGTCGAGCAACCCGACGAGTTTGCCGAGGTCGATGCCCTGCAAGGCCTTCTGGATCTGGTCGTGGCTCAACCCGGCTGCCTCGAGCCAGCCACGAACAGTATCGAGCAGATCGTCGAGACTGCCGGTGTACTGCGGTAGCCGCGAAGCCAATTGCGCGACCGAAAGCGCGAGCGCCCCACCGAATCCCACCAGAATGAGCAATACCGCACCGAAGGCGAGCAGCATGCCGAGCCAGGCCGGACCACCGCGCTGCTGCACCCTGGTCTGGATCGGCTGCACGGCGATGGTGAGCATCAGGGCCAGAAACGTCGGACCGACCACACCGGCGAAGGCTTTCAACCCCGTGACGCAGATGATGATCGCGGCGATCGACAACAGCACGACGAGACCGCGGGGAATGGACCACCCACCCGCACCGGGAAACTGCCGGACCGTGTCCGTGGTGTGCATGCGACGACGCTAATCCCGTGCGCACTGCCTCCGGATCACCCGTTCGGGGTGAATTCGCCGCGCGGTCGGTGCGAAATTCATCCATTACGGGTGATTTCGTGGGCGCCGCCGCTTTCTACGCTTGGCCGGACATGGCGAAAGGATCGCGATGCTCGGTTTTCTCGTTCCCACCGATCAGCGCCGCACCCTCGACGAACTGACCGACAAACTCGACCTGTCGGTGGGCTCGGTCGCGGCGAAGCGCTCGGCGTTCTGGATCATGCTCGTGCTCTCGGCGGTGATCGCGATCTCCGGTGTGGTCGGTGATTCCACGGCCACCGTGATCGGCGCGATGATCGTCGCCCCGCTGTCGATCCCGATCCTCGGGGTCGCTCTCGGTGTGGCGACCGGGCGCGGGGCGCTGGTGGGTCGCAGCCTGCTGCTGGTGGTCGCCGGGATCGCGGTGGTTGTCGTGCTCGGTTTCCTGTTCGCGCAGCTGCTACCGAATCCGGTGAATGTGCTGTCGAACGCGCAGGTCGTCGGGCGGACCTCACCCAAACTGATGGATCTGACCGCGGCCCTCGCCACCGGTCTCGTCGCGGCGGTGGCGATCACTCGCCGTGATGTGGGTGACGTGCTGCCCGGTGTCGCCATCGCGATTTCGCTGGTGCCGCCGCTGGGTGTGGTCGGGGTGTGCCTCGGCTCGCAGGCGCCCGCCCTGGCACTGGGTGCGTTCGTGCTGTTCGCCTCCAACATGCTGGCGATGATCATCACCACCACCACGGTGCTGCTGCTGGCCGGATACGGGCGCGACGCCGAGGCGCCGACCGGTGGTCGCGGGCGCGCCTACGTGGTGCTCGGCGCGGCGCTGATCCTGGTAGCGGTGCCGATGGTGATCAATTCGCTGTCGACGCTGTGGGCCGGGCAGATCTCCGACGTCGCCCGCGACTGGCTGCGCGAACAGCCCGGCGCCCAGGTGGTCGACGTGACACTGCAGGGCGACACCGCCACCATCGCCGTCCTCGGTCCGCAACAGCTGCCCGACCTGGGCGAATTGCAGCGCCGGGTCGACGATCTCGTGCCCTGGCACCCCGACGTCGTGGTCGTGCACAACGTCGGGAGCCGGGTGCGACCACGGTGACACCGACGTCGCCGCAACACCCGACGTGTTCACCGGCCGGTGGGCGCTCAGCACGAAAGTGAGGGATCAACAATGGATTTCTGGGACGTCATCTGGGCCATTGTCGTAAGTTTCGCGTTCATCGCCTATCTGCTGCTGATCTTCGTCATCCTGACCGATCTCTTCCGGGACCGGAAGACCTCGGGCTGGGTGAAGGCGATCTGGGTGCTGTGCCTGTTCCTCTTCCCGTTGATCACCGGGCTGGTGTATTTGATCGTGCGCGGTGACGGAATGGGCGAACGCACCGCCGAAGCCGAGCAGCAGGCCAAAGCCGCGACCGACCAATACATCAGGGAAACCGCGGGCACCAGTTCGGCCGCCCAGATCGCCGACGCCAAGAAACTGCTGGACTCGGGAGCCATCACCGAGGCCGAATTCCAGCAACTCAAGGCCAAAGCACTGGCCTGATTTCGCACCGCGTCCGAACCGATGGCCACCGGTTACCCGGGAGGCCATCGGTTTTCCGGCGGCCTCAGCCGAGTAATTTCGCCTTGGCGGCGGCGAATTCGGCGTCGGACAGCGCGCCCGCCTGCCGGAGTTCGCTGAGCTTTGTCAGTTCGCCCACCACATCGACGCCACCCCTCGGCGATGCCGGTGCCGGGGGCGGGGGCGCAGGCGGAGCGTAAGCCTGCTGGGCAGCCAACTGCTGATCGGCGTAAGCCTGCTGTTCGGCGTTGCGGCGGCGCGCCCGATTGTTCACTGCGTTGGAGGTGGCGGTCGCGGTGCCCGCGACCACGGCGGTTCTGGCCACCGCACCCAACAGCCCCGGCCTGCCTGCCCGGCCCATCCGAAGTGGCATATCCATGTCCTTTCTAGGCGCCGGTCGCCGCGGCGACGGCGGCGTCGACGGAGTCACGTGGGACCTGGACGTGCAGCGCCACCTCACCGTCGACCGCGCGCACCGCGGCCGCAAGACTCGCGGCCCAGGTCTCCTCGAACACCAGCACTACCGCGGTGGTGCCGGGTTCCATGGAGGCGCGGACGACATCGAGGTCGGCATCGCTGACCAAGTCGATGTCTGCCGCGGTCAGCCCGGTAGGAGTGGCCACGGGACGCATCACCCGATTCGGGTGAGCCGCGTGCGGTGCGCGTATCTCCTCCGGCACGCGCGAATCTCATCCGTCACGTGTGAGGCGGGGCGCCCACCTGTGCGTTTACGGTCGCGCTATGGGTCCGGTCATCGGAGATCTGCTTCCGCTCGCCGTCGGTGTCGCGCTGTCACCGATACCGATCGTGGCGACGATTCTCATGATTCTGTCGGCTCGTGGAAAAGGCGCGGCGATCGGATTCGCCACCGGGTGGGTACTCGGCATTCTGGTGGTGACCGGGGTGGTGACGCTGTTCGCCGGCAACCTCGGCGGGTCCGACGACAGCGAACCCGGTGCGGCGGCGGCGTGGATCAAGATCGTCCTCGGGGTGCTGCTCGTGGGGTTGGCGGTGAAACAGTGGCAGGCACGCTCACAGACCGAGGTGCCGGGCTGGATGCGGGCGATCGACACCCTCACCCCGGTGAAGGCGACCGGGCTCGGGGCATTGCTGTCCGGGGTCAACCCGAAGAACCTGCTGCTGTGCGTGTCGGCGGGTGTCGCGATCGGGGCGACAGGCCTGGGCACCGGCGGCGCGCTCGGCGCGATCGTGGTGTTCACGGTGCTCGCGTCGGCCACGGTGCTGACCGTTGTGCTCGGCTATCTCATGGCGGCCGAGCGGCTCGGCCCGGCGCTCGACCGGCTCCGGGTGTGGTTGCAGGACAACAATCACGCCGTCATGGCCATCGTGCTGCTGATCATGGGTGCGGTGGTCCTCGGTAAAGGGCTGGGCGGATTGCAGGGGTGAGACGGATGTCGGTACCGGTGTTCACATCCCTACGTGGCTATCGCGGTGCCTGGGTGCGTCCCGACGTGATCGCCGGGCTCACGGTCTGGGCGGTGCTGGTGCCCGAGGCGCTGGCCTACGCCTCCATCGCCGGGGTGCCGCCGGTGGTCGGCCTGTACGCGGCGGTACCCGCCCTGGTGCTCTACGCGCTGGCAGGCAGTTCCCGGCACCTGGTGGTCGGCCCGATGTCGGCGACCGCGGCGCTGTCGGCGGCGATCGTCACCCCGCTGGCCGGCGCCGACGGCGGCCGCTACATCGCCCTGACCGCGGCCCTGGCCGTCTGCACCGGCATCGTCGGCCTGCTGGCCGGGCTGATCCGGCTGGGATTCATCGCGAGCTTCATCTCCGGGCCGGTGCTGAAAGGTTTCATCGTCGGGCTGGCCCTCGTCATCATCATCGGCCAGGTACCCAAGCTGCTCGGGCTGCACAAGCACGAGGGAAACTTCTTCGAACAAGCCTGGGGAATCCTGAGCGACCTCGGTGAGATCGATTGGCGCACAACTGTTATCGGTGCGCTGAGCCTGGCGCTGGTGCTGGCGGTGCGGCGCTGGTTGCCGATGGTGCCCGGCGCCCTGCTCGCCGTGGTGCTCGGCATCGCCGCGGTGCACATGCTCGGCCTCGACGACAAGGGTGTCGCGATCGTCGGGCACATCGACGCGGGTCTCCCCCAATTCGGCATGCCGACCGGACTCGATCTCGGCGACTATCTCGAGCTGCTCGGTCCCGCGGTCGGCGTGGTGCTGATCGGCTTCGCCGAAGGTCTCGGCGCCGCCAAAACCTATGCGGCCAAGGCCGGTTACCAGGTCGACCCCAACCGGGAGCTGCTCGGGCTCGGCGCCGCCAATATCGGCTCGGGGCTGAGTTCGGGCATGGTGGTCAACGGCAGCCTGTCCAAGACCGCCGTCAACGGTGGCGCCGGGGCGAAAACGCAGCTCAGCGGCCTGGTGGTGGCCGGGCTGACCATCCTCACGCTGCTGTTTCTCACCGGTCTGTTCGAGAAGCTGCCGGAGGCGACGCTGGCGGCGGTGGTAATCGCGGCGGTGATCGAACTCGTCGACTTCGCCGCCCTGCGCCGGCTCTACGGGGTGTGGACCGGCCTGCTCGGCGGCATCTACGGGCACGCCGCCCGTGCCGATTTCGTCGCCGCCATGGCCGCCCTGCTCGGCGTGCTGCTGTTCGACACGCTGCCCGGACTGCTCATCGGGATCGGTGTCGCGGTGCTGCTGCTGGTCTACCGCGCCTCCCAACCGCACGTCGCCGAACTGGGCAAGAGCGGCTCGCTCTGGGTGGACAAGGCCAGACATGCGGACCTGCCGACCCGGCCCGACCTGCTGGTGGTGCGCGTCGAATCCGGGCTCTTCTTCGCCAACGCCGACTTCGTGCGCGAACACATCGAGGCACTGTGCACCGAGTCGACCCGGCTGGTGGTCCTCGACGCCGAAACCTCGCCGTCACTGGACGTCACCGCCGCCGACATGCTGCTCGACCTGCGAAAAGAACTGGCCCGCAAGCGCATCGACTTCCGAATCGCCCGCTCGGTGGCGCAGTTCGGGGCCGAACTCGGCTCCGCCGTGGTCGGCGCGACCCCCATCCAGGTGTATCCGACGGTCGCCGAGGCCGCCGCCGACCTACCCGATTCCGGAAAGGAACACCCATGAACGGCATCATCGTCGCGCTGGTCGGTGCCCTGCTGTGCTTCTACGGGGTCCGCTCGGTGCACCTGGGCATCCTCGCCATCGGGTTCGGCCTCGGCTGGCTCGTCGCCGACCTGTTCAACGCGTCGTTCTGGTGGCTGCTGCTGATCGCGCTGATCGGCGCGGTGTCGGCCTGGGTGGTGACCTCGCTGATCTTCCGCTTCGCGGCCTACTTCATCGGCGGCCTCACCGGCGCGATGATCGGCACCAAAGTCGCCACGGTGCTGCAACCGGGCGACAAGAACTGGGCACTGAGCATGATCGTCGCCGCCGCGGTCTGCGTGTCCGGGGCTTTCCTGGCCGACAAGTTCCGGGCCCGCGCCCTGCTGTGGCTGACCTCGATCGGCGGCGCGAGCATGATCCTGTCGGGCCTGGGCCGGATGAGCGACCTCGAGTTCCTGCGCGAACCCGAACCCGGCTGGCAGCAGGTCACCGCCACCCTGGCCTGGATCGGGCTGTCGGTCTGTGGGTGGCTCGTGCAGCGGCGGCTGTTCGCCGAGCGGCTCGGCATCGAACCGGAGGCCGACGAACCGCCCTCGCGCAACATCGGCGGCAAGTGGCCGAGCCGGTGACGACAGGAATTCACCCGGAGCGGGTGAGGCGGCATCACCTCCTCCGATGTGATGCTGCGGGAGAGGGCCGTCCGGCACGGTCGCCGCAGGTAACCGAGCACAGTGGAAAGGGATTCGATGACCAGTCCGCAGGAAGCTTCCGAAACCATCGAGGCAGGCAATGCCGAGGTGCTGCGCACGATGCCCTTCGGCGACGACCAGGATTTCGCGGACGCCGACCGCGGGTTCATCGCCGCGCTCACCCCGCCGGTGGTCCGCAATGCCGCCGGTGACGTGGTGTGGGACAGCGGGTCTTTCTCCTTCCTCGACGACGAATGCCCCGCCACGGTGAATCCGAGCCTGTGGCGGCAGTCGAAACTGACGGTGAAGCAAGGGTTGTACGAGGTCACCGACGGCATCTACCAGATCCGCGGGCTCGACCTGTCGAACATGACGGTGATCGAGGGAGACACCGGCGTGATCGTGATCGACCCGCTGATCTCGGTGGAAACCGCGGCCGCCGGGCTGGCGCTGTATCGCGAACATCGTGGTGATCGTCCGGTGGTCGGGGTCATCTACTCGCACTCCCATATCGACCACTTCGGTGGGGTGAGGGGGGTGACCACTCAGGACGACGCCGACGCGGGCCGCTGCGTGATCATCGCGCCCGCCGGCTTCACCGAGCACGCCGTCGAGGAGAACGTCTACGCGGGCACAGCCATGGCCCGGCGCGCGGCCTACATGTACGGCGCCGCGCTGCCGCGTGGGCCGGTCGGCGCCGTGGGCGCGGGCCTGGGGCCGACCACCTCGACCGGTCAGCCGAGTCTGATCACGCCCACCGTGTCGATCGACCACACCGGTCAGGCGGTCACCGTCGACGGTGTGGCGATCGAGTTCCAGATGACCCCCGGCACCGAGGCGCCCTCGGAGATGAACTTCTACTTCCCCGCCCGGCGCGCGCTGTGCATGGCCGAGAACGCCACGCACACCTTGCACAACCTGCTCACCCTGCGCGGCGCCCTGGTGCGTGACCCGCATGTGTGGTCCAAGTACCTCACCGAGGCGATCAACCGCTACGCCGGGCGAACCGACGTGGTGTTCGCCTCGCACCACTGGCCGACCTGGGGCACCGAGCGGCTCACCGAGTACCTGTCGATCCAGCGCGACCTCTACGGCTACCTGCACGATCAGACGTTGCGCTGGATCAACAAGGGCGCCACCGGAACCGAGATCGCCGAGGACTTTCCGATACCGCCCGCGCTGGCGGACAACTGGTCGGCCCACGGGTACTACGGTTCGATCAGCCACAACGTCAAAGCCATCTATCAGCGCTACATGGGCTGGTTCGACGGCAACCCGGCGAATCTGTGGCAGCACAGCACCGTCGACGCCGCCGTCCGGCACGTGGACTTCATGGGTGGCGCCGACGAGGTCGTCGCCAAAGCGCGAAAGTCCTTCGCCGACGGTGACTTCCGGTGGGTCGCGCAGGTACTGAATTACGTGGTCTTCGCCGACCCGAACCATGCCGAGGCCAAGGCGTTGCAGGCAGATACCCTCGAACAGCTCGGCTACGGTTCCGAGAACGGCACCTGGCGCAATTTCTTCCTGATGGGCGCCTACGAACTGCGCAACGGCGGCATCGGTACGCCGCTGGCCAGTGTGGCCCCCGACATCCTGAACCAGCTGACGGTCGAGCAGGTTTTCGATGCGGTCGCATTACGGATCGACGGACCGCGAGCCTGGTCGGCCGACATCGTGATCGACTGGCGCCTCAGCGACACCGGCGTTGTGCACCGCACCCATTTGCGCAACGGCCTGCTTGTCCACTTCGACGTCGACGGGGACTTCCCACCCGCGACAACCACCTTCACGCTCACAGCCGACGATCTACGGTCGGCGCTGCTCGGCGGTGGCGACCTGGCCGCGATGATCGAAGCCGGCCAGGTCACTGTCGAAGGCGACGCGGGCAAGCTGACCGAACTCGTCGGCTATCTCGATACCCCGGACCCCGATTTCGCCATCGTCACCCCCTGAGCCGGTCCGGCGCACCGGCTGCGCGAGCGGCGCCGGACTCGCACCGTTCGGGTGGGAAGGAGCGTGCATGCGGAACCCGCCGCCCGGTCGACGGATGACGAAAGCCGATGTGGTCGCGGGCATTCCGGGTGCCATCGGCGGTGTACCCGACGGGATGGCGGCCGGGCTGCTGGCCGGGGTGAGCCCGGTGCACGGGCTCTACGCGAGCATGGCCGGACGGTTCTTCGGCGGCTTCGGCACCAGCACCCGGTTGATGGTGGTCACCACCACCAGCGCCTCGGCACTGGCGGCGGGCTCGGTCCTCACCGAACTGCCACCCGAGCAGCGTTCGGCGGCGCTGGTCTTGCTCACACTGTTCGCGGGAACGGCGATGATCGTGGCCGCGGTGCTGCGGTTGGGCCGCTACACCCGGTTCGTGTCGCATTCGGTGATGACCGGATTCCTGCTCGGCGTGGCCGCGAACATCGTGTTCGGCCAGCTGCCCGAATTGCTCGGCGCACCGTCGGAGGGCTCGGTGGCGGTGCGCAAAGCGCTGCATGTGGTGCTGCACCCGTGGCAGATCGACTGGCGTTCGGCGGTGGTGGGGATCGTGGCCATCGGGTTGCTGCTCGGGTTGGCGCGCACCAGGTTACGGGCCGTGGCAGCGCTGATCGGGTTGGCCGTGCCCGCCGGTTTGGTGCTCGGTGCGGGCTGGGATTCGGTGGCCACGGTCTCCGACGCCGGTGCGATTCCACGCGGGTTCCCCCTGCCGCATCTGCCTGATTTCGGTGCGTTGTCGCCGTCGCTGATCACGGGCGCCCTCGCGGTGACCGTGATCGTGCTGGTCCAGGGAGCGGGCGTCGCCGAATCGGCGCCCAACCCGGATGGGGCAAGGGCGAGAACCGATCGGGACTTCTGCGCCCAGGGCGTCGGGAATCTATGCTCGGCCCTGTTCCGCGGCATGCCGGTGGGCGGTTCGGTAGGTCAGACCGCCATCAATGTCACCTCCGGTGCCCGCACCCGGTGGGGCGGCATCTGGTCGGGGCTGTGGATTCTGGTCATCCTCGTCGCGTTCAGCGCGGTGGTGGGGCGCGTGCCGATGCCGACGCTGGCCGCGATCCTCATCGTCGCCGCCGCCGGTGCGATGGAACCGGCTCGGCTGAGGGGCATTTGGAGCAGCGGCATCCTTTCGCGCACCGCGCTGGTGGTGACCTTCGTGGCGACTCTGCTGTTGCCGGTGACCACGGCGGTCGGCGTGGGCGTTGCCATCTCGCTACTGCTGCAGCTCAACCAGGAAGCGATGGATCTGCGCGTGGTGCGGTTACGAGTCGACGGCGACCGCTTACTGGAATCGCAGGTGCCCGAACATCTTTCCGCCCACCAGATCGTCATCCTCGACGTCTACGGCAGCCTCTTCTACGCGGGCGCGCGCACCCTGCAATCGCGGCTACCCGACCCGGCCGGGGCCGACGGTGCGGTGGTGATCCTGCGGTTGCGCGGGCGGACCAGTGTGAGCGCGACCTTCCTGCACGTCATCGCCGACTACGCACGCAGGCTCGACGAGGTGGGTGGGCGACTGTACCTCAGCGGCGTCGACCCGCGGATCCGCGAGGTCTGGACCGACGAACTGCTCGACAGCCAGGGCATTCACATCGAGTTCTATCCGGCATCCAGCACCATCGGCGAGTCGACGTTGTCGGCCTACGCCGACGCCGAGGTGCGGATCGAGCACCCGCGGAGGACGTGATGGGCGGACTGCTGGTCATGCTGCTGCCGGAGATCATCGGCTTGATGATCACCCCGGGCGCGGTGATCGGTTGTGTGCTGCTGCTGCGCTCACGCGAACCTGTGCGCAACGCGGCGATGTTCGGCGGCGGATTCCTGACCGTCTACGGACTCGTCGCCCTCGCGGCGATCCTCGGCGGCGCGTCCGATCCGGCGGCCACCTCGGCGCGCACCTCCTCGGCGGCCGGGCTCGTCGTCGGTCTGCTGTTCCTCGCGGCCGGTGGCTGGCTGCTGGTACGCAATCCACGCACCACTGCCGAACGCCCGAGGCTGCTCGCCGAACTCGACTCCGCCGGACCACGCAAGGCCTATGTGCTCGGGTTGGTACTCGGCGTGCTCAACCCGAATGTGTTCATCATGCTCGCCGGGCTGAGCACCATCTCGAGTTCGGCGGTCGGCGTCGGCGCGGCACTGACGGCCACCCTGGTTCTGCTGGTGGCCGCCATCGCCGACTTCCTGATCCCCGTCGGCATCTTCCTCGCCGCCGGTGCGCGCGCCGAGAGCGCCCTTGCCACCGCCGAATCCTGGATGCTCGCGCACAGCCGCACCCTGACCCTGGCGGTGCTGCTCGGTTTCGGCGCCCTGTTCACCGTCCGGGGAATCGTCAGCCTCGCGGGCTGATCTCGCGGTGGTTCAGGCCTGGGGCGGGTCGACGAAGATGTCGTATTCGAGATTGTCACTGCCCCCATAAGCGGAGAAGTCGGTCCGGCCTTCGGCTCGCAGGACTTCCACGTCGAGGAAGGTGTTGCCGGTGACCGTCCGGGCATCCTTTTCGAGGATCGCGATCGCGGCGTCGGCCACGATCTGCGGGGTGCGGGCCTTCGCGGTCGCCTCGTCGCCGCCGAGCAGGTTCTGGACCGCGGCGGTGGCGATGAGCGTCTCGGGCCACAGGCAGTTCGCGGCGACGCCGTGCTCGACGTACTCGGCGGCCCAGCCGAGCGTCAACAGGGACATGCCGTACTTGGCCACCATATAGGCGGGGTGGGCACCCAGCCAGGCGGGTGCGAGGTTCAGCGGGGGCGACAGGCTCAGGATGTGGGCGTTGTCGCTGCGGCGCAGGTGCGGCAGGCAGGTGCTGGTGAGTAGATAGGTACCGCGCAACTGGATCTGCTGCATGAGATCGAACCGTTTGACGGGCAGCTCTTCGGTCGGGGCGAGCGCGATGGCCGACGCGTTGTTGACGCAGTAGTCGATGCCACCGAACCGCTCGACGGTCCGGCGCACGGCCTCGGTGACCGATGCCTCGTCACGGACGTCGCCGACCACCGCCAGCGCCTGCCCACCCGCCGCCTCGATCTCGGCGGCCGCCGTGTGGATGGTGCCGGGCAGCCGTGGATCGGGAAAATCGGTCTTGGCCAGCAGCGCGATATTGGCGCCCTGACGCGCGGCGGCGAGCGCGATGGCCAGCCCGATGCCGCGGCTGCCGCCCGACATGATCATCGTGCGTCCGGCCAGCGGTGAGGTAGATGTCGTCATGCCCGGCGACATTACATATCTTCAACAGCCGTAGCAATAGTGAAATAGGTACACTCGACCCGTGAAATCCGAGGTCACCGGTTCCGGCGTGATGGTGCGTCCGGTGTCGGCGCGGTCGGCGCTGATCCGCATCCTCATCGCGGCCGACTCGCCGACGATGACGTCACAGCAGATCTGCGCCGCCACGACCGCGGCGGGTTACCCGGAGGCCACCGTGCGCGTCGCGGTGTCCCGGATGGTCGCGGCCGGTGAGCTCGTGCGCGCGCGTCGCGTCTACACCATCGCCCCACACCTGCGTGCCCGGCGCGTAGACCTTCTCGCGCCCCGGACGCTGCCCTGGCACGGGGATTGGGAACAGGTCATCATCACCGCGACGGGACGACCCGCCGCCGACCGCGCCGCACTGCGCGCGACACTGCTCTCGCTGCGCCTCGCCGAACTCCGTGAAGGTGTGTGGATGCGCCCGGCCAACCTCGCGCGCGACCTGCCCGACGACCTCGGCGACACCACGATCGTCCTGCGCACCCGTGCCGTGGACGACCCGGTCTCGCTGTGTGCTCGGCTGTGGCCGCTGACCGACATCGACCACCGCGCCCGTGGGCTGCTCGAAGCCATCGAAACCGCCGACCCCGCCGCCCGGTTCACGACGGTATGCGCCGGCCTCGACCTGCTCACCACCGACCCCGCGCTGCCCACCGAACTGCGGCCCGCCGACTGGGCCGTCGACGCACTGCGCGAGACGACGACGGCTTATCTCGGCTGGTTCCAGGAACTGAGCCGCGGCACCGAGGACTGACAACGACCTCACCCACGAAGAATTCGTGCTCTGCCACGACGGCATCAGTGGTCCGGCACAAGTCCGCAGCGGTTCGCCTGTGAATTCGGCGATGTAGGCCGAGAATGCCCATGAGCGCACCGCGGGAAAGAGGCACCCATGGCAGACAAGCAGGTACCGACCGGACGACTGTCACGCAGCGCACGGCTCGGCCGGTTGGCCGCGGGGCAGGCGGCCCGCGGCCTCGGTACCCGGCTGGCGATGGTCGGGCGAACCGAACAGGCGCGCCGCACACTCGCCGAACGCTCGACACTGCAAGCCGCACAGCAGATCGTCACCGTGCTCGGTGGGATGAAGGGCGCGGCGATGAAGTTGGGGCAGATGGCCTCGGTGCTGGATCTGGACATGATCCCGGAGGAGCACCGCGAGATGTTCCGCACGAAACTGGCGAAGCTGCGCGACAGCGCACCCGAGGTGCCGTTCGCGCAGATGCGCGCGGTGATCGAACAGGATCTCGGGCGGCTGAGCCGGGTGTTCGCCGACTTCGACCCGGAACCGGTTGCGGCGGCCTCGATCGGCCAGGTGTATCGCGCCCGGCTGCGCGACGGGCGGATGGTCGCGGTGAAGGTGAAGTATCCCGGCGTGGATCGGGCGGTGCACGCCGATATGCGCAATCTCGAATTCTTCAGCGGCCTGTGGAAATCGTTTCTGCCCTCGGCCGCCGACACCGAGGTGCTCGCCGAGATCTCCGGCAATATCGTCGCCGAACTGGACTACCGGCGCGAGGCGGCCAATCAGCATCGGGTCGCCGCACGCTACCGGGACCACCCGTTCATCCTGGTCCCCGACGCCGTCGAGGAGTTCTGTGGCGACAATGTGCTGGTCACCGAATTCGTCGAGGGCATCTCGTTCGACGACATCCGCCGCCTGCCCGCCGCGCGCCGGGATCACATCGGTGAGCTGGTGTACCGCTTCTACATCACCGGCATGTTCCGCGACGGCGAGTACTGCGCCGACCCGCATCCGGGCAATGTGCTGCTCGCCGACGACGGCCGGGTCGGTTTCGTCGACTTCGGGCTGTACAACACGATCGAGCGCGCCGACCTGGATTTCGAGCGGCAGGTGATCCGCGCGGCTCACCGCTTCGACAGCGACGAGGTGTTCCGGCGCTGGTCCGAGCGCGGCATCATCGCCCCCGACTCGCCGGTGACGCCCCGGTCGGTGCTCGAATACGTGTGGGCCGCCTCGGGCTGGCATCTGCTCGACGAGGAGATCACCCTCACCCCCGAGATCGCCACCAGCGCGGTCGTGCTCGCCACCGACCCGCGCGCGGCGCAGCGGCGCGAGGTCCGCCACCTACTGCTCCCGCCCGAGCACGTATTCTCCCGCCGCGCCGACCTTTTCACCCTCACCGCGCTCGGCCAGCTCGAGGCGACCCGGAACTGGCACGACCTGGCGCGCGAATGGCTCTACGACGAACCGCCGGTGACCGAGGTCGGCCGGGAGATCGAGGCCTGGCGGCACACGGTCACCAATGCCTGAGGTGTTTCGTGAAATACCACAATGCGGATGGTTTTCCGGCACAAGAAGCGGAACATAGGCCGTACCGGGCGCGGGGCTCGCGCCTACGTTCGCTCGATGTTCCCGGCACGGCTCGGCGTTCGCACCAGAATTCTCGCGATCGCGCTCATTCCCAGTCTCACCCTGCTCGGTCTCGGCATGTTCACCGCGGGCGATCTGGTGCGCGACAGCGCTCGGGTCCGGCAGTGGATCGACGACCTGGAGCAGATCCGGCCCGCCGCCTCCGAACTCGGCGCCGCCGCCCAGGTCGAGCGGGTGCTCTCACTGCGCAAGCTCACCACCGGCGAGATCGTGCCGGAGTTGGTCTCGGCGCGGGCGCGGGTCGACCGCGGGTTCGAGGCCCTGGTACGCGCGGATGCTCGCAGGCACGAACCGTCTCCGTACATCCCGGCCGCGCACGCGAAGTTCCAGGAGACCATCACGAAGGTACGGGCCGGCATCGATGGGCGCGCGCTCGGTCCGGTCGAGGTGTACCAGTACTTCAACGGACCGTTCACGTTGTTCCACACCGGTTTCCGGCGCGCACAGCAGGTGGCACCGGACCCGCTGTTCGCCACGCGGATCTCCGAGGCCGTGCGGTTGCTCGCCGCGACCGAGGCGATGTCGCGGGGCAATGCGATCGGTGTCGCGCTCTGGGGTTCGGACGGGCGGGCGTTCCCGCTCGAAGACTTCACCACCCAGGTGGGCTTCTACAAGGCCGAGATCACCAACCTGATCGCCGAATTCGGTGAGCCACGCAACCAGCTGCTCACCGAGATCGTGGCTTCCGATGCGTGGCAACAGCTTTCGACGATGGAGGCGGCGCTCGCCGAACGGCTCGCGTCCCACGAACGGACCCGGACACCGGAGCTGCCACTCTCGCTTCAGCAGTGGCAGGATGCCGCCGCCGAGGTGAACACGACGCTCTTCGCCGCCTACTCCGAGCATCTCGACCGAGCCCGTGGCAGTGCCGTCGAGGCCGCGCAACGCACCGAACGGTCCGCGTGGGTGGCGGGGGCCGTCGTGCTGGTGGGCAGTGTGGTCGCCATGCTGATCGCGGTGGTGCTGGCCGACCGCATCATCCGCAGGTTGCGGCGGCTGCGCGATGCCACGCTCGAGGTGGCCGACACCGAACTGCCCAAGGCCATCCGGCGGGCGAAAGCAGGCGAGCGCACCGAACTCGCGCCCATCCTCGACTTCGGCAGTGACGAGATCGGTGAAGTGGCAACCGCTTTCGAGCAGGCCGCGACCGTGGCGGTGGGGGCGGCGGTCGAGGAGGCGCGCACCAGGGAGGGGGTGCGCTCGGTATTCGTCAATATCGCCCATCGCAGTCAGGTGGTGGTGCACCGTCAGCTCGAGATCCTCGACGAGGCCGAGAGCAAGCAGCAGGACCCGCACCTGCTCGAGGTGTACTTCCAGCTCGATCACCTGGCGACCCGCGCACGACGCAATGCCGAGAACCTGCTGATCCTCGGCGGCAGCAGGCCCGGGCGACGGTGGAGCACACCGGTGCCGCTGCTCGATGTGCTGCGCAGCGCGGTGGGTGAGACGAAAGAGTATGTGCGTGTGCGGGTCGGCGCCGTACCCGAGGCGCGGCTGTACGGCGCGGCGGTGGCCGACCTGATCCACCTGATCGCCGAACTCGTCGACAACGCGACCGCCTTCTCTCCACCCGCGACGACGGTCGATGTCAGCGCGGGTGTCGTCGGTAAGGGCCTGGCGGTCGAGGTCGCCGATCAGGGGATCGGCCTTACCGAAGCCGAATTCGAGCGGTACAACTCCTTGCTCGCCGCCCCGCCGGATTTCGGGTTCGCGGCGTTGTCGCGCGATTCGCGCATGGGTTTGTTCGTGGTCGCGCAGCTCGCGAGCACCCACGCGGTGTCGGTGCGGTTGGCCGAGTCACCGTACGGCGGGGTGCGCGCCATCGTGGTCATTCCCGGCACCCTCGTCGACGGCCTCGAAGCGGCGCTCGCCGGCGAACGGAAGGTCGCTCGGTGAACCCCGCCGACTTCGTGGGCGGAGCCGACTACGCACCTCGGTGCGCAGAGATACGCAGTTCTACCGATGCCCCGGCGTGCTGCGCCCGGCACGCTCGACGAATGCCACATCGGACACCCTCCGGAACCGCCCTTCTGAGCAGATCGGCACCGGAATCGACGATCGACCGCCTGGTAAGGACGGCTTTCACCGATGGCCCTGCCGGGCGAAACACGCTGCGCCCACAGCAGATCCGCAACATCGGGCTGGTCTGCCTCGATCTGATCGGGGCCACGAGCTCCGGGTCGGCCACGGCCGTCCCGCTCGCTCGTCTCGAACACGCCACCGTCGAATGGGCACGCGACGGCATCGGGGTGGAGGCGATCCTGCGTGCCCTGCACCGCTGTGCGCGCATCGCCGTCGATCTGACCGGAGCCGAGATCGATGTGGTCGACCTGCTCGAGCACACCGCCACGACGGTCGCGAGCGCCTACGTGCGGTACACGCTGGAACTCGCGGGCCGCTCCGAACACGCCAAAGACGCACTGGCACACCAGGTCATCGCGGGCACCCACTCGCGCGCCGTGGCCCGCGACTGCGGCATCGAACTGGCCGACGAGTACTGGGTGCTTGCACTGAGCATCGCGGGCGAACCGACGGACGGGCCCGCCGACGGCGTCGACGAGCGAGTCCGTGCCCGCCGCGCCATCACCCGCATGCGCGCCGAACTCGACCGTCGCTGCGACGGTGAGTGCCTGGTCGCCCTGTCCACGCGCGGAGGCACCGCACTGGTGCCGAGCCACACCGACGCCGACATCGACGTCGTGGCGGCCGCGCTCACCCGCGCCGCCGGTCGGCAGGTGACGGTGACGGTCGTGCCGGCCGCCCTCGACGAGGTGGCCGACGCGACCGAGTGCGCGCACGAACTGCTCGAGATCGTCCGGCGGCTCGGCCGCCGGGGCGGCGTGCACCGGTTCAGCGATTACGCGCTCGAATACCAGCTCACCCGGCCCGGTCCCGCCCGCGACCACCTCGCGACCGTGCTCGAGCCGCTGACCGGGCACCCCGAACTCCTCGAAACGCTGCGCTGCCACGTCGCCAACAACCTGAACCGGCGCCGCACCGCAACCATGCTGCACCTGCACACCAACTCGATCGACTACCGCATCAAGCGCATCGCCGAACTCACCGGCTACGACGCCACCCGGTGCGCCGATCTGTGGTACCTGCGCTCCGCGCTCGTGGTGTCGGGATTGCACGATCCGGCCGCGTAATACCGCGGCACCGTAGGAAAGGACAACGATGTTTTTCCGATGCACAACCCTGGCGGCGGTCGCGGTGACCGGTCTGCTGGCGGCCGCGCCCGCGGTGGCGAGTCCACCGTCGGCCGGGTCGTCCGGTTCGTCGCAGGTGGCCGACCCGGTGGGCGCCGTGACGGTCGACAAGTGGGCCGACCACACGGTGTACCGTCCCGCCGAGCTCGGCACGACCCGTCATCCGGTGGTGCTCTGGGGCAACGGCACCGGCGCCGGACCGGGCGTCTACGCCGACACGCTGCTGAAGCCCTGGGCCGCAGCGGGTTTCATCGTCGTCGCCGCGAACACCACGATGGCGAACTCGGGTGCCGAGATGCTGGCGGGCGGGCGGGAACTGCTGCGGCGCAACGACACACCGGGCAACGCGTACACCGGCAAGGTGGCCACCGATCAGGTGGCGGCCGCAGGGCATTCCCAGGGCGGGGCGGGCGCCGTCAACGCGGGCGCCGACGCGATGGTGCGCACCGTGCTCGCCCTGCAACCCGGCCCGCTGGCGGCTCCCGGAAAGATGGTCGGGCCCGCGCTGTTCCTGGCCGGGGAGGCCGACCGCATCGTCGACGCCGACGGCATCGTCATGCCCCTGTTCGAGAAGGCCGACCAGGTACCCGCGATCTTCGCCGAACTCGGTGGTGCCGGCCACCTGGTCTGGGGGCGATACGCGGAGGTGATGGCCGACTGGCTGAAGTACCAACTGCTCGGTGACACCGTCGCGAAGGCCCGTTTCCTCGGTGCCGAGTGCGGCCTGTGCACCGACGTCGCGTGGACGAGAGTTCTGCACAACGCGAAGGCGCAAGCGCTGAGCTGAGTGCGGACATCAGCGAATTCGTGCCGCTCCCGGGACGACGGCTGAGTACGATCGCCGATACCGATCACACCCGTGAGCCGGATCGACAGCACGTGTCGTCCGGTACGACCCGAGACGGCAGATGGTTCGAAGCACGCTCGATCCGGCGGCGACCAGCTACCTCGGCCGCGATGCCGAGGTAGCCGCGGTGCGCGCCCTGCTCGACGACGGCTGCCTGGTCTCCATCACCGGCCAGGGCGGACTCGGCAAGACCCGCCTGGCACGCAAGGTCGCCGGGCAGCTCGCCGCCGACTACGACGACGGCGTCTACTTCGTGGAACTGTCCGGGCTGCGCCACGATCACGAGGTCGGCACAGCGGTGGCAGCGGCACTCAGATTGCGGATCAAAGCCGGCGAGTCGGCGACCGAACGGGTACTCGACCATCTGGTTCGCCGGGCACCGCTGCTTGTCCTCGACAACTGCGAACATCTGCTCGACGGCTGCGCCGACCTCGTCATCCAGATGCTCGCGACCTGCCCCGGGGTGACCCTGCTCGTCACCAGCAGGCAGACACTCAGCGTGGCGGGCGAGCAGGTCTACCGGCTCCCGCCACTGGCCGTGCCACCACCGGAGCTCGACGATCCCGCCCGGATCGCCGAATACCCGGCGGTGGCCCTGCTCGTCGACCGGGCGAGGGCGGTGCGCGCCGATTTCCGGATCACCGAGTCGAACGCCGCCGCCATCGCCCACCTGTGCCGATTGCTCGACGGCATCCCACTGGCGATCGAACTGGCGGCGGCCCGGCACCGCTCGCTGTCACCCGCACAGGTCATCGACCGCTGGTCGTGCGGGCTGACGCTGCCGACGGCCTGGACGCACGGCGTGCCCGACCGGCACCAGACGCTGCGCAACACGGTCGACTGGAGCTACCGGTTGTGCACCGACGACGAGAAGCAGGTGTGGGCGCGCCTGTCGATCTTCCAGGACTGGTTCGAGCTGGAAGCCGCCGAATATGTCTGCGCCGACACGCGTTCGGTCGCGCCGGTGGTGTCGATCGTCGATTCGCTGGTCGACAAGTCGATCCTGGAACGGCGCGGCGACGACATCACGCACTACCGCTTGTTGCGGCCGGTGCGCGAGTTCGGCGCCGAGAAGCTGACCGAGGAGGGTGCGACCGAGGTCGTCGCCCGCAGGCATCGGGACTGGTTCCGGGACGTGATTCTGCTGGCCGACAAGGAGTTCTTCAGCAAGAAGCAGTTCGAACACGTCCGTCGATTGCAGGTCTGCCAACCCGATCTGCGATTGGCGCTCGAATGGTCGCTCGAGACGCCGGGCGAGGCCGAGACCGCGCTCGAGATGGCGGCTTGCGTCGACGAGTTCTGGCGGATGGCAGGCTCGGATCAGCTCGTGAAGGTCTGGTTGCAGCGTGCGCTGCACGCGGTGCCGCATTCGCCGCACGCGGGGCGCGGCTGGGCGGTACTCGCCCTGCATTCGATCTGGATGACCGATCGTGACAGCGCCTATCGCGAACTCGATCAAGCCGATCGGGAGGCGGCGCGCTCCGGCGACCCGGTCCTGATCGCCCTCGCGAAGGCCGCACGGTCCGCCGCGGCCAAGATCGACCTGGACAACGAGAGAGCGGCCGCCCTCGCCTGGGAGGCCACCCACACGCTGCGTAGCCACGGACACCTGCGTGAGTCGATGGGGGCGTGGAACATCTACGCGCTGGCGACCGCCGCCGCCGACCCCACCGGTCGTCTCCAGGAGTTACGCGAGGCGGTGCGGATCTGCGAGGAGCACGGCGACTACTACTATCGCGGGCTCTACCTGTTCGCCATCTCGCTGATCGAAGTGATGCTCGGCAATCCCGACGCGGCCGAGCGAGCCGGACACACCGCCCTGCGGATCTCGCGCCGATGGGGCAGCAGATTCGGCGACGCCTATCACGTGGAAGCACTGGCGTGGGTGGCCTCGGCCCGCAACCAGCACCTGCGCGCGGCCACCCTGTTCGGTGTCGCCGCGTCCGCGTGGGAGCAGCTGGGTTCCGATCCCGACGTCATCCTCGTGCGCCCGCACACGCTCTTTCGCGACGCGTCGATCCAGGCACTGGGTGGCGACCGTTTCGAAACCGCGTTCCTGGCCGGGCAGGCCATGCCGATCGACGAGGCCTTCGAGTTCGCGCTGACCCCGCACCGTGAACCGGCGACTCGCCATCCTGTCGACATCGCGCCGCTGACCCCGCGCGAGTACGAGGTGGCGACCCTGATCGCCACCGGGCTGACGAACAAGGAGATCGCCGCCCGCCTCGTCATCGCACCCCGCACCGCCGACACGCACGTGGGCAACATCCTCACCAAGCTCGGCTCGTCGAACCGAGCCCAGATCGCCACCTGGGTCGCCACCCGCGGCGCGCACGCCGACTGAGGCTCCCTACTTCCGGAAGACCTCCGACAGCAGGGCCGACAGCGTCCGGCGTTGTTCCGCGTCGAGCCGCTCGAGACCCGTGCGCGTGCGGTGCATGTTCGCGCGGATCGCGTCGGCGACCTGCTCACCTTCCGGGGTGATGACGAGGTTGGTGACGCGCCGATCGGCGGCGCTGGTCTCCCGGCGCACGAGCCCACGCTTCTCGAGCCGATTGATGATGCCGGTGATGTTGGAGGCATCGCAGTACATGGTCTCGGCCAGCCTTCGCATGGCGATGGGCCCATGGCGCAGCACGGTGAGCGTCTTGGCCTGGATCGCGGTGAGCTGCTCGCCGGCCGCGGCGGCGGTGAAATCTCCGTAATACACGCCGAGCGACACCGCCAACAGCTCCAGGAGCTGGTCGGGATCGTCTCGGAGAGGCTCTGACATGGCTCAAGACTAGCGCCAGAAACTTGACGACCTCAAATATCTCCGCCTACGGTGGCGACATTGCTTGAAGTTCTCAACATTCGACATTCTCAAGTAAGTATGTTAGGAGCATTCATGACCGTCACCGTGTCCGACGCCGCCCGTGCGACGCAGGCCCTGTCACGACCCATCACACTGAACGGCCTGACCGTTCCCAACCGGATCGCCATGGCCCCGATGACCCGCATGTTCTCCCCCGGCGGCATCCCCGGTGACGACGTGGCTTCCTACTACGCCCGCCGGGCCGCGGCAGGCGTCGGCCTGATCGTCACCGAGGGAACCTACATCGGTCACGAGTCGGCGGGACAGAGCGATCGCGTCCCGCGTTTCCACGGCGAGGCCCAGCTGGCCGGGTGGGCGAAGGTCGCCGCCGACGTGCACGCGGCGGGTGGCACCATCGTCCCGCAGCTGTGGCACATCGGCATGGTGCGCAACCACGGTGATGCGCCCTACCCCGACGCCCCGGCCATGGGTCCCTCCGGCATTCGCGTCGACGGCACCGAGGGCGCGGGCCACGCCATGACCCAGCGCGACCTCGACGACGTGATCGCCGCGTTCGCCGACGCCGCCGCGGCCGCCGAACGCCTCGGATTCGACGGTGTGGAACTCCACGGCGCCCACGGCTATCTCCTCGACCAGTTCCTGTGGTCACGCACGAATCGCCGCACCGACGCCTACGGCGGGGACGCGGTGGCCCGGACCAGGTTCGTCGCCGAGGTCGTCCAAGCCGTGCGCGCCGTCGTCTCGCCGACCTTCCCGGTGATCCTGCGCTATTCGCAGTGGAAGCAGGACGCCTACGACGGGCGTCTGGCGCAGACGCCCCAGGAGTTGGCGGCGATCCTCGCCCCGCTGGCCGAGGCAGGTGTCGATGTCTTCCATGCCTCGACCCGCCGCTACTGGCTCCCCGAATTCGACGGCTCCGACCTGAATCTGGCCGGCTGGACCAAGCAGCTCACCGGTAAGCCGGTGATCACCGTCGGCTCGGTCGGCCTCGACGGCGACTTCCTGAACGCCTTCCGTGGGCACGGCGCCGAACTGGGCAGCATCGACAATCTGCTCGAACGGATGGAACGCGACGAGGTCGACATGGTCGCTGTGGGACGTGCGTTGCTCCAGGATCCCGAGTGGGCGCGCAAGGTCCTCGACGGACGCTTCGACGAACTGAAGCCCTTCGACCCCGCCGCCCAGAAGACCCTCAGCTGAGCGGTCACAGCACCTGCGCCAGGTAGGGGGCGGTTCGGCTGTCCGGCGCGGCCGCGACGTGTTTCGGGGAGCCCTCGGCGACGATCCGGCCGCCGCGGGCGCCGCCGTCGGGGCCCATGTCGATCACGTGATCGGACTGCGCGACCACGATCATGTCGTGTTCGGCGACCACCACGGTCGCGCCGGAGTCGACGAGCGAATCGAGTTGGGCGAGCAGCACTTCGGTGTCGGCGGGGTGCAGCCCGGTGGTCGGCTCGTCCAGCAGGTACAGCGTGCCCGCGCGGCGGGTGCGTTGCAGTTCGGTGGCCAGCTTCACCCGCTGGGCTTCGCCACCGGACAGTTCGGTGGCGGGCTGGCCGAGCCGCAGGTAGCCGAGCCCGACATCGAGGAGCGTGTGGAGCGCGCGGTGCACCGCGGGCACGTCGGCGAAGAACGGTTCGGCCTGTTCGACGGTCATGTCGAGCACTCCGGCGATCGTCGTGTCCCGGTAGGTGATCTCGAGGGTTTCGGGGTTGTAGCGGGCGCCGTGGCAGTCCGGGCATGGGGTGTAGGTACTGGGCAGGAAGAGCAGTTCCACGGTGATATATCCCTCGCCCTGACAGGTCGGGCAGCGGCCTTCGGCGACGTTGAAGGAGAAGCGGCCGATACCGTAACCGCGCGCCCGTGCCGCGGGGGTATCGGCGAAGAGGCCCCGGACGGTGTCGAACAGCCCGGTGTAGGTGGCGAGGTTGGAACGCGGGGTGCGCCCGATCGGCGCCTGATCCACCTCGACCACCCGGTTGACGGCGGGATCTGCTTCGGCGCCCGCCGAAATCGCCCGCAGCAGACTGGTTTTGCCCGCGCCCGACACCCCGGTGACGGCGGTGAAAACCCCCAGCGGCAGGTCGACGTCGACGCCGCGCACGTTGTTGATCTCGACCCCACGCAACTCCAGCGTGCCGGTTCGCACGCGTGGCACCCGCGGTTCGCGCGACACCTCGTCGAACAGGTAGCGCCGGGTCACCGAATCGGGGACCGCACGCAGACCGGCCACCGCTCCGCTGTAGAGCACCCGTCCCCCGTTGACGCCGGCTCCCGGACCGACATCGACCACCCAGTCGGCGTGGCGCACCACATCCATGTCGTGTTCGACGAGAAGGACACTGTTGCCGGACTTTTCGAGTCTGCGCAGAACGGTCGTGAGCGCGGCGGTGTCGGCGGGGTGCAGCCCGGCCGAGGGTTCGTCCAGCACGTAGACGACGCCGAACAGCCCCGACCGCAACTGCCCGGCCAACCGCAGGCGCTGCAACTCGCCACCCGAGAGGGTGGGACTTTCCCGGTCGATGCCGAGGTAGCCGAGGCCGAGTTCGATCAGCACGTCCAGCCGTGACGTGAGGTCCTGGGTGAGTACGGCCACGGCGCCGGTGCCGGTGGTGTAGGGCCGTAGCACCTCGGCCAGTTCGTGCAGCGGCAGTTCGCCGAGTTCGGCGATGTTGTAACCGGCGAAGGTCACCGCCAGCGATTCGGGCTTGAGCCGGTGTCCATGGCACAGCGGGCACACGGTGGTGTGCAGGAATTCCGCGGCCTTGGCCCGGGTCTTCTCGCTCTTGGATTCGGCATGTGCCTTGAGCAGCAGCCGACGGGCGCTGCTGAAGGTGTCCTGGTAGGGGCGGTGGATGCGGTGGGCCTCACGCTCGGGATGCACGGTGACGACGGGTTGTTCGTCGCTGAACAGGATCCACTCACGCTCGGCCGCGTCGAGTTCGCGCCAGGGGCGGTCGATGTCGTAACCCAGCGCGGCGACCACATCGCGCAGATTCTTGCCCTGCCAGGCGCCGGGCCACGACGCGATCGCCCCCGCCCTGATGCTCAGCGACGGGTCGGGCACCATCGATTCCTCGGTGGCTTCGTGGATCACGCCCTGTCCGTGGCAGCGCGGACACGCGCCCTCGACGGTGTTGGGCGAGAAGGCATCCGAGTACAACCGGTTGGTTCCCGCCGGATAGTGTCCGGGTCCGGTCCGCGCGGGCCCCTCCGGGTAGTCGCCTTCGCGCGACATCAACAGCCGCAGCGTGTTCGACAGTGCACTCACCGTGCCGACGGTGGACCGGGACGACGGCGTGGACCGGCGCTGGGCCAGCGCCACCGTCGGCGGCATCCCCGAAACCTCGTCCACATCGGGCGCTTCGACCTGGTTCAGCAACCGCCGGGCATACGGCGCGACCGACTCCAGGTACCGGCGCTGCGATTCGGCATAGAGCGTCCCGAAGGCCAGCGAGGACTTCCCCGAGCCCGACACACCGGTGAACGCGACCAAGGCATTACGCGGCAGGTCGACATCGACATCGCGCAGATTGTGGACCCGGGCACCACGCACCCGAACCGAAGAATCGATCTCGCGCGAATCCACAGCTATCGACCCTACCCTCTCCCATGCGGTGCTACCCGCCGTTGCCGGGTAGCCGAGCCCTGCTGTCTCGGCGCCCTTCTCGTCACGGCCCCCGCCGGACGACCGACAGCGCCTCGGCGCGGGAGACGATCATCGGCAATGAACGCAACCACCAGGTGGCACCCGCGCGTTCGTAGGCATCGCGGTTCTCGTTCGCGGCCACCGCCACGTCGAAGCCGGTCAGGTCGCCGCGGTGCGCGGCGATGATGTCCAGCATGTCGGCCAGTTGCGCCGGGCTCGCCTCCGGGCACAGACCGTCGTATCTGGCGGCGCGACGCAGGGGTGCTTGCCGCACCGACTGCGCGGCCACCCAGATCGGTATGCGGGGACGTTGCACCGGTCGCGGCAGGAACCGCAGGCCGTCCACCTCGTAGGCGGGTCCGTGGTGGTGCACGGGTTCACCGGACCACAGCGCGGTGATCACCGCGAGGGATTCGTCGAGCAACCGCGCGCGTTCACGTGCGCCACCGACCTCACCGAGACGGGAGAACTCTCCGGTCGCGTCGGAGCCGAGTCCGACGCCGAGCACCAGCCGACCACCGCTGAGCAAGTCGAGCGCGACGCTCTCTCGGGCGACATCATGGGGTCGTCGGCGCGAGAGCGGCGTGACCCTCGGTCCGAGCACCACCCTGGTCGTCGCGGCCGCGACGGCGGCCAGACCGATCCAGCAGTCGCCGACGGCGAGGTCGGCTGCATCGGCCCGGGCCACGTGGTCCCAGACGAAGACACCGTCGAATCCCGCCGATTCCGCTTCGGCAGCGATCTCCGCCAGCACGCGCGGATCGGCGAGCTCACCGAACGGCGGCAGGTACACCCCGTGGCGCAGCACCATATCCGCAGCATAGAGCGCCGCGCCCGGTCCCAGCCCGACTCGCCGAAAGATCCGTTGCAGCCGCGAGCCAGATCATGGGGGATGCCACCCCGCTATACAGTGACCGGCAGCTTCCGCCTACATCGACCGGCGAAAGAGGGCACATGACGAAACCTCGGAATGTTCGCGTGCGCAGGATCTACGAGGACCCAGAACCTGCCGACGGTCGCCGCGTCCTCGTCGACCGGCTGTGGCCGCGCGGCATCAGCAAGGAACGAGCCGACCTGACCGCCTGGTGCAAGGACGTCGCACCGTCGACCGAACTGCGCAAGTGGTACCACCACACACCGGAGAAGTTCGAGGAGTTCACGCGCAGGTACCGGGCCGAACTCGAGCAGCCGACCCAGGCCGCCGCCCTCGACGAACTGCGCGAGATGGCGAAAAGCGGTCCGCTGACCCTGTTGACCGCGTCCCGCCTGGTCGACATGAGCGAGGCGACGGTGCTCGCCGACATTCTCGACGGAAAGCTGACCCCATAACCGGTGTCCTCGGTTGATAAGTCACGGTTGTCGACCGATCGGAGAGGCGACTTTGACGCGGATCGCCCGGCACCTTTAACTGTCGGTGAGCAGCGCCTGCGATCCGACCAGAGAAGCGGAGAACACAGTGGGACGAGTGACCGTGCGACGACCTGTGCTGCGCATCAGGGACGGCGTCAGCAGCGAACGTCCCGACACTCTGGTGAGCGAGGAACCGCTCGAGATCCGGGTGGGCGGCCGCCCGCTGACCGTGACGATGCGGACGCCGGGAAACGACTTCGACCTCGCGGCGGGCTTTCTGGTGAGCGAGGGGGTCGTTCGATCGCCGGATCAGATCGCCGCAATCCGCTACTGCGCGGGCGCGACCGCCGAAGGCACCAACACCTACAACATCGTGGACGTGGTCCTGGCACCCGGTGTCGCCGCCCCTGACCCGTCGCTGGAACGCAACTTCTACACCACGTCCTCCTGCGGACTGTGCGGCAAAGCCAGCCTCGATGCGGTGCGCACCGCCGCGACCTGGTCGGTGGCAGACGATCCCGTGCGCTGCCCACCCGGAGTCCTGGCGACCCTGCCGGACCGGCTTCGCGACGCACAGAAGGTGTTCGACACCACCGGCGGCTTGCACGCGGCCGGACTGTTCACCGCCGACGGATCGATGCTGTACCTGCGTGAGGACGTCGGCAGGCACAACGCGGTCGACAAGGTGATCGGCGCCGCCGTGCGGGCCGCACTGCTGCCGTTGCGCGAAACCGTTCTGATGGTGAGCGGGCGGGCGTCCTTCGAACTGGTACAGAAGGCGCTCATGGCGGGCATTCCGGTATTGGCGGCGGTATCGGCGCCGTCGTCGCTGGCGGTGGATCTCGCTGCCGACAACGGGTTGACCCTGGTCGGATTCCTGCGCGGCGATTCGATGAACGTCTACGCCGGTGCGCAGCGACTGACGACGGACCACCGCCATCGGATGCTCATTCGCTGACGATGCCCGCGACCAGGTTGATCGTCGTCGCGAGGATGACGGTGCCGAAGGCGTAGGACAGCAGACAGTGCCGGAGGACGATGGAGCGGATCCCCGCCTTCGTGACGTTGGTGTCGGAGACCTGATAGGTCATGCCGAGGTTGTAGCTGAAATAGAAGAAGTCCCGGTAGGCCGGCGGTGCGTCGGAATTGAAATCGATGCCGCCCGTCGGTGCTTCGTAGTAGAGGTAGGCATACCGCGCGACGTACATCAGATGCACGGCCGCCCATGCCGCGAACACGCCGCCCAGGGCCGTCGCGGCCGCGATATGGCCTTCGTCGGATCTGCCGAGCACGAGGATGAGGACGATGGCGACGAGCCCGCTGAGCGCGGCGACGACGACCGACGTCTCCTCGATCAACGGCTGGAAGTCCTCGCGCCGGGCATTGGATCTGGTCCGCTCGGCATCCATCGGCCAGAGCACGAACCAGCCTGCCACGACGAAAACCGTTGCGGCGGTGGCGATGCCGGTCAGCACACCGAGTGCGGATCCGCTGCCGATACCGACGGCCGCGCCCGCTGCGGCACCGAGCACGACAGAACCGAGCAGGCGGGTGACCGCCGACAACAGCAACGGACTGCTCATGGCGGTGCAGCGTACCCAACGGTCCTCGACGATCGCGTGATCGGCGGTCAGCCCGGTGCGGGCTCGCCGAGCACGGCGTCCAGGTCGGCGGCACCAGCGGTCGTGACCAGTGCCTTGGCCAGTACCGAGCCGGGCTCCCCCGCCGCCGTGACCAGCACGATCTCGGCGGAGACGACCGGGTCGTCGAGAGCGAGTACCCGAACCCCGGCGGGCGCGGGCAGGGTTCGCAGCCAGGGCTGCGGCACGACACACGCCCAGCGACCGGTGCTCACATGCGCGAGCAACGCGACCACGGAATCGGTCTCGATCTGCGGCGCGGCGCGCAGCCCGCGCCCGGCGAGCGCCTCGTCGAGGAGCTGCCGTCCCCGCATTTCCTTGTGCAGCAGGCACATCGGCATTTCCAGCGCCTCGGCCCAGGTGATCGTTCCGGTGCGTCCCGCCAGGAGTTCGGTGCCTGCGAGCAGCACGTGCCGTTCGGTGTAGAGCGGGGTGCGGGTGAGCCCGCTGGTGTCGACCCCTTGCGCGTAGATGATGCCCGCGTCGAGTTCGTACCGGCGGATGCGCTCGACGATGTCGAGTGAGCGCAGTTTGGTTTCCAGCCGCACCCGAACCAGCGGATGTTCGACGCAGAACGGATCGGTGAGCAGGGCGACGGTGCTCGATGCCGCCGGAATCACGCCGATCCGCAGTTCGCCGGTCAAACCGGTCTGCAGTGCGGCGACTTCGTGTTCGAGCGCGTCGCGGTCGGCCAGGATCCGCCGTGCCCACAGGACCAGTCGCTCCCCTTCCGGCGTGAGCCCCTCGAAGGTATGTCCCCGCCGGACCAGCGGCACACCGAGCTCGTGCTCGAGTTTGCGCAGCGCCTCCGACAGTGCGGGTTGGGATACGTAGCAGGACTTGGCCGCACGGGCGAAGTGACGTTCCCTGGCGAGCGCCACGAAGTACTCGAGCTGACGGAAGAGCACGTCTGCCTAGTCGTCGTCTCGGGCGGCGGCCGCCGCATGGCCTGCCTGGGCGATCTCGCGCGCGTGCTCGGCGGGCGCCTTGTCCGGGTCCGGTCCCATGACGACAGTATGCGGGGCCGGATCCCGGATCAGCAATGCGACAGCTAATCCCACCGCCACACCGATCACCGTGTCGAGCCCGCGCTCGGTGAGCATGGTGAGCGGATCGGTCGGGTCGGCGAGCTCGGTCATCGCCATGATCAGCGGCGTGAAGAAGCCGAGCGCCAGCGCGTAGTGACGCGCCATGAACAGCTCGGTCGGATACAGCAGCGCGATGATCGCGAGCCCGAGCACCGCCGGGCTCGGTCCCGGGATCAGCAGCGGTGTCGCCACGAGCAGACCGAGGAAGGTGCCGATCACCCGGTGCATGCCTCGGGTCAGCCGGTCGCGCGAGGTCGCCGCCGCCAACGGCACGGCCGCACCGGCCATGGCCCAGTTGGCGTGCCCGACACCGAGCAGCAGGCCGATGCCACCGGACACTGAGATCGCCAGTGCGTAGCGGCCCGCCTGGGTCGCCGAGTCGATGCCCCGGCGGTGCGGTGGACACCGGGTCGGCACGTCGGTGGCCGTCCCGCGCCGCACCCTGCGAGTGGATTCCAGGTATCCGACGGCGACGCACAGGATCGCGGTGCCGGCGCAGACCAGCAGCGCAATGACCGGATGACGTTGAGTGTCGGCCACCATCGCGATCGCGCCGAACGCGAAGATCCCCAAGAACGGGCCCTCCGGTCGCAACCCGAGCCGGTCGGTGACCGGCGACGCCACCGCGGCGAACACGGCGACGGCCGCGACCAGCACCGCGGGTGGAGCGTGCAGCCGACCGAGCAGAATGCCCGCGCCCACCGCGCCGACCAGCATCACGGCGGCCTCGCACTGGTGGGCGAGGCGTTGCCTCGGTGCTTCGGCGAACCCGTACATGCCGGTGAACGAACCGAACACCGCGTAGATGAGCAGGTCGGTGCGTCCGGCGGCGACGAGCATCAGACCGGGGATCGCCAAGCCGACGAAGACGCGGGCGGCGGGCAGATGATCGATCTCGGTGACGAATCGCCGAAACACCGGGCGCGCCTGGTTCAGCGTGGTGCGCAAGATTCCTCCGAGGGTCGGTCGCGGGCACGCCCGTAGGGCCGATGAACCACGGTGCATGAATCGTTCGCGAGGCGTCAACCGACCGAAATCGGGCACATCGGACGAATTTGTGGCGTACACGGCGACGATAAGCCACACCTATCGAGCAGTCGGAAGTCGGTCTTGGCCATGGCCGCCCGCAAAAGCGACGATAGTGACGGCCCGCCTACCTCGAATCGTGGCTCTCCGGGGAGAGAATTCCGGCGGACGGGAAGACCGGCTTCGAAATCGTCGAAGGGACTGTCATGACCGATGCGTTTGGAGAGTTCGACCCCGACGACGGCCCGAGCGGTGCTCGCGACCGCGCGGCGACCCCGGAATTCAAGCCGTATCATCATCCGGCCGCCGGGTGGGGTGCCGCGAAGGCGGTCACCGAATTCATGATCGGCCAGGAGAAAGAGCCACTGCTCGGTACCCGCGCCATCCTCAAGATGAATCACGAGAACGGTGGTTTCGACTGCCCGGGATGTGCGTGGCCCGATTCGATCAAGGGCATTCATCTCGACATCTGTGAGAACGGCATCAAACATGTCACGTGGGAGATGACGCACAAACGGGTGACGCGGGAATTCTTCGCCGAGCATTCGGTGGCGGAACTGTCCACCTGGAGCGAACACGACCTCGAGAATCAGGGCAGGCTCACCGAGCCGATGCGCTACGACCCGGTCACCGACCATTACGTCCCGATCAGCTGGGACGACGCGTTCGAGATGGCGGGCAAGGCCTTACGCGAACTCGACGACCCGAATCTGGCGGCCTATTACACCTCGGGCCGGCTCGGCAACGAGGCGACGTTCCTCTATCAGCTGATGGCCCGGGAACTCGGCACCAACAATCTGCCCGACTGCTCGAACATGTGTCACGAGGCGAGCGGACGTGCGCTGCAGGCCGCGCTCGGGACGGGTAAGGGCACCTGCGACCTCGAGGACTGGGAAACCACCGACGCGCTGTTCATCCTCGGCGTGAACGCCGCCTCCAACGCACCACGCATGCTGACCGCCCTCGCCGAGGCCGACCGGCGCGGCGCGCAGATCGTGCACATCAACCCGCTCGTCGAAGCCGGTGCCACCCGCACGATCATCCCGCACGAGTTCCTGCGAATGGCGACATTCCGCACGACCGATACCTCGACACTGAACCTGCAGCCGCGCATCGGCGGTGACTTCGCCCTGATGCGTGGCATCGCCAAGGCCGTGTTCGAGGAATCCGAATCCGATCCCAAGGCACTCGATCACCAGTTCATCGAGCGGCACACCCACGGCTTCGAGGAATACCGCGCCGTCGTCGAGGCCACGCCGTGGTCGACGATCGAGGAACAGTCCGGGCTCACCGAGGACGATGTCCGCAAGGCCGCGCGCGTGTACTGCGAGGCCGACCGCAGCATCATCAGCTGGTGCCTCGGGGTGACCCAGCACGAGCACGGTGTCGACACCGTTCGCGAGATCGTGAACGTGCTGCTGTTGCGCGGCAATCTGGGGCGCGAGGGTGCGGGTCCTTCGCCGGTGCGCGGGCACAGCAATGTGCAGGGCAACCGCACCTGCGGCATCGCCAACAAACCGGCGGCGCAGTTCCTCGATCGGCTCGACGAGGCCTGCGGCATCACCTCACCGCGTGCCGACGGCTACGACGTCGTCGCCACCATCGAGGCGATGCAGGCCGGAAAACTGAAGGTGTTCATGGCGATGGGCGGCAATTTCGCGCTCGCCGCACCCGACACCGCCTACACCTACGAAGCCCTGCGCAAATGCGACCTCACCATCCAGGTGAGCACCAAACTCAACCGCAGCCACCTCGTGCACGGCACCGAAGCCCTGATTCTGCCGTGCCTGGGTCGCACGGAAAAAGACATCCAGCGCGGCGGGGAACAGCAGACCTCGGTCGAGGACTCGATGGCGATGGTCCACCTGTCCAAGGGCATGAAGAAGCCGGCCTCCCGGCACCTGCTGTCCGAACCGGCCATCATCGCCGGAATCGCGAAAGCCGCGCTGCCACAGAGTAAAACGCCGTGGGACTACTATGTCGCCGACTACGACCGCATTCGCGACACCATGTCGCAAGCGCTCGACGGATTCGAGGACTTCAACCGGCGAGTGCGTCTGCCGCTCGGCTTCCGCATCAAGCAACCGGCCCGGGAACTGATCTTCCTCACGCCCTCGGGCAAAGCCGAGTTCTCCTGCGCCGATCTGCCCGACCTCACCCAGGAACCCGGCATTCTGCGCCTGGCGACGCTGCGTTCACACGACCAGTGGAACACCACCATCTATTCCGACAACGACCGCTACCGCGGCATCAAGAATCTGCGCACCCTCGTTTTCATGAACGACGACGACATGCGCGAACGCGGCCTGTCGCAATTCGACGACGTCGATATCACCAGCATCGCCCGCGACGGCAGCACCCGGTCGGTCCACAACTACAAGGTCATCCCCTACGACATCCCCCGCGGTTGCGCAGCCGGATACATGCCCGAACTCAACGTGTTGTGCGCGATCGGCGACATCAGCACCCAGAGCGATCAGCCGATCATGAAGAACGTGAAGGTCACCGTCACCCGCTCGGCCTGAATCCCGGCACCGAGGAAATTCAGCGGCCGATTCGGACGATGCCTGTGGTTACTCCCTGGAGTACCTCGCCGTTGCGCAGGATCAACGGCGAGGTTTGGAGCGGGTCGGCGAGCATGGTGGGTGGCAGTTCGTTTCGGCTCACCACCGCGCCGTCCTCGGGATCGATGACGGTGAAGGAGTAGCCGTCGATGGGTGTCGTGTTCGGTGCGCCGTCACGGGTGACCGTGTAGATCAGTCCGTCCGCTGTCGAGATGTGCGGTACCGCGGCACTGCGCACCGTGTTCTCCCAGACCGTTCGGCAGCCGTCGCGGTCCACGTCGACGCGCGTCATGCCGCCGGCGAACGGCGCTGTTTCGGGTTGCGCCGGACCGGCGCCGTCCGGCACCGCCGGGTACGGATATCCGTAGGTGGAGGCCACGAAGACCGAGCCGCCGATACCGATCGGCGAATTCTCGCTGCCCGCACCGCCTTCGGTGAGCACCGGCCGAGAGCAGACGAGTTCACCACTGCCGGAACGGAATACGAGCACCTTCACCTGATCGGCGGCGTTGTCGACGACGGTGAGATAGTCGGCGCCGGTATCCGGGCCGAAGTACGTCGGCGTCGACCCGGTGCCCCACGACAGCTGCCCCGGTTTGCGGGCCGGGCCCCGGTCGTAGGCCGCGCGCCACAGCCGCACCGGCTTGCCCGAAGCATCGGTGCCGAATTCGTAGAGCGCGTGCGTGGTCGCGACCGCCACCCGGCCGCTCGGCGCGGAGGAGATGCTGTTGGCCACCTTCTCTTCGGCGGGCAGACTCAGCGTGGCGATCTCGCCTCCCGCGGTGACTGTCCCGACTATGCCGTTCTCCGTCGCGAACCACACCGTGCCCGACCAGTCGGGCACCAGGCCGGTGACGCCGTCGTCCGCCGGAATGGCCGTGGTCAGGTCGACGGCTTCCACCACCCGCAATTCCCAACCCCTGGTGCCGCGTTCGTGAGCGATCCGCAGCAGCGCGCGGTTGCCGTCGACCACGACCAGCCGGTCGGCGTGGTCGAGATAGGCGTACACCCCGCCGAGCAGGCCACCTTTGGCCAAAGTCACCTGTGCGAGCGATCCGGACACCGCCGACCCGGTATCCGGAATTCCCCCGGCGGACGGGTCGATCAAATGCACTACCGGCGCACGATCGGCGACCGCCGTACACAGCGCCACGACGAGCCCGTCGGAGCCCTGCAGCAGAGTCGGGCAGGCCGCCCCGAGCGGGTACCCGCCGATGCCTCGCGCGCCGGGCCCGGGTCCCGCGTGCGGCACCGCGTCCGACGATCCCGCGTCGCCGTGCATGGTCGCCGTACCCGTCGGTCCGAGAAACGGATTCGGCCCGGCGAGCGGCCCCCAGCCGGGCCCGGCCGCGCCGGTGCCCGAGGACAACACAGCGATCGCGCAGAGCACGAGCAGAACTGATCGGCTGGTATGACGAGCGAACATGGGGCAGATACTGCCGTATTGCGGCGAAGGGGACACACGGCCTGACACGCACCGATGAAGCCCATCCCGAACATCGGTGGGCCGTAGGCTGACCGCCATGGGTGAGCCACAGCGGGTTCTCGTTCCACTCACACAGGCAGCGATCTTCCTGGTCGCCACCATCGATGAGGGCGGTGAGGCGGCGGTCCGCGAGCTCCTGGCCGAGGTCGACGACCTACGCAAGTCGGTCGGTTTCCGCACCCCGGATCAGAACCTCAGCTGTGTCATCGGCATCGGGCACCGCGCCTGGGGCCGGTTGTTCACCGGTCCCGAACCCGCCGAGCTGCACGAGTTCCCCGGCTATGCCGGGCCGGTGCACTCCTGCCCCGCCACTCCCGGCGACCTGCTGTTCCACATCAGGAGCGAGATGACGGGCACCTGTTACGAATTGGCGATGGCGATCGCGACCAGGCTGCGCGACGCGGCGACCGTTGTCGACGAGACATCGGGGTTCCGCTACTTCGAACAGCGCGACCTGCTCGGCTTCGTCGACGGGACCGCGAATCCGGAGGGCGGCGCGGCCGAGGCGGCAGTTCTCGTCGGCGACGAGGATCCGGCCTTCGCCGGTGGCAGTTACGTGATCGTGCAGAAATACCTGCACCCACTCGACGAATGGAATGCCCTGACGATCGAGGAGCAGGAGCTCATCATCGGGCGGACCAAACTCAGCGATTACGAACTGCCCGACGACGTGAAGCCACCCAGCTCCCATGTCACCATGAACACGATCGTCGATGCCGACGGGGTGGAGCACGATATCGTGCGCGCGAATATGCCGTTCGGCACCGTCGGAGACGGCCGACTCGGCACGTATTACATCGCCTATTGCGCCACACCGTCCGTACCGGAGCAGATGCTCGAGCGCATGTTTCTCGGCACCGACGAAGCCGCCTACGACCGTATTCTCGACTTCTCGACCGCTGTCACCGGTGGTCTGTTCTTCGCTCCGTCCGCCGATTTCCTCGGCGATCTGCCTGATGCACCCTCATCCGTCGCCCACGAAGACGTCGATATCGACGTTCCCGAGTTCGCTCCGGTCATTGCCGCCGAGGCAGCCCCGGTGGTCTCGGACGGTTCGCTCTCCATCGGGTCAATGAAAGGGAGTAACTGAATGAACAACCTGCATCGCGAACTCGCGCCGATCACCGACGAGGCCTGGACTCAGATCGAAGAAGAAGCCACCCGCACGTTCAAGCGCAATATCGCCGGACGCCGAGTCGTCGACGTGTCCGGCCCCCGAGGCGTGGCTTATTCGGCGCTCAACCGGGGCAGGCTCACCACGGCCGACTCCCCCGACGACGGTGCGCAGGCACATCAGCGCGTCGTGCAGCCGCTCGTGGAACTGCGGGTGCCCTTCACGTTGAAGCGCTCCGAACTCGACGACATCGAACGCGGCGCCCCCGACGCCGACCTCGACAACCTCAAAGACGCCGCCCAGAAGATCGCCTTCGCCGAAGACCGCGCGATCTTCGAGGGCTACGCCGCCGCGGGCATCACCGGCATCCGCGCCGCCGCCTCCAACTCCCCCGTCGCCCTACCCGGCAATGTGGTCGATATCCCCGACGCCATTTCCCACGCCCTCACCGAGTTGCGCCTCGCGGGTGTCCAGGGACCGTATTCGGTGCTGCTCAGTGCCGACCTCTACACCAAGGTCAGCGAAACCTCCGATCACGGCCACCCGATCCGCACCCACATCGAGCGGCTCATCGACGGCGAGATCATCTGGGCACCGGCCATCACCGGCGGTTTCGCCCTCACCACCCGCGGCGGCGACTTCGAATTCGCCATCGGCCAAGACCTGTCGATCGGCTACCTCAGCCACGACGCCGAAACAGTGCAGTTGTACTTCCAGGAAACGTTCACCTTCCTGGTCGAGACCTCCGAGGCAGCGGTATCACTCGGGTCCTGAACCCCAACCACCGAGAACATCACGTTCGACGCTCCTCTCGACAACGGCGCACACGCGTCTGCTTCGGCGACAGTTCATTACGACGGTAGGAGACCGACGATGAGTACGCTGGCGATGAGCACCGTCGACATCTCGAGGTGGCAATTCGGTATCACCACGGTGTATCACTTCATCTTCGTACCGCTCACCATCGGTCTTGCTCCCATCGTCGCGGGAATGCAGACCGCGTGGGTCGTCACCGGCGACGAGAAATGGTATCGGCTCACCAAGTTCTTCGGCAGATTGTTCCTGATCAATTTCGCCATCGGCGTGGCCACCGGCATCGTGCAGGAGTTCCAGTTCGGGATGAACTGGAGCGAATACTCCCGTTTCGTCGGCGACATCTTCGGCGCCCCTTTGGCTTTGGAGGCCTTGGTCGCCTTCTTCCTCGAATCGACCTTCATCGGACTGTGGATCTTCGGCTGGTCCCGGCTGCCCAAACTCGTTCACCTGGCCACGATCTGGTTGGTGGCCATCGGGGTGAACGCGTCGGCGTATTTCATCATCGCGGCCAACTCGTTCATGCAGCATCCGGTCGGTGCGCGATTCAATCCCGAGACCGGCCGGGCCGAACTGGACAGCATCTGGACGTTGCTCACCGACAACACGACGCTGGCGGCGTTCCCGCATGTGGTCGCCGGTGCGTTCCTCACCGCGTCGGTGTTCGTCGCCGGTATCTGCGGATGGTTCATGGTGCGCAACATGCGCAGCGGTGACGCGGTGAAACAGTCCGAAGCCACCACGCTCTGGCGTCCGGCGGCACGCGGGTCACTGTATGTGGTTGCGGCGTCGATCGTGGTGGTGGCACTCACGGGCGATATCCAGGGCAAGATCATGTTCGATCAGCAGCCGATGAAGATGGCCTCGGCGGAATCGCTGTGTCACACGGCGACGGACCCGAAGTTCTCGGTGCTCACCGTCGGCACACACAACAATTGCGACAGCGTGGAGCATCTGATCGAAGTTCCATATGTGCTGTCGTTCCTGGCCGAGGATCAGTTCACCGGCGTGACCTTGCAGGGCGTCGAGGATCTGCAACGTTCCTATGTCGAGCAATACGGGCCGGGCAATTACCGGCCGAATCTGTTCGTCACCTATTGGTCGTTCCGCACCATGGTCGGCCTGCTCGCCGGCCCGATGGTGCTGCTGCTCGCCGGTTTCTGGGTTACCCGGGGTGGTCGCGCCCCCGACCGGCGCTGGTTCTCCTGGCTGAGCCTGCTCGCCATCCCGACGCCGTTCCTGGCCAACAGCGCGGGCTGGGTGTTCACCGAGATGGGGCGCCAGCCCTGGGTGGTCGTTCCCGACCTCGCAGGTGATCTCACCATCCGCATGACCGTGGACCAGGGTGTCTCGGACCACGCACCGGGCACCGTGCTGTTCTCACTGATCGTGTTCACCCTGCTCTACGGTGCGCTCGCGGTGGTCTGGTACTACCTCATGCATCGGTACACCGTCGCTGGCCCGGCGCCGGACTCGACCACATCGCAGCAGGACGATTCGGGCCCCGACGACGGCAGTGGTGGCGGCAAACACCGCGCCGAACCCGTCGAAACGCTGTCTTTCGCCTACTAGTGCGCCGATGATCCGACGCCGTTCGGGCGGTGTCGACGATGGTCGGCCCGGGAGCGATCGGCGGTCGGGAGCAGTAACGCCAGGCCCTCCGAATCCGACCGCAATGGTGTGTGGTGGGCTTTCGGTGACAGGACGGAGGGCAAGTGGCAGCCGGTCGGATGAGACGAACCGCCGTGGCAGCCGGGGCCGCGGGTGTCCTCGGGCTCCTCGGCTACTGCGGGCTCGCGGCCGCCCAGCCTACACCGGCGCCCGGCGGCCAGGTCGCCGTCGCGGGGCTCGACCCTACCGCCGGGCCAGACACCTCGAGACTCTCCGACAGCGGCGCGATCCGGTTAGTCGCCGAACCCGGAGACCACGGCAACGGCGGCGGCAACGGAAACTCGGACCCGGGAAGCGGCAACGGCAACCAAGGCAACGGCGGCGGCAACCAAGGCAACTCGAACCCTGGTAACGGAAACGGCAATCAGGGAAACGGGGGCGGGAACCAAGGCGACAACGGCAACCCGGACCCCGGTAGCGGAAACGGCAACCAAGGCAACGGCGGCGGGAACCAAGGCAACAACGGCAACCCGAACCCCGGTAGCGGAAACGGCAACCAAGGCAACGGCGGCGGCAACCAAGGCAACAACCCCGAAAACCCCGGGAATCCGCCGCAACCGCAAGCCCCTGCCCCACAGTCCGCGCCTGCGGCCCCTGCCCCGGACGCTCCCGCACCCGCCCAGCCGGAGGCTCCCCAGCCGGACGCGGGCGAATCCGGCGGCGCGCCCGGTGGTGGAGCACCCGGTGGCGGCGCGCCAGGCGGTGGCGGCGCACCACCGGCCGGAGCAGGTCCCGGCGGTGACTCACCCTCCGCGCCTGCCCCCGGTGGAGCGGCTGATCCGCCCGCCGCTCCCGCACCCGGCGGCGGCCCGGCGGCCCCCGCCCACGACGTCACACCGACCAGTGACACCGGCCTGCTCCCCGACCCGAACCTCCTCTCGGTGATCGGCGGTCTGCTGGCCCTCGGGATCGCCGGCGGCGGTTCGGCCGCGGTCAGTTTCCAGGGCGCCGCCCAGGCGCAGGCACGTGTCGACGCCGCCCGAGCCGAGTTCTTCGGCTCACGGGCGTGATGCCGGGTTCCCTCCGGAATCGGCGGGCCGTTTAGACGGTCGTTCGCGTGGAATGACCGCAAGTAGCTCGCGTGCCGGCACACCGACGTCGGCATTCCGCTGCTCAGGAGGTCACATGCCGGGTCATCGGTTGGGAGGTGTCCGCGCGGCGGCGACGCTGGCGGACCTCGGGTTCGCCGGATTCGCCGCAGGCGTCATCGCCCGTCGCCGCAGGATGATGGGAATACTGGAACGCACGCAGGCGGACGGTCGTGCCGTCCGGCGGATGCATGCGCTGCGTGACGAATTCGGTTCGGGGCCGGTGGAATTGGTCTTGCCCGGCCGACGGGTGGTCGTGGTCACCGATCCCGCCGATGTGGGCCGGGTGCTGGCGCAAGCACCGTCGCCGTTCGATCCGGCGAATCGGGAGAAGCGGGCCGCATTGCGCCAATTCCAGCCGCACGGTGTGCTGATCTCGGAGGGCCCGATCCGCGAAGAGCGCCGGGCGGTGAACGAAGCCGCTCTCGAGACCGGCCGTCCGCTGCACCGGCTGGCGACCCCGTTCGCCGAGGTCATCGCCGACGAAGCGGCCCGGATGCTGACGGCGGCCTCGTCGACCGGCACGCTGGACGCCGCACAGTTCACCACCGCCTGGTGGCGGCTGGTCCGTCGGCTGGTCCTCGGCTCCTCAGCCCGCGATGACCACGACATCACCGATCGGCTGTGGCAGCTGCGTTCGGCGGCCAACTGGTCATTTCTCATGCCACAGCGCAGGCGCTCGGGCGAGAAGTTCTCCGAGAGCCTCTACCGCTATGCCGAATCCGCGGAGAACGACAGCCTCCTGGGTGCGCTCACCGATGTATCCGCCTCCGGTGCAACGGATCCCGTGGGCCAGGTACCGCATTGGCTGTTCGCCTTCGATGCGGCGGGGATGGCACTGAGCCGCGCGGTGGCATTGCTGGCCACCCATCCCGAACAGCGCGCCGCGGCCGTCGCCGAGGCGCAGAACGCCACGACTCCGGCGACGCTCCCCTACCTCCGGGCATGTGTCCTGGAATCGGTGCGGCTGTGGCCGACGACGCCGCTCATCCTGCGCGACGTCACCGAGGACACCGCCTGGCGCGACGGCGAGGAGCGTTTCACCACCGAGGCCGGTGCGGCACTGCTGATCGCCGCCGTCGCGTTCCACCGTGACCAGCGGTCGCTTCCGTTCGCCGACGATTTCGTTCCCGACATCTGGTTGGACGGCCGCGCGAAGGACTACCCGCAGTTGGTGCCGTTCAGCGCCGGACCCGCCGCCTGCCCCGGGCAGGACCTGGTGCTGTTCGTAACCAGCACCCTGCTCGGGGAAATGCTGCGCGCGGCGCGATTCGAGCTGACCTCGACCCCAGCTCTCGATCCGTCGACCCCCTTGCCGTTCACCCTGAACAACTTCGGCCTCGAATTCCGCGTGGAATCCCGGCACGACGCGCCGATTCTGAACAAGTCCATGTCCTGACCCGATCGGCGGCAGCGAACAGGAGGTTTCGTGCGCTTACGGCGAAGCACTCCCTACGGCCCCGGGATCCGGCGAGTCATCCGGGGTCGTGGTTTCTCCTACCTGACCACCGACGGCGAACGCGTCTCGGACGAAGACCTGCTCGAGCGGATCAACGGCCTGGTGATTCCGCCCGCGTGGCGCAAAGTGTGGATCTGTCCGCACGCCAACGGTCATATCCAGGCGATCGGTGTCGATGCCGCCGGCCGCCGCCAATACCTGTATCACGAGCAGTGGCGCCGGGAACGCGACGAGGAGAAGTTCGACCGCGTCCTCGATCTCGCTGCTTGTCTGCCCCAGCTGCGCGACCGGCTGACCGCCGATGTGCGCCGCTCCGGCCTGCACCGGCACCGGGTGGAGGCCGTGGCCATCGGATTGATCGACCTCGGAGTGTTCCGGGTCGGCGGCGAGGAGTACGCCGAGGAGAACGGCACCCGCGGCGTCGCCACCCTGCTGCGCGAACAGGTGCGCGTCGAGGGCGAGCAGATGCTGTTCGACTATGTCGCCAAGGGCGGTCTGCGCCGTCGCGTCCGGATACACGACGCGGATCTGGCCCGCGCTGTCACTTCCCTGCGGCGTAGTCGCGCGGATTCGCCACGGCTACTGGTCTACCGCGACCGGAACGGCTACCGAGAACTGCATGCCGACGACATCAACGCCCGTTTCAAAGCACTCACCGAAACGGACTGCACCGTCAAGGACCTCCGGACCTGGCAGGCCACCGTGCTGGCCGCCGAGGGTTTCGCACAGGCCGAACCCCCGACCTCCGAGCGTGCGCGCAAGCGGGCCGAACGCGCTGTGATCACCGAAGTCGCTGCCGCCCTTGGCAATACGCCCGCCGTCGCCCGCGCCTCCTATGTCGACCCGAGGGTCGCCGAAGCGTACGCCGACGGGACCACGATCTCCCGGGCGCTGGACAGAGCTGCCCGCGCCGCCGCCGAGAGCGAGCGCCGAGCAGTCATCGAACGGGCAGTACTCCGACTGCTCCGGCGCGCCACCCACCGCAGGCATTGATCCCCGCTCCGCCGACGAACGAGGCAACACCACACCGGGGCAGTGAACAGCCAGGCCCCGACGGGGATATAGTTGCGTCATGCAACACCAGTCGGATGGATGGTCGCCCGAGCTCGTCGCGGTGCACGACGCGCTCACGCAGATCGTCCGCGAAGCCATCGCGGCGCGGCCCGCGTCGGAGGGGATACCGTCGTTCGCGCAGCGGTCGGCGCTGTCCTATATCGAACGGAATCCGGGCTGTCGTGCCACCGAGCTGGCCGAAGCGTTCGGCGTGCACCGCTCTACGGTGTCACGACAGCTGCGGACCTGCGTCGACGCGGGCTGGGTGGCGGCGGGTGAGGGAAATTCCCGGGCGGGCTACCCGCTGACGCTCACCGCGTCGGGCCGCCGCGCGCATCGAGCAGCGATCGAACACGACCTCATGCTGCTCGAGGAGCGGATGAGCGACTGGACTGCCGACGACATCACCGACTTCGCGCACGCCTTGCGGCGATTCCAGCGACCCGACCAGCCCCTTGGAGGCGAGCATGCGTGAGTTCACCACGCCGGCCACGTTCACCATCGCCGAGGACGAGACCATCGTCGGCTCGGTCTACACCCAGGCCGAACAGTTCCCGCGGCGAGTGCTGTTCTCCCGTCCCGACGGGGACCGCTGGGTCGACGTCACCGCGGCCGAGTTCGCGCGGCTGGTGTCCGCGGTGGCGAAAGGCTTGATCGCCAACGGTATTCAGACGGGCGATCGGGTGGTACTCGCGTCGGCGACACGCTTCGAGTGGACGCTGTTCGATTTCGCGATCTGGGCCGCCGGTGCGGTCACCGTCCCCGTCTACGACTCGTCTTCGGCCGAGCAGGTGCGGTGGATCCTCGAGGATTCCGGTGCGGCGCTCGCGATCGTGGAGACCGCCCGGCACAAGGATCTGCTCGCGAACGCACCGGCAACGCTGCGACGTTCCCTGGTCATCGACGACGGCGCCGAAGCACTGCTGATCGCCGAGGGCACCGACCGCTCCGACGACTGCCTGCGGGAACGGCTCGACGGCCTACGCGCCGACGGCCTCGCTTCCCTGGTGTACACCTCCGGCACCACCGGTCGCCCCAAAGGCTGCATGCTCACCCATCGCAACTTCCTGTCGGAGGTGCGCGGCATCCTGACCGCGAGTATCGGTGAGGTCGCCCGCCCGGGACAGCGGATGCTCACTTTCCTGCCGCTCGCGCACGTGCTGGCCAGGGCGGTGTCGCTGGCCGCGTTCGAGGCCGGGATGACGCAGGCCCACTGGGCGGACTTCAAAACCATCACCGGTCAGTTCACCCGCTTCCGCCCGCACACGATCCTCGGCGTGCCACGAGTGTTCGAGAAGGTGCGCGACGGTGCCGAGAAGAAGGCACGCGACGGCGGCAGGATCAAGGCGGCCGTGTTCCGGTTCGCCGAGCAGACCGCGGTCCGGTGGAGTGAAAACCTCGACCACACCGGCGGATTCGCGCGCACGCCCTCGCTCCTGCTGCGTGCCGAGTACGCGTTGTGCGACCGGCTGGTGTACACCCCGCTGCGGGCCGCGCTGGGTGGTGATTGCGAGTTCGTCATCTCCGGCGGCGGCGCGTTGACGCCTCGGCTCGGGCATTTCTTCCGAGGTGTCGGTGTTCCGGTGTACGAGGGCTACGGCCTGACCGAATCCACCGCCGCCCACTGTGTGAACGTGCCGGGTGCGGTGAAGATCGGCACGGTGGGACAACCATTGGGCGGCAACGCTGTTCGCATCGCCGATGACGGGGAGATCGAGGTGTCCGGTGGCGTCGTGTTCACCGGGTACTGGCGCGGCGAGGAAGCTACCGCCGCCGCGCTGACCGACGGGTGGTTGCGCACCGGTGACCTCGGCGCCATCGACGACGACGGGTTCCTGTCGATCACCGGGCGTAAGAAGGACCTCCTCGTCACAGCGGGCGGCAAGAATGTCTCCCCCGGCCCGATGGAGGATCGCATCCGTTCGCACGCGCTGATCTCGCAGGCAGTGGTGGTCGGCGACGGTCGCTCGTTCATCACCGCGCTCATCACCATCGACCCGGAGACGTTCACCGGATGGAAGGAAGCGGCCGATCGACCGGCCGAGGCGACCGTCGCCGATCTCCGTACGGATCCGGCGCTGCTCGCCGAGGTACAGCAGGCGATCGACGATGCCAACAGCACCGTCTCCCACGCCGAATCCATCAAGAAGTTCGTCGTCCTGGACCGCGACCTGACCGAGGAGTCGGGCGAACTCACCGCCACGCTCAAGGTGAAGCGGCACGTGGTCGCCGAGCGATTCGCCGACGAGATCGACGGCATGTACCGGGCCTGAGAGCCGATCGGCAGGGCATCGGCGCCGCGTGGGCGAGGACCAGATCCCCGACGTCCGCCGACAGCGTTCAGGCGCCCAGCAGGCGGACTTCGCTGTCCAGCAGGGCCGCCTGTTCGGTCAGTGCGGTCGGGTCCGGGTTCGCGCCGAGCCGCCGCTGAACCTCCGCCCGGCTGGCGACAACCATCCCGCTCTGCTGGTCCTCTGATCCTCGGGTGACCCGCACCCGTCCACCTTCGAGAACCAGGCAGGCTTGCGCGTCGTCGGCGCCGAGTAGTTCTCGCAACATGTCGACGGTGACCAAGTCCTCGGCCGCGCTCGCAGGTGACGGTGTGGTGCCATTTTGCTCGTCAGTTGCCATGGTGTGCGCTTGCCCAGACGGCAACCACCGAAACACCGGCATTCCATCGACGTGCGCACGGGGCGGGAGCGACTCGAATAGGTCTTGACCGAGGGGCACAATCGGAGGTGGAGAGAGCGTCGAGGTCTGCGGTCCCCGCCGCTCGCTCCACCAGGCAGGAGTGTAGCAATCCTGTTGCCCGACAACCACTTTCGTGTCTCAACTCACCCGTTGAACGGGACCGTATCCCTGCGTTTCCGGACGAGAACCCGTTTCAGCGCCGCGTCGGCCGTGCCGACACGCCTCGCAGCGCGGCGGATCGGCGCGGCGGACCTCTACCCTCTGATCGGTGGCGACCACCCCGCGCGTTGCTCCAGCACATCGGCATGTCCTCGCACCCGTGCCCCCGCATATGACGGCTGCCCAGTTCCGGGCGCACGGCCGGGCAGTGGTGGACTGGGTGGCCGACTACTGGGAGCGGGTGGAGTCGCTGCCGGTGCGGTCGAGCGTCGTTCCCGGTGAGGTCCGCGCGCAACTGCCTGCCGAGCCGCCCGAGACCGGCGAACCGTTCGAGGCATTGCTCGCCGACATGGATCGGATCGTCGTGCCCGGCTCGACACACTGGCAGCATCCCGGCTTCCTCGCCTACTACCCGAGCGGGGCGTCGGGCCCCTCGGCGCTGGCCGAACTGCTGATCTCCGGTCTGGGCATGCAGGGCATGCTCTGGCAGACCGCACCGGCGTGCACCGAGCTGGAACAGCTCGTTCTCGACTGGCTGGCCGGTTTGATCGGGCTACCCGAGCGTTTCACCTTCGCGGGCGGCGGTGGCGGTGTGGTGCAGGACGGCGCGAGCACCGCGATGCTGATCGCCCTGCTGGCCGCCTTGCAGCGGGCGTCGCGCGGACAGGTCGCCCGGGCGGGCGTCGAGCGTGGCCGCTACGTCGTCTACACCTCGGCCGAAGCGAATTGCGGCTTCGAAAAGGCCACGCGGATAACGGGTCTCGGTTCCAGCGCCATCCGCTTCGTCGATACCCGCGCGGACCTGTCGATGGACCCGACGGCGCTGCGTACGGCGATGGCACACGACGCCGCGGACGGCCGGATACCCGTCCTGGTGATGGCGACGATCGGCACCACTTCCACGGGCGCCGTCGACCCGGTCCCCCTCATCGGCCCGGTCTGTCGCGAATTCGGCGCCTGGTTGCATGTGGACGCGGCGTACGCGGGCGTGGCCGCGATGTGTTCGGAGCTGCGCTGGATCAACGAGGGCGTGGCGGACTTCGCCGATTCCTACGCGACCAATCCGCACAAATGGTTGCTCACCGCCTTGGAATTCGACGCCTGCTACCTCGCCGACCGCTCGGCGCTGACGGACGTGCTGTCGGTACTGCCGGAATACCTGCGCAACAGCGCGACCGAATCCGGCGCGGTGGTGGACTACCGGGATTGGCAACTGCCGGTGGGCCGCCGGTTCCGGGCACTGAAGTTGTGGGCGGTGATCCGCTGGTACGGCGCGTCCGGTTTGCGCGAGCACATTCGCTACAGCATGTCGGCGGCGCAGCAGTTCGCGGCATGGGTCGAGGCCGACGACCGGTTCGACGTGCTCGCGCCGCATCCGCTGTCGGTGATCTGTTTCCGCCTGCGCGCCGCCGACGACGTCAACCGGGCCCTGTTGGACGCTGTCAACGCGACGGGCCGGGTCCTGTTGTCGCACACCATGGTTCGCGGGCAGTTCGCGCTTCGCGTGGCGATCGGTGGCTGCGCGACCCGCCTCGAACACGTGGCAACAGCATGGCAGCTGTTGAGCGAGTGGGCCGATATCGTCGCCGGGCCGAACTGATGCCGGACGAGCGTCGCCGGAGGGGTTCCGGCGACGCTCGCGGTGTCAGTGCACGGTGAACGTGCCGGTCAGCGCCGCTTCGGTGACCCCGGGACAGGTTTGTTCGGTGGTCACGGTGTTGTCGTCGGTGGCGGAGTGCCCGGCGAGCGTGCCGGAGTCGATGGTGATCGGGAAGGTAGCCGGGCCACCACCTCTGGACTTGGCCTGGTTGCCCGCGGCTTTGCTGCTGGTGGTGCTCGTGCTGCCGTCGGACCAGGTGATGGTGCCCGTGCCCTCGTGGACGGTCACCTTCCCCTCGCAGGAGGCCACCTCGGTGCCCTGCTCCACCATGCTCACGGGGTACGGCCCGCCCTCGTCGACGGCCGACCCCGCGCAGTCGGTGAACTCGGTGGTGGCCGACCATTCGACGCGGGTCGGCTTCTCCCCCAGCCCGTCGCCCGCCCAGGTGACGGTGCCGTTCTGGGTGCAGGTGATGATCGGCTCCGCCTGGTTCGCACCGGGTGGCGCGGCGATGCCCGGTGCGGCGAACGGGACGAGCCCGATCGACGCGGTGGCGAGAACAACGGCTCCGGTCAGACGATATCGGGTGAACATTCGTCTCCTCTGTCGTTCCTGCTGGGCTGATGAACGCCCGAGACAGTACTTCGCCGCCGCTCGGCTCCCACCTCACCACCCTCCACGGGTCCACACCGAGTCGAACCCGCAACAACACCGTTGCCGACCGGAACCTGTCGGTGCCCGGCGCTATCCTGCGCGCATGAAGCCGTGGGAGTACGAATTCGCCGCCGAGGTCTGGCAGGCACCAGGCGCCACCTGGCATTTCGTCGCGGTCCCCGAGCCGGTCGCCGACGATATCGCCGACCGGCATCCCCGCACCGGACCCGGTTTCGGCGCCGTCCCGGTCACGGTCTCCGTCGGCGCGACCACCTGGTCGACATCGGTGTTCCCGGACAAGAAGCGCGGCACGTACATCCTGCCCATGAAGAAGCCGGTCCTGCAGGCCGAAGAGCTGGCCGAGGGCGATACCGCGCACGTGCGGCTGCGCACCGGCCGGTAAGCGAGCGCATCACGCCGGACGCGGGCTCGTCCCGCGCACGATGACACCAACCACCGTGCGCACATACGACTCACTGAACCCTGCACCGCGCAGCACGAGGTGCGTCCACAACGAACCCGCGAGCAGGTCGACGACGGGCGCCGGATCGAGTCCGGCCGGAATCTCCCCGCGTGCGGCGGCGCGGTCGAAGATCACCTGCTCGCGTTCGAGCCGATCGCTGAAGAAGCGATGCCCCACCGCGGCGAGCTCGGGACGTGAGGCCGACGCGGACAGAACCGCTGTGACGATCGGCGAGGTGTCCTCGGCGGTCAGCAGTCGGCCGATCTCGAGCCCGAGCGCGGTGAGGTCGCCTTCGAAGCTGCCGGTGTCGGGAATCGAAATGCGCAGGGGCGCGGCAACAGTCAGCGCCGCGGCGAGCAGCGCGTCTTTCGACGGCCACCAGCGGTAGAGCGTTGTCTTGTTGACACCGGACTGCCGGGCGACCGCCTCCATCGTCAGGTCGTCGTAGCCGTCCCGGGCCAGCAACTCCAGAGCACAGAGGTAGATGGTTTCAGCCTTTCGCGGGCCCGAGGTCGTCACCCACCCCACAATACAACGCAACGTTGCGTTGCACCGTCAGCAGAGGTACGTTTGCAACGCAACGTTGCGTTGCATTACCTGAGGAGGGGTAGCTATGCCGGATCGTCTACCGGTGGTTTTCGTCCATGGAATTCGGATGAGCGGGGCAGCCTGGACGTTGGTCGCCGACCGCGTCGGCCGGGTGCGCCCTGTCACCACCGTCGACCTGCCCGGCCACGGCCGCCGACGCGGCGAACGGTTCACCGTCGCCGGATCTGCCGAAACCGTCTGCGAGGCAATAGATTCCCTCGGCGGCCGCGCCTTGGTCGTCGGACATTCACTGGGTGGGTACGTCGGTATCGCCACCGCGGAAATGGCTCCGGCGAAGGTGGCGGGCCTCATGGTCGCGGGTTCGACGTGCGTGCCCACGCGAACTCTGATGACACCGTTTACTGTGATGCATCGAGTGCTTTCGCGGCAGCCCGACGGTGGCCACCGGGCGAGTTCACGCGTGTTCGACCGGGTCCTTCCGCCGGCCGTCGCTCGCGCCGTCGAGGACGCGGGTATCGCGACCGAGGCCATCCCCGATGTCGTCGACGAACTGAGCGGATTCGACGTGCTCGCCGCCCTCGGCTCCTATGCGGGGCCGATATCCCTGGTCAACGGCCGCCACGATCACTTCCGCGTGCAGGAGCGCCGATTCCTGCGGCAGTGCCGCGACGGTCGCCTGATCGTCGTCGCCGACGCCGGACACTATCTGCCCCTGATCCATCCGGAACGGTTCACCGAACTCGTACTCGACGCCGCGACAGCGGCCGAGGCCGCCTCCTATCGGTAAGCCCGGCTTACCGCTGCGGCGAGAAGATCGTCGTTGTTCCGGGCTGTTCGCGGCGTCAAGCTGGTGCGATACAGCCCGAGGTTAGGAAAATTGGATGCTTCGACACGACGATTTCGATCGGACCGGCGGGGGCACGATGCTGCTCGCCGACCGGTGCGCGCCGGATCTGCGCCACGCGGCGTGCGAGGTGCGCGACGTGCTGAACCGGATCGGCGACAAGTGGTCGGTACTGGTGATCACCGAGCTGATCGGCGGGGCACGGCGCTTTCTGCAACTGCACCGGAGCGTGCCCGGCATCTCCCAGCGCATGCTCACGGTGACCCTGCGCCGACTCGAACGCGACGGCCTGGTGGCCCGCCGGATCTATCCGACGGTGCCGGTGCAGGTGGAGTACACCTTGACGCCGGTCGGACGCAGCTTGCTCACGGTCCTCGACGTGGTCGCCGAGTGGTCGGTGCGGCACCGCGCCGAGGTGATGTCGGCGCGGGCCCGCTGGGACATCACCGCCGGCGCCTGAGCGGCCGTGGACGAATAATCCACGGCCGCAACGGCTTCAGGCGAGAGCTTTGAGGACCGCGGCGGCCAGCGGGGCCGACGAGGCGGGGTTCTGACCGGTGAACAGGTTGCGGTCGGTGACAACGTGCGGCGCCCATGGCTCGCCCGAGGTGTAGTCGGCACCGAGCGCGACGAGGCGGTCCTCGAGCAACCACTTCGCCTTGTCCGCGAGGCCTGCCTGGGATTCCTCGGCATTGCTGAAGCCGGTGAGGCGGTACCCGGCGAACGGCGAGATGCCCGCGTCGCCGGTGGTGGCCAGCAGTGCGGCGGGTGCGTGGCAGACGACCGCCAGGGGCTTGCCCGAGGCGAGGGCGGCGTTGAGGAGTGCCCCCGAATCCTTGTTCACCGCAAGGTCTTCCATCGGGCCGTGGCCGCCCGGATAGTAGACGGCATCGAATTCGGCCAGGTCGACATCCTCCAGTCGCACCGGCTCGTGCAGTTCCTTCGCGCCGTCGATCACCTCCCTGACACGCTGCGCACCGGCGGCGCCGCCGTTGGCCTCCGCCTCGAGGCTGCCCGCGTCGACGGGTGGTACGACACCGCCCGGGGTGGCGACCACGATCTGGTGGCCCGCCCCCGTGAAGGCCTCGTAGGGTGCCACGAATTCCTCGGCCCAGTAGCCGGTGGGGTGCTCGGTGCCGTCGGCCAGGGTCCAGTGATCCGCGCCGGTCATCACGAACAGAAATTTAGCCATCGAAGCTCCTTCGGGCTGAGTGGGGAGACCGCCTGTCGAACGGTTCCGCCACCCGAAGGTAGGCCGGGCCGCATCCGATGACCAATAGGCTTGCCGATATCGGACATCGAAATATCGATGGGTCGCTCAGCGGGCCGGGAAGCGCAGGATCCGATCGTCGCCGTCGCGGAGGTCGCCCCGGCCGTCGGTGTTGGAGGTGGTGAGCCAGAGGGCGCCGTCGGGGGCGACAGCGACTGTGCGCAGGCGGCCGTAGGTGTCACGCAGGAAGTCGCGGGGCGCGGTCAGGTCTGCACCGGAAAGGGTTGCCGTCCAAAGTCTTTCGCCGCGCAGGGCGGCGACGTAGAGGGTGTCGCCCGCGATGGCGATACCCGATGGTGAGGCCTCGTCGGTCGACCAGGTGAGCAGCGGATCGGTGAAGCCCTGGTCGGCCCCGCCCCCGCCTTCGACGTCGGGCCACCCATAGTCGCGGCCGGGTTCGATGCGGTTGATCTCGTCGAGGCGGTTCTGCCCGAACTCCGCCGCGTACAGCGTGCCGGACCGGTCCCAGGCCAAGCCCTGCACATTGCGGTGACCCGTGCTCAGCACCGGTGAACCGGGCGTCGGGTTTCCCGGTGCGGGCGCACCCTCGGCTGTCAGCCGCAGAATCTTGCCGTTCGGACTGCCGGGGTCCTGCGACCGCGACGGCTGCCCGGCATCCCCGGTGCCCACATACAGCATTCCGTCGGGCCCGAAGGCGATGCGCCCGCCATTGTGGTTGCCCGCCTTGGCGATTCCGCTGAACACCACCTCCACCGGTCCGCCGGGCCGGAATCGGACGATGCGATTGTCGTCGGAGGCGGTGAAGTAGGCGTACACGTAGTCGTCGCGGACGGCGAGACCGAGCAGGCCGCCTTCCCCGCGCGCCACCACACCCGGTACCTCGAAGTACGGCTCTGGAGTGCGGCCCGGTACCACCCGCAGAATCCGCCCGGAGTCCCGTTCGGCCACCAGCGCGGTGCCGTCGGGGAGGAAAGCCAGTCCCCACGGCACTTCGATTCCTTGCGCGACCACCTCGGGCACCCCGAGATCGGGTACGCCCTCGGACCGGCTCGGCGCGGTCGAGGAGGCGATCGGCGAGGTCGGCGCGCTCCCCTGCTCGTTCGCACACGACGCCACGACGACGACCGCCGCAACGGCGACGACCAGCCGTCGTGTCACAGTCCTGACGCCCATCAGCCAGCGCTCCGTCCCGGTGGGCGCCCCTTCACCACCACCGGTATCGAGGATATCCGGTGGCCTCCCCGACGACGCCCGGTCAGTTGCCCCGTGATCCGACACAGTCCCGATCATGCTGTGCGCCTATGGCTCTCGGGCTCGACGCTGGTCTTCGGCGACCCGGCGACGCTCTTGTTCGCGGTAGCCGTAGGTGGCTTTGCGTACGGTCACGTCGTCTTCGAGGCCCGAGCCGACCGCGCCTGCCACCGTGCCGAGTACCGTCGCCATCAGGGCGATCGTCAGGTAGTCGGAGGGGCCACACGGGCGGCCGAGAGTGCTGGTCAGGTAGTCCGGCGGGATGACGACGGCCACCGCGACCAGGGTGATCGCGTACAGCGCGAGGAAGAACACGATCGTGCCGACAGCGACGGTGCTCACGGTTCCCGCGTTGCGCAACGCCAGATACCGATCGTCCCGGCCGTCGATCCGGCGCTCCCACAGCCCGTGCCCGGCAATGATCCACGCCGACAAGGCAACAAGCGCCGACACCGTGATTCCCGTCAACCGCAGCGGTCCCATCGCCGTGGCCAGCAACCAGATCGAGGAGTACAGCACCCCGAACGCCGTTCCGGCCATCGCACCGGCCAGCGCCGACGACAACCCAACCACCAGCTGCCACGGCCGGTTCGCGCGCACCATCCCCGCCAGCAGAAACAGCGAGCCGAACCGCACGGGCCGGACCAATCGCAATTCGCCGCCCTGCTCCACCACGCGCAGCCCACGCGCATTCGGTCGCGTAAGCGCGGCCGAGCGACGCGAGCGCAGGGCTTCGACGATTCGCACCGCGAGTTCACGCAACCGCTGCCGCAGCCGCATCCCACCGAGCGCTGGCAGCGAGATCAGGGCGACTTGATGCGCCGGGTCGATATCGGCGACCAGCACCGATCGTCCGTCGCGCAACGGCAGGTCGGTGACGCACAACGCCAGGTCCCAGGTGGTTTCCCGGACGTATTCGCGGGCTTTGTCGATCAGGTGGACGCTGTCGGGATACATCGCCTCGAACGGATCGTCGTTGACGAGCACCCGCCACTCGACCTGTTCGCCGACGACCCGGGCGAGTTCGTCCGGCAGGTCGTCGCGCAGCGAGCGGGCGAGCCGCGTAGCCAGGTCGGGATCGGCGAGTACACCGATCGTCACTTCCGTCATCCACCGACCACCTGTCCTCGCCGTGCACATCTCACTGCTCGCGCGTTCCCTGAACCGCCGCCGGGAAACGACCGGTGATCGCCGGGTCGCGCCCTGTTTCGGACCGCCCGTTCCGGTTAGACGCCACCAATGAAGAATGTTTTCGTCCCCGGTCTGACCGAGTTGCAGCGAGCCGAGATCAGCACAGTCGAGATTCCCGGCGGCCTGCGCCTGCACGGACTGCTCGACTACGATTCGCTGGTCAAGGCCGAGGAGTCCGATTTCGACGAGTTGCTCGACCGGGCCCGCACCGAACTGGATGCCTTCGACGGCACGGTGGACGCCGTCATCGCCCACTGGGATTTCCCCACGAGTGTGATCGTGCCCATCCTCGCCGCGGAACGCGGCCTGCCCGCACCAAGCCTCGAAAGCGTGCTGCGTTCGGAACACAAACTGTGGAGCCGGATACTGCAACGCGAGTCGGTACCCGAATGCGTTCCGGATTTCTGCGCGTTCGACCCCTTCGACCCGAACGCCCTCGACAGCATTGATCTCGATTTCCCGTTCTGGGTCAAGCCGGTGAAGGCCCACTCCTCCCAACTGGGTTTCGAGGTACACGATCCCGAGGAATTCGCGGCGGCGACAGAGACCATCCGCGCCGAGATCGGCCGCATCGCCGACCCGTTCGACCAGGCCCTCGCCCGGGTGACAGTGCCGGCGGACGTGCGCGTGGCCGGTGGCCGCACCTGCCTGGCCGAGCAGATCGTCACCGGAACCCAGGCAGCGCCCGAGGGGTCGATGGCCGCCGGTGAGTACCGGGTGCACGGCGTGTTCGACATGCGCAAGGACGCCACCGGGCACAGCTTCGCCCACCTGGACTACCCGGCGCGCACGGTGCCGGAGTCGGTGCGCGACACCATGATCGAGGTCAGCGAACGCTATCTGCGCCACGTCGGATACGACAACGGCTGCTTCAACTCCGAGTTCATGTGGGACGCCGACACCGGGAAGTTGTGGTTGATCGAGATCAACACGCGCATCTCGCAGTCGCACAGCGACCTGTTCGTCAAGGTCGACGGCACCTCCAACCACGCCGTCGCCATCGACGTCGCGCTCGGGCGCACCCCCGAAATGCCGCACCGCAAGGGGCGTTTCGCCGTCGCCGCGCAGTGCATGGTGCCGCGCTACGAGGACGGTGTCGTCACCCGCGTGCCCGACGAGTCACAGATCGAAGCCCTGCGCCGCAAGTTCCCCGACACGGTGGTGAACATCGATGTGGCCCCGGGTGAGCGGCTCTCGGAGCTGCCCAACCAGGACCCCTACCGCTACAAACTGGCCACCCTCTATCTCGGCGCCGCCGACCACGACGAGTTGGAGCAGCGCTACCAGGACTGTCTCGAGGCATTGCCGTTCGAATTCGAGGAGGTCGACTGAGTGCACACGGTCGAGTCGTTCCCGTACGAGGTGCGGGTCACCGAGAACGTTTTCATCCCCATGCGCGACGGCGCCCGGCTGGCGGCCCGCATCTGGCGACCGGTCACCGACGAACCGCTGCCCGCGGTGTTCGAGTACATCCCGTACCGCAAGCGGGACCTGACCCGCGGCCGTGACGCGCTGAACCACCCCTACCTCGCGGGCCACGGGTATGTGTCGGTGCGGGTGGATCTGCGCGGCAGCGGCGACTCCGACGGTGTGCTCTACGACGAGTACCTGCGCGCCGAGCATGACGATGCCTGCGACGTGATCGCGTGGCTGGCCGAACAGCCCTGGTGCGACGGCAACGTGGGCATGATGGGCATCTCGTGGGGCGGTTTCAACAGCCTGCAGGTCGCCGCGCACCGACCGCCCGCGCTCAAAGCCGTCGTCAGCGCCTCGGCGACGGAGGATCTCTACGTCGACAACATGCACTACATGGGCGGGTGCCTGCTGTCGGACAACCTGTCCGAGGCGACGGTGATGTTCGCCTTCAACAGCCTCCCGCCGGACCCGGCGATCGTCGGCGACCGGTGGCGCGAGATGTGGCACGAGCGTCTCGCGGGCAGCGGGCTGTGGATCGAGCAATGGCTGGAACACCAACGCCGCGACGACTATTGGAAGCGCGCCTCGGTCAACGAGGACTACAGCGCTGTGCAGTGTCCGGTGCTCGCCGTCGGCGGCTGGGCCGACGGGTACACCAATGCGATCTTCCGCCTGCTCGAGCACCTCGATGTGCCGCGCCTGGGGTTGATCGGCCCGTGGGGGCACAAGTATCCCCATCTCGGCGTACCCGGTCCGGCCATCGGGTTCCTGCAGGAGATGGTGCGGTGGTGGGATCACTGGCTCAAGGGCCGCGACACCGCCATCATGGACGAACCGATGCTGCGAGTGTGGTTGCAGGACAGTGTGTCCCCGCACCCGTCCTACGAAGACCGCCCCGGCCGCTGGGTGGGCGAACCGAGCTGGCCGTCACCGAACATCGAACCGCGCCGGTTCGTGCTCGGCCGCTACGCCCTCGGCGAGGAGCCGGCACCGACGCATCACCTGCGCCTGCAGTCGCCGCTGAGTGTCGGCATGTTCGCGGGCAAATGGGCCTCCTACGCCGCGACTCCGGACCTGCCGTCGGACCAGCGCGACGAGGACGGTGGCTCACTGGTGTTCGAGACCGAGCCCCTCGACCAGCCCTGCGAGATCCTCGGCCTGCCGACCCTGAACCTCGAGGTCTCGGCGGACCGCCCGAACGCGATGCTGGCCGCCCGGCTCTCGGACGTGGCGCCCAACGGGGAGGCGACCCGGGTCACCTACGGCCTGCTCAACCTCACCCACCGCGACGGCAGCGCCGAACCACGTCCGCTCGAACCGGGGCGCACCTATCGGGTTCACCTACCGCTCAACGGAATCGCGCATTCCTTCCCGCCCGGGCACCGGATCCGGCTCTCGGTGTCGTCGTCGTACTGGCCGCTGGCCTGGCCGTCGCCGGAACCGGTGATGCTCACGATCAATACCGGAACGAGCACACTGACCCTGCCGCAACGCGCGCCCCGGCCCGAGGACGCGACCCTTCGCCCCTTCGGGGAACCGGAGGCCGCGCCACCCGCGCCCGCGACGCATGTCGAACCGGGACAGCACCATTGGAAGGTCGAGCGCGATCTGGCCAGTGGGGTATCGACCCTGGAGATCGAGAACGACCAGGGCACGATCGTGCTCGACGACATCGGGACCTCGGTGCGCCGCGCCACCACGGAATGGTTCAGCTTCCAGGACAACGACGTCACCTCCGTGCGCGGGCAGACCCGCACCGTGCGCCGCCTGGAACGCGACGACTGGCGAACCGAGGTGGTGACCGACACCGTCTTGCGTTGCACCGCCGACGAATTCGTCATCGACGCCCAGCTCGACGCCTACGAACTGGAGGACTCCCCCGCCGACCCGCGCTCGCTGCGCAACCGGGTGTACTCACAGAACTGGCACCGCCGGATACCCCGCGATCTGGTCTGAGCCCGTCAGTCCAGGCAGAACTCGTTGCCCTCGGGATCGGCCATCACGATGAACCCGGCGCTCATGGGCGGCTCCGGCTCGAAACGCCGCAGGCGGGTGGCTCCGAGGGCGACCAGGCGCTCGCACTCGGCTTCCAGGGCGGTCATGCGCTGCTCGCCCTGGAGGCCGGGCGCGGCCCGCACGTCGAGGTGGACGCGATTCTTGGCGACCTTGTCCTCGGGCACCCGCTGGAAGAACACGCGCGGCCCTTCCCCGTCGGGGTCCTCGATCGCCGAGCGCGAATTGTGTTCCTCGGCAGGCACTCCGATACGGGTGAGGAACTCGTCCCACGCGGCGAGCGGGTCGGCGCCGTCGGGAAGTTCTACACCGGGCGGGCCGGGGTGCACGTAACCGAGCACTTCGCGCCAGAAGAGCGACAGCGCTCGCGGGTCGTGCGCGTCGAAGGTGATCTGTACGTGGCGGCTCATGGGCATCCTTCCAGGGTGGCTTTCGCCGACTCCGTGACCACATCGGCGATTTCGTGTCGCGAGCGTAGAGCACGCATCTGACGAAAAGCGCCGTTGCCGCGCTCGGTCAGGGCGGCGACCGCCTCCGTCACGAACTCGAGGTCGCCCGCCTCGCGCAACGCGGGGCCGATCCGTTCGATGAGCTCGGCGAGCAGTTCACGATGCGGCAGCACCCGGCCCTCGATCGGGTCGAGCCCGTCACCGAAGAACCCGGAGTGCGCGGCGTTCCAATACGCCGCCCGCAGTACCTCGCTCGGCACCGCCGTGGCGGGTTCGTCGCGGGCGATCGCGTCCAATCCGGTGCTCACGATCCCCCGGATCAGCGCGGCGAGCAATGCCGATTCCTCCGCCGTTGCGGGCACGTCGCTCACCCGGACCTCGACCGTGGGAAAGGATTCCGACAGGCGGATGTCCCAATACACCATCTTGTTGTCGAGGATGCTCCCGCTGGCGAGCATCATCGCCACGATCGCCTCGTACTCGTCCAGGGAAGAGAAATACGGTGGCGGTCCCGCGCTCGGCCAGCGCCGCCACAGAATGCTGCGCCAGCTCGCGTACCCGGTCTCGCGGCCACGATAGATCGCCGAATTCGCGGTGAGCGAGAGCAGCACCGGCAACCACGGACGCACGTGATTGCTCACCTGCACCGCCGTCGCCCGGTCAGGCACCCCGACGTGCACATGACACCCGCACAGCCCCTGCTCGTGGGCGATCATGCCGAACGTGTGGGCGATGCGCTGATAGCGCGGCGTATCGGTGACCGGGTACCCCTCGGGAACCGTCGGCGGCACGGCGACCGCGAGCAAGGAGGCGTCGTGCTGTGCGGCGCATTCGGCGACCCGCCGGCGCGAGGTGCGCAGTTCGGTGAGCAGCTCACCGATGTCGGTGTGTACGCCGGTGCTGGTCTCCACCTGACAGCTGGTCAGCTCGAGCTGCAGATCTAAGCCTGCCTTCTCGGCGGTCGCGGCGACCTCGGTGTTCTTCGGTGCGGGCGCGCCGCTGACGGGGTCGGTGAGCAGGAACTCCTCTTCGACTCCGACAGTCGGTACCTGTGCGGGCCTACCCACGGCGATCCTCCTCCACCGGCGTGAACGAGCGTGCTGGGACGATACCCGCAGGTGAGTGAGCCAAACAACAGATACTTTGTGCACTAACTGTTCATGGGCTAACCTGGCTGCGTGACCGAGATCGACGACCCGCTGCGGCTGGATCGGCAGGTGTGTTTCGCCCTCGCCGTGGCCAACCGCTCGGTCCTTGCCGTCTACCGCCCGCTGCTCGAGCCGATGGGCCTGACCCATCCGCAGTACCTGGTGATGCTCGCGCTCTGGGGCCAGACGCCGATGTCGGTCAAAGCCGTCGCCGATGCCGTCCAGCTCGACTCGGCCACCCTGTCACCGCTGCTCAAACGGCTCGAGACCGCCGGGCTCATCACCCGCCGCCGCGACCCGAACAACGAGCGAACCCTGCTGATCGACCTCACCGCAGCGGGCCGCGCACTGCGTACCGAGGCCGAACGCATCCCGCCCGCGGTGGTGGAACGACTCGGCGTGAGCCTGGCCGAACTGGAAGAACTGCGCGATGTGCTGGGCCGGGTGAACACGGCCGCACGCCGCGCCGAGGAATCGAGGCAGAACCGATGACCACCCCGAACCTCTGGCAGCGTCTGCGCTACATCGGCGGTGCCACCTTGCCGCCGTCGATGTCGGACTGGGTGCTGGCCGACCTCACCGGCCCCGGCGCGACGCGACGCTATCTGCTGCGCATCCTGGTTCCGGTGCTGCCGCTGCTGTGCCTGTTCCTGTTGACGCCGGGGCCGCTGTGGATCGGGTTGTCGATGATGGCGCTGCTGTATCTGCCGCTGATCTACTTCACCGTCGCACTGGTGTACGTCTACCGCAGGCACCGGCTGGTCAGCCACGGGTTCGATCCCGAACTCGCCTTCGCAGCGCAACGTCGTCGCGCCGATGCCGACCGGGCCGCCTACGAGCAGCGCCATCGTCCCTGAATCACACTGCGGCACCGGCGTTGCGCCGCAGCCGGCTACTTCGGAACCAGCGCACCCGTGAGATCGGCCTCCTTGATGGGCGTGTCCGGGTTCGCCTGGGCACTGCACATCAGGTCGATCGCGCCGATCGACAGGTCGATGGTGTTCTGATCGATCTGCGCGTCCTCGCCCCGTTCCTGCTCGAGGAACTTGGTGACGGTGGTGCGCTTCTTTTCCGTGTCCTGCGCGGTGAATTCACTGCACGGGGTGTCCCCACCCTTGTTGACCGCCTTCTCCGCCTCGGCACATCCTGCCGCGAGCGTGCCGAGCGCGGCCACGGCGAGCGCCGTGGCGCAGGCCTTCCTCCGTAGCGTCATCGTTCGCCTTTCCTTCGCAAGGGCCCGGCAATCCGGGCCTCGTTGCCCGCTTTACCCGAATTCGGCCGGTCGAATACGACGACGGCTCGCCCGGGCGCGGCGTGCGTGACGGCCGGTGCGCCTGCGGGAGTGCGACAATCGGCGGAGAGTTCCGCCTGTACACAGTTCCATTCGGATGGCATGGCCGTGACCTGCGTTCACGGTCGGCCCGCGAGGCACACGTCTCGCCGCGGAGAGGATCGGACCGATGCATGAGGGTGGCGCGACAACCGACCGGCCGGACCTGCCGGACGGCGACTCCGCGAGTAATGGGCAGGTCGTCCGCATCGCGTCGGTAGCGGCGCTCGGCGGTTTGCTGTTCGGCTACGACAGCGCCGTGATCAACGGCGCCGTGGCCGCGATTCAAGACGAATTCGACGTCGCCGACGCCGCGCTCGGCTTCGCCGTCGCCTCGGCACTACTCGGCGCCGCGGCCGGTGCCATGACGGCGGGGCGCATCGCCGACCGCATCGGCCGCATCAAGGTCATGAAGATCGCCGCCCTGCTGTTCCTGATCAGCGCGATCGGCACGGCCTTCGCCCCCGACCTGTGGGTGCTGGTGCTCGGCCGGGTCATCGGCGGGCTCGGCGTCGGTGTGGCCTCGGTGATCGCGCCCGCCTACATCGCCGAGACCTCCCCCGCCAACATTCGCGGCCGGCTCGGCTCGCTGCAACAGCTCGCCATCGTGCTCGGCATCTTCTTGTCCCTGCTGGTCGACTACGTCCTGGCCCATCTGGCCGGCGGCGCGGGCGAGCAGCTGTGGTTCGGGCTCGAAGCCTGGCGGTGGATGTTCCTGTCGATGGCGGTTCCGGCCGTGGTCTACGGCCTGCTCGCCTCGACCATCCCCGAATCCCCGCGCTTCCTCGTGGCGACCCATCGGATTCCCGAAGCACGCAGCGTGCTGTCGACGCTGTTCGGCCAGCGCAACCTCGAGGTGACCATCGGCCGCATCGAGCACAGCCTCGAGGGTGAGACCAAACCGTCGTGGCGCGATCTGAAGAATCCCGCGGGCAAGATCTACCCGATCGTCTGGATCGGCCTGATGCTCTCGGTGTTCCAGCAGGCGGTCGGCATCAACGTGATCTTCTACTACTCGAACGTGCTGTGGGAAGCGGTGGGTTTCGAGGAGTCCAGTTCGTTCCAGATCAGTGTGTTCACCTCGGTGGTCAATATCGCCACAACCATCGTGGCGATCATGCTGGTCGACAAGGTCGGGCGCAGACCGCTGCTGCTCACCGGTTCCATCGGCATGACCATCACCCTGGCCACCATGGCGGTGTGCTTCGGGACCGCGCCGCAGGTGCCCAATGCCGAGGGAGTGCTCGAACCGCATTTGACCGGTGTACCCGGTGTCCTCGCGCTCGTCGCGGCCAATCTGTTCGTGGTGTTCTTCGGGATGAGCTGGGGTCCGGTGGTCTGGGTGCTACTGGGCGAGATGTTCCCCAATCGCATTCGCGGAGCGGCCCTCTCGCTCGCCGCCGCCGGTCAGTGGGCGGCCAACTGGGCGATCACGGTCAGCTTCCCCAGCCTGAAGACGTTCTCGCTCGGTTTCGCCTACGGCATGTACGCGGTGTTCGCGCTGCTGTCGCTGCTGTTCGTCGCCAGGTTCGTGCCCGAGACCAAGGGCAAATCGCTCGAGGACATGGACGAGGCCACCGGCTACCAGCATCCGACCGCGACCGCCTGATCCGCACCTTCGATCACCTCCCGGAGGGCCGCCATGAACCCGTGGACCGTTGTCGAGAACGAATGGAATCCGCACCGCGCCAACTATTTCGAGACCATCTTCACCGTCGGGAACGGCCGCCTCGGCACCAGGGGCTCACTCGAGGAGCGGCATACCGGCTCGCTGCCCGGCACATTTCTGGCCGGGGTGTACGACGCCTTCGACGCGCCGGTCGTCGACCTGGTGAACGCGCCGGACTGGCTGGTCACCGAGGTGTTCGCCGACGGAACCCGGCTCGACACCGAATCGGCGGCGGTGCTCAGCCATCACCGCGAGCTCGACCTACGCCGCGGAGTCCTCACCCGCGAGACCGTCTTCGCGCTGCCCGACGGTGCGCGATTCGTGCTGCGCACCGAACGTTTCGCGAGTATGGCCGATCGCGATCTGTGCTGCCTGCGGGTTCGGGTAACCGCACTGGATCGCGCGGCCACGGTGACGATCCGCACCGGAATCGACGGGCACCGGCGCAATCGCGAGCGACTGCCCACCTACCGTGAGGACACCGAGTTCGGGTACGACCGCAAGTGGGACAAGTGGGCGCTGTCCACCCACTTACGTTCCACCGGAACCGGATTCACCGATGGCGTGGGAATGCTCGAATGCCGGACGATCGACAGCGGTGTCGACCTGGCCTACGCGTTGCGCACCGACCTGCCGACGACACCGCAACGCCGCGTCGAGGTGCGCAGTCACGAGTCGATCGCGATCGAAGTGGACTTCGCCGTGACGGCGGGCGAGACGGTCGGCGTCGACAAATTCGTCGGCGTCGCCACCAGTCGTGATCCGGAAGCCGCTGCGGTACCGGGCGATCGAGTGCGAGCGACCGTCGCGCGGGTCACCGATTTCGACCAGGCGAGCACTGCGAACGCGGCGGCATGGGAACGGTTGTGGGCCGAATCGGACTGCGAGGTGGTCGGCGACGACCGCGTCACCCAGGCATTGCGCTTCGCCGTCTATCACCTGCTCATCGCCGCCAACCCCGACGACCCCACGGTGAGCATCGGCGCCAAATCCCTGTCCGGCGAAGGGTATCGCGGCCACGTCTTCTGGGACACCGAGATCATGCTGCTGCCGTTCTACCTGTTCACCCAGCCGCGGGCGGCTCGTGCCCTGCTCGGTTACCGCCACCACACCCTGCCCGGCGCCCGTGCGGTCGCCGCCGACAACGGCGCCACCGGTGCCCGCTTTCCATGGGAATCGGCCGACACGGGCCGCGAGGAATGCCCGCAGTACACCCACGACGGCTCGGGCCGCTTCTACACCAGGGAGGAGGAACTGCACGTCACCGCCGATGTCGCGTACGCCGTCATCCGCTATACCGAGGTCACCGGTGACGACATGTACCTGTTCACCGAGGGTGCGCCGATCCTGTTCGAGACCGCCCGCTACTGGGTACAGCGATGCGAACCCGAAGGCGACGCGCTGGTGCTGCGAACGGTGATGGGGCCGGATGAATTCCATTCCCACGTCGACAACAACGCCTTCACCAACCGGCTGGTGCGCTGGCATCTGGAACAGGCCGCGGCGGTCTATCGGCGGATGGCCGCCGAACAGCCGGAACTGCTTGCCGCCCATGCCGAACCGTTGGGGCTGTCGGCGGCCGAAGCCGAGCAATGGGTGGACGCGGCCCGGCGAATCCGCGTGCCGGTCGACCCCGACTGCGGGGTGATCGAGCAGTTCGACGGCTATTTCGATCGCACCGTTGTCCCCATCACCGAATGGGACGACAACGACATGCCGCGATACCCGGCGGGTTTCGACCATTTCAACTGCGAGGACACCTCACTGCTCAAACAGCCCGACGTGGTGATGCTGATGCATTTGCTGCCCGAGGAGTACTCGCTCGAGACACGCAGGCAGAACTACTTGTTCTACGAGGCGCGCACACTGCACAAGTCGTCGCTGAGTCCCTCCATCCATGCCATCGTCGGCTTGCGGGTGGGCGAGGCGGACACGGCCGAAAGGTACTTCGGCCGGGCGGCATTCGTCGATCTCTACGACAACCAGGGCAATACGGAAGAGGGCATGCACATCGCGTCGGCGGCGGGCACCTGGCAGGTCGCCACGCATGGGTTCGGCGGGTTCCAGGCCACGCGCGACGGATTGCGGTTCGCCCCCGCGCTGCCGTCGTCGTGGCAGCGATTGCGGTTCTCGGTGCACTGGCGCGGACGGGTGGTGCGCGCCGACCTCGGCCACCACGACGCCCGGTTCGAGCTGATCGGTGACGGCCCCGCCGAAACCATCAGCGTGTGGGGAGATCCCGCGCAGGTGCGTCCGGGGGAGGTCGTCGAGGTGCGTGCGCCCGAAAGCGTCGCCTCATGACCGAGCGGGTGGCCGTACAGCAGGCCGCCGCCGTACTGTTCGACCTGGACGGGGTACTCACCGATACCGCTGCCGTGCACCGCCGCGCGTGGACCACGCTGTTCACCGAGTTCCTGCCACCACAGGTCGCGCCGTTCACCGATGACGACTACTACAACCTCGTCGACGGCAAACCACGGATCGACGGTGTGCGAGCGGTGCTGTCCTCGCGCGGGTTGCGACTACCCGACGGCACCGTCGACGACGTTCCCGAGGCGGCCACCGTGCACGGCCTCGGTAACCGGAAGAACGGGCGATTCACCGAGATCGTGCACCGCGACGGGGTCGACGTGTTCGACGGCTCGCTGCGTCTGGTCAACGCTCTTGCGGCGCTTCGGATTCCGATGGGAGTGGTATCCAGTTCACGCAACGCGGTGCTGGTGCTCGACACCGCCGGACTGCTCGGCAGATTCGCGGTGATCGTCGACGGCGCCGTCGCCGAGCGTGACGGGCTCGCGGGCAAGCCAGATCCGGCGATGTTTCTCGCCGCCGCCGGGGCACTGGGTGTCGAACCCACCGAGACGATCGTCATCGAGGACGCGGTATCGGGCGTCGAGGCAGGTCGTCGCGGCGGTTTCCGGGTGATCGGGGTCGATCGCGGCACGGGCCCGGCCGCCCTGCGTGCGGCGGGCGCCGATGTGGTGATCGGTGATCTGGCCGACCTTCTCACCTAGGCCCTGTTTGTGTTCGGTGGCCCCGGGTAGACGCCCCGTGGGTCCCAAGGATGGCCCATCGATCACCTGTGGTCGAGCGTTCTGTCCGGAAGGAATGCCATGAGCTTGGCAGACAAGGCGAAGAACAAGGCCGAAGAGTTGGCAGGCAAGGCCAAGGAAGCGACCGGCAAGGCCACCGACGACCGCGATCTGCAGAACGAGGGCCGCGGCGACCAGGCCAAGTCCAACCTGAAGGATGCCGGCGAGAAGGTCAAGGACGCTTTCCGCGACTGATCCGGCTCCCCTTTTCGCACTGTGGCCCCCAGCTGACAAGCGGGGGCCACAGTTGTATTCCTTGACAGGAATATTCTTCATAGTGAATACTTCTGGTCATGGAAGAGATCGCAGCCGCACTCGGCGACAGCGCACGGTGGCGCATCGTCGAACTTCTCGCGCAGCGGCCTCGGTCGGTCGGCGAACTCGCCACCCACACCGGGTTGCGTCAGCCGCAGACGACCAAGCACCTCCAAACGCTCGCCAAGGCGGGTCTCGTCTCGGTGTTCCCGCTGGGGCAGCGGCGGGTCTACGCCGTGGAACCCGGCCCGTTGCGGGAGCTCGACAATCGGTTGCGCGCGATGCTCGCGACCATCGAGGAGCACGCCGACGAGCGGGATGTGGTGGAGCGCTATCTGGCTGCCATCGAAGCCGAAACCGCTGCCGCACAGGATGACCGGTGGGCCGACGGACGCAGCTTCACCTTCGAGCGGACGTTCGGAGTCGCACCCGAGGTGCTGTGGCGGCACTGGGTGGATCCGGATTCACTCGCGGACTGGTGGGTGCCGCCGTCGATGACCGTCACCGACTGCCGGATCGAACCGTTTCCCGGCGGACGGGTGGTACTCGACTACCGCGACGACGACGGCGGGCGTTACCGGTCGGCCGGACGAGTCGTCGAGGCCGACGAACACCACCGCCTCGCCTTCGACCTGTCGGTACTCGACGCGGCAGGCGAGGTCTCCTTCACCGGCCACTACACCCTCAGCTTCGAGCCCGACGGGTCAGGGACCCGGTTCCGGCTCGACCTCGTCGTCGCCGAAACCACGGTGGCGGCAGCTTCTTTCATCGCCGGTATCGAAACCGGCTGGTCCCAGGTCCTCGACAACCTCGACAGGAAAGCCCGATCATGAGCACTCGCCGCGTCACCACCAACATCAGCCTCACCCTCGACGGCCGCTACCACGGACCGGCCGGCCCGGCCGATCTCGGCGCCATCGTCACCTACGCGAGCACCGAAACCGCCCGCGACTACCTCAGCGGAATTCACGCCGACGCCACAACCGCGGTTCTCGGGCGCGGCAACGCCGAAGGATTCCTCGGCTACTGGCCGACTGTCGCCGCCGACGAGAACGCCGACCCGCGCGACCGCGCCTACGCCAAGTGGCTCGTCGACGTGGACAAGGTGGTGCTGTCGAGCACCCTCACCGAATCACCCTGGGAGCGAACGCGCGTCGTGAACGCGCCCGCCGCCGAGGTGATCACCGAATTGAAGAGCTCCGGCACCGGCGACATCCTTGTCAACACCAGCCCGACGATCGTGGCCGATCTGCTCGCCGCCGATCTGATCGACCGTCTGCATCTGATGATCGTTCCCGAGATCGCCGGGGGCGGCGCGCTGTTCTTCACCGACGGGCTGCCGGCTTCCCGGTGGACACTGACCAGCCACACCGCCGGTACATCCGGCGAGCTCGCCCTCGTGTACGACCGCGCACGCTGAACCGACCGCGACCCCGCCCGCTACGGCTGCGGCGCTACGTCACCGAGTGCACTGAGCACGAACTCGTTCACCGGGTCCGTGCGTTCCAGATGGACCAGGTGTCCCGCACCCGGAACCTGCACTACCGCACGGAGATCGGTCACATTGGCGCGCAGCGTGGCCAGCGGGTCGCGGCCGCTGAAACCTTCCATGTCGGGGTCGTTCTCGCCGTAGAGGAAGTAGGTCGGGACGGTGACGGGACGGCCGGACAGCGACTCGGTGAGGTGCCAGTTGCGGTCGAGGTTGCGATACCAGTTGAGGCCGCCGGTGAACCCGGTGCGCTCGAATTCGGTGGCCAGCGTGTCGAATTCGGACTCGCTGAGCCAGGACCACGGCAGGTCGGGGGCTTTCGGCAGGACATCGAGATAGCCGAGCCCCGGTGGGTTCTTCCAGGTATCGAGGTAGTGGTAGTCCCCGGAGAGGGAGTAATAGACCCTGGCCAGGAATTCGCGGGGCCGCTCGGCGAGTTCGGCGTCGGCCCGACCGTGTTCCTGGAAATAGGACAGGTGCAGAAAGTGGCGCTGAGCGGCCTTGGTCCAGAAATCGGACGGTGGGCGGGGCGGGCGCGGTGCGAAGGGATTGTTCAGCACCACTGCGGCCGCCACTCGCTCGGGCGCACGCAACGACAACTCCCACACCAGCTGGGCGCCGAAGTCCAGGCCGACGAAAACCGCCTGCCGGGCACCGATGTCGTCGAGCAGGGCGAGCAGATCGCCGATCACGGCGGCATTCGTGTACGCCTCGACATCGTCGGGCGCCTGCGTGCGTCCGTAGCCGCGCAGATCGGGTGCGATCGCGTGGAAGCCCGCCTCGGCGACGGCCGCGAGCTGGCGGTGCCAGATGTAGCCGGTGTGTGGGAAGCCGTGGCAGAACACCACCGGATACCCCTGTCCCTGCTCGGTCACATGTAACCGGACGTCGCCGGCGTCCAGGAATCGATGCCGAAGTTCCACCAGCGCCTCCAAGAATCTAGAACGTGTTCCTATTTCAAGGTAGTGTCCCGAGGCCATGAGCGGAACACCCAAGATTCTCGGCGGACGGGTCGCGGTAGTGACCGGAGCCAGCCGCGGCATCGGCAAAGGCATTGCCCAGGAACTCGGCGCGGCGGGGGCGACGGTGTACGTCACCGGCCGCACGACCACCGCCGGCAGGCTTCCCGGCACCGTGCACGACACCGCCGCCGAGGTGACCGCCCTCGGCGGGCTCGGCGTGGCGGTGGTCTGCGATCATCGCGACGACGGGGCGGTCGAGGAACTGTTCACGCGGGTGCGCGCCGAACAGGGGCGCCTCGACGTGCTGGTGAACAATGTCTACAACTCCCCCGCCGCCGCCCGCTGGCTCGGCCGCAAATTCTGGGAGGTGCCGCCTGCGGCCTGGGACGAGACCTTCGACATCGGTGTCCGATCCCATTACGCGGCAAGCGTTTTCGCCGCGCCACTGCTGATCGAGTCGAAGGGTTTGATCGTCAATATCTCCTCCCCCGGCTCACAGCGCTACCTGCACAACGCCATATACGGGGTCGCCAAGACCGCCCTCGACAGGCTCACCGCCGACCTCGCCCACGACCTCGACGGCACCGCGACCACCGCGGTATCCCTCTGGCCCGGCATCGTGAATACCGAACTGCTGCAGATGGTTCCCGCCGACGACCAGGGCCGTCGCCTGGTGACCTTGCCCGGCGAGGGAACGTTCGACCTGAACGCCGCCGAGACACCGAGGTTCCCCGGCCGGGCCGTCGTCGCCCTCGCCGCCGACCCCGACCGGCTCGCGCGCACCGGAAAGGCGTGGAAGGTCGCCGATCTGGCCGAGCAGTACGGATTCACCGACGTCGACGGCCGCATTCCCCGCAACGACCCCTAGCCGCAGGGCGCGACCACCGCGTCACTGATCGGCAGCACCGGTCCACGCGCGCAGTTTCTCCGGGTTCCGCATGACCCAGATCCGGCTGATCCGATCGTCGACGATGTCGAACGAGTAGACCGAGATAACCTTTCCGTCGGCCTCGGCGACCAGACCGAGCTGCCCGTTCACCATGCGTTCCACCAGCACCACTGTCGACAACCGGGTGGCGATGTGGATCCACGCCGTCGCGATCTCACTGCTGCCGACCAGCGGCTCCCGGAAAGCGGGAACCAGCCCACCGCTGTCCGCCGTCGCGATCGCGGTCGGGTCGAGCAACCCGACGAGTCCCTCGATATCGCCCGCCTCCCAGGCCCGTTTGAAATTCCGCACCACCTCGGCGCGCGCGGTTTCGGGTGGGCGCGGTGAGGTGTCGATGCGACGGCGGGCGCTCGAGGCAAGCTGACGGCACGCGGCCGGAGTGCGCCCCACCACCTCGGCTATTTCGGCGAAGGAGTAGCGGAACACGTCGTGCAACACGAAGGCCACTCGCTCGGCGGGGGTCATGGACTCGAGCACGACGAGGAAGGCCATGCTGATCGACTCGTCGAGCGTCACCCGGTCGGCGGGGTCGGATGATGCGGTGCCGCCGAAGAAGTCGGAGCGGCCGGGGACGGGTTCCGGAATCCATTCGCCCACATAGCGTTCCCGGCGGGCGCGGGCGGAGCCGAGCAGGTCGAGGCAGATGCGTCCCGCCACCGTCGTCAGCCAGGCGCCGGGCGTGGTCACCTCGGCGCGGCGCTGTTCGCTCATCGCGTACCAGCGCGCATAGGTCTCCTGCACCACGTCCTCGGCCTCGGCCAGCGATCCGAGCAACCGGTAAGCCAGATTGAGCAACTGGCGGCGCTCACTCATCACCTCGGACAGGTGGGGGTCGGTCATGATCGGCTCCTCGCGGTCGGTTCCCTCACCATGACCGACGAAACAGCGCCCCGATCTGTGAGGGCCTGACATTTCCGGCGTCCACGTCGTCGGAAGGGCATGATCAGAATCGGCATCATTCTCGGCAGCACCCGATCCAACCGCAACGGAGCCCAGGTCGCCCAGTGGGTGCTGGATGCGGCGTCGCGACGCGGCGACGCCGAATTCGCGCTCGTCGACCTGCGCGACCACCCGCTCCCACACTTCGACGAGACCTCGCCCCCGATGTTCGGCCCGTCGGAGAACGAACACACCCGCGCCTGGGCTGCCCGGATCGCGCCGTTCGACGGGTTCGTCATCGTCACCCCCGAGTACAACGGCGGCGTCCCCGGTGTCCTGAAGAACGCCCTCGACCACGCCTTCGCGGAATGGACCGACAAGGCCGTCGCCTTCGTCGGGTACGGCGTCAACGGCGGCGCCCGCTCGGTGGTGCAGTTGCGCACCGTGTGCGGGACGCTGGGGATGGCCGACATCGGCCATTCGGTCTCGATCGGCGTACTCACCGATTTCGAGAACGCCACCACCTTCGTCGCGCGCGAGCACCACGACCTCGCGTTGCGCAAGACGCTGGACCAGCTCGTCGCGTGGACGACAGCCTTGGCACCGCTGCGGCGGCCGGTCGACGAAACCGCCGAGATCCGCGCGCAGATCGACCGGCTGGTCGAGTGCCTGCGGAACAAGGACCTCGACGGCATCGGCGCGCTCTACACCGACGACGCTGTCTCGTTCGATATCGAGCCGCCCCTGCAACACCGGGGCAGAGCGGCGAAGCTGGAGAACTGGGCGCGAGTGTTCCAGGTGTTCGACACGCTGAGCTACGAGTTCCGTGACCTGACCTTCACGACCGGCACCGACGTGGCCTACGGGCACGGCTTCGGCAGGCTGCGCGGCACACTGCGCGACGGCGCTGTCACCGACGGCATGTGGGTGCGCGCGACGCTGTGCCTGCGCAAGGTGCGTGGCAGCTGGTCGATCGCCCACGACCAGGTCTCGGTGCCGCTCGATATCCCGAGCGGCAAGGCGCTCACCGACCTGGAGCCCTGACGGTCAGCCCCCGGCCGTGGTGGCACGGCTCCTACCGACAGCCAGGTCCGACAGCCGGTCGAGGGTTTCGCGGTTGCGTGGGGTCAGCAGCAACTCCTGCGCGGCGCGTGGGACGAGCTTGCCCGGCCCACGCACAGCCAGTTCCCCCATCCGCACCTCGGTGGTGGCCGGGGCGACCTCGCGTAGCTCGAAGCGGATGACGGCCGCGCCCATCGGCCACAGCCGCGCGTCGAGTTCCAGGGAGTGCGGTGCGTCCGATGCCCGCACCTCGGTGGTGTCCTCGATCACGAGCGGCCACGGCCCCACGCTGTGATGGATGCGGGTGCCGACCGCGGGCCAGCCCTTGTCGACGCGTCGGATGTGCGAGGCGCCCACCACCCAGCCCGAATACGACCACCCGTCGGCGAGCACGGCGAAGACGTCGTCCACTCGGGCGGGCACGGTGAGTTGCACCCAGATCATGTCGTCGTGCACGGCTCCTCCTACACGCTGTCGACGAGGGCGTCGTGCCCGGCGCGGCGGGCACAGTTGGCGCAGCAGAATACGGTCTGTCCGGCCTCGACCCCGTGGCCGAGAACCCGGCAGCCGCAGTGTGCGCAGTCGGGCGCCAGCTTCGACGCCGCGCATTCGATGCTGTCGAATGTCCAGCTCTGCCCGTCGCGGCTCACGGTGAACGCGCGCGCGTAGTCGTTGCCACACGTCTCACAGACGGCCATGCTTCACCTCTTTCGGATCGGTGGACAGCGGGCGTTTACCCGGTGCGGCCGAACCGAACCGACCTTTTGGTTGAAATCCTGCGGAACGGATATTCGCCCATCACAGAGCTCATTGCCCGAACCGGTGAAGGTGAGTGGTCGACATGTCCGCAAGCAGGTCGAACAAGGCGACGATGCCGTCGGACATCACCGACCACAAAACCTTCTTCGACCGTTTCGCCACGGCGGCAAGCAATTTCGCGTCCAAGGCGTGGTTCTTCACCGCCTGTCTCGCGCTGGTCCTGATCTGGGCGCCCTCGGTGTTCCTGTTCCCCAGCATCGACACCTGGCAGCTGGTGATCAACACGGTGACGACCATCGTCACCTTCCTGCTCGTGGCGCTGCTGCAGAACACCCAGGCTCGCAACGACGACGCCGCCCAGCACAAGCTGAACGCGCTCGCCGCGGGTCTCGCCGCGCTGATGGGTGAGCTGAGCAACGAGTATCCGGCCCTGGCCAGGGAGCGCGAGGAACTGACCGACGCCGTGGGACTGGAAGATCGCGAGAGCAGCGAATGATTCAGTCCGTCTCCGACCCCTTCCGATAGACGAGCGGCTGGATGACCCACAGCCCGAGGAAGGTGATCGAAGCCACCACCCCGGCGATGATGCCCGCCGCCGTCCCGGCCACCACATCGAAGATCAGCACCGCGATGCCGGTGAGCGCGACCCCGAGCAGGGCGATACCGGCCAGCGCGAGCCGGTGCGCGCCGGTGACCAGGGCATCGAGCCGGTGCCTGCGGAACAACAGCCGATGCAGCGCCACCGGGGCGACCAGCAGGGCGGTCGCGGCGATCGACGCGGTGACCACGACGAGGTACACCACCCGCAATTCCGTGCTGAGGGCGTCGAAATGGGACTGGAACGGCAAGGTCAGCAAGATGCCGGTGAGCACCTGCACACCGGTCTGCAGCACCCGCAGTTCCTGCAGCAAGGAGGCCCAATTGCGGTCGAGACGCTGAATGGTGTTCTCGCCACGCACCCGTCGATTCCAGTCGGTGTCATCGCCGTCCATCACCGCTCCTCGTCGCCCGGGCCGACGCCCTCCTCGAGCGCATACCCGGCGCACACCGCCCGAATCCGCCACCGACCGGCGTACCCGTGATTGAGCGGCGCGCGGCCGGGTAGTGCGACGGTGTGGTCGAGACCGACGGCCACATGCCAGAAGACCAGACGACACGAGGAGGGCATCCATGCCTGACCCGAACAACCCTGGACAGTTCGGCAACCGAAACGACACCCAGGAGCAGGCGGCCCGAGGCGGCCACGCCAGCAGCGGCAGCTTCGGCGATCGCAATTCCGCCGACCCCCGCGAGGCAGGCCGCAAGGGTGCCCAGGCGCAGCCCACCGAGGCCAAGCGCGAGGGCGGTCAGCACAGCCACGGCGGCCGCTGACCCCCTGCTACCGACCCCGGGCCTGGCACGATGCCGGGCCCGGGGTGTCCCCGGCGAAAGGTGGTGGCCTGATGACCGCCGAGATCTCGGACCTGCTGCAGACGCTGACCCGTGTGGTCAACACCCTGCACGACAACGGCATTCGCTTCGCGGTGGCCGGTGGCTGCGCGGTGTACGCGCACGGCGGTCCGGCCAGCGATCACGATGTGGACATCTTCCTCCGCGCCGAGGACGCTTATGCCGCCCGGGACGCGTTGGCGGCCAAGGGCTTACGGCCCGTCGATCCACCGGAGAACTGGCTGACCAAGGTCTACGACGGCGAGATCCTCGTCGACCTGATCTTCCGCACGAACCATCGCACCGTCGACGACGAGCTGCTCGACCGCGCCGAGTCGATGTCGGTCGGCCCGGCGACCGCACCGGTGCTGCCCGCCACCGACGTGCTGGTCGACAAACTCATGGTGCTCGACGCGCACCGTCTCGATTTCACCCGCCTGCTCGAGGTCGCCCGCGCCCTGCGCGAGCAGATCGACTGGGCCCAGGTGTACCGAGACACGGCCCGATCACCTTACGCGCGGGCATTTCTCGGACTGCTCGACGACCTCGGCGTCTACCACGTGCCACCCGCGCCTGCCGCCGAGCCACCGCAGTACGTGGTCGCCAACCTGCGCCGCGCCTTCGCCGAGGATCCACGGACCGCGACGATGAGTGTGCACGTGACGCTGCGCTCCGATGTCGTCGTACTCACCGGCGAGGTCGCCGACGAACAGAGCAGGCAGGCACTGGAGGCCGTGCTGCACGAGCGGATCGGTGACCTGCGGGTCCACAACGACGTGCGGGTGCGCAGACCCGCCGAACCGGCCGAACCGGAAGTGCTGAGGTGAGCGGGATGCGAATAGCGGCGGTAGGCGATGTGCATCTCGGCGCGGATTCGCGTGGTCGATGCAGGCCGGTGTTCGAACGGCTGCCCGAGCACGCGGATGTGTTGCTGCTCGCCGGTGACCTCACCCGCCTGGGCACCATCGAAGAGGCGGAGGTGGTGGCGAGCGAGTTCGGCGATCTCGACGTCCCGGTCGTGGCGGTGCTCGGCAATCACGACTATCACAGCGACCGCGAGCAGGAGATGAGCGCGCTGCTGTCCGCGCACGGCATCACCGTGCTCGAGGGCACCTCGACGGTGCTCACCATCGGTGAACGCACGCTCGGCATCGCCGGAACCAAGGGTTTCGGCGGCGGGTTCGCCGGCAAGTGCGCGAGCGCCTTCGGCGAACCGCAGATGCGCGAGTTCGCGACCCACACAGTCGAGCTCGCCGAGCAGCTCCACACGGCGCTGAGCAGGCTCGACACCGATGTGACCATCGCGCTCACCCACTACTCGCCCGTGTCGGACACCCTGCACGGCGAGCCGCCGGAGATCTACCCGTTTCTGGGCTCCTACCTGCTCGGGGAGGCGATCGATGCGTGCGGCGCCGACCTGGCGGTCCACGGTCACGCCCACGCGGGCACCGAACGCGGCACCACCCCGGGCGGAATCCGGGTGCGCAATGTCGCGCAGCCGGTGATCGGTACCGAATACGCCGTCTACGACCTGGCGCCCGCCACGTCGTCGGCATACATCTGAAGGAGGATTCTCATGGTTTCGCAGGACACCATCGCCCAGCTACGCCAGGACATCACCACGGCCGCCGACGCGGGCGACGAGGCGACGGCGCAGCGTCTGCGCCGGGAACTGTCGGAGGCACTCGCGGCGGCGGGCCGAGACGATCAGGACGACCCGGCCGGTCCGTGACCGCGCTGCGACCGGACGGTCGCCGCACTCCAGACCACCAGCCAACCCGACGCCGCCATGTAGAGGGCATAGGCGGAAATGACCAGTTCGGGCCCATAGTTGGCGAACCAGTCGCCGAGGCGAAGCAGCGCGATCAGACCGAGGCCGACCAGGAACATGCCGAGCACGAGGCTCGGGATCGCCAGCGGGGCGATGGCGTCGTCGGTGACGCGGCGGTCACGCCTGGTAACTGACAGGTTGCTGTTCGATTCGAAGTAGATGCTGCTCATAGTCACGAGCTCCCTTCCGGACGGCCGTCCCGACACAGCCGGTAGGTCAAACCACGCAGGTGGCGCACGCAGTGATCACAAACGGTTAACGTTCAGCAATATCGAGCGTGCCAGGTCTAACCGGAGGATAACAGATCATGTGATCTGGGTCACATCGAATAAGTGTTCGACACGAAGCGGTAACGGTTGTTACATTTCCCAGGAATAGGCGTTCGAACTGGAATAGTCCGACAATTCTGGACAATTGCCCAGTAAGCCGACAATGGTGTGATTTATAGAACCGTTATAGCCACTGAGGTGCGTAAACGCGCCTCGAGACTGACATCGGAGCGGTTTGTGACCGGACCGAGTCGGCGCCACCCGAATCGGCGCCCATTTCGTGTCGTGCACACGCGCGCGACATACGGGTGCGTTCGAGTGTTTGAACGGCGCACGTTCGGCTATCGTCCATCCAGTTTCTTTTCGATGCTGCTGGATCGTTCGTGTCGCTTCGCCGAATCATGTGCCGCGTGAGGATCCACGCCTCGTGATTCGGTGACCCTCTCAAACGAAGGACGCCGGTCACCATGCCCGCACCCGTTATCCTCGACGGCCGCATCGTACGGCTGGAACCCCTTGCACCCCACCACGTTCCCGGTCTGGCAGCGGCCGCGCAGGCGCTTCGCGGCCAACCGGGGTTCACCGTTGTCCCGCACGGTGAACAGGAAGCGCGCACGTATGTCTTCCAGGCCGAGGCCGCCCAGCTGGCGGGTTCGGCGCTGGCCTTCGCCATCGTCATGATCGGTGACGAATGCGTGGTCGGCGCCACCCGCTTCACCCGCCTCGACTACTGGCAGGGTCCGCTCACCTGGCCGCTGTCGGCCGAACCGGTCACCGCCTCCCCCGGCGGCGCGATTCCCGACGCCGTGGAGATCGGCAACACCTGGCTCACCCCCGCCGTGCGCGGCGGCCAGGTGAATCTCGACTCCAAGCTGCTGTTGCTCACCCACGCCTTCGACACGTGGCGGGTGCGGCGGGTGACCCTGCGCGCCGACGCCCGCAACCTGCGCTCCCGGGCGGCCATCGAACGGCTCGGCGCGGTCAGCGACGGTGTCCGCCGGGCGCATTCCCGTGGCCTCGACGGCGAGGTGCGCGACACCGCGTTCTATTCGATCCTGCGCGACGAATGGCCGGGGGTGCGCGAGCGGATCATGGAACAACTGGCCGCTCGCGCCACGCAACGGCGGGCGCCGCTCATCCCGGCCACCGCCGAGGCGCTGCGCGCCCTCACCGCCTCGATCGGCTGAACCGGGTCAGCGTCCCGTTCCGCCGTGCACGACGGCCACCTCGGCCCCGCCGAGGTCGAAGGCGCGGTGCAGGATGCGCACCGCCTCGTCGAGTTCGGTGTCGCGGACCAGCACGGAGATGCGGATCTCGGAGGTGGCGATCAGGTCGAGATTGATGCCCGCCGCCGCCAGTGCCTCACAGAAAGTCGCGGTGACACCGGGGTTGTTGCGCATGCCCGCACCGATGAGCGACACCTTGCCGACGCGATCGTCGTAGCGCACATCGGTGAAGCCGATCTCGGCGCGACGCGAGCGCAACAGCGCGACCGCGCGGTCGCCGTCGGCGGCGGGCAGGGTGAAGGTGATGTCGGTGCGGCCGGTTCCGGTGTTCTGCACGACCATGTCGATGCCAACCTCGGCATCGGCCACGGCCCGGAACACCTGCGCGGCGTAGCCGGGTTCGTCGGGCACACCGACCACGGTCACCTTGGCCTCGTTGCGGTCGTGCGCGACGCCGGTGAGCACGGCCTGATCTGCGGGGATGTCGGCCATCGAACCGAACACGGTGGTGCCGACGGTGTCGGTGTAGGACGAGCGCACGTGCACCGGGACCTGATAGCGGCGGGCGTACTCGACGCAGCGCAGCATGAGCACCTTGGAACCGCACGCCGCCATCTCGAGCATCTCCTCGTAGGAGACCTGGTCGAGTTTCTGGGCGTCGCCGACGATGCGCGGGTCGGCGGTGAACACGCCGTCGACATCGGTGTAGATCTCGCACACGTCGGCGTGCAGCGCGGCGGCCAAGGCGACGGCGGTGGTGTCGGAACCACCGCGACCCAGTGTGGTGACGTCGCGGCTGTCCTGGCTCACGCCCTGGAAGCCGGCGACCAGCACGATCTCGCCGTCGTCGAGGGCGCGCCGCACCCGGCCGGGATCGACCTCGATGATCTTGGCGTTGCCGTGCGCGCCCGTGGTGATCACCCCGGCCTGTGAACCGGTGAGCGAACGCGCCTCCGCGCCGAGGGAATGAATGGCCATGGCCACCAACGCGTTCGAGATCCGCTCACCCGAGGTGAGCAGCATGTCCATCTCCCTCGGCGGCGGTGCCGGTGCCACCTGACCCGCCAGATCCAGCAATTCGTCGGTGGTGTCGCCCATCGCCGAGCACACGACGACCACGTCGTTGCCCTGCTTCTTGGTCTCCACGATCCGCTCGGCGACCCGGCGGATGCGCTCCGCGGTCGCGACCGACGAGCCACCGAATTTCTGTACAACCAGGGCCATCCCGCTGTCCTCTCCCTGCTCGCCCGCGAGGTACTCGCGGGTAACTCCCGTCGAGTATCCCGGCAATCCGGGCGTGGCTGGGCGGTTTGTGACGCGAAAAGTGGTGCCGCCGTGCCGTTTCTGACGGGATACTGACCGCATGGGGGTGGCGCGAGTGCGTCGGCTCCGATGTTCGGCGGTTCTCGGCGTTAGGCGAATTCGGATGACTACTCGGCACTTTCGTTCCCGTTCGTTGCGTGTCGCGGTGCTCGGCACCGGGGCGCAGGCCGGGGAGGTGGTGCGGATCATCGCCGAATCCGGGGACGAGCTGAGCGCACGAGCCGGGGCGCGATTGACCCTCGACACGGCCGCGGCCGACCTCGTCGTCGACACCACCGCGACCGCCGAGAGCCTGGGCCCCGTCCTCGACGCGTTGCGGGCGGGCCGGTCGGTGGTCACCGCGAATACCGCGCTCATCGCCTCGCACGGTGCCGAATTGATGTCGGCCGCCGAGGAATTCGGGGCGGATCTGTGTTTCGAGGCCGCCGTGGCGGGCGGGGTGCCTGTGGTCCGGCCACTCACGCAGTCGCTGTCGGGCGATCGCGTGCGCGAGGTGCTCGGCGTCTTCGCCGCCGCCGACGCGCACGCGGCGGCGATCCTCGCCACGTTGGCCTTCCATACCCGGGTGGAGGTCACCGACGTGCATTTCGAGGAGTTCGGGGTGGCTCCGGCACACGACCTGGCGGCTGCCGACGCGTTGTCGTTGCGGTTGCGTCAGCTGACCGTGTGCACCCGTATCAGTGAGCCCGAAGACGGTGGCAAGGAATGGATCTCGGTACGGGTGCATCCCGCACTGCTGCCCGCCGCGCACCCGCTGGCCAAGGTGGAGGCGCCGTTCAGCGCGGTGACGGTGGACGCCGAGGGCGCCGGGCGACTGATGTTCTCCGGTCGTGACGCGACGCGGGCCACCGCCTCGGCACTGCTCGGTGATCTGGTGAGCGCGGCGCGCAACCGCGTGAACGGTGGCCGGACACCACGGGCCTCGTACTACGCCGAGCTACCGGTCGCGCCGTTCGGCGACATTCCCACCCGCTACTACCTGAACCTGCGCGTCACCGATCACGCGGGCGCGCTCGCACAGGTCGCCTCGATCTTCGCCGACCACGGGGTGAGCATCGAGCGCGTGCGTCAGGAACACCACGGCGACGACGCCCACCTCATCGTCCTCACCCACCGCGCCCGCGAATCAGCGCTGGCCGACACGGTCGACGCCCTCACCGACGCCACCTGTGTGAGCGCGGTGCTCACCAGGTGGCGGGTGGAAGGTGCGCCGGTCACAGGCTGAACGCCACCGCCCGCAGGATCAGCACGGCGATGAACACCACGGTGAAAGCGAGGTCGATGGAGACCTCGCCCAGCCGAACCGGCTTGAGCACCTTGCGCACCGGCGCGATCACCGGTTCTGTCGACGCATGGGTCACCGACCGGACCTTCCCCACCCACGGCGACCGATTGCCGAGCGTGTCGAGCCAGTCGACCACCATCCGCGCGATCAACAGCACCAAGAACACCGTCAGTACCCACCCGAGCAGGGTTCCGATGAGACTCATGACGCACTCCTTCCGGAGGCCACCGTCGACCTCTTACCGAAACAACGCCTCAGCCGCCCCGAAGGTGTCCACTATGCACCGTTCTCAGCGGATTATCAGTCCGGACAGGTCAGTTATTCGGCGTGGCGCGCGTCGGTGTGTTCGTAGCGGCGGGCGAAGTCCAGGATGCGCGCGGTCACCTGCCGGGAAATCTGATAGAAGAGCCCGTGCCCCACACCGGGGAAGATCTCGACCTCGCACGTGGGCAGGTTGTCGCGCACGCGTTGTTCGGCCAGTTGCGGATCGACCACCAACGACTCCGACCCGAGCAGCATCAGGGTCGGTGTCGTGATCGTCGCGAGTCGCTCGTCGGTGAACATCTTCGGATAGCCGATCGTCGGGACATACCCGAGAGCCGCCTTCACACCGGCGAATTCGGCGTCGGTCAGGGTGACGCCCGGGTTGAGCCGTGCGTTCATCGCGCGCAGGTTCTTGTCCGTCGGCCGGGCACCGACCCGGAGCATCATCCACAGCAGGCTCCATTTGATCTTCGTCAAGGTGCCGCTCGGTTCCACGACATTCAGGCTCGCCAGCCGCGCCTGCTGAGTGGTCGCGACAGCCATCGCCTGCCATGCACCCTGCGAATAGCCGACCAGATGCACCCGGTCGACGCCGAGTCCGTCGAGCACCTCGCCCAGCCACGCACCGAACTTCGTCTCATCGATCGGCGCGGTCTGCACACTGAGCCCCGGTGCCCCGATCATCTCCGGCGCGTACACCACGTGATCGCGGGCGAAGTCCTCGACCACGTGGCTCCACATCAGGCTGTTCCCGCCGAGCGAGTGCATCAGCACGAACGGAATGCCCTGCCCCGCACCGGATTTGCGGACCTTCGTCATCCCGAAGGAGGTGGGGATGTCGAGCATTTCCGACGGCACGGGCCACTGCTTCTCCAGCTCCCGATAGGTCCGCAGATATTCCTCCCGCGCGGCATCGTTCTTGAATCGCCCGATCTTGGCCATGACCACCCCTGCTTCCTCGTTGATGATATAAACGTACCACATAGATGGTATGGGCGTACCATAAAGATTCGCCGTTACAGACGAAGGAGGCAGGGTGCCACGCTTGGCCGACCATGACGAGCGCCGCAGGGTGATCACCGATGCCGCGCGGCGGGTGATCGCGCGGGGTGGGCTCGACGCGGCAACATTCCAGTCGGTCGCCGCCGAGGCCGGGATGTCGGTGCGGTCGGTGCAGTACTACTTCGGCACGAAGCGGGAGTTCCTGCTCGCCACACATCGCGCGGTGGTGGCGGATTCCGGCGCTCGGCTCGGCGCGGGACTGGCGGGCCTCGCACCTGGCGCCGGACCACGCGACGTCGTCCGGACGATCCTGCTCGGACTACTCCCCCTCGATGAGCCGAGCAGGCAGGACGCCGTCATCCTCGGAATCTTCCACGCTGCCGCGCTGACGGGCCCGGACATCGGAACCGCCGACACCGTGGGGGCGCCGAACTACATCGTCGACGCCGTTGCCGACCAGCTGCGGGCCTCGCGCGGCCCGGAGGCGGACGAGTCAGTGGTCCGCGGCGACGCCGAGGTCATCCTGCTCGCCCTGGGCGGACTCGCACAGGGCATGCTCACCAACGACGACTACGCCGCGCGCGCAACACAATTGGTGGATCACCTGCTCGACCGTGTCTTCGACGCATGACAAAGCCCCGGCGGGATTCGCCGGGGCTTTGTCGGGTCGAACTACTTTCTGCGTTCCTTCTTCTCGCGCACGCGCACCGAGATGCGCACGGGCGAGCCGTCGAAACCGAACTCCTCGCGCAGGCGCCGCTCCAGGAAGCGACGGTAACCCGCCTCGAGGAAACCGGTGGTGAACAGCACGAACGTCGGCGGACGAGTGCTGGCCTGGGTGGCGAACATGACGCGGGGCTGGCGGCCGCCGCGCATCGGCGGCGGGGTGGCCGCGATGACTTCCTTGAGCCAGGTGTTCAACCGGCCGGTGGAGATGCGCTTGTCCCAGGACTCGAGCGCGGTCTCCATCTGCGGCACCAGCTTCGCCACGGCGCGACCGGTGTGCGCGGAGATGTTCACCCGCTGTGCCCACGGCACCCGCACGAGATCACGATCGATCTCGCGCTCGAGCATGTAGCGGCGATCCTCGTCGACCAGGTCCCACTTGTTGAACGCCAGCACCAGCGCGCGACCGGAGTCGGCGACCAGGCTGATCACCCGCAGGTCCTGTTCGGTGATCGGCACCGAGGCGTCGATCAGCATGATCGCCACCTCCGACGCCTCGAGCGCCGACTTGGTCCGCAGTGAGGCGTAGAACTCGGTGCCGGTGGCATTGGAAACCTTGCGGCGCAGACCGGCGGTGTCGACGAACTTCCACACCTTGCCGCCCAGCTCCACCAGGGAGTCGACCGGATCGACGGTGGTGCCCGCGACATCGTGGACCACCGAACGCTCGTCGCCCGCCAGCTTGTTCAGCAGGCTCGACTTGCCGACATTGGGCTTGCCGACCAGCGCCACCCGGCGCGGCCCGGCCACACCCGTGCCTTCGCGCGGGGTCTCGGGCAGTGCGGCGAGCACATCGTCGAGCAGGTCACCGGTACCGCGACCGTGCGCGGCCGAGACCATGCGCGGCTCGCCGAGTCCGAGCGACCACAGCGTCGCGGCCTCGATCTCGACCTTCTGATCGTCGACCTTGTTGGCGACCAGGATCACCGGGATCTTGGAGCGGCGCAGCTTGCGCACCGCCGCCTCGTCGGTCGCGGTCGCGCCGACGGTGGCGTCGACGACGAGCAGGATCGCGTCGGCGGTCTCCATCGCGACCTCGGCCTGCCGGGCCACATGCTGCTGCAGGCCCTTGGCGTCGGGCTCCCAGCCGCCGGTGTCCTGCACGAGAAAGCGGCGTCCGGCCCAGCTTGCCTCATACGAGATCCGGTCACGGGTAACGCCGGGAACGTCCTCGACCACGGCTTCACGCCTGCCGAGAATGCGGTTCACCAGGGTTGACTTGCCGACATTCGGACGGCCGACCACCGCGACCGTCGGCATGGCGAGGTGTTCCTCACCCTCGCCCTCACCTTCGAGATCGGTGATCTCCCAGTCGGTTTCATCGGTCCAGATACCGTCGCCCTCGAGTACGTCCTCGATCATCGCGACCCTCCTGTCGTGGCCGAAAGCTGCTGGGCCACCACGCGATACAGCTCGTCGATGGTCTGTTCCATCGTGAGTTCGCTGGTATCGACGAGCACCGCGTCGGCGGCGGGGCGCAACGGCGAGACCTTGCGGGTGGAATCGAGGGTGTCGCGGCGCTGCACGTCGGCCAGCACGGCCGGGTAGTCGTCGCCGCGTCCCTCGCGGATGTTCTGGGCATTGCGCCGCTGGGCGCGCGCCTCCGCGGAGGCGGTGAGGTAGATCTTGGCGTCGGCGTCGGTGAGCACCACGGTGCCGATATCGCGGCCCTCGACCACGATCCGGCCTGCCACGGCGGCGATCTCCCGCTGCAGGGCGACGAGCTGCTCGCGCACCTGCGCCACCGCCGACACCGCCGAAACGGCCTTGGTCACCGCGTCACCGCGGATCTCGGCCGACACGTCGTCACCGTCGAGTTCGACGACCTCGTGACTGGGATCGGTGCCGATCGAAAGCGGCAGCGCCGCAACGGCTTGCGCGATCGCCTCGGCATCGGTGAGATCCACGCCCGCACGCAGCACCCGCAGCGTCGCCACCCGGTACATGGCACCGGTGTCGAGGTAGCGGGCGTTCAGTCGGGTGGCCAGCTTGCGCGACACACTGGACTTGCCGGTGCCGGACGGGCCGTCCATGGCGACGACGAGCGTGCCGTCGCCCGCGAGCCTGCCCTGGGCAGGTTCCACCGAGAAATCCACTCCGTTCACAGCTGCACCGCCTCGTAGAGTTTGCCGATTTCGTCGCGGCCGAGCACCCGAAGGGTGCCGGGACGCTGATCACCGAGGGCCACCGGACCGAGGTGCGTGCGAACCAGGCGGATCACCGGGTGACCAACCTCGTCGAGCAGGCGGCGCACGATGTGCTTGCGGCCTTCGTGCAGCACCAGTTTCACCAGCGACCGGCCCTCGTAGGACTCGAGCACCATGAACTTGTCGACCTTGGCCGGACCGTCCTCGAGCTCGACGCCTTCGCGCAGCCGCTTGCCGACGAGCCGGTAGTTCACCTCGCCGTACACGGTGGCCAGGTAGGTCTTGGGCACCTCGAACGACGGGTGCATCAGGCGGTGCGCCATCTCGCCGTCGTTGGTGAGCAGCAGCAGGCCTTCGGTGTCGGCATCGAGTCGACCCACGTGGAACAGGCGCTGACCCGCGGCGATCCGCTCGGCCACGATGTCACCGACACAGGGGCGGCCCAGGTCGTCGGACATGGTGGACTGCCAGCCCTTGGGCTTGTTCAGCACCAGGTGCACGAGTTCGTCCCGCACGACTACCCGGGTGCCGTCCACGCGCACGACGGCGTTCTCGGCGTCGATGCGCAGACCCTGCTCGCGCACGATCTTGCCGTCGACCTCGACGCGGCCCTGGGCGATCATCTCCTCGGCGGCGCGGCGCGAGGCCACGCCGGCCTTGGCGAGCACCTTCTGCAGACGTTCGCCTTCACCCCACGGGAGCTTCTTGGGGCCCTCGGCGGTATCGGCGTGCTGATGGCGGGCGGGCTTGGCGTTGTTCAGGATCGTCGGGGCGACGACCTTGCGCTGCGGTTTCGCGGACTTCTTGTTGCGCGCCGCGAAGGCCTGCGAGCCTGCCGACGCGCCGCTGCGCTGCCCGGCCGTGTCGCCACGCTGTCCGCGGTCGGCGTCACCACGCGGGTAACCGCCACCGTTGGCAGCGCCGGTGCCGCGCTGGTAACCACCGGCGGACGGGCCGCGACGGTCGCCAGCGGCCGGGGCACTGCGTCGATCGTCGCGCTGGTAGCCCCCGGTCGAGCCACGGCGACCACCGGACTCGGCGTCACGCTGGAAGGAGCCGGCCGATCGGGCCGCTGTCTGATTGCCGCGCTGGAAGCCACCCGCGCTGGTGCCGCGGCGGCCGGGGGCCTCGCCACGGGAACCGGCCTGACCGGTGCGCGCACTGCCGCCGCGGGGAGCCGCGGTTCGGTTCGCGCCACTACGGGGCTGGTCGCTGCGTTTTCTTCGATCCGGTGTGCCATCTCGGCGAGCGGAATTATTCATCTGTCCTGTCAATCGTCGGTGCCGAGATCCATGTCGGACTCGGCGGGTTTTTGCAGCCTGGTGTACCGGGGATCGGTGTCCAGGCTCTCGCTGATCTCGTCGATCAGATCGACGCCGGGAAGCAGCGGCGCCAGCGGTGGCAGGTCGCCCAGTGAGGCGAGCCCGATCCGTTCGAGGAACAACTCGGTGGTGCGGTAGAGCGTGCCGTTGGTTTCCGGGTCCTGACCCGCTTCCGCGATCAAGCCCCGCGCCAGCAGCGTGCGCATCACTCCGTCGACGTTCACCCCGCGAACCGCGCTGACCCGGGTGCGGGTCACCGGCTGGCGGTAGGCGACCACCGCCAAGGTTTCCAAGGCGGCCCGGGTGAGCTTCGTCCGGGCCCCGTCGAGCAGTACCCGCTCGACATAGGGCGCGTACTCCTGTCGAGTATAGAAGCGCCAACCGTCACCGACGAAACGCAGGTCGATGCCGCTGCCGCGCGCGGTCAGTTCCGCCGACATCGCGCGCAGGGTTTCCTCGACCCGTTCGCTGGTGTCGTCCAGGGCCGCGGCCAGCTGTTCTACCGGCGCGGGAGCGTCGACGACGAGCAGCATGGCCTCGAGCGCGGACCGCAGTTCCGCGTCGTCGAGCCGCTCAGAAGTGAGTTCAGCCACTGTCTCGCTCATCCGTAATCCTCCTCGAAGGTCAAGGCCGCCGCCTCGGCGTCGGGGTCGAGCTCGCCGAGCCAGCTCACGGCCAGCGGGCCGAGCGGGTCGGGCTGGTCGAAGGCGATGGTCTTGCCGCGATACAGCTCGAGCAACGCCAGGAACCGGGCCACGATTTCCACCGGAACAGTGCAATCGGACACCAGCTCGGCGAACGTCGTCCACCCGCCTGGCCCGCGTTCCTTGAGCCGGGCCAGCACCAGCTCGGCCTGTTCGGCCACCGAGATGGTGTGCATGTGCAGATGTCCGAGCCCGACCTCGGCGACCGGGCGCGGCCGGAACGCGGCGGCAGCGATCTGGGCGAACGCGGCGACATCCACCCCGAGGGTCACTTCGGGCAGCAGGCCGGCGAACTGATCTTCCAGCGCCACCGACCTCGGATACCGGCGCAGCGCGGCCGCTTCCAGCTCGGCGAGCAACTCGGCCACCTGCTTGAACGCGCGGTACTGCAGCAGCCGGGCGAACAGCAGGTCGCGGGCCTCGAGCAGTTCGAGGTCCTCGGCGTCGGTCATCTCCCCCGACGGCAGCAGCCGCGCGGCTTTCAGATCGAGCAGCGTCGCGGCGACGACGAGGAATTCGGTGGTCTGATCGAGGATCTTGTCCGCGCGCAGCTTGGTGTTCTCGGCCAGCTCGGCGGTCAATGCCTTGGTGTAGGCGATGAATTCGTCGGTGACCTTGTGCAGCGCCACCTCGGTGACATCGAGTTTGCGGGAACTGATCAGCGTCAGCAGCAGATCGAACGGCCCCTCGAAGTTGGTGAGCCGCAGATGGAATCCGCTGGTTTCCGCCGGTGCTTCTGGTTCGGGTACTGCCTCTTCGGGTACTGCTTGCACCGCAGGTTGTGCCTCGATCACCGGCCCGACCGGTGGATGACCTCGCGTGCCATGGCGCGATACGCTTCCGCGCCCGCCGATTTCGGCGCCCAGGTGGTGATCGGCTCACCGGCGACGCTGGCGTCGGGGAACCGGACGGTGCGCGAGATGGCGGTGTCGTAGACCAGATCGCCGAACACCTCGACCACGCGCGACATCACCTGACGCGAATGCAGCAACCGTGCATCGAACATGGTGACCACGATGCCGTACAGGCTCAGCCTGGGGTTGAGACGGTCGCGCACCTTCTCCACGGTGTCGTTGAGCAGGGCGAGCCCGCGCAGCGAGAAGTACTCGCATTCCATCGGGATGATGACCCCGTCGGAGCAGGCGAGCGCGTTGACGGTGAGCAGTCCGAGCGAGGGCTGGCAGTCGATGAGGATGTAGTCGTAGCGATCACGTACTCCGGCGAGTGCCCGGCCGAGGGACTGTTCGCGGCCCACCTCGTTGACCAGCTGGATCTCGGCGGCCGAGAGGTCGATGTTGCTGGGTAACAGGTCCATGCCGTCGACCTTGGTGGTCTGCAGCACGTCGTCGACGGAGGCTTTGCCGCCGATCAGCAGGTTGTGCACGGTGAGGTCGAGATCGTGATGGGCGACCCCGAGACCGGCCGACAGCGCGCCCTGTGGGTCGAGGTCGACCAGCAGTACGCGGCGCCCGTATTCGGCCAGTGCCGCACCGAGATTGATGGTCGAGGTGGTCTTGCCCACCCCGCCCTTCTGGTTGCACATGGCCACGACGAGCGCGTCGCCGTGCTGCTTGACCTGCGGTGGTTCGGGTACCAGGCGCAGCGGGCGGCCCGTCGGGCCGATCTCGACGGCCTCGGTGACCTGTTCCGGCCCACCGTCCCACGGTGTTTCCGCTGTCGTCACGATCCGCTGCTCCTTATACGTTTCCTTGCCGGTAACCCCTGTCGAGGGTAGCGAGGCCGGTTCGCCACCCACCTCACTTTCGTACGGTCCAGCTCCGGGTAGACGCTACCGCTCGCACCGCTCGGGTACGGCATGGCAACGCCGGGCGTGTTCGCACGATACCGCTTCACCCGAAGCGGGGAGTCACCCTCAGCGGGCGCGCGGGTGGGCCGTCGCCCACACTTCGCGCAGGGTGCTCACCGTGACGAGGGTGTAGATCTGGGTGGTCGTCACCGAGGCGTGCCCGAGTAGTTCCTGCACCACGCGCACGTCGGCGCCGCCGTCGAGCAGGTGGGTGGCGAAGGAGTGGCGCAGTGTGTGCGGTGACACCGTCGCACCGATGCCCGCGCGTTCGGCGGCGGTCTGCAACACCTGCCAGGCGCTCTGCCGTGACAGCCTGCCGCCCCGGTTGTTGAGGAAAAGGGCGCCGCCGCTTCCCTTTCCGTTCGCGGCGAGGGAAGGTCTGCCGCGCACGAGGTAGGCGTCGACGGCGGCGAGCGCGGGCCTGCCGATGGGGACGAGGCGCTGTTTGCCACCTTTGCCGCGCAGCACGACGCACCGCTGTTCGGTGTCTATGTCGTCGACGTCGAGGCCGACCATCTCCGAGATGCGCGCGCCGGTGGAGTACAGCAGTTCCAGCAATGCCCGGTCCCGCAGGCCGCGCGGTCCGCCGTCGTCGGCTCCGCCCTCGCCGCCCGCGGCTTCGAGCACGCGCAGAACCTGGTCGTACGGCAGGGCTTTGGGCAACCGCCGACCCGGCGCGGGCGGTTTGACCGCGTGCGCCACATCGGTGTCGGTGATTCCCTCGGCCGCCGCGAACCGGTGCAACCCGCGCACCGCGATCAATGCCCTGGCTACGGACCCGGCGGCCAGCGGCGGATGATCCTCATTGCCCGCCCGCAGAGCCATCGTGAACTCCGCGACATCACCCTGGGATACGTCACGCAGGCTTTCGATGTCGCGGATGGTGAGAAACGCCAGGTAGCGGGCAAGGTCACGACGGTAGGCGCCGAGCGTGTTGCGCGCGGCGCCGCGCTCGACCGCCAGATGGTCGAGGTAGGCGTCGATCTCCCGCGCCAGCACACTCATCCGCGACCAGGACGCCGTGTCACGTCACGACCGGGCGTCGGTTCGCGCCTCGGCTGCTTTGCGTCGCAGGAACGCCGTCGGCTGACCGGGCCACGGGGCGTCGGCCGGACGTAGGGTCAACCCGTTCGCCTGGGCCGAGGCGTACGCGAGCACGCCGGCCACGGCAGTGGCGTTCACGATCTCGCCTGCCAACGCCGCACGCACGGCCTCGTCGAGCGGCATCCGCACCAGTTCCAGGTCGGCTTCCTCGTGCTCGGGATCCGGACGATGTGTCTCGGTGAGCCCGGTCGCGAAGAACACCCGCAGCGCCTCGTCGGTGAAACCCGGCGACAACGCCACATCCACCAGCACCGACCACTCGGCGGCGGCCAGGCCCGTCTCCTCGGCCAGCTCACGCTTGGCCGCGGTGAGCGGGTCCTCGCCGTCGATGTCGAGCAGCCCGGCGGGCAGTTCGAGCAGCCGGGTGCGGATGGGATGGCGGTACTGGCGGATCAGCACCACCCGGCCCTCGTCGTCGAGCGCGAGGACCGCCACCGCACCGTGATGCTCGATGACCTCACGCTCGGCGACCCGCCCGTCGGGCATCGCGACCTGGTCTTGGCGCAAGGCCACGATCGCGCCGCTGTAGAGCACCCGGCTCGATACCGTCTCGAAGTCGTGCTTACCGGGTTCGCTCATCGCCGCCTTGCCACCGATTCAGAGTTCCGCGGCCTGCTCCGCGAGCTCTTCCTCCGGGAAGTCTACGGGAAGGCGTTCGGCCAGTTTGTATTTCAACGCGGCGTGGATCAGCGCGGCGAACAGCGGATGCGGCCGGGTCGGACGGCTCTTGAGCTCCGGGTGCGCCTGGGTGGCGACGAAGAACGGGTGCACCGATGCCGGGTACTCCACGAACTCCACCAGGTGCCCGTCGGGCGAGGTGCCCGAGAACACCAGACCACTCTTGGCGATCGCGTCGCGGTAGGCGTTGTTCACCTCGAAGCGATGCCGGTGCCGCTCGGACACGTGCTCGCTGCCGTAGGCCTGCGCGACGACCGAACCCTTCTGCAGGGTGGCCGGGTAGGCGCCCAGACGCATGGTGCCGCCCAGATCTGCCTCACCGGCGACCACGTCTTCCTGGTCGGCCATGGTCGAGATGACGGGGTTCTTGGTGTCGGGCTCGAACTCCGCGGAGTTCGCGTCGGCGATGCCCACCGAACGGGCCGCCTCGATCACCACACACTGCAGGCCGAGACACAGGCCGAGCAGCGGGATACCGCGCCTGCGCGCGTAGCTGATGGCGCCGAGCTTGCCCTCGATGCCACGGATACCGAAACCGCCGGGGATCAGCACCGCGTCCACGTCACGCAACGCGGCCTGCGCGCCCGCCTCGGTCTCGCACTCGTCGGAGGGCACCCAGCGGATCTGCACCTTCGAACGATGCGCGAAGCCACCCGCCCGCAGCGCCTCGGTCACCGACAGGTAGGCATCGGGCAGATCGACGTACTTGCCGACCAGCGCCACCTCGACGGTCTCGCGCGGCGAGTGCACCCGCTCGAGCAGGTCGCCCCACACCGTCCAGTCGACATCGCGGAACGGCAGCCCCAGCTTGCGCACGACGTAGGCGTCCAGGCCCTCGCTGTGCAGCACCTTCGGGATGTCGTAGATCGACGGCGCGTCCGGCGTGGAGATGCACGCCTCGACGTCCACGTCGCACATCAGCGCGATCTTGTTCTTCAGACCCTGCGGCACCTCACGGTCACAGCGCAGGATCAGCGCGTCGGGCTGGATACCGATATTGCGCAGCGCCGCCACCGAATGCTGCGTCGGCTTGGTCTTGAGCTCACCCGAGGGCGCCAGATACGGCACCAGCGACACATGCAGGAAGAACACATTGTCGCGACCCACGTCGTGGCGGATCTGGCGCGCCGCCTCGAGGAACGGCTGCGACTCGATGTCACCGACGGTGCCACCGATCTCGGTGATCACCACATCCGGCACATGACCCTGCAGATCCGGACCGGTCATCGCCATGATGCGGTTCTTGATCTCGTCGGTGATGTGCGGGATCACCTGCACCGTGTCACCCAGGTATTCGCCGCGCCGCTCCTTGGCGATCACGGTCGAATAGATCTGACCGGTCGTCACATTCGCCGCACCGGACAGATCGCGATCGAGGAAACGCTCGTAATGACCGACATCCAGATCGGTCTCGGCGCCGTCCTCGGTGACGAACACCTCACCGTGCTGGAACGGGTTCATGGTGCCCGGATCGACGTTCAGATACGGGTCGAGCTTCTGCATCGTCACCCGCATACCGCGCGCGGTCAGCAACTGACCGAGGCTGGAAGCGGTGAGACCCTTACCCAAAGAGGAGGCGACGCCACCGCTCACGAAGATGTGCTTGGTGGCATTTCGAGCCTGATTCCGTTGATGACCCACGGACCACCACAGTACCGCCTCCCCGGAACTTCAAGCGCAACCGAGGTGGGTTAACTGTCGCGTCGGCCGCTTGCGGTTGGGTGGGGAGGACTCAGCCCGTACCCGGCGAGTTACCCATGTGCTTGCCAGATCAGGGTTTTTGTTGGGATCGCCGGCGCGAGATCTCGCCTTTTGTGGTGGTGAGAGTCTCAGTCAGCGGGGCATGGCTACGAGAGTCAAGGAGGTTGCTGAGGGGCCGGTTCCGTATCTCCCGGCTACGCCGTTCAGTTGTTCGGGGAGGGCGAGGGCTGTTGTTACGCGGCCTGTTTCGCGGTCGATGTTGTCGACGGTGGTGACGGTGGTGGCGAGGGGGGCTTGGGCGCGGACGTGGGCGATGGGGGCGTTGCCTTCGGCGGCGCCGGGGCGGCCTGCCAGGACGGTGGCGGCGGTGCGGGCGCGGACGGCGCCGGTGAAGCGGGCTATGGTCGCGCCCTGGCCGGAGTCGTCGGCGATGCCGTCGCCGGTGACGACGACAGCCATCTGGGCGGGGTCGGCCGGCGTGTCGCCGTAGGCGAGGAAGCCGCCGCCGCGCAGGGTTTCCAGGAGCAGGGCCTGTTCCTGCGGGGTCGCGCGTGGATTGTTGGTCGCGGGGTCGGTGAACAGGGTCAGGCCGAGCAGGTCGCCCGCCATGCTGCCCTGGTCGACAGCGCCGGTGCGCAGCTGCGCGCCCGCGGGGACGACATTGGTCAGCGCCGACCGCATGCGATCACCCTCACCGCTGTCGACGAAAGCATCGGTGAGCGCGATCCGGCCGGTCACCGAGGCGCCCGCCGTTTCGAGTGCCTTGCGCACGCCGTCGACATCGGCGGGATCGGCGTCGGGAGTGGTGAACACCAGCACGCGCCGGTCGGCCAATGTGCCTGCCAGAATACGGCCCGACGCGCCGGCGATGAATCCGTCCGTCGCATCCAGACGACTGGTGAGCTGGGCGTTCTCGGCACTCAATGCCTCGACCTGGCTGCCGAGATCATCCTTGTCCGAACGCAGACCCGACAGCAGATCGGCGGCCACCGTCTGCGAACCGAGAACCACCCCGATAGCCAGAGCCAGGAAGATCGCCGCGATCGATATGGCGTGCTGACGCAGCGATATCACAGCTGGCCCCGCGCCCACTCGACGAGCCGGTCCCAATACCCGGCGGCCACATCGAACACCTCGGACCCACTCTGCGAAGCCAGAATCACCACGACCACCGCCACCAGCGCCGCCAGCACCACGAACGCCAGCGCCGCGCCGGTCGAGCGATGCCGGTACAGCGTCGACACAGCATTCGCGTCCACCAGCTTCGCACCGACCTTCAACCGGGTCAGGAACGTCGCCGGATTGCTGTCACGGCGGCCACGGTCGAAGAAGTCCTCCAGCGACGCGTGCGCACCGGCCAGCACGATCAGCGACGCACCGTGGTGATCGGCGAGCATCAACGCCAGGTCGGTCGGCGACCCCGATGAGGGGAACGTCGTCGCGCCGATACCGAGGTCCTGGATGCGTTCCAGCCCGCGGGCGTGGCCGTCGGTGTCGGCGGGCAGGATCATCTCCGCACCGGAACGCAAGGTGGGCGTGCTGATCTCGTCCGGATCACCGACGATCAGATCCGGCTTGTACTTGAGCTTGCGCAACGTATCCGCACCGCGCCCCACTCCGATCAGGATCGGCGCGTACTCCTTGATGAACGGCTTGAGCCGCTGCAGCTCCTCGAGATGGCCCGGCCCGTCCGCGATCACGACCACATGCCGGTTGCGCAGATCCAGTTCGATATCGGGCACGCCGATGCCGTCGATCAGCAGCGCGCTCTCGGTGCGCACGAACTCGGTGGTGTTGCCCGCGAAGGCGTCGAGGTGATCGGCCAGCCCGTTGCGGGCCTCGATCATCCGGTCGGCGATCGTCGACTCGTCGAACTCGATGCCCTCGACCAGGACCTCGGGTTCCTTCTTGGTCAGCTTGTCGGCATAGACCACACCGGCATCGATGCGGATCTTCGCACCGTCCTTGATCTTGCCGAACGCATCCGAAGAGACCGCGTCCATGAGCACGATCCCGTTGGCGACCAGCACCTCCGGACCGAGGTTGGGATAGCGACCCGAAATCGACGGCGACGTGTTGATCACCGCAACGACGCCCGCCTCGACGAGCCGGTCGGCGGTATGGCGATCCAGATCGGTCTCGTCCAGGACCGCGACATCGCCCGCACCGACCCGGCCCAGCAATCGCCGGGTATTGCGATCCACCCGCGCGATCCCGGCGACACCGGGCAGCATTTCGGTGTTCCGTGACAACAACGCCGGCATCTTCATGAGCCCGATGATGAAGCCAAACCCTCAACCTTTGGTGGAGGCGCGCCGAGTCACCGACCGCCCCGATACCCGTATGCTCCCTGTCACAGATACTTCGATCAGGAGCAGAAAACAATGCCGAGCAGCACTGTCGAGACGGTTCTCGACGCCCCACGCGACATCGTCTACCGCCTCTTCAGTGAGCGGGAGAGCGTGAGCCCCCACCTCCCTATCCAGGTCAAGCTCGTCAAGCAGGGCGACGCGGTCACCGGTGTCGGCGCCCAGCACCTGCTCGGCTTCGGCAAGCTCGGCGTCACCGAGGAGATCACCGCGCTGGTCCCGGGCGAGCGCATGGAGTACAAGATCGTCAAAGGCGCGCCGGTCAAGCGCCACGTCGGCATCATCACCTTCGCCGACACCGCCGAGGGCGGCACCCGCGTGGTCTACACCATGGAATCCGAGCCGTCGCTGCCCGTTCCGGCCAAGGCCATGGAGTTCGGCCTGCGCCAGCTGACCAACCAGCTCATCGGCGGCATCCGCAAGGCGCTGCGCTGATCAGAGCGAGACGCTTCGCTCTGATCGAGCGGTCTCCAGCAGTTCCTCCGCGTGTGCCCGGCCGGTCTCGGTGTCGTCGAGGCCGGCCAGCATGCGCGCCAGTTCCACCACCCGTTCCTCGTCGGTGAGGGTGCGGACTCCGCTGTCCACCTTGCCTTTTCCGTCGTCGGACTTGTTCACCACCAGGTGGGTGTCGGCGAAGGCCGCCACCTGCGGTAGGTGGGTCACGACGATCACCTGATGGGTGCGCGCCAGGCGGGCGAGGCGTTTGCCGATCTCCACCGCGGCCCGACCGCCGACGCCCGCGTCGACCTCGTCGAACACCATGGTCGCGCCGTGGTCCGAGCCTGCCAGCACCACTTCCAGCGCGAGCATCACGCGCGAGAGCTCACCACCGGACGCGCTCTTGCTCAGCGGCAACGACTGCGCGCCCGAGTGCGCCGACAGCCGGAATTCCACCTCGTCGACGCCGTTGGATCCGGCGTGCAGGGTCGTCCCGTCGACGTCGAGCGGCGCGGAGTCCTGGGCACTGGCCCGCAGCGGCCGGACCTGAACTTCCAAGCGCGCCTTGCCCATTGCCAGCCCACCGAGTTCGGTGCTCACGGCGGCGGCCAGTTTGGACGCGGCCTTCGTGCGGGCGGCGCTGAGTTTGCGGGCGGCCTCGCGCACCTTGCCCGCGGCGGTCTCGACCTCGGCGGCCAGTTTGGCCAGCGCGTCCTCGGACACGTCGAGGGAGTCGAGGCGGGCGCGGGATTCGTCGGCCCACGCGATCACGCCGTCGATGTCGGGGGCGTATTTGCGGGTGAGCGATTTCAGTTCGGCCTGACGGTTGAGCATCGTGTCCAGGGCGCTGGGGTCCGAGGGCAGTTCGGACAGGTAGCCGCTGAGTTCGGTCGTCACATCGACGACCACCGCGATCGCCTCGCCGAGGCGCGGAGCGAGTGCGGTCAGGGCGGGGTCGTCGGCCGAGTCGAGGCGGGCACGCGCCCCACCGAGCAGGTCGAGCACCCCGCCGCCGTCGGCGCTGGAGTCGGCGGGCCCGGACAGCGCCTCGTGGGCGCCGGCAGCGGCCTCACGCAGCGAGTCGAGGTCGCTGAGCCTGCGGATCTCGGCGACCAGCCGGGTGTCCTCACCGGGTTCGGGTGCGATGCCGTCGATTTCGGCGAGCGAATGCTTGAGCCGGTCGGCTTCCAGGGCGAGTTCGCGGCTGCGGGCGGTGCGTTCGAGGAGTTCGGTGCGCGCGTCCAGCCAGGTGCGGCGGTGCACCTGGTACTTGCGCAGCAACGATGCCACGCCGTCGCCCGCGAACTGGTCGAGCGCGGCGAGTTGCTGTTCGGGACGCTGCAGGCGCAGCTGATCGTTCTGTCCGTGCACGGTCAGCAGCCGGGAGGTGAACTCGCCGAGCACCGCCGCGGGCACACCACGACCACCCAGGTGGGCTCGTGAACGCCCGTCGCTGTTGACGGTGCGCACGGCGATCACGCTGCCGTCCTCGTCGGCCTCGGCACCGGCCGATTCCAGCACCTCGCCGATCGCGGCGCGAGCGGCGTCGTTCACGTCGTCGACGACGAAACGGCCTTCGACCACCGCTTTCGACGCACCGACCCGTACCCGGCCCGCGTCCGCGCGGGCGCCGCTGAGCAGGTGCAGGCTGGTGACGACCATCGTCTTGCCCGCACCCGTCTCACCGGTGAGCACGGTCAGTCCCTCGTGGAATTGCGCGGTGGCCGTCGAGATGACGCCGAGTCCGTCAATCCTGATCTCGGTCAGCATCGGTGTCCTTCCCCGTTCGCTGTCTACCCCGCCAGCCCGTGACCGGCAGCTGGAACTTGCGCACCATCCGGTCGGCGAAGGGCGCGGAGTCCAGCCGCACCCACCGCACCGGTCGTTCGCCGCGCACCACCTCGGCACGGCCGCCGCGCGGCAAGGCGAGCGTGCGCCGCCCGTCGAGAAAGACGATCGCGTCGTGCCCCGTGGCCACCGTTTCCACGGCGATCAACGAGTCCGGGCTCGTCACCAGCGGCCGGGCGAACAGCGCGTGCGCGTTGCTGGGAATCACCAGCATGGCTTCGAGCTCCGGCCACACCACCGGACCACCCGCCGAGAAGGCGTACGCGGTCGAACCGGTGGGGGTGGCGATGAGAATCCCGTCGCAGCCGAAGGCCGAGACCGGGCGCCCGTCCACTTCGAGCACCACTTCGAGCACGCCCATGCGCTGTGCGTTCTCGATGCTCGCCTCGTTCAGCGCCCAGCCGCGTTCGGTGACGACATCGTCCACCCGGACGGTGACGTCGATGGTCAGCCGGTCCTCGACCCGGTAGTCGCGGTCGACCACCTGGGCGAGTGCTTCGTCGAGGTGTTCGGCCTCGGCCTCGGTGAGGAAACCGATGCGGCCCAGGTTGATTCCCAGCACCGGCACACCGGTCGGCCTGCCCAGTTCGGCGGCGCGCAGGAACGTTCCGTCGCCGCCGAGCGCGAGCACCATCTCGCAACCTTTGGCCGCCGACGGGCTGTGCGGGACGACGCGCACCGGGTATCCCCCCGGCTCGTCCTCGAATCGGGTGCTGTCGGCCTCGTCGGCCAGCACGCGCAGGCAGATGCCCGCCGCGGCGAAGATCTTCGCCACCCGGTGTGCCGTTTCGATGATCTCCGCACGTCCCGGATGGGCGACGAGCAGAATTTCGCGGCCGCTCTCACGCGAACTCACTGCGGCCCCTCCTCCACAGCCTGGGCGACCAGCGCCGCCACCTGTTCGGCGTCGTAGTCGAACGGTCCGACCTTGCGCAACCACAGAAAATATTCGACATTGCCCGACGGTCCCGGCAGTGGGCTGGCGACCACACCGAGGGTGCGCAGACCGAGTGCGCCCGCCGCTGCCGCGACCTCGCACACCACTTCGCTCCGCAGCGCCGGGTCACGCACCACGCCGCCGGAACCGACTCGTTCCTTACCGACCTCGAATTGCGGCTTCACCATCGGCAGCAGATCGGCGCCGTCGCTCACGCAGGCCGCCAGCGCGGGCAGCACCAGTCCCAGCGAGATGAACGACAGATCGCCGACGACCAATTCGACTGTGCCGCCGATGGTTTCAGGAGTGATTCCGCGCACGTTGGTGCGGTCGAACACGCGCACGCGTTCGTCGTTCTGCAGACGCCAGATCAGCTGTCCGTAGCCGACGTCGACCGCGACGACCTCCCGCGCGCCCTTGTTCAGCAGCACGTCGGTGAACCCGCCCGTCGAGGCGCCCGCGTCCAGGCACCGCTTACCGGCGACCTCGAGTCCCTGCGGCTCGAATGCCTCGAGGGCACCCAGCAGCTTGTGGGCGCCACGCGACGCCCACGACACCTCGTCGGGTTCCTCCCGCACGATCAACGGTGTGCCCGCTTCCACGGCGGTAGCCGGCTTCACCGCGACAGTCCCGGCGATCAAGACCCGGCCCGCGCCGATCAGTTCGACCGCGTGTTCCCGCGATCGGGCCAATCCGCGGCGAACCAGTTCGGCATCCACCCGCGCTCGTCTGGCCACCTCAGATCTTGTCCACGGTCGCCAGGGCGTCCACCAGCACCTCGTGCGCCTGCTCGAGGATGCGCGCGCGGCGGGTGATGTCGGCCCCGGTCTCGGTGTTCTCCGCCGGTCCCGGCGCGGGTCGCTCGCCGAGTTCGGCGAGCAACTCGGCGACCTGGGATCTGATCCGGTTCGGGTCGGCCGGTACGTGATGCGCCTGAGCACCCGGCAGGTGACTGCCGGGTGTCGGGATCCCTGGTCGGGGTTGCGGTGACGCGCCGGGCGGCGGCGAACTCGGTGTACTCATCGTGACGTCAACGCTATCGGATTTCCGAATCGACCGCGCGCACCCGTACCGCCCTGCCCGGGTGCTGCCGCAACAGATCCGCGACATCGGCGGGCGCGACCACGCCCGGCACGATCTCGGCATTGAGGGCGTCGAGGGACTGCGCGATGTAGGTTGGCACCTGCGCGGGCGACGCGGCGGCCACCTCGTCGAGAGTGCTCACCCCGGTCAGCACGAGCAGCGAATCGAGGCCGAGACCGTTCGCACCCTCGATGTCGGTGTCGAGCCGGTCCCCGACGACCAGCGCGTTTCGGGTCCCCGCCCGCTCGACGGCGTTTTCCATCAAGGGCGCGTAGGGTTTGCCTGCCACCAGCGGTTCGCGATCGGACGCGGTCCGCAGCGCGGCGACCATCGAACCGTTGCCGGGCGCGAGCCCCCGTTCGTTCGGGAGAGTCCGGTCGGTATTGGCAGCCACCCACAGCACCCCCGCACGCAGGGCGTAGGCCGCCTCGGCAAGGTCGGGCCAGGCGGTGGTCGGCGAATGCCCCTGCACCACAGCCGCGGGCGGCACGTCCGCGAACCGGCGAACCGGCTTCAGCCCGACCGCCTCGACCTCGGCCGCCAGATCATCGGTGCCGACAACCAGCACCTCCTCCCCCGCCGACAGCCGCTGACCGAGCATGCGCGCAGCCGCCTGCGCACTCGTCACCACATCCTCGGCAGCCGCCGGATACCCCAATTCGGCCAGATGCCCCGCGACCTTCGCGGGCCCACGCGCGGCGTTATTGGTCACATACACCAACCGCTGCGCCGAATCACCCTGCAGCACAAGCGCTTCGGGTGCGCCATCGATCACCTCGGGCCCGCGGTACAGCGTCCCGTCCAGATCGAGCAGCAAGGCCTCATATTGATCCCGTAGCCGATTCACACACCCTCACTCCGTCGTCGTGCCGGGCCGAGTACATCTGCGACCCTAAGCGAGACCACCGACAATTTCGGCTCACCCCGAATCGCCCTCGCCTCCTTCATGATCAAGCATCCCCACCACCCCCGACCCCAAGAGTGCCCATGTTCACCCCACCCCCCGGCGCGTCGCCCACTGGCACCACCCGAGTCCGCCACCTACCGCACTCCCATCCCCCGCGGCACTACTCGAGTCCACCGCCTACTGCACTCTCAGCCCACGTGGCACTACTCCACCACCTACTGCACCTCAGCCCGCGTGGCACTACTCGAGTCCGCCACCTACCGCGCTCCCGGCCACACGGCACCACTTGAGTCCGCCACGTACCGCACTCCCAGCCCCCGCTGCACTACTCGAGTCAGCCACCTACCGCACGCTCAGCCCGTGTGGCACCACTTGAGTCCGCCACCTACCGCACGCTCAGCCCGTGTGGCACCACTCGAGTCCGCCACCTACCGGGCTCCCGGCCACACGGCACCACTTAAGTCCGCCATGACCGCCCTCCCAGCCCCGCACGACCCGACCTCGAGGAGGGTCCGCCGCGAAGCGGCGCAGCGGCCCGGCCGCGCGAACAGCGCTCGAAGCG